>CBDIHL010000001.1:0-22995 GCA_965279125.1 Dinoroseobacter sp.
CTTTGAAGACGGCGATGTGACCCATGTGGAAGGGCGTGTTGACCCGCTCGCCGATGCCGAGGTGATCGAGACCGAGCTGATGTTGGCCGATATGGAGAGCATCGAAAAACGCCTGCAAGGTCTGTCGCGCAAGGTGCGCGGGGGCGACAAGGAGGCGGTGCAGCAGGAGCGGCTGTTGAAAGAGGCTTTGGCGGTGCTGAACGATGGCAAGCCCGCGCGGACGGTTGAGGTGGATGCGGAGGATGTAAAGCAGTGGAAGATGCTGCAATTGCTGACCTCCAAGCCGATCCTCTATGTGTGCAATGTGGACGAGGCGAGCGCTGGTGAGGGCAATGCACTGTCCGGGAAAGTGGCTGAGATGGCCGAGGCGCAGGGGGCCGCGCATGTGGTGATTTCCGCGCAGATCGAGGAAGAGATTGCCCAACTGGAGGCCGACGAGGCCGAGATGTTCCTAGGCGAGATGGGGCTGGAAGAGCCGGGTCTGGATCGCCTGATCCGGGCGGGCTACGCGTTGTTGCATCTGGAGACGTATTTTACCGTCGGGCCTAAGGAGGCGCGCGCGTGGACGATCCGCGAGGGCACGAAAGCGCCTCAGGCGGCGGGTGTGATCCACGGCGATTTCGAGCGCGGGTTCATTCGGGCGGAGACGATTGCGTATGCTGATTTCGTCGCGCTTGGGGGCGAGAGCGGGGCGAAAGAGGCCGGGAAGATGCGGGTTGAGGGCAAGGCGTATACGGTGAAGGACGGGGATGTGCTGCATTTCTTGTTTAATGCTTGAGGTTTGAGAAACGACGTCGAGGCTAAAGACTGTCTGTTACGGTCTGAGGCTGCCCAATTGCCAAGTAGTGCAGTGCCATGCGCGGTATATGTTCATAAGCATTCCGCAGAGGGGCGGTAAGAATGGGTTCGGTAACAGCGGCGCTCGGAAAGAATGTCGATATTGTTGTTCGAACTGGTTCGTAGAGAACCTCATCGAACCTGTCGCGCTCGTAACTGATACCCCATATTTTCATCAATGAGTCTGCGGTAAGTGTTAGCGCGCAGGCGTCCCTGAAGGCTGATGGGTTCATGACCTTCAAAGCAATGAGTACCATCAGTGCCTGGTCCACGCGCTCTTGGCTTTCAACAAACTCAAGAGTTCCCATCGGACCCTTCCCGTTCGGCATCGGGAGCGGTGCTGCCGTACTGGCAACAGCAGCCTGCGTCACAATTCTCTCAATTGAACGGGGGGTTAGGCCCCTGTTCACATAGAGTGGAGTAAGGGTCGCATGAATTGCGTTTACCCAGTCGGGTGAAATCGCGAGTTGTCCGGTCCAATGTTCAACCAGCGCGGGGACATGGACGGTGTGCTCACCATTTTTCAAGGACACCCGGACGTCCATTTCCGGTAGGTCCATCGTCAACGTCACAAACTTCTGCAAATACAGCTCCGCCCCTTCTCGCGTCCCGTAGCGCACCTTCACCATGTTCTCTAACTCGCGCAGGTTCACCCCCAGCACGAAATGGACGTGATCGACGGTGAAGAAGTGTTTGATGACCTCTAGCAACGACAGCGCATAGTCGGGGCGGCAGCGGTCCAGCTCGTCCACCACAATGACCAGTTTGCGCGGACTATCCTCACCATCGGTTAAGGTTAACGCCTTAAGCGCAGTGGCAAACTCCTCCATCGCTGTCTGCTGGTCGGCAACCGATTGCCAGAACGCGTCTGACGAGCCTTCCACGGCACCGCCAATCGCCTCGGCCAGAACATCGCCCGTATCGTCCAGCGCCTTGACCGCGAAGCCCGTGGCGAGGTTCGCCCCCAGTTTGGTGAGACCGGGAAGCGCTTTGAAGGCCGTTTTCTTGAGTTTATCGATCTTTCCAGCCGCAGGTGTGCCCTCCTTGGTCAGTTCTTTGGTGAGCACTGCGGTCAATGCCACGAGCGGGCTGTCCAAATAATCATGCGCGAACGCATCAAAATAGACCGTCCGTGCCTTGCCCTTATGGTCCGTCCGATGCTGTCCAACCCACCGTTTCAGAAACCAGCTTTTGCCAGTCCCCCACCCGCCATCGAGGGCGATGACCATCGGGTCGTCGATCTGCTCGACCAGATTCGACAGGGCCTGCCCGGACGCCTTGCGCTCCAGCAGATCGCCCTCAAACCCCGTCTCATAGAGCGTGAAGTCCTCCTCCTTCGGTGTCAGTCGCCTGCCCATCGCCGCTCCCTTTCATCGCACCATTACGCTTCCGCCCATTTGCATCCATGCAACGCCCCACATGCAAGTGTTGATCCCCCCTTTGCAGCGCATCGCATTGCCGTATGACTAGGGCATGGAGTTCACGCTCGACGATATATGGCGGCTTGAGACGCTGATTTTTCTGGGCCTTGCGTTCAAGGCTGCGGGCTTGCTGTCGCGCGACGAGACGATCTTGCGCGGGCTGGTCTTGACGGGTGTTTTCCTAGACATCGCCTATTTCGCGCTGCTGCCTGATCCGCTGGTGCCCAGCTCTGTAACGGCTATGGTTTTGGGGGGGCTTGTGTTGGCAGGCCTCTATCTGGTCATCCGCGAGCGCACCACATGGGGGTTAACTTTGCGCGAGAAGCGGCTGTTTGAGGCGTTTCGCACGCTCTCGCCCGGTCAGTTTCGCAAGCTGAACCGGCTTGGGCGTACCTATCAGACGACCTCGCCCACCGAGGTGATCCTTGAGGGGCGCATTGCGAAGGATTTGTTCTACATCGAGGGTTTTCGCTTCGAGGTTATCAAGGAAGGGCAGGCCGCCGAAGCCAAGGGGCCCGCCTTTGCAGGCGAGATCGCGTTTCTGACAGGCAACCCGTCGAGCGGCACCGTGACCTTGCCCCCAGGCACACCCTACACAGCGTGGTCCATGTCCGAGTTGGAGCGGCTGATGGGGCGCAACGCCGCGCTGCGCAACGCTTTGACGGCACGGTTTTCGCTGGATCTGGCGGTGAAAGTGGCTGCAAGTATGCCGATGGAGCGAGGTTAGGCGTTCGAATTTCCGGTGCTCTGCATTATCCGCTTGTTTCCCTTGGGCAGTTGGCGCTAGACCCATCGGCGGAGACGTGGCCGAGTGGTCGAAGGCGCTCCCCTGCTAAGGGAGTAGGCCCGGAAGGGTCTCGAGGGTTCGAATCCCTTCGTCTCCGCCACCAACCCCTGTTATGTTAAGGCTATAACGCTGTGTGCACTATTTGCACATCATGCAAAGAAGTCGCCTCAATTTGCTGGTTGCCCAATTGTTGCCCAAAATCTCGCGCGCTGAAAAATGTCTGGGGGAACCGCCAGAGGCATGAGCGTCGGATCCAGTTGAGGTTTCCGTTCAAACCGCGAAGCAGGATCGGACAAGATTTGTCGTTTGCTGCGCGCTAGGGCACAAAAAGGCGAGGTGCTTGGCCTCGCCCGATGAAGACCGCACCGCAAACAAAAGACATCTCAGTGCGTCGCAGCGACCTCTCCTGCCAGCACTGCACGGTCCCGGACGTCGTTGGAATTCCGCTCGAAATAGCGCTCAGACGTGCGCGCCATGAACTCGACGAGTTCATCGAGAAGCTCCAGGGCGCGACTGGGTTCGTTTCTGCGCAAAAACGCCTCGGCCATCCAGGTCAAAGCGTAAGGCGTTGCCAGAATGATGTTGCTTTTTCGGTAGGCCTCCAGCGCGTCCTCCATTCGAGGCAATGCATCCAACTCGCCCCTTAAGTCGGCCACGCGGGCGAGTTGTAATTGGGATTGGGCCGCCCATTGACCATATCCCATCTCCGTCGCGCCTTGGAGTGCGATCGTTGCAAAGTCCTCCGCATCGTCCACATCGTTTTGAAACAGCGCCTTGGTTGCGGCAAAGACATGGGCAAACACAGTGTTTAGTTTGGTGGGATTCATTTGCGCACGCGCAAGCGCGCGGCTGGATGTTTCGTTTGCCAGCGCCCTGTCGCCCCGAAGTGCGTAAACCCAAGCTAGGAAACTGTCGGAGGTCAGGGCAATGTCCATCCCGAACCGTTCCTGCAACTCTGCAGTCATGCCATCGCTGTGCAGGCCCCGGACGGCTTCAAAGCATGCAACCGCTTTGTCCGCGCTTCCCCGATAGGCGTGCGTGATCCCCAACATGTATGGAACAATCAACTGTGACGACGGCGAAGCCATAGTGCCGAGCTTACCGTCCAGGTCGCTTGCGATGGTCAGGCAGTCGTCCAACTCAGCGGCCATGAGGTGAATACTCCAGAGCCCCCAGGTTGCGTTCACGATTTCCTCAAAGTTTTGCAGTTCTGCCCCGAGCGCCGCCGTGGCGTGGTAAAAGGGGGCCGCTTCTGGGGTGGGAATACCCTTTTTTGCAATATGCTGAGCCGCAGCTTTGCGGTTCAAGATCAATTCACGCTCCATCCGATACCGCGAAAGTGGCAGATGTCGGAGCATGTTCAGGCCTTCGACATACTCAGAAATTGCCTCTGCGTGGGCGGCTGCGCGCATCGATGTGTCGCCTGCGCCTTCGAATTGACGCGCTGCAGCATCATGGTTGCCAGCCGCCTTAAGATGGCGTGCCACCTCGGCCTGATTGATGCGGTCAGAATTTGCCGAAAGAACATCGGCGGTCCGCGCATGCAGATTGGATCTGTAGCCTTGGGGGATGGTCGAATAGATCGCGTCGCTGATCAGTGCGTGTTTGAAGATGTAGCTCACATCTCCACTTAGGTTGGCCGCAAAAAGGATCTCTTCCTGCTCGAGAGCATTCAGAACCTCCCGGTCAACCCGAACCGGGTGAGAAAGCTGAGACAATTCGGCGATGCGAAACTGGCGCCCCAGCACGGAGGCATATTGCAGCAGCTGCATTGCACCGGGCACGCTGTCAATGCGCGACAACAGGAGGGACTGCAAAATGTCCGGGGGCGTCAGAAGCGCATCTTCGCGCGCGGCACCCGGCGCATTGATACGCGCATCGCCCTCCATATCAACGTCCTGACAAAGCGCTTTGGCGTACTCTTCGATCATCAAGGGATTTCCGGCGGATTTGGCGAGGGCCATGTTCCGGGCGGTGTCAGGAATTGTCCTTGCGGCGAGCGAGGCGTCTAGCAGAGTGCCGGCGCTGTGCGGGTCCAGCGGCGTCAGATTTATCGTCTTGACCAGCGGATGGTCCAAAGCCGACGGCAGTTCGTCTTTGCGACATGACACCAGAACACAAACTCGGGTCTGCCAACTTCCTTCAGTCAGTCGAATAATCGCTTCGGCAGTTGACCCATCGATCCACTGTGCATCTTCGAAAATATACAGCTGTGGACGTTGCAATGAAGCCTTGGCGGCATGCTTCGACAGGTAGTCCAGAGCAGCACTTCTGCGGTCTCGCGCTTCGTCCAGGCTAAGCGCTGGTGACGCAAGCCTTGGGTTTCGAAGTTGGGCGAAGTACTGGGCAAGAGACTGGGCAAGATCGTCTGCCGGATCATCGTGTTCACTCAGGGCGCTAGAAAGGGCCTGTTCGATGTCCGCAGTCCTGCTCGGGTCAAGGCGTGTTTTGCGAAGAAGGGTCTCTATGATCGGCGCAAAGGCCGATTTCTGGGACACGTAGTCGCCGCGAAAAACGGTCACGTCAAAGCCGGAGCGTCGTGCGCTATCCGCAGCCTCTTGCAAGAGCCGTGATTTGCCCTCGCCCGGGTGCCCCAGCACCGTTAAGCCGCCGCCTTCGCCCCTATCTGCACATGCCAGGGCCGCTTCGATCTGACCGAGTGGGCCGTCGCGCCCTACCATCGGGTGCAGGGATCTTGCAATCCGATCCACATCGACGTTCCGATCGCCTGCTCTTGGGTGGTGCGCCCGAGCCAATCCGGGGCGATCGGGCAGGCGGGTCACGGCAAAGGAATGCAACAGAATGTCTGCCACATTGTGGTCGATCAGAACCTCGCCGGGGGCGGCTGTGTGGCTGATCCTTTCGGCATTCTGCAGGGCCGGGCCGACAAAGCGTGGCACCGGTTGCCGTCGATCCGAAATGTGTTCGACCAAGACGGTGCCGTAGGAGAGGCCCGTGCGGACATCCCCGAAAAAGCCGCGCTCAGCGGTCAGCGCGTCGAGCGCGTCAAAAGCGGCCGTCAAAGTCGTTTCGACCACGCGCCCTTCGGTCGTCGGATAGCCAAAGACCGCAATCACGCGTCCGGGGCTCTGATCGACGACGAGGCCCCCTTTTTGCGTGATCTGGTCCAGGACAACCGCGGAGCAAAGCTCGGATTGCGCCCGGTAATTCTCGGGCCCCGCGTCAGTGAAATTCGTCAGAACCGACAAGGCGGCAAGTTTGCGTTGCTCAAGATGACTGCTTTGGACGGCGGTCGGGCGCTGAGGGGTCGCAGACCGGGTATCGTGGGCGCGCAGACCCAGCTCTGCGGTTTCCTCAGACGGGACCGTATCGAGTTTAGCCCTGAGAATTGCTTTACAGCTTTCAAATTGCCGCCGTGCCTGCTCGGGCTCGCCCGCATCGAGGAACAAAACGATGAGCGCGCGATGGGCCGCTTCTTGCGTCGAGTCGACGGTCAGGATCCGTTCTGCGAGCTTGGGCAATTCAGCCGTTTGACCTGTCTGTTCGACCAAGGCCAATGCGCGAAGGCTGATTTCCAGAACCTGCCGCTCGAAGCCTTGCCGCGTTGTCCAAACCCAGTCCGAGAAGGGTTGGCTGCGCACGCGCAGGGCCTCAAGGAACGGCGCTTTGTAGAGCTGCAAAGCGGTCTCGGCGCTGGCAAGCACATCCGTCGGGGTGGCAATAGCGGCCCGAAACTGCACCACATCAACGTCGATGCCCGCACAGTCGAAGGCCAGGCGGTCACTTGAGGCGAACAACCTCTCGCCATCAGGCTCTCCCAACGCTTTTCGCAAAACCGATAAATCCTGACGCAGGCTGGCACGCGCCTGATCTGGCCCGCTGAGCGGCCACAGAAGATCGGCAACAGCCTCGCGCGACACCTCGTCGCCGTTTCGGTCCACCAGATAAGCAAGCAACGCTTCAGACTTTCGGGTCGGCAGTCGCAGCTTCTGTGTCTGGTCTTGCCGGAGCTCAAGGCCCCCAAAAAGGGATATGCTAAGAGTCATTGTGCGTTGGAGTAGCACGGTTTTTCAACTCTGCCTATCCAGCTATGCACTGGTGATTTGACGGATTTCTGACACCGGTGCTGACCAAAACCGGTCTAGGCTGGCCGTACACAAAACGGAAAGAGAATGAAAATGTCAGACCGTGGTCTCAAGATCGGTGGGGAACAGATTGAGTTCAACGCAGCGCAGTTCCTGTCAGTTTTAAAGTACGTCGTTGTCCCCGAAAGCGCGTGGAGCAAGCCAGCCTTCAAATCGGGCGACATAGACCAAGTTAGCGCGCTCGCCGACCCGATGGCGATGGAGATCGTCATGGCTATGATGGATGACTATCTGCTTCACAGTTTCGATGCGCCTCCTGACCTTGCAAACAACATTGCGCTGCGTATCGGGGTGATGGACGCGATGCGGGCGATCACATCCGGCGCTGTCGATGCCGACTACGCCGAAGCCATTGACGGCGTGCCGCCCACGATCGGCTATCTCAAGAACCTCGAAGTGCTTGGGGAGCCTGACGCGCGATATGGCAAAGCCGTGCTGCCGGGCGATCTGCCGTTTTCGCCGCCGGATGCGTCGTGGCTGAAAGTGCCCACGCGAAGCCCATGGACCGGGCAGGCCTTCTTTCAGAAACCAGAAACCAAACTGTCCGAAGCGCTTGCAGACATCACGCCGTTCAGGGGGGAATGCGCAGGCGCGCTGCAACTCTCGGTTCTTTTGGGCTGCCTCAATGGGCTCGGGGCCGAAGCGGTAGATGCGCTGGAGCCGGCGTTTGGCTTGGCAAGCCTGGGCGTTTGGCGGATGCCCCAACTTGAAAGTGGCAAGCCGATCATGACCGCCGCCTCGCGTTTTCTGACCCAGCTCCATGATGTGCCCGCCGACTATGAACGCGGCGCTGTTTTGGCGGTGCCCGGTGATTATATCTACTTCGCCAACAAGGACGATTATCCGACACTGGCCCCCACAGGGGGATGGCGCGGCGAGAACTGCATTTATATGGGCACCGACGCGCTCGGCAATCCGCATTACAGCGGCATGGGGCTGACCTGGAAGACCGAGTTCGCGTTGCGGATGTTCCTGTGCAACGCCTACTTTACCGATTGCAACGCGCAGTATCTTGAGGACCGCCGCAACGGCGCGACGCCCAGCCAGCCCCCGGTCATCGTCGAGGACCGTCAGACACAAGTGCGTTTCGTGGCGCGGGCCGTAATGCGCTACCCCGATACTACGGGTGAAAAGGCCCCCTATCTTGCAGCGCCAATACTGGGCCCGGATCTGTCATCGGCTGACATCGACCTGCGATTGTCACAGACGGGCCGCCGGACCCCGAACGGCAAAGGCTACATCATCGAGGACATGGCCTTTGGGGATCTTCTGAACATCTTCCTAATTCCACAATCCGCGCTTCTGCCGCCCGGCAAGGTGCCCAACGGAAACCCTGAACTGGTGGCGTCACTGGAGGGGTGGCAGTTTGCCTTTACCCCCCGTGTGCAGGGCATAGACCACCTGACGCTGGAAGACCGGGTCGATCTACAGGCAAGCAGGATCTCCGAGCCTGTGTAATGACAAAAAAGGGCGACGGCTCAGGATAAAGACCGCCGCCCATTTAAGCATGGACATTAGATGACCAAGCCGTTCCTTCCTTCAGCGGGAGCTACAAGTGCTTCAGGAAGTCAACAAACTGGGCTTTCCCCTGATCGGAAGGTGCAAGCCCCATATCTTCCAGACGCTCCTTCGGAACAGATTTGAAACGGCGATAAGACTGGTAAGCCTTATTGTACCGAACCAAAGAAAACGGCCGAAGCCGGGTCTGCCCCGAAGGCGCTGGCGTCAGAGTGTTGGTGGCGATCTCAGTCATGGTCTGTCTCCTCTCAAACAAGACCGTTGTCGCGGGTCATCGTCAGAAAGGTGTCAGATAGGCCTGTCCCGAACGTAAGAAATTCGTCAAAAATGGCGTGAAGGTTGATGATGGGGGCCGGGCCGTGGCCCAACGATACTGCGCGTGCCCGTGCCGTGAGAGACAGAAATCCAAACTTTGGGGTCAATCGGGATCTTTGCTGGGTTTGAGGCTTTTGTGCTCGAAGCTGCCGGGGATTTCGGGCTTAGACCTAAATGTGCGCTCAACAAAGCTTCGCTCATCGTAGGACTTTCTAGGTGATATTTTGGCGACTGTTGCTTTCTCTGGCACGCGTATCTGGTACAGATACGCCTAGAACCTCTTGCAAAGCTTTTGTTGATCTACCGGCACCGTTCAATCAGACGGAAATCGAAGGTATCCCCCTTCGTCTCCGTCTCTTTCCTAGATTTCTGTCGTGTGTTGGCTGTGAGCGCGGTCTTCGCGCCGCGTGCTAACGCGTCGCTTGGATTTTCTTTTCGCGCGACAAGTACCGTAACTTTGTTTATGCTTATGCGTAACTTTCAGATGTTGCATTTGCGAACAAAGGGACAAAATGGTGGGTGTGAAAATTAGGAATATGGAGGAGTTTGCTGCACTTAGCGGCATCTCGCGCCCCACGGTCTCGAAGTATTTCAACGACCCGCAAAGCGTGCGCGCCTCGACCCGTGCGAAGATTGAGGCAGCACTTGAAGCGTATGACTACCGCCCGAACATGTTTGCGATGAACCAGAACCGCAAATTAACCAAGAATGTGGGCATCGTTGTGCCCTTCCTTGCTGACCCCGTCTTTGCCGAGTTCGCCCGCAAGATCGAACAGCTATGCGTCAAGGCCGGATATCGTCCTACGGTTTATTCCGCTCATGGCGATCCGGCCAATGAGGTTGAAATCCTTGAGGCCTTGCGCGCCCTCAGGCCGGCAGGTGTCTTGATGGCGCCGCTTGGCCGTGCCTCGGACAGATCGGCGATGGAGAGTTTTTTCGGAGATATCCCGACCGTCTTGTTCGACAGCGACCTACAAGACATGGATATGACCTTCGTAGGGGCGGATAATCCGCAATTCACCCGGCTGATGGTGGATTTTTTGTGCCGCAGCGGCTCGGCCCCGTGCTTTTTCGAGATGGAAACCCCGGCAAACCCGAACGCCCGCAAGCGCCGCAAAAGCTACATCGAGACGATGGAGGCGTTCGGCTATACACCGCATATCATCCAAGTG
This sequence comes from Dinoroseobacter sp., assembly GCA_965279125.1. Lineage (GTDB taxonomy): Bacteria > Pseudomonadota > Alphaproteobacteria > Rhodobacterales > Rhodobacteraceae > Dinoroseobacter. The sequence goes on from CBDIHL010000001.1 coordinate 10,157, forward strand.
CCGGGCGAGGGGTGGAGCTTTGAAGAAATCGGGCGCGCCGAAGGCCTGCGTGCGTTTCAGGACAACCGGTTTCCGTCGGATACGATCCTGTGCAGCAATGATCGCCTCGCCATCGGGCTTATCAGTGCGGCCTTCGCGGAAGGAATCACCGTTGGGCGTGGTCCGGAGGCGATGTTTCGAATCGCCGGGCAGGACGATCATCCGTTCTCGCGCTTTACTTGTCCGCCGCTCACGACCATCGCGCAGGACTTTGAAAGCATCTCGCGGCAAGCCTTCGAGACTCTGGTGGCCGTGCTGGAAGGCGAGGCTATTCCAGTGAAAAAAAGGCATATCGAGGGAAAGCTGGTGATGCGCACTTCAGCGTGATGCCTTAAAAGTTTGCGCGCGTAAAAAAACAATTGACTGCGCGCATCCTTCTCGTCTAGCGTGTATTCATCACATCTATGGGAGGACTGAGATGTACTTGAAGAACGCACTTCGTGCGGCAACTGCGCTTACCCTGATTGCAGGCAGCGCAGCACAAGCTGACACCATCACCATCGCGACCGTGAACAACGGTGATATGATCCGGATGCAGGGTTATACTGATGATTTCACTGCAAAAACCGGCCACACGGTCGAGTGGGTCACGCTGGAAGAGAACGTTCTTCGCCAGCGCGTGACAACGGACATCACCACCAAAGGTGGCCAGTTCGACATCATGACAATCGGCATGTATGAAACACCCATCTGGGGTGCCAACGGCTGGCTCGTCCCGCTGGATGATCTGTCCGAAGAGTATGATGCAGCCGACATTCTGCCCGCAATGGCTGGCGGTTTGTCCCACGAAGGCACGCTCTATGCAGCGCCATTCTACGGCGAAAGCTCCATGGTTATGTATCGCACGGACCTGATGGAAGCGGCTGGCTTGGAAATGCCCGACGCGCCAACATGGACGTTCATCCGCGAAGCCGCCGCTGCCATGACCGACCGCGACGCCGACATCAACGGCATCTGCCTGCGCGGCAAGGCTGGCTGGGGCGAAGGCGGTGCCTTCATCACAGCAATGTCCAACTCCTTCGGCGCACGCTGGTTCGACATGGATTGGAACGCTCAGTTCGACACCGAACAGTGGGCCAACACCCTGAACTTCTACAAAGGCATGATGGACGAGTCTGGTCCTGCTGGCTACGCAACCAACGGCTTCAACGAGAACCTCTCGCTGTTCAACCAAGGCAAGTGCGGCATGTGGATCGACGCGACTGTTGCGGCATCCTTCGTGACCGGCGACGACAGCACTGTGGCTGACAGCGTGAGCTTCGCACTGGCACCCGATAACGGTTTGGGCAAGCGCTCCAACTGGCTCTGGGCATGGGCGCTGGCAATTCCTGCGGGCACCCAGCAGGAAGGCGCTGCGAAAGAGTTCATCGAGTGGGCAACGTCGAAAGAGTATATCGAGCTGGTTGCAGCCAACGAAGGTTGGGCAAACGTTCCTCCGGGCGCACGCACCTCGCTTTACGAGAACCCTGACTACCTCGCGGTTCCGTTCGCTCAGATGACGCTGGACTCGATCCTGTCGGCTGACCCAACAGACTCGACCGTCGAGCCATCGCCATATGTCGGCATTCAGTTCGCAGCGATCCCCGAGTTTGCTGGTATCGCAACCGAAGTGAGCCAGGAGTTCTCGGCAGCCTATGCCGGTCAGCAGACCGTCGAAGAGGCGCTGGCCAAAGCTCAGGCGATCACCAACGAAGCCATGGAAGCCGCTGGCTACCGCTAAGCGATCCCATATCTTCCCAAGGGGCGGTCTCATTGCCGCCCCTTGGACCCCACCAAGACCTCTTAACACTATTGCCACGATCTGAGACGGTATCCCCGTCACTGGACACGTGCATCTGAGGCTAAGACCGCCCGTTGGCGTCTTTTGTACCACTTCATTTTGCACCTTCCATCACGCCAGACCCTCGGAGCACGCCCATGGCCACTCAGCACTCTCGATCCGCCGCCCGCCTTATGATGGCGCCTGCCGTGGTCCTTCTTCTGGGCTGGATGCTGGTGCCCCTGACGATGACCCTGTTCTTCTCTTTCAAGAAGTACCTGCCTCTGCGCGGCGACTCGCTTGCAGATGGTCTTGAGTGGGTTTGGTTCGACAACTACGTCCGCTTCTTCAACTCCAGCGCCTTCTGGCCCAGCGTTCAGGCCACCCTGATCATCGTGGGCGGCGCTTTGATTATTACCGTCGTGCTTGGCATCTTGCTTGCCATGCTGCTCGACCAACCGATGTGGGGGCAGGGCGTTGTCCGGATCCTCGTCATCGCGCCGTTCTTCGTGATGCCGACCGTGACCGCGCTGGTCTGGAAGAACATCTTCATGGACCCGGTCAACGGACTGTTTGCCCATCTATGGCGCTTCTTCGGGGCTGAACCGGTCTCGTGGCTTTCCGATGCCTCCATGGAATCGATCATCCTGATCGTGTCCTGGCAGTGGCTGCCGTTTGCGACGCTGATCCTGCTGACGGCGATCCAATCGCTGGACAGCGAACAGCTGGAGGCCGCCGAGATGGATGGCGCCCCACCACTGAAGCGCTTCTGGTTCATCATCCTGCCGCACTTGGCGCGCGCCGTGACCATCGTGATCTTGATCCAGACGATCTTCCTGCTGTCGATCTTCGCCGAGATTTTCGTGACCACCGGCGGTGCATTCGGCACCCGGACATTGACCTACCTGATTTTCCAACGGGTCCTCGACAGCCAGAATATCGGCTTGGGCTCAGCCGGCGGTGTCTACGCCATCATCCTCGCCAACATCGTTGCCATCTTCCTGATGCGCATCGTTGGCAAGAACCTGGACGCGTGAGGGACCAATCATGGCAAGAGCTGTCACAACCAATCGCAAGATCATCAACACCTTCTTTGCCTGGGCAATCGGTCTGCTGATCTTCTTCCCGATCCTCTGGACGATCCTGACCAGCTTCAAGACCGAGGCCCAGGCGATCAACGATCCACCCTTGTTCCTGTTCTTCGACTGGACCCTGGAAAACTACGCCGTTGTGCAAGAGCGTTCCGACTACATGCGCTTCTTGTGGAACTCGGTCATCATCGCGGGCGGCTCAACGGTGCTGGGGGTGATCATCGCGGTCCCTGCGGCGTGGTCGATGGCCTTCGTGCCATCCAAGCGCACCAAGGATATCCTGCTATGGATGCTCTCGACGAAGATGCTGCCAGCGGTGGGTGTGCTGTACCCGATCTACCTGATCTTCATCGAGCTTGGCCTTCTGGACACCCGTATCGGCCTCGTTGTCGTCCTGATGCTGATCAACATGCCGATCATGGTGTGGATGCTGTATACCTACTTCAAGGAAATCCCCGGCGAGATCCTTGAGGCTGCTCGGATGGACGGGGCCAGCCTGCGCGACGAGATCCTCTATGTGCTGACGCCGATGGCGATCCCCGGCATTGCCTCGACGCTTCTGCTGAACTTCATCCTCGCCTGGAACGAAGCGTTCTGGACCCTCAACCTGACGGCTGCGCAAGCGGCTCCGCTGACCGCGTTCATCGCCAGCTATTCCAGCCCCGAGGGTCTGTTTTACGCAAAGCTGAGTGCGGCCTCGACCATGGCCATCGCGCCGATCCTCATCCTTGGCTGGTTCAGCCAGAAACAACTTGTCCGGGGCTTGACCTTCGGCGCCGTGAAGTAAGGGACCTGACCTATGGGACGTATTGTACTTGACCAAGTGACCAAATCATTCGGCGCGACCGAAGTGATCCCACCGCTTGACCTGACCATCGAAGACGGAGAGTTCACCGTCTTCGTCGGCCCCTCGGGCTGCGGCAAGTCCACGCTGTTGCGCTTGATTGCCGGGCTGGAGGATATCTCCAGCGGCGCGATCCGTATCGATGACAAAGACGCCACCAACATGCCACCGTCCAAGCGTGGCCTTGCGATGGTGTTTCAGTCCTACGCGCTTTACCCGCATATGTCGGTGCGCAAGAACATCGCCTTCCCGCTGCGGATGGCAAAGATGGACGCCGCCGAGATCGACAAGCGCGTCGAAGGGGCGGCCTCGGTGCTGAACCTCAGCGATTATCTGGACCGCAAGCCGGGACAGTTGTCGGGTGGTCAACGTCAGCGCGTTGCCATTGGCCGGGCGATTGTGCGCGAGCCTTCGGCGTTCTTGTTCGACGAGCCGCTCTCGAACCTCGATGCCGCTTTGCGCGTTGGGATGCGTATGGAAATTTCCGAACTGCATACGAAGCTCGCCACCACCATGATCTACGTGACCCACGATCAGGTCGAGGCGATGACCATGGCCGACAAGATCGTTGTGCTGCGCGCCGGCAATATCGAACAGGTCGGCACACCGCTTGAGCTGTATCGCACCCCGCGCAACACTTTCGTCGCAGGCTTCATCGGCTCGCCTAAGATGAACCTGATCGACGGGGCCGAGGCGGCCAAGCACGACGCCCACTCCATCGGCGTGCGGCCCGAGCATATCGATGTGGTTGAAAGCGGCGGTCTGTGGAAAGGCACCGTGGGCGTGGCCGAGCATCTGGGCTCGGATACCTTCTTCCACATCCACAACACCGGTCTGGCGGACACGATCACCGTGCGCGCCCCCGGCGAGGTGAACCTGCGCCACGGCGATCCGATCCACCTGACGCCCCGCGCGGACGAGATGCACCGCTTTGGCAAAGACGGCCTGCGGATCGCATGAAGCGGCTCGACGGCAAATCGGCATTGATTACGGGGGCGGCCCGAGGGATCGGGCTCGCCTTCGCAAAAGCCTATGTGCGTGAAGGCGCGCGGGTGGCGATTGCCGATATTGACGTCGCGCGTGCGCGCAAAGCTGCTGCCGAAATCGGGCCAGCGGCGATTGCCGTGCATATGGATGTCACCGACCAAACCAGCATCGACGCGGCGGTTGCCGAGACCGTCTCGCAGCTCAGCCAGATCGATATCCTGATCAACAACGCGGCAATCTTCACCGCCGCCCCCGTGGTGGACATCACCCGCGCCGACTATGCGCGCACGTTTCAGATCAACGTCGAAGGCACCTTGTTCACGATGCAAGCCGTCGCGCGCCACATGATCGACGCGGGCGTCAAAGGCCGCATCATCAACATGGCCAGTCAAGCCGGGCGGCGCGGCGAGCCGCTTGTGGCGGTCTACTGCGCGACCAAGGCCGCCGTGATCAGTCTGACCCAATCGGCAGCGCTGAACCTGATCGCGCATGGGATCAACGTGAACGCCATCGCCCCTGGTGTCGTGGATGGAGAGCACTGGGACGGCGTGGACGCGTTCTTCGCCAAATACGAAGGCAAAGCGCCGGGCCAAAAGAAGGCCGAGGTCGGGGCCGCCGTGCCCTATGGGCGTATGGGCACAGTTGAAGACCTGACTGGCATGGCTGTGTTTCTGGCCAGTGACGAGGCGGCGTATATCGTCGCGCAATGCTATAACGTGGATGGTGGCCAATGGATGAGCTGATGACACCTACAGACACAACACTTGATCTGGTTGCGCTGTCGAATGCCCGATTGGGGCAGTTGCCGTCCAATGTGTCGGTCCCCCGTTACGACCGCGCGGCCCTGACGCCGGGCATCGTTCATATCGGTCTCGGCAATTTTCACCGCGCCCATCAGGCATGGTATCTGCACCGCTTGATGCAGGCGGGCAAAGCACATGACTGGGCGATCATCGGGGCCGGGGTGCGGGCACCAGATGCCGCGCAGCGCGATCGTTTGCTGGCGCAGGATTGCCTGACCACGCTGATCGAGCTGGATCCAAAAGGCATCTCCGCTGAGGTGTGCGGCGCGATGATCGATTTCCTGCCGGTCGAGGAGGGCAATGCCCCCCTGATCGCGCAAATGACCAAGCCCGAGATCCGGATCGTCGCCCTGACCGTCACCGAAGGCGGCTACTACGTCGATGCCGCGACCGGCGGGTTTGACGCCAGCCATCCTGACATCCAGCACGACGCCGCCAATCCGCGCACGCCGCGCACCGCGTTCGGCGCGATGATCGAAGCCTTGCGCTTGCGCCGTGCCGCGGGTCTCGGCCCGTTTACCGGTCAAAGCTGCGATAACCTGCAAGGCAATGGTGCGATCCTGCGCCAGACGGTTGTGTCTTTGGCGCGCTTGTCAGACCCGGATCTGGCCAATTGGATCGACGCCGAGGGTGCTTTTCCAAATGCGATGGTCGATTGCATCGTGCCCGCAACAGGCCCGTCCGAGCTGGCCCTCGCACGGTCCTTCGGGATCGAGGATGCCGCCCCCGTAACTCATGAAAACTTCCGCCAATGGGTGATGGAGGACCGCTTTTGCGCAGGCCGCCCCCCATGGGAGGATGTTGGCGCCACACTCACCGACCGCGTGCATGATTACGAGGCGCAGAAGCTTCAGATCCTGAACGGGGGCCACCAGATGATCGCAACCCCCGGCGCGTTGCTGGAGCTTGAGACGATTGCCGACACCATGGCGCATCCGCTGATTTCGGCGTTTCTGCGCAAGGTGATCACCGACGAGGTTGCCCCCCATGTGGATCCGGTGCCGGGGCTCAGCCCGCTCGACTACCTCGATCTGGTTGCGGGACGCTTTGCGAACCCGAAGATCAAGGACACAACCCGGCGCGTGGCCTTCGATGGCTCCAGCCGCCAGCCCGGATTTATCGTGCCGTCGATCCGGACGGGGCTTGCGCGGGGCAGCTCTGTCGCGGGCCTGGCGCTCGTGTCGGCGCTATGGGCGCGGTATTGCCAAGGCACCTGCGAGACCGGATCACAGATCGCCCCGAATGATCCGCATTGGGACGCTTTGAACAATGCTGCCAAGCAGGCGGAAGCGACGCCGCTTGCGTGGTTGGAACAGCGCAATTTCTACGGTGATCTCGCCGACAGCACCGATTTCGCGTCTGCTTTTTCTGGCTGGCTGACCGCGCTCTATGCCGATGGTGTCGAGGCAACGTTGCGCCGTTATCTGGATCGGTGACGCATGACCCAGCCGGTTCTCGGGATTGATCTGGGCACATCTGCGGTCAAATGCGTCTTGTGCCGCGATGGGGTGATCCTGGCCTCGGGCACAGGGGCTTTGAACGTCAGCTCGCCGCAACCGGGATGGTCCGAACAAGACCCCGCTGATTGGTGCCGCGCCGTCGCGGTCGCCTTGGCGGAGCTGGCCAGCACCACGCCGGTCCCGCTGGATACGGTCTGCGGGATCGGTCTGTCGGGCCAGATGCATGGGGCCGTAACACTTGATACGGCAGGCCATGTCCTGCGCCCGGCGATTTTGTGGAATGACAGTCGCTCGGTCCCGCAATCCAAAGCGCTCGCGCAAGCCCTCCCGCAGATCGGACAGATCGCCGGGGTGCCGCCCTTGCCGGGGTTCACCGCGCCCAAGCTGATGTGGATGCGCGCGCACGAACCTGACTTATTCACCCAGATCGCCACGATCCTTTTGCCCAAGGACTATATCGGCTTCTGGCTGACCGGCGCGCGTGCCACGGATGTGTCCGATGCGGCAGGGACGCTCTGGCTGGATCAGCGCAACCGCGAGTGGGGCGACGATTTGATCGCGGCCAGCGGGATCGAGCGGGACTGGCTGCCTCCGCTGCACCACGGGCACGAGCCTGTCGGTGCGCTCGGCACCAAGATCGCGGGGACCCTTGGCTTGCGCGCGGGCATTCCCGTGTTTGCGGGCGGTGGTGATGCGGCGGCGGGTGCACTCTCGCTCGGGGGGGCGAAGGCGGGTGATTGCTTCATCTCGCTTGGGACATCCGGGCAATTGCTGGTCGTCGATCAAGACTACCAGCCGAACCCGGATCAGTATGTCCACGCTTACTGCCATACCGTGCCGGATCTTTGGTATCGCATGGCCGCGATGTTGAACGGGGCGCGGCCTTTGTCTTGGTTCGCCTCCGTTCTTGAGCTGAGCGTGGCCGAGATGCTGGCCCAAGCCGCGCGCGCCGATGTCCGCCGCGTTCCGTTGTTCCTGCCGTATCTGACCGGCGAGCGCAGCCCGCATGGCGACCCGGATGTGCGCGCCGCGTTTTATGATCTGCACGACGCAACCGGGCGGCCCGAGATGTGCCGCGCCGTGGTCGAGGCGGTGGCCTTCATGATGCGCGATGCGGTCGATAGCTTCGGGAAAGGCTTTGCCCCGGCGGGTGCCATCCCGGTGATCGGGGGCGGGTCGCGCAGTGATCTGGTGTTGCAAACGCTGAGCAATGTGTTGGGCCGCCCTTTGGCGCGCTCCAGCTCGGGCGAGGGCGGGGCGGCGTATGGGGCAGCCCTTTTGGCCGAGGTTGGCAGCGGACAGCGCAGCCTTGCCGCCTTGTCCTTCGCGCCGGATCTGACCACCGCGTTCGCGCCGGAAGATGCGGCGGACACGCTGGGCCGCCTGAGCCGGTACCGGACGCTTTATCAGGCGCTCAAGGGCGGGCTTTAGTCTATCGGGCAGGGCGTTTGTGCCCTAAGAAGGCGCATCCCACCCGTCATGGACCGAGCCCGCGTTTTGAAAATCGACCTGAGCCAACCCAATCCGACCATCGATGCCGAGGATCTTAGCAAGATGCTCGATGTTGCTGCGGCAGAGGTCGTGGGTCTGATGCGAGACGGTGCGATCACCAGTCGGCTGGAAACGGGTATCGACGAGGATGCCGGCACCTACCGCCTGACATTTTGGTATGGCGATGTGAGGGTGCGCTTTACCTGTGACGAGACCGGCGAAGTGCTCAAGACCTCTCGGGTCACGTCGCGGCGGGGGTAGGCGGCCTTACAGCTGCGTCTGATACAGCACCACTTTCATCCCACCATGCGCCACCGGCGGACCTGCGGGCTTCAGCGCCAATCCGGTCGATTTCGCCAGACCCGGATCAGAGGTCACGATCCCGATACGCCAGCCGCGAAACCGCTCGGCCAGGGTTTTGCCAAGCGCGCCATAGACCGAAAAGAGCAGCTTGCGATTGCCGATCCGCGCGCCGTAGGGCGGGTTGACCAGCACGATGCCGGGCGGCGTGTCGGGGCGGGTCAGCTCGGACACGCCATGTTGGCTGAACTGGACCTGAGCGCTGACACCCGCGCGTTCGGCATTTTCGCGCGCGGTCTTGATGGCACCCGCATCTCGGTCGCTGGCGAAGAACTGGCAGGGGATGTCCGGCGGTGGCGCGGGCGTGCGCAGCACCTCCCACGCGCTCGGATCGAAGGATGCGAGGCTTTCAAACGCAAAGCTGCGGCTGCGACCCGGCGCGAGGCCAAGCGCAATTTCCGCCGCCTCGATACAGATGGTGCCGGAGCCGCACATCGGGTCGACCACCGCCTGGGTGCCGTCATAGCCCAACTGGCGCAAGAACATCGCGGCCATCGTCTCGCGCAGGGGGGCTTTGCCGACGCCGAGCTTGTGGCCACGTTTGTGCAAGGCCTCGCCGGAGGTGTCGAGGCTGAAGGTCACCAGATCATCCTCGATCCGGGTCTTCAGGGTCAGCGAGGCGTCCGGCGTCACCCGCACCCCGAGGGTTTCGCGCAACGCGGTTTCCACCCGCTGGGTCGCGGCTTTGGCGTGGTAGATCTTTGAGCGTTTGCACGTCGCCTCCACCGCCACGGGCCGATCCGCGCGCAACACCTCACCCCACGGGAATTTCCGCGCGCGTTTGTCGAGTTGCGCCAGATGCATCGCGCGAAACCCGCCGATCCGCGCCAGCACTTTGCTGGCCCCGCGCAGCACCAGATTAGCGCGCCAGATCTCGGGCCAGCTGCCTTTGCAAGTCACGCCGCCCGCTTCAATCGAGGTGACGACAAAGCCATGCGCACGGGCTTCCTCAGCCAGCGGGTGCTCCAGGCCGGGCAAGGTGACGAGGAAGATCTCGGATGGCAGCAGGGCATTCGTGTCGGTCATGGGGGTGCTTAGCCTATTCGGGGCGGGGGGACGAGGCTTGCGCGCGCCTGCGACAGAATTTCCGACAAAGCTAGTCGGGAATTATTTGACTTGCGAACCGTTCGCAGGCAAAAGGCGATTGCTGACTAAAACAGTCAGACAAAATTTGTAACCTCAAGGGAGCCTCCCCCATGCTTCGCATGACCACCGCAATCGCCACCCTCTTTGCCCTGACCGCGCCAAGCTTTGCCGCTGAGCTGAACCTCTATTCCTCGCGCCACTACGACACGGACGAGCGGCTGTATTCCGATTTCGAGGACATGACCGGCATCACCATCAACCGCATCGAAGGCAATGCAGACGAGCTGATCGCGCGCATGGAAGCCGAAGGCGCGAACTCGCCCGCCGACGTTTTCCTGACCGTTGACACCGTGCGTCTGGCGCGGGCCGCGTCCTTGGGTCTGCTGCAATCTGTCGAGAGCGATACGCTGGAGATCGCGATCCCGGCCTATCTGCAAGACGACGACAACCAGTGGTTCGCCTTCTCGCAGCGCGCCCGGATCATCTTTTATGACAAGAACGATGTGGCCACCCCACCCCGCACGTATCAGGACCTCGCAAGCCCGGACTATGCGGGTCAGGTTTGCATCCGCTCGTCCTCGAACGTTTATACCCAGAACATCACCGCAGCCCTCGTCGCGCATCTGGGCGAAGAGGCCACGCAGGACTGGGCCAATGCCGTCGTTGGCAACTTCGCGCGTGACCCACAGGGCGGCGACACCGACCAACTGCGCGGCATCGTGTCGGGCGAGTGTGACGTGTCGATGTCCAACACCTACTACTTCGCGCGCGCCTTGCGCAAAGATGTCAGCGGCCTGTCGGACAGCATGGAGAACATCGGCTGGGTCTTCCCGAACCAGAACGACATCGGCGCACATATGAACATCTCGGGCGGCGGTGTTGCTGTGAACGCCCCGAACAAGGACAACGCGGTGAAGTTCCTGGAGTATCTCGCGTCCGAGCAGGCGCAGGACTACTTCTCGGCAGGCAATGACGAATACCCTGCCGTGCCGGGTGTGGGTCTGGCCCCATCGGTCGCAGCCTTAGGCATCTTCCGTCCGGACACCATCGATCTGTCGGATATCGCCGACAACATCGGTGCGGCAACGCGCATTTTGAACGAAGCGGGCTGGAAGTAAGCCACTTCTACGAAGGTTAAGATCGAAAGGCGCGTCCCAGCTGGGCGCGCCTTTTGCGTTGCGCGCTAACGGTCCACCGATGCGCGTTGGCGCCCGATCCCGCGACATACGAGGATCACCGGAAGCAGACCGAGGCCCACGATCACGAGGCTCGGCACTGCCGCCCCCTCTAGCCGCTCGTCCGAGGCTAGTCGGTGTGCCTGGATCGCCAAGGTATCGAAGTTGAACGGGCGCATGATCAAGGTCGCGGGCAACTCCTTCATCACGTCGATAAATACGATCAGCCCAGCGGTCAGCAGCGACGGCGTCAGAATCGGGAAATGCACGGCGCGCAGCATCCCCGTGGGCGAGCGCCCCAGCGTGCGGGTCACGGCATCCACATTGGGATGGATGGTGGAAAGGCCAGACTCGTAGGTGTTCAGCGCCACGGCCATGAAGCGCACGATATAGGCCATGATCAGCAGCCAGATGGAGCCGGTCAGCAACAACCCCGTATCGATCCCGAAATTCGCCTCCATAAACGCATCGACCGCATTGTCGAAGGCGGCAAACGGCACCAGCAGGCCGACCGCGATCACACCACCGGGGACCGCATAGCCGATGCGCGAGACCTCGCGCGCGCCGAAGATCAGCTTGCCGGGTGTCAGGCGTGCGGCAAAGGCCAGTAGCACGGCCCCCAGCACAGTCAGCACGGCCGCGGTCCCTGCAAGGGTCAGCGAGTTCTGGATGAAGCGAATATAGCGCGCACTCGTCAGGTCCTGCTCGGACCCGATGCCCATTGTGAACAGCACGATAGTCGGCAGGAGGAAGCCCAGCAGAACAGGTAACAGGCACGCCGCCGTTGCCCCCCAAGCCTTCCACCCGCTCAGCTGCATGCGGGGCAGCGTCTGGAACCGGCCGGCACCGCCATATTGGCGGGCGGCACCGCGTTGTTGACGCTCTAGCAATGCGATCAGCAGCGCGAAGGCCAGCAGGCCCAGCGACAACTGCGCGGCAGCGGCGCGGTCGGCAAGCGCAAACCAGCTTTGGTAAATGCCCGTCGTGTAAGTCTGGACGGCGAAATAGCTAACGGTGCCGAAATCGGCGATGGTTTCCATCACCGCCAGCAGTACGCCGCCTGCAATGGCCGGACGTGCGAGCGGGAGGTTGACCTTGAAGAAGGTGCTCCACGTCGAATGGCCCAGCGTGCGCGCTGCAAAAAGGCTGTTGCGGATTGTTGCAGGAACGCGGCGCGGGCCAGCAGGTAGACGTAAGGATAAAGCACGAGGATCAGCATGAAGGCCGCGCCGCCGAGGCTGCGGATCTCCGGAAACCAGTAGTCGCGCGGCCCCCAGCCCATGATGTCTCGCAACGCGGTCTGCACGATGCCCGGATGGTCGAGGATATCAGTATAAGCGTAGGCCATGACGTAAGCCGGGAAGGCCAGGGGCAAGGCCAGCGTAATTTCTAGAAACCGCACGCCGGGAAAGCGGCACATGGTCACCAACCACGCCGCCCCGGTGCCAAGAATCGCTGTGCCCAGCCCAACAATCACCACGAGCGTTAGGGTATTGGCCGTGAACTGCGCCAGCCGCGTCTCGGCCAAGTGCTGAAGGGTGTCCGTGCCGCCGCTGAACGCCGCGATCAGCACCGCCACCATGGGCAACAGGCACAACGCGGCCACGCCCAGAGACAATCCGCGGACGGGAAAGGCGAAGGCGAAGCGGCGCTTGGGTTCGGGCAATGTGCTGTCGGTCGGCATGGCGGGACACTGACCCTGTCGCGGGCCGCTTGTCCAGTGCAGGGCGTTGCGCGCGGGCCT
>CBDIHL010000002.1:0-56798 GCA_965279125.1 Dinoroseobacter sp.
CACTGGCCCGAATGCGGGGTCGCTTCCATCTCGCGCAACAGCGCGTTCATCTCATCGGCCTGCATCCGGCGCCCGGACCGGATGGAGCCATGGCACGCCATCCGCGACAAGATCGCCTCCACCTTGGCCTGCACAATCGCGGAGCCGCCAAGATCGTGCAACTCGTCCAGAATATCGCGCAACATGGCTTCCGCGTTCACGGTGCCAAGGATCGCAGGCGTCTCGCGCACGGCGATTGTGCCGGAACCGAATGGCTCTAGCGTTAACCCATATTGCGAAAGAGTGTCTGTGTAAGACAGCAAGAGCGCGGCATCCCCATCCGAAAAACTCACGATCTCAGGGATCAGGAGCGCCTGCGCGGCCACACCATTTTCAGCCATCTGCCGTTTCAAACGCTCATACACCAACCGCTCATGCGCCGCGTGCTGATCGACGATCACGAGGCCCTCTTCAGTCTGCGCAATGATGTAGTTCTCATGCACCTGCGCGCGCGCGGTCCCGAGCGGCGTATCGGTTGGGGCATCCTCTTCAACGACCTCTTCGACCCGCGCGGACGGCGTGTAGGGGGCCTGAAAATCCATCGGCGGCGCGCGATATCCCTTATGCGGGCGGTCCATTTGGTAAACGCGCGCCGGGCCGGTTGGCTCAGGCTGCATCGCCCCCAATGCGGCATTCGCGACGGTCGAAGACGCGCGATGCCCGGCTTCGGCCAGCGCATGGCGCAACGCGGTCACGATCAACCCGCGCACCATGCCCGGATCGCGAAAGCGGACTTCCGACTTGGCGGGATGGACGTTCACATCGACCAATTCAGGCGGCAGATCGACGAAAAGCACCGCCGCCGGATGCCGATCCCGACTGAGAAAGTCCGCATAAGCGCCGCGCAGCGCACCGATCAACAGCTTGTCCCGCACCGGTCGCCCGTTCACGAACAAAAACTGCGCCACCGCAGCGCCGCGCGAATAGGTCGGCAGCGCGGCATAGCCTTTCAGCAAAATATCCTCGCGCTGACTGTCGATGCGCAGCGCGTTTTCAGCAAAATCAGCCCCCAAGATACGCGCCAGACGCCGGTGAAGGGCATCGAACAGATCGCCTTGCTCGGGCGCGACCTCGAAGGTCACGCGCCCGGCCCACCACCCGAGACATCGCGCAGGGTGAAGCCCACATGCGGCTCGGCCATGGCAAGGCGCTTGACCACATCGCCAATCGCCTGCACCTCCGCCGGTCCGAGCGGAGGAATTTCAGGCGCGCAGGCGTGGCAGAAAACAGATCGCGCAAGGTGACGACGGTGCCTTGGTTCAACGCGGCGGGGCGCACGGGCGATACCTTGCCGCCGGTAACGGTGATCTCGGCCGCCTCGTCCGCCCCGGCGGCGCGGCTGGCAACGGTCAGCTTGCCGACCGCCCCAAGGCTGGGCAACGCTTCGCCGCGAAACCCGAAGGAATGGATGTTCAGCAGATCACTTCCGTCGATTTTGGAGGTCGCGTGGCGCGACAGCGCCAATGGCAGGGCTTCCGCCAGAATTCCATGGCCATCGTCGATCACGCGCAACAGCGTCTTGCCGCCATCGGCATAGGCCACTTCGATCCGGGTGGCCTGCGCATCAAGCGCGTTTTCAACAAGCTCCTTGATCGCAGAGGCGGGCCGCTCAACCACTTCGCCCGCTGCAATCCGGTTGATTGCGGCCTCGTCGAGCTGGCGAATAACCGGCAAACCGGCAGAGATATAGGGGTCGTGGGCGATCATGACGCTAAACCCTAGCATGACCGCCCCCGAGTCGGAAGACTTGGCCTTAGTTGGTGTTCTCGACACCCTCAGGCTGGCCGACCACGACGAAATGCAGGTTCTCGGGCTGCAAGAGCCGGGTTGCAACCTCGTTGATCTTGTCCAGCGTCACCGCGTTCACCTTGTCATTGCGGGTCGGAATGTAGTCGAGGCCGAGATCATCCATTTGCATCCCCACAAGGATGTTGGCAATCCGTCCATTCCCGTCAAACCGCAGCGGATAGGCCCCGGTCAGATAGGTCTTGGCGGCGTCCAATTCGGCCTGCGTCACACCATTGGTGGCAATGTCGGACCACTGATCGCGGATCACCTCGATGGCTTGCGAAATCCGCGCGTTGTCGGACGAAAACTGCCCCAAATACAACTCAGCCCGGTCCAGCGGCAGAAGGAAGCTGCCGATCCCGTAGGTCAGGCCGCGCTCTTCGCGCACTTCGCTCATCAGGCGCGAGGCAAAGCCGCTGCCCCCCACAATCGAGTTCAGCACAAAGGCCGGGATGAAGTCCGGATCGTCCCGCACCATGCCCTTGTGCCCAAAGATGGCAACGGATTGCGGCGTGTCGAACGGCACAACGGTCACGCCGCCGTCCAGCGCATAATTCGCCTGGTCCGGCATGGGCGCACCCTTTGCAGGCAAACCGCCGAGCAGGTCATCCAACAACAGACCCAACTCTTCTGCGGTGATATCCCCCGTCGCGCCCACAAACACCCGGTCCAGAGCCAGCGCGTTTTGATGGGCTGCGATCAGGTCATCACGGGTCAAGGCCGCGACGGTTTCCGCCGTGCCTTCGCGCTTGCTGGCATAGGGGTGATCCCCGAAAGCCAGCGCATCGAAGGTGGCGCTGGCGATGTCTTCTGGATCGTTTGCATCACTGGCGATGATCGACTGGATCTGCGCGCGCACACGCTCCACCGCATCGTCGGGGAAGCTGGGGGCGACCAAGGCACCGCGCAACAACGCCATCGCCTCTGCCCGGTTTTCGGTTAACGCGCGGGCCGAGATCGAAATCCCGTCATCAAACGCGTCAAAATCGAAACTCGCCGCCAAGGCTTCGCTGCGCTGCGCAAACGCGATCGCGTCCATCTCGCCCGTGCCTTCTTCCAGCAGGCCCGTCATCAAGTAGGTCGCGCCGCGCTTGCCGGGGGCATCCAACGATGTGCCGCCTTGAAAGCGGATTTCCAGGGCCATGAAGGGGATCGAATGGTCCTCCACCAGCCAAGCCTTGATGCCGCCGGGCGAGGTGACGGGGATGATATCGACCGTCGCCCGCGCAGGCAGAGCGGTGAATACGACCAGCGACAGGATCGTCAGAAAGCGTATCATTGGGTCACCTCATCACTTGGGGCCTCGGCTCGCAGCAAGTAGCCCGTCACAGATTTGCGGCGATCAAACACCATCTCGGCGGCCGCCATGACATCTTCCGGCGTTACGGCTTGCAACACATCCGGCCACGCCTGCACATCCGCGATGGTCAGCCCGGAAGTCAAAGCCGCGCCATAGCGCCGGGCGGTGCCTTGAACGGAGTCGCGGTCGTATATCTCAGAGGCCCGGATTTGCATCTTGATCCGCGCGAACTGCTCGGGATCAACGCCGGTCTCCATGAACTGCGCGATCACGCGGTCCATATCCCGCCTCAGCCTGCTCCAAGCTGCGCCCTTGGGTTGGGGCCACGACAAGGCCGAACTCGCCACTGTCGAGCGCGAGACCCGAATAAAAGGCCGACGTGAACAGCGCCGTTGCATCGCCAAACTGCAAAGCCTGCCCCAGCACGGAGGTCTGCGAATTACCGCCCAGGATTTCCGCGAGGAAGGTCAGGGCGGCGGCGGTCGTCTGGTCACCGGGATCACGTTCCGGTGCCAGATAAGAGCGCACTATATAAGGCGTGGACACGCGCGGGTCTTCATAGATCACGCGACGCTCGGCGATCTGCGGCGGCTCGCTCGGGCGAACACGTTCTTTCAGGTCGGGGTTCGCGGCAATCGGGCCGTAATGCTGCTGGGCCAAAGCCAACGCATCTTCGGGATAGACATCGCCCGCGACAATCACGATGGCGTTGTTGGGGGCGTAATGCTCGTAATAGAAGGCCTTGGCATCATCGCGGGTCAGGCCTTCCATCTCGTGCCGCCAGCCGATGATTGGGCGTCCATAGGGGTGGTTAAGGAACATCGCGGCGCGCCGCTGCTCGCTGAACAACCCACCGGGGCTGCTATCGGTGCGCTGGCTGCGTTCTTCGAGGATCACCTGCAATTCGGGGGCGACATCTTCCTCGGTCAGGCGCAGATCGGTCATCCGGTCCGCTTCCATCTGCATCATCAAGCCGAGACGATCAGCGGCGATGCGCTGGAAATACCCGGTATAATCCCAAGAGGTGAACGCATTGTCGGACCCGCCATTGGCGCGCACGGTCTCAGAAAACTCACCCGGAGCCAGCTCGTCGGTTCCTTTGAACATCAAATGCTCAAGGTAATGGGCGATGCCGGATTTGCCGGGCGGCTCGTCGGCGGACCCCACCTTGTACCATGCCATATGGGTCACGGCGGCGGCGCGGTGATCTTCGATGACCACAAGCTGCAAGCCGTTATCGAGCATAAAGCTGGTGACGTTTTCTGCCGCTGTCGCAAGCGTCGCTGGCAGCGCAATCACCGCCGCAAAAAGGGTCGCGTGTAGAATGCGCATACGTCCTCCTCCGAAAATATATGGGTTAGACGTGGGGCTGATATTCAAGGCTTCAAGCGCGCTGACGCGGACGTGACAGGCCTTGGGTCAGCCCCTAGTCCAGCAACAGCGGATCAGGCGGCGCGCTTACCGTGCGCACACCCGCGCGGCGGAACCGCTCCATCTCTAGGTGCTGGTCCAGCGACTGATCCGCATATTCGCGGAAATAGACATTCACATTCATCAACCGTTCCAGAATCCGTCCGTTATTGTCCCGCCGAAACTGTAAGTCCTCAGCCGCGAGCGTCTGGCGAATATTCTGATCAACGCCGTAGCGCGACGCATAGGTCACAAGGCTACCCTCACGGACCGGGCCATCGGCGCGCGATGGACGGCCCCCAAGGCGGCTATCGCATCATTGCGCGGGGTCGGGTCGGTTATGTTCGTGCCGCCGGGTGTCGGCGTCGGCAAGCTGGCAAGATCACGAGGGATCGTCAGTTCTTTGCCAGGAAGGACCGCAAATTCATCGGGAGAGCTGGTATTGGACGCGATATTCATCAACGATGGCTGCTCAGGCTCGCCGCACGCGGCAAGTCCCACACATAGCATCGCGATCCCTGCAATTTGGCCTGCTTTGCGCACCATTTCTGCCTCCGGCTCGTCTTTCCCTTGCGTTTAGCGCATCTTGAGGCGCGCGTCACGTACGGAATGTGCAAGTCTCATTTTGCAGGTTGTTCTTTGCCTGTCCACAATATCAACCCGATTGCCCCTGCAAATATGAACACATCCGCAATGTTGAAGGTAAACGGGTTGTTTACGCCACAGCACGACATGTTGAGAAAGTCCGCAACGGCCCCATAGATCACCCGGTCCACGACATTGCCAAGCGCCCCACCGATCAACAGACCCGCCGAGACCAGAACCTTGCCGCCGCCCTCACGCAGTGCCCAGCGCCCCACGAACACACAAATCACCAAGGCGAGCGCAATCAAGACCCATCGCATCGTCTCGGCGTCATTGGCAAACAGGCCAAAGTTCACGCCCCGGTTCCAGCCCATCCGGAAATTCAGAAGCGGTGGCAGCACATCAATCGCGCCCCGGTTCAGTAGGTCGAGGCCATGGACAACCGCCCATTTGCTGAGCTGATCGACAGCAAACGCGATCAGCGCTGTGATCCCAAGCACCCGCATCCTAGTGCCGGAAATGGCGTTGGCCGGTCAACACCATGGCAAGACCAGCCTCATCTGCAGCCGCAATAACCTCGTCATCGCGCATCGACCCACCCGGCTGGATCACACAAGTGGCCCCTGCCGCCGCCGCTTCCATCAGGCCATCGGCAAACGGAAAAAACGCGTCTGATGCCACCGCAGAGCCTTTGGCCAGCGATTGCGGCAGCCCCAGCGCTTCGGCCATCCGCTCGGCCTTTTTGGCGGCGATCAGGGCACTGTCGAGGCGGCTCATCTGCCCGGCCCCAACGCCCACAGTCGCGCCGTCTTTGGCATAGACAATCGCGTTGGATTTGACGTGCTTGGCAACGGTCCACGCGAACAGCAGATCCTGCATCTCGGCTTCGGTAGGTGCGCGCTTGGTCACAACGCGCAAGTCCTTTCGCCCCACATGCCCGGTATCCTTATCCTGGATCAAAAAGCCCCCAGCCACCTGCCGCACAGCCAACATCGCCGCATGAGGGTCCGGCAACGCGCCCGTGGTCAGCAAACGCAGGTTCTTTTTCTTGCTAAAAATCCGCACTGCTTCGGCATCAGCCTCAGGCGCGATCACCACTTCGGTAAAGATCTCGCTGATCGCCTCCGCCGTCTCTGCGTCGAGGCGTCCATTCAGCGCAACGATCCCGCCAAAGGCCGAGGTGCGGTCGCAGTCAAAAGCCGCCCTATACGCCTCCAGCATCGTCGCCCCGCGCGCCACCCCCGATGGGTTCGCGTGCTTGATAATCGCACAAGCCGGGCCGTCTTGGGGGGCAAACTCCGCCACCAGCTCGAACGCGGCGTCCGTGTCGTTGATGTTGTTGTAACTCAGCTCCTTGCCTTGCAGCTGGGTCGCGGTCGCCACACCGGGGCGCGCTGTCCCATCGGTGTAAAACGCAGCATTTTGATGCGGGTTCTCACCATAGCGCAGGGTCTGAGCCAGAGTTCCCGCAAAAGCACGGCGGCGCGGTGTTTCGGCCCCAATCGCTCCGGCCATCCAGGAGGACACCGCCGCATCATAGGCCCCCGTGCGCGCATAGGCGGCTTGGGCAAGGGTCTGGCGAAAGGCCAATGTGGTGGCCCCGCCATTGGCATCCATCTCAGTCAGTACGCCCGCATAATCCTCGGGGTCCACAATCACCCCCACAAACGCGTGGTTCTTCGCACCGGCCCGGATCATCGCAGGCCCGCCGATATCGATATTCTCGATCGTCTCGGCGTACCCCGCGCCCCGCGCCACGGTTGCCTCGAACGGATAGAGGTTCACAACCAGCAGGTCGATCGGGCCGATCCCATGGGTGTCCATCGCTGCCAGATGCTCGGGATTGTCGCGCAAGGCCAGCAAGCCGCCATGAACGGCCGGATGCAGTGTCTTGACCCGCCCATCCATCATCTCGGGATAGCCGGTGATGTCAGCAACATCCGTCACCTCAAGCCCCGCGTCCCGCAGCAAACCTGCCGTGCCACCGGTGCTCAGCAAGGACACACCGCGCGCGGCGAGGCCTTGCGCGAACTCCAAGAGGCCAGTCTTGTCGGATACGGAAATAAGCGCGCGCGTCGGCGTCACGAGATCGGTCATGGGAAAGGGCTCTCCTTCAGCGCGGGTGCGCATGGGTCAGTCAACGGCCATCAAATCATCGGCCCCCAGATCGCGCGTGGCCGCCGGAGCGTCCTGCGCTTTGGCCAGAGACCAGCCAATTTCGGTCTCATAATCCACTGCCACGGCAGAGAGAACGATCTGTTTTGTCGCGCGCGGCTTTAAGCGGCCTTTTTCCAGATAGACCGAAGGCGCAAGCGTCAGATCTGCCTCGCCCGCGCGGAACACCCACACCTCGCCCGAGCGTGGCATCAACGAGATCGCGCGCCCCCCCATATCGACATGCGCGTCGACCTCCGGGTGCAGATGGAACCGGATCGAAAACGGAATACCGCTCAGCTGGCTGACATCCATCGCCAGATCAAGCGCACGGCGATCAGCGTCATTGCTCACAGCCAATGTGTCCATCCCGATCAACCCGCGTCCATCGAGGCCAAGTTCCAGATAGCGCGAATGGGTCAAGCCATGCGTGCGCCGATATCCATCATGGGAGGCAAGGATCGTCACGGCGGTTTCTTCATGCTGCACACGCTGAGTGACCAGATTTGGCACCTCAACCAGCACCTCTTGCCAGATCGGGCCACTTTTGCGGGTGCCAAGGCGCGACGAGGAATATCCCTCGATACACAGTGTCGAATGGGACGGTGTCGCGCGCCCGGCCCTGCGCCAATCCTCGCCAAACGTGCCACCGGGACCGCAATTGACGATCAGAGGCCTGCGCGCGGATGTGACCTCCAGCGCCAGCGTGCTGGCATGGGCATCCGCCGTGATGGTGCCCAGAGGCGGGGCCCCAACATCGACCAGAATCGAGGTGCGCCCGCCAGACAGACGCGCATATCCCATCACCGGGCTTTCGGCAGGCGCAGGGCGCACCCCCGCCATCGCCAAAGCCTGATCAAGCCGCCCATCAAGCCCACGCCCGCCGCCATGGAACCGCGCAAGCCCGCCATCCGTGTGGCGCAGCGCGCGCAGGACGGAGGCGACTTTTTCGATGGCTTCGGTGATCGCCTTCGGAGCCACCTGATCGCTTTCACTGACCGCCGCCGAGGCCCAGGTCAAAAGCGTGAAAATCTCCAGCAGTTCTTCGGGATTGCGCGAGGCGATGCCGCCCTGCATGTCGATCTGGCGTCCGCATTCGGCCTCAAGGGCTTTCAGCGCTGGCTTGACGTGCTTTTCCATCCCTTGCAGCGACAGGCCCGCATAGATGATGCCGGTCAAGGCCTCGAACCGCGGCAAGCCCGGTGCTGTCGAGGGCCAGCGCCGCGCAAGAAACTTCGTCTGATGCGCCAGCGAGGCGAAGTAGTCTTTCGACATTTTCGACCCGTCCGCCGCCAGCAGGAACAGCGCGTGGTTGATCCACCGGATCAGGCGCCGTCCGGTCAGGTCAGGCACCCAGCCGACACCCTTGCCGCGCCCATAGCGGGCAATCCAATCGCGCAACCACCGCTGCGCCTGCACCCGCGCGTCAACAGATCCAACCGCCGCCAGATCGTCGAGCCAGGCAAAACCGTGCAGCTCCATCTCGTAAGACAGCGTCGGCATCGGCAGATCCCAGACGCTTTGCAGATCACGGGGGGCTTCGACCAAATGACCAGCGAACAGGAAGTTGCCCGCAAGCATCTGACGTCCACGCGCGAAACGGCCAATCGTGCGCGGCTCGGGCGCGGAATGAAACCCGGTCGCAGGCCGCCCCAGACCGCAAAGGAACGCCTGGAACCGATCCATAGAACGATAACGCAGCCCGCGCGAGGCCGACCGCTTCCAGATATCCGCTTTGCGCTGCTCTACCATCTACTCTCAGACGTCTTGCACGTGTCGGCGCACATTAGGCGGGGGGCCAATCGCTGTCACCGCCAATTCTGCGAATAAATCGCACCTATGCAGGTTTCCGCAGACCCGCGATAAAGAACCCGTCGATCCCACCGCGCTCAGGCCAGAAATCCGGGCGCAAACGCAGGCCGCCTTTGGGCGTGATCCAGCCGGGCTCAAGACCGAGGCGCGCGACATCCACCGCCAAGACCTCCAGATCGGGATTGCGCATCAACGCCCCATCCAGCTGCGCCTCGCCCTCGCCCGCCAGCAGCGAGCAGGTGCAAAACACCAAACGGCCCCCTGGCTTGAGAAGGCTCAGCGCATGGTCAATCAACCGCGCTTGCAGGCTCAGCAAACTGTCGATCCGGTCGCCGGTGCGCAAAAACGGCAATTCCGGGTGGCGCCGAATTGTTCCGGTGGCCGAACAGGGCGCATCGAGCAACACCGCATCAAGCAAGCCCTCCGGTGCCCAAGTCGTGGCATCTGCCGCAATCACCTCTGCCTCCAGCTTGCAGCGCGCGAGGTTTTCATGGACCCGCGACATACGCTGGTAGGACACATCCACAGCTGACACCACCGCACCAGACGCCGCCAGTTGCAACGTTTTGCCGCCGGGGGCCGCGCAAAGATCAGCGATCTTTTCGCCGGCTTGTGGGTTCAAATGGCGCACCGCGAGGGCGGCACCTGCGTCCTGCACCCACCAATCGCCCGCCTCGTATCCGGGCAAGGCCGTGACCTGGCCCTGGTTTTGCAGGCGCACCGAACCGGTTGGCAGAACCTCCGCCCCGGTCTCGTCCGCAAAGGCGCGAGCAAGCGCATCGGTCTTGAAGGTCAGATCCAGCGGCGCGCCCTTCAAGTGCGCAAGTTCCATCCCTGCGACCGCCTTTGGCCCATAGCGCGGCGTCAGTTTCTTGCGCAGCGGGCCGGGCAAGCGCGGGACGGGAAGGCTGTCCCAATCCGCCATGTCCTCGTCCACGATCTTGCGCAACACAGCGTTCACCAACCCGGCAGAGCCTGCATGGCGCTGCCGCATCCGGGTCAGCGTCACAGCGGCATCCACGACGCCGTGCGGGGCGGATTTATCAACGCATAACTCAATGACCCCAAGCCGCAGAATATCCCGCACGGCAACGGCGGGGGGCTTGGTCAAGTGCTTGTCCATCAGCTTGTCAGCCCGCGCGCGGTGGCGAAACAGCTCGCCCGCAAGGCGTTGGGCGCGGGCGCGGTCCTCGGGCTCCAGACCACTGAGAGGTCCGTCCGAGGCTGCCAATTGCTCGGCCAAGGTCTGCCCGTGTTCACGCACACCTGTCGACAAGGCAAGCGCTGCCCGGCGCGCGGCAAGGCCAAGTTTGTCAAAACTGCTGGTCGTATCGGTCATCACGAGGCCCTTACCTTGCGCACCAAATCGTCGCGCGGGGTGTTGTCGAAGGCTCGTGCGCTATATCAGGATCATCGCACGTTCAAGTCAGGAGGCCAGATGCCGATGTCCGACCACTCCCCACTGCCCCCCGAAGAGATCGCCCGCCGCGCCGCCCTGCCCGAAGCCGCACGTCGCGCGCTCGAAGAAGCGGAGATGCGCAAAGCCAGCGCAAAGCCCGTCGATATGCCCACCGAGTATGGGGGGCGAAACGGCCCAGAGGCCGTGCGCTATGGCGATTGGGAGAAAAAGGGCATTGCGATAGACTTCTAGGGTCTGGCCCCAGAGGTCACAGGTCAGCCGTCAGGCGATCAACGCAGTTGGAAATGCGCCGTGCGAAACAGCCCGCTATCAGATACGAATTTCAGCGAATTGCCGTTTTGGGTCACGGTCTGGCAACTATAGGCCACGTTGAAGCCGCCCCAATCCATCTGGCGGCAAAAGCGGTTGCCTTCCCAACGCCAGAAGCCCGTCAACTCGTATCCGCGCGCCTCGCCGGTCAGGTTGCCATTGCGCTGGACCTGCAAAGCAATGGGGCGCGCGATGAACGGGCGGGTCAGCACCAAGGTGCGGCCATTGACGATCTGCATGAAGCTCGCCTGATCCGTCACAGGGGCCTCAGCTTGGGCCTGTGGCGCGGCGGCCAGTCCAAAAATCGCAATCGAAAGGGCAGCGAGAAAACGGGTCATCAGATCAACCTCCGGTCAGAACGTGTAAGCTATACGCCAGATAAAGTGTTTTGGATCACCCAAGGTTATTCCGCCGCGCGCAAAGGCACGTCCGGCAGCGCGGTCGTCTGAGATACAGTCGGTGATGGCATCGGGCTGGTCTGCGTTGACGGCTCACTTGTATCGACCAAGCCCAACGGCTCGGCCCCGAACACGCGCCGCATCAGGTTCGCCCCGCGCCACTGCGCCATGAAGACCGCAGGCACGGTGAAGATGATCACCACCGTTCCGAACAGCACGCCAAAGCCAATGGACACCGCAAGCGGGATCAGGAACTGCGCCTGAAGCGAGGTTTCCAAGATCAGCGGGAACACCCCAAGAAACGTGGTCAGCGAGGTCAGCAGGATCGGCCGGAACCGGTCTTTCGTGCCCTCGATCACGGCGCGGCGGACCTCGTAGCCCTTGGCCAGATACTCGTTATAGAGGTCGAGCATCACGAGGCTGTTGTTGATCACAACCCCCGCCAAGCCGATGATGCCGAAGATCGACAAAAGGCCCAGCGGCAC
Organism: Dinoroseobacter sp.; assembly: GCA_965279125.1. Taxonomy (GTDB): domain Bacteria; phylum Pseudomonadota; class Alphaproteobacteria; order Rhodobacterales; family Rhodobacteraceae; genus Dinoroseobacter. The sequence goes on from CBDIHL010000002.1 coordinate 11,701, forward strand.
GTCCATGATCAGGTGTCCTGCAACCGCGCCCATCAGGCCCAGCGGGATCGCCATCATCACGACGATGGGCTGCACATAGCTGCGGAACACCAATGCCAGCAGCGCGAAGATCACAAACAGCGCGATCCCCGATGCTGTGCCAAGTGCACCGGCAGCATCGCCTTGTTCGGCCTGTTCCCCGCCAAACTGAATGATCAGGCCGGGATTTTCCGCCTGAATGCGCGGTAGAATGTCGGTTGTGATAATCTCGTTCGCCTCACCGCCGGTGATGACGGAGGTGTCCACATCCGCCGTGATCGTGGTGATCTTGCGCCCGTCACGCCGCAGAATTTCCGTGGGCGAGCGCGCCTCGCGGATCTCAGCCACCGTCGCCAGCGGGATCAGATCCCCGGCGGCAGTGCGGATCTCGGTATCGAGCAAATCCGCCAGACTGTCGCGCTGATCCTGCGGCAAGCGCACGAACACGCGCACATCATCGGCCCCGCGCTGCACGCGCGTCGCCTCGATCCCGAAGAACCCGGCGCGCATTTGTTGGGCCAGATCGACCAAAGACACGCCGTAGACCCGCGCATCTTCGCGCAAGGCAAGCGTGTATTCCAGACGCCCTGCGCTCAGATCATCGCGGATCCCGAACACACCCGGAATACCGCGCAGACCTTCTTCGACCTCCTCGACAATCGGGGCGATATCCTGGGTGCCGGGCAGCGACATCTCGATGGCAATCGGATCGCCCGCACCAAACAGCGACGCCGACACAACAAGCGTCTTAACCCCCGCAATCGCGCCGATTTCTTCGCGCCACAGCGTCTCGAACTCGGACGAGGGCCAGGTGCGCAGCTCGGCATCGGTGACCTTTATGACCACATTCGCCACCGTGCCCCCTGATCCGGCCTGATCGCCAAAGGGACCGCCCCCGCCTGCGGCGACGCCAACCACCATATTGGTGTTCTCGATCACCGGCGGGCTGCCCTCGGGCAAGGTCGCGGCGATCCGCTCGCCTGCGCGCAGACCCGCACGGCGCACCTCGTCGGCGACAGCTTGGGTGCGATCAAACGCGGTGCCATCGTTCATTTCGATATTGGCGGTGATGAAGGCCCCGTCGATGGAGGGGAAGAACTCGAACCGGACATAGCCGTGGACCATCAGCGCGACGGTCACGATCATCATCCCAATCGTGGCCCCGATGGGCACCAACCAACGGCGCGTCACGAAATCGAGGATGCCATGCAACGGCTTGCGGATCACCCATTGCAGGCCTGCGTCGATCACCTTGCGCACTGCGCCAATGATCCGCAGCGGCAAGACCGGACGGTAGCTGGGCGAGACATCCAGACGCGACAGGTTGCGCGGAAGGATCAGCAATGCCTGCAGCAAAGACAGGGTCAGAACGATGATGACGACGGTGGGGATGTCGCCGAGGAACTTGCCCAAGATGCCAGGTAATTGCAGCAACGGCGTAAAGGCCACGATGGTCGTCAGCGCCGAGAAGATCACCGGGACCGCGACACGCTGAACGCCTGCTATCGCCGCGTTCATCGGGGATTTGCCGGTTTCGCCTTCGGTATAAATCTTTTCGCTGATGACGATGGCATTATCGACCACGATCCCGATGGCCAGGATGAAGCCAAAGAGCGAGATCATGTTGATCGACATGCCCATCAGGCCCATCACCGCGAACGAGGCCCCAAAACTGACGCCAATGCCCATCGCCGACCAAAACGCGAGACGGAAATCGAGGAACAGCGTCAAGCAAAGCACCACAAGCGCCAGACCGATGATCGCGTTCTTGACCAGAAGATCGATGCGGTTTTGCAGCTCTTCGGCGTCGTTCTGCCAAAGTGTGACCTCTAGGCCCGGTGGGAGACTCGCCTCGAAGCTTGCCTCCAGATGGGCCTGCGTTGCGGCCACGACATCCAGCACCTGCTCGTCACCGATCCGAAACACATTGACCGTCGCGGCGGGTGCGTCGCCGAACCGGGTGGCGATATCAGCATCCTCGAACCCGTCGATGACCGTTGCCACATCGCGCAGCAACACCTTGCCGCCCGCATCATTGGTTAGGATCACGATGTTCTCGAAATCATTGCGCGTATAGTTGCGCCCCACGGTGCGCAGCGGAATGGTCAGCGTATCCGTCTCGATCTGGCCACCGGGCAATTCGAGCGAGTTAGCCGCCACAATATTGGCCACCTGTTGCAGCGTCAGCCCGAAGGCTTTCAGCGCATCGCGGTCGATCTCGATGGAGATTTCGTAGGCGCGTGTGTTGGCGGTGTCGACAAAGCTGATCTCGGGCAGCAGCACCAATTCATCGGCCAAACGCTCGGCCTGTTCTTTCAGCACTTCCTCGGAGGCGTCGCCGCTGATGGTGATCTCAAGCACGCGGGTGCGGTTGGATCGCTGCACGACAGAAGGTTCTTCGGCATCCTCGGGGAACACGGCGATGCGGTCCACCTCGGCTTTGATGTCGTCGAGTTTGGCCGCAATGTCCTCGCCCAAGGTCAGGGTCAGCGCGACCGAGGCCGAGCCTTCGCGCGCCGTCGATGTGATCTCGTCCACGCCGTCGATGCCCGACAATTGGTCCTCGATCGGGCGCAGGATCGACTGTTCGATCTCGGATGGGGACGCGCCGGGATAGGTCACACGCACATCGATCACGTCGAGGCTGAAATCCGGGAAGGTCTTTTGCGGCAGCGCAACCGCGCTCATCAAGCCGACGACAAGCACCAGCACCATGGTTAGGTTGGCAGCGACCGGATGTTCGGCCATCCATTTCAGCATCGCGTTCATCTGGGCTTACTCCGACACATCTGCGCGGCGCGCTTCGGCCTCGGTGCGGCGCACTTTCATGCCCGCAAAGGCGGTATCAAGGCTGGAGGTCACGATCTCGGCCCCCTCGGGCAAATCCGCGACACGCACAAAACTGCGCTCGCCATCGACGTGAACACGTTCGGCATCGGTGACGATCAATTCGCCCTCGATATAAAGCCAAAGCGTGTCACCATCGCGGTAGGCCGTGGACGGGATCGCGTAAAGGCCATCGTCCTGCAGCCCGTCAATTGTCACCCGAGCAAACGCGTTGATCAAAGCCGGTGGCGCGCCCGAAGCCGCCGCCCCGCCCGACACTTGCGTGCCCGGCCTGTCTTCCAGACGCAGCGTGACGTTCAGCGTGCGGGTCCGGCTATCAAGCGCATTATCAACCCGCGCAATCGTGGCATCCCAGAGATAGGTCCGACCCGCAAAGTCCGCCTCTACGCGCGCAGCACCCCCGGCACCGTCAAAAAGACCGGGGATCAAAGCGGCCTCGGCCTGGCGCACGGGCACCGTCACCTCAAGCTGGTCCACGGAATAGAGCGTCGCCAGCGCTTGGCCGGGACTTGCAACCGCACCCAGCTCGGCCACCGAGGTCAGGACCGCGCCATCAAAGGGCGCGCGAATTTCCGTGCGCTCCAGTGCGATCTCGGCGCTGCGCCGACCGGCGCGCAAGGCGGTCAGGCTCGCAGTCAACTCAGTTCTTTGGGTGTTGAGTTGATCAAGCTGATCTTGGGCAATCACACCGCGCGCCTGCAGAGTTTCGGCGCGGGCCAACTGGGTTTCGACCAATTCAAGCCGCGCCTCCGTCGACGCAATATTTGCGTCAGTTTGGGCCAGGTTAGCAACAGCCGAAGCATCATCAAGGCGCACGAGCACCTCGCCCGCACTGAACCGACTGCGCTGTTCTAGCGCTGGGTGCATCTCGACGATGCGACCGGCGGTTTCCGCCGCAAGGGCCACCTCGCGAAACGGCTGAATGAACCCCTCTCCGCGCAAGGGGACCGGATCGGTGAAAGCTTCAGGTGCAGCGGTATCAACCAAGACAACAGGCCGTTCGACCGGTTGGGAAACAACCTCGGGCCGGATCTCGCCCAAATACTGGAAGCCGAACGCACCGGCTCCTACCAAGGCCACAGCCACCACCAACCAGAAGGCATCTTTCGCCCAAGTCCAAAGCCGCGTCATCTAGGTCATCCTTCAACGAGTTACGCCCACTTATGACCCGCGGGTCATTAAAGCAAGCATCATGTTTTTGCCTTGGGGTTGATATGCGCACGTAGACGCCATCTCATTTGCAAATCCGCACACCAAAGCGTAGTTTCCCTTACTACGCGCGACTCCGCAGATTGGATGGCCGATCAGACGGATCAAGACTTGCACGGCAGCCAGAGAAGGAGGGGATGGTGCAGAATTCACACGCCCCAGAGGCACCAACAGGGCGCCGACGGCGCAAGACAGCGCGACCTGCCGAAATTGTAAGCGCCGCGACGGCCACCTTCATCGAGCATGGCTATGCGGGCACCAAGCTCGACGCCGTGGCAAAGCGGGCGGGTATCGCGAAAGGCACGATCTATCTATATTTCGACACTAAGCAGGACTTATTCGAGGCCGTGATCCGTCAAGAAGTCGAATCGACCATTGGCGATGTCGAGGCGATGATCGCAGCCTTTGATGGGCCGTCAGACATGTTGCTACGGCAGGTCATTGGCCATGCCTACCAAGACCTCGTGCTGTCTGACACGCGCTACTTGATGCGGATTATCATCGGCGAGGGACACCATTTCCCCGAAATCCGCCGCCTCTATTATGAGAACACCATCATGCGCGCGACGGTCATGCTGAAACATATCTTGCAACGCGGCGTCGACCGGGGCGAGTTTCGTGACAGCCCGATTATGAACCACCCGACGATGATGATGTCACCATGCTTTCTGGCTGCGATCTGGTCGATAACGTTTGCCGAGTTCGCACCGCTTGATATCGACAGCTTCATGGCCAGCCATGTGGATGTCATGCTGAACGGTATAGTGGAACATCCGCCCGCTAGCTAAGACCCAGCACGTCCATCATGTCGTATTGTCCCGGCTTCTGATCCTGCCCCCAGAGCGCCGCCCTAAGCGCCCCGCGCGCAAAAATCGCCCGGTCGGTTGCCATGTGGCGCAGCACGATCCGCTCGCCCTCGCTGGCGAAAATCACGTCATGCTCGCCGACGATGTCGCCACCGCGAATGGCCGTGAACCCGATATCGCCCACTTTGCGCGCCCCCGTGATGCCATCACGCCCACTGTCGCGCACGTCGGCAAGGGTCACACCGCGCCCCTCGGCGGCCGCCTCGCCCAGCATCAAGGCGGTGCCGGACGGCGCATCGACCTTGTGGCGGTGATGCGCCTCGACAACCTCGATATCAAACTCCTCGCCCAAAGCTGCGGCCACGCGCTTGGTCAGGCCGGTCAGCAGATTGACCCCCAGGCTCATGTTCCCGGCGCGCACGATGACCGCGTGGCGACCAGCATGCTCGAAATATTCCAGCTGTTCGTCTGTGAACCCGGTTGTGCCGATCACATGCACCGCGCGCGCTTGGGCGGTCAGCTCGGCATGGGCCAGCGTGGCCTCGGGGCTGGTGAAATCGATCACGGCTTGCGCAGTTGCGAACGCCTCAAGCGGATCGTCGGTCACGGGCACCCCGATCTCGGCCCCGCCCATTGCAGCGCCCAGATCTTGGCCAACCCACGGATGGCCAGCGCGTTCGGTCACCGCCACAAGCCGCGCCTTGTCGCTGGCGCGCACGGTCTCGATCAGCATCTGACCCATGCGGCCAGAGCCTCCGGTGATTACGATTCCGGGCAGTTGCGTCATCTGTCTCGTCCTTCTCAGTGTTGCGCCCTGTTACCGTGTGCCTGCCCCCTTGGCAAAGCCCCGTTGCGTGTGCGCGCCTGAGGGCTTAGATCGACGCCTTGATAAGGAGTGTCTTGATGGCCGGAAAAGGAAATATCGCGGGCAAACCGCCGACCCAACGCCAATTGCGCGTGGGCGAGTTGATCCGGCGCACCCTGTCGGACTTGCTGCTGCGCGGTGACATCCACGATGCCGAACTGGCCTCGATGTCGATAACAGTGGGCGAGGTGCGGATGTCGCCGGATCTAAAGGTCGCGACGGCCTATGTCCTGCCCCTTGGCGGTAAGAACAAGGAAGGCGCTTTGAAAGCCCTACGTGAGAACCGCCACGAGGTGCGCCGCGCGGTGTCCAAGGTGCTGACGCTGAAATTCGCCCCCGAAGTGCGCTTTGCCATCGACGAGACGTTTGATCGGATGGACGAGACCAACCGTTTGCTCAACAGCGCCGAAGTGCGCCGCGATCTGGAGAACTAGCCTTGGCACGTCGCAAGAAGGGCCGCGATGTGTCGGGGTGGCTGGTGGTGGATAAGCCTGCAGGGCTGACCTCGACCGCCGTGGTGAACAAAGTGCGTTGGGCGTTTGACGCCAAGAAGGCGGGTCATGCGGGGACACTGGACCCTGAGGCGACGGGCATTCTGGCGATTGCGTTGGGCGAGGCCACGAAGACCGTGCCGTTCATTACCGATGCTACGAAGGCTTACCGTTTTGCCGTGCGGCTTGGGGCGGCGACGAACACCGATGATGCCGAGGGCGAAGTGATTGCGACCAGCGATCTGCGCCCCTCGGACGCTGAGATTTCCGCGGCCTTGCCGGAGTTCATCGGCGATATCATGCAAATCCCGCCTCAGTTCTCCGCCGTGAAAATCGATGGCGAGCGTGCGTATAAACGCGCTCGTGATGGCGAGGAGATGGAGATCGCCGCGCGGCCTTTGCTGGTCGAAAGCCTTGAGGTTGTCGAGCGTCCTGATGCCGACACCCTGATCCTCGACATGGTCTGCGGCAAGGGCGGTTATGTCCGCTCGATCGCGCGCGATCTGGGCGAGGCGTTGGGGTGCAAAGGCCATGTGCTAAACCTGCGCCGCATCTGGTCTGGGCCGTTTGAGTTGGAAGATGCCGTGACGCTCGCGAAGGTCGAAGAGTTGGCGAAATCGCTGGACCTCGACGCGATGCTTTTGCCGTTGGAGGCGGGCCTGACCGACCTGCCGGAATTGCGCTGCACCGAAGCGGGGGCCGCGAAACTGCGCAATGGCAATCCGGGCATGGTCATCACCTCGGACGCGGAATACGGGGACGAGGCTTGGGCGTCCCTCGACGGTCTCGCCGTTGCCGTGGGCATCTACCGCGCGGGCGAATTGCACCCCTCGCGCGTGTTCAACCGCTAGGGTCGTGATCACGCGGCACCATACCAAGGGCGATGCAGCCTCCGTGGCGATCTATTCCGACTGCGAACGCTACCGCTACGCCTTGACCCGCGAATGGGCCGAGGGCGAGCGGGCCTTGTTCGTGATGCTGAACCCCTCCACCGCGACCGAGGTGCAAAATGACCCGACCGTCGAGCGGTGCGAACGCCGCGCCCGTGCTTTGGGGTTTGGTGGCTTCCGCGTGACCAATATCTTTGCTTGGCGCGATACCGATCCGCGCAAGATGCGTGCCGCGTCTGAGCCGATTGGCCCAGAGAATGACGCAACGATCCTTGAGGGGGCCACTTGGGCGCACCGGATCATCTGTGCGTGGGGCACCCATGGGGCGCATCTTGACCGAGGTCCGCAAGTGGAGGCCATGTTGCGCGCCACGTCTCTGCCTTTGCACCATCTGGGCCTGACGAAAGAGGGGCACCCAAAGCACCCGCTTTATATCGCGTACACCCAGCAGCCCCAACTGTGGGGCTGACCACGCATGCTTCGCCTTTAGGTCACAGGCTCGGGGACCGGCGCGGGCGGCAGCAAGATCACGCCAAAGTCATCGTCATCCAGGTTTGTTGGATCGTAGGGCATCAGCGCGACCGTCTCGGCCGAGAAATCGCCGCCCTTCAAGATCATCACCGCCGATCCGTCAGCCAGCACGGTCGAATCGCCTGTCACGTCGCTGAAGGTGATCGTCATGGTCGGCTCAGTCGTGAGGTTGCTGTACATATAACCAACCGTGTCGTCGGTCGCATCAAAGCCTTCGACAAGTGTCACAGCATCGTCACCCGTGCGAATGATGTAGTCGCCCACGATCAGGGCGTTTTCGCCACCATCAATCTCGACCACGTCATTTGCGCCTAGATAGACGGTGTTTTCACCATCGCTCAGTTCGATCTGGTCTCCGTCACGCGCATCGACAACCAAATCGGGTGCGCCTGCAACGGCTATTTGCTCGAGGTTGATGGCATCGACGACATCAATGCCCTCGCCCGGACGCAGCACGTCATTGCCAAGACCACCGCTGAGAAAGTCATCGCCCTTCGCGCCGATCAGCAGGTCTTGCCCGTTCTCACCGAACATCACGTCATCGCCGCGCCCGCCATGCATCCGGTCGGCCCACGTGCCGCCGAACATCTCGTCATTGCCACGCCCGCCGTTCAGGTCGTCGCGCTGGTCGCCGCCATACATCACGTCAGAGCCTTGGCCGCCGCCCATGAAATCTTGCCCGTCATTGCCATAGAGGCGGTCATTGCCCTCCTCGCCCTGCAATAGGTCTTGATCCGAGCGGCCAACCATCACGTCATCGCCCTCGCCACCAAACAGGACATCCGGGCCGGGGCCACCACCAAGGTAGTCATCGCCAAAGTTGCCGAACAGACGGTCCGCCCCGGAATCGCCCCCGCAGCCAATCGTCGCCACCATTGCCGCGCAGCGTGTCATTTCCCTCGTTGCCGCGCAGCACGTCGGCTTGGGCGTTGCCTTCGATGGTGTCGTTGCCTTCGCCGCCAAACACCACGTCATCGGCACCCCCGGCACGGATCAAATCGGCATTGTCGCCGCCTTGGATAAAGTCGCTGTCGCCCGTGCCATCCTGGATACCATCTGCGGCAACCTCGTTGAGCAGCGACAGATCATCAAGGATCTCAGGCTCGGGCGCAGGTGGGCCGTCTTCGTTGTAGGTATCAGGGTCGTCTGCGGCGTCCGGCAGCAGAAAACTCACGCTTGCGCCTGCAACCAGCAGGCCGAGAAGTATAGATCCAGTCAGCATTTTATGTCCCCCCAGACATGATCGTATGAAAATCCCTCAAGGGCCGCATTCTGCGTCCGAGGGCCAAATCTAAGCGTGGTCCGTTAGCCGACCACTGGCGCTTCGTTTTGCAGTTGCTCCAGAACTGTCGCGATGCCGTTCTCACCCACCAGCGCGGGATCATACGCAAGCGGAGCGATCTCCGCGTCGGTGAAGTCGCCACCAATAAGCACCAGCACGGGCGCGCCATTGCTGCGAACCTCGGTCTCGTCGAGGTCTTCATTGTAGGCAAAGGTGATCGTCGGTGCGGCGCTGCTCTCGTCATAGAGAAACACCAGCGTGTTCTCGCCAATCCCGAAACCTTCCACCACGGGAGGCAACTCACCCTCACCGGGCTGAATGAAGTCGCCGATCAGCAGGGTATTCTCACCGCCCTCAATCACCACATCGTCGTTGTGACCAATCGCGGCCAAGTTCTCGCCATCGCTCAGCACAATGGTATCGCCCGCATCGGTATCGACAATTGTGCCACCAACATTGGCCAGCTCGACCGCACCGACGAAGTCATCACCGCGACCGGGATCAAAATCATCCTCACCCGCCCCGCCAAAGAGCATGTCATCGCCGCCGCCGCCCGTCAGCGTATCAGCGCCTTGCTCGCCCAGCAGCAGATCGTTTCCGCCTTGGCCATCAAGCACATCCGCCCAGCGCCCGCCCGCGAGCAAGTCATCACCATCGCCACCAAACAGGTTGTCTTTCTGACCGCCACCGTACAGCTGGTCGTCACCTTGGTTGCCAAACAACGTATCGGCCCCGTCTTGGCCGTAAAGCAGATCACCCGCATTGCCACCGATCATCCGGTCATCGCCATCATTGCCGACCAGCACATCTTCGCCTTGGCCGCCGCGCAGCACATCATCGCCCGGTCCGCCGATCAGGTAGTCTTTGCCCTCTTCGCCAACCAGCAGATCATCGCCGCGATTGCCCCGGATCAGGTCGGCATCGTCGCCACCAAAGATACGGTCATCTCCGCCTTGACCGAAGGCCACATCCTCGCCGCGGCCAAGGTCAATTTGGTCCGCGCCGGAATCGCCAAACACCACATCATCGCCCCCGAAAGAGCGGATGGAATTGTCGTCATCATCCCCGCGCATCAGGTTGCCATTGGCGTTGCCCGTGACCGTGTCCTCGCCCGCCACATCAATCTCGTCGAGCAGGCTCAGGTCGTTCAACGCGTCCGGTTCGGGTACGTCGGGCGGTGTATCCTCGACCGCATCGCCATCGCCATCAACGCCCGTGGGCAGCAACATGGAGACCGACAGCCCCCCGACCAGGAACGCAACGATTGCACCGGCTGTGAGCAGCATTGATTGGGGTCCTAACTCGTCAAGAAAATCGGGGCGGGGGCACCACATAGGCCCGTACTGGTGGGCCTATGTGGCATTTATAGGGAAACCCGAAGGCTTTACGCCGGGATCACAGCATCCGCGAAGGTCGGCGGAGCGGCAGGCGCAGGCGGCACCGGAATGGTGTCGGCATAGCCTTCAAATTCCAGCTCGGACCCGTCCAGCTCGATCCCTGTCACAATGGCGACCAGTTGGCCGTCCATGCTGATCTCGGTGTTGCCCCCGGTCAGAACCAGATCAATCGTCGGCAGCGTTGGTTCCTGATAGAACAGTTTGATCAGGTCCTCGCCCGGCGTGTAATCTTGGATGATCGCCGGGAAGCCGCCCGCATAGTCGCCGGACACAAACGTATCGTTGCCCTCGCCGCCAAATCCGATGTCATCGCAGCCCATCAGCAGCGTGTCATCGCCCGCGCCGCCGCGCAGCACGTCCGCATCATCGATATCGCGGAACGGCTCACCTGCAACGCGGTCGGTCCACAGACCCACGAGCGTATCGTCGCCTTCATCCCCGCGCATGTCGTCTTTACCAAGGCCGCCAAACAGCGCGTCATCGCCATCACCGCCCGTCATGAAATCCTTGCCGTCGCCGCCGAACAGCACGTCGTCACCGTCGCCGCCCGACAGGCGGTCATTATTGTCACCGCCATAGGCCAGATCATCCCCATCACCGCCGGAGATGTTGTCCTTCCCCAGACCGCCCGAGATCACGTCATCGCCATCCCCGCCCAGCAGCCGGTCATTGCCCTTGCCGCCGTCCAGCAGGTCGTTGCCGTCACCGCCTGCAAGCAGGTCACGCCCCATCCCACCGGAGACTTTGTCGTCGCCCGCATAGCCATAGACGCGGTCCGCACCGCTTTCGCCGTACACCTCGTCATTGCCGGCGCCACCGCGCACGATGTCGTTGCTGGACCCGCCGAGGACGATGTCATTGCCTTCGCCACCATCCACGTCGTCTGCGCCAGACTCGCCCGACACGTAATCCGAGCCGACATTGCCATTCATGAAGTCGGCACCGTCGCCACCGATCATGATATCGTCGCCGGCACCGCCACTCATCCTGTCATCGCCGGGATTGCCATACATCACGTCGCGGCCGTCATTGCCGGTCATGAAGTCATCGCCTTCCTTGCCGGTCAGGTAATCATCGCCCGCACGACCTCGGATCACGTCGTCGCCCTGGCGACCATTGATGTAATCGCCCTGAGAGGTGCCAAGCAGCGCGTCGTCATCCCCCGTGGTTCCGCGAATTTCGTTCAAAAGGCTCAGATCATCGTCGAGCGGGTTATCCGGTTCAGGCGGTGGGGTCAGATCGATGTCGTCTTCGTCAGGTGCACCTGTAGGCAAAACCGCCGAAATTGCGGTGCCTGCAAACAACAAGGCCATTAAGCTCGCGATACCCAACATGATCATTCTCCTTGGTGCGGATTCCCGGTTGCCCAAAGGTTAACGAATGCGCTGGAATGAGGCAGCTTTTTCCGAAATTTTGCTTAATTTTGACACAGTTAGGCGGGGTTTCGTGGACAATCATAAGTGGCGAGATTTGATTGTTTCCAATCGGCGCAGGTTCAACACAGTCGCACCCGCATGACGGTGTTTGATATGATCTGATTCGACGCTGCAACGCCGCCCGCCCTGTGGATATCCGAAAGCCGCACGCAGGCGCGCACGGCTTTCGTGAGGTGTCATAAGATATCGCGTAACAATCAGGAGATTGGGCGCAGTTCCACATCACCCGGCGCACCGATTCCAACGCTCGACTGTTTGTCGAGGAAGACGACAGGCTCACCGTCCAAGGCCACATCGACCGTAGGGGACAGGCCTGTCGTAGCAAACGTGATCTCAGGCACGCCCGTGTAATTTGCCGGATCGTAGAAAACGACCAGTCGGTCCCCTTGGTCGAAGTCAAAATCTGTGATGCGCGTCAGCTGAGCTCCTTCGCTGCCTTCGTCGGTGACGATGAAGGTGTCGGCACCTGCTCCGCCAGTCGCCTCATCCCCACGCCCAAAGTAGAGCGTATCCAAACCCTCGCCGCCGTTCAGCGTATCGCCCGCATCATTGTCCGTGAACGGAGACAGGCCAGCGCCAGTTTGCAAGTCACCGCCGACAAGAATGTCATCACCCGCGCCGCCCACAACGGTGTCCACACCATTGCCGCCCCAAGCCTGGTCGTTGCCGCTGCCACCGTCGAGGGCATCATCGCCCTGCTCGCCCAGCATCGTGTCGGTGCCGGTGCCCCCTTCCATGAGATCATTGCCGCGACCGCCAAACATCGTGTCAGCGCCATCATCGCCAAACATCTCGTCGAACCCCGCGATCCCCGGACATTACATCAGCGTTGGATCCCCCCCGAAGGATATCGTTACCATCATCACCGTTCAGTTCGTCGGCGCCGCCGCTGCCGTCCAGAACATCATTTCCAACACCACCGTTGATCTCATCCGCGTTTTGCTCACCGCGCAAAATGTCATCGCCAGCCCCACCAAAAAGCGTGTCCTCGCCACGACCAGCGTTCACGACGTCATCACCACCGCGCGCCGTAATCGTGTCGTCGCCCTCGAAGCCATTGATGACATCTTCGCCCGGTGTGCCAAGCAGGTCATTGTCGGTGTCATCGCCATTGATTTGTGTTGGTTCGTCATCGTCACGGGCAGCGTTGTCGTCATCATCATCGTCAGTGAAAAATTCATAAGCGGCGAAGCCGATGGCAAGAGGCGCGAGTAAGGCCAGGAGAAAGAGCAGCATAGTGAAGACTCCGAAAGAAGGGCGTGCAGCCGAGGGGTCTGACCGCAACTTGGTTAACGTCATCTTACGTCCCGAAACGCTCTCGCGCGATGCCTCGACCGGAAACACACTGTTTCTCGCCACATTCCCGCCCCACAATGGCCTCTTTCCTTTCGCCCCCAACCCGCCTATACGCCCCCATCCGCAAACGCGGACGACGACTCCACGGGCCTTGCTGGACGACATCCCGGCCTGCGCCATTCCTCAAACTCTTAAGGAGACCCCGATGTCGATTACAGCTGAAGAAAAAACACGCCTGATGAAGGAATTCGCAACCAAAGAAGGCGACACCGGTTCGCCTGAAGTTCAGGTTGCCGTTCTGTCTTCGCGCATCGCGACCCTGACCGAGCACTTTAAGACCCACAAGAAGGACAACCACTCCCGTCGTGGTCTTCTTATGATGGTTGCCCAGCGCCGTAAGCTGCTGGACTATGTGCGCGGCAAAGACGAGGCGCGCTATGCCGACCTTATCAAGCGTTTGGGCCTGCGTCGCTAATCTGCGATTTCAGTCTGAACCTACGCGGCGCGCCCCTAGGGGCGCGTTTTGCGTTTTAGGTGAGCGCCCCAGATAGCAGCTTGCGAAACTGCGCCTCGTACTCCTGCGACTGTGGATCCGCGATCCCATCAAGCGCCATCGTCTTTTCCGCCACGCTCATCCCGAAGATCGCTGCACTGAGCAACGCCGCGCGCCCGGGGTCGCCGACGATCTGAACAATGGGGTCTTGCCACTTTGCCTGATAGCTTGCGCGCACCTTGTCGCCCACTTCCGAATCGCCCGCATTGGTCATGATCATGGTCATGGCCGAAGGTTCCAAAGCGGGGCGGGGATGGATCACGAAAACCTCCACGATGAAATCGACGAAAGCGTCAGCGCTGGCAAATGCGTCAGCCTGCACTTCGTCGATCCCGTCGAGTGTCGCCTCAAACAGCCCCAGCTTAGACCCGAAATAGCGCGAGATCAGCGCCACATCGACTTGTGCAGCCTTCGCGACCTCACGCACGGACACGTTGGAATAGCCGCGTGCCCAGAATAGGCGACGCCCAGCTGTCAACAATGTCTCGCGGGTGGTTTGAGCTTTACTCATGGGGTTCATCTATACGTACAGAGAAAAAAGTCAACGAGCGTTGACATGATGAAGTGGCAGCCCAATCTGAGCGTCAACACTTGTTGACTTATGATGCTCGAAAGGATCCATCTCATGCCAAACACTGCCCTCATCACTGGTGCCTCCTCCGGTCTTGGCGCTGAATTTGCCCGTTACCATGCGTCCAAGGGCGGCGACGTGATTATCACCGCACGGCGTGCCGATGCGCTTGAGGCGTTGAAGGCCGAGCTGGAGAGCGCCCATAAGATCACCGCGCATATCATCGCGCTCGACCTTGGGGCACCGGGCGGTGCGGACGCACTTTATGACGCGGTCAAAGCCCTTGGCATGCAGGTCGATATTCTGATCAACAATGCGGGCTTCGGTGGGCATGGCATCCATATCGAGCGGGATTTGGCGCAAGAGCACGCCATGATCGACCTCAATATCGGCGCGCTCGTGACCCTGACGCACCGCATTGCGGGCGACATGGTGACCCAAAGGGGCGGCAAGATCCTGCAGGTCGGGTCCACCGCTGGCTTCGCGCCCGGCCCCAATCAGGCGGTCTACTTTGCCACAAAAGCGTTCGTGAACTCGTTCAGCCAAGCGATTAACCAAGAACTCAGCACCAAGGGCGTGACCTCCACTGTGCTGGCCCCCGGCTATGTCGAGACGGAGTTTGCCAAGGCTGCCAACCTTGAGGGCACAGCGATGGTCAAAGGCGGTGGCGCACACGCCGACGACGTGGCGCGGTTTGGCTACGACGCGATGATGAAGGGCGAGCTAATCGTCATCAACGACCGCATGATCAGCTTTCTGATGAACTGGGTTATCCCCCTGCTGCCGCGCCGGATGGCGATCAAGATGATCGCGCAAAGCCAGTCGAAGTAAACCGCGCCGCGGCCTCTTGCTGATGCAAACAAGTGCGTCTGATCCAGATCAGCGCACCTGTCATCGGACGGGATACAAAAGCTTTCCATCCACACCTAAAACGTGTATGCGCGCCTTATCTGAGACGACATGTTTGACCTCGACATGCGCAAAAAGGACAGGGGTCGGCGGCAATGGGGCCGCTATTTTTAATGGGAGACCCGGAAGGCCGGGAGTGCTCCCTGACAGGAAACGATAGATGTTCAAACCAGTTAAGAAGACGATGGAGTGGGGCGAAGAAACGCTCACTCTGGAAACGGGCAAGATTGCTCGCCAAGCAGACGGCTGCGTGATCGCCACCTATGGCGAAACCTCCGTGATGGCCGCCGTGACCTACGCACGCGCCCAAAAGCCGGGGCAGGATTTCTTCCCGCTGACCGTGCATTACAACGAAAAGTACTACGCTGCCGGCAAGATCCCTGGTGGCTTCTTCAAGCGTGAAGCGCGCCCGACCGAGAAAGAGACGCTGACTTCGCGCCTCATCGACCGTCCGATCCGCCCGCTTTTTGTCGATGGCTTCAAGAACGAAGTCCTCGTGATCTGCACCGTGCTCAGCCACGACCTCGACAATGATCCCGACATCGTTGCGATGATCGCGGCCTCCGCAGCACTGACCATTTCCGGCGTTCCGTTTATGGGCCCGATTGCTGCTGCGCGCGTTGGTTTTGAGGATGGCGAGTACGTCCTGAACCCAACCGTCGACGACATGCACGAGCTGCGCAAGAACCCGGACCAGCGTCTGGATCTCGTCGTTGCAGGCACCAAAGACGCCGTGATGATGGTGGAATCGGAAGCCTACGAGCTGTCTGAAGCCGAAATGCTGGGCGCTGTGAAGTTCGGTCACGAGCAGATGCAGCCCGTTCTCGACCTGATCATCGATCTGGCCGAAGACGCCGCGAAAGAGCCGTTCAACTTCCAGGCGCCGGATTATTCCGAGCTGTTCGCGAAGGTCAAAGCGGCTGGTGAAGACCAGATGCGCGCCGCCTTCGCCATCGGCGACAAGCAGGAGCGTACTGCAGCCATCTCTGCCGCGCGTGACGCAATCCTCGCCTCGCTGTCAGACGAAGATCAAACCGACGCCAACCTGGGCACCTGCTTCAAGAAGCTGGAATCCTCGATCCTGCGTGGCGACGTCGTCAAGAACGGTGTGCGCATCGACGGGCGTAAGCTCGACGAAGTTCGGTCCATCGTGTCCGAGGTCGGCATTCTGCCCCGCACGCATGGCTCGGCCCTGTTCACCCGTGGCGAGACGCAAGGTCTGGTTGTCACCACACTGGGCACGGGCGACGACGAGCAGATGATCGACGCGCTGAACGGCACCTATCGGTCGAACTTCTTGCTGCACTATAACTTCCCTCCCTATTCGGTTGGCGAAGTGGGTCGCTTCGGCCCTCCAGGGCGTCGTGAGATCGGTCACGGCAAGCTGGCATGGCGCGCGCTTCAGGCGGTTCTGCCTGCGGCCACCGACTTCCCCTACACCATCCGCGTGGTGTCCGAGATCACCGAATCCAACGGCTCCAGCTCGATGGCATCTGTTTGCGGTGGCTCCTTGTCGATGATGGATGCGGGCGTTCCGCTGAAATCGCCGGTTGCCGGTGTTGCGATGGGTCTGATCCTTGAGGATGACGGCGAGTATGCGGTTCTGACCGACATCCTCGGTGACGAAGATCACCTCGGCGACATGGACTTCAAAGTGGCAGGGACTGAGGCTGGTATCACGTCGCTTCAGATGGACATCAAGATCGCGGGCATCACGCCTGACATCATGGAAAAAGCGCTTGATCAGGCGAAAGCCGGTCGTTTGCACATCCTTGCTGAGATGGCCAATGCCCTGACCGAGGGCCGCAACGAGTTCTCCGAGCACGCCCCGCGTATCGAGACGATGCAGATCCCCACCGACAAGATCCGTGAAGTGATCGGCTCTGGCGGTAAGGTCATCCGCGAGATCGTCGAAGTGTCGGGCGCCAAGGTCGACATCAACGACGAAGGCATCATCAAGATCGCGAGCGCCAATGGCGAGGCGATCAAGAAGGCCTACGAGATGATCCACTCCATCGTGGCTGAGCCTGAAGAGGGCAAAGTCTACACCGGAACCGTGGTGAAGATCGTCGATTTCGGTGCGTTCGTGAACTTCTTCGGGAAGCGCGACGGTCTGGTGCACGTAAGCCAGATCGAGAACCGTCGCCTGAACCATCCGTCGGATGTGCTGAAGGAAGGTCAGGAAGTGAAGGTCAAGCTTCTGGGCTTTGATGATCGCGGCAAGGTCCGGTTGGCCATGAAGATGGTGAACCAGGAAACTGGCGAAGAGATCACGAAAGAAGAAGCCGAGGGCTAAGCCCCGACGCTTTTGCTGAGACAAGAGGCCCCGGTGGAAACGCCGGGGCTTTTTTTGTAGGTGCTGTTGCGATGACCATGCCCTTGATCCAGACGCTCGACACCGGGACGGCCCTTGCGCGCGAGATGGCGCTGTTGGAGCGCGTTTCTCACGATCCCTCGCAGCGCTTGTTATGGCTGTGGCAGGGCAATCAGACCCTCGTTGTGCCGCGCAAATTGGCGGTGCATCCGAGCTTCCGCGAGGCGTCCGATGCCCTCGCCGCGCAAGGCTGGCCGGTCCACACCCGCGCCACGGGGGGCGACGCGACCCCACAGGGGCCGGGGATTGTGAATGTCACCCATGTCTATGCCTTGCCTGCGGACTCTGTCTTCCAAATGGACACGGAGTACGACCGTATTTGCAGCCCTATCGAAACGGCACTTGGTGACGGTGCCTCTCGCGGCTGGCAACCCGGCGCGTTCTGTGACGGGGCGCATAACGTGCAGTGGAACAGGCTGAAGTTCGCGGGCACGGCCATGCGGTTTCGGCCTAGCCGCGCAGACCGCGCGCGCGTCACGGTCATGGCCCATGCCTTGATGCTGTTCGAGCCGCCTCGTGGCACTGCGATTAAAGCGATCAATACGCTGCTAGATGCGCTGGGTCAGGGGCGCGTGATTAATCCTAACGCACATACCGGGCTGCCGAAGGATATGATGGCGGATACGTTCCTTACCCGACTTGTGTCTGCGTTTGACCCGTTGCCTCTCGCGACCCCCATGACCCTTCTGAACGCCTAGGCGGCGCCGCTGCGTTGGCGATCAACGAACGCGCGCGGGCCTTCCCCGTCTCGCCGTAAGCCGTGGAGTTCGGCCAGATCCCAAACACCATGTTTGGGAAATTCGGTGGCTTTGGGTTGGGCCCAGACGGCTAGCAAAATGCCCTCTTCCAGAAGGCTCTGCGCACTCGCGGCTTCCAGCAAACGCGCAAGGCGGCGGCGGTCGGCGGGCTTGGTGTAGTCGCGCCCGAGCTTGTTCAGCAAAGCGCTATACGCAATGGGGCGCCCTTTGCGCGCAGCCTTGCGGAGCTGCTTGAGCGTCTTTTTGACCTCCTCCGCGAGGTCAGCCTGCCAGCTGCGCAGCGACACGGCTTTCACGAACAAGGTCGGCCCGATGCTTATCCCGTCCAGCACACCACGCGCCACCATTGCGCGCACGGCGGGGGGCGTCACGCCCATCCACTTGGCAACGCTCGGCACCGGCAAAATGCAGGCCTCGGTCAGCTTGGCCTCGCGCAGATACGTGTCGATATTGGCGAAATGCATGGGTGGCTCCGATCCTCGATTTGCATACTATGGATTTGCATAATTTGCGAAACATAAAGGCCCCAAGAAGTCTCAGGGCCTTTTTTGAGTATTTTTGGAACCCTGAAGCGCTATTCAGCGGCAGGTTTAGCCGCATCGGGCGTCTCGTCAGTCAGGACCTCGGGCTTCGGCTTGACGTCCATTGCATCGCTGGTGACTTGCGCGAGACCGCCTTCGAGCGACACGCCAAGCTCTTCGCCCAGCTTCTTGAGCGCGGGCATTTGCACCGCCATCCCAAGGATGGAGTCGAGCGCTTGGTTCACCGCGGGCTTATCGCCGCCACCGCCGCCGGTCCCGGCCATCCCGTTCAGACCGCTGACCTGATGGATCTTGATCGAGTCGATTTTCTCAGCGGGCTTGACCATCTCGGCCACGATCTCAGGCAGCGCCTCAAGCCGCGCGAGGTCGACCTTCATGTCGACGATATCCTGCGAGATCGCATTCTCCGCCTCGACAATCGCCTTACGACCTTCCGCCTCGGCCAGCAGGTCCTTCTTCTTAGCGTCCGCCTTAATGGTGATCGCGTCGGCCTCGGCTTGCGCTTCCTCGCGCCGCGCATCGGCGCGGTCAGCGGCGGCGTCTTTTTCGGCTTGGGCCTCCAGACGCACCCGGGTCGCTTCCCGCTCGGCCTCACGCGCGGCCTCAATGAGGGCGATGGCTTTGACACGCTCGGCCTCCGCCGTGGCGCGCGCCGTCTCCACGGATTCCGTGGCCTTCGTGGCCTCGGCCCGCGCAAGATCGGCAGACGCACGCGCCCGGCTTTCTTCTTCGGACTTCTGCGCGATGATGATCTTACGATCCTGATCGGCCACTTCCAGCTCGCGGTCGCGACTGATCTCGGCCTCTTTGATGGCGCGCTCGCGGGCGATGTCAGAGCTGCGGATCGCCTCTTCCCGCTTGATGCGAGCTTGCTCTTTTTCCTTCTCGGCATCCTCGTTACGGCGCGCGATCTCGGCTTCCTGAGCGGCGCGCAGGGTCTGGAGGTCCTGCTGCTGCTCGATCTCGGCGGCCTGCTCGTCGCGCGAGATCATGTATTTCAGCTTCTGCGCTTCCATCGCGGCACGCGCGACGGACACCTCGGCATCGGCATCAATCTGGGCGCGTTCCTTCTTGGACGTCGCGATCACCTCAGCCAGCTTGCGCATACCCACGGCGTTAAACGCGTTGTTCTCGTCGAGCGCCTCAAACGGGGTTTGGTCGAGGGCTGTGAGCGAGACGGATTCAAGCTCGAGGCCGTTTTTCAGCAAATCCTCTGAGACGGCATTTTGCACCTCCTGCACGAACTCAGCGCGGTTTTCGTGCAGCTCATCCATTGTCATCTGCGCGGCCACGGCGCGCAGACCGTCAACCAGCTTACCCTCAATCATCTCGCGCAGCTGATCCACGTAGAAGGTCCGGTCGCCGAGGGTTTGGGCCGCGCGGCTGATCCCTTCAACGGTCGCGTTGACCGACACGTAGAACTCGACACCCACATCGACGCGCATCCGGTCCTTGGTGATCAAGGCCGCTTCGCCGAGGCGTTGCACCTCAAGGCGCAGGGTCTTCATGTTCACCGGGCTGATCTCGTGCAGCAAGGGCACGACGATCGTGCCGCCATCCATAACGACCTTCTTGCCGCCCGCCCCGGTCTTCACGAGGCTGACCTCGCGCGTGGCCCGTCTGTAAAGACGCCCCAGCACAAGGCCAACAATCACAACAAACGCGACGACCGCGACGACGATTACCAGAAGGGATTCAAGGTTCATTCAGATTTCCTAACAGATGGACTAGTCACTCAGGGGGACGGCATGAAAGTCGCCGCTGCGCCGATTGCGCAGCACGAGCACATCAGTGCCTTGGGGAATATCCGGGTCGCCTGACAGGGGCGTGACGCGGACGAAGTGGAAATTGCCGTGGCGGTCGGTGATGCGAACCTGCGCAGGCGCATCCTCGCGCGCGGTGCCTTGGCTGATGATACCGCGACGGCCACTGAGGGAGCGTTCGGACAGGCTCGAGGTCTCGGTCTTTGGCAAAACGCGCGCGAACATGGCCCCGAAGCTGCGGGTGAACAGGATTGCGCCGACGGCCACGGGCGGGACGGTGAGGAAGGTTGGCAAAGGCGCGCCAAAGAGCGTGTTCGCCACCGATTGCAGGATCAAACCGCCTGCCCCGAAGCTGAGGCAGATCGCGGCCAGCCAGATCACAAACGGCATCTGACCGATCCCAAGCCATGCCAAGGGGCCGGGACCGCTTGGGGCAACCTCGACCACGTCACCTGGGTCGGGCAGGTCAAAGTCACCGGGATCGAGGTCGAGGCCATCCAGATCGGGCATCTCGGGGATGTCCAGATCCACGTCCATGTCCGGGCCATCGCCGATCAGCGTGGCCCCGAGGGCGGCAAAGACCAACTCTAGCGCAAGAAGCGCGAACAGAAGCGAAAATGCGACCGTGAAGGGGGCGTATGGGGCCGACAGGGCGACCTCAAGCATGGGCTACTCGTTTGTTTTGCATAGGTATCACATGGGGTCTCACGCGGCTGTGATCAAGGCCCACCCGCTGAAATCAGGGGTGGGCCTTGGGACGTTAGCTTGGGAACTTGGTCGTGCGCAGGTACGGGAAGTGCGTTGTAAACTCACCGAATTTCGCCGTCGCATCCTCGTTCGACACGGTCGCCGGGATGATCACATCCGCGCCTTCCGTCCAGTTGGCAGGCATCGCCACACCATGCTTGGCGCTGGCCTGCAACGCATCGAGCGCGCGCAAAACTTCCGCGAAGTTGCGGCCCACGGTCATTGGATAGGTCATCATCAGTTTCAACTGCTTGTCGGGGCCGATGATAAAGACGCTGCGCACGGTGGCGGAATCCGCTGGCGTGCGCCCGTCGGGCAGATACGCCTCGGCGGGGAGCATGTCGAACATCTTCGAGACCTCAAGCCCGGTATCGGCGATGATCGGGAAGGTCGCGGGCGCACCGGCGAAAGCCGAGATATCGCCTTTCCATTTGACGTGATCCTCGACCCCATCGACGGAAATGCCGATCACCTTGGTGTCGCGCTTGGCCCACTCATCCGCCAGCTGAGCGACCGCACCAAATTCGGTCGTGCAGACGGGCGTGAAGTCTTTGGGGTGCGAAAACAGGATCGCCCATTTGCCGCCCAGCCAGTCGTGGAACTGAATGGGGCCATCACTGGTCTCGGCGGAAAAGTCGGGGACGATGTCGTTAATGCGCAGGGCCATGGGGCACTCCTTAGGTAAAGCTGTTGGGGACATATACGGATGCCCCCCGCCCGCTTGCAAGGCGCGCCAAGCGGTGACAGGGTGCCGCGAAATTCTAGGAGGTCTGAGATGATCGAGAAAACGAACTTCTACATCAATGGCACGTGGGTCGCCCCGGTTGACGGCACCGCCCATGAGGTCATCAATCCCGCCACCGAGGAGGCGTGCGCCACGATCTCGCTGGGTGGTGTTCAGGACACGGACAATGCCGTTGCCGCTGCGCGCGCCGCGTTCGAGCCGTGGATGATGACCCCCCCGGCTGAGCGCCTGGAGATGATCCAGAAGCTTTTGGACATCTACACCGCGCGGGCCGAGGACATGGCGAAAGCGATTTCCATGGAGATGGGCGCGCCGATTGACCTGAGCCGTCAGCAGCAGGTCACAACCGGCCTCGCGCATATCAAGACCTTCATCCGCGAGGCGAAAAACTTCGAATTCACCCGCCCTCTGAATGATCGCGCGCCGGACAATGCGGTGCTTTATGAGCCCGTTGGTGTGGTCGGCATGATCACCCCCTGGAACTGGCCGATGAACCAGATCACGCTGAAGGCGATCCCCGCGTTGGCCGTTGGCTGCACGATGATCCTCAAGCCATCCGAGGAATCGCCATTGTCCGGCACGCTGTTCGCCGAAATGATCGATGAAGCGGGCTTTCCAGCGGGCGTGTTCAACCTCGTGAACGGCGACGGTCTGGGGGTCGGCACACGTCTGTCCACGCATCCGGATGTGGACATGATCTCGTTCACCGGATCCAGCCGGGCCGGCGTGGCGATCACCAAAGCCGCCGCCGACACCATCAAGCGCGTCAGCCTCGAGCTGGGCGGCAAAGGAGCGAACATCGTCTTTGCCGATGCCGACGAGAAAGCCGTCAAACGCGGCGTGCTGCGGGTAATGAACAACTCGGGCCAGTCGTGCAATGCGCCGACGCGGATGCTGGTCGAGCGCTCGATTTATGATCAAGCGGTCGAAATTGCTGCTGAGACCGCGAACTCGATCAAGGTGGACACACCTAACGAGGAAGGCGGCCATATGGGCCCGGTCGTCAATGAAGCGCAGTTCAACAAGATCCAGGGCCTGATCCAGCAGGGCATCGACGAAGGCGCCAAGCTGATCGCGGGCGGCGTCGGCCGTCCCGAGGGGCTGAACCGCGGGTTCTACGTGCGCCCCACCGTCTTTGCCGATGCCACCAACGAAATGGTCATCTCGCGCGAGGAAATCTTTGGCCCGGTCATGTGCATGATCCCGTTCGAGGATGAAGAGCACGCCGTGCAAATCGCCAATGACACGCCTTACGGCCTGACAAACTACGTCCAGTCCGGCGACGAGGCCAAGCGCCAACGTGTGGCCCGGCGTCTGCGGTCCGGCATGGTGGAGATGAACGGCAAACCGCGCGGCGCAGGCGCGCCCTTTGGCGGCTACAAGCAGTCGGGCAATGGGCGCGAAGGCGGGGTTTGGGGGCTTGAAGACTTCCTCGAGGTCAAGTCCGTCTCGGCGTTCTACGACGACTGATCTGCATTCTGAAATAGGCGACCCATTGAATGATTAGCAGCCTCTTTACGCTCAAGCAGCTTGAGGCGCTGGTCTGGGTCGCCGACCTTGGCAGCTTTCGCAAGGCCGCTGCCCATCTGAACACCACACAGCCCAATATCTCGGCTCGGATCGCGGGGCTGGAGGATACGCTTGGCATCGTCTTGATGCACCGCGCGTCTGGCACAGTGCGGCTGACCGAGCGCGGCGAAGCGGTGCTGAGTGCCGCCCGCGCCGTCTTGCGTCAGGCCGAGACCGTGGTGGAGGTCGCCCAGCGCCCCGACTTGCTCGCCAATCGCTTGCGCCTTGGCGTTACGGAAATGGTCGCCTGCACCTGGCTGCATGAATACCTGCGCCAGCTGAACAGCGCCTTTCCCGGCGTGTCGGTCGAGTTGGTGATTGATCTTTCGCGAACGCTAGATACGGCATTGGCCAGCCATCAACTGGACCTCGCCATCCAGAACGCGCCATTTGCCACCCAAACCAGCGGCGAGATTGGTTTGGGCGCGTTCGGGTATATCTGGGTCGCCACGCCCGAGATCGCAGCACAACTGCCCAGCGCACCGACGATTGCCGATATGGTGCCGCACAAGATCCTCAGTCATGCGCGCCACACCCAGTCTTATCTGGAGCTGTCCGCCCATGCCGAGACGCTTGGCGTGCCTGCCGGCAAGCTGGTCCCGTCCAGCAGTCTGGCCTCGTGCTTGCAGATGGCATGCGACGGGCTGGGCGTCGCGCAAATGCCCGCGCTGATGGTAAGCACGGAGTTGGCGGAAGGTCGCTTGGTCAAGCTAGGCACACTCTGGACCCCCTCGCCCTTGCAGTTCTTCGCCCGCTATCAAGCCGATAAAGCCGCACGGTTTGTGGGCGAAGCTGCACGACTTGCAGCGTCCGTGTCGGCCGATTTCGCAGCGCGCGGCTGATCCAATTTATCTATCGCCAAGATAGAAACAAATAATTGGCTTGTATCCAACGACCTGCCCTAATCTGCCGCAAACGAATAGGGACCACAGATGGCATCTGCTTCAAATCGACTGGGCGTGGATATTGGCGGCACGTTCACCGACGTGGTACTGGAATGTGGCGCGACACGGTTCTCGACCAAGGTGCTGACGACCTATGCCGCGCCCGAGGATGCGATCATCGACGGGATGCACCACGTGTGTGCAAAGGCCGGCATCCTCCCGGCACAGATCGGCCAGATCATCCACGGCACCACCTTGGCCACCAACGCCCTGATCGAGCGGCGCGGCGCGAAAACGGCGTTGATTACCACGCAAGGCTTCCGCGACGTGATCGAGATGCGCACCGAGTCGCGGTTCGAGCAATACGATCTGAACCTGACCCTGCCCGAGCCGCTGCTGCCGCGTCAGTGCCGCTATACCGTGCAAGGGCGCATCGACGCGCTTGGCCAAGAACTGGTGCCGATGGACCGCGCGCAGGTCGAAGCCGTAGTCGCCCAGATTATCGCGGCGGGCTATGACAGCGTCGCGATCGGTCTGATCCATTCCTATCTGAACGACGCGCACGAGCAGCTTGTCCGCGATGTTCTGGCCGAACGCGCGCCGGAAATCATGGTGTCGCTCTCGTCCGAGGTCAGCCCGCAGATGCGCGAGTACGAACGGTTCAACACCGTCGTCGCCAACGCCTATATCAAGCCACTGATGAAGTCCTATCTGGGTCGGCTCGAAGGGCGGCTGCGCGCCGAAGGGGTCAGCTGTAGCGTGTTCCTGATGCATTCGGGCGGCGGGATCATCTCCCTCGATAGTGCTGCGGAGTTTCCGGTGCGGTTGGTCGAATCCGGGCCTGCGGGCGGGGCGGTTTTCGCGGCTCATATTGCGGCGCGGTATGGGCTGGAAAAGGTGCTTAGCTTCGATATGGGCGGCACGACTGCAAAAATCTGCCTGATCAAGAACCAGACCCCCAAGACGGCCCGTGTGTTCGAGGTTGCGCGCAGCTACCGCTTCAAGAAGGGCTCGGGCATGCCGATTTCGATCCCGGTCATTGATATGGTCGAGATCGGGGCGGGCGGTGGCAGCCTCGCGCATGTGGACGCGCTGCGCCAAATCCGGGTCGGGCCGGAAAGTGCGGGCTCCGAGCCGGGGCCTGCCTGTTACGGGCACGGCGGTCTGCGCCCTGCGGTGACGGACGCCGATCTGGTACTGGGCAAACTCGATGCGGATAATTTCGCAGGCGGGTCGATCCAGTTGCACTCCGATCAGTCCTCCGAGGCTTTGCAAACCGTGCTGGGGGACGCGCTTGCGATGGACGCAACCACTGCCGCCTTTGGATTGGCCGAGGTCGTGGATGAAAACATGGCCAACGCCGCGCGGGTTCATGCGGTTGAGAATGGCGAAGACCTGAGCGACTACACCATGATCGCCTTTGGCGGTGCGGCCCCGCTGCATGCCGGACGCCTTTGCGAAAAGCTGGGCGTGACCCGCTTGCTCGTGCCGCCGGGCGCGGGCGTCGGGTCGGCCATCGGATTCCTGCGCGCCCCGTTCAGCTTCGAGGCGAACCGCTCGGTCTACATGAAGCTATCGGCCTTCGCGCCTGACGTCATCAAGACGCTGCTCGCCGACTTGCAGACTGAGGCGACGGGCTTCGTGCGGTCCTGCGACGCGACCGCCCCGATCCAGAGCGCGTTCAAAGTCTACATGCGCTATGCCGGCCAAGGCTGGGAAATCCCGATCACTCTGACCGAAGCGCAGGCGATGGCCCCAAATGCGCAGGAATTTGAGCGGCTTTTTGAAGAAGACTACGCCAAGCTGTTCGGGCGCATTGTCGATGGCATGGATATCGAAATCACCGTCTGGTCGGCTAACGCAACGACCTTGGCGGACCCGGTTGATCTTATCGCGCAGGTCAAAGCCGACACCCCAGCGCCCATCGCAGGCAAACGCGCGATCTTCGATCCGGCGCTGTCAGCGTTCCAAGAAGCCTCAGTCGTGCTGCGCGACCAGATGCGCGCGGGCATGCACGTCGCTGGCCCCGCCGCGATCACCGAGGACGAAACCACCATCATCGTCCCGTCCAGCCGCCACGCGATCCAGCACCCTGATGGCTGCATCGATATTGTTGCGAAGACTGAGGGCTAGGCCATGACCCATTCAAACGTTGCCTATCAAGTGATGTGGAACCGCCTGATCTCGGTGGTCGAGGAACAAGCACAAGCCCTCGTGCGCACCGCGTTCTCGACCTCCGTGCGCGAGGCCGGGGATTTGTCGGCGGGCGTCTATGACACCGAAGGCCGGATGCTCGCCCAAGCCGTCACCGGCACACCCGGCCATGTGAACGCGATGGCCGACGCGGTGGCCCATTTCATCCGCCGGATCGGGCGCGACAATATCCTTGAGGGCGATGTCTACATCACCAACGATCCGTGGGAGGGCACTGGCCATCTACACGACATCACCATGGTCACGCCCTCGTTCCATCGCGGCGTGCATGTCGGGTTTTTCGCCTGCACCGCCCATATCGTCGATATCGGGGGGCGCGGGTTCGGGGCGGATGCGGCAAGCGTCTATGAAGAAGGCCTGTATCTGCCGATCATGAAATTCGCCGAGCGGGGCGTGGTAGACCAGACCTTACTGCGGATCGTTCGGGGCAATGTGCGCGAGCCGGACCAACTCGTGGGCGACATGTATGCCTTGGCCAGTTGCAACGAAATTGGGCATCGCAGGCTGGTCGAGATGCTGGACGAGTTCGGGTTGGACGGCTTGGACGGGATCGCGGACGTTCATCCTCGACAACTCGCGCCGCGCCACGTTAGAACGCATCGCTGCCTTACCGCGCAAGTCAGCGTCGGGCGAGATGACGGTGGACGGGTTCGATGCGCCGATCACGTTGAAGGTCAAACTGACCATCGAGCACGACCGCATCATAAGCGATTTTGCCGGGTCGAGCGGGCTGGACAAGAAGGGCATCAACTGCCCGATGGTCTATGCCAAGGCCTATGCCTGCTACGCCCTGAAATGTGCGATTGCGCCGGAAATTCCGAACAACGCAGCCTCGCTCGCGCCGTTCGAGATGCGCGCGCCGGAAGGCACCATCGTCAATGCGGTCCATCCTGCACCGGTCGCCCTGCGCCATATCGTTGGGCATTTCGTGCCCGATACGGTTTATGATGCGCTCGACCAGATCCTGCCCGGCGTGGTACCCGCCGAAGGGGCCGGGTGCTTGTGCAATTTTCAGGTGTCCTTGCGCCCACGCACCGACGCCCCTGCCCCGGAAGAAGCGGTCCGATCCGAGGTGCTGACCTTCAACTCGGGCGGATCAGGCGCGCGGCCAACGAAGGACGGGCTGAACGCAACCGCCTTCCCCTCGGGTGTGATGACCATGCCGATTGAGGCGACCGAACATGCAGGCCCGGTCATTATCTGGCGCAAAGAGCTTCGGCCTGATTCTGGCGGCGCGGGTCAGCAGCGTGGCGGTCTCGGGCAATACATGGAAGTGGGCGCGCGCGAGGGGCACGAGTTCGACTTCCAAGCGATGTTCGACCGCGTGGATCACCCCGCGCGCGGGCGGCGCGGCGGAGGGGCTGGCGCGCCCACCACGATTGCCCAAGACGACGGCACCAAGATGCGCGGCAAAGGCAAGCAATTCGTCGGCCATGGGCGGCGCGTCATGCTCGCGTTTCCCGGTGGGGCGGGCTACGGCGATCCGGCCCAGCGCGCGGAAGAAGATGTGAAACGCGATCTGGCGCGCGGCTATATTTCCGCTCAAAGTGCTGTGGATGATTACGGCCTCAGTGCCGATGATATTGCAGCGGTTCAGGCCGCGATTGCCAAAGGAGAGGACATCGCATGACCCCCCAAACCCCGGCACAGGCCAGCTACGATATCGTCATCATCGGCGGCGCGATCATGGGATCGTCCACCGCATGGTTCCTGACCGAGCAAGCCGATTTCGATGGCCGCGTCTTGGTGGTGGAACGGGATACAAGCTACGCAATGTGCTCGACCGCGCATACCAATTCGTGCATGCGCCAGCAGTTTTCCGAAGAGCTAAACGTGAGGATCTCGCAATTTGCCGCCGATTTCGTGAAGAATATCCGCAGCTATATGGGCCATGACGACCGCATCCCCGAACTGTCGATCCGCAATTTCGGCTACATGTATCTGGCCGATACCGAAGACTTCGCCGCGACATTGCGCGAGAACCAAGCCGTGCAACTGGCCTGCGGGGCTGAAACCCAACTGATGACGCCCGACGAGATCAAGGCGCGCTATCCGTTCTACAGCGTCGATGACATCGTCCTCGGCTCGATCAACACCCGCGACGAAGGCTACTGGGACGGTGGTGCGGTATTTGACTGGTGGCGCAGACAAGCGCGCGAGCGCGGTGTCGAGTATATCCAGAACGAGGTTGTCGCGATGACCAAGAACGCGGCAGGCACCAAGGTCGAAAGCGTCACGCTGGCCTCGGGCGAGGTGGTTGCGTGTGGCAAGGTTCTCAACACCTCCGGGCCACGCGCCAACCGCACCGCCAAAATGGCCGGGATCGACATCCCCGTCGAGCCGCGCAAGCGCTACTCGTGGGTGTTTGCCGCCGAGACGCCGCTCGACCGGGATCTGCCGCTGACAATTGACCCCTCGGGCGTGCATTTTCGCGAAAACGGCGGCGGCACCTATCAGGCGGGCGGGCATTCGGAGATTGATCCGGCGGCAGACTACGACGACTTCACCATGGATTTCTCGCTCTGGGAAAACCACGTCTGGCCCGTGATTGCGACGCGCGTGCCGCAGTTCGAAGCGATCAAGGTGCAAAGCGAATGGACCGGCCATTACGCCTACAACACCTTCGATCATAACGCGATCATGGGCCCGCATCATCAGATCGAGAACTTCTATTTCCTGAACGGCTTTTCTGGTCACGGCCTCCAGCAAAGCCCCGCAATGGGGCGCGGCACCGCTGAATTGCTGGTGCATGGGGCATATCGCAGCCTTGATCTGAGCCCGTTCAATTATCAGCGCCTCGTCGAGAACCGCGCCATCGTCGAAAAGGCCGTGATCTAGCGGCAAGGAGAGAGCCATGAAGAAACTCGTATTGACCGGGGCCGCAGGGCGTCTGGGATCGTATTTGCGCGAACCGCTTTCGGCGATGTGCGATACGTTGGTGACGACCGATCTGGCCGATGACATCGGCGCGCTCTATCCAGGCGAGACCTATGTGCAAGCCGATCTGGCCGACAAGGACGCGATCATCGCGCTGACCAAAGACGCCGACATGATCGTGCATTTCGGGGCAATCGGCGACGAGGCCCCGTTCGAGGCGATCTTGGGACCAAACATCATCGGCGCCTATAACATCTGGGAAGCCGCCCATCTGAACGGCGTGCGCCGGGTGGTCTATGCCAGCTCCATCCACGCGGTGGGCATGTATCCCAAGACCGAACGAATTGGCACAGATGTGCCGCACCGCCCCGACACGTTCTATGGTCTGGCCAAATGCTTCTCCGAAGATCTGGCGCGGATGTATTGGGACAAGCGCGGGATAGAGGCGGTCTGCATGCGCATCCTGTCCTGCGCCAACGTCACGAACGCACGCGCCGTGGGCAGTTGGTTGTCCTACCCGGACCTGATCCAAATGGTGCAGCGCGCGATTGATACGCCAATCACCGGCTTTGCGGTGGTCTACGGCGTGTCGGACAACGACCGGGCGACCGTGGACAACAGCAATGCGCGGTTCTTGGGCTACCGCCCGCAGGACAATGCCGAGCAGTTCGCGAAGACGATCTTCGCCGAAGCTCCCCCCCATGACCCCAGCGATCCCGGCCAGATGTGCCAAGGTGGTCCGTTCGCGTCGATCCCGCTGGGACAGTCCGCAATGGGTGCGTTAAAACTGAACGAGACAAAGGACTAAGCCGATGACAGAGACCGAGACAAAAGTTGCCCTGATCACCGCTGGCGGCTCGGGCATGGGGGCCGATAGCGCGCGCGCTCTGGCCGCCGATGGGTTCAAAGTTGGGATCCTGTCCAGCTCGGGTAAGGGCAAGGCCTTGGCCCACGAGCTTGGCGGGGTTGGCGTGACCGGCACCAATCGCTCGGAAGCGGATCTGCAAAAGCTGATCGATGCCGCGATGTCCCATTGGGGCAGGGTAGATGTGCTGGTCAATTCGGCCGGGCACGGTCCGCGTGCGCCGGTGCTCGAATTGACCGACGACGATTGGCACGAGGGCATGGAGGTCTATTTTCTGAATGTCGTGCGCCCGACCCGGCTGGTCACGCCCATCATGCAGGCCCAAGGCGGCGGCGCGATCATCAACATCTCGACCTTTGCAGCGTTCGAGCCGAACCCGGTCTTTCCCACCTCCGGCGTTATGCGCGCTGGGCTTGCGGCCTATTCCAAACTGTTTGCAGACAAATACGCCCCCGAGAACATCCGCATGAACAACGTCCTGCCGGGCTTTATCGACAGCCTGCCGGAAAAAGACGAGTTCCGCAGCATGATCCCGATGGGCCGCTATGGCAGTTCGTTGGGGGAGATCGCCAGCGTGGTCGCGTTTCTCGCCTCGCCAGGGGGGGCTTATATCACCGGGCAGAATATCCGTGTCGATGGCGGGATCACGCGGTCCGTCTAGCCAATTTAGGCCGCCGACAACGCCCGCGCTTGCGCAAACGACAGCAAGCGCTTGGAGTTTTCGTCCCACAGATGCAGCCGCGCACAGGCGAAACTTTCGCGCACGCTCATACGGTTGCCAGTGGCAAGCTCTGCGTGATCACGCAGCACTTTGCGGCAATCGGTAGAACGGGATGCGGCTATAGAGGTGGTGCACATGGTGGATCCCGATATTAGCAGTCATCCATTGCAAGGGCTTGGGCAAGACGTAATGCGAACTGCCGTGCAAAGCGGCATCATGCAATTGCCAGTCTTCGCTTTGCTCCCAGCGGGTTTCCTCGAACTGGTGCTGGATGTAGAACAGCCACACACCCGCCGTTGCCGCGATCAGCGACGAGGGCAGGAAGATCAGCACAATCGCGGCCCATCCGCCGAAATACACAAACGGCCCCCAAGGCCGCGGCCAGAACAGCATTGGTGCCCCCCGCACTGACCCAATATTTCGTCTCGCCCATCAGCCCAAGCGGCACCCGGTTTTGCAGCAAGAACAAATACCCCGGCCCGAGCACAAACAGCGTGATCGGGTGACGATACATCCGGTACAGCAAGCGCCCAAGCGGCGTCAGCGCGTTATACTCGGCCAATGTCAGGGTATGCACATCGCCCATGCCACGCCGCCCCAGATCGCCAGAGCTTGCATGGTGCATCGAGTGTGTGCGCCGCCAAACATCATAGGGCGTCAAGGTGAACACCCCCAAGACGCGCCCCACCCAGTCGCTGACCACGCGGTTCTTGAACAGCGAGCCATGGCCGCAATCATGCTGGATGGTGAACATGCGCAGCAGGAAACCCGACGCGAGAACCGACAGCCCGAAGGTCAGCCAGTAGCTGATCGACATGGACCACCATGCCAGCGTCCATAAAGCGATGAACGGACCGAAGCTGATCGCCAACTCAAACGCGCTGCGCCACTCGTTGGGTTCGCGGTAGGCGGCCAAGACCTTGACCCAATCGCGCGCGTCACGGGTGACGGGCTCTGCCCGGCTGAAGTCTGAGGTCTGGTTCATTCGGGCTGCTCGTCATTTGTTATAGGTGTTCGCGCCACCTGATAGACTAACCCAGCGTAAGTAAAGTCACGATAGGGAGGGTGCGGCGAGAGTTCGCTGTTCATGCCCTCGCCTAAAACGGCACCTTCGACACAAACCGCATCCCGCGCCCCGCCATCAGGATGGCGCAAACGCAGCTCGGTTGCGTGCAGCATCATACGCTCGTAATCGCGCGCCGCCCCTTCCGCATAAAGCGGATCGCCCAAGATCGGATGGCCCAGTGACAACATATGCACCCGCAACTGATGACTGCGCCCGGTCAGCGGAAACAGACGCACACGGGTATTGCCCTCGGCATAACTTTGCACCTTCCAGTCCGTATGCGCCGCCCGGCCGGTTTCGTGGCAGATCATCTGACGCGGACGGTTTTCCCAGTCGACAATGATCGGCCCGTCCACGGCACCTTCGCGCGGCTCCAGCCTCCCGGCCACTCGCGCCACATAGGTCTTCTTCACATAGCGCTTCTCAAATTGCAGACCCAAGTGACGCTGTGCGGCTGGCGTCATCGCAAACACCATCACGCCCGAGGTATCCCGGTCCAGCCGGTGCACCAGCAATGCCCCCGGAAACGCCGCCTGCGCGCGGCTGAGTAGGCAATCAGCCAGATCCTCGCCCTTGCCCGGCACGCTGAGTAACCCGGCGGGTTTTTCCAGCAGCAGAAGTTGCGCATCCTCGTGTAGCACGACAAGCGGATCTGTTGGGGGATCGTAGGCACTGCTCATGCGACCGCTCTTGCCCTGCTGCGCCGCGCGCGGCAAGACCACGCCTATGAGTTTTCAGGCTTGGATCATCTTCACCGCCTTCTGGGCGCTGTTCGTCACCACACCGGGGCCGAACGCGGTCAATTGCATCCAGAACGGCATGACCCACGGCCTTGCGCGCAGCCTGTGGGGGGTCGCTGCGATCTTGACGCAGGCGAGTATATTTCTGCTCGGCTCCGCCCTTGGCGTGACGGCGCTGATCCTCGCCTCGGCCACATTGTTCTTCTGGGTGCAGATGACGGGGGCTGCGGTGCTGATCTGGCTTGGCGTGCGCGGGTGGCTCAACGCGGGCAAGCCCGTTGTGACCAACGCCTCGGCGGGCAGCCTTTATGGGCGCGCCTTGGCCATCGCGACCTTCAACGCGAAATCCGTGGCCGGATACCTCGCCGCCTTCTCGCAATTCGTCGAGCCGGGTGTGCCGATCTGGGCGCAGATGCAGGTGATCGTGCCGACCGCGCTGACGCTGACGGCCCTCAGCTACACGGGCTACACGGCGCTTGGTGCGGGGCTCGGCAAACTCGCATTGGGGGCGGTGATGAACCTATGGGTGCGCCGGGCGCTCGCCGTGTGCTTCATCCTCTACGGCATTCTTTTGGGGTTGGCACAGCTGCCGCCCTGATCGCGTCTCTTTGCTTTTTCAAATATCCACTACGCAATAGGTCGTCCAAACGTGACATCAAGGATGCTTTGCAACGCCTCCGCGTCCTGCCTGTCAAACGCATCCAACTGGTCGCTGTCCAGATCAAACACCGCAATCAAACCGTCCGGGCCAAACACCGGCAAGACAAGCTCTGACCGGGTGGAGGACGCGCACGCGATATGGCCCGGGAACGCCTCCACATCCGGGACCAGTTGCACCGCCTCCTCGCGCGCGCAGGCGCCGCAAACCCCGCGCTCGAACGGGATCACAAGGCAGCCATGACCGCCTTGATAGGGCCCGATCTTCAGCAGCCCCGGCGACACGACCCGGTAAAACCCCACCCAATCGAAGCGCGCATCGGCGTGAAACACCTCGCAAGACAGCGTCGCCATCAAGGCAACCGCGTCGGTTTCGCCCGCGGTCAGGGCCGCGCAGGTTTGCGCCAGATCGTGGTAATTGACTCGCATCACACCCGCTCCAACGCGATGGCAGTGCCTTCACCGCCGCCGATACAAATCGCGGCGATCCCACGCTTTAGCCCGCGTGTCTCCAGCGCATGCAGCAAGGTCACAATGATCCGCGCGCCCGACGCGCCAATCGGATGACCCAGCGCGCAAGCCCCGCCGTTAACGTTGACGCGGTCATGCGGGACACCGAGCCGCGCCATGAAGGCCATCGGGACGACGGCGAAAGCCTCGTTCACCTCCCAGAGGTCTACGTCCTCGATGTTCCAGCCGAGGCGCTTGAGAAGTTTTTCCGTCGCGGGCACGGGTGCTGTTGGGAAATCTCCGGGCGCTTGGGCGTGGCTGGCATGACCAAGGAGGCGCGCGCGGATCGGCAGGTCTTTCGCGGTCGCCACACTTTCGCGTGCAAGGACCAACGCTGCCGCGCCGTCAGAGATGGACGAGGAATTCGCCGCCGTGACCGTCCCCCCCTCGCGAAACGCAGGCTTGAGGTGCGGGATCTTGTCGGGGCGCGCTGTGCCGGGTTGTTCGTCTTGTGTAATCTGCGTGTCGCCGCCGCGCGCGGTGACAGTCACCGGCGCGATCTCAGCCTCGAACGCGCCTGAGCTTTGCGCCTCAAGCGCGCGGTCAAGCGAGGTAAGCGCGTAGTCATCCTGCGCGGCCCGCGTGAATTGGAACACCTGTGCGCAGTCTTCCGCAAAGGTGCCCATCAGGCGGCCCTTGTCATAGGCATCTTCCAGCCCGTCGAGGAACATGTGATCAACCGCCTGCCCATGTCCAATCCGCGCACCACCGCGCATTTGCGGCAGCAGATAGGGGGCGCGGCTCATGCTCTCCATACCGCCGGCTGCGACCAGATCGGCGCTGCCTGTCGCCAGTGTATCATACGCCATCATTGCGGCTTTCATGCCCGATCCACACATCTTGTTGAGTGTCGTCGCAGGCACAGCCTCGCCCAAACCGGCGGCGAATCCTGCCTGTCGCGCCGGAGCTTGGCCCTGGCCTGCGGGCAGGACACAGCCCATCAACACCTCGTCCACCGTGGTCACCGCCGCCTGCCGCAGAGCTCCGTCAAGGGCGATCCCCCCTAAGGCTGAAGCCTCCAAAGACGCCAACGCGCCCTGAAATCCCCCCATGGGCGTGCGACAAGCCCCTGTTATAACAATACTTTCCAAGGATCACTCCGCTTGTGACTGCGTTGGCGGCCAGCGCTCAACTTATTGGTAAGACTTTGCGCCTAGGTTTTGTCTACCAAAGCAAATCGGGAGCCGAGATGAAACTGGAAACGACCGCACATAACGCGGCACTG
Organism: Dinoroseobacter sp.; assembly: GCA_965279125.1. Taxonomy (GTDB): domain Bacteria; phylum Pseudomonadota; class Alphaproteobacteria; order Rhodobacterales; family Rhodobacteraceae; genus Dinoroseobacter. The sequence continues at coordinate 47,059 of CBDIHL010000002.1, forward strand.
ATGATCAAGGTCGCCGAGGACAGGATCGATGCGGCAAGCGCGATTCACTTCAAGGATGAAATGCAAAAGGCAACGGTGAACGCACCTGAACGGGTCGTACTGGACCTATCGCAAGTGGGCTTTCTGGACAGCTCGGGCCTTGGGGCCGTGGTTGCTGTGATGAAATCCTGCGCCCCGGAATCGCGGCTGGAACTGGCCGGGCTGACGCCGATTGTCGCCAAGGTTTTCAAACTAACCCGCATGACAGACGTTTTTCGCATTCATAAATCCGCCGAGGAGGCGCTTGTCCCATGAAAGATACCTCCGTCGCGTCTATCCAGCACATGGCAGAAATCCCTGATCTGGTGCTGAATTTCGTGATCCCCGCTACAAACATGGCTGTCCGTCGGATGCTGCACGGTCTTCACCTGAGCCTTCTGGCGAACGGGCTCTCCGAGGCGGATATGGAACATGTGGAAATCGTGCTCGCCGAAGTGCTCAATAACGTGGTCGAACATGCCTATGCCGACAGGCAACGCGGATCGATTGCGATGGTCACACGGCTTAAATCTTACGAGCTTGAGATCGAGTTGATCGACACCGGTGCCCCCATGCCCAACGACCAATTGCCTTGTGGAACCCTGAGCGCGCATGACAGCATGGAGGACCTGCCCGAAGGCGGATTTGGGTGGCATCTGATCCGGGCGCTAACGGATCGGTTGGAGTATGTGCGCGAGAAGGGCCAGAACCGTTTGACCCTGCATATTCCCAGAACTGTGGGCGGGATGTGCTGAAGCGCTTTGTGAAACGCGCGTAACAACACGCTCGGTTTGTATTTTGTCTAAAGCGCGTGCCTCAAATCCAAGCCGAAACGCTTTAGATCGCGGCCGTTACGACCAAATCGACCTGAGTGTCGTGAAAATGCCCTGATCTGATCAAAAACCTGCCGCAGCGCAGGAGCATATTTGACCTTGTAGCAAATACGCTTCCTCCGGTGCCGTATGTTATTGCCCCCACCCAGTGTGCGGCACCGGAGCACTTTGCTGACAGCCCTCCTTCAATCATCACGTCGATCTTGTCGCTCGTCCCAACCCATCTCAGACATTGCGCCCGACTGCTTGGCATCCTGCGCGCCTCACTCTAGCGTTTGTTCAACAGGCGCGGGGCGAATTGCCCGCATGACTATGGGCATAATATGTGCGCCCGGCCAATTATCGTGACGGTGCAAGACTGATCTGGATCGATGGGAATAAGCGCTGAACCGCACCAAGCCATCGCGAAAACGGCGCGCCCTTGGGAACAATTAAGGAGACAGATCATGACGATAACCCCCATAAAGGACCTCGTGGCGACGGCAAAGACCGAGATCGAAACACTCACACTCGATCAAGCTCAGGCGGCGGCCGAGGCAGGCGAGGCGCTTTTGGTCGACATCCGGGACATCCGAGAACTGGAGCGTGAAGGTCGCATTCCGGGCGCGTTTCATGCGCCACGCGGGATGCTTGAATTCTGGATTGATCCGTCCAGCCCCTATCACAAGCCCGAGCTCGCAACCGACAAGCGGTTGGTTCTTTTCTGCGCCAGCGCATGGCGCTCGGCCCTCAGCGTGAAGTCACTTCAAGACTACGGGGTGGAGAACATTGCGGAAATGGAAGGTGGCTTCAAAGCTTGGATCGCGGCAAACAAGCCCGTCTTGAAGGCCTAGTTCATCTGGAAATGCAGTGGATAATGCCCGTCTTGGAAATCCCCAAACAAATCGGGCAAGTCCGGATGGTCAATCGGCTCGCCCGTATGATCGGGGACCAAATTCTGCTCGGACACATAAGCCACGTAGTAGCTTTGATCGTTCTCGGCGAGCAGGTGATAGAACGGCTGGTTCTTTTGTGGACGCGCCTCTTCGGGGATCGCCTCGTACCAGTCATCGGTGTTCGCGAATTCGGGATCGATGTCGAACACAACACCCCGGAACGGATGCCGCTTGTGCCGGACAATTTGTCCCAAATGATATTTAGCGCGCGCTTTCAGCATCACATTGCGTCCCCCGTGGGCCAAGAGATAGACCGACCCAAGCCAGCTTGTCCATGCAACCGGCCTCATTTTGCGGGAAACAGACTGTGACACTATTCCTGACAGTGCTCGAAGTGGCCGCACCGGTTTTTCTGATTGCGGCCATTGGGTTCGCCTGGGTGAAGGCCGAGTATGACTACCCGGTGGAGTTCGTCACCCGCCTCGGCGTTTTGCTGGCCACACCCTGTTTGATCTTTACTGCATTGGTCGAAACGCAGATCGACCCAGCCGCCCTCGCCGATCTTTCACTGGCCACTTTGGCGGTCTACGCGGCGATCACGTTGGCCTGCTGGGCGCTGATCAAAGCAGGTCGTCTGGACCGTCGAACCTTCCTCGCCCCGGTCATTTTCGGAAACACTGGCAACCTGGGGTTGCCGCTTGTGCTCTTTGCATTCGGCGATATCGGGCTTGGGTACGGCGTTGTCGTTTTCGGAATCATGTCCGTTTGGGCATTTACCTTCGGCATCTGGCTTGTCTCCGGCGGCATCGCCCTGACCCGTCTCGCGCGCGAGCCGATGGTGGTGGCCACCGTCGCGGGCGCGATCTTTCTGTGGCAAGGCTGGGGGCTTCCAACGGTCGCGGCGAATACGCTTGGCTTGATCGGCCAAATGGCGATCCCGCTGATGCTGCTGACGCTGGGCGTTGCGGTGGCACAGTTGAAACCGGCTGGGCTTGGCCGCGCGGTTTTGGCTGAGCCTCGCCAAAGTGCTGATCTGTGCGGGGCTCGCCTATGGCGTTGGATCGCTGTTTCCGCTCGACCCGGTGGCCTTGGCCGTTCTGGTGCTGCAAGCCGCGACGCCCGTGGCCGTCACCTCCTACCTTTTGGCCGAGCGCTATCAGGCAGATGCGAAATCCGTGGCGGGCCTTGTCGTCGTCTCGACGCTGATGTCCATCGGCGCAATCCCGCTATTGCTCGCCCTTTTGTTATAACGGGCCGCAAGACCATTTTCAGCGCCGCGAATTTGCAGTATTGTTTGGACAAAACGAACATAAAAAGCAGTTCTGAGGCAGACCAATGCGCCATAGCGTGAGACTTCTTTTTCTAGTGCTGATTCTGGCCGCCTGTGGTGGATCGCATAACAACGCGCCGTCACAGCTTGATAACGCCTGTGCCATCATCGCCCAGCGCCCGTCCTATTTGGGCGCGATGAAAGCGGCCGAGCGCAAATACGGCGTCCCGGTCGCCAGCCAGATGGCGGTGATTTACCAAGAAAGCAAATTCCGCCCGCAAGCCCGTACACCCGTGCGCTACCAGCTGGGCGTGATCCCGATGGGGCGGCAAAGCTCGGCCTTTGGGTATAGCCAAGCGCTTGATGGCACATGGGAAGAATACCAGCAAAAGACCGGAAACACCCGCTTCCGCAGGGACAATATCCGTCACGCGACCGACTTTATGGGCTGGTACATGACCCTGACGCAGCAGCGCAACGGCATCGCCTTGGCCGACACACGCAACCAGTATCTGGCCTATCACGAAGGCCATACAGGCTATGCGCGTGGCAGCTACAACGCGAAATCATGGCTGGTGCGGATCGCGGGCGAGGTCGCAGACCGGGCCGTGATGTATGACGCGCAATTGCGGGCGTGCGGACGTCTGTCTTAGTTGTTTCCGGTGCGCCGGTCCGTTTCGTGCGGGATATTGAAGAGGAACGACGACAACGACGCGCGCTCTTCAAGCGCGCCTAGGATCACCGTTGTCGCCCCGTTATCAGGGTCGGTGATGATCCACTGACGCAGCTCGACCGGATCGGCGGAAAACACCAACTCGATCGTCCCCTGCTCGGGCCGATCAGGGTCCTGGGCCAGAACCCGCGTCGCCGTTTCATCCCCGCTATGCGAGCGCACCAGATCCGAGCGCCCCAAATCCACTTCCCGCGCAAGGATCAGGTTAAGCGGTGTGCGGCTGAGCGGATACTGGTTCGGCACCCCATCCGAGACCGGATCAAAGATCGCCAGCTGCCCTCCGCCAGCAATCACCAGCGCATTGTTGGGCGGATCGTATTCAAACCGCATCCGACCGGGCCGCTGAATATACAAGCTGCCAGTGGACAGCGAGCCATCGCTGTTAATCTGGGTAAACGTCGTCTCGACAGTCCCAAGATCAGTCAGGTAGCGCGATAGCGTGTTCAACGGCACGATCTCTGCAAGCGCAGGGGTCGTGGCAACGGTCAGGGCAAGGGCCAAAGCAAAGCGTTTCATGCCCCTACAGATAGGCACATCCTCGCCGCTATGGAATAGCAAGCGCGCTCACTGTTCCGGCACAAGAATTTCGCGCTTGCCGACATGGTTCGCAGCCGAGACGACGCTTTCATCTTCCATCTGCTCGACCAGACGCGCAGCCTTGTTGTAGCCGATGCCAAGCTTGCGCTGGATGTAGGAGGTGGAGCATTTCCGATCCCTGAGCACAATCGCCACCGCCTGATCATAAAGCGCGTCCTCGCCGTCGGTGTTCCCGCCGAGGCCAAGCACCGCGTCAATATTGCCCGCCTCGTCATCTTCAGGGCCAGACAGAACCGTGTCGACATATTCAGGCGGACCGAAGCTCTTGAGGTAGCTGACAATTTCCTCAACCTCCTCATCGCTGACAAACGGGCCATGCACGCGGGTGATCTTTGACCCACCGGCCATGTAAAGCATGTCACCCATGCCCAGCAGTTGCTCGGCACCTTGTTCTCCAAGGATCGTACGACTGTCGATTTTGCCGGTCACCTGGAACGAAATACGGGTCGGGAAGTTGGCCTTGATCGTGCCTGTGATCACATCGACCGAAGGGCGCTGCGTGGCCATCACAAGGTGAATACCTGATGCACGCGCCATTTGGGCGAGGCGTTGGATACAGGCTTCGATCTCCTTGCCGGCAACCATCATCAGGTCAAGCCATCTCATCGACGATGACGACGATGAAAGGCAGCGTTTCGGGGCGGATTTCTTCGGTCTCGAATACCGGCTCGCCGGTGTTGTCATCGAACCCGGTCTGCACCGTCCTCTTGAACATCTCGCCCTTGTCGAGCGTGTCGCGCACCCGGCTGTTATAGCCTTCGATGTTACGCACGCCCATCTTGGACATCTTGCGGTAGCGCTCTTCCATCTCTCCAACGACCCATTTCAGGGCGACAACCGCCTTTTTCGGGTCCGTGACAACGGGGCTGAGCAGATGCGGAATACCGTCATAAACGCTCAGCTCCAGCATCTTTGGGTCGATCATGATCAAGCGGCATTCGTCCGGGGTCAGCTTGTAAAGCAGGCTCAGGATCATCGTGTTGATCGCCACGGATTTCCCCGACCCCGTGGTCCCCGCAATCAGCAGGTGGGGCATCTTGGCAAGGTTCGCGATCACCGGCGCGCCGCCGATATCTTTGCCAAGCGCCAAGGGCAGGCGCTGCGTGCTATCGCCAAAATCACGCGCTGACAGGATTTCGCGCAACACGACTTTCTCGCGGTTCACATTCGGCAATTCGATCCCGATGACCGAGCGTCCGGGCACCGTCGAAACACGCGCCGACAAGGCCGACATGGACCGCGCGATGTCATCAGAAAGGCCAATGACGCGGCTGGCTTTGAGACCCGGCGCGGGCTCAAGTTCATACATCGTGACCACGGGGCCGGGGCGGACCGAGACGATCTCGCCTTTGACGCCGTAATCATCGAGCACGGATTCGAGCATCCTTGCGTTTTCTTCCAGCGCCTCATCCGACAGGATATGCCGCTCGACGCTTTCGGCACTGCTGAGCAGCGACAAGGGCGGGCGTTCATATTGCGGACCGCTTTTTTCCTCGAATTGCAGCACGGGCTGCGCCTCGGCCTTGGCCTGCCGCGACGGCGCGATGGGGCGCTGCGGCGGGTATTGGACCAGTGGCTCGGGCGGGGTGACCGGGGCAACGCGCGGCGTGGGCGCAAAATTGGGCACAATCGGCTTGCCGGGATGCGGCGGCACAAAACTGTTCACCGGACCCATGGCAGGCGGTGCCGTCATCTGCGCCGGATCAAGCGCCATCGGAGCTTCCGGCGCAGGCGCGGGCACAGGCTCGGGAAAGAGCGGCAAGGTGTCGGGCCCCTCGGGGTCCATAGCAGCGGTCCGCGTCAAAGGCGGTTCGGCCAGAGGTGCCACCGCTGCGGCTGCATCACGCGCTTTGCGATCGGCAATGGCTTGCGCGATGCGCCCTTGCACACGGCTGCCAACGACGGGCGGCTCGGAGGGCAAATGCGGATGGGCAAGCGGAGTGGGCTCAACCAGCTCCGGCTGAGGCATCGGCACGGGGGCGTCGGATTTTTCCAGAAACTTACGCCGCTGGGCGACGCGTTGCAGAAGGCTCGGACGTGCGGGGGGTTCAGGCTGCGGCGCTGCGGTTTGCGGCATCACCGGGACCGGGCGCTCGGGGCGTGCGCCAGGGTGCACGCCAGGGTGCACGGCGGGCTGCGGGGCCGCGCGGGGCATTTCGGGCATGAAGCTGGGGCGTTCCGGCTGCACAAATTGCGACGGCTCGGACGGCGCAAAGGGCTGCGTCTGCGCCTCCGGTTGCATCCCCGGATGCGCCGGTGCGGAGGTGTCCCAGGGCATTCTTTCGTCCTCTTCGCGCTGGCCCAGCCCTGCCAAGCTAAAGCCCGACGCCTTTGCCCGCACGCCTGCGCCCGCAGCTGCCACGGCTCCGACGGCCCCGGTCATCGCGGGCACGCCGCCACGCAGGCTCAGTAAGCCATCGGTCAGAAAGCTGCGCGCCTTGGCAAGCTCGTGGCGCGAGACGCCAAGGATAAAGACCGACAACACCACCACAGCACCGCTGTCAGAACCGTCATCAACTTGATCGTCAGGGCGACGCCCATGGGCGAGATCTGCAAGATCCACTTCAACACCGTGTCGCCCAACAAACCGCCAAGCCCGAAGGTCAACGACCAGTCGGGAGCAGGCACCAATGTGGCCGCATGCACGGACAAAACCACCGCAAGCAAAGGCGCAAAAGGCGCGCGGCTGAGGAACAATTCCGCGCCCCGGTGCAAGATCAAACGCACCGACCAGACGCCAAGCGCCAGAATAATGCCCCAGACGCCATGGCCGATAACAATGAACAAGGGGGCCGAAATCGACGCGCCAAACTTGCCAAGGATGTTCTGCGCCGGCGCGGTTGAGGCCGCGTACCAGCTGGGATCGTCAGGCACATAGCTGCCCATCGCCAGGGCCAGAACGATGCAAAGCGCCATCAGACACAGGCCGAGTATCTCGCGCCCGCGTCGTTCCAGCATCGCCTGCATACCGTCATCCAAAAGGGGGTCACGGGGTCGTGCGGTGGGGTAGGCCATGGCTTACGCGCTCCTCATCAAATCAAGTTCCGTGGCGAGGCGGGTCAGCGCTGGCTTCAGCACCTCCCTCTCAGCCACCATGGCAACGCGGATATAGGCGTCGCCGGGATTTCCAGTTTCGGTGTCTCGGGCAAGATACGCGCCGGGCAGCACGCGCAATCCAGCGCGGGTCCACAGCTTCAGCGCAGCGGTCTCGCCGGTCTCAGTCTCCGGGACGCGCAGCCACAAAAAGAACCCCGCTTCGGGCGAGGTGTAGCCGGGCGTATTGCCAAAAATGCGATCTGCCAGCGCGTATTTCGGCGCGTAAAGTGCGCGGTTCTCGTCCACATGCGCTTCGTCGTCCCACGCGCGGGTCGCAACCGCCTGCAAAGGGTTCGGCAACGGGGCACCGGCATAGGCGCGCAACTGCTTCATCGCCTTGATCGAGCGCGGCCCCCCACAAACAAAGCCCGAGCGCAGGCCCGGCAAGTTGGAGCGTTTCGAGAGCGAATGAAAGATCAACGCCCGCTCAGGATCGCAGCCCATCTCGCGCGCGACACTCAGCGTGCCCGTGGGCGGGGTGGCGCGGTAAATCTCGGAATAGCACTCATCCGCGAAGATCTGAAAATCGTGGGTTTCGGCAAGGCCCAGCAAGGTCTTGAGATACGCCGCACTTGCCACAGCCCCCTGCGGATTGGACGGCGTGCAGATATAGGCAATCACCGTGCGCGCCAGAATATCCTCCGGCAAGCTGGCGAAATCAGGCAGAAACCCGGTCTCCGCCGTCGCATTCACATAGACCAACTCGGCACCCACGGCTTGGGCGGCCACGGCATAGACCTGATAAAACGGGTTCGGCACCAACACGACTGGGCGCTTGCCCATCTTGGTTTCCGGGCACAGCGCCAGCATCGCGTTGAACAAGCCTTCGCGGGTGCCATTCAAAGCCAGCACCTGCGCGGACGGGTCCACCTCAACGCCAAACCGCCGCCCGACCCAGCCGGAAATAGCACTTTGCAACGCAGGCAAACCGTCATTGGCAGGGTACTTGCCCCATCCGGCAGAGGCTTCGGCAACAACCTCCGGCACCCAAGCCGGGAAGGCATGCTGCGGCTCACCAATGGTCATCGCAACAGGGTCGCCGCCCGGTTCATGGACGTCGAGCAAGCCTCGGAGACGCGGAAACGCATACTCCGGAAGGTTCGAAAACCGCTCGGGTTCGATCATTACTGCCTCAATCATCGGGGCTTTTGCCCCTCTATTGTGGATAAGGTATCGAAGGAGCGGCGACAGGTCTATGAAAAACCCAACATTTTGCGGGGAATTAGCGCAGCACAGCCTCCAAAGCGCACCATTTCGCAACAGATGCGCCTCGCCCATGGGTTTGCCCATCGCCATCAGCCCGCAGGACGGCGTGCCCGTGGGCAGGGTCAAAGCGCATAACCCCAACAGGTTTCCGATACGCGTGTTGCGCAGGGTCATCAGGTTAGCGTGTTTGAAATAGGCATCCTCCGCATCAAGGCGCGCCGCATTGGGCGGCAGGATCGGGCAAGACGGGATCAACACCGCGTCAAAGCCCGCAACGCGCGCATTCCAAGCGGCGCGGGTCGCGTTCACCTGCTGCCAGGCGGCCACGTAGGACGGCGCATCAAAGGCCTTACCGCCCCGGAAACGCTCAAGGATTTGCGGGAACATCTTGTCGGGGTCCGCTTCAATCACCGCGCTCCAGGTGCCGTAGGCTTCGGCGGCAAAGAGGATGCCGGAATTGGCCATCAAGGCTTCGAGCGGCGCAAACCGGATCCGCTCGATCACCGCGCCGGCAGCTTCGATCCTGGCAATGGCGGCGTCAAATGCGGTGGCGGGCGCATCCTCGATCTCGTCAAATGCGCAGGTCTCCAGCACCGCAAATCGCTTGCCGCGCAGCTCAACGTCCCGCAAATCCGGCGCGGTGCAGCCTTGCATCGCCGCCAATAGCAGCCCAGCATCTTCGACCGTGCGCGTGAGCGGCCCGATGGTGTCGAACTTTTCGCAAAGCGGAACAACCCCGGTCAGCGGCAACAGCCGGAGGTGGTTTTCAGGCCCACCAAATCGTTCCAGGCCGCCGGGATACGCACCGATCCGCCGGTATCCGACCCGATGCCCGCCGCCGCGAGCCCGAAGGCCACCGACGTCGCCGCCCCCGAGGAGGATCCGCCCGACACCGCGTCATGGTCGTTCACGCAAGGCGGCGAGGCGGTCACCGGGTTCAGGCCGAGGCCCGAAAATGCCAGCTCCGTCATATGGGTCTTGCCCAGGCACACAAGGCCCGCGCCGGTGGCCTTGCACAACACCTCCGCATCCGCGTCCGGAACACGCCCTTCCAGCAAGGCACTGCCCGCTTCGGTGCCGACATGCGCCGTGTCGAACAGGTCTTTCCAGCT
>CBDIHL010000003.1:0-7792 GCA_965279125.1 Dinoroseobacter sp.
TTCCATCGAATGCCTCGGCATACCGCAAACAATCCGACGATGTCCTCCCAACACGACACAAGCACCCACATTCACAACACGGGGACCCCTCAAAGATGGTATGGACGCCACCTGTTTTTCGTGGTTGTTTTTTCCGATGCGCGCTTCTCGCACATATTTTTGGGAGGCATTCCTTTTCGATTTTGCTTGGTTTGGGCCTCCTCTTTTCGGGAGGTCCTTTTTCCCCTAAAAAAAGGGGGGGGAAGCAGAAGCGCTGGGAAAGGCTTTTAAATATTAAAAGCGCTTTCCAGCGCTTCGGCGCTTCGGCCCCCTTTTTTTCTTCATTTTACACTAGGTTTTGACCATGTAGGGGGGAAGCGCTAGGGAAATTTCCACGCTTCGGCCTCATTTGGCCTCGATTTGGGCCATTTTTCCACGGAATCTGGTCCAATTTTCCCATTGTTTGTAGAATGTTGGGGATGTTTGTGGATTTCGGGGGCATTTTTGTGGTAATTTCCACAGTGTTCACCCAATCTGGGCCGATTTTCCTGGTTTTTTTGGGGGATTTTCGCGATTTCCCTCTATTCCCGCCCCACACTCTCCCCCTCTTCTTATGCATTTTCGCACTTTTTTCGTGAAATCTGGTCCGATGTCGGCGGGAAGGGGTGGTTTGGAACGATTTCGGGGGATTCAGATCTATGAATGCGATGTCTTATGGACTTCGGCCGGTTCTGGACGATTTCTTCCGAATCTGGCAGATGTTGGCTGTCTTTCTTTCTCCTCTCCCTGGTTTATGGACGTTTCACTCTTCGCCGATTTCGTTTCTCATATCGCTCAGGTGCGTCTGCTGGTCTCCTTTTGCCAGCCGGTGGTCTTCATGCAGTAGCGCGTCTCTTTCGCCGCAGCTCTTTCGCCTGAGAGTCATCCACGTCATGATGCGCAATGAACCCAAATTCACACGGAATGGCATGCTTCCGATTCACCTGTGAAACCACAACACTTCCATGAACTATGTCGTCATATGATGCTTGCGTGGCGCGCCTTCACGCCTCCTTGGCCGATGAGTTCTTTTTTTGCTTTTTGGGAGCCGCGGATGACGACGCCGCGTCGCCAGCCTTTTCGCTGTCGGCGTCCGGGCGACTGGCCTCGCGCATGAGCATGACCTCGGTGAGGTCGTCGTTGCTCAGACGACGTGCGTTTGCTTTCAAACGGCGACGTCGCTTTTCGTGGTTGCGGAGGTCTTTTGTCACCCGCTTTCGCTCGGCTGTCATTGCCGCCTGTTTCGCGCGCAACTCGTCGATTTTCGCCGAGAGCGGCTTCGGCGGCGTGCCTCCGGCAGGTGTCGTTGCCGCAGCGACTGCGTCGTCCAGCTGCCTTTCTTCTGCTACGGCCTTCGCGTCGCCGGCCAGAGCCGGCGCGCTCTCGGCAGCGACGATGGTGCGCTCGTTGTCGCTTTCGGCTTCGCTGCGGTCCGACATGCCGGCGCTGCCGAGCGAAAGGCGCTCGCGTCGCCCGCGGCCCCGTCTGGGGCGGCGATTTCTGGCGCTGCGGCTTCAGGGCGCGCTAGGGCTGCAAAAGCTGCAGGCGGGGCACTTTCGCGTTCCGCGCGAACGGGCAAATGGAACCACCACCCGAGCGGTAACCGCGCGCGTGCTGTGGTACAAAGTTGGAGGTCTTCCAGCGATGGAAGCTCGTGTCCTACCGTCGGGGGTGCGTCCAGGCCGGTGCGAGCTTTGCATCGGGTGCCGAGGTGCTCCTGACCTTGCCCGAAGCCACAAGAGAGAAACGCAAATTTCCAGCACCGCGCCTGCAAAACTTCCTGCGTGGCTTTGGCCCACATGCGCACGATATCTCTGTTCGGAATTGGCCCGACTGGTTGTTTCAGGTACAACTCTTCGAGGCCATTCCTCGCAGCGCGCTTCAAATGGTGAAAGACGTGCACATCGAGCGGTTGCAGGAAGGACGTCGTGCACGGTGGCACGAACACAATTCTGATTGCGCTCTCCGCGGCTGCGCGTGCGACGCTCTCTGTCCAATGCGTCGGGCAAGCATCGAGTGCGAGAATGAATTCGTGCGACGCTTTCCATGGCTGCAACGCGCGGCCTGCAAGTCGCACAATGCGACCGAGCTCTGGGCCTTTCAACCATGCGGTTTTCCGCCGCTGTACAGTAACGCCTGCATTCCGCGTTTCTTCGCGGATCCACGTCGTATCTGCCGCGGATATGGTGTGCGAATTCACCAAGAGAATTTGTGGCAATGCTTTCTGTATCTCCGCATTGTCTGCAAGGAAAGCGAGAAGAGAGAAAGCCGTGCGTTTGCTCTTGAGGGATGCCACCTGTCGCGGTACACGGCCGCGCCTCACTTCGAGGTGTGTTCGGGCACTCAGTAATCTTGGCTTCGGCGGGGTCCAGAGGCGGCACGAACTCTCGTCGAAATTGAGGAAGACGGTCGTCTTGGTGTGCGGCACGGTGTGCTCCAAAAAATTCGCCCACTTCCACATGGCCGTTGCCTCGTGTTTTCCGGGAACGCGGCTGTCTGTGGGACGATTTGGCGGGCCCGATTCTGCGGCCGGAATCCGGCCACCCCCCCCATGTGGTGGAATGAATGCGTGGGCCCAAAATCGTGGCCATTTTCTGGCCGCCAAACTGGGCCCGCAAAAGTGGCCCGGGGGGCGATTTTTTGGGAGCCTCCGGTGGGGCAAATGTGGGGTTTCCGCCTCCCGGAACCTTGCGCGCCGCCTCCTTCGTCGTCGTGCCCGTCCCGGAGGGGAGCGTGCCCCGGCGTAACGCCCATCGACGCATAAAGCGACGCATCCACTTTTTCCTTCGCGGGGGGAGCGCTGCATGCAATGGGACGTCGTGAGCGGCTGTCGGGACACCTTCGCACGCGGAAGCGTGCGAACGTTGTGTGTAGACGGCTCGAGTACTCGGCGCCACACCGCGTCCCCGGTTCTGCTCATCGATCCATTGCACTAGATCTTTTTCGCGCAGATACTTGTCGGCGTCGCTTTTTCGTCGCGTCCACCATGCCGTCGCGGCCTCGTCGTCCATGTTTGTTGTGGTACTTCTCTCTCGTACCACGTTCATGAACTTCGACGCGTTCACGGGCACGCCGATTTTCCGGCTGAGCACTGCTTCGAGGAAGGTTTGTGCTGCTTGCCCGGTGTCGGGGACACGCATGTAGATCACGATCGCGGTGTCTCGATATCGAGGTGTGCAGTTCTGGTCGGTTACCTCAACATCGCTCGCCGTGTTTGCCACACGCTCTGCATCGCGTCGCTCTTCCGCCCGGATTTCTCTTCGCACACTGCGTAAAGCATCCGTAAGGTCATTGCGGCGCGCACGTGCGTCGGTGATGGCGGACCTTTTCATCGATCGGGCCTCAGCGTTTGAGAGGCGGCCTGCGAAAAGGGCTGCAGACAAGATGCCGGTGTCGGGGGACTCTCATGCCGGGTCATAGTTCCCTGTAGGGAACTGTGCACTGGCGGATGCGCCTGCAGTGCGTGGTTCTGCTTCTGCGGGGCACGCTTACCACAATTCGTCATTTGCGTCGTCGTCATCAAGTTTCGTTCCAGGCTCGGCGGGATTGTGGTACAGCCTTTTTTTTCACGGATCTCGTATGTGGAGTCCTGCTTTCCTATTGCCATTGTTCCAACGTGCTTCAGATCATTTCTGGGATAAGCGTTTTCCTGAAGTAACTGCGGCATCATAGGATTTGGGATTCCCTTTCTGCGCGATTGCACACTCAGCCATGCTGAACATTCGCCCTGTACCTTGGGCCCTACCTGCTTTGACCTTTTCGTGGGCTGTGCCTGGGTCGCCATCATACAAGCCAAAAACCACGTGAACAAGGAACGACTCTGTTCTGCAACAAAGCATGGGTCCGCTGCCTCCCCCGCCCACGCGCTCGTCGGCCAGTCCACCCGCCCGCCCGCCCGTCCGCCCTCCCGCCCGCCCGCCCGTTCTCCCGTCCGCCCTTGGTCCACCCGCATATCAGCTTGCCAGCCCGGCCGTCCCCGCGCTCACCCGCTCGCCCAGCCGCCCGCCCGCCCTCCCGCCCACCCGCGAGTCCGCCCGCCCATCATCTCGCGCGCCCGCCCGCCCGTCTGCGCGCCCACCCGCCCGCCTGCGCACCGGCCCGCCCGCCCACCCGTCCCTCCGCCCGCCCGCCCGCTAGCCCGCCCGCCCGTCCACCCGCTCGCCCGCCCGCCCGTCCGCCCGCCCGCTCGGCTCCCCGCCCACCCGCCCGGTCGCATACCAATTCCCAGAGTGATGAATGCCATCATGAGAAAACTGACCAACTGACACTTGCAAACGTGACACCGGCAGCTCCCGCGGGCGCACGGCGATGTGTTTCTAGATGGAAGCGTGGGCATGAGCTCGTGTTGGTGCAGCGTCACGCGCTTTCACCATTTCCTGCGTGTCATCATCAGAACATTGACCAAGTTACACATGCCAAGGATACACCGGCAGCTCACGTGGACGCACGGCGATGTGGATTTTCCATGCACGCGATCACAGTCCATCGCATTCCATCGCAGCAGAGGACCCGTATCTCTCTTAGACAACCACGTCCGCTGCTTGCCTACTCGCATGCAAAAGGTTCTCCCAGCTTGCGTCTGGGTGTACTTCCAGCGAATGCTGGAATGCCGGTTCCGCGTACAGAGACACACCCGCGTCTGCGGGATGCAAGTACAGCGTCGCCACGTGCACAATGTGCACCCAGACATGCGTGGGAAAAGTGCGATCGGGGTAGGAGATCCACTGGTGGCGGTCCCCTGCGCCTGCTCGGCGCAACACGGTTTTCCGCTTTTGCGGATCTTCGTGCGGACTGCGGACCTCTAAAAAAGGACCATACAACCACCCCGAGTCGTCGAGAGCGCTGTACAATATGTACGACGACAGAAGATGCGCACGTTGAGGCGCGAAAGTATAAATTCCCTGCAACTCCCGCCCGGCATCAAAATTTCGAGCCCACCCGGTCGCGAGACCGCAAAAACAACAATGCGGTGAAGTACTTCCAGCGCTGTACCATGGAAGCTCGTTCGAAACCGGGTCTCGTCGAAATCCGTGTCGATCCTCTCTGCTCCGGGCAAATCGAATCTCACATAGAAACCGACGGGAGAAAAAGAACCCTCCGGGCGGTCTATGGCACCGCGAAGAATGCCATTCACCAACCGCGGACGGGTCGCGATCCATTCCCACAAGGTACGGACCGCTGTAAACGGCCGGGCGTCGCGCCGCCCCATCTTTCCGCCTGCGGCGATCCAATGAGTGAAGCTTCGCTCTCGACCAGCATCCAGAGCGATGACTGGATTAGTTCCGCGCCACCGCCGGATGTGCGGGGCCGGCGCGTTTTCCACGCCGTCCCACAGAAAACGGCCCATACCGCTTCGCCAAGCCAGAGGCCCGGCTGGCATCTGGGCCGTGGGCGGCCACGGCGGAACGTCGCCGGGCATGCCCTTAAAAACCGTACGTATGACGGCAATTCGTCGACCATGAGATAGGCGCCTAGGGTCGTGCCGCTCTCAGTCGTCACCCGGCTTGCCGCTGCGGCAGGCACCTCCGGCGCGTTCGCCATCTCCGCCTCGGAGACAAGCTCTGCCGGAAAGTCCGCCCTCGCGACCGCCTGCGTGACCGACGCCTGGTCGACGCTGCTTGTCGCCATCACCTCGTATTTCCAAGGTCCAAACAATCTTTGCCATATCTAGGCGGTGGTGACATGGGTGTGAATCCGAGAAGAAAAAATGCCCGACTTTTCCCGCTTTGAGGTTCACATTTCTGGACAAAACACCGGCAGCTCACGAGGGCGCACGGCGGACCAAAAGACCACTGAATGGATACGCTCCGCCCGTGGCGACCCGCCCGCCCGTCCGCCCGCTCGCCCGCCCGCCCGTCCGCCCGCCCGCCCGCCCACACGCCGGCTCGCCCGCGCGCCCCTCCGTCCGCCCACCCGCGTGCGCCCGCCCGCCCTCTCACCCAATTGCCTGCACGCTCGCCCGCCCACTCGCCCGTGCGTCCGCCTAGCGGCCCGCTTACCCGCCCGCCCGGGCGCCCGCCCGCCAGCCCGGTCGCCGGCCCTCACGTCGGCTCGCCCGTTTGCCTGTTCGCCCCTCCGCCCGCCCGTGGCCCGCCCGCTCACGAACCCGCTGGCTAGCCCGCCCGCCCGCCCGCTTACGCGAATCCACCCGCGCACGCTCGCCCCCGCCCACCCAGCCGCCCGTCCGCCCGCCCGTCCGGCAGCCAGCCGACCCGTCCGCCCGCGAGCCTGCCTGCCCGCGCGTGCGCGCGCTCGCCTGTTTG
The DNA here is from genome assembly GCA_965279125.1 of Dinoroseobacter sp. Taxonomy (GTDB): domain Bacteria; phylum Pseudomonadota; class Alphaproteobacteria; order Rhodobacterales; family Rhodobacteraceae; genus Dinoroseobacter. Next base: position 6,282 of record CBDIHL010000003.1, read on the forward strand.
CGCACACCCGCGCGCGCCCGCGCGCGTACGCGTCCCGACCCGCGGGCTCGCCGGCCCGACAGCTCCACCAGATAGCCGCTCGGCTTTCTGCCCGCTCTCCCGCCCGCCCGATCGCCCGCGCACCCACCCGATGGCTCGCCCGCCCACCCGCCAGCCCGCCCGCCTGCCCGCCCGCCCGCCCGTCCTCCGCCCGCCTGCCGGCCCGCGGGCCCGCGCGCGTGCCCGCACGCCGGGCCGCCCACACGCCCGCAAGATGTCATACATTCCCTGTCATGAGGAAACAGATGCGCGGTCAGATGCATCAGAAGAAAAACTCCACGCTCATATGAAAGCGCTAAGAAAAATGCTGGAGATGAAAAGACCCTGATCACTGAAACCAATCTCTGCAATGTTCCTAAAAGCCATGCCGTGTCCCCGCTACAGGTACGCATGCCAATATTACCTCCGCCATCGCTGCTGCAACACTCGACGACCTCAGTGGTGGCGGCGTGCGCTCGCGCGACGAAGCGGTCGCGCTCGAGCTTGCCGACAACGACGGGATCGGAGTCAACGCCCGCGCCCACATGCGGGCAACTCGCATCCCGACGTCAGCAACGTCTGCGGCATTCAGAGATGACCACAAACTCTCGAGCATACGACCCTCTCGAGTCGCCCCCAGCGCGTCGGACAACGTTGTCCAAGCCACCGCGACGCAAGCGCGATGCTCCATGGGCAACGTGTCCCATGCAAGACGCGCGGCAAACACCGCAATCACGAACTTCATCGCACCAGTGACAGATTCGATGTTGTACGCGAGGCACAACACCTTCTCATCATACACCAAATACGTGCCGCAATCACGGAGTTCCCGAAGCGCCTCATGCCGAATTCCATGCAAGGAGCGCCTGAGTTGTGACCTCTCTCCACGACGCGCGCCGGGGCGCGAGAGTCGATGGCTGTGTCCCTCACAACTGCAGTGCGCCCCACAGTAAGGTCCGCCGTCAGCAAGACAGCGGACCGCAGCGACGTTCGAGCATCCCTCAATCGCGCACGACCGAGAAGTCATGATACGCTCGCGGGTTTATTGCGCGCGGATCGTTGCGGGACGCTCTGAGACTCGCTGATGAAAAAATCATGCGAAACACATATAACTCACGCTCTGTTCTGAATGGGAAGACCGCCCGTCCGCTGGCCCGATTGCTCGCTTCTCTGAAAGTCCACCGTGCCGCCTGCTGATTCGCGTCCTCGCGTGAACGCCCGTTCATCACAGGAAGTGACCTGCAACATCACTCTCGCACCTGCCGCGAAAACACCATGCCTCAACCAATCCATGCTACCGCTGTGACGAGCATCACCACGATTGAAACAAAATCAGAAGTGCAAATTCCCATCACCATGTGCACCTGCGCCAAAAAAGATATGATGAAAGTATAACATGTTTCCACCGGCAGCTCTCCTTGGGCGCACGGCGAGAAATGAAAAAGAAAACAATGGTCACTTCAGTCCTCGAGCACTCGTGTATCAATGCAGGG
>CBDIHL010000004.1:0-19099 GCA_965279125.1 Dinoroseobacter sp.
GAACTCGACCCGCCAGTGCACGAAAAAGGGGTGCAGGTCGTGGGTGCCGTGATTACAGGTCGGCTTGATCTGGAAGGATGTCGGTGCAAGCGAGACCTAGTGCTAGCGGACTGCCATTTTCAAACCGCCCCGAATGCTCTTGGCGCAAACTTGGCCTCGTTGATCCTAAACGACAGCACGCTGCCGGGGTTGGAGGGCGACGGCCTCGTCACCTCCGGCGATGTTTTCCTGCGCGGCGCAACCGTGACCGGGGCCGTGCGGCTGCTGGGCGCGCAGATCGGGGGCGATCTGGACTGCGATGGGGCAAATATGTCCGGGACCGCTGATGCGACCGGCCCCGATGCCGCCGCCTTGAATGCTGACCGCCTCGTCACCTCCGGCGCCGTTTTCCTGCGCGGCGCAATCGTGACCGGTGAGGTGCGGCTGCTTGGCGCGCAGATCGGAGGTAATCTGGACTGCGATGGGGTGCAGGTGACAGCCCGCGAAAAGGGCACAGACGGGCAGGGCGCGGACCTGAACCTTGCCGGCGCGCAGATCAAAGGGGCTTTCTTTCTTCGGGACGAGGCGCGGATCAACGGCACTCTCGACCTGACAGCCGCGTCCATCGGATCCATCAATGACGATCCATTTTGCTGGCCGACACCCGGCAACCTTCGCTTGGATCGCTGTACTTATGGCGCATTTACCGGACAAAACTTCACTGCCGCAGCGCGGATTGACTGGCTCGGCCTCCAAGACCGGACGATCCATGGAAGAGAATTTCAGCCCCAACCGTGGGAACACTGCGCCAAAGTCCTCCGCGAAATGGGCCACCGCAGCGATGCCCGCCTGATCCTGATCGACAAAGAAAAACGCCAACGCGACTGGGCACTCAACAAGCTCCGCACTCAGATCAACACTCCGCCCGCAGACGGCCGCCGCCGCTTTGGCGCAACCACCTCCTTGCGCCTACGCTATGAAGCGCAGCGCGATTGGGACGCGGTGCTCTCCGCCGTCATCGGCTACGGCTATGCCCCCCAACGCGCCCTCTATTGGCTGCTCGGCGTCTGGCTTCTGGGCGTCTACATCTTTGCCACCGCCTTTGCCCAAGGGGCGATGAAGCCCAACAATCCGTTCATCCTACGCTCGCCCGAATGGGCCTTTTGCGCGCCTGCCTATGTGCCTTTGACCGCGAACGAGTTGCACCAATCCCGCGTTGAGGCCCCCCAAGGCCAACTCGCCTGCTTCCTCCAGCAACCCGAGGCGCAAGCCTATCCGCGCTTCAACGCTTGGACATATTCACTCGATACGCTCCTGCCTATTGTCAGCCTCGAGATGCAGCAATACTGGATTCCCGACGAGACCGCCCCGCATCAGATCGGCCAAGGCGCGCGCATCTTCCTCTGGCTCCAAATCGCCTTCGGCTGGGCCCTCTCCCTGCTCGCTGTCGCGGGCTTCTCGGGGCTTGTGCGCAATGACTGAACACCGCCTCCCCCTCCGCGTCTATTACGAGGACACCGACCTCGCGGGCCTCGTCTACTATGCCAACTACCTTAAGTTCATCGAACGGGGCCGCTCGGAGTGGGTCCGCGAGGTGGGCATCGACCAAGCCGCCCTCAAGCGCGACACGGGCGGCGTTTTTGCCGTCACCCGCGTCGTAGCCGACTACATCAAGCCCGCCCATTACGACGACCAACTCACCGTCCTCAGCACCATCGCCAAGCGCACCCCCGCCCGCATCGTCTTCGCCCAAACCGTCCTGCGCGGCGACGAGCGGCTCTTTCACGCGGACGTCACCGTTGCGTTCCTGAACGCCCAAGGTCGCCCCCAAAAACTGCCCGAGGCGATGACCACCCTGTGATCTGTGGCGGAAGCTCGCCTATTCCCCTTCCCAAACGCCCTCGCAATGCGTATTTTTGGAAACAATCGGGCGGCACAGCCCGTTCCTTGACGTGAGCAGCGCAGATGAACCCCGAAACCGCCGCCTTGGCTGCCGAGATCGACTTTTCGCTATGGGCGCTGTTTGCGCGGGCCACGATCACCGTGCAGATCGTGATGATCATGTTGATCGTCATGTCGATCTGGGCCTGGGCCATCACCATCCAGAAGATCATCGCCTACCGCGCTGCCCGCAAGGAACTTGCCGAGTTCGAGGCGCAGTTTTGGTCCGGCCAAGCGCTCGACGATCTTTATGACGCGCTCGGGCCGCAACCCGAGGGCGCGGCCCAGAAGATCTTCGCGGCGGGCATGACCGAATGGAGGCGTTCGCAGCGCAATGACGGCGCGATGATCCCCAATGCAGGCCAGCGGATTGACCGCGTGATGGATCTGTCGATTGCGCGGCATTCCGATGCGCTGTCCAGCAGCCTCAGTTTCCTCGCCACCACAGGTGCCACTGCGCCCTTCATCGGCCTTTTCGGCACCGTCTGGGGCATCAAGCACGCGTTCGAGCAGATCGCGATTGCCCAGAACACCAACCTCGCCGTCGTCGCCCCCGGTATCGCCGAGGCGTTGCTGGCCACAGGTCTCGGCCTGCTCGCCGCGATCCCAGCGGTTGTCTTCTACAACAAGCTGAGTGCGGATTCCGACGCCATCACCAGCGGTTACGAGGCCTTCGCGGACGAGTTCTCGACCATCCTTTCGCGCCAGTTGGAGGCCTAGGCCATGGGCGCGACAATCGCGAAATCCGACAGCGGCTGCGGCAAGCGACGCAGGCGGCGCGGCGGGCGCGCCAAGCCGATGGCCGAGATCAATGTCACGCCTTTCGTCGACGTGATGCTGGTGCTGCTGATCATCTTCATGGTCGCGGCCCCCCTCCTGACCGTGGGCGTGCCGGTGCAATTGCCCGAAACCGCCGCCGAGGCGTTGCCGGAAACGGATGAAGAACCCCTCACCATCACGTTGACCGAAGACGCGCGCATCCTGATCCAGACCACCGAGGTCAACGCCTCTGGCCTGATCCCGCAGCTGCAAGCCGTCGCCGCAGAGCGCTCCAGCGACCGGATTTTCCTGCGCGCCGACGGCTCCATCCCCTACGAGACGGTCATGCAGGTCATGGGCGCGCTCAACGCCGGTGGCTTTCGCAACATTGGCCTCGTGACGGATACGGGCGGGCCGCGCCTTGATGGCACGCTGTCGGACGGCGAGAACTAGGGCGCGGCGATGCAAACCGGTCTTGTCATTTCCTCTGTCGGTCATGCCGGACTGATCGCGTGGGCGATCATCGGGGGTTACTTGTTTGCGCCCGATCAAGACCCGCCGCCCGAGGTGACCGAGGTCACGCTGATCACCGCGGCCGAACTGGATGCCTTCGCCGCCATCGCGCCCGATCTGCTCGAAGACATAACGCCCCTGACCCCGACGCCGCCGCCCGTTTTGCTGGACCCGCCCACGCCCGATCCGGTGGAGCCGCCGCCGGAATTGGCCGTGCTAGAGGCCCCCGAAGCGCCTGACGCGGTGCCCACCCCGCCTGCGCCGCCGCCATCGCCCGCACCGCGCATCGCGCCCACACCCGCGCCCGCGCCGCCGGAAGACGCGGCCCCCGCCGATACGCCGCAGGAGGCGACAACGCCAAACCCCGACGCCGCCGAGATCACCTCGGAGGAGCCGCAACAGGCCGAAGCCCCCGAAGAGGCCGCGACCCAGATCGTGCCCGAAGGTCCGAAACTCGCGCCCACAACCAGTGCGCGGCCCGCGCGCCGACCAGATCGCCCGACGCCGCAGCCGTCTGAGCAAACGCCCGATCCGTTGTCGACGGCGGTGGCTCAGGCGGTGGAGGAGGCCACGCAAACCGCGCCCGCCCCCATTGGTCCGCCTTTGAACAGTAGCGAGGAAGATGCGCTGCGTGTCTCTGTACAGCGCTGCTGGAATGTCGGCTCGCTCAGCTCCGAGGCCACCCGCACGACCGTCATCGTGTCGGTCGAGATGACCCGCGACGCCAAGCCTGTGCAAAGCTCCATCCGGCTTGTCAGTTCCGAGGGCGGGTCCGATGCCGCCGTGAACCAAGCTTTCGAGACAGCCCGCCGTGCGATTATTCGTTGCGGGTTGCAAGGATACGGTCTGCCAGAGGATAAGTACGCCCATTGGCAGACGATCGAGATGATATTTAACCCCGAGAGGATGCGTTTCCGATGACCTCCCTGTTTTCCGTGACCCGATTTCTAGTGCTTCTCGGTCTGGCGCTCGGCCTTGCCGGCCCCGCCGCCGCCCAATCCCCCGGCCCCTTGCGGATCGAAATCACCGAGGGCGTGATCGAGCCGATGCCGGTTGCCGTGCCGGATTTCATCGCCGAAACCCCCGCCGCCGCCCAATTCGCCCGCGACATCGCCGAGGTGGTGCGCAATGATTTGGTCGGCTCAGGCCTGTTCCGCGCGATCCCGTCCAATGCGTTCATCAGCCAGATCACCAGCTTCAACTCGCCCGTGCAGTATTCCGACTGGAAGACCATCAACGCCCAAGCGCTGGTCACAGGGTCGGTCTCCGTCGCCTCCGATGGTCGCCTCGTGGTCAAGTTCCGCCTGTTTGATGTTTTTTCCGAAGCCCCGCTCGGCCAAGGCCTGCAATTTGCCGCGACCCAAAGTACGTGGCGGCGGATGGGTCATAAAGTGGCCGATGCGGTCTATGCGCGGATCACCGGCGAGGGCGGTTATTTCGACAGCCGCGTGGTGTTCGTGTCTGAAAGCGGGCCGAAAAACCAAAGGACCAAGCGCCTCGCGATCATGGATTACGACGGTGCAAACGTGCAGTTCCTGACCGATGGTGGTGCGATTGTGCTGGCCCCGCGCTTTTCGCCCAATGGTGACCGGGTGCTTTACACCTCCTATGCGACCGGATTTCCTCAGATCAACGTGCTCGATGTGGGGCGCGTGACGCAAACCGCTTTGCCGACCAATCCCAACGAGATGACATTTGCCCCGCGCTTTGGCCCAGATGGTCAAACGGTGGTCTATTCGTCGTCGACCGGGGGCAATACGGATATCTTCCGGCGCTCGGTCGGTGGTGGTGCGCCGGTGCAACTGACCAACACCCCGGCGATCGAGACTGCGCCCAGCTTCTCGCCTGATGGCAGCCGCATCGTGTTCGAGAGCGACCGCTCGGGCACGCAGCAGCTTTATATCATGAGCGCGAATGGCGGTGCCGCACAGCGCATCAGTCGCGGCGAGGGGCGCTATGGCACGCCCGTTTGGTCTCCGCGTGGCGATCTGATCGCGTTTACCAAGCAGAACCAGGGCCGGTTCCATATCGGTGTGATGCGCGTCGATGGCACGGAAGAGCGGTTGCTCACATCTTCGTTCCTCGATGAGGGGCCAAGCTGGTCGCCCAATGGCCGCGTGATCATGTTCACCCGTGAAACGGCGGGGGCGTCAGGCGCGGCTTCGCTCTATTCTGTTGATATCTCGGGGCGAAACCTGCGTCCCGTGCCCACGCCCGGTCCGGCGTCCGATCCGGCATGGTCACCGCTCTTGCCGTAGGATCGGCGGAATTCCCCCCATATTGGCGCTGCCTTGCCCATTTTCGTGGGCGAGGGTTCATGGTATGACTGTATCCAAGTAGGCAACAATCCCGGCGCAAGACCGGGGGTGGCAGGAAAAGGAATATCAAGATGTCCCGCATTCGCACGACACTGGCCGTCATCGGCGTTATGGTCCTCGGGGCCTGTTCGCAAGGCGGAATCTTTCCCAACGGCTCACCGCAAGGCCCAACCAATGCAGCCGCCGGGGATCCGGCCTCCGCTGGCTATTTCCAGACCGCCGTTGGGGACCGCGTGCTCTTCCCGGTCGATCAGCACACCCTGACAGCGCAGGCCCAAACGGCGCTTGCAGCGCAAGCCACCTGGCTCACGCAGAACGCAGGCTTCACCGCGATCATCGAAGGCCATGCCGACGAGCAGGGCACGCGCGAATACAACCTCGCGCTGGGCGCACGTCGCGCCACAGCTGCTCGCGACTATCTCGTCAGCCGAGGCGTCGCACCGAACCGCCTGCGCACCGTCACCTTCGGCAAAGAGCGCCCGATCGAGATTTGCTCGTCCGAGGCCTGCTATGCCCAGAACCGCCGCGCTGTAACCGTGCTGCAAGCGGCAGCCGGATCGTGATCCGCGCCGCCTGGATCTTGGCGGCAGCGCTCAGCGTTGCATCGCCCGTGGTTGCGCAAGATCGCAGCCAAACGCTGGCGGATATCCGGCAAGAGCTGACGGTGCTTTTCGCTGATATCCAGTCGATGAAGCGTGAGCTGTCCACCACCGGCAGCCCCACGGCGCTGAACCTGCCCGCCGACATCCTCGGTCGCGTGAACGCCATCGAGGCGGAGCTGCAACGCCTGACCGCCCAGACCGAGGCGCTCGATCTGCGCGTCAACCGGATCGTCAGCGACGGCACCAACCGCATTGGCGATCTGGAGTTCCGGCTGGTCGAACTGGAAGGCGGCGATCTGAGCCAATTGTCCGAGACCACGACGCTCGGCGGCGGCACTGCCACCACCTTGCCCACACCCGCACCCACCACCACTGGCCCGCAATTGGCCGTGGGAGAGCAGGGCGATTTCGACCGCGCGCGCGCATTGCTCGACGAGGGCCGCACGGCTGAGGCCGCAGCCGCGTTCCAAGCCTACACCCAGACCTATCCCGGTGGTGCGCTGTCGGCTGAGGCGCATTACCTGCGCGGCGAGGCCGAGGGCCGCCAAGGCAACTGGTCCACCGCCGCGCGTGCTTATCTCGACAGCTTTTCGGGTGATCCGAACGGAACCCGCTCGCCAGACGCTCTCTACAAGCTGGGCGTGTCGCTGGAACGGATCGGTCAACGGGATGAGGCGTGCTTGACGTTGAACGAAGTCGGCGTGCGCTTCCCAAGCTCTGCCGCAGCCGGAACAGCCGCAACCGCACGGGCTGAGCTTGCCTGCCCCTAAAGGCGCTGGCGTCGATCTAAACCGGCGCTTCGCCGAAGAGATGGGCGCGCTCCTCGGGCCCGATTTCCCTGAAGATATCGGTCTGGCCGTGTCAGGCGGCGGGGATTCCATGGCGATGCTGCATTTGGCGGCTAATTGGGCGCGGGTCATGGGCATCCGGCTTTGGGTCGCGACCGTGGATCACGGGTTGCGGCCTGAAAGCGTGTCCGAGGCCAAGCTGGTCGCCACCACCTGCGCCGAGATGCAAATCCCCCACAGCACCCTGCATTGGCAAGACTGGGATGGCACCGGCAACCTGCAAGCGGCCGCGCGCGAAGCGCGTCGCGACCTGCTGAACCGCTGGCGTGGCGGCCTCCAACATATCCTCTTTGCCCATACCCAGGACGACCAAGCCGAAACGCTGCTTATGCGCCTGGCGCGCGGCAGCGGCGTTGAGGGTCTGTCGGGGATGAAACCCCGCCAGATGATCCAACCCGCGACACAGCGTGTCGCCATGCCAGACATTCCGAACGCGCCGCCAAAGCCCAACACGCGCCTTGCCGTCTGGACCCTTCTGCGCCCGCTGTTGACCACCTCGCGGGCCGAACTGCGCCATTACCTCAAGGTCCTGCACATTCCTTACGTTGAGGATCCCACCAACGAGGACGCGACCTATGACCGTGTGAAAGCCCGCAAAGCCCTCGGGACGCTGGCGCCCCTCGGCCTGACGCCGCAATCCTTGGCTGACACGGCAACCCGCATGGCCCGTGCCCGCGACGCGCTTGAGGCACGTGCGCGCGGGGCTGCACAGCAATGCGTCCGCACGGCCCGCTACGACGTCCAATTCCACCGCGACGCATTCGAGCGGATCGAGCGTGACACGCAGCTGCGCCTTCTCGCCCGCGCCCTCCAGATGGTCGCGTCCAATCCGTACCGCCCAAGGGCCAGCGCCCTTGAAGACCTGCTCGACCGGGCGCTTTCGGGCGGCGACGGGGTTTTGCATGGCGGCCATGTGTTGGTGCGCAAAGCCACGATCTGGGTGATCCGCGAGTATAATGCCATCGCCACGCACCAAACCCCCGCTGGACCCGGCCAATGCTGGGACACACGGTTTCTGTGCTACGGACCGGACATTCGCGGCCTCACAATCCGGGCGTTGGGCGAGGAGGGGATCGCACAACTGCCCGAACGTCCCGATGGCATTCCGCGCGCGGCCCTTGCCGTCACCCCTGCCGTATTCGATGGCGCGCAGCTTAAAGGTTGTTTCCGAACGCGCTACGGTGCGCTCTATGTTGAAGAACACCGCCCCAATCCGGCGATGTTTACGCATAACTCTTAAGCAATCTCTAATATCGCGTTGAACTGAGCGCACACGTGTCTATCTTATGACACAACGCTGCATGCGCCCCGTATGCGGTCCTACCTTTCGTTTAAGGAGTGCCTCCCTTGGGCAATATGAGAAACGTCGCGTTCTGGGTCGTCCTGTTCCTGCTGATCCTTGCGCTGTTCAACCTCTTCAGTGGGGGCCAGACGGCCTCGCAATCGACTTCCATCAGTTATTCCGAGTTTATCGAACGGGTCGAAGGCGGCTCTGTTGATAGCGTCGTTCTGGATGGCGAGCGCGTCTTGATCCGCGCCGAAGGTGGCCAGCAATTCACCACGATCCGCCCCGAAGGCGTTGATGTGGCCGATAAGCTCTTGACCAATGATGTGCCGTTTGAGGCACGCGCGCAGGATCAATCCGGCATCCTCGCCTATATCGGCACGCTGCTGCCGTTCCTGATCCTGATCGGTATCTGGATTTTCTTCATGAACCGCATGCAAGGCGGCGGCAAAGGCGGCGCGATGGGCTTCGGCAAATCGAAGGCCAAGCTGCTGACCGAAAAGCATGGCCGCGTGACCTTCGACGAGGTTGCGGGCATCGACGAAGCGAAAGACGAGCTTGAAGAGATCGTCGAATTCCTGCGCAATCCGCAGAAATTCTCGCGCCTTGGTGGCAAGATCCCCAAGGGTGCTTTGCTTGTGGGCCCTCCTGGTACCGGTAAAACGCTTCTGGCGCGCGCAATTGCGGGCGAGGCAGGTGTGCCCTTCTTCACCATCTCCGGCTCGGACTTTGTCGAGATGTTCGTCGGTGTGGGTGCCAGCCGTGTGCGCGACATGTTCGAGCAGGCGAAAAAGAACGCGCCTTGTATCGTGTTTATCGACGAGATCGACGCGGTCGGTCGCTCCCGTGGCGCTGGCTATGGCGGTGGCAATGACGAGCGCGAGCAAACCCTGAACCAGCTTCTGGTCGAGATGGACGGTTTCGAGGCCAACGAAGGCATCATCATCGTCGCCGCGACCAACCGTCCTGACGTTCTGGACCCGGCACTTCTGCGTCCGGGCCGCTTCGACCGTCAGGTGCAGGTGCCAAACCCCGATATCAAAGGCCGCGAGAAGATCCTCGGTGTCCATGCCCGCAAGGTGCCGCTGGGGCCGGATGTCGATCTGCGCATTATCGCGCGCGGAACACCCGGGTTCTCCGGTGCCGATCTGGCGAACCTTGTGAACGAGAGCGCCCTGATGGCCGCTCGGATCGGGCGTCGTTTCGTGACGATGGACGATTTCGAACGGGCGAAAGACAAGGTCATGATGGGGGCCGAGCGGCGGTCCATGGTTATGACCGAGGACGAAAAGGCGCTGACGGCCTATCACGAGGCGGGCCATGCCGTGGTCGGTCTGAACGTGCCGCAGCATGATCCGATCCACAAAGCCACGATCATCCCACGCGGTCGCGCGCTGGGTTTGGTGATGAGCTTGCCTGAGCGGGATCAGCTGTCGGTGACGCGCACCAAATATACTTCCAAAATCGCGATGGCGATGGGCGGTAAGGTGGCTGAAGAGCTGAAATTTGGAGCGGAAAACGTGACCTCCGGGGCGACCTCGGACATCCAGCAGGTCTCGAAAATTGCCCGTGCGATGGTCACGCAATTCGGGTTTGCCGAAGAGCTGGGCCATGTGGATTACGCCAACGAGCAGCAGTCTTACTTGGGCAACTACGGTAGGGGCAGCAGCCACAGCCAGGAAACCCAGAAGATTATCGACCAGAAGGTGAAAGAGCTGGTCGATACGGGCTACGAGACCGCCAAGCGCATTCTGACCGAAAAGCGCGAAGAGTGGGAAAACCTCGCCCAAGGCCTCTTGGAGTACGAAACCCTGACCGGGGCCGAGATCGTCAAGGTGATGAATGGCGAGGCGCTCAATCGCGGTGATGACGAGGATGATACACCGCCAGAGGGCAATACGCCGTCGCTGACGGCCATCCCGAAGACCAAGCCGAAGCGCAAGCCGGATGCCGATGGCGGGATGGAGCCTGAGCCTTCCGCCTAAGGCACACTGCTTAGCCATCTTAATAGACACCAAAACGCCCCGGTTTCGCGCCGGGGCGTTTTGCGTCTTGAGGCGTGAAATCTGCCCTTTCTGCCTCAATCAAACCTTACCAAAACCTTTACACGCCTAATAATGTTAGGGAGGGGTCTAGATATGGTGGAAACCGCCATTTTCCGATGAAATGAGGCCCACATATAGACGGTCTCCCATAAAGTTAGGGATTCAATCAGGGGTAGAGTGAATGCGCGTCCAGCTGCCACCCCGCCGTTGTCGCATTCATGGCAGGTTTGGGATTGCGGGCGGGGCATGTCGGCTCCAATGTCGGCAGACACAATTCCGACGGAGAAGCCGATGCCCGCCCTCGTGCCCACAGACCATTACGCCACCGTCACCTATCTCGGCCATGTGCCGGACCGCGCGGCCAGCCTGCGTTCGGTCGCTTTGGCAGAGGCCGAGCTGACATTCGGGGGCATCGCAGGCGAGGCGCATGGTGGCGAAACCCGCCTCTCGTGCAGCCGCGTCATCAGCCAGCATCCGCGCAACACGACCATCCGCAATGTGCGGCAGTTGTCGATCGTGTCCGCAGAGGAACTCGCAGAAATCGCCGACAAAATCGGGGTCGAGGCGATGAACCCCGCATGGGTCGGCGCATCCCTCGTCATCAAAGGCATCTCCGATTTCACCCATCTGCCCCCCTCGTCGCGGCTGCAAGCGCCCTCTGGTGCCACGCTTGTGATCGACATGGAAAACCAGCCCTGCCATCTGCCCGCGCCCGTCATTGACGAAGACGCACCGGGGCATGGCAAAGCCTTCAAAACAGCCGCCAAAGGCAAGCGCGGGGTCACGGCGTGGGTTGAACGCGAAGGCCTCATCGCGGTCGGCGACACCCTGCGGTTGCACGTGCCCAGCCAACGCGGATGGCAAGGTGCAGGCTTGGGTGAAGAAATCTCTTTACGAGAATCATGATTTCGGAGCACCTTCCCCGCGGGGAGCGCGTTGAATGCAGCCAAATTTCTTAGTTGAGGTCATCGGCGCACTGGGCGTCCTCAGCTACGTGCTGTCCTATGCACTGTTGCAAATGGGAATTCTCCGCGGAAACGGCTATCTCTATCCCCTGATGAATCTCCTCGGGGCCAGCTTTGTGGCGGTGTCGCTGTTAACGGCTTGGAATGTTTGGTCGGCTTTAATCTCTTTGTCTTTTGGCGCTTTCTCAATCATCGGGATGACCCGCGTGTATCTGCACCGCCGCGAGCTTAGTTTCGATCCGCGCGAAGCTGCGATCTACCACCAGCGCTTTCCGCTGCTCTCGCGCCGGGACATGCGCAAGGTGCTCAGCCAAGGGGCGTGGCTGAGCGGCACGGAAGGCGACACCCTGACCACTCAAGGCGAGCCGGTCACCAATCTGCGCTATATCTACGAGGGTGGGGTCGATATCCTCGTGGGCGGGCAACGGATCGCGGATATCGGCACCGGCGAGCTCATCGGCGAGTTGGCCTGTATGCGCAAAGGTCCCGCCAGCGCCACAGTCGTGATGAACCAACCGACGGAGTATTTCTCCATCTCGTCTGACGCGCTGAAAGCGATGACCAAATCGAACGGCGATCTGTTGGCCCAGTTAGAGTTTTCCTTTGCGGGCAACGTCCAAAGCAAGCTTGTTGCGACCAATGCACGGTTGGAGGCGGCGTTGAAAGATCTCGCCAAGGCTGAAGGAAAGCTGCCGAAAAAGAAGCGCTCTACATAAGCAGCGCCTGTTTCCGATACGCGCCGATGGCCACCGCAAGCGCCGCTCAAAACCCTTGAGATGTCGCAATCCCCCCTGTCAGACGCGCGCCCGAACGGTATGCCTTTGTAGACCGCGCGGACCAAGGGAGGCCGCGCCAGCGAAGGATCACACCCATGAGCGTTAAGACAGACATCCAGATTGCCCGCGAGGCCAACAAAAAGCCGATCCAAGACATCGGGGCAAAGCTTGGCATTCCGACCGAGCACTTGCTGCCCTATGGCCACGACAAGGCCAAGGTCGGCCAAGACTTCATCGAAGGCCTCTCGGATCGCAAGAACGGCAAGCTGATTCTCGTGACCGCGATCAACCCGACGCCTGCGGGCGAGGGCAAGACCACCACGACCGTGGGTCTCGGCGATGGTCTTAACAAGATCGGCAAGAACGCGGCGATCTGTATCCGCGAAGCCTCGCTCGGTCCGAACTTCGGCATGAAGGGCGGTGCAGCAGGCGGCGGTTACGCTCAGGTGGTCCCGATGGAGGAGATGAACCTCCACTTCACCGGCGATTTCCACGCGATCACCTCTGCGCATAACCTGCTTTCAGCTATGATCGACAACCACATCTACTGGGGCAATGCGCTTGAGATCGACCAACGCCGCGTCACCTGGCGGCGTGTGCTCGACATGAACGACCGCGCGTTGCGCGACACGATGACCTCCATGGGCGGTGTGGCCAATGGCTTCCCGCGCCAGACCGGCTTCGACATTACCGTCGCGTCCGAGGTGATGGCAATCCTGTGCCTCTCCAACGACTTGGCCGATCTTCAGAAACGCCTCGGCGACATGATCGTCGCCTACCGCCGCGACAAATCTCCGATCTATTGCCGCGATATTCAGGCCGATGGCGCGATGACGGTTCTGCTGCGCGATGCGATGCAGCCGAACCTCGTCCAGACGCTGGAAAACAACCCGGCCTTCGTGCATGGCGGTCCGTTCGCCAATATCGCGCACGGGTGTAACTCGGTCATCGCGACCAAGACCGCTTTGAAGCTGGCCGACTACGTCGTGACCGAAGCGGGCTTCGGCGCGGACCTCGGGGCCGAGAAGTTCATGAACATCAAGTGCCGCAAAGCAGGCCTCGCGCCCGATGCGGTGGTGCTGGTCGCCACGATCCGAGCGCTGAAGATGAACGGCGGCGTCAAGAAAGACGATCTCGGGACCGAAGACACCGCTGCCGTCACCGCAGGCGGTGCAAACCTCGCGCGTCATATCGAGAACATCAAAAGCTTCGGTGTGCCGGTCGTTGTGGCGATTAACCATTTCTACACCGATACCGACGCCGAGGTGGCTGCCGTCCAAGCTTTCGTCGAAAGCCAAGGGGCCGAGGCGTATCTTTGCAAGCACTGGGCCGATGGCGGCGCAGGCATTACCGAGCTTGCAACCCGCGTCGCCGAGCTGGCCGATAGCGGTGTCTCCGAGTTCGCGCCTATCTATCCCGACGACATGAGCCTTGCGGACAAGATCAACACCGTCGCGACCAAGATCTACCGCTCGGACGGGGCCGTGATGGATGCCAAGATCCGCAACCAGTTGGCCGAGTGGGAAGCCCAAGGCTACGGCAACCTGCCCGTCTGCATGGCCAAGACCCAATACACCTTCTCCACCGATCCGACCCAGCGCGGTGCACCAACCGGGTTCGACATTCCGGTGCGCGAAGTGCGTCTGTCGGCAGGGGCCGGGTTCGTGGTCGCGATCTGCGGCGAGATCATGACGATGCCAGGCCTGCCGCGCAAACCGGCTGCCGAGACGATCCGCATCAACGACGAAGGCTTGGTCGAGGGGCTGTTCTAGCCAGGTTCACATTCTATCAACATCGCGCCGGGCAGGTTCACAAACTGTCAACATGCCCGGCTTGTAGGTTCACAAACTGTCAACACAGCCTCATTCGGAGGGCCATTTCATGACCGCAACCATCATCGACGGCAAAGCCTTTGCTGCCAAATTGCGCGGTCAAGTGGCCGAGCATGTAACACGCCTGAAGGCCGATCATGCCATCACACCGGGGCTTGCGGTGGTGCTCGTGGGCGCAGATCCCGCCAGCGAGGTCTACGTCGCGGCCAAGCACAAACAGACGGTCGAGGTTGGTATGGCCTCGTTCGAACACAAGCTGCCTGCCGACACTAGCGAGGCGGATCTCTTCGCGCTGATCGACCAACTCAATGCCGATCCGACCGTGCACGGCATCCTGTGCCAGTTCCCTGTTCCGGACCACTTGAACGAACGCGCCGTTGTGGCGCGCATTGATCCGGCCAAGGATGTTGATGGCTTAAGCGTTGTTAATGCAGGGCTTTTGGCCAGTGGCGAGACGGGGCTTGTGTCGTGCACGCCGCTCGGTTGCCTGATGCTTTTGCGCGATCAGCTCGGCAATATGTCCGGCAAAGAGGCTGTTGTCATCGGCCGCTCAAACCTCTTCGGCAAGCCGATGGGCCAGCTGCTTTTGCAGGAAAACTGCACCGTCACCATCGCCCATTCCCGCACCGCCGATCTGGCCGAGGTGTGCCGCCGCGCCGATATTCTTGTTGCTGCGGTGGGTCGCGCCGAGATGGTAAAAGGCGATTGGATCAAGCCCGGTGCGACGGTCATCGATGTGGGCATCACCCGCATCCCCCATCCCGAAAAACCCGGTAAATCCAAGCTTTTGGGCGATGTCGACTTCGCGCAGGCCATGGAGGTCGCAGGTGCCATCACGCCCGTGCCCGGTGGTGTCGGCCCGATGACAATTGCCTGCTTGCTGGCCAACACCGTCACCGCATGCTGCCGTGCCAATGGCTTGGCCGAGCCCACAGGCTTGACGGTGTAGGCTCAAATCAGGTCCCAGTATTCGACGGCTCACGGCAGACTTAGAGACAGAACTTTATTCTGTGTCAGGGGAAACTTTCGTTCCCAGACTGAGAGTTAGCTGGTAATGTCGAGAATGCCGCATATAAGTGGTAATAGCTTGGAAAGGCTATTGCCTTAAGTGCGAGCTGGGACTGACCAAGGGGCTGAATTCAAAATACATGCACCAGCTCGTCCGTTATATACTGTCACCGATTGCTCTATTTGCCTTTGTCGCAGCTGGGACGCTGACAACGTTGACCGGACCCTTCGGCACCTATCTGTCGATGACAATGATCGAGCGCGCGATCTATTGGTACACACTTATTGGTGTCTCTATCGTTATGTCCCTTGCGATCCGGTGGTATGTCACGATTTGGCTCAAGGATTATGGCTTTTGGCACAGGGCCTTAACCACCACGACGATTTTCACACTCGTGTTTACACCCTGTATTGTTGTGATGAACATGCTTGTTCTGGGTATTCAGGCGAATGAAACGATGCCGATCTGGAAAATGTATGTCGTCGTCGCGAGCGTGCCGTTGACCGTTAATCCGATGATTTTCCTGGTTCACAAGTTAATCAACGCGGTCGCGCGCGAGGAGAAGGCGCGCGTGGATATCGTCGTGGCTCCAGAACCCGAGCGTCCGCGTCTGTTCGAGCGTTTGTCCGATGAATTGGGAGAGGATTTGTTGCGCTTGTCCGTGCAAGATCATTTCGTCCATGTCCACTTGCTTGGGGGGACCGAGAAACTGCGCATGCGGTTTGGGGATGCCATTGCGGAAGTTGATTGTATTCAGGGCCTTCAGGTGCATCGCTCGCATTGGGTTGCAACAAGTGCTGTTGCGGAACATGAGTTTGAAGGGGGTAAGGTAATCTTGGTCTTGCGTGACGGATCAAAAGTTCCAGTCAGTCGGAATTATCGTGCTGATGTGGAGGCCGCTGGACTGCTGGCGGACGATGGTGATGTGCTGTCGACGCAGCAGCAAAGGCCGGAACGCAAATCGGCCTAGATCCGGTGAGAATGGCCATCGCCGCCCCTTGATCAAATAGGCGGCTGATCTGTGGATGCGTCACCTCAAGCCCGCCCGTATAGGCCCCATATGCCGGTAGGATCAGGCGGTTCTCGTCCCAGATGAAGGCAGGGCGCGAGATCAGACCAGCGCGGGTTTGAAGCCTTAGCTTGGGATGAAAATGTCCTGATATTTCACCCGATCCACCCAAATTATCCGACGCGATATGCCTGAAGACAACTGCCCCCATGGTCACGTCATCCGCGCTGCGTCCCCCCAAGCCTATTGGTGCCGGGTCATGATTGCCGCTGATCCAGATCCAATCCTGCTTGGCTGTAAGCCCTTCAATTGCCATGCGATCTTGATCCAAAAGGCCGTCCACCCCGCGATTGTCATCAAAGCTATCGCCCAAGCTAATGACGGTGCGCGGGGTCGTCTGCGCAATGTCGCGCGCCAGTTTTTGTAGTGTCTCGAAGGTCTCATAGGGCGGCAACATGGCCCCGCTGCGTCGCGCGATACGGTCGGACTTTCCCAGATGCAGGTCGGACACCACGAGCACCCGCGCATCCGGGTTCCAAAGCGCGCCGGACCCGAGGGCTTTGAAGGGCATTCCACAGAAAAGAAGGTCGCAGGTGTTCATGGTTTGGACCAAACGCTAATTCGCGCGCGCTGCAAGTCTAAAGTCCCGCAAGCCCCGCATCGTTGAGCAAAGCTTCTGCCGCTTCGGCGAGCATCCGCTCCTGCGCTTGGCCCTTGATTGGCACGCGCCCGATCTCGATAAACATCGGGGCCGATAAGGGGGTCAGGCGGGTGCAAGCCACATGGTCGACCCGTCCCTCCGTGCGCTTCAGCATCTCATCGATGCGCCCGAAATCGACGAGGCCGCGCAGCGCTTCTTCGCGCGTGATTTTCAACAGCACATGGTCGGGGTCGTATTTCAGCAAGGTGTCATACAAAATATCGGACGAAAATGTCGCTTGCCGCCCGGATTTGCGGCCACCGCGTGTGTTCCGCTCAATCAACCCGGCGATGGTCGCAGCGGCCCGGAATGTGCGTTTCATCACTGCATTGCCAGACAGCCACTGATCAAATGCTGCGCGCAAGCCGTCTGAGGCGACCAACGGGGCAGGGTCCGTCACAGGTTGTAGGCCCCAGATGAGGGTCGCATAATCTGTCGCAACGAAGCCTACCGGGTCAAGACCGGCCTCCTCCATCCGGCCGGTGACCAGGAGGCCGAGCGTTTGCTGCGCGTTGTGGCCCGCAAAACCATAGAGGCACAGATGCTCGCGCCCGTTATGGGGAAACGTTTCGATCAACAACCGATCCGCGCGCGGCAGTTGCGAGACCTTGCGCTGCAAATGAAGCCAATCGCGGGTGTGATCGGGCAGTTCCGGCCAGTCGTCTTGGCGAAACATGCGCAGCACACGCTGGCTGAGCTGCGTTGAGGTGGCGAACTTTGTGCCGTTGAACGTAGCGATCTTCGGTGAGCGGTCCGCGCGGCGCGACACCTCAACGGTCATTTCGCGCAATCCTTCATAGCGCACGATCTGTCCGCCAATTAGAAAGGTGTCCCCGGGCGTCAGGGTCGCGGCGAAGCTTTCCTCGATCTCGCCGAGGGGCATGCCGCCCCGACTGTTCTTCAATCGCACTTTGAGCGTCTCGATGTCGATGATCGTGCCCATATTCATGCGAATCGTCACCGCACTGCGAGGATCGCGCAATTGCCACAAGCCATCGGATCGTTGCTGAAGGCGCTTCCAGCGATCATAGGCGCGCAGGGCGTAGCCCCCGGTGGCACAGAACTCCAAACAGGCGTCGAAGTTTGCGCGGCTGAGATCGGCATAACTGCCAGCGCTGCACACCTCGGTATAAAGCGCGTCGGCATCAAAGGGACCGGATGCGGCCGTGGCGAGGATATGTTGGCACAGGACATCGCGGGGACCGTTCCCACGCGGCTCGCCATCCAGGTCATGGGCTTTGACGGCCTCGAGCGCGGCGTGACATTCGACGATTTCGAACCGATTGGCAGGCACGAGCAGGGCCTTGGAGGGCGCATTATAGCGGTGGTTGGCGCGCCCGATCCGCTGGACGAGGCGCTTGACGTTCTTGGGCGCGCCGATCTGGATCACCAGATCCACGTCCCCCCAATCGATCCCCAGATCAAGGCTCCCCGTGCACACAATCGCGCGCAAGTCCCCCGCGGCCATCGCCGCTTCGACCCGCTCGCGCTGAACCCGGTCAAGGCTTCCGTGATGTATCCCAATGGGCAGTTGGTCATCATTGGCAAGCCAGAGGTTGTGAAAAAACAGCTCGGCCTGCGCGCGGGTATTGTGAAAGACCAGCGTGGTTCGATGCTTGCGAATTTCCTCCATCACTTCGGGAATGGCGTGCTTGGCCCCGCCTCCGGCCCAGGGCGGGGCGGCTGCGGTGTGCAGCATCGCGATATCAGGATCCGGCCCGGGATCGGCGTTCAGAATAGTGCAAGGATCGGGGTGGCGCGCAAGAAAGCGCGCGATGCTGCCCGGGTCTTCGACCGTGGCCGACAAGCCGACCCGGCGGACGCCCGGCACCAATGTAGACAGCCGCGCAAGACCCAGCATCAATTGATCGCCGCGCTTGCTTTCGGCGAGGGCATGAATTTCGTCGACCACCACGCGCCGCAATCCCGCAAAGATGCGCGGCGCCTCCTCATAGCTCAGCAGCAGCGCAAGGGATTCCGGCGTGGTCAGCAGAATATGCGGCGGGTCGGCACGCTGGCGTTTGCGCTGGGTTTGCGTTGTATCGCCAGTTCGGTCTTCGATCCGAATGGGCAGGGCCATATCCTCGACCGGGGTTCGTAGGTTGCGTTTGATATCCGCCGCCAGCGCCTTGAGCGGCGAGACATAGAGCGTGTGCAGACCCTTATGGGTCCCATTGGCGAGCTCCAAAAGCGACGGCAGAAACCCCGCCAAGGTCTTGCCGCCGCCGGTGGGCGCGATCAGCAGCAATGCGGGATCTGCGGCGCGCGCGAGCATATCTGCTTGATGTGGATGCAGATCCCAGCCGCGTGTTGCGAACCAGTTGGCAAATGGGGCGGGCAGGGGCTGCGTCATGCCCTTCCAGATAGCGGAAATCGATGCGCGCTCAATGCGCGAAATCTGATTCCTCCACATAGAGGTTGGCCCAGGCGCGGTCGATCAGGTCGGGGTTCATCTGTGGCGGGATGCCCTCGTAATCGCAGATGGCCAGTATCTGGTCGATCAGGAACGGCGCGTGGT
>CBDIHL010000005.1:0-13818 GCA_965279125.1 Dinoroseobacter sp.
GATGCCGCCGGGGCCTGCGAACCAGCCGATGGCCAGTCCTCCCAACAGCAGCACGATGCTCTTGCCAGCGAGCACCTCATGAAGCACCTTTCCCCAAGGTGTGCCGGGCTCGCCGCGCCGTGCCAGCAGGACGCCGATCACCAGCGCCGGGAACTCAAGCAGCACGAGCATCACCGTCATGTAACCTTCGCCCTCATGGCCGAGGCGAGCCAGGTAGGTTGTTCCAACCGCGAAAGTGACCACGCTCACCGATCCGTAGTGGCCGGCGATCGACCCCGCATCGGCTCGCGGCAAACGGCCGAAGCGGCGCAGCACCGGGTAAGCCACCAGCGGGATCAGCGCCCCTACGGCGACCACCACCAGCGCGGGAAGCGCGACGGTGGCAAGCGGGTAGCGCGCCAGTTCCACCCCGCCCTTCAGGCCGATGGCCAGCAGCAAGAAGATGCTCAACGACTCGTAGAGGACACCTGGAATGCGCAGGTCCGAACGCAAAAAACCGGCCAGCGCGCCCAGCAGGAAGAACAGGATAACGGGCTCGAAGTGCGGCATCGTGCGGCGATCAGTCCGGGCCGGTTCAGCGCACGATCAGTACCGGCACCTTGGCGAGGTGCACGACCTTGTAGGCTACCGAGCCGAGCAAGAGCGACTCGGCGGCAGTCAAGCCGTGCGAGCCGATGGCAATACCCTGGCTGCCGAGTTCCTGCGCCAACGCGTCGATCTCCTCGGCCGCATCTCCCATGCGTGCGTGCAGCCGCCACGCAATGCCCATCTCATCCATGAGAGCGCGCGCGGCGGCGGAGGCGTGCCAGCAGCGCCGCGCGAGCTCCGCCTCGGCAGCTTCCTTGACCAGCCAGGGATGGACGTGCACCAGGTCGACCTCGGCGCGCGCTTCAGCGGCAATCAGCCGCGCCGCCATCGATGCGGCGCGCAAGGATCCTTCCGAGCCGTCAACGGCGACGAGCCAGCGGCCGGCATGAGCCTGCGGGGCTGTGCCCCAACTGGCGTACACCAGGCGGCCGTGTTCGTCACGGGCCATTCGGTCCGGGGCGGGGATCGCAGTGGGCGTGGTGTTTGTCATGTCGCAGGGCGGCCGGATTTACGGGCAGAGAATTTGAGGCTGAGCAGAATGGAGACCAGAATCACCGAGCCGACGATGGCCAGCGACCACTGCACCGGCATGTGGAACCAGGGGGCCGCCAGCATCTTGCCACCGATGAAGACCAGGACCAGCGCCAGGCCGTACTTGAGCAGGTGAAATCGCTCGGCTATGTCGGCGAGCAGGAAGTACAGCGCCCGCAACCCCATGATGGCGAAGATGTTGGACGTGAAGACGATGAACGGGTCGGTGGTGACCGCGAAGATGGCCGGGATGCTGTCAACGGCAAACACCAGATCGCTGACCTCGATCATCATCAGCACCAGAAACATCGGGGTGGCCCAGCGCACACCGTTGATGTGCACGAAGAACCTTTCGCCGTGGAACACCGGCGTGATGCGCATGTGAGCGCGCAGCCAGCGCAGCAGTGGGTTCTTTTCCAGGTCGGGCTGCTTATCGGCGAAAACCAGCATTTTGATACCGGTCACGATCAAGAACACACCGAACACGTAAAGGATCCAAGCGAACTCGCTCACCAGCCAGACGCCGGCCAGGATCATGCCGGCGCGCATGACGATCGCACCCAGCACCCCGTACAGCAGAACGCGCCGCTGTAACTCCGGCGGCACGGCGAAGTAGCTGAAGATCATCACGAAGACGAACATGTTGTCGACTGACAGCGTCTGTTCGATCAGGTAGCCGGTGATGAACTCGAGCGTCTTGCGGTCGGCCATCTCGCGGCCAACGTTGGCGTCCAGGTACCACCACATCAGCGCCGCAAACGTGAAGGCCAGCGTGACCCAGGCCGCTACCCAACTGCCGGCCTCCTTGACGGAGACCCGGTGCGCCTTGTTGCCGCCGAGGACGAACAGGTCCAGCGCCAGCATCGCGAGCACGAAGACAATGAAACCGGCCCACATCGGGCCAGTGGCGAAGGAGTCTATGTTCATGGCAAGGCGGGAACGCGGTGCAGCCTTGCAGCATCGGCGCTCCGTTTCGCTGGGGGTTGGGATGTTACGGGGGAACGCCACGCGCCCTGCAGCGCGGCGACGCCGATGATGTCCATGGGGCAACCGGTCACTGCCGGGCCTCCGCGCGCTGCCAACGCCGCGATGGGCCGTCTCACCGTCTCGCGCTCTACGCTTACCAGCGGTGCAATAGCGCGTCGGCGCATCGCGAGCTTTATCTGGACGCTCGAATGACCGTTGATCGACGTACAGTGCGACCATCGCCACAGGGAGCGAGTGCGCCTGAACTCGACTGCTACGCTCGCCGGCTCATGTGTTGCCGCCCCCGACGCGTACCTGCCCAGGCGGAGAGGACCATAGCCGAGCACGCGTTCACCGCCGTCGGCGTAGGTTCGGTAGGATTTCAAAATGGCAGTGGGCATGACGTGGAGCGGCGCCAGCCCTGGCATGCCTTCATCAAAGAACATCGCCCCCGCCGGCGGGCGGCGAAACTGCAAGCTAACCGCGCTTGCGAGTGCCTTTTCACTGTCGGGCGAGCCCAATAGAACCGGTGCGCTGCTATGTCGGCGGTCTACCGGCGCAGATGGGATCCGCACGCGATACGGCGGCGCTTGGGGACAGGATGTCACGATGGGTTCTCGTCCGATCTTCATTCTCGAGGAGCAGTGGTCTCAGGGTGAGCGCGCGAATGCACCTGGAAGTCCGAGCCGTACAACATGGGTTCGAGCAGATCGTGGTCGTCGGGATGCAGACTCCAACGATCGATCGCGGCCATCAGCACGAACCGCTCGCCATCGTCGATCTGGCAGTCGGCTTGAGCGACGGCTGTACACAGGCGCAGCACGAGGCGCCGCATTCCGTCGTCGACGACTTCGTCCAGCATGCGGTCCAGCAGTTCGCTTGGGATGCGTACTTTGTTGCCGCAGCGGGTCGGACCCAGCAAGTCCGCGCACAGGTCGTGGATCACGCCATGCCACTGCTGCCGGGTCAGGCCGAGCCGTTCACGGGCCTTGAGCGCGTCAAGCGCCGCAGTCTCGACCGTCTCTATGCGGCCGTTGGCGATCAGCGCGAGCGCAACGATCCGTGCCGCGGCCTCGGCACTGTTGAGGGGATACGCGCGGAGCAGCGGGTTGGGGGCGTTCATGTTGGCGCTCCGTTCGGAGGGGCAGCCAGGGTGCCGCCAGAGGCAGCTATCCCAGCACCAGAAGCTGGACGTCGAAATCCGGACGTGTGCGGGCACGGGTTCTCATGGGAGGGTTCGCGCAGAGAGATTGCGGAAGAATCAATAAAAAAAGACCCGTGGCGCGGAATGTAGGGCGTCGCTGGCAACGTCGGCGTGTAGCACTGTCGCCCACCCCCGGCGCCGGCGGTCACTGTGGGTAGTGGAACAGTGCCAAGCAAGCGGCGCGGCAACAGGGCCGAAGCGACCGGGGCCGCTGGGATACGGCGCTGCGCGCTCATGGCCCGCTCACCCATAACAAAGCCATGCCAACCCCCAAGCTGGCCGGGATGCCGACCCGCGCGAGCACGCCGGCCGGGGCGCCGACGATCACCTCGATCGGCACTGAGCAGTGGTCGAGCAGCCGGTTGGTGAGTGAATTCTCGACGGCGCGCACGAGCACGCTTTTGCGCGCCGTGCCGATCACAATACGGTCGCAGCGCAGTAAGCGTGCCGCGTCAGCGATACAGCGCGCCTTGTCGCCAACCTCCACATGCACGCGGTAGGCAATACCAGTTGCGTCGAGCAGTTGCCGCGCCTCGGTGAGCGCTTTGGCGGCGTCTTCGCGGTGAAAATCGGCGCGCAGTTCCCGGCTGACGTAACGCGCCACATAAGCTGAAAAGGGCGGCTGCACATTCAGCAGGTGAACCAGTTGCACGTCGCCGCGGTGAAACCTGTCGATGGCGTGCCGCACCGCCAGCAGAGCGTTGGTCGAACCGTCGCAGGGCAGTAGGAGTGTGATCATGTTGATGACTCCAGAAACGGTTGAAAAGTGCCCGGACTTGACCGATGGCGGCAGTCCAGGCGGGCGGGATACTCACTGTGGAAAAATCGGCTTCGCCAGCGGCATTCGGTCTCGGGACGGCCCGGCTCGCTCATGCGGTGTCTTCGCGGGAAGGGGTGGGTGCGATCGAGGTGCTTGACGGCCAGCCGGCCGACGCGGTCTGCGGCACGGTCGATGGCGACGTACATATCGGCGCCGACGCTCTCGACCACGGCGTCGGACGCTTCGAGCAGGTGGAACTGGATGCGGCAGTGCATGTCCACCCCGCCGCACGACCCCTTCTCGTCACCGATACGGACCGAGACCGGCCGGATGCGGTCGCCGTAGTGGCTGAGGACGAAGCCCAGCTGACTTCGGACGTGCCCGCCCAGCGCCTGCGTCACTGTGAACCCTTGACCGTGAATGTCGACAACCACTGTGCACCTTTTGTTTCGCCGTCAGTGGCGATACACAGAATCTAGGGCCGGACGTCGTCCGCGAAAAGCAGATTGTTCTACTTCAATCGTACCGAAAAACCATACAATTTGGCCGACCTCTCCCGCAGTTTTCGACTGCGGCACTCATGAACTACAAACACCTCCACTACTTCCATCAGGTGGCCAAGCTTGGAGGTGTGCTGCGCGCCAGCGAACAGTTGCACCTGTCGCCACAGACCATCAGCGGGCAAATCCAGTTGCTCGAGGAGGCGCTGGGCACGCCTCTGTTTGCCAAGAGCGGGCGCGGCTTGGTGCTGACCGAAGCCGGGCGCATGGTGCTGGGCTACGCCGAGAACATCTTCTCGATCGGCGCCGAGCTCAAGGAGGCCGTGCGCGACTACCCCCGCAAGGGCAGGCTGCTGGAGTTCCGCGTCGGCGTGGCCGATGCCGTGCCGAAGACGATCGCATGCCGACTGATCGAGCCGGCCACGCAGTTACCGGAGCCGATTCGCATCGTCTGCCGCGAGTGGAAGCTGGACACGCTGCTGGGCGAGCTGGCCCTGCACCGACTGGACCTCGTAATCTCCGATGCGCCGATCCCTTCCGCCGTGAGCGTGCGCGCCTTCAACCACAAGCTGGGTAACTGCGGCGTCAGCTTCTTCGCGGCACCGTCGCTGCTCGAATCTTGCAAGGGTCAGTTTCCGACCTGCCTCGACGGCGCGCCTCTTCTCATGCCTGCCGAGGAATCGGCAGTCGGACAGCGATTGCGGTCTTGGCTGCAGGCGCGCTCACTGCACCCCCGGGTCGTCGGCGAGTTCGACGACAGCGCCCTTGCAAAGGAGTTCGGGCGCCGAGGCCTGGGCATATTCGTCGCTCCCACCGTGCTCGAGCGGGACATCGAGAAGCAATACGGCGTGCGCGCGCTCGGCGCGACGCCCGAGGTTGTGGAGGAATTTTTCGCGATTTCTGTCGAGCGTCGAATCACGCACCCATGCGTGACGGCGATCACCGAGGCGGCACGCAACGAGCTTTTTACACCTCTCGCGCGGAGGCAACTCGCAAAGTAGGCTGTCGCATGGGCGCTTCGCACGTCAGCACGTCGGGTCGTGCAGGATGGCTTGCGGCAATGGACAGGAAAAGTAGTCAGCGACAGAGCACAGGGCCTTGTACTGGCTGTCAACGGAAGGTGTTGACCAAGAAGCGCGCTGGCGGCTGATGCACACGCCTTGCTCGATGAACTCGGCGCACACCTGCGACATGCGGTAGGTCTCGTAGGAGTCCTTGTGAATCTGGCGGATGCGCGCGGTCATCAAATGCTGCGCTGGGACGAAGCGCGTTCACGCCAAGTGCAGAACCTGCTGGCGTAGACATCGAGCACGCGGCACATGGAGCGCACGGGAAAGTCGGCCTGGTTCGCCATCACGAGTCGGTCACCGCTCGCACTCGACTTCTTTTGAATATCTGCCGCGCTCGACTTCGATCTCCACTCTGCAGTCTGCGTCTCGATACTCCCTTTTCCCCTTACTGCGACGGCGGTCGTCATCATCATCATCGTCATCGTCGCGATAACGCACGTGCTTGTCGTACCAATCGTGGCGCACGAAGTACACGGGCACACCGCAAGCATCGTACTCGCGGCAGTACTTCCGCCAGTTTTTCCGGTGCCCTGAAGGCACCCACATGTAAATCGGTTGCGGCTGGACGAACACTGCCCGCGACTCGATGATCAGCGGCTGCCGAATGATCACCGTTGGTCGCGCAACGCGGCCGATGTCAATGCGACCGAACACACCTGGCTGACTGAATTCCACGGTCACACCGACATCCCTGGCGTGGGCGGCGGGCATCATCGCAGCAGCGGCTAGCGCAAGCACGAAAACTCGCTTGATCATGGTAGGTTTTTTGATGTGACTGAACGGGGGACAAGGGAGGTAAGGCAACGGTCGGTCCGCGGGCACCTTGCGGTTGCAAGCCACACATTCAGACTACATGGCGGTAAGCGTTCGACAATACCCCTGCAACTGCGCCGCGAGGCAATTCATGACTTCTGGTCAAGCTTGTCCCGCGGGGTGAAATTCGTGTCGGATGCGATTCGACGCTCCGTGTTTCAAGCTCGTTCCGAGCCTCCTTCGAAAGCCTGACATCCTGGGCCTGCCGGCGTTAGGGTGCCCATCTCCAACGACGAAACGAGACTGCGCCGCCATGGCTGGACAGGCAGTGCAATGCGGCTCGCCTACGTGAGGCATCAGAGATGCGGTTGGCAAGCACCCAGGCGGAGTCCACACCAACCTGCTCACAACAATGCGCAGCAGCGCGCAAGAAATAGCAGGCCCCATCAAGTTTGATGTTCATCGGCCGATATTTCTGACAATACAAGCTTTCAAGAAATTTCGTGGACGCGTCACAACCGTATGGTCGGCGTCTACTTGGCGATCAAACAAGTTCAGGTTGCCTTGCAGGTGCCGTTTGCAGTCCCGAAGAATGTGATCGACTTCCGGGGTGTGGGCATCATCGCATGGCTCAATTGCCTGACCCGCACCCTTTCTCTGGCCAGCATTGGAAGTCTCGGAACAAACGTCAGCGCATTGGCTGGAAATTCGGATATCCCTTGGGGAGGGCAGCGTTGGGTTGCGGCTCCTTAAATCATCTCGGGCCCCTCGCCTGGTGCACTTGGAGTCTCCATGTTCGAATCCTCTCAAGGCATGTATGCCGTCGTCTTTTTCGTGCTGGTTCTAACGGCTGCCGGCTTTGCTGCGGCCTACTACACATTGCAGAGCGAGGCCACCGAGATGCGCGGGCAGCATGGGGCACTGCTCGGCATGGCAAGACTCCTGAGCGGCCTGATCGATGAAGTCTGCGCTTCTTGGGTCGGGATGCCCGAAAGGGAGGAGGACGGTGAAGAACTGCTCGCGCTGGCTCGTACGGTCGCTCAATGTATGCCCAAGCTCCTCAGCAACGCTGGGGCGCGTGTGCGCCATATCGGTCTTCAGCGGTACAAGTTCACCCAGGATGATTTCGTCGCCGCGGGCTTGGCAAAAGAGTATTCGCAGGTCCCACATCGGCTGGCCACGCTCGATGAGCCCGCGCTCTCACAGCTCTGGGAGAGTCGGCGCATGCTGGACCTGATGTCGATGCTGCGGTTCATTCAGCCGCGCCTGTGCTCGTCCGGATCAAGGACCCCAAACCCCACAGAGGCATCGAGCCAGGGCAACCCGCTTCTCTCCATGCTGCGTGAGGAAGCCGACGCGGCGGTCATCTGTGCCGCGATGGGGGAACAGATTCAACTGCTGAATGCGGGAGCAGAGCCGACCGACCCGAACCCCCAAGGTGAGCAGGCGCTGCAAGCCATCGTCGAGGCGCTAAGTTTCAGGCGCAATGGCCTGGGCAAGCCATTCACTTTCGCGGTCCTCGTACTGGCGCTCTCAGGACGAGGGCTGGAGGAGCTGTACCGGGAATGCCGTCACGACGCAGAAACGGTCAATGGCAGTTGGCGTCCACAGTTCAACGGGTTGAGGTCCTACATCGAATCCCTACCCGGCTGGGACGGACGGCTTCCATTCGCGGACATGATGGTGGCCACTCACAACTCGTATGTCAGTCGCGCACTGAGTGTCCTGATGCGTGTGTCCTGACATCCAGGCAATCTTTAGCAACTGCATCCCGACTTATGCCATTCTTGGAAGTTGACGGTGCCCAAGCCACCGAGTGGTAAGGATTCAAAATCCCACAGCTCAACAGAAGCGAAGCCGCATCACTTCGCCGTTACAACAAGTGATGCATAGACCCGATCTGGGTCAACTCTGAGGCTCAGCTACACGGACTCGATCCAGGCAGCACTTCACGCGCATAGGCCGATCGCAACGCAACTACAAACCTGGTGAGCAGGCTCCATAGCCATTTATTCTGGCGCCGTTTGGGCCTTTCCATCGCTGGGAATGCTCGAAGTCACGCCCTCTGCACCTTTAACAGGTAACACAAGTATGAAGCAGGCCCCCTTGCCCAGTGTGCTGCTCACGCGAACTGCGCCAGCGTGCCGGGCCATGATGCCGTGCACGACGGACAACCCCAGACCCGTTCCCTTGTCCGCAGGTTTGGTCGTGAAGAATGGCTCAAAAATGCGGTCCAAATGCTCAGGTGCAATCCCCGGTCCTTCGTCCCGAACCGACAGTGCGACGTAGCGTCCTTGCGGCAGGTGATCCAGCATGCCACTCATGGCATCGCAGCCGTTTTGGGTCGACTCATACGCTTCAAGGACGAGTGAAATCGCTCCTTTGCCGTTCATGGCATCGCAGGCATTGATGAGCAGGTTGACGATCACCTGCTTCATTTGTGTGGGGTCTGCCTGAACCCAGTCGTCGGCGGTTTGGCAATCGACCTGAAGAGTGCACCGGCCCATAAGGCCCAGGGAGACCAGGACACGTGCCTCCTCGATCAGCGCGCTGAGCCGAAGGCGCTTCACGCTTGGAGTGGACTGGCGGCTAAAGGACAAAAGCTGCTTCATGAGACCAGACGCGTACCCAATGGATTTGAGAGCTTGATCCAAGGATGATGCGCTGGGGTGATCGGGCGTCAGGTCTTCGTTTGCCATGCGTACCCAGCCAGAGATGGCTGTCAGCGAGTTGTTGAAGTCGTGCGCGATGCCGCTGGTGAAGCGGCCGATAGCTTCGGTTTTCTGGCTCTGGAGCAATTGCAGATGCAACGCCTCTTGGCGAGCATGGGCGAGTCTCTGCTGTGTGGCATCTTCTCGGGTTTTGGTCAAAAGCCAGTTAATGCCTTCTGCCACGTCGGAAAGCTCGTCCTCACCTTTGACGAGAAGCTGGCCATCCCCGTCTAGGCCTTGACGGGTGACATCTTCCAGCTCTTTATGAACACGCTGCAATCGCCGCAATACCAGGTGGTTCAACATGAGGACGAATACAGCTCCCACCACCAGACCCGCCAGAGCGACTTGCAACGCAGCCACCAACGCCAGCGAGCGACCTGCCTGATGCAAGTCTCTGTCAAGTTCCAGGACCAA
This sequence comes from Dinoroseobacter sp., assembly GCA_965279125.1. GTDB lineage: Bacteria > Pseudomonadota > Alphaproteobacteria > Rhodobacterales > Rhodobacteraceae > Dinoroseobacter. The sequence continues at coordinate 9,501 of CBDIHL010000005.1, forward strand.
CGCGGCAACGGTCTGGCCCTCATGATCGAGGATCGGTGCGAGCGATTCAAGCTTTGTTTCGGCAATGTTCTTTTGGCTGTTCGAAGCACCGACGAACCGTGACTCCGAAAAGCTCAATCGCACCGGCTGCATGAGGATGTCACTGAACCTTGTGAGCTCGTTCGCATCGAAGCGACGCACCATGGCCAGTGCCCCCTTTGGAGCAGTTCCTGGTTCGAATTGACTGCGCACTGCAGCAATCGACACGAGGTAGAGGACACCATCCACCCGGTGATACGTTCGCATGACTGTTTTGCTATTCCTATCCGACAACACCGGCACGGCCAGGCTGCGCAGCGTCTGCGACATGTTCTCCGAGACAGGACGCAACGCGGGCTCCGCTGTCAGTTCCGCGCTGGCAAGTGGTCGCCCCAACGTGTCGAGGACCAGTACGTTGGTGATCCCCAAATACTTCATGTTGTCGGTGCCGAAGTTCTCGGTGAAATAGTCGGGTAGCGATCCCTGTGTGAATTCCACCGTATCTGTCCAGTACGCATAGTCCATCAAGGTCGCAGTCAATCCCTCCAGTTGTTGATTCAGCAGCCTGCTCGCACGCTCACCCTCCAACCGGGACTGACGGCCTTCCAAATCTTCAAACGATGCGGATATCGAGTGTTGCGACACAAGCACCGAAGTCAAGGTTAGAACGCCTATGGTTGATATAACCAAGAGCCATGCTTTGCGTTGGAGTTTCATAGTTGTAGTGGTCATCGCACATGACAAGTGCCCAGAAAATGCATGCCAATATCGATACTGTTCTTTAGTGCGTTTATCGGCTTTATTGGAGCAGATATGAAGCCAAAATATCTACTCACCCAAGACCGATGAGTTCAAAAACGTGACGCCTCCCCTGAATCCGGTCAGTTCAAAACTGGGATCGGGCAGGTCACGGCCTTGTTGACGGGCATCAGTTCAGTACCTGAGCGGTCCATGGCACTCGGTTCTGGCGCCGCAAATACTTACAGGTGCGAGCTTGACCAGACCGCTGGAGTCATTCAGGATTTTCTGTTGATACTTTGTGAGTATCTATTTGGCGGTGCCGGCGTCGATGCAGCGAGTTGAGAGGGGTTTCGAGGTCGTTCCCACAGTGACTGCAGCGAGCGTATGTGGCGGTGAGATATCCCCTGATTCAGGGAATATGTCTGTGGAAAACCATGCGCGCTTCGTCGCAGACCCTTATGCGGCGGGTGTATTAACGCAATGCCATCGAAATGTGCAATCGAGAGCTGCTGGAAGCACCTCAGGCATCCCGTTTAACCCGGCCGGCATGCCCCCCCGCCCCGGGCAGACGCTTGAATAGGTCGCTATGCAAAACTGATCTCGTCAATGTGGAGATCGTCACGCGCAAGAAGGTCCACATGGTGCTCACGCAGCGCTTCGAGCGCGCGCCTCAGGATCTGGCCCACAACCTTGCCCACGAGTCTGAGCAGACTGAGATGGAGTTGGTCGACAGAACATGTGATACGTTCCATAGCGGGCACCAAACCTCCTGCGCATGGCTCTGCCCCACATCTATCGCATGAGGTCTTATCTGGCCGAAGCGACATTGACATCGACGCCGGCGCCAGCCATCTTGTCACGTTGTACACATTGATCCATGGTCAGTAAGAAGCGAAACAAGCCATTTGTGCCACGGTGGAAACCCGCCACCAACACTTTCGAACTCGCCGCGACAAGAGCGGCCAAGATTGATCCAGCGACCCTCACCGGCTTGGCAGAGTCGCTGAAGCGGTCATGTGGCGACCTGACTGTCCCCGAGAAGTCAGCGATGTCGTGGCAGGATCTACGCTTGGCGGTGGTGGTCTCTCGACGGGTAGAGCGCATGGGCGTGGTGAAAGGGCTCACGTCCATATTGGATGCAGCCTTCGAGGCGTTGGAGTCGATTCGTGTGCGCTGCACGGTCACTGGCGCTTGGCGCTACTGCCAACCCAAGACTGAGGAGATCGCCGCGATCGTCGAGATGTGCGAAATTCATGCTTTTCAGCTGCGCCAGATCAGCAGCCGTGAGTTTGAACTGATCTTTCTGCAGTCACGAGAAGACTCCAAGCGGTTGCCCCAGATTCATTTCCTTGGTGAGCCCGCTGCGAAGGGGGGAGAAACGTCTAACAGCCCCTCAAGCCAAGACTAGAAATTCACATCCCCCTCTACATTCGCAGAGAGAGATTCTCGGTCGTTGACGGCTTGTGCATGCACGTTCCCACTTGCGGTTCCGCGCACTTGGGCAGTCCGATGCGGGCTACCAGGGTGTGGGCAAGCGTCGATGCGACAGATTGATTGACGTCGCGGGGCGCTCCAGGAGGAAAATCGTTAGCATGACCCAAAAAGCAAGTCGGCAGGAGGTGCCTCGCCCCGCTTCGCGGCTGCGGGATCGCGGCGTTTCATCCCGGGCACGCGCTGGAGAACCTGCTAAATCGGTTCGATCCAAAGCTGCACAGCGCAGAGTTGATGGCTTGGCGTCCTCTTGGGGTTGAGGAGTCGCCATGACCACGAAGGAGGAGCGCCGCGATGCGATGGCCCAGTCTCTTACAACACGTGGATTGCGGGCCATGAACCCACGCCACGATTTCTGGCGGACGCCGCGGCGGTGGTTGAGGGCACGATGACATATGACCAGGCCATTTGCGACAGCGCGGCAAGGGCGCGCTGTCGCAATGGATAGGAGCTGCCCCAAGTTTTCCAAGGCATAGAGAGCCGGTCGTGTGAGCTATCGGGAGGGGGCCGACTCCGCGTGGCCGACTGAATGCCCGCATAAAGTAAGCCATCCTTAGTGACTTTGACGCTTATGAGCTAAAACTGGCCGTATCCCGGCTTGACCTCCTATGGGGGTCATCTTTCTTGATCTGAGGCCTATAGTGGGTCATGGTTGCTTGCACGCGCCCCCTCATCCCCGTACTGACCGCCTGTGCACTGCTGCTGCCCCCCTCGACCAGCAGCAGCGAGAGCGTGCTGGTCAGCTTGGAAAAGTCCAGCACCGAGTTAGAACTCCGCATCATCATCCCTCAGTTCATACGCGTGCTGGAAAACAGCCACCCCGTGGTGCTGGACGCCCGATGCCGATGGTGACTGGAGCGCCCAGCAGCGGCTGGTGGTGGTGTCCAACATGAAGCGCGGCTTCTGCGTCACCTTGCGCATGAGCGCTCCCGAGGTCGACGCCTGGCGCCTGCACACGCCGCAAAGCGGCGGCATCACGCTCGATGCGATGCACGACGGCTACCGCCTGTGCACGCCGCGCCCGGGTCGCTACACGCTGGTGCTGCAACACGAGTTCGAGGCGACGGCGCAAAGGTCCACCACCGGCGCGCTGCGTTGGCCGGTGCGGACCGACATCACGGCACTCTGAGCATCGAACTGTCGCGCGAGCTTCCGAGTTCCGAGTAGAAATTCATGATCGGAATGCGGCTCATGGATGGGGATGAAGCAGGAACGCCGAACCCCTCAGTACACAACGAGGCTTGAGGATGTGCCGGTGGCGAGGGCGTGATCAAGGACAATTCGCATACCCCCACCCGTATGACGCCCACCGTGAACTTTCCTCCAGGGCATCCGACGCTGCTACGACACCCAGTGCCGGATGGGATTCCATTCCCGGTGGAGACCGTGCTCGAACTGCCTGCGGTAGCCTATGAAGTGGAGCAGCGAGACGACTGGTGGATTGTGAGGGTCGTGGTCACCGGTGAAGCCGTTTACCAAGGTCCGGGTCCGGTTGATGTTTTCGTATCCGAAGCGCCATTTTGATGACTGAACATCCGACGTTACTGTGGCATCCCAAACCTGATGGCGTGAACAGCTACCGCGAGACGCCCCTACCGCTGGAGCCTCACGAATACCACGTCATCGAGGTGCACGACTGGTGGATTGTGATCGTGATTGTCAACGGTGAGATGGTGTACGAAGGCGCGGGTCCAGTGAAGGTTTATCGTTCACCAACGCCCTTTTAGAGCAGGGGCTAGAGGGATCATCCGTAGTTCGAACGCCCTTCACCTCTTGGCGGGGATGATGATGTCCTGCACGTTCTTCTCCACCACCGAGCACGCCGAGCAACCACCCCAAACTTTTGAGAATCAAACCAGTAACCGTCCACTGAAGTGGGTCAACTCCAATACACGTCAGGGACGGAGAATCGGCCTGGGGAAATGCTGATCATTCGGCGTCGGCGGGCACGGCCGGTGCATGCGTGAATTGCCCGAGGTTTGGCTTTCGGCGAGTTGACGGCGGTATGCCTAAACGGGCATAATTGAGGCGATGTTGAAGCAAGCGCGCAAACCCATCAAATGGGTCA
>CBDIHL010000006.1:0-10694 GCA_965279125.1 Dinoroseobacter sp.
CCAAGCACTTTAAAAGGGGTCAGATTCCAATTTAATCCCGACAAATTCGATCTGATTTTTAATGGGGACAGATCAAAAGAGATGGTTTGCGTCACTGGCAACGGACCGGCTCAGTCCTTTCTCACTGGCGTCGACACCGGACGTCCCGGGCGCGCGCGCGCGGTTCTTCGCGGCGTCCGCTTCTGCAGGTCGGCAGAAAATCCGTCATCACCCAACGCCCAGCCATGCAAGGTGGCGTCGGTGATCGCACCTTGCTGCGCCGCCGACTGCCCCGCTCGCACCAATTCGGTGTACGCCGCCTCACGCGCGAAGGGGGTGTTGCCCAGGCCCCAATACGTGCCGGGTGGCGTGATCCGCCGGTCCTGTGTCTGGCCAATGTAGTGGCGATGGCTTGACCAGGGATGGTCTCTTGGATCGAGCACCATGCCGGCGCGCACCGGGTTCAGATCCATGTACACCATGCAGGCCAGCAGGTAGCGCTCGGTCTGCACCAGCGTGGATTTGTAGCGCCCTTCCCAGAGCGTGCCGGAGCGATGGTGCAGGTCGTTGAAATACCGCACATAGCGCCGACCCACCGCTTGCATCATCAGCGGCACGCCCTGCGCGGTTTCGGGCGTGAGCAGCAGATGGAAGTGGTTGTCCATCAGCATGTAGGCGTGGAACGCCACCTGGTGCTTGCGCGCGTTTTCGCTCAACAACTCCAGCAAAAACTCGCGGTCGGCATCGCTTTTGACGATGTCCTGGCGGTTGTTGCCGCGCTGGATGACGTGGTGCGGATAGCCGGGAACGGTGAGTCGGGGAGACGGGCCATGGTGCAGGTCGCGCGTTGCGGCGAAAGCTCGAGGTGGAATCTGACCCCGATTATGTGACCGCGATCAAACGCGCCCGCCACACCGCTTGAAGGCGGATCGCCATGGCAATGCCCAACAGCGACGACGCTCCCGTGACAACCCACGTCCACTGCCAACCCCCGACGATCGTCGCCACCCAGGCGACCACCGGCGGACCCAGAAACTGACCCAGCGCGGAGAACTGCTGCATCCAGCCAACCGTGGTGGAAACGGTGTCGTTGTCGGGCGCGAGTTTCACGGCCAGGCCAAACAAGGTTCCAGGAATCAGGCCACCCACACACGAGAACACCAGCACCGCGAGGTACTGCAGCACCGGATGCCCCTCGGCGCCAAACGCAACCGCAGCTCCGACACCCATCGCGATGTAGGCCATCACCAGCACGGCACCTGGCCTTGCACCGCGCGCCAGCCACCAGCCCGCGCCGATGTTGCCCGCCATGTTGATGCCCGCCGCCAATGCGCTGAGCATGGCCACCTGCGAGCCCGCGTACCCCGCCTGGCTGTAGACCGTGGGCAGGAATCCCACGACGGCCAGCCATTGCCCCGAGTACAGAAAAAATGCAGAGCCAGCAGCCAGGGACCCGGTGCCTGCAAGGTGCGCCGCAACCGTGGCCCGAGCCTTGACGCATCCGAAGGGGTTAGGGGCGCCGCTCGGGCTGGCGCATCGGGCGCCACGCCCCGCGCCAGTCCCACGGCCGCCAAGAGCGACAACAGTCCCAACAAAACCCAAGCCCAACGCCAACCGACCGCTGACAACAGCGGCACGCCCAGCAGCAACGCCAGCGCAGTCCCCAACGGCATGTACGCACCCCACCACCCCAGGGAACGCGACAGCGTCGGCGCATGTTGCACGCGTTGGCGCAGCAGCCCGGGGGCCGGCAGCACCGCCAGCAAAAAGCCCATGCCCTCCACCACGCGCGTGGCCAGGAGCATCGTCACGTTGGCCGCCAACGCGCCGAGCATGCTGCCCAACGCCAGCAGCAACAGGCCGGCAATCATGACGCGGCGTGGTCCCAGTTTGTCGGCCATGAGGCCCACCAGCAGGCCCAGCGCCATGCCGGCGAGCTGCACCATGGAAAGGAGGAAGCCGGCCTGGACCAGCGTCACACCCAGACTCTGCGTCAGCACCGGGATCGCCACGGGCAGCTTGCCCACGTGCAACGCGCAGGTCACACCGACCGCGACCACGAGCGCCGCCAGACGCCGTGGATCGGTACCGGCCTGGATGGTCACGGAAACAGCACCGCGCCAAAGAGGCGCTCGTGCTCGCCGCGAATCCGCAAAACGATCGGTCATACCGGCGATGTAGTCGGCCACCGCCCGGGGCAAGTGCCGGCGCAGGCCGTGGGCTTCGGGCAATTCTTGCGGCGCGTCCATGTAGCGCTCGAAGAGATCGCTCACCACCTGACGGGCGCGCGCGGTGGTCTCGGTCACCTGCGGGTGGCGGTACAGGTTGCGAAACAGAAACGACTTCAAGGTCTGCGAACGTTCGCGCATGTCGTCGGAGAAGGCGACCAAGGGCGGACTCTCGCGCACCGCATCCGGCGTGTCCACGCCGGCCGCGGCGGTGCGTGTCTGCGTGGTGGCGATCACGTCGTAGACCTGATCGCTGAGCATGAGACGAATGGTTTCGAACAGCAGGCGGCGCCCCATCAGCGAGGGGTGCGCCTGCACGGCGATCTGTCGGTAGTGCCGAAACAGATCGACCTCGTCGAGCTGTTCGATGGACAGCAAACCGGAGCGCACGCCGTCGTCGATGTCGTGCGCGTTGTAGGCGATTTCATCGGCGAGATTGCAAAGCTGCGCCTCGAGCGAGGGCGATCCCGCCTTTTAAGAATCTTGCGCCCACACCACCGGGTTCTTGTTGCTCCAGCCGCAGTGCGTTGGCTCGGGAGCAGTGCTTGAGAATGCCTTCGCGGGTTTCGAAGCAGAGGTTGAGCCCGTCGAACGCCGGGTAGCGCTCCTCCAGTTTCGTCCACCACGCGCAAACTCTGCAGGTTGTGCTCGAAGCCCAGGCTTTCACCGCCGCCAGCGGCATCGTCCGCTGAAAAGTTCTTCAGGCAGCTGTTGAGCGCGTCCTGCCCGGCATGGCCAAACGGGGTGTGGCCCAGGTCGTGCGCCAACGCGATGGCCTCGACCAGATCTTCGTTGAGCTCCAGCGAGCGGGCAATGCTGCGCCCCAGCTGCGCGACCTCGAGCGAATGGGTCAAGCGCGTGCGGAACAGGTCGCCTTCGTGGTTCAGAAACACCTGCGTCTTGTAGACCAGGCGCCGGAATGCCGTGGAATGGATCACCCGGTCCCGGTCGCGTTGAAAAGCGGTCCGCGTTGGCGCCTCGGGCTCTGGAAAACGCCGTCCGCGGCTGGCACGCGGGTCGCTGGCAAAACTGGCGAGCGGGGCCTTGTGCGCCACGGCGTTGGACGGTGCCATCACACCTGGCAACTGGCGTTGATCACATCCGCCACCATCGCATCGGGCGCGCTGCGCACCGAGGCCTTGCCAACCGGGTCGATCAGCACGAACTTGATCGCGCCGCCTTCGGCTTTTTTGTCGACACGCATGAGATCCAGATAGCGGCCGACATTGTCTTGTGCATCCAGCACGGGAGCCACCAGGGGAAGACCGGCGCGGCGCACCAACCGCGCCAACCGATCGACGAAAGCCTGGTCCACCAAGCCCAGGGACGCAGACAGCCGCGCGGCCATCACCATGCCGCACCCCACTGCCTCGCCGTGCAACCACGCGCCGTACCCCATGCCGGCTTCGATCGCATGGCCGAAGGTGTGGCCAAAATTCAGAATGGCGCGCACGCCGGATTCGCGTTCGTCCTGGCCCACTACCCATGCCTTGATTTCGCAACTGCGCCGCACCGCATGTGCGAGCGCTTTCGGATCGCGCACAAGAAGCGCGTCGAGGTTCGACTCCAGCCAATCCATGAAGGCCACGTCTGCAATGGGCCCGTATTTGATGATCTCCGCCAAACCAGCGCTGAGCTCCCGTTCGGGCAGCGTTTTGAGCACCTCCAGATCGCACAGCACGCGCTGCGGCTGGTAGAAGGCGCCAATCATGTTCTTGCCCAAGGGGTGGTTGATCGCCGTCTTGCCGCCCACCGACGAATCCACCTGGGCCAGGAGCGTCGTGGGCACTTGCACGAACGGCACGCCGCGCATGTAGCTGGCGGCGGCAAAGCCTGTCATGTCACCGACCACGCCGCCCCCCAAGGCAAACAACACTGTGCTGCGGTCACAGCGGTGGCCCAGCAAGGCGTCGAAGATGAGGTTGAGAGACTCCCAGGTCTTGTAGGCCTCGCCGTCGGGAAGCACCACGGTGTGCACCGCGGAATACTGCCGCTTCAGCACCTCGGCAAGCCGCTCGCCGTACAGCGCGGCCACCGTCGGGTTGGTTACGATCATCGCGCTCGCCGCACGCGGAAGGTCTGCGTAGCTTGCCGCCGTCTCGAGCAGGTTCTCGCCAATCACGATCCCGTAGCTGCGGTCACCGAGATCTATGTTTACCCACTGCGGTTGGGGGTCCGGGTACTGTGAAGTCATGGGTGCCGAGTTTATTCGGTGTCCATGCCGCCGCACTTGGGATCAATGGCCGGGGCCGTCGCCGGGCGGAGCCGCGCCTGCGCCGGCCTGGCCCATCTCCAGCTGCATCACGATCATGTTGACCAATGTCGCCACGGATGGGCGTCCGGTTTCGATCACGAAGTGCGCCACCATCCGGTACAGCGGATCGCGCGCATCGAACAGGTCTCGCAAACGCTGCAGCGGATCGTCGACCTGAAGAAGCGGCCGGTTGCGGTCGTGCCGCAAGCGTCGGAACAACTCTTCGGGCGTTGACTTCAAGTAGAAAACGGCGCCCCGCCCATGCAGGTGGGCACGGTTTTCCGGCCGCAACACCGCGCCGCCACCGGTGGACACCACCGCAGGCGGGCCCTGGGTGAACTCATCCACGATCGCCGCCTCCAGATCCCGGAAGCGCTCTTCACCTTCGCGTTCGAAAAACTCTCGAATCGAGCAGCCGAGCCGCTCTTCGATCACGTGGTCGGTGTCGACGAAGGGGAGCGCAAGACGCCGAGCGAGCTGACGGCCCACAGTCGACTTGCCGGAACCCGGCAAGCCAACCAAAAAACTGGAAGACACGACGCTCAATTGATCGCCGAGCGTCCCAACACACGTGGCGTGATGAAGATCAACAGTTCGTTTTTGTTGGAGACGCGGTCGCGTGACTTGAAGAGATTTCCGACCCCGGGCAAGTCGCCCAACAAAGGCACCTTGTTCACCTGGTCGCGTTCGGTCTGCTCGAAGATGCCGCCAATCACGACCGTGCCGCCGTTTTCCACCAAGACCTGCGTCTGCACGTGTTTGGTGTTGATGGCAATGCCATCCGGCGTCGACTCGCCACGACTGTCTTTGTTGATGTCCAGATCCAGGATGATGTTGCCCTCGGGCGTGATCTGAGGCGTCACTTCGAGCTTCAGGTTGGCCTTGCGGAAAGCAATCGCCGTGGCGCCGCTGGACGTGGCCGTTTGGTACGGGAATTCCGTGCCCTGCTCGATCAAGGCCTTGACCTGGTCTGCCGTGACGACGCGGGGGCTGGAGACGATGCGCCCCTTGCCATCCGACTCCAGCGCCGAGATTTCAAGACTCAAAAACCGCGAGGCATTGGGGCTGAACAGCGAGAGCGCATACGACGCCGCAGCTGCCGACGAAGGGTTGGCCGGCAAACTCACAAAAGGCGCTGACGTCAACGTCGGGCCAGCCGCGCTGGACGCAGCACCATAGGTCGAGCCGAAATTGCCATTGACCTGGTTGCCGTTGACGGACCCCACGCCAAAACCGCGCACACCACCACCCAATCGCACGCCCAGGGATTTGCCGAAGGTGTCATCGGCTTCCACGATGCGCGCTTCGATCATCACCTGCCGGATTGCGATGTCGAGCTTGCTGATCAGGTCCTGGACCTGTTGCAAACGGGACGGAATATCGGTGACGAACAATTGATTGGTTCTGGGTTCAGAGATCACACTCCCCCGGGTCGAGAGGATGCGGGCATTCGCACCGCTGCTCGCGCCACCGCCGCCCGAACCCGATGCGGTCAATTGCGCCGCAATATCGACCGCCTTGGCATAGTTCATCTGAAAGGCCTGGGTGCGAAGCGTTTCCAGGCTTTCGATCGAGGCCTTGGATTCCAGCTCCTGCTTCTCACGTGCCGCGATTTCGTCTTTGGGCGCAATCCACAACACATTGCCCGATTTGCGCATGCCCAGTCCCTTGGCCTGCAGGATGATGTCGAGCGCTTGATCCCATGGGACATCCTTGAGCCTGAGCGTCACGGAAGCCGGTGACGGAGTCGGACGTCACGATGTTGAAGTTCGTGAAGTCGGCGATCACCTGCAACAGCGAGCGAACTTCAATGTTCTGGAAGTTGAGCGAGAGCTTCTCACCGTTGTAGCCAGGGCCTTGCGTGAGCTTGGATGTGTCGATCTTCTGCTCGCGCACTTCCAGCACGAACTGGTTGTCGCTCTGGTAAGCAGAGTGCTCCCAGTTGCCCGTCGGGGTCACGACCATGCGCACACGGTCGCCCGCTTGAGACGTCGTCACGCTCTGCACTGGCGTACCAAAATCGGTGACATCGAGACGGCGACGCAGGCCCTCGGGCAAGGAGGTCTTCAGAAACTCGACCACCAGATTCTGGCCTTGCTGCCGAATGTCCACGCCGACCTGGTTGTTCGCCAGATCCACCACGATGCGACCCGTGTTGCCAACGCCGCGTCGGAAATCGATATCGCGCAAGGCAGCGACATCGCGATTGCGGTTCTCGGAAAAGGCCGACGCTGGTGCGGTCGGGGCCGACACGGGTTGCGCCCGATCAAGAATCACCAACAGGGTGTCGCCTTCGATCTTGGCCTCATAGGCCGCCGCTTGCTTCAGATTGATGACAACGCGTGTGCGATCACCGGCCTGGACCACGTTCGCAGACCGAAGGTTGCCTTCGTTGATCTCGATCGCATTGCGTCCAATCGCGTTGGCCACACCTGGAAAGTCCAGGGCGATGCGCGCTGGCGCCTGAATGGTGAAGCCGGTCGGCAAAGCCGCGAGCGGTTGCATCGTTTTGATGCGGATGACCTCCACTCCACCTTGCACTCCCCGGTCAAAGACTGAATGGCGTTCTGGGCCTGGGCCCAAGCCGAAGTCAATGTCACACATGCGAGGAGAGCCCCTTTGAGCATTCTGCTTTGCACTGCTGCGAATCCGGTCGCCTTGTTTGGCTTGTCGTTCATTTAGAAGCATCCTCTTGTAACTGCAGCGCCGCAGCGCGCTCCGTCCATTCCCCAGCAGAATCCTGCACGATCTCTCGGAGCACCACGTCCTGTTCGGTAATGCGGGTCACCTTCCCATAGTTCTGCCCCAGATAGCTACCCGGCTTCACCTGGTACAACAGACCTGCCACCCTGACCAGGGCCACCAGCTGACCGCCGCGGTTCAGGCTGCCCACCAGGGACATCGTGTCTAGGGGAAAGGCTTCCAAAGGCTGCTTGCGCCGGTTGAGTTCGGGCTCGATGAGTGCCGAGTTCACCACCGGCGCCGATTGAGAGCCGCGCAACACGCTGGCCAACTTGTCGCTGCTGAACGGCGGCGTCAAGCGCTCGCCTTCGTAGGCCTGCGGCACAAACTTGGTGGGCTCGGGAATGGGGGCCACCGACGGTCGAATGGAATTGCGCTCGCTCTGCATCCAGGCTTGCAGCTCGTCCTGACCGGACGACGTGCACGCCGCGAGAGCGAGCGTCAACAGCAGCATGCCGACAGCCGAGATCGTTCGAATCTGCATCACTTGGTCGCTCCCTTCGCAGCCTGCTGCTGCGCAGCGACCTCTTGCTGGTCCAGGTACCGGAAGGTCTTGGCGGTGCCATCCATGGTCAACACGCCATCGCGCTCTCTGACGGGCGTCAGCGTCATGTTGTTGAGCGTAACGATGCGCGAGAGGTTGGCGATATCGGCCGCGAACAGCCCGATGTCGTGGTAAGTGCCCGTCACCCGGACGGCTATCGGCAACTCGGCGTAGTACTCCCTCACGATCACCTGGCCAGGTCGGAACAGTTCGAACTGCAGGCTGCGGCCCAGGCCCGCCTGGTTGATGTCCGACAGCAGCGCATCCATTTCTGCTTTGCTGGGCAGTTGCTTCTCAAGCTGGGTGACGTACTGCTGCACCTGCTCGAGTTGCTTGCGAAGGGCGTCCAGGTTGACGGCCTGCACGAGCTTCTTGCGGTAGTCCTCCCGAAGCTGTTCTTCGCGGGCCTTCTCCGCGATGAGCTCTTCATCGGACGATTTCAACCATGCGAACCAAAGGCCTGCGATCACGGCGACGCATACCGCGATGAACAGGAGGTTGCGTGGCAGTCCCGGCCACTGTGAGGGATCGTTCGGATCAAGGCCGGTGAACTGGCTTTTGAGCTTGTCCTGGATTTCCTTGAAATCCACGTTGATGCTGGGCGTTTTAGCCATGGTGCGCGGTCCTAGATCAGCCTTTGCCGGGTACGGCAACGGCGGGCGCAGCAGAAGGGCGCTTGAGTGAAACGCGAATCGTGAAGTTGGACACGCGGCGTTGCTCACGCCCCGTCTCTCCAAATCGCGCGGCAACGATCTCGACGAGCTCTGGCTTGACCAACCAGGGGCTGTTGTTGCCCAGATTGCGCAACAGATCCGACACGCGTTCTTGCGACTGCGCCACGCCCACGAGCAACACGCTCTGGTTCTCCTGCTTCATGCTGGTCAGATAGACACCATCGGGCAACTGCTCGGCCAACTCGTCCAGCAAGTGCACCGGAAGATTGCGATCGCCTTGCAGGTTTTCAACCGCAGTCTGGCGTGCGCGCAAGGAGGCGATTTCTCGCTGCAGATTGGCGATGTCCTTGATCTCTTCTTCCAGCTTGGTGATCTGGGTCTGCAGGAACTGGTTGCGCTCTTGCTGCGAAGCAATCTGGGCCCTGGTACCACGTAAAGACGGCGCCACAGATCACGCCACCGAGCAATGCGGACAAGCCCAGCTGGGTGAAGAACCGGTCTTTTTGCCGCTTTCGGGTCGCCTCGCGGTGAGGCAACAGGTTGATCAGGATCATTGGTAAAACCTCCGCAGGGCCAAGCCCGTGGAGGTCAGGTAAGACGGTGCTTCGCGGGAGATCTTGCGCGCCTGCATCGAGGCCGCCATTTCCATCGCGTCAAACGGATTGATCACCATGCACGCGAACGACGTCTGGTGCGTCACCGCCTCGGTAAGCCCCGGCAATGCCGCACTGCCACCGGCCAGGAGAATGTGGTCGATCTTGTTGTAGGGCGTGCTAGTGAAAAAGAACTGGAGCGCACGCCCCACTTCCTGGGCCATGCTCTCAATGAACGGATCGAGCACAGCGGCACGGTAGTCGTCGGGCAAATCGCCGGAGCGCTTCTTGGCTTCCGCCTCATCGGACGAAAAACCATACTGCCGAACGATGAGCTGGGTGAGCTGGGCGCCACCAAACGCCTGATCGCGCTCGTACAGCACATCGTCGTTCCGCATCACCTGCATGCTGGTGGTCAAAGCACCCACTTCGAACAGCGCCACCAGCGAATCCACGCCCTGGTTGGGCAAGGTTTCGATCACGCGACCTGCTGCCATGCGGGATGCATAAGACTCCACATCCATGACCACGGGCTTCAAGCCGGCGGCTTCGGCCAGACCTTGCCGGTCCGACACTTTTTCCTTGCGCGACGCAGCGATCAACACCTCGACATCGCCGACCGAGCTCGCGCTCGGCCCGATGACGCAGAAGTCCAGGCTCACTTCATCGAGTGAAAAGGGAATGTACTGGTTGGCCTCGGATTCGACCTGTGCTTCCAACTCCTTGTCGGAAAGCCCACCGGGCAGAATGATCTTCTTGGTGATGACCGCCGACGCCGGCAACGCGGAGCGCGACGTTTTTTGTCTTGCTGCCACTCTTGCGCACGACACGTCGGACGGCGTCTGCGACCTCATCGAATTTTTCGATGTTGCCATCGGTGATCCACCCGCGCTCCAACGGCTCCATGGCACAACGCTCCAGCACCAGATCGCCAGCGCGGTTGCGGCCGAGCTCCACCAGCTTGACGCTGGACGAGCTGACATCGATGCCCAACAAGGGCGCCGGTTCCCGGCTGAATAACGACCCCAATGAGATCAAGGTGGCCCCTAAAAATGGTGACGACAGGCGCCGTCAAACTTAAGAATTCACTTCAATGCTAGCAGCAAGCCCCTTGTCCAGCAAAGAATTATTGCCTTTGAGACAAACTGAAACGTTGCCAAAACCATACGCATCAAGAGGTGTCACGATCTCTACATCGGCCAGTTCGCCGAGAACTGGACAACAACTCACAATACGCAGAAGCGGGCCATCGCCGGCCGTTGAATTTTTATAATCAAGCGCTTTGGCTCTGATCGACTGCATGCCCAACAAAGACACTTCTTCAACCCACTCCTCTGACGAACCAGTATCGACCGCGCATCCTGCGCTGATTTTGCTGGGTCGCTTGGTGGTGGGTCTGGTCGGACTGGCGGCGGCGGGTGTTGTGTGCGTGATGATGGCCGTCGGCATCGCGTTGGCGGTGGCCTACCCCAACCTGCCAGAGGTCGCCGGATTGGCCGACTACCGCCCCAAACTGCCCTTGCGCGTAATCTCGGCAGAAGGCGAATTGATCGGCGAGTTTGGTGAGGAGCGGCGCAACCTGCTGACCATCCGCGAGATTCCCGACGTGATGAAAAACGCCGTGCTGGCGATCGAGGACGCGCGGTTTTTCGAGCACAACGGCGTCGACTACCGCGGCAT
>CBDIHL010000007.1:0-10259 GCA_965279125.1 Dinoroseobacter sp.
CTTGTACCACGACCGGGGCCGAGGCCATGAACGTGCAAAGCTCGTCATAGAACGGCGTTCGGCGTGAACCGCGTAAAACTGACCAGCCTGCGCGGGGGTTAGGTGAATGCGCTTTTGCGCGGCGATCCTGAGGCCCGCGTCCTCGAATTTGGCATTGATCCTGCCGGTGAGATTACGGGTGGTCGCGTCGGGTTTGATGATCGAAAGGGTGCGTTCGGTTGACATGTGTGATCCTCGCCAAGGTTCGAATTTCGGCGCCCGCCTAACATGGGCCGTGTCCCAAGAAAAGGGGCGGAGTTCTGCGTGTCGCCCCTAGGACTATCCGCATCGCTCTGCTAGAGGCTGCGCCCATGCTTCGGATCGAAAATATCGCCTTTGGAATTGCCGGTCGCCCGCTGATCAAAAACGCGTCGGCCACCATCCCCGAAGGCCATAAAGTGGCCTTGTGGGGCGCAATGGCACCGGCAAAACCACGCTTTTTCGCCTGATCCGGGGCGAACTGGCGCTGGAGGCGGGCACCATCGGCCTGCCCAAGGGCGCGCGTATCGGCGGAGTGGATCAGGAAGCGCCGGGTTCACACGTCAGCCTGATCGACACGGTGCTGGCCGCGGATGCCGAGCGCGCCGCGCTTTTGGCCGAGACCAGCGATGATCCGGCCCGGATTGCCGACATTCAGACCCGCCTCGCGGACATCGACGCCTGGAGCGCCGAGGCCCGTGCCGCGACGATCCTGTCGGGTTTGGGATTTACCCACGCCGAGCAGCATCGGCCCTGCGCCGATTTTTCGGGCGGCTGGCGGATGCGCGTGGCGCTGGCGGCGGTACTGTTCTCGGCGCCGGACCTTCTGTTGCTGGATGAACCGACCAACTTTCTTGATCTCGAGGGCGCACTGTGGCTCGAGACCTATCTGGCCCGCTATCCGCATACCGCGATCATTATCAGCCACGACCGCGGGCTTCTCACAATCGCGCGGTCGTGTCGATCCTGCATCTCGAAGACCGCAAACTGACCTTCTACCAGACGCCCTACGAACAATTCGCCGAAACCCGCACCGCCCGGATCGCGGCGGCCCAGTCGGAGGCAAAAAAGCAGGAGGCGCGGCGCGCGCATCTGCAAACCTACGTCGACCGGTTCCGCTATAAGGCCGACAAGGCGCGTCAGGCCCAGTCGCGCCTGAAGGCGATCGCGCGGATGAAACCGATTACCACCCCGCAGGAAGCCGCGCTGAAGAAATTCACCTTTCCGACCCCCGAAGCGCTGTCACCGCCGATCATCAATATCGAAGGGGTTGCCGTGGGCTATGGCGGGCCGCCGGTGTTGTCGCAGCTGAGTTTGACGCATCGACCAGGACGACCGGATCGCGCTTTTTGGGCCGCAACGGCGAAGGCAAATCGACGCTTTCTCAAGATGCTGGCGGGCAAACTTGATCCGAACTGGGTCGCATGATCACCGCCCGTAAGCTGCGCGTCGGCTATTTTGCCCAACACCAGATCGAAGAACTGCACGCCGACGAGACCCCGCTTGAACATATCCGGCGCCTGCGCCCGGACGAGGCACCGGGCAAGCTGCGGGCCAGGTTGGGCGGCTTTGGCATCGGGGTGGAACAAGCCGATACAATTGTCACTGACCTTTCGGGCGGCCAAAAGGCGCGGCTCAGCCTGATGCTGGCCACCATCGATGCGCCGCATCTGCTGATCCTCGACGAACCCACCAACCACCTGGACTCGAAAGCCGCGAGGCGCTGGTCGAGGCGCTGACCGCCTATACCGGTGCGGTGATCCTGGTCAGCCACGACATGCACCTTCTGGGACTGGTCGCCGACCGGCTGTGGCTGGTCAGCGACGGACGGGTCACGCCCTTTGACGATGATCTGCAGGCCTATCGGTCGATGCTGCTGGGCACGGTGAACGGCAAGGATGCCGCCAAAAAGCCGGGCCGGACCGACGCTCCGAAACGGCTCTCTGAATGCGGCGCTGAGCGCGTTGCGCTCGGAGGTGCGCAAGGCCGAGGAACGCGTCACCAGGCTGGAAGACATGCGCGACAAACTGGCCACCAAACTCGCCGATCCCGGGCTTTATGACGATGCGCAACTAAACGAAACGCAAGGTATGGCAGGCCAAGTTTGCCGAAGTTGAGACAGGCCTCGACCGGCCGAGACGCTTTGGATCAAGGCACAGAAAACTTGAGACCGCGCGTGCCTGACCCGATGAAATACGAGGCGATTTACGCCGCAGGTCGCAATGCGCTTGGGGCCGCTAACGCTCGAATTCTGGCAGCGCTTAGCAAAATCGCGCCCGCTCGCGTGCTGGATATTGGGGCCGGTCAGGGCCGCGATGCGCTGGCCGCAGCCCGCCTTGGGCACCGCGTTCACGCCGTTGACATATCGCCCACCGGTCTGGCGCAGATTGCGGAAGACGCGCGCGCCCAAAGGCTGGCGATCACCTGCGAGCGTAGCGACCTCAACAAGTTTTCGCCGAGCCAACCGTTTGATGTGCTGATCGCGGACCGGACGCTGCACATGCTCGATGCAGCCAACCGCGCCGCATTGTTTGAACGGCTGCTCGACGCTGCCGCGCCCGGTGCAACGGTCCTGATCGAAGACGAAGCGCGGATTATCGCCGCGCTTGAGAAAGTGGCAGACGCTCACGCAAGAGTGTGGATTTGTGCGCGGCCACGCGCCGGGTCGCTGGTATTGCACGAAGACGTCTGAGGCCGACCCCGCTGGGGTCACCGGCGCGACTAGTGCCGCCCTGCGCAGTCTGGCACTGCGCCCGGTCAGCCCCTATATCAACCCCATGGACAGTTACGACTTTGGACGCCTGATCTATCTTTTGATTCTTGCCGTCGCCATCGGCGGGTCGCTTTTGGTGCGAAGTCGCCGGAGCCTGGGCAAATTTCTGCGCGAGGCGACCACCTGGGGGCTAATTTTCGTCGGCATCGTGGCCGGTTACGGCCTTTGGGGCGACATCCGCAACGACATCGCGCCACGCCAGACCTATATCCAGGGCAGCGGTCAGATCGAAGTGCCGCAGAGCCCCGACGGGGCATTACTATCTGACCCTGACCATCGACGGCACGCCAGTCCGCTTTGTTGTCGACACCGGGGCCTCGGCCGTGGTCCTCAGCCAGCGCGACGCGGCACGGGTCGGACTTGAGCCGCAAAATCTGGCCTATCTGGGCCGCGCCCAGACCGCCAACGGCGCGGTGACCACCGCTTCGGTCCGCCTAACAAACGTTGAACTGGGCGATATCCGCGACAAAAGCCTGCCTGCCGAGGTCAACGGAGGTGACATGAACGGATCGCTTTTGGGGATGACCTATCTCAACCGGTTTCGCGCCCTGGAGATACGCGACAGCACGCTGATCCTGACCCGCTAGAGGCCCAGCCTGAGAGGCCCCAATACTTTGGCGCCTGCGGCGCAACACATTGTCTGTGCCTGCCATTGGCAGCAGCGATATCCGCGGGCGGGGATGTTTTTCCAAGATGAAGATAAAGGCGCCGCGGCCGTGCGCGCGGCCAGGCCGACCAGCAATGGGTGGCCGCCGTTGGGCGCGCGCTTTTCATTTAGAGACACCGGCAAGCGCCGCTGCAAACATACGATGTTATCCGGGCTCAACGCCGCTTTGCGCTTTCATCGCCCCAAGAGCCGCCTTCCTGGCTCCAATATTGCGCTAGGCATCCTGCATCGGTCAGGTCGCGCCACTGGGTGCGTGCAGTTTCAATCGCCGCCGGATCATTGCCATCGAAGATTACGGCGACCCGTTCCATCGCCGCGACCTCATCAGCGGTCACTTCAGCGCCGTCGATGGTCATCAAGCAAGCCGCCCGGTTCGCTGCCGAACCGTCGGTGGTCAGCAGCACCGGCTGATCGGCGTCACGCGGCCCGCCCGACCGTCCATGTGGCAAAAAGCTGTCGTCGGGTCCGAGCCAGAGTTTCTGGTCCAGCCAGGCGACCCGCGCCGCATCCGACCCGCGCACGTGAACCCGCCATCCCGCCGCCAGAGCCTTTTCCAACAGCATCGGTAACGTCGCTTCCAGCGTCGATCCTGTCAGATGGTAGAAAAAAACCGCGCCCATGTCCGCCTAGCTTTCGAACTGATCGCGCACCAGTTGGTCGAGCGCCCGCACGCCCCAGCCGGTCGCGCCTTTGGGGGCCAGCGTTGTGCCCGATTTGACCAGCGCCACACCGGCGATGTCCAGATGCACCCAAGGCACGCCCTCGACCACGAAGCGCTGCAGGAGCTGCGCCGCGGTGATCGAATTGGCGGGCCGGCCGCCCACATTTTTCATATCGGCCAGCCGACTTTTCAGTTGCTTGTCGTAGGCCGGGGTCCAGCGGCAGGCGCCAGGCACCCTCGCCGGTCGTTTCGGCAGCCTTGAGAAAGGCAGCGCAAAGCCCGTCATCATTGGAAAAAACGCCCGCCTTTTCATGGCCAAGCGCGGTGATGACCGCCCCGGTCAGGGTGGCCAGATCGATCATACCCGCCGGTTTGAACCGCTCGGCCGCGTACCACAAGAGGTCGCCCAGAACCAACCGGCCCTCGGCGTCGGTGTTGATGATCTCGACGGTGTCGCCTTTCATCGACCTTACGATGTCGCCGGGCCGCGTCGCCTGCGACCCGGGCATGTTTTCAACCAATCCCACAATGCCGACAACGTTGGCCCTGGCCTTGCGCGCGGCCAGAGTCTTAATGACCCCTGCAACAGCCCCCGCGCCGCCCATGTCCATGGTCATTTCTTCCATGCCGGCGGGTGGTTTCAGGCTGATGCCACCAGTGTCAAAGACCACGCCTTTGCCGATCAGGGCCAAAGGCGCGGATAATTTCGCCGCGCCTTGCCATGACATTACCGCGACCTTCGTCGGACTTTTGCTGCCCTGCCCCACCGCCAAAAGCATACGCATCCCCAAGGCTTCGAGGTCGCTTTCGTCCAGAATTTCAACTTTCACACCCTGGTTTTCCAACGCCTTCAGACGACCGGCAAATTCGGTAGTGGTCAAAACATTGGCAGGTTCGCTGACCAGATCGCGGGTGAAAAAGACCCCCTCGGCAAGCGCCGCCGCATTTGCCGCGCCAGTTCTGGCTGCGCCGGGGTCGGCGACCATGATCTGAAACGGGCCCAGTTCCTTGCCCGGATCACTGAGATGTTCGGAAAAATTATATGCACGCAACAGCGCGCCAAGCACCAGGTCTTCGATGCGCACCAGTGACCCGGCCAGCACCAGCGCGCCGTCGGCCCCCAGTGCCCGCCCGATGGCGGCACCTGCCTTGCGCGCCGCGTCGGTCTTGGCCCGCCGGTCCAGCCGCACCACCTGCAGCACGTTGGCGGCCATTTCCGACGGCCAGAGAAAGTCGCGTGCGTCTCCGGGTTGCATCGACGCAAAGTCATCGCTCTGGGTAAAGCGCGCCAGCGCCCCGCGCGTCAGCCGGTTCACGCGCCGCGCGCTTTTGTCTAGCCTGCCCTCGGCACCGAGAAAGACGACCACACGCCCCTCTGCCGCGCCAATCGCATCTGTGTTCATGGCGTTAAACAGCGGCGTCACGGGCGTGGTCATCTGGAGGCTCCTTGAATAACGGCCATCGGGCATGGCCGCAGTGTCGGCCATTCCTAGCTTGGCCCAGAGGGCTTGGCCAGATATCAGTTTTCCCTGCCCCGGCTTTGCGGTAACTTCCGCGCAGACCCAATAGGCGGAGTTTTCCTTGTCGAAGTTTGACAGATATGTGCTGTCGCAGCTTCTGGTGATGTTCGGATTTTTTGCGCTGATCCTGGTCGCGGTCTATTGGATCAACCGCGCGGTGTATGGTCTTCGACCAGCTTATCGCTGACGGTCAATCGGCAGGTGCTATTCTTGCGCTGACAGCGCTCAGCCTGCCATCGGTGATCGGCATTGTTCTGCCCATAGCTGGCTTTGCGGCGGCGGTCTATGTAACCAACCGACTGACTTCGGAATCCGAACTTGTGGTGGTTCAGGCGACCGGATTCAGCCCCTTTCGCATGGCGCGGCCTTATCTGGTTTTTGGACTTATTGTGGCTTTTCTGACGTCGGTGCTGTTTCACATCCTGGTTCCCGCCGCCGGCATTGAAGGCGCCCGGAAAAGGACCGAGCTGGCCAACAATGTGTCTGCGCGCTTTCTGAACCCGGGCGAATTTCTGCATCCCGCAAAGGGTGTTACCTTTTATATTGGCGAGCTGACGTCGGAAGGTGTGTTGCGCAATGTAATTCTGACCGATGCGCGCTCGGAGAATACCCAGATCACCTACATTGCCCGCGAAGCGTTTCTTCTGGCCCAGGACAGCGGCCCGAAACTGGTCATGGTTGACGGCATCGCGCAAATACTCTCAACAGAGACACAGCGGCTGGCGGTGACCCGATTTGACGATTTTGCCTATGACATCAGTCGCCTGGTCCGCGTTGCCGCCCCGCCTGCCCCGCACGAGACCTACCTTTCGACACTCGCGCTTTTGCGGGCCGACCCGGGTCTGGTGGCCGAGTTGAATTCCACCACCGCAGTTTTTCAACACGAAGGTCATGGCAGGATCAGCAATTCCTTGCTTGGCGTCGTGGCCACTTTGGTTGGGTTTGCGACGCTGCTGCTTGGGGCCTTCAGCCGTTTTGGGGTCTGGCGCCAGATCATCCTCGCGATCCTGATCCTGATCGCAATAAAAATGTTGGACAATTCCACAAGCGCATTTGCCCTCAACAACCAGGGCGCCTGGCCGGCGGTCTATGTCTCGGTGCTTGTGGGCGGTGCGATCGTATTGGCCATGCTGGCTTGGGCAGCCCGCTCTCGTCGACGCCCACCGGCCGCCGGCTCTGAGGCAAGGCTGACCCCATGACCCTGCACCTTTATTTCGCGCGCAAGTTTTTCTGGACTTTTGCGGCAATTCTGGCAATTTTCGGTGGCATTATCTATCTTATTGAAATCGTGGAAAACATCCGAAAATTTTCGGCTCAGGACGTGCGTATGGGTCAGATCGTTCGGCTGACCCTGTTGATCGTACCCGAGGCGCTCTACAGGTCCATGCCAATGGTCGCGGTGATCGCCTCGGTTACGCTGTTCGTGACCCTCGCACGCAGTTCAGAGATCGTCGTCGCGCGCTCGGCGGGCCGGTCTGCATTGCGCAGTCTCGGTGCCCCTCTGGGGATTGCCGTGATGATCGGGCTGATTTCAGTAGGTATTCTGAGCCCGATCGTTGCGGCCACCTCGCGCCAGTACGAAGAAACCACTACGCGGTTATTGAAGGGCACCAAGCGAACGATAAGCGTCAGCGCCGAAGGCCTGTGGCTGCGCCAGGGCAGCGCCGATGGCCAGACAGTGATCCGCGCGCTCGGGGCCAATCTTGACGGCACGCGATTAACTGGCGTCACATTTCTGGGGATCGGGAAGGACGGTGTTCCAACGTACCGGATCGAAGCCATTTCGGCCGAATTGGAGCCCGGCGCGTGGTTCTTGACCGGCACCAAGGAATGGCGGTTGGACAGCGCCCAGAACCCCGAAACCCAGGCTGTTTATCGCGACAGCTTGCGGTTGCCATCCAGCCTGACCCGCGACCAGATCCGCGACAGCTTTGGAACCCCAAGCGCGATTGCATTTTGGGATCTACCGCAGTTCATTGCGCGGCTCGACGCGGCGGGGTTTTCGGCGCTTGCGCATCGCGCCTGGTTTCAGGCTCAGCTTGCCTTGCCACTGACGCTGGTCGCGATGGTTCTGATTGGGGCTATTTTCACGCTGCGCCACACCCGGATGGGCCGGACCGGGTTGATGGTATTGCTTGCTATCATCTTGGGATTCTTCCTGCAATTTGCGCGCAATTTTTCTGGTCATTCTGGCCCAAAACGGCAATATTCCACCGCTTGTTGGAGCTTGGTCCCCACCGATTGCGGTGATCCTTCTGTCGCTCGGGCTATTGTTGCATCTGGAGGACGGCTGAGCGTGGCGCGCGGGATTGGTGTCCTGGTGCTGGCGCTATGGCCGCTGCTTCCCGGCGCGCTGGCAGCGCAGGAACAGGCCGTCCTGATCGCCGACCGGATATTTGTCGATCCGGGCGGAATTCTGCGGGCCGAAGGCAATGTCGAGGTGCTTTTTGAAGGCGCTCGCCTGCGCGCCAGCGCCATCACCTATAGCCGGGCCCGCGATAATCTGACGATTCAAGGGCCGCTCAGCCTGTCGCAAGGCGAAGATTTTGTTCTGCTGGCCGATGCGGGGTCTTTGGACCAGGATTTTCGCAATGGCATCCTGACAAGCGCACGGTTGATTCTGAACCGGCAGATGCAGATCGCAGCTTCCGAGATCAATCGCGTTGACGGGCGCTATACCCAGCTAATCAGGGCCGTGGCCTCGACCTGTCCGGTCTGTTCGACCAGCGATGTGCCGCTTTGGCAAATCCGCGCCAGCCGGGTGATCCACGACATGCAGGAAAAGCGGCTTTATTTCGAAAACGCATTGTTCGAAGTTGTGGGAATTCCGATCTTCTACTTGCCGCGCCTGCAAATGCCGGATGTCAGTGTTGATCGCGCTTCTGGGTTCCTGATCCCAAGCCTGAAAAATTCAAGCATTCTGGGAAGCGGCATCAAGATCCCGTATTTCATAGAACTCGGGCCCCATTCCGACGTGACACTAACACCATATTTGTCAAGCCAGACCAGCACCGTCGGAATTCGCTACCGGCAACTTTGGAAACGCGGCGCGGCAGTTGTGAACGCAGCGGTCTCTGATGACCAACTGGTGCCCGGCGGCCTGCGCGGATATATATTCGGCCAGGGTCTGTTGTTCCTTGATCGCGGCTATGAGCTTGGGATCGATCTGGAGCTCAGTTCGGACGACAGCTATCTGTTTGACTATGGGGTATCCGGACAGGACCGCCTGCGCAGCAACATCGAATTGCGGCGGGTTCGCTCGGGGTCGCATTTTTTCGGCCGAAGCCATCAACTTTACCTCGTTTCGCGACGATGAAACCGCAGAGACCATTCCGAGCCAGATCGCGGACATCGACCATTTTCAGCGCATCGCACCCGGTTTTTTGGGCGGCGAGGCCGAAGTGCGCTTGCGGGCCTACGGGCTCTATCGATCCTCGGACGCCGATATCACCGGTCGCGATTATGGGCGGATCACCGGCGGCCTTGGGTGGCGCCGCAGTGCAGTGTTCGGACCGGGCCTGCTGGCCCAGGCTGACGTAGAGATCGACCTCGACCATTATCAGATTGCCCAGGGACAGCAGCGCACCAAGCAGCACCGAACTGACCGCCGTGGGGGCCGCCAAAATCAGCTGGCCGCTAACGCGCACCGGGCAGAGCGGTGCCGTGCATATCCTGGAGCCAGCCGCGCAGCTGGTTTTTTCCAGCGCCAGCGACACCGGTGTCCCCAACGAAGAAAGCACCTTGGTCGAATTCGACGAGGGCAACCTTTGGTCGCTCGACCGCCTTCCAGGCTCCAGCGCATACGAGATCGGGAGCCGCCTGAACGCGGGCGTAACCTGGACGCGGGTTGACACCGATGGCTGGTCCGGCTCGTTGACAGTCGGCAGGGTCTTTCGCACATCGGACACCGGTCAATTCAACGAAGCCACCGGCCTTGGCGGCCTGCATTCGGACTGGTTGATATCTGGGCGCCTGGCGCTTGGCCCCGATCTATCGTTCAGCAATCGGATGCTTTTGTCCGGCACCATGAACCTAAACCGAAATGACGCGCAGCTGCGCTGGTCCTATGGGCGGCTGGTCCTGGGCACTAATTTCCTGTGGCACATTGCCGAACCCGAAGTTGGGCGCGACCTGGATACCTGGGAACTTCACGCCGATGCCCGGTATCAGTTGGCTGCACACTGGACCAGCGCAGTTGACCTGCGATACGACTTTGTCACGGACCGAACCGCATCAGTGGGGCTAAATCTAAGCTATTTGAACCCCTGCTTGACGGTGGATTTCGGGTATTCGCGCAGTTTTACTTCCTCGACCGCCGTAACCCCGAAGACAGATTTTACAATTGCCCTTTCGGTCCCCCAGGGAGCTGTGGCATCAAAACGTGCGAAACAAAGCTGTGGCGGGTAGTATGAATGCGATGAACCGAATTCGTTTGACGGCTGTGACGATCCTGCTGTCGCTTGCTCTGGTGGCCGGTGGACCGGTCGCAGCGCAGTCGCTGTTTTCGCCGGTCATCAGCGTGAACGACAGCGCGATAACAGGTTTTGAGGTGCAGGAACGCGTCCGCTTCCTGCGCCTGACCAACACATTGGGTGATCTGGAATCGCAAGCGCGCAAATC
>CBDIHL010000008.1:0-14046 GCA_965279125.1 Dinoroseobacter sp.
GCTGTGCCGTTTGCGCCCGGGCGGCCGAAGCGGCGGGGAAGCTGGCATTCACCACCGATCCTTCGGGCGCCTTGATCGTCACCGGGTCAAGCATGCCGTGGTTCTGCGGGCAGCCGGGGTCGAGGAGGACCTTCATGCAATAGAGGCATGCCGCCTGCAAACCCGCCATCGTCACATTGTTGTTGCCTTCGACCTGGGGGTCGGTGCCGTCGAAATCAAATTCGATCTCGTCGCCCTTGACCGTGATCTTGACCTTGATTTTGATGTCTGTGCGCGACAGGCCGTCATCATCCACCACGTCCTCGAAGGCATACACACCGTCCGGCAGGTCGTTGATGGTTGAGCGGGTCCGGCGAGCGACGGCAGAAATGATGGCATCGCAACCTTCCAGTATGCGATCCGCACCCCAGCGTTCGATCAACGGGCCGGCACGGCGGATGGCCAGTTGGTTGGAAGCGATCTGCGCGTTGTAATCCCCCAGCCGCTCCTCCGGAACGCGTACGTTCAAGAGGACCAGATCCATCACGTCCTGAATGACCTTGCCGTCCTTCATCAACCGGATTGGCGGGATCCGCAGGCCTTCCTGATAGATCTCCGTCATTCCCCCGGCCATGGAGCCGGGCGACATGCCGCCCATATCCGCATGGTGCGCAATGTTGCAGGCGAACATGATCAGCTTGCCGTCGTGAAAGATCGGCGCCGCGATAGCCACGTCGGGCAAATGCGAGCCGCGCCCGACATAAGGGTCGTTCGACATGAACATATCGCCCGGGTGCACACCGTCCTTGCCGTATTTTTCGAGCACGACTTCGACAAGGCCCAGCATGGACGCCAGGTGCAAAGGCATGCTTTCGCCTTGCACGACAACCCGTCCATCAGGATCGAACAGCGCTGTGGAGTGGTCTTTGCGCTCTTTGATGTTGGTCGAGTAGGACGCTTTCATCAACGCGATATACATTTCGTCCGCGATGCTGGTTATCGCATTGCGCAGAATTTCGGCCTCAATGGGAGATACAGCCACGGCTCAGCACCCTTTCACGTCAATGACAAGATTGCCCCAGGCGTCGGTCGTTGCGCGGTCGCCCGGGAAGACCAGAACAGTGGTGTCCATCTGCTCAACGATTGCAGGGCCTTCGATGACTTGCCCGTTCACCAGCTCGCTCCGGTTGTAGATCGGCGTTTCCACCCGTTCTGCGCCTTCGAACAGGGTTGTGCGGGTTCCAAAAGGTTGCGCTTCGTTCGCCGTGGGGGCCATGGGAAGCTCGGGTTTTTCGAGGTTGCCGATGGCCTTAACCGCGACATTCACGATCTGTATGGCCTCGCTTTCAGAGGAGAACCCGTAGGCGAAGGCGTGTTCTGCGTGGAAGGCCCTGGACAGGGTGGCAATCAAGGTGTCGTCATCCATCGACAGATCGATGTCGAGCGTCAGTTCGTAGTTTTGCCCGTAGTATCGCGCCCCGACCGTCCAGAACCGCCTTTGTTGCTCGTCCGGGACCTCTTCGGAGTTGAACCAGCTTGTGGACCGGTCCTTCAATTCCTCGGCAGCCGCACGCAGCGTCGTGACACCTGTGTGGCTCAGCGGCGAGAGCGTCGTCACCACGAAATCGGTCGACAGAGATGCGTTGAGCGCGCCTTCGGCGCAAAGGATCCCCGGATCGGGCGGGACAATGATTTTCGCCATGCCAAGATCGCGCGCCACCTCGGTGGCAAAGAGGGCCCCTGCGCCGCCATAGACAAAAAGCGAAAAGTCGCCGGGTGGTGTCCGCGTTCCACCGAGATCGACCGGATGGCCTTGACCATTGTGGCCGCTGCCACCCGAAGGATACCCAACGCGGCTTCATCGGCGCCGACATTCAGATCATTTGCAAGCTGCTCGATCCCTGCAACAGCCAGATCGGATTTGATCGGCATCCGGCCTGCCAGCAATGTCTCGTTGTTCAGGCGGCCCAACATGACATTTGCGTCTGTTACGGTGGGATGCTCGCCTCCAAGGTTGTAGCAGAGCGGTCCCGGAACAGCACCGGCACTGTGCGGCCCGACCTTGAGCAGCCCGTCGCGGTCGATCCAGGCGATAGAACCGCCTCCCGCACCGACCGCGTTCACGTCCAGTGCCGGGATGCGGATCGGAAAGCCGGCAAGATCACGTTCATTGACTTCGATGGCCGCACCGTCCTTCAAGAGGGCGACGTCGGCGCTTGTTCCCCCGACATCAAGCGTGATGATATCCTTGTGCCCTGCAATGACTGCGCGGCGCTGTGCGCCTTGCACCCCGGCGGCCGGGCCCGAAAGCGAAGCCCGCACCGGGTATTCCTTCGCCATCCGGATGGACATCAAACCCGCCCGCGCTCTGGCTGATCTTGATTTCGGGACAATGCCAAGACCTGCGACGGACTCGGTGAGCCGATCAAGGTAGGACCCAACAATCGTAATGAGCGCTGCGTTCAGAACGGTGGTCGAGAACCGTTCGTATTCCCGAAACTCCGGATACACGTCGGAAGAACAGATGGCGGTCACGTGATCAGGCAAGGCCTCGCGCAGGGATCGCGGCGGCGCGGCGTTCGTCTTCGGGGAAGGCGTAGGAATGCAGGAAACAGACAACGATGCAGTCGATGTCTTCCGCCTCAAGATGTCTTGCGGCGGCACGCACGGCATCTTCGTCAAGCGGGACGTGTTGCGTGCCGTCTGCAAGCGTGCGTTGCGGCACGTCGATCCGAAGACGCCGTTCAACCAGCGGGGCGGGGTGGTCGAGGTGCATGTCATACACGGTCGGCCGCGTTTGGCGTCCCAGTTCCAGAAGATCGCGGAAGCCCTGGGGATGTAATCAGGGCCACCTTGCCGTGTTTGCGCTGAATCAGGGCGTTGGTGCCGACCGTCGTGCCATGGGCGAGGCGGCGAATGGCGTTAGCCGAGATCCCGTGCGCGTCGAGCATATGCGACAAACCTTCAATGATCGCACGCTCGGGCGCATCCGGAGTGGACGGCAACTTGTGAAGCAGAAGCGTGCTGCCATCATCGCGGTTGATTGCGATGTCCGTGAAAGTTCCGCCGACATCAACTCCGACATACATCCGAGTTCCCCCCTATTCGGTGTCGTGGCTGTCCAGAAAACGGCGAACCCGGGACGCGACCCGTTCACCGTCTTCCTCGACGCCATACAAAATTCCGGACTTGCGCTTGGTCATCCAGTTGAGCCCGCAAAAGAACAGGCCTTGCATCGGGCTCGCACCGCCGTCGGTCACGGGATAACCGAGTACATCGGTCGGCACGCCGTCGATCCAAGAGAAATCATAGGTGAAGCCAGTGGCCCAAATCACCGTGCGAATCCCGGCCTCGTCCAGATCGAGTGTGCTCGGTGTGGTTGGTCGGGCTTGTCCGTCCGCGATGAACCCCAGTTCATCATTCGGGCCGCGCGCGGGGGCCGGGACGGCGTTATCCTCGATGAACCCGTCGATTTGATCGCAGAGATTGCTGCAAAACTGATCGGCGTAGTCGAGATTGGCGTCAAGATCATCTTTCAGGATCAGCGCACGGTCCCGGACATCTTCAAGGCGGCCCAGCAAGTGCACACCGCGAGACGCAAAGTCGTAAAGACTGACGGTACCTCCGCCGTCGCGCCCGGTCAGGTGCGGGTCGCCCACAAACCGTTGCGCGGGATTGTCCAGCATGTCCGGCGTGCGTTCAAGCAATCCCATTTGTACCTGCCAGTGCAAAACGTCACGACCGCGATAGCGGCGGGGGAGGCGACCCGTGCGCGCGACGCAAAGATACGTGTCGCGCCCTGCACGGATCATATCCTCGACGATCTGACACCCGGTTTGACCTGAACCCACCACCAGAACGGCGCCCGGCTCTGCCTGATCCGAGTTCTTGTAGACTTCGGCATGAAGTTGCTTCACGTCGCCGGGCAATCTCGACGCGACGGCTGGGATCTTAGGGTGCTGATAGGTCGCCGTCGCCACGATCACGGCCTTGGCGATTATGTCGCCCTCCGTCGTCGTGAGACGGAAGCGATTGCCATCTTTGGCGATCCTGCTGACGTCGACGCCATCTGTCACGGGCGCATCGAAGGATGCCGCCCAGTCTTTCATGTAGGCGACAAAGTCATCCCGCAGCATGAACCCGTCCGGGTCATCCCCCTGATAGGGCCGTCCGGGCAGGTTTACCGTCCAGTTCGGGGTGACAAGGCAGAAACTGTCCCAACGGTGCGCCGACCAGGCATGAGCGACACCGCCGCGATCGACGATGCGATGCGGAATGCCGCCTTGCGTGAGGAAGTAACTTGCGGACAAGCCGCCCTGTCCGGCTCCTATGATCAGGATGTTTTCTGTCTGGTCGGACACGCCGCGTCGCTCCATTGATCCGCATCGCCGCGGCCGAACTTCACGACATCCACCGGGGGCGGATAGTGGCCAGCTTCGCTGATCATCTGGTGAACCTGGCCACGGTGATGGATCTGATGCTGGAACAGGTTGGTCAGGCACAGCTTCATCGGGAGAGAGAAAATCTCTTCCTGGTCCATGCCAACGGCCGTGAACGTCAGGTTGGCGTCCAGTTCATCTTGCGACATCCGGGCACAGAAATCCGAATACCAGGCATCGTTGGCGCGGTGCGCGGCTTCCAGCGCGTCGAAATCGTCGTACAGGACTTGATCGAGCGCGGTGTAGTTTGTCGGCTTTTTCTCAAGCCGTTCACGATAGATCAGATCGGCCAGCAGCACGTGATTCATCGTATTGTGGATCGAACGGAAAAACGCCTTCCGATCCTGCTTGCGCTCGTCGTCCGACAGCAGCCTGAGCGCATTGTAGATACGTGTATTGGCCCATGCGTTATAGCGCGCGGCTGTTTCGACATCCAAGAGCTCGGCCATGTTCCCCTCCGGTTCGTGGCGTGATCTAGTGGCTTTCGCCGCTTGCCCGCACTTCATACTCGACCGGATCGGGGTTTCCGCCGGGCAAGTACATGTGTTCGAACATGTCGATGATCTTGTTCAGGTCCGGGCTGGCCACAAAGGCATCATACGCGTCCTGATCGCGCCACTGTGTGAATGCAATGCGCTGCGCTTCGCCAGGTGTCGCAAGAAGCATTGCGCGAACGAAACCGTCATGCCCCTGCATGATGGGAACGGCCCCCGATTCGAAGAGCTCGGAGTCCTCTCCGCGGCACTCTTCCTTGCATTTCCAGTAGGACATCCGAACGTACATGCATGCATCCTCTTCACTTTTGATCAGCCAAATATATTCAAGATATATTTTTGTTGCAATAGAATTCCTCGCGCCTTAGGCTTCCTTCAAGCACATAAGAAAGCTTGGGGATTGGCCGTCTATGTCAAACAAGGTGTACGGGGAATTCACTCAGGAAGAGCTGGACAACGAATACAACATGCGTGTCCGCTGCCCGCATTTCGCCGAGACGTTTGCGGCGATGGAAGTGCACAACAACCGGACCGTCGAACGCTTTGAGTCGCGTCTGGATGTGCCTTTTGGACAGAGTGACTTCGAGACGCTCGACATCTGGCCCGGTCGCGGCGGATCGCCGATCCTTCTGTTCATTCACGGGGGCTACTGGAAAGCCTTCGACAAGAACATGTTTCGTTTCGTGGCCGAACGGTTTGTCGAGGCCGGTGCGGCTGTCGTTTTGAACAACTACGATCTGTGCCCGAATGTGACGATGGACACGATCACAGAGCAGAACCGGCAGGCGCTGAAGTGGATCTATGAAAACGCCGCCGACATCGGTGGCGATCCCGGCCGCATTCACGTGACCGGCCATTCCGCCGGCGGCCATTTGACAGGCATGCTGATGGCGACGGAGTGGGAGAAGTATGGCCTCCCCTTCGATGTCGTCAACGGCGCCGTGCCGCTCAGCGGCCTGTTCGATCTGGAACCGCTGCGCGTCTCATACCTGAATGAAGACCTGCACATGGACGAAGAGGTTACGCGCCGGAACTCTCCCATTCATCACATTCCCAAATGGATGCCCCCGACCGTCGTGGCTGTGGGGGGGCGGGGAGACGGATGAGTTTCGGCGGCAATCGCGGATCTATACGGATGCCTGCCGCGACGCCGGGTTCGATGTGAGCTACCTGGAGGTGGGGCACCACGATCACGTGAACGTGGCAGGCGAGTATCGCAACAGGCTCAGTCCGCTTACGGCTGTTCTCTTTGCGCAGATGGGCCTGTCCTGAGGGGGTAGCGGAAAACATAATCGAGGCGCAAAAGCCCGAAAAAAAGAGAAAACAATGAAACATGGAGAGGTATAAAATGAAACTAACACGCAGAACCTTGCATGCCGCTCTGGCTTCATGCGCATTGGTCCTTGGCAGCCCCTGCGCCGTGCTCGCCGACACGTTCGCCTGGGATATGCCGAATGAATACGGAGAGTCCTCCGTCAGCGGCGAGGCCGACAAGCTCTTTGCCGAAAGGCTTCGCGAAAACAGCGATGGTCGGATCGACATCACGAACCACTTCGGCGGCTCGCTGGGCTTCAAATCGAAAGATCATTGGTCTGCGGTCGAAGATCAGGCGGTACCGATTGCCAGCACCTATACCGGGGTGTTCACCGGCTTCGATCCCATCTTCCTGATGAACAACCTGCCGTTCATGGCAACAAATCCGACGCAGAGCAAGGCGCTGATTGATGCGGCGCGCCCGTACTACGCTGAAGCCTTCGAACGCGGCAATCAGATGTTGCTGCTGACCGAGCCATGGTCGCCGGTCGGACTATGGACCAAGCGCCCCATTACGTCCGCTGCTGACATGCAGGGCATGAAGGTGCGCACGTATGACAAGAACGGGACGATCACGCTCAAGGAGCTTGGCGCCGCTGCCATTCAAATGAGCTGGGCGGACGTTGTTCCGGCGCTGTCGACCAATACCATCGAGGCTGTCCTGACCTCCGAAGAAGGCGGGCTGTCGGCCAAGTTCGAGGAATATCTCGACCACTACCACTACCTGAACTTCACGATGGGCACGAACATGGTCCACATCAACAAGGACGTGTTCGATGGCCTTCCGGCCGATCTGCAGCAGATCTTGCTGGACACGGCCGCCGAGGTCGAGGCCGAGCTTTGGGCCGCCTCGCAGGATCGCATCGACCTCAACGTCCAGCGTTTGGCCGACGCTAATGTGACGGCTGTGCAGGACGTTCCCGCGTCTTTCATTGACGAGCTGAAAGTCGCGGCACAGGTTGCCGTTGACGAGTGGCGCGAGCTGATCGGTCCCGAGCGCGCCGACGAAATTCTCGCAGACTATGCGGCCAAACTCGAAGCGGCGTCGAACTGACCACGAGATGCGACGATTTTTCCGGTCGCCGCTCATTCAAAGGGCTGCGGCCGTTTTTTTCGGGGGGCATTCAAATGGAATTCATCCACCGGTTCGCGGGATTTGTCAGTGGTCTGGGCATGTTTGCCGCCGTCGTCATACTGCTCTTGATGACAGGTCTGATCCTGACCGAGATCGTCATGCGAACATTCTTTGCCGCATCAACCCACATGGCGGATGAGCTTGTTGGCTACGGCATCGGCGCCATGAGTTTCCTGGCACTGGGGCAGTCATTGCACAAAGGGGTGCTCATCCGGATGAACCTCTTGCTGTCGCGCCTTTCCAGCACGGGTCGCGTGCGCTGGATCATCGAAATTCTCTGCATTCTCTTTGGCATGTTCAGTTGCGGCACGGCCTTCTGGTTCTTCACCCGGAATGTCCTTCGCAACTATGAACGCGGCTATGTCAGCGAGACGGTTGCGCAAGTCCCGCTATGGCTCCCGGAATCCTTCATTGCCATCGGGCTTGCCATCCTGCTGCTGCAATTCCTGTCATATCTGCTGCTGGTCCTGACCCGCGAGGCCGACCTCTCTTCGGAGAAGGCAGCCGAACTCGGGATGGAGTAACGGCATGGAAGAAATCCTTCTGGCATCGGCGGTCTTTGCGTTTCTGGCGTTTTTTCTTGGCATAGGAACCTGGATTTTCGTCGCGCTTCTGATGGTGGGCCTGACCTCCCTGATTGTGCTTCTGGACTTCCCGCTCGCCCGGGTCGGCTCGATCATGAAAGGCACCATGTGGCGCACGGCCAGTACGTGGGAACTGGCGGCGGTCCCCATGTTCATCTTCATGGGCGAGATCATGTTTCGGACGGACATATCGGACCGGCTGTTTCGCGGCCTGTCCCCATGGACAAGCCTGATCCCCGGCAAACTGCTGCATTGCAACGTTGCAGGCTGCACGTTGTTCGCGGCGGTCAGTGGCTCCAGCACGGCGACAACTGCGACAGTCGGCAAGATCACCATGGCGGAATTGGAAAGCCGGGGCTACAACAGCCGCCTTGCCACCGGATCACTGGCGGGGGCAGGCAGCCTTGGCCTGATGATCCCGCCGTCCATTTCGCTGATCATCTACGGGGTGCTTGCCGAGCAATCCATCACCGGCTTGTTTGCGGCAGGTATCCTGCCGGGCCTGTTGATCGCGGGTCTCTATTCCGGCTACATCGTGTACTTGGCTTTGATGTCGCCTGAGGTTGCAGGCGGGGCCGAGATGCAACGCTACGGCATCAGGGACTTCCTGCACAGCTTTGTCGACCTCGCGCCCATTCTGGTGCTGATGTTGATCATCCTGGGCGGCATCTACAGCGGTGTGGTGACGCCGTCCGAAGCGGCGGCGCTTGGATTTGTGGCATCCCTCGTCATGGTCATCCTTCTGGGACAGTTTTCCTGGAAGGTCTTTGTCGAGTCACTGACGAGCGCCACGCGCATCACCTGCATGGTCATCACAATTCTTGTTGCGGCGAGCTTCATGTCCTCGACGATGGCCTATTTGCACGTTCCGCAGGAAGTGGCCAGATTGCTCGCGGCGATGAACCTCGGTCCGGTCGGGATCATTGTGCTCATAGGCCTGTTCTACGTGATCCTGGGCATGTTCCTTGACGGGTTGTCCATCATGGTCATGACGTTGCCGATCACGCTGCCCATTGTGGTGGCAGCAGGCTGGGATCCGATCTGGTTCGGCATCTTTCTGGTCATCATGATCGAGCTCGGTCTGATCACGCCCCCCATCGGTTTCAATCTTTTCGTGCTTCAGGGGATCACGGGCAAACCCATCGGTGAAATCGCCCGTGGCGCCTTTCCGTTTTTCTTGCTGATGTTGCTGTCCGCCGTGATCGTCGCCACGTTTCCGGAGATCGCGCTCTGGCTGCCAAGGCTGATCTTGTAGACAAGGCAACGGACGCATGTTAGACAACAGGCGCGCCCCGTCCGTTCACTTCATGACGGGACGAACTCGGCGGCTTCCGCCATCAGAGTCTCCCAGAAATCGGCGCCGTAAGATCGGTCCACGTAGAGGACAAAGTGATCTTCCGCCAGGCGCGCGGCCGCAAAGGCAATGCTGTGACCCGACCCGGTTTGAAAGGCGTTGCCCTGGCCGTGCCGGTCAAGCGACAGGTCGATCGGGTGTGATCTTCTGGACCAGGTCCACGGACTGGGTGCCCCTCACCGTGACCGAACAGCGGGCTTGGCTCAGGTCGGCTACCGTCCCGATCTCCGGGTCCAAGTCAGGCGGCACGTTCGACAGTTCCGCCTCGACCAGCCAGCGCCCTAGCGCGATATGCATGACCGTTCTGCCTGCCGATTGCCGCATGGCACCCGGGGACAGGGGGAAATCCATGGCCTCGGCTTCCTTTGCCAGCGCTTTCGTGGGCCAGAGGGCTATCAGCCACAACGCGTGGGGCGGGCGCGGCGCGATCTCGAGGGTGCCCGTCTCCAGCCGCAAATCCGGGTCTATGGCCGGTGTTCTTGTCAGCATTCGTGCTTACCCCCGCATCCTCGATCCGTCCGGATCATAAAAATGTGCGCTCACCAGCGCGACCTTTGGGTGTTTGCCGTTGACAGGGTCCGCTGCATACATCTCGGAACCAATGCGGTCCGCGCCATTCTTCACCAGCGCCAGCGCGATCTCCTTGTCCAGCGCCGGGCTGTAGGTCGTTGACGAAACCCAACCTTGGGAGGGGCCCGGTGCCGTAGCCTCGCCTGTGACCAGATGCGCCCCGGCGCGCAGCGGAACCCGCCCGGTGGAGATCAAGCCGACCCATTCGTAGCGGTCCTTGTCGTGCAGCCCTTCGCGGCGGACCATCTTGGACCCGAAATAGTCCTTCTTCTGCGACAACATCCCGGCAAGCCCGACATTGTAGGGAGAGATCCGGCCATCCATCTCGCCGCCCGCGATGTGGCCTTTTTCGATCCGCAGGGTGCCCAGCGCCTCGGTCCCGTACGGCATGATGCCATAGGGCTCACCTGCCGCAAGAAGTTGCTTCCACACGGCAAGCCCGTGATCGGCCCCGGTGAAGACCTCAAAGGCCAGCTCGCCCGAGAATGACAGGCGCGCGATCAGCACGGGCGTGTCTTGCATCCTTGTCTGCAGCAGGCCCATGAAAGGCAGGGCGGCGTCCGACAGATCGACACCGGGCAAAGCCGCCGCCAGCGTATCGCGCGCATGGGGGCCGGCAAGCGACATGCCCGCCCATTGGCTTGTCGTTGAGGTGACCGAAACACGCAGTTCAGGCCAAAAGACGGACAAGAGCCGCTCCAGATGCGCCATCACCGTTCCGCGCGCCGCCGGTCGTCGTGGTCATCAGGAATTGCGTTTCGGAGAGCCGCCAGCTTGTCCCGTCGTCCAGCACCATCCCGTCATCGCGCAGCATCAGGCCATAGCGCGCCTTTCCCACGGGCACTTTCAGGAAGGGGTTCGAATAGACGCGGTTGAGAAATTCCGCGGCGTCGGGGCCCTGCACGTCGATCTTGCCAAGCGTCGAAACATCACAAATCCCCACCGCCTTGCGCACATTGGCGGCTTCGCGGATATAGGCATCCCGGACACTTTCGGTGCCGCGCAGGTAGGCACGCGGACGCATCCAGGGGCCAACCGGCGACATGAGACCACCGTTTTCGGCGTGCCAGTCCTGCATCGGGGTGCGGCGCAGGGGCGCGAAATGGCCACCCGTGTGGCGCCCGGCAAGCGCGCCCAGCGTGACGGGCGTGTAGGGCGGGCGGAACCGGGTGGTTCCCGTCTCGGCCGGACCCCGGCCACTGAGTTCCGCCATGATCGCTATCGCATTGACGTTCGAGGTCCGTCCCTGATCCGTGGCCATGCCCAATGTTGTATAGCGTTTGAGATGTTCGACCGAGCGATAGCCCTCGGCGTGGGCCTTTTGCACATCGCTCGCCGTCACGTCATTCTGGAAGTCGACAAAGGCTTTGCCTCGGCCTTTTGGCAGAGGAGAGATCGCAGGCTTCGTCCCGGCCAAATCGTCATGGGTGGCCGGAAGGTCAGGCATTGCGCCCGTCTTACCAAGGGCCTTTGCCGCGGCCAATCCGGCTTCGGCCCCTTGGGACAGGCATTCGTCTGTGGTGAGCGTCCCGTTGATGGACCCGGCGGCGATCCAGTCCGCACCCTCGGCGGGTTGCCCGGGCACAAAGGAGCCGATGTCGGGGGCATAGACCGGGGGCGTTCCCCGCTGACTTGCCAGATGCACGACAGGTGTCCAGCCGCCGGACATCGCGATGCAATCCACGTCGAGCGTCGTAGCCACGTCAGAAGCCCCGGTCTTGCCGAGACCCGCGCCGGTGACGCCATGTTTGCCGTGAACCTTCGTGATGGTGGTTCCGGGCATGTGTCGGCAGCCAATCGCCTCGACTACAGCGCGGCAGGCATCGTTGATCCCATCGCGCTGATCGACAATCGCGGCGACGTTTCCGCCCATCATGTGGAACGCGCGTGCGGCCCCGTAGGCACTGTCGTTATTTGTGAAAAAGGCGACCCGGCGTCCTGCGGCCACGCCATAGCGCGCGCCAAACCCGCGAACCGCTTCGGCCAGCATCACACCGGGGCGATCATTTCCGGGAAAGACCAGCGGACGCTCGATGGCGCCGGTGGCCAGGATCACCTGTTTGGTGCGGATGACCCAGTATTTCTGGCGAGGCTGGCCTTGCGCGGGTTCGGCCACATGGTCCGCGAGCCGCTCAACCGCACCAAGCGTTTGCCCGTCGTAATAGCCGAAGACTGACGTGCGGGGCATCAGCCTGACGCCCATGCTGTCGAGATCGCGGATGCTGGCCGCCATCCAATCGCCGACCGCGCCGACGTCGCCGCGCAGCGCGCCACCCAGAGCCGGTTGGTCGTCAGCGAGAACAACGCGGACCCCGGCCTTTGCTGTGGGCCTGAGCGGCGGCCAGCCCTGCAGGTCCACTGCCGACAATCAGCACATCGCAGAACAGATTGCCCTTGTCATACACGTCCGGGTCGGCCTCGTCGGCGGCCCGTCCCAAGCCCGGCGGCTTTGCGGATGAAGGGCTCATACCACATCCAGGAGCGTTTGAAGGGGCCCATAAAGGTCTTGTAGTAGAACCCGGCACCCAGGAACGGACTCAACAGGCCATTGATGGCCATGGCATGGCATCCCGCTTCAGCGACGGCCAGGCGTTCTGGCTCTTGGCGACCAGTCCCTCGAAAAGCTCTGCCATCGTTGCCTGAACGTTGGGTTCGGACCGTGCCCCCTCGCGCAAGGTGACGAGCGCGTTCGGCTCTTCGGTGCCCAGGCCCACAATCCCGCGCGGGCGGTGGTATTTGAAGCTCCGGCCGAGGAGCCGCTCACCCGACGCCAACAGCGCGGAGGCCAGTGTATCCCCCTCAAACCCGCTGTAGCCCGTTCCGTCAAACTGAAAGCTGACCGGTTTCGAACGGTCAATCGCGCCGCCACTTGGAAATCTGTATCCGCTCATATCGCCAACTCCGCATACGGGCCAATGGCCGTGACGGCGAAGATCTCGTGGGTCACGGTGTCTCGCTCGATCGTCAGGAACTGCCGACAGCCATACGTATGCTGCCAGAACTCGCGATGGCGGCCGCGCGGGTTCTGCCGCTCATAGACATAGGCCACCCAGGCTTCCTCGGACTCCGACAGCGCAGGAATGTCGCGCAAGGCATCGCCGACATATGTGAACTCGCGCAAGTCGCGCTGGCCGCAGAAAGGGCATTCGATCTGCATGTCTGCCTCCTAGTGATGTCCGGGGAAAGGGCCGCGCCCCTTCTCGTCAAGCAAGTAGCCGCGCTTGAACCTGTCCAGACGGAACGGCGCGTTCAGCGTGTGCGGTTCGTCCCTGGCGATGGTCCAGGCAAAGCAATAGCCCGAGGCAGGCGTTGCCTTGAAACCTTCGTAACACCAACCGCAGTTGAGATAGAGCCCATCAAGCGGCCCCTTGGTGATGATGGGCTGGCCATCCATGCTCATATCCATCAGCCCGCCCCAGCTCCTCAGCAGCCGCACGCGGCTGAAGCTGGGGAACATGGCAAGCGCGGCGGTGGCCACATCCTCGACAATCGGCAGATTGCCGCGCTGCGCATAGGAATTGTAACCGTCGAGATCGCCACCAAAAACCAGCCCGCCCTTGTCGGACTGCGAAATGTAGAGATGTCCCGCGCCGAACGTCACCACGCAATCCAGCACGGGTTTGAGACCTTCCGAGACAAAGGCCTGCAGAACATGACTTTCGATGGGCAGGTTCTCGATTCCGGCAAGCCGCATCACATGACCTGTTGAGCCTGCGACGGCAACGGCGGTTTTCCTGGCGCGGATCTCGCCGCGGGTTGTTGTGACGCCGGTGATCTTGCCGCCATCGCGCAGAAACCCGGTGACTTCGCAATTCTCGACGATATCGACACCGTGGCTGTCTGCTGACCGCGCATAGCCCCAGGCCACCGCATCATGGCGGGCGGAGCCGGCGCGCGCCTGATAAAACGCGCCGAGGACGGGAAATCGTGCCTTGTCCGACACATCCAGCCGCGGCGCCAGGCGTTGTACCGCCGCGCGGTCCAGTATTTCGGACGGCACGCCATTGAGCCGCATCGAGTTCGCCCGGCGCGTGAACACATCCAGCTGCGCAGGCGTGTGCGCCAGGTTCATAATCCCGCGCGACGAGAACATGACGTTCATTCCAACGTCATGCGAAAGCCCCTCCCATAGTTTCAGGGAGTGTTCATAGAACGGTACGGTCTTGTCCTGCATGTA
>CBDIHL010000009.1:0-35991 GCA_965279125.1 Dinoroseobacter sp.
ATTTTCCAGTAGCTGAAAAAACTGATTGGAATCTAATGAAAGTTGGCTCGAGAAGGATACTCCAGAATCTTAAAAAATCGCCAACGAAAATAAAAATACAACATAATTCAGGCGAAAACTCAGCTATCTTCACCATAGGTGCCTTTGGAGAGAGTTGCACTTTAGGCATTCAAGTTAATGTTTGGGAGCTGACTGTGTCATATTATTTTCCAGCAGAATCTGATTCTGAAATTGCTGAGCTAAAAGAGCGTTTGGAATGGGCTATCAGCCGATATGTTGATATCGTCGGGTACAAGGAATCTTGGTATTTTAGCACTGAGGCGTTTGATGGCAGAACCTATGTGTCCGTACATTTAACAAAGAATTTTGATAAGGAGTTTCTGGATGATGAAAGGCAGAAGCTTCAGTTTTCACAAGACATAGCATCAAGCACTCGGTCTCTTTTAAAGGATTGCATTCAGAAAAAAATTCTTACAAGTTATTAGCTATCTCAATGACATTTTTTGCTACATGAGCGTCAAGAAATTGTACTTTTCGATACACCAACGAGCCAATCAATCTCGCTTTTATGCTGACACCGCTCAAGACGCCCAAAATTTGTTGAATTAATTTTCGCCTTACACAACAGAGGGCTTCTACACATTGCGCAACATCAATCACTAATGGCCTAGTTGCAGGCCTTAGCTGCACACCGCTGGATCTTCCGCTTCGGACCGCACGCCCCCAAACAAAAAAGGCCGCCCCCTCTCGGAAACGGCCTCCTCTAGCTCAAACCAAACCCAGCGCCCTAGTTCACCCGCCGCCACGTCCCGCCATCGCGGCAGATCCCGAACACGCACCCTTGCACGCTCAGCGAGTTGCCCGACAGTTGCAGCTTCGAGGTATAGGTCTTGTCGCGATCCGGCGACCACACCTTGCCGCCCGAATAGGCTCCGCCGCCATCAGCCTGCATATCCCAGATGATCGCGCGCCCATTGTTCTCGGACGTGAATTGCGCGCCCGAGCTGTCGAACGAGCGTTGCAACGTCCCGCAAATCCCGCGATCCCCGCAATCACGCACAACGATGTGGCCGTAATTGCCGTTGTCATCGGCGATGGTCTGCCATGTCCCAAAGATAGGATCGGCGCTCGCGGCCCCGGTCACGGCGATGCTGGCGATGGCCGCCAGAATGATCTTTTTCATAGG
Organism: Dinoroseobacter sp.; assembly: GCA_965279125.1. Classification (GTDB taxonomy): domain Bacteria; phylum Pseudomonadota; class Alphaproteobacteria; order Rhodobacterales; family Rhodobacteraceae; genus Dinoroseobacter. The sequence continues at coordinate 1,187 of CBDIHL010000009.1, forward strand.
TGTTCCTCCCAAAACATATACCGGGATGCTCGCCGAACCGGTATTTTCGATCAAGTGTGACGTTGCGCCAAGCCCCCCTTGCATCCGCGCCCCAGCCCCTTAAACGCTGCGTCACGCCTTATCGGAGACGCGCCCATGATCCTCTACCCCGCCATCGACCTCAAAGACGGCCAAGCCGTGCGGCTCTTGCGCGGCGAGATGGACGCGGTCACCGTGTTCAACCACGACCCTGCCGCACAGGCCATGGAGTTCGTCGCGGCAGGCTGCGAATGGCTGCATCTGGTGGACCTGAACGGCGCGTTCGAAGGCAAGCCAGTGAACGCAGCGCCGGTCGAGGCGATCTTGAAGGCCACGGACACACCCGCCCAACTGGGTGGCGGCATCCGCGACATGGCGACGATTGAGATGTGGCTCGACAAGGGGCTCGCGCGGGTGATCCTGGGGACCGTGGCCGTCGAGGACCCCGATCTGGTGCGGCGCGCTGCCAAAGCCTTTCCGGGCCAGGTGGCCGTGGGGCTCGATGCGCGCAAAGGCTTTGTCGCCACCCGCGGCTGGGCGGAAGAGACGACGATGCAGGTCACGGACCTTGCACGCTCGTTCGAGGACGCGGGCGTTGCGGCCATCATCTACACCGATATCGACCGCGACGGGGCGATGCAGGGGCCGAATGTGGGGGCAACCTCGGCTTTGGGCAAAGCGACCTCGATCCCGGTGATTGCCTCCGGCGGGGTCTCCTCGCTGGGCGATCTTATTGCGCTGCGTGACGCTGGCGACATCGCAGGCGCGATCTCAGGGCGCGCGCTTTATGATGGCGCGCTCGACTTGAAAGACGCGCTGGCGGCGCTGTCCTAGATGCTGTTGCGCCTGTCTTTGTTGGCGATTGTTGCAGGCCTCGCGCCGCTGATTGCGGCGGGCTTTGGGGCTGGGCTTTATGCGGTGCTGGCTTGCGTGAACCCGCCCTTTGCCGCCGATCCTGAGGGAGCGTGCGGTGTGGCCGAGGGCTTGCGCGGGCTGATCTGGTGGGCAGCTCCGGCTTTGCCGATCGCAGGCCTCGGGATCCTCGGGGTGCTGGCTTGGGTGTTTGGAAACTTCCGACCGCGCTAATTCCGAGCATTTGCCGCGCCCTCAGCGCAAGCCTGCCCCATCCTTGCCGCGATTGCTGTGCATCTTTGCGCATGGGGGCCTCCGCTTTTGCGAGGCAAATTGTGTCGCTAACCGCTGGCATTTTGATCGAGACGTTGTTTGGCCCAAAGCCGGTGGAGGCTTTGCGCCCCGGTGATCCTGTGCTGATGGCGGATGCCGGACTTCAGGCGCTGGGCAGCATCACGACCGCGACGATCAATGCGGGTGCGCTCGCGCGCTCGCAGACCAAGCCGGTGCTTATCCGGCGCGGCGCGTTCGGGCGCGGGAACCCTGCGCGCGACATGCTTGTCAGCCCCGGCCAAGCGCTGATGGTGCAAGGGCGGCGCGCCAAGGCGGCCAGCCTGATCGACGGGCGCCGGGTCGTGCTGATCCATCCGCGCAAAGCGATCACCTTTGTTGATATTCAGTTTGAAGCGGCGGGCACCTTGATGGCCAATGGCGCGCCGATCTGCGCCAAGGCCATGGCAGGCGCGCGCGCGCGACTGGCCCCAGCCCCGTCCTTTGCCGCCCTGCCATTTCCCACCCCGATCACGCCACCGCTTCCCATTCGCAGCGCCAGACGCTAGGACATCCGCATCTTTTGCAAAGGTGCGCGCCATGCTGAAAACCCGAGTGATCCCCTGCCTCGACGTCAAAGACGGACGCGTGGTCAAGGGCGTAAACTTCGTTGACCTGATCGATGCAGGCGACCCCGTAGAGGCCGCGCGCGCCTATGATGCCGCCGGAGCGGACGAGCTGTGTTTCCTCGACATCAACGCCACCCACGAGAACCGCGGCACGATGTATGACGTGGTCACCCGCGCGGCGGAGGCGTGTTTTATGCCGCTGACCGTGGGCGGCGGGGTGCGGACCTCGGACGATGTGCGGGCCTTGTTGCTGGCGGGGGCGGATAAGGTGTCGTTCAACTCGGCGGCTGTTGCAGACCCGAGCGTCGTGGCGAAGGCGGCGGAGAAGTTCGGCTCGCAGTGCATCGTTGTGGCGATTGACGCCAAGACCGTCAGCCCCGGCAAGTGGGAGATTTTCACCCATGGCGGGCGCAAACCGACGGGGATTGATGCTGTGGAGTTTGCCTTGGAGGTGGAGCGTCAGGGCGCGGGCGAGATCCTGCTGACCTCCATGGACCGGGACGGGACCAAGCAGGGGTTCAACCTGCCGCTGACCCGCGCGATATCTGACGCGGTGAATGTGCCGGTGATCGCCTCGGGTGGAGTTGGCAATCTGGATCACCTCGTTGAGGGCGTGACCGAAGGGGGGGCGAGTGCGGTGCTTGCCGCCTCGATTTTCCACTTTGGCACCTACACGATTGGGCAGGCCAAGGCGCATATGGCGGCGGCCGGTTTGCCGATGAGGCTGACATGAGTGCGCTGGAGCGGCTTGCCGCAACGATTGAGGCGCGCAAAGGGGCCGATGCGGGCGAGAGCTGGACCGCGAAACTGCTGGCCAAGGGGCCAGAGAAATGCGCCGAGAAGTTTGGCGAGGAGGCGGTTGAGGCGATCATCGAGGCCGTCAAGGATGACAAGGCGGCGCTGACGGGCGAGGCGGCGGATGTGCTTTATCACCTGCTGGTGATGTTGGCGTCGCGGGATGTCTCGCTGGGGGATGTGCTGGCGGAGTTGGAGCGGCGCGAGGGCGTGTCGGGCATCGCTGAGAAAGCCGCGCGCGGGTAACCGCATCTTCGAAGATGCGGGCTTCCCGCCTTTCGAAAGGCGGGGGCGCGTGTGGCAGATATCGGTGTGAAAATGCGGGTGTCGCTACAATTTGGGTCAGTAGTGTTGTCCTATTGTTTCGCATGCGAAACAAAGGGTCAGTAGGGTTTACCTATTAATTTACAAAGACTTAACTATTTCGCCAGCTTCGACGAGACATGCCCCGTCGCAAACCCGCCCATACGCAGCTCGCCAAAGAGGCGTTGATACTCGATCTTCGGACAGCGGTTCTCGATCACGTCAATACCATGCGCCTCCGCCAAAGCGCGCGCCTCGGCATTCTCGACCCCGATCTGCATCCAGACGGTTTTCAGATCCGGCAAGCTGGCAATCGCCTCCTCGACAATTGGCAAGACATGCTCGGGGCGGCGGAAGATATCGACCATATCGATGCGCATCTCCGAGGGCACCTCCGACAGGCTGCCATAGACCGTCTCGCCCAGCAGCTTCTGCCCAGCGAGGCCCGGATTGATCCCAATCGCGCGCATCCTCTTCAGGCCCAGATAGCGCATCACGAAATAACTCGCGCGCACCGGATTGGCCGAGGCCCCGACGATGGCGACGGTCTTGGTGCGGGTCAGAACCTCGCGCAGAAAGCTGTCAGAATAGTCCATGACCGAATCCTAACCCCGTAACGCACAAGAAAAAAGCGCCCATTCCTTGGGGGACAAGGATGGGCGCGGGAGTGTGGAACAAGGGACAGTGAGATGTGCAGCACGGGGCGTTCCGGTCCCGTGTGCCTCAGGGAGTAAGCTGGGGATGCACCAGCTCAATTGCGAGGGAGGATCGCAAGGTCGTGATCGGCGGTGCCCGCGTTAGGCCAGAACGTCAGGCCAGTTCGCGTCGCCCTTGGCCACATTGCCGGGGATGTCACGCTCCCACCGGCGGCGCACGCGGCGCGAGAAGTTCAGGAACAGACGGTCCTCGTGGATCGTCCAGGCGTCCGGCACCGTCGAGGCAGTATAGCCTTGGCTGACCGCAAAGGCGCAGTAGCCGCCGTAAGCGGGTGCGTAGCGCTCAGGCTCGGCGGCGAAGAGATCGCGGGTCTCGGCGCTCGCGAACTGCCATGTGGCACCCATCCAGTCATGGGTGAACTCGGGGTTGCCTGCTAGCGGCTCGCCCGCTTGCCAGTAGCTCAGCACATCCGTGCCGTCGATTGCGATGCCGCCTTCGGCATAGATGCTGGGGGTGGCGGCGCGGGCCGAGCGGACCACCAGAGGGCTGGCGAGGGTCACGGGCACGGCGGCGATCAGGCCAAGAGCGGCGCGGCGCGAGAGGGTGGGGGTGTAGGTCATCGGGGGCTCCTCCAAGGAAATCCATGTGTTTCGTCTTGGGAGGAAGATGCAGATGCGGCGGGGGTGATGAAACCCCGCCTCGCAGCCCCGTGACGCGTATTACAACACGAGGGCGTTAAGCGATTGCAACAAAGCGCGTCCTAGTCGAACAGATCGAACACGTCGTCAAAGACATCCTCGAACACGTCAAACACGCCCTTGGCCTTGCGTTTAAAGGATTTCGTGCTCTTCTTCTTGCTCGACTTGGACTTGGGCTTTGTCGCACTGGCCATTGCGGCGGCGCCGTAAGCCGGGGCAGGGGCCGCGCGTTTGGATTTGCCGGATTTGCCAGGCTTTGTGTCAGACTTGATGCCCTTCATATGATGAATTGGCGCACCACACGCCCCGCAAGCCAGCTCATGCCCCCCGCGCGCGGTCAGCTCAAGCATCGTGCGCGCCCCGCAATAGCAGCAGGTGCCCATGCGGGTGACATCGCGGCGGTTCATGACGGCACGCGTGCGGCGTAAAGCGAGACGGCGGCGGCGTTGGATACATTCAGCGAGCCGAAGTCGCTGGAGAACGGGATGCGGGCGAGGATATCGCAGGTCTCTTTGGTGCGATCGCGCAGGCCGGGGCCTTCGGCGCCAAGCACCAGCGCAATCGGCTGGTCGAGCTTGCCGTCCAGCACGCTCGGCAAATCGGCCTCGGCCTCGCCATCCAGACCCACCAGAAAATATCCCATCTCGCGCAACCTCTCCATCGTGTCGGCCAAATTCTTGACCCTCAGATAGGGTTGGCGTTCCAAAGCACCAGAGGCGGTCTTCGCGAGCGCACCCGTTTCCGGCGCAGCGGCTCGGGTCGGGGCGATGACGGCGCGGGCGCCAAAGACCTCCGCCGAGCGCAGGATCGCGCCGACGTTATGGGGGTCGGTGACGCGGTCGAGAAGGACGACGCGGGACGGATGCCCGCCGGGTTTGCACACGCCCGCCACATCGCCCCAGTCGAGAGCCTTGACCTCAAGCGCGGCCCCCTGATGGACGGAGCCGGGGTCGAGTGGGGCCGGGAAGCGGCGCGGATCGGCAATCTCAGGCTCCATCCCGCTGGCCGGGATCGCCTCGCCAAGACGGTCAGCGGCGTTCTTGGTGACGATCAGGCGCAGGCGCTCGCGGGCCGGGTTCTCTAGCGCGTCACGCACGGCGTGGATGCCGAAGAGCCAGACCGTTTCATTGGCCGAGGCGCGGCGGGCTTGCTCTTTCTCAACGACCCATTTGGGTTTTTTCATTGGTTTGGTTCCGTTGTGAGGATCGCGTCCAGTTTAGGGATGTTGAGGCGGATTGGCGATGGAGGCGCTGGAGTATTTTTGGCAAGAAAAAGAGCGCGGTTTGCGCTTGACCCCCCCGCGCGCCTTGGCTATCCCCGCCGCCACGGCTGGGCGACAGGCCGCAAGGTGTGGCAGGGGACTGTAACTCCCTCGCGGAGACGCACGCCTGGTTCGATTCCAGGGTCGCCCACCATCCTTCCTATCATACTGTTTTTTATGGTCGTTTGGTGCTATAATGCATCTGATACCGCCCATATTCGATACAAACAGACGTGATTTCGATACAATGACTGATGAAGAGAAGGTTCCCTACATCAAGATCGACCGTGGTCGATACTTCTATCAGCGTCGTGTCCCGCAATAGCTTCAATCATACCTGGGCATCAAATGATGGCAAATTCCCTGTGGCGATGTCAGCTACTCTAAGGCTGTGCAGATGGTTGTCACCTGAGCGAAAGAACATGACCAGATGAGCACCGAGCTACGAAACCCTGAAAAAAGCTTGTAGCGGCTGGCATTGCCAACGCTCGGGAGGCAAAATCACGGCGGGACAACGATCCTGATCCACTCCTACCCCGCTTCTATGAGATGACCGAACAACGTGCGGGGGAGAAAATCCGTTTTCACGCGATGCGTTGCCCCGTCCCTGGCAGGCTGCGGCTGTTATGATGACAGAAGCAGAAGCATCGCACAAAGGAACGCCGCCGCTCGACGGCTTCATATCCATGATCGACTACAGGATCGTAGAGGTGGAGCGTGGTGACGAGATTGATCAGAAATTGTCGCTGCCAAACATTCCAGGCTTGCAGGGGTATGTGGTTCAGCTTGACCAAGACCTCGTGAGGGCTGGACGAAGCGAGGTCCGCAAGTCAGCTACGATGCCACTCTATGACGAACTCTAACAAGACCTGCTAATAGAGGCCTACGATGTCGGCTTTGGCCCTGATCGTTCCCCGCCAAGCGATCCTGACGACCGAGACGAATATGAGTTCATCAAGAGAAAACTCGAACGCAAGATTTCACAGCTATCACCTGATCCCAATACCGTGACATCTGTGCTGGCCTGCTACTGCGATTTCAACTCGACCCGACCTGCCACGCGCTCAAGGTATCGACGCGAGGTTAGCCGCCTGACGAACCTGGTGGGTGATGTGCCAATCGGTCACGTGAGGATCGAAGACCTTCGCCGACTGCGTGACGAACTGATCGGGATGATGAAGCCAGCCTCGATCCATGCGGTATTCACGCCCCTCAAGGGCATCCTCGCCTTCGCATTCGACGAAGGCATTACCACCAGCAACCCTATGATGGGGGTGAAGCTGCCCAAGGATAAGAGGCCCATCGAAGAACGAAAGTGGAAGCCATTTGATCCAGGGGAAATGACACGCATCTTGGAAAGTGCAGACGCCCGATGGAGTTCTACAACACAAGGTCTGACGACGGAACGTCGGGAAGCAATCTTGATGGTCGTTCGTGTGCTGGCTTTCACTGGTATGAGGTGCACCTCAGCGAATATCTCGCGCACCTTTTCCTAAATTTAGCTGGGTGCCTGCTGTGTGAGGCTTCACACGCTGGGCTGAACCTGTACGGGGTTTTCCAACACATGCTCCTCAAGGTTCACCCCGCCGCCGATCCGGTCCATGACTGCGAACAGACCGCTCCCGGATATGGGGGCCAGCACCCCGTGCCAGGTGTTGCGCGCGATGTTGACCACTTGGTCAGGCCCTGCGGTGAAGGCTTGCAGTGGGCCCGGCACCCCGCCCGCGTCGGGTGCGACGATCACCAGATAGCTGGAATTGCCCATCGGGATGAAGCATTGCGAGCCGAGCGGATGACGCTCCACCAGATCGCAGATATGCGGGACGGGGCGCAGCTCGGCCTGAAACAGGCTGAGGCCGAGCGTGCCGTCAACAACGTCGAAACTGCCCAGATCGGTGAAGCGCTTGCACAGCCCTTCGTTGATCAGGATGGGCGTGTCCTGGCCTGCGGTCTCGATCACCTGACCGAAGGGCGCGAAGGCAGCTTGAGTGATGGGGGGGGCGATCAAGTCGGTCATAGGGCCCCCAAGCTGAGCGAGGCGTGGCGGTTCACGTCTTTATACAAAAGGTAGCGAAACGGTTCGTCGCCGGTGGCGACACAAGCTTGCGGACAAAACGCGCGCAGCCACATGAAATCGCCGGGACCAACATCGACCCAATCCGTATTCAACAAGTATTTCGCAGTGCCCTGAAGTACATAGAGGCCATGTTCCATCACATGCGTCTCGGCAAAGGGGATGCGTCCGCCGGGCTGGAAGGTCACGATGGTGATGTGAAAATCATACCCCAGATCGAGCGGATCGAAGAAGCGCTGTGTCGCCCATGTGTCCTCGGCCCCCGGCATAGGGTTCTTTGAGACGTCTGTCTCCGAGCGGATAAACGGCTCGGGACGGGTGACGCCTTCGGCCTCGACATAGCGCTTGCGGATCCAGTGAAAGCCGCTGTCCTCGTCCGCCTCGTTCCAGATTTGCCACGGGGCGGAGGCGGGCAGGTAGGCGAAGTCACCGGGCTTGAGCAAATGTGTCTCGGCCCCGATCACGAGGCGCAGAAGCCCCTTGGCCACGAAGATCGAGGCTTGCGCGCTGGGGTCAGGCTCGGGGGTGGCCGAGCCGCCGCCGGGGCGCAGCTCGACGGCGTATTGCGCGAAGGTCTCAGCAAACCCCGTCAAGGGGCGCGCGAGGATCCATAGCTTGTGGCCGGTCCAGCCGGGCAGCAGGCTGGTGACGATCTCGCGCTGGGTATCGGCGGGCAGGACTGCATAGGCGGGGGTGAATACCGCCGTGCCCACAGGGTCCGCCGCCGGGTCGGGCATGCCGCCGGGGGGGAAGGCGTAGGTGGGTTGGTTGCTCATGGCAGCATATCCTTGAGGCGATGAAGGGCGATGCGTTCGACCTGATAGCAGGCTTGGGCGAACTCTTCGGCGCGGGTATTGGCAAGGCGCGCATGGAACGCGGCAAGGATGCTGGCCTTGTCGTGATCGCGCACCGCGATGATGAAGGGAAAGCCGAACTGAGCGACGTATTGCGTGTTCAGATCAGTAAACGCCGCCCGCTCGGCATCGGTGAGCGCGTCGAGGCCCGCACTGGCCTGCTCGGACGTGCTCTCAGCCGTCAGTTGCTTGGCGGCGGCCAGCTTGCCCGCCAGATCCGGGTGGGCGGTCAGCACGCCGAGGCGTTCCTCCTCGGTCGCGGTGCGGAACTTGCGGCAGAGCGCGTTATGGATGCCGACCGCACTGTCATGAGCAGGCCCAAGCTCCAGCCCATGGGCGCGCTTGGCGATCCAGGGCGAATGCTCGAAAATGCTGCCGAAGGTGGCCACGAAGCTGGCCTCGTCCATCTGGCTGGGCTGCACCTTGCGCGCGGGCGCAGGGTGGTGGGTGTGCCAATGCGCGGCGATCTCGATGCGCTTGGGGCACCACACATCCTTGAGCCCGGCGATATAGTCGAGGAACTTTTGCAGCGCCATCACGCGGCCCGGACGCCCGATCAGGCGGCAATGCAGACCGATGCTCAGCATCTTGGCCTGACCTGCCTCGCCTTCGGCATAAAGCGCATCAAAACTGTCTTTGAGATAGGCGAAGAACTGATCGCCCGAGTTGAACCCCTGCGGCGTGGCAAAGCGCATGTCGTTGGTATCGAGCGTGTAGGGAATGACCAGCTGGTCGCGATCCCCGACCTGCACCCAATAGGGCAGATCGTCGGCATAGGCGTCCGAGATATAGTCGAAGCTGCCATCCTCGGCGATCAGACGCACGGTATGATCCGAGCATCGCCCGGTATACCAGCCGCGCGGAGCTTGGCCTGTCACTTCGGTATGCAGGGCCTTGGCGGCCTCAATATCGGCGCGCTCATCCTCAGGGCTGTGGTCTTTGTACTCAACCCATTTTAGGCCATGGCTGGCGATTTCCCAATCAGCCTCGACCATCGCGGCGACCTGTTCGGGCGATCTGGCCAGCGCTGTGGCGACCCCGTAGACGGTCACGGGCACATTTCGCGACGTGAACAGGCGGTGCAGGCGCCAGAAACCTGCGCGCGCGCCATATTCATAAATCGATTCCATATTCCAGTGGCGCTGACCGGGCCAAGCGGCCGCACCGACGATCTCGGACAAGAACGCCTCGGACGCCGCATCCCCGTGGAGGATGCAGTTTTCGCCGCCTTCTTCATAGTTCAGCACGAATTGCACCGCGATTTTCGCGCCGCCGGGCCATTTGGGATCGGGCGCATTCGGGCCGTGGCCGCGCATATCTCTGGGGTAACGGGTCATCTTTATCCTCCGGGTCGTGCGTCTTGGTAGCGCGCACCGATACTGCTGTCTTTCAAACTGCGGTTGAAAGTGTTCCAAACTGTGCGGGCTTGCGCGAAACTGAACCATTGCGCACACCTTTACCTAACAGCGATGGAGATGACGATGAACGGCTATCTGACAACCCATGTTCTAGACACTGCGCGGGGCCTGCCTGCGGCGGGGTTGCGGATCGAGCTTTACCGTCTGAGCGGCGAGACGCGCGAGAAGCTGGCCGATGTCGTGACCAACGATGACGGGCGCACGGACGGGCCGGTTTTGCCGCGCGAGAGTTTTGCGCTGGGCCAGTATGAGCTGGTGTTTCACGCGGGCGATTACCTGAAGGCCGTTGGGGCAGCGTCGGATTTTCTGGACGTGATCCCGCTGCGGTTTGCGATGAGCGAGGACGATCACTACCATGTGCCGCTGCTGCTCTCGCCCTTTGCGTTCAGCACCTATCGCGGCAGCTAAGCCGCCCGCCCCCTACACACCCGACGCTTGGGAGATATCTGATGTATGATCTGGCTGTCATCACCGATTGGGCGACCTTCGCGGTTCGCTGGTTGCACGTTATCACGGCGATGGCCTGGATCGGGGCGTCGTTTTACTTCATCGCGCTTGATCTGATGCTCAAGCCCGCCGATGACATGCCCGAGGGCGCGTCCCGGCGAGGAATGGGAGGTCCATGGCGGCGGCTTTTACCATACCACGAAATACCTCGTGGCCCCGGCGCGCCTGCCCGAGCATCTGACCTGGCACAAATGGCAATCCTACTGGACCTGGCTGTCGGGCGCGGCCTTGTTGATGCTGGTCTATTGGTCAGGGGCTGAGATGTTCCTGATTGATTACGACAAGATCGAGTGGGCTCCGTGGCAGGCGATTGCGATCTCGGCAGGCTCGTTGGCGATTGGCTGGATCCTTTATGATGCGCTGTGCAAAAGCCGTCTGGGAGAGCGCCCAACAGTCCTGATGCTGCTGTTGTTTGCGATCCTCGTGGGGATGTCCTGGGGCTATAACGAGGTCTTCACCGGCCGCGCCGCCTTGCTGCATCTGGGGGCCTTCACCGCCACGATCATGACGGCGAATGTGTTTTTCATCATCATGCCGAACCAGCGGATTGTGGTGAAAGACCTCAAGGAAGGCCGCACCCCGGATGCCAAATACGGCAAGATCGCCAAGCTGCGCAGCACCCATAACAACTACCTGACGCTGCCGGTGATCTTCCTGATGCTGTCCAATCACTACCCGCTGGCCTTCGCCACCGAGTATAACTGGATCATCGCCAGCCTCGTGTTCCTGATGGGGGTGACGATCCGGCATTACTTCAACTCGATGCATGCGGGCAAAGGCCAGCCGCATTGGACCTGGGGGGCGACGGCGATCATCTTCATCGTTATTATGTGGCTGTCGTCAACCCGATGTTCAAGGATTACGACTGGCAGGAAGAGGTGTCGGTCCCGGCGCATCTGGAACATGTCGTGGCCGCCGCCGAGTTTGACGAGGTGCGCAATGTCGTGGCCGGGCGCTGCTCGATGTGCCACCACGCCGAGCCGACATGGGACGGGATGCTGTGGCCGCCGAAAGCTGTGCGCTTGGATAATGACGCCGAAATCGCCAAACATGCGCGCGAGATTTATCTGCATTCGGGGCGCAGCCACGCGATGCCTCCGGGGAACATTACGTTCATGGAGCCTGCGGAGCGTGCGGTGATCGTGAGCTGGTATCGGGGGTTGTGAGGGGGGGCGAAAACTCTTTGAAGAGTTTTCGTGCATGATTTTCGAAAATCATGGGCGCACCCGGTATATAGGTTGGGAAACTTAACGTCCGGAGGTCCCATGCTGTTACGTCTTCTCACCGCCGCGCTGATCCTTGCAGCACCCGCCGCCCATGCCTGGGAGCGCACCATCGAGTGGCGCTTTACCGGGGCCGAGATCACGTCCTTCACCGTGACCGAGCCCGAATTCGACGAGGATGCAACGGTCGTGCAGATCCTGCTGTCGGACCCCATGGGCGGGGATGGGATCGTCGAGTTTGAGGATGATGGCGGGTTCGAGGACTGCGCCCAAACCCTCAGCTTCCACGAGGGTGACCCGAGTACGACGATCGTGCTGACGCTCAACACCAATGCGCGGACGATGAACGGGTCGATGCTGGTGCAATGCTCGACGCGTTAGGCTGAGCGCTCGAGCACCCTAATCGCCGAATACAGATCGTCGCGATCCGAATAGACCCCCTCGATGAACCGCGCGCCCCCGGCGGCGTCGTAGGCCGAGCGTCCGTGTAGCGCCCGGCGGTTGTCGAACGCGAACAGGTCTCCGGCCTCGTAGCGCACCTGCATGCAATACTTCGGATCGGCGGCGCGCGCGGCGAAGGCGCGGTAGGCCGCGTAGGCGCGGTCTTGGGTCTGAAGGTCGGCCACCAAGGGCGCGCGCAACCATGTCTCGTAGCGCACGGAGGTGATCTGGCCCGAGGCATCGAGGTTCACCATCGGCCCGCTCGCCTTGTAGCTCGTGCTCTTGGCGCGGTTGTTGTAGGTCCACTCGATCTCGCAGAGGGTCTGGAAAAGCGCGGGGTCTTCCGCGCGAATATCCTCGGCCACGCGGTACGCATCGGTGTAGAGGCCCGCGCCCCCGGTCGTCGTGTTCGCCCGGCAAAACAGGAACTGCAAACCGGGCGGGCATTCGCGCGTGCACAGGTCCATATGCGGGGGCAGGGCGTGGCTGGTATAGGCGTTGGAGGTCGGGTCGTCCTGAATCTCCAGCGTGAACATGCGGCCGAAATTCGTGGGGCGGATGGTGCCGATCTTGTCGAGGACCTCCTCCAGCAGGCCGTCGCGGTTGGGCAGATTGCGCAGGCGGGCGACGCCGTAGTCGCGCAGCGCTTTGAGCCAGTCGAGGAAGACGCGCGGGTTTTCCAGCGCTTCGGCCCCGTCGAAAGAGGGCGGGTCCGGCATGTCCTCGGCGCGCCACAGGATCGGGGTGGGGGGGCTTGGGGGCGGTGCCCTTGAAGCCATGGGCGTAGAGCCAGCCTGGATGATACGGGCCGCGCGGGACGTCGTCTGAGAAGGTCAGCGCGAGGGCGCCGGAGGGCAGGGTGCTGGCGTCCTCGATGCGCAGGCCCTCGGGGAAGTCGAGCGGGGAGAGCACCGTTTCGCGCGAGAGCGGATGGAGGGTGGCGGGGTCCGGGCTGTTCTCGGCCAGCAGGAGGCGGTGATAGGTAGCGGTGGTGTTGTCGGACCAGTCGAGGCGCAGGTTGCCGTCGGGGAGGACGTGCGCGCGGGTGATCTCGGCGGGGATGGGCCACGGGTCGAAGTCCGGGGTGAGGGGGAGGTCTTTCATGGGGCGCTCCGGGGTGGTGGTACGGTGAGTGTGGAGGGGCGGGGAGCGGCGCGGCTTTGCTGAAAGCGACGTTTGTGGGGAGGGATTTTGGGGTCGGCGGGAGGGCGGCTGTGCGGACGAAGCGGTCATTGCTAGTTCCGGCACGAATGACCGCTTTTGCCCACTTGCTAGGCTGGCGGTCCAAGCCCGACCAAAGGGTCTTTAGCCTTCCAATCATTTAAACACTGACCGGTGGTCGCGCCCAATGAATGGTATTGGCCAAAGATCTCTTTGAGCTCATTGTGCTGCATGCACCATTCGACGAAATGGCTCCAAATACCTGAGATGTGACCCAACACATCGCTCATCAGCAACTGAATGACTAAAGGATCATTCTGCAATAAGGTCATTGCGCTTGGCGTTGGATGACCACCCATGTCGCAGTGGTAACCGAAGTCTTCTGCCCGAAATTTCTTCCCGGCTGCTTTGCGCAGTCTAGCTGGTCGAAAGATGTCCCATCTTTCATCCTTAGTAGATCGAAGCCACTTTTCGGCATCACCGTTGCGTTGATCAAAAGCCCAAGCCAAATACTCCACCTCCACGATTTGGCGTAGCAACGCCGCCGCCGCATAGGTCTGGTCAGCTTGGAAGAGTTTCACGGTGTTTTCGCTCAACTCGGCTGCAATTCTCAGTAGCACCGACATGCCATAAACTTCATCAGACCCAAACTTAAACGGTGAAAGATCGTCCTTTCGATCCGTACCGAAAAGATGGCCAGAGACTTGCAGCACGTCGCCAAACTGTCGGAAACTGGCAGCGACAAATTCAGCACTCTCATAACGCATTCTTGCCAACTCAGGACTTGCCCTTTCTTGGTCAAATAACTGTTTGCGTAAGGCGTCCTGGTCCATGTCGTCATAATACCGACTTCGTACAAACCGGATAGTAGCAAAGTACTTGAAGCCTACATCTTGCGCTGACCTAGACCCATTCCGGTCATTCGTGCATCGCGCAGCATTCGGTAAACTGGGCTAGAAGCCGTCTTTAGCCCCGCCGCCGCATTTCTTCCCAAGTAGTCACTCAATCTCCACCGCCCCCCGCTCGTACGTATGCGTCTCTTTCACCCCATCGTCGTAAATAACCGTCACCGTCACGCTCTCGATGCTGCCCAGCTCGAAGCGCAGATAGGGCAGGTATTCGTCCGCCTCGATGGTCGCGAACACGGCTCCGTCCTCCTCGGGCGGGCAGGGCTCGGCGTTGAAGCGTTGGCTCGCGCTGGCCCCGTTTAGCCCATATAAAATCTCCGACAGCCCGCACCGGAACGGCAGGAGTTGCGTGAAGTAGAGCAGATCCGCCCCGTCCCATTCGCGCACCGCGATCCAGTTGGCGGCCGTCATTTGCAGGATCGGGCGCACGGTCTCGGCGGTGTTCAGTTGTGCGCTCGCCGGGGCTGCGAGGCTGGCGAGCAGGGCTGTTGTGAGGGCGAGCCGGGGCATGGCGATCTCCAATCTTTAGGTTTCGGGCGCGGGGTTGCGGCCCTATAGTTGGACGAAATTGCTGGAGCTATCATGCCCGACACGCCGCCAAACACCAAACCTTTCAACGTCCTCGCCGTCATCCAGGGCGGGCGGTTGGAGTTCGAGGCCTGTCTGTTCGCCGCCTCCTTCCACGAGGCGAACCCCGATTTTAAAGGCCGCCTGATCTTTGCCGAGCCGCAGCCGGGGCCATTATGGCGCGACGACCCGAGGGTGCGAAACGCCGAAGTGCGCGAGTTGATTGCCGAGCATGGCGGCGAGATCGTGCCGTTAGACAGCCAGCATTTCGGGTCCGACTATCCCCATGGCAACAAGATCGAGGCGCTTCGCGTGCTGCCCGAAGGCGAGCCGTTCGTGTTTTTCGACACCGACACGCTGCATCTGGGACCACTTGCGGAGGTGCCGTTTGACTTCGCGCGCCCCTCGGCGTCGATGATGCGCAGCGCGACCTGGCCGGAGGTGCCGCTTTATGGGCCGGGATATACTGCGATCTGGAAGGCGCTCTATGATCGGTTCGGGTTGGAGTTCGAGAGCTCGCTCGACCGCGATTTCCCGGACGAGTATTGGGAGCGCTACCTCTATTTCAACGCAGGCTGGTTCTACGGCGATGACCCGGCGCAATTCGCCGCGCGCTTTGCGGAGTATGCGGTAAGTATACGCGACGACACCCCGCCCGAGCTCAACGCGCAATCGCTCAATCCGTGGCTCGATCAGGTGGCGTTGCCGCTGGTGATCCATGCGCTCGGGGGCGGACGGCCGACATTTGACGGCTTCCTTGACGGGGCGACGACCTGTCATTGGCGCGTGTTGCCGCTGCTCTATGCCCGCGCGCCCGATGCGGTGATCGACACGTTGGAGCGGATTGCCGCGCCGAACCGCATCAAGAAGGTGCTCAAGCTGCATGACCCGTTCAAGCGCGGGATTTATCAGGGGCGGGGCCTGCGCGCGCGGGCGCTGTTTGACCGCGAGAACCTGCCCGTGAAAGAGCACCAAATCCGCAATATCATCAAGAAGAACAAGCTATGGGTGCGATGACCTCTGAGGCCGACTGGCAGCGCCGCGCCGCGATCCTGATGGCGCTGGGGATGGCGTTTAAGGTCCTCGTCGCGTGGAGCTTCCCGCTGGGCGTGGACGAGGCCTATGCCATTGGGGCGGCGCGGGAGTTCTCGCTCAGCTTCTTTGATCACCCGCCGATTGGGTTCTGGTTGCCGGTCGTCTCGGCTGGAGTGCTGGGCGAGACCTTGCTGGCCTACCGCCTGCCGTTCTTGCTGTGCGGGTTCGGCACCGGCGCGCTGCTGTACCTGATCGGCGCGCATTTGGGCGGGGCGAAGGCGGCGTTTTGGACGCTGGCCTTGTTCCTCGCGGCCCCGCATATGCTGCTCGGATCGGGCGCGTTTGTGGTGCCGGATGGGCCGTTGAACCTTGGCGGCGCGTTGGTGGCCTATGCGATGGTGCGGATGGCGGATTTGGAGCGCCCGCCGCGGGCCCTCTGGGCGCTCGGCGGTGTGGGGCTGATGCTGGCGCTGGGGTCGAAATATCAGGCGGGGTTGGTCCCGTTTGGGGTGCTGTCGTTTATGTTGGCCTCGGGCCGCTGGCGCTGGATCTTGCAGCCGGGGTTCTGGTTGGCGGTCGTGATGGGATTGCTCGGCGTGGCCCCGGTGCTGATCTGGAACCTTGCCAATGACTGGGCGAGCTTCGGCTTCCACGGCTCGCGCACCGCGCGCGCATTGCAGCTGGGGAATTTCGGCGCGATGGCGGCGGGGCAGCTGGTGTATCTGCTGCCGGTGACGCTGGTCTTGGCGCTGGTCGCGATCTGGCGCGCGGTCTCGGGGCCGCTGGATATGCGCGTTCTGGCCCATCTCGCGCTCTGGCCCATCGTGATGTTCAACGGCATCTACCTGTTCTCGGACGCGTCCTTCCCGCATTGGACGATGCCCGGTTTCGTCTTCGCCTTGCCGCTGGTGGGCGTGCTGGTGGCCGAAGGATTGGGGCGCGTGTGGCGGTGGAGCGCGCTTGGGTTTGGCGCGGCGATCTGGGCGTTGCTGCTCGCGTTGGTGGTCCACATCCCCACGGGGCTGTTCGGCCCGCGCGCGGGGTTTGCGGATTGGGACCGCACCGAGGAGGTGTTCAACTGGTCCGGCCTCGCGCCTGCGTTGCGCGCGGCGGGGGTCTATGATGGCAGCCAAGTTATCGTCGTGGACAGCTGGATCGAGGCGGGGCAGATGAGCACCGGGATCGCGATGGGCGAGGGGGTGGCACCAAGGGTGCAGGTGCTGGGCTTGCCGCATCATTTTCAGTTTCATGAGGCCGGGGCGGGGGCGGCGCTGTATTTGGTGCCGGATCGGTTGGATCGTTTGGCGCAGGTGCCGGACGGGCCTGAGGGGGCCTCGTATCTGGGGACGGTGGCTTTGGAGCGTGGCGGGCGGGCTTATGCGGGGGTGGCGGTGTTTGGGATGAGCGTTCCTGAGACGCGCTAAGGGCAGCGACCGACACGCGGGAGCAAGCGAAGCGCCGCCCCGGGGGGGCGTGTCGGCGCTGCCCGGCCTATCAGCCGGGCGGGACCTCTTTGAGAACTGGTCTCCAAAACGCAAACGGGCCGCCTCATAAGGCGACCCGCGTAATCTGGTCGGTCGGAAAGCCTACTTAGCTTCGCTCATCGGCGTGGCGTTCAGCTTGGCGTAGTTCTCGGCCCCGAGGCGCTCGTGCAGGTCCAGTTGGGTCTCGAGGAAGTCGATATGGCCTTCTTCGTCCGCAACCAGCTCCTCGAAAATCTCCATCGTGCCGATATCGCCTACTTCGCGGCAATGGGCGCGGGCCTCCAGATACAAGGCGCGGGCTTCATGCTCGGCCGCCAGATCGCATTCCAGCGTTTCCTTGGGGGTCTGGCCAATGCGCAAGGAGTCGAGTTTTTGCAGGTTCGGGTGACCTTCCAGGAAGATGATCCGCTCGATGATCTTATCGGCGTGGTTCATTTCCTCGATGCTCTCTTCGCGGCTTTTCTTGGCCATATGGCCCAAGCCCCAGTCCTCTTGCAGCTTATAGTGCAACCAGTACTGGCTGATCGCGGTCAGCTCGCTGCGCAGAGCGCTGTTTAGATATTCGATGACTTTCTTGTCGCCTTGCATGTCATGTCCCTCGCTAGGCTCGCTGGCTGGGCACGGGGCGCTGGCTGGCGAAGATTTGGAACGCTCATGTTAGCATTGCCGCGGATGGTGTCCAGAAAGAGCGACATACATCCTCCGCAATCGGCCGATTTCCCAAGCGTGTTGTAAATCCTGCCGGGGGTGATCATCGCCGTCTCGTCGGAGGCGCGCATCCAGTCAATTGCCGCGTGGATATCGTGGTCGGTGATATGCATACAATGGCAGACGATCATTGGCGTGGTCTCTTACTTGGTTAGGATAAGTTTGCCCGCGCGGGTGATGCGCAGGGTGTAGACTTGGCTGCCCAGCCGGATCAGAGCGCGGTCGCCGCCTTGGGTCAGGTCACTGACATTATGCACGGGCGGCGGGGGTGGGGTTTGATCAGGATCAATCATCTGATGTTTCAAGACCTCCGCCCCCCAAGGTCTTCGGCCCAGTCCATCAGGCGGTGGAGTGTGCCAAGGCTGGGCAGGTTCAAGAAGGCCAGCTGGGTCAGGCGGGCCTCAGACGAAGGAAAAGGAGGTCTGGCGTCAGAAGATCGAGGAGGCATCAGGGGCATACGAGAACCAATATGTGACAAAGCGGGCGGCCAGAAGTAGCGAGCTTGCTGTTATCGGTTAAAGTTGACTGTTTTAGTCGAGAAAGTCAATCCGACTAAAACAGTCAACTACTGCGACGGATTGGAGCACCCTGACGTCCAAGCGCACGGGCCGTCCCAAACTCAGCGCGTATCTGTCCAGCTCAGCGTAATCCCATGCGCCGCTGCGATGTCGACCTCCGCCTGCGAGGTGGGGCGGTAGGACACGAACTGGGTGCCCGAACAGGCATGCAAACCCAGAGCGCCAATCAGCGGCGCATCGTAATGACCCGACAACAGCAGGATGCCTTCGCGGGCCAAGTGATCGCGGGTGCCTTTGCCATTGTCGGACCGGATGCGGCGCATGAAATCGTGCTGCTTGGCCACGGCCTCGACCACGTCGCGGGTGATCGGCGTGCCTTGCACTTCGCGAAACAGGCTGGCCATACGCGCGTTGCCGGATCCCCCGGCGAAGATCCGCGCGATGGCCTCAGCCGGGACCGTGCGCCAGAAATTCGGCGGATAGGGATGGTCTCGCAGCAGCCACAGGATATCTGCAAAGCCGCTGGCAGAGACGCTCTTTTTCGCATCCCGGTTCTGGCTGAGCGTCAAAGAGGCAGGCCGTGCCACAATCAGGCCCAGATAGCATAGCGCGCGCGCTTCATCCGCGGCCACCAGAATGCAGGGCTGATCCAAGGCCTCGGTCGGGATCATCCAATTGCTGCCCATCGTGTGCTTGATATCAACATCGAGGCCCTGAATGACGGTGTCGAGGCGGCCCTTGGGAAGGCCGAGCAGTGCGCGCAACTCGATCTCGACGCGCGTGCCGATATAGGTTTTCTCGGTCTTTTCCAGCTCGTCATAGGCGCGCCGCCCGGTCTTGGCCGTCATGATCACATCATCCACGCATTGACGCAGCATCGCGGAAAACTTGGAGCCAAGCGCAGCCTCGCCGCCTGCGCGCTTGGTGATCTCTTCGGCGATGCCAGACAAGACACCATAATCCGGGTGGCCCGCCACAACGGCGCTTTCGGGGATGTTCTTCTTCAAAGGCCTACCGCCGCAAGGATATACGCCCGCCCAGCAGCGCGGCACAGGCGGGCAGGCTGGGGACGTTCAGCCACGGACCGCATGCAGAACGCGTTTGCGCAGGGCCTTGCCGATCTGGGCGGACACGGCTTGGGCCACGGGCGGCGGGAAAGCGTTGCCGACCTGCCGGTAAGCGTTGGTCTTGGCGCCGGTGAAGTGCCAGTCATCCGGGAAGCCCTGTAGGCGCGCCACCATGGGCACGGTCAGGCGCGGCATGCCGTTGTGGAACGGTTCCGGGGCCTCGGGGGCAATGGTGCGCCCCTCCACGCCCAAAGTGGCCCATGCAGCGCGCGCGCGGGTGGGGCCCAGATCTGGCCCGCCGTGCTTTTTGGACCCGCCGACGATGGTGGGCGCGATCTCATCTGCCTTCTCGGCCCAATCGGCGGCCCCGCGCCAACCGCGCGCCGCCATAAGATCGTGCAACGTCTCGCCCACGGTCGCGGGGTTATGGGGTTTTGGTTCGGGCCAGTCGAAATGCTCGGCCCGGTCTTTGGGGATGGCGACGATCACAACGCGCGGGCGCAGTTGTGGCACACCGTAATCGGACGCGTTCAGAAGCCGCCAATCGGTCTTGTAGCCAAGCGTGTCGAGTTGCGATTTCAGCCGCTCGCGGTAGTCGTGAAACACAGCGCCCAGAAAGCCGCGCACGTTCTCGATCATCACAGCGCGGGGGCGCGCGGCATCAATGATATCGATGGCGTCGTTGAACAGATTACGCTCGTCCAGCTCGCCCAGCTGCTTGCCTGCGACGGAGAAGGGCGGGCAGGGCAGACCACCCGCCAGAAGGTCCATGCCCTTATAGTCGGCGGCACGGTCCTTAAAGAGAACCATATCCTCTTCCAGAACGTTCCAGGTCGGGCGGTTGTGGCGCAATGTATTGCAGCAATGCTTGTCGATCTCGACGAGGGCAGAGTGCGCAAAGCCAGCCGCCTCAAGCCCCAAAGCCTGACCGCCTGCGCCCGCGCAAAGTTCCACAGATGTCAGCATGTCACCCCCGCCTCTTGCGCCATAGAGCCCGTGGTCGATTTCGAGATCAACCAAAGACGTGATGGCGCGCGCCTGTTCTTTCTTCGTTCCTAGCCGCAAAGCGCGCCTGCGGCAAGGCGGCGCGGGGCGCGCGCGGCAGCACACCAAGCCCCAGACACGAAAAAACCGCCCGAGGGGCGGCTTGATCGTCATCACCATGGGGTATGGTGAGAAATTGGAGCGGGCGAGGCGATTCGAACGCCCGACCCTAACCTTGGCAAGGTTATGCTCTACCCCTGAGCTACGCCCGCACTCCGTGTGGCGGTGTTTAGAAAAGGGGGCGCTGGGCTGCAAGAGGAAAATCGCGTCATCGCATTTTTTCCTGCACGCGCGATTTCTTGCGACGGAAACCCCACCCGTGCACGTTTGACCTTTTAACACGCCACCCCGGAGAGCTTGTCCATGACACATCGCCTGATCTCTTTGCTGACCGCCGTGATGCTCGCCCTCAGCCCCCTCGGCGCGTTGGCCCATGTCGGTCACGACGCGCCGGGTCTTCATGTGGTGCTCGAGCGCGTTGATCGCCAGGGTCCGACCCTGCAGATCGTCTTACTGATCGAAAACGGCTCTGATGATGCGGTCTTGCTGGCGGGCTTCAGCACAGATCTGGGGCGCGTCAGCGTGCTTGAGGCCCCCACCAAAGTCGCTCGCGGCAATGACGCCCGTGTTGTGCTGGCGCTTGAGGTCGAAGGTGACATGCCGGGAGTGTTCACACTTATTGCCGATTTCGGCCCCGTCGGATCGGGACCCGTTTTGATTTTCACCGGGGCCTAGATGCCCCCATTCTTTTCAATCGAAGGACGTTGCCCCATGCCTTTCTCTCGTCTCACCCGCACGCTCTGGTTCGCGCCGGGTCTTTTGACCGTCGCCATTATTGGCGGGTTTGCCTTGTCCAACATTGCCAACGCTCAAGCCCGCCCCCAGATGCGCGCTCATACGGTCACCTCGGCGCAGGCGCTTGAGTTGCAGGCTGCGCGCTCGAACGCGGGGCGCAACGTGGTGCAGATCGCGACCAACGGCGGGACACGCACGATCACATCCAACGGCATTCCAGATCACCCGGTCGGGAGTTTTCCCAATCGCGGCAATCCCAACCGCATCAGCGCACAAAGCTATGCGTTCACCATAACCACCAGCCCGCGCCAAGATCGCGCAAGTGAAACGAGAGGCACGCTTTTTGGCGTCGCCCTCAACGGTGTGCCATTTGATCCGGGGGCTGCCGAGTTCTGGCAAGGCAATCGCCGCTCGGACTGGCAATACGAGGCGCTGGGCGGGGCTGTGACCCTCGGGCTTGATGCAAACTACGCGCATGTGCAGCCGACCGGGGCTTATCACTATCACGGGCTGCCAGTGGGCCTGATGCAGGATCTGGGCTGGTCGAATACCGCCGCATCGACGCTGATCGGCTGGGCGGCAGACGGATTTCCGATCTATGCGCTTAATGCCGAGGTGAACGGGCAAGTGACCCGCATGACCTCGTCCTACCGTTTACGCGCGGGGTCACGTCCAGGCGGATCGGAGCCCTCAGGTCGCCATGACGGCGCATTTGTGCAGGACTATGTTTATGTGGCAGGTGCGGGCAGTCTTGATGAATGCAACGGCGCGGTCGTGCGCACGGCAGAGTTCCCTCAAGGCACCTACGCCTATTTTCTGACCGATACCTACCCGGTCATCCCACGCTGTTTGGTGGGCCAAGCCGATCCCAGCTTTGCAAAGCAGCGCGGGGCGCGTGCGCCGCGGCGGCAAAATGGATAGCGTCGGGCGGATGTGGCCTAGGGTGGGGCTTGCGCGCTCAGCGCTCGCCGCGGCACTGGCGGTCTTGATCTTTAGCCTTGTTTTTGTGCTGGCCGGAGCCGGGGCACCCTAAGGGTCAGCCGCAAGGGAGTTACTGGGCGCGTAAGTCAAAGTTATCGAGGGCGAAGAACTCGTCCGAGATGCTTTGGTTCGCGCCCGAATGCATCGAAAACGCGATTGCATCGCCGGGCGTGTCGAGGGTGATGGTCACGGTTGTGATCGACTCTTTCCAGCCCGCCGGGCCATTGCCGCCCAGATTGACGCCTTCCGAGACGACCTTGGTCGTGATGCTGATCCCGTCGATATCTGCCGAGACGAAGTCCATGGTGCCGTTCGCTTTGCCAGTGGCCAAGGTCACGATCTGGTCGTTGATCTTGAAGGTGGCCACTTCGGCATCCAGACTGTCGCCGCCAATCAGATCGAAGGTTAGGAAAGCCTTGTCGCGATCATCGGGGAATTCGAGATCAAACGCGACGGTCTCGTTCGCGCTGACCACCAGCATCTCGCCCAAACCCTCGATGGGCGAAATCACCTCACCGCCGGTCCAGTTCTCGCTATCGGCATCGGTAAAGGACATGCTGGCGAGCACGCGCGTGGCAGGTCTGCCGGATATAGAGCTGTTGCCCAGCTCGCCATCCAGCCGCGCAGTCATGGTCGAGATGCCGCCGGAAATCTCGTTGGCGGCTGCAATGCTCAGGCCTGCGAAGGCCGCTGTCAGCACGACCCAATCGACGGTAATCGCGCCGCTTTCATCTGAAAAAAACCGCACACGCATCTCCAGTTTACAACCTACTCCAAAGTATAATGCCCCAAAACTATGGCCGTTTCGGGGCGCAGGATGGAATCCCACCCAATTGCGTTCAACTACATCGCTTGGAATGTGAAGTTATCGACTGCGAGGCTTTCATCGGCGATGCTTTGATTGGCTTTTAGGCCGAACCCAACCTGCACGGTTTCTTGCGGATCATCGAATTTGATGTTGACGTTGTTGATCCCATCCGACCAGTGGCTGGCCCCGATATTGGAGTTGCTGGACACCACTTCGCTTGTAATCGTCACGCCGTCCACATCAGCATAGCTCCAAGTCAGATTGCCGCCTTGGCTGCGTGCGCGCGCCACTTCTTGACCGTTCAGATACATCACGGGGCCTTCCTCGGCCCCCCATCCGTTATCGACCAAGCCGCCGTCAATGCTGTCGAGGGACAACAGATCGAAGGTGGTGTTGAACTCCAAGGCCCCGCCGGGGATGTCGAAAACCTGATAAACCTGCTCGCTGCCATTGGCGTCGCCCTTGAGGGGGCCGAGCACATCGCCAAAGCCCGTCACGAAGCTGGTGCCGGCTCCGACCCAATTGCCCGCTCCGCCGGAGAAATCGTCGGGTGTGATGAAAGCGGTTTGAATGAACGGGCGGCCCAGATTGCGGGCGGTGTCGCTGGACAGATCGCTAATCCCGCCGGAGACAACGGCGAGCGTGGCAACGCCCAGCCCAACGGTCGCGGAGGTCAGAACGACCCAATCGACGGTGACGGCACCGTCTTCTTGGTGCAGGAAATTGGTCAAGGAACGCAACATGGGGGCCACCGAAAACTGGTTAATACGATCCCAATTTGAAGACTGATTCTGGTATGAATTTGATCGGATTGCGGCGAGATTATGAACGCAGCGGGACGGTCCCCGCCACCTGCTACTGCGCCGTGATGCCCACGTTATCAATTCCGAAAAACTCATCTCCGATATGCTGATTGGCCCCCGAGGTCATCCCGAGCGCAAGGCTCTCGCCCGGATCATCAACCGTTACGGTGACACGGGTCACGCTGTCGCGCCAGCTTGCAACATTCGCGCCGCCCAGATTGGTGCCACTCGTAAGCGTCTCTGTCGTGACCGTCACTCCTTCGACATTGGGCGTTGTGAAAGTCATTGTCCCTTGCGCCGAGTTGCCCGAGCGCGCCAAAGTGACGGTCTTGCCGTTCGTCGTGATGGTCGCGACCTCGTTATCGAGGCTGTCGCCGCCGATCAGGTCGAAACTGAGTGTCGCACTATCCGAATTGGCTGGCACATCGAGGGTCAGCGACGTCGTCTCGCCCGGTCCCAGCACCAGCATTTCGCCCAAGGCCGTGATCGGGCTGAGGACGGTGCCCCCGGTCCAGCCACCCTTTTCGCCGCCTGTGAAATCCATGCTCGCCAAGACACTGGCCCCGAAGCTCGTTGAGATGTGATTGGTGCGCAACTGTAGATCGACATCACGCGACAGATCAGAGATCCCGCCGGAGACGACGCCATAGGTCGCAAGGCCCAGACCCGCAATCGCAGCGGTCATGACGGTCCAGTCGACCGTGACGGCACCGTCTTCCGAGGCAAGAAATTTTCGCGCGCGATTGAACATGGGGCACTCCTTGATCCGTTACGAGGATCGGGTCTGCCGCAGGAATGGGTTCAAAATAAGATGCAAGTTGGGCGGGAACACGAAGGCGCGCGTCTAGAAAATGTCCTGACTATGCACGATCACCGCATCGTCGCCGAGCAGCAAAAGCCCATAGGCACCGGGCTCGTCCGTGCTCAGATGGATCGAAGCTTGCCCCAGCGCCAAGGGCATTTGATGGCAGGGCGATTTGAAGACGACCGATGGGATACCGCAGGCGGTCGCAAAGATCGTGCGGTGGATATGGCCGCAGACCAGAAGGTGGGTTTGTGCCGCGCCAAGACGGCGGGCGAGGTCGGGGGCATTGCGCAGCTTGATCTCGTCCATCCCGTCAAAGCCGGTGTCGAAAGGCGGATGATGGGCGAAAACGATGGTCTTGCGGTCGGTGTCGAGTGCCTTGTCGAGCCAGCCGAGGCGCGCGTCGCACAGATGGCCGCTATGCGCGGTCCCGTGTTGGGGGTCGTCGAGCGTGTCGAGCAGGATCAAGCGCCAGCCGGGCAGGTCGATGGCGTGCTGGATGTGGTCCTCAGGCGTGGTGGGGGTGTTGGGGAAGGTGGCGCGGAACGGCGCGCGGCGGTCGTGATTGCCGAGCATCAGGTGGATCGGCGGGGCGGTGTCGGGCAGGGCCGCTTTGAGGGCGGCGTATTCCTCGGGGCGTCCGTGATGGGTCAGATCGCCGGTGAGGATGATGTGGGCGGCGTCGGGATGCTCGGTTAGGGCTTGGGTCAGGACGGCGGTGAAGCGTGCCGTTGGGTCGAGGTCGATGATCGTCTCGCCGGGCGCGCAGATATGAAGGTCGGTGAGGACGATGATTTTGATGGGGCTGGTCATGGGCGTGAGGGTGGACCAACGCAGGGGAGGGGGCCAGCCAAAACTCTTCGTCCGAAGAGTTTTGGGCCGTAGAGTTTTCGGACGAAAACTCTCGTGTTAATAGTCAACCATTGATCAGCAAATGAAGGACGGCTTTCACAAATGTCTTTGGGTGACCAGATCAAGTTCGATAACGGTTCATACGAAATACGTGGCATAGTCGATGATCGGTTTGTGGTTCGTATCCGCGACAGAAAGAAGAATAAGGAGTCCTATAAAATATGGACACAGGCAGAACGTGCGAGCTTTGACTTAAAGAATAGAGCCCGCCAAGACCAACGAGACCGAAACGCTCAGATTTACGAGCGCCGCTTGTCTGGAGAAACCTTTGCTGACCTCGCTAAGGCGTTTCATCTTAGCGTTGCTAGAATTCGAGCAATTTGCATGAGACATGACCGAAAAGAGCGTAGTCTTGCGCACCGGTAGTTAGACCAAGCGTTATTGCTTCTTCAAATTCAGCTTCCTGCCCTACTCCAACTCCACCAACAGATCCTTCGCGTCGATCTGGCTCGCTGGCGTCACATGCACAGCCTTCACCACCGCATCGCGATCCGCGTGGATCCCGGTCTCCATCTTCATCGCCTCGATGGTCAGCAACAGATCGCCCTCCTTGACGGGCTTGCCCACCTGCGCCGCGACACTCGCCACAACCCCCGGCATCGGCGCGCCGATATGGTTGGCATTGCCCAGCTCGGCCTTCGGGCGCTTCACCGCTGAGGCCGCCGCCTTGCGGTCTGCCACACGGATCGTGCGTGGCTGGCCGTTCAGCTCGAAGAACACCTTCACCTCGCCGTCCTCATTGGCGTCCGCCAGCGCTTGCAGGCGGATCACGAGGCGCTTGCCGGGATCAATCTCCGCCTCGATCTCTTCACCGGGTTTCATCCCGTAGAAGAAGGTATGCGTGGGCAGGGTACGCACGGGACCATAGGTCCGGTGGCGGCCCATATAGTCGAGGAAGACCTTTGGATACATCAGGTATCCCGCCAGATCCTCGTCATCCACGGCCTTGCCTTCCATCATCTGCATGACTTCCGTGCGGGTGGCCTCCAGATCAACAGGCGGGAGCAACTTGCCCGGACGCTCGCTCATCGGCTTCTCGCCCTTGAGGATCTTGGCGAGGATCACCTCAGGCCAGCCGCCCGGAGGTTGGCCGAGATTGCCCTTCATCATGTCGATCACGCTGTCGGGGAACACCACATCCACATCCGGGTCCTCGACCTCTTCGCGCGTCAGGCCTTGCGACACCATCATTAGGGCCATATCGCCCACGACTTTGGAGGAGGGCGTGACCTTCACGATATCGCCGAACATCTGGTTCACATCGGCATAGGCTTGGGCGACCTCATGCCAGCGCTCTTCCAGCCCCAAAGACCGCGCCTGCGCCTTCAAATTCGTAAACTGCCCACCGGGCATCTCGTGCAGGTAGACCTCCGAGGCAGGCGCTTGCAGTCCGCTCTCAAACGCCGCGTAATGCGCCCGCGCCCCTTCCCAGTAATTGCTGATCTCACGGATCGCGCCCACATCGAGGCCGGTATCACGCTCTTGCCCCTTCAGGCTCTCGACCACGGTCCCGAGCGTTGCCTGCGAGGTGTTGCCCGACAAGGCATCCATCGCGCAATCGACCGCATCCACGCCCGCCTCGCTGGCCGCTAGGATCGTCGCGCAGGCGATGCCCGCCGTGTCGTGGGTGTGGAAGTGGATCGGCAAACCAACCTCCTCCTTCAAGGCCTTCACCAGCACCCGCGCCGCCGCTGGCTTCAACAAGCCGGCCATGTCTTTCAGGCCGAGCACATGCGCGCCTGCGGCCTCCAACTCCTTCGCCATCCCGACGTAGTATTTCAGGTCATACTTCGCGCGCTCGGGGTTCAGGATATCGCCCGTGTAGCAGATCGTGCCCTCGCAGACCTTGCCCGAGGCCTGCACTGCGTCCATCGCCACGCGCATATTCTCGACCCAGTTGAGGCTGTCGAAGACGCGGAAGACATCGACGCCGGTGTCGGCCGCTTGTTTCACAAACGCCTCGACCACGTTGTCGGGATAGTTGGTGTAGCCCACGCCGTTCGAGGCGCGCAAAAGCATCTGGGTCATCACATTTGGCATGGCCGCGCGCAGGTCGCGCAGGCGCTGCCATGGGCATTCCTGGAGGAACCGGTAAGCCACATCGAAAGTGGCCCCGCCCCAGCACTCGACCGAGAACAGCTGCGGCAGGTTCGTGGCATAGGCAGGCGCGACGCGGATCATGTCGATGGAGCGCATGCGCGTCGCGAGCAGCGATTGGTGCCCGTCGCGCATCGTCGTGTCGGTGATGAGAAGCTGCGGCTGCGCTTTCATCCAGTCGGCCACGCCTTGCGGGCCTTTCTCGTCAAGCAGGGTTTTGGTGCCGTAGGGCGGGGTTTCAGCCCGCCTTTCGGGACATTTCGGATCGCGCAAATCCGCGGGCGGCATCGGACGACCTTCCGTCTCAGGATGCCCGTTGACGGTGATGTCGGCCACATAGGTCAGGATTTTCGTCGCCCGGTCCCGGCGCTTGCGGAACTGGAACAGCTCGGGCGTCTCGTCGATGAACTTGGTGTGGTATTGGTTCGAGGTGAAGGTCGGATGCTTGAGCAGGTTCTCGACAAACGCGATGTTGGTGGAGACGCCGCGAATACGGAACTCCCGCAACGCCCGGTCCATCCGCGCAATCGCGGCCTCGGGGGTTTGCGCCCAGGCGGTGACCTTTTCCAGCAAGCTGTCATAGTAGCGCGTGATCACCGCGCCTGAGTAAGCCGTGCCACCATCGAGGCGGATGCCCATGCCCGTGGCACCCCGGTAGGCGGTGATGCGGCCATAGTCGGGGATAAAGTTGTTCATCGGGTCTTCGGTCGTGACCCGGCACTGGACCGCGTGACCGTGGAGCTGCACATCGTATTGGCTGGCAACGCCTGTGGCCTCGATCAGGGACTTGCCCTCGGCGATCTTGATCTGGGCCTGGACGATGTCGATGCCGGTGACTTCCTCGGTCACGGTATGCTCGACCTGCACGCGGGGGTTCACCTCGATGAAGTAGAACTTGCCCGAATCCATATCCATCAGGAACTCGACCGTGCCCGCGCATTCGTAATTCACATGGGCGCAGATTTTGCGGCCCAGCTCGCAGATTTCCTCGCGCTGGGCGGGGGAGAGGTAGGGGGCAGGCGCGCGCTCCACCACTTTTTGGTTGCGGCGTTGGACGGAGCAGTCGCGTTCATAGAGGTGATATATATTGCCATGGCTGTCGCCGAGGATCTGCACCTCTACGTGGCGGGCGCGCATGATCATCTTCTCAAGATAGCCCTCGCCATTGCCAAAGGCCGCTTCGGCTTCGCGGCGGCCTTCGCGGACTTTCTCTTCAACCTCATCCGCGCTGAAAATGGGTCGCATGCCCCGACCACCGCCGCCCCAAGAGGCTTTGAGCATCAGGGGATAGCCAACCTCAGCCGCCTCCTTCTTCACCGTCTTCATGTCATCGCCCAGCACTTCCGTCGCCGGAATGACCGGAACGCCCGCCTCGATCGCCACACGGCGCGCGGAGGCTTTGTCGCCAAGCGCGCGCATGGTGGCGGCTTTGGGGCCGATGAAGGTGATGCCATTGGCCTCGCAGGCATCGACGAATTCGGGGTTCTCGGACAGCAGGCCATAGCCCGGATGGATCGCGTCGGCGCCGCAAGCTTTGGCGACGCGGATGATCTCCTCGATGCTCAGGTAGGCGGCAACCGGGCCAAGCCCCTCGCCGATTTTATAGGCCTCGTCCGCCTTGAAGCGGTGCAGGCAGAGTTTGTCCTCCTCGGCATAGACCGCGACGGTCTTTTTGCCGAGCTCGTTGGCGGCGCGCATCACGCGGATGGCGATCTCGCCGCGATTGGCGATGAGGATTTTGGTGAACTCGGTCATGGATCAGGGCCTTCCGGGTGGTCATGCTGCATCTGCAGCGTATACAGCGCATCACATGATTGTCACGGGTTACGCGCTAGAGCGCATAACGTCGCGCAGGTCGGAAAGCTGGTGCGCCCCGAGCATGCCCATATTGGTGATCATGTCCTCGGTCAGGATATGGATCAGATGATGCACGCCCTTGGGCCCGAACGCGGCCAGCGCGTAGTGCCACGCGCGGCCCAGCATGACGAAATCCGCGCCCAAGTGCAGCGCGCGCAGGATGTCCAGACCACCCTCAACACCGGAATCGAAGATCAGCGGGAAGTCGGGGCCAACGGCGGCGCGGATCGGGGCGAGTGACGAGATGGCGCTCGGCCCACCCTCGAACTGGCGCGCGGAGTGGTTGGAGACCCAGACTGCATCGACGCCTTCGGCTTGGAGCCGCACCGCATCCTCGGCCCGCTGTACGCCCTTGACGATCAGCGGCCCGTCCCACTCCTGACGGATCGCCTTGAGGTCGTCCCAGTCGGGATAACCTCGGATCGCGTGGCCTGCGTGGATGACACTGGTTTGGCCTTCGGACTTGGTGGCGTAGTCCTCGGCCAGTTTCAGCGAGGGCGCGCCATGGCGCAATTGCCCGAGGCTCCATGTGGGGTGCAGCATCATCGAGACGAGCACCGAGGGCGTGATCTTGAACGGGATCGTCAGGTTCGCGCGGCGCTGGCGCTCGCGGCGGCTGTCGGCGGGGACATCGACGGTCATCACCAGCGTGGTGAAGCCGCTGGCCTTGGCGCGCTTGATCATGTCGCGGCGGAACTCGGGGTTCGCAGGCGGGTAAAGCTGGAACCACCCCATATCGCCAGCCACCGGGCCGACCTCTTCGGGCAGGCGGGTGGCGACGGTGGACAGGCCGTAGGGGATGCGGGCTTTGAGTGCCTCGGCTGCCAGCAAACGCTCGGCATTGGGCCAGATCAGGCCGGACATGCCGATGGGGGCAATGCCGAAGGGGCGGGCGTAGGTTTGGCCTAGGAAGGTGGTGCTGAGGTCCGGCTGGCAGTGGCCGTGCAGCACGCTGGGGGTGAGGGTGATGGCATCGAGGCCCGCGCGATTGGTCGCCATGCCGCGTTCGCGGTCGCCAGTGGCACTGTCGAGATATTCAAAGACGAAATGCGGGATGCGGGCCTTGGCCGTGCGGCGCAGGTCCGAGATCGCGGGGTGGGTGGTGTCCAAATCAGCCATACTAGGGACAGAACTTGGAATGGGGGCGGTTGGCAAGGGGCCAAATTCTCGTGTGAGAATTTGCAAAACTCCACGTGGAGTTTTGGCCCCGCTGCACGCGAACAGACAAAGAACAAGGGTTTTCCTTTGTGGCCTGCCGCGCTACGCTGCGCACCATGAGCAATTTCGATGATTTCGACGCCTTCGAGGCCGCCGCCGCCCCGTCCCTGTCCCAGCGCGCCATGGCCAGCCGCGCTGTGCCCTATATGGACGGCCTCAACCCCGAGCAAAAGCGCGCGGTCGAGACTTTGGATGGCCCTGTCCTGATGCTCGCCGGGGCCGGGACCGGTAAGACCAAGGCCCTGACGACGCGGATCGCCCACCTGATCACCACGCGGCGCGCGCAGCGCAATGAAATCCTCGCCGTCACTTTCACCAACAAGGCCGCGCGCGAGATGAAAAACCGCGTCAGCCGTCTGTTGAACGAGCCGGTGGAGGGGATGCCGTGGCTCGGTACCTTCCATGCAATCGGCGTGAAGCTGCTGCGCCGCCATGCGGAGCTGATCGCGGGCGAGGGGGATCCGAACTCGGTCATCGAGGATGGCGCCTCCGTCCCGCACCTCAAGTCCAACTTCACAATCCTCGATACCGACGACCAGATCCGCCTCCTGAAGCAGCTGATCCAGGCCGAGGGGATCGATGACAAACGCTGGCCCGCCCGCCAATTGGCCCATGTGATCGACGGCTGGAAGAACCGCGCATGGCGGCCCGATCAGGTGCCCGTGTCCGAGGCGAGTGCGTATGACGGCAAGGGCGTGGCACTTTATGCCCAGTATCAAGCGCGTCTGATCACGCTGAATGCCTGCGATTTCGGCGATCTCTTGCTGCACGTCATCAGCATTTTCCAAAACCATCCCGACATCCTGAAACAGTACCAACGCTGGTTCAAATACATCCTCGTGGACGAGTATCAGGATACCAATGTCGCCCAATACCTCTGGCTGCGGCTGCTCGCGCAAGGGCACCAAAACATCTGCTGTGTAGGCGATGACGACCAGTCCATCTACGGATGGCGCGGGGCCGAGGTCGGCAATATCTTGCGGTTCGAGAAGGATTTTCCCGGGGCTGCGGTGATCCGGCTGGAGCAGAATTACCGCTCGACCCCGCATATTCTGGCGGCGGCGTCCGGGGTGATTGACGCCAACAAAGGGCGGCTCGGGAAGGAGCTGTGGACCGATAAGGAGGAGGGCGAGAAGGTCCGCCTGATCGGCCATTGGGACGGCGACGAGGAGGCCCGCTGGATCGGCGAGGAAATCGAGGCGATGCAGACCGGCACGCGCGGTATGGCCCCCGTGAACCCTGATAACATGGCGATCCTCGTGCGCGCCTCGCACCAGATGCGCGCCTTCGAGGATCGGTTCCTGACGATCGGCTTGCCCTACCGCGTCATCGGGGGCCCTCGGTTCTACGAGCGGATGGAGATCCGCGATGCGATGGCCTATTTCCGCGTCGCCTGCTCGCCCGAGGATGATCTGGCGTTCGAGCGGATTGTGAATACCCCCAAACGCGGAATCGGCGACAAAGCACAGCAGAAAATTCGCGCGAAGGCTGTCGAGATACGCGGGCCCCTGATCGAAGGGGCGAGGGCGCTGTTGGCTGAGAACGGGATGGGCGGGAAGGCCGGGACGGAGCTTAGGAAGCTCGTCGATGGGTTTAATATTTGGATTTGGTTGGTTCGGGATGTCGGCAATGAGCACACAATTGGCGCGTTACTTGCCGAACATTCTGAGCTCTCTTTGGCGAGGCCAGTCCTGGCAGAGGAACTGCAACGCGCTAAGGAGCATTTCGAGCGGTTGTGGGAGTTAGAAGCGGACATTCGAGAGCGTGAGGACTACAAAGAGAGCGAAGAACTGAAGATCGCTAGGTCGAGCATGGCCGACTGGGATCATCAGCTTCGAGCAAGTCTTGCCCGGTGTGAGAGACTTGAAACCTTTTTGGATATACTTCGGGGTAATCATATTCTTCTCGCCGAGATCATCCTCGACGAGAGCGGTTATACCGCGTTTTGGCAAAACGAAAAGACGCCAGAAGCGCCGGGGCGGCTGGATAACCTCAAGGAGCTGGTGAAGGCGCTGGAGAATTTCGAGAACCTACAGGGGTTCCTCGAGCATGTGTCCTTGGTGATGGATAACGAGACGGATGGGGACGAGCCGAAAGTCTCCATCATGACGCTGCATGCGGCCAAGGGGCTGGAGTTTCCGGCGGTGTTTTTGCCCGGTTGGGAGGATGGGTTGTTCCCGTCGCAACGCTCGATGGATGAAAGCGGGTTGAAGGGCCTCGAGGAGGAACGCCCGCCTCGCCTATGTCGGGATCACCCGCGCGGAGGAGGTTTGCACGATCTCGTTTGTGGGCAACAGGCGGGTGTTCGGGCAGTGGCAATCGGCACTTCCCTCGCGGTTTATCGACGAGTTGCCGGAGGACCATGTGGAGGTTTTGACGCCGCCGGGCCTCTATGGTGGGGGCTATGGAGCCGCGGCTCCGCAAGCGGAAAGCCGGTTGCAGGAGCGCGCGCAGGAGGCGGATGTTTACAACTCGCCGGGTTGGCGGCGGATGCAGGCGCGGGCGGCCTCGCGGCCCGTCAGCCAGCCGCGTGAGAGCCGCAATATGGTGATTGATCTCGATGCGGTCAGCAGTTTCGGTCTGGGCGACCGGGTGTTTCATACGAAGTTTGGCTATGGGGCCGTGGCCGGGATCGAGGGCGATAAGCTGGAGATCGCGTTTGATAAGGCGGGGGTGAAAAAGCTGGTGGCGAAGTTCGTGGTGGCGGCTGGGGATGCGGGGGCGTCGGATGATGTGCCGTTCTAGGGGCGCCGCAAGTGAGGGCGTAGCTCATGGGCGCGACGCCGCATAGGGTTTGTAGAACCGCTGCCAATGAGCGAGCGAATATTTGGTGTCGCTGTATGGCGCATCAAGATGTTTACCCCAAGGCGTGTCCTCGGAGGGCATCCAGATATCGCGGATCGCGAGGCCCAGATCGTGGTAGAGCGGAAGGAGGGCATCATCGACCCCGGCTTGCCCGGTGATCGGGTGCGCGCCCAGCTGAACGGCAAGGCCATTCTCGCTTTCGCTGAAGGCTATATCCGGCGGTAAACGCGCGCCGAGCGCATCCGCCCCGCCCCGCCCAGTTGTCCGGCGAAGGGCTGGCCGATGCCGGTGATCCAGTTGATCGCACAGATACCCGCCTCGGTCTCGCTTTCGTCTCGTCGCGTGCGATATCCGATCGGCATCACATCGAGGGCCGGGAAGATCTTTGCGATCTCCGCGACCTCGGGAAAGCGGCCCTCTTCGGCCGTGCGGCCAAGCGCCAGACCAAATCCGGCGGCAAAACTGAGAAAGGGAAGTTTTAGAAGTGTCGCAACCACCTCGGCGATGTCGATCTTGCCCGCCTGCCAATCCGCCAGCGGGATACAGATGTCGAGATAGCCATGGTCGAAGCACTTGTAGTGAAACTTCGTGGGCCCCCGCCCGAGGTTTGTGTCGCGGTCGGCTTTGTCTGCGAATTGAAACGACACGAGAATGCCGTTTTCCACGTTGTTGTGCGCTTGCGCCAACTGGGTGAACGGGGTCCAGTTTTCAGGTTTGATCTTGAGGCTCCGCCGAAACGGCGCGCCGGGTCTGGGGGCCATCAAAAGCTTGTCGCAGTGTTCTTTCAGGATGGGTTTGAACAGGTCAAAAAGTGTCTCGAATGTCTCGGTGTGCAGACCGTGATAGCAGCGCTCGTAGGGCAAAACCGCGCTGAACCTGAAACACGGGCGCAGCTCATCCTCGAAATAGACGTCGGGCTGGGTGAAAATCGGGTGATTGCTCCATGGAGTCATTGGCCGTCGCAACTTTATATGTCGATGGTCTTTACGTTAGCGATCCTTCGGGGATGAGGGGTAGTCTAATTTTTGGCCCGGTATGTGTAGCAAAGCCGGGGCGCTGCAAAAAAGGTGTATCCCTAACAATATTAGGGAAATGTCAGTTGCGTTAAGGATTGGAAACCCGGGGCCTTGAAACTAACGAGTTTTGCGGCCCACAACTGACAGCGCCTAACATTGTTAGGGAGCTTAACCCTTTGTTCATACTCTGCGCTGGCCCAAAACTATTCGTCCGAA
>CBDIHL010000010.1:0-7994 GCA_965279125.1 Dinoroseobacter sp.
TGATAAACGAAACTTCCCTAATAGCGTTTCGCTAGAGGGTTCTCAAAGTGGTTTAATAGTGTCTCCAGTGTGCCACACGGGGGGGGCCTGCGGCTGCCCCCGCGTACGCCGTATGGGTGCCCCGTTTAGGGCATAGGCGCCCAGCGGGCCCTCCAAAAGGTGCCCTGTTTAGGGCATAGGCGCCCAGCGGGCCCTCCAAAAGGCCATTTTTGGTGCCCCGTTTAGGGCATAGGCGCCCAGCGGGCCCTCCAAAAGGCCATTTTGGTGCCCCGTTTAGGGCATAGGCGCCCAGCGGGCCCTCCAAAAGGCCATTTTTGGTGCCCGTTTTAGGGCATAGGCGCCCAGCGGGCCCTCCAAAAGGCCATTTTTGGTGCCCGTTTTAGGGCATAGGCGCCCAGCGGGCCCTCCAAAAGGCCATTTTTGGTGCCCCGTTTAGGGCATAGGCGCCCAGCGGGCCCTCCAAAAGGCCATTTTTGGTACCCCGTTTAGGGCATAGCCCCCCCCCCCCCCCCGGAAAGACTCGCGCCACACCTTGGAAGGGGGACCCCCCGCCTGGGGCCCCCAGGTGGCCCCAATTGCTTTTGCGCCACACACTGGGGCATTGTCGGAAATCCCCCCCGGAGCCCCCCCAAGTAACTTTCAAGCCGGCCCCTTCAGCGCTATTAGGGTGCCTTGTTGGGGTAATTTGAAAAGGCCGTTCTTGCACGTTTTTCGTGAACGTCGGAAACTGGACCTTGGAAACCTGGGGAAAAGCGCGGCCGATTTTTTAGTATCATAAAACTATTCGTCCGCCGACCGCATGTCCAGACGGCCACGTGCCAGGGTTCCCGTCATGCCGGCGCGGCCTCTTGGGCCCAGGCCTCGCGTGCATATGCCCCCGCGCTTGCGCTGAGATTCCGAGGTGTGCAGTCTTGGCCTTTCGCCGTACTTGGATCTCGCATAGGTTTGCGCAGTCTTGAGTCGGATGGTGTGGCGGAAGCGAAGCGGCACATACAGTGGACGGGGTCACGTGGCGCTTCAGCGTCGCTCACCCGGCGCCGCCAAGATGCCCATCACTTGCATCATCTTCATGTCGAGTCGAACGGATCACAACCACAGTGTTTCTTGCTGACCCTTCCTTGGCACCCCGCGTTCGCCCGCAGGCATGTGCGGGTTTCGCTTGCAGGCTTTTTGGTGGGGCCCGGTGTGGAACCTAGTGTTTGCATGCTCATCACGACCTGCGCTGTCCCTTGGGATCCGTATCTCTTGGTCCAGCTCCATCTACAATGTTGGGCCCACGCTGCGATTCTTGTAGGGGGAACGGCCGGGGTTACCGGCGGATTCTGCTTCTTCTGCCGTGGTCAAGCACGACGCGAATCATCCACTCGGCGGTGTCAGCCACTTTCTCGGCCCGTCCCCAGGCGAAGGCGTAAGCCAGGGCTCCCGTCCCAATGCGGGAGCGGACGAAGCCACTCGGAGCCGCTCGTTCCGGCAAAACTCACCCATTCGTGCGCTCGAGCCACATCGTTGCATCGTTCGGCGGGAAGGTGAAGGAGGGGTGTTGTGAGGCACGCCCGCCAGCAGTGGTGGTGGTGATGGAGTGCCGCCGAGCTGAAGCAAGGTGGCTGCGACGCGAGCTCGGCCGCGCGACCAAAAACAGGCGCAGAGTTCGAAAAATGGCGCATCTTTCATTTTCGCATCTCCGGCACATCATATCGCGAGTTTTTCACGTTTTTCCATCTGCGTCATATTAGGGGTGGGTGATATTGTAACGAAGTGCGTGTGTGTTGCGGCTCGCGCTGTTTGCCGGTTTGGGCCTATTGTTTCATGTACTTTGCAGATGATTGCTAGATGTCGCAACATTTCCGCATTGATTTCCGGGCGCCGAGTTTTCTTGGTGCGCTTTTGGGGCAAACGTTCCGCGAAATCTAGAGAATTCGCCGCAGGGGCCGTTTTTATTCCCCGCGATCGTTTTTCCCCCCGACCCCTCGCATGCTTCTGATGTGTTTGGGCTAATTTTCGTCGACATTCGCCCAATCTGGGCCGTGTCGTGCCTCTTTTCCGTTTTTTGTGCTAAATTTGTAGTGCTTGCACGGTCATCCCGCGACAGAGGAGCAGAGAGCCGCCGACAGGGATTGTTGTCGCAACGGCGGCTCAAGCGCTCAAATGAACACATGCTCCCAGAAAGCCTGTTCGGATCCATCCTCCAACACGTAGCCGGCGAAGCGATCCGGGGCCTCGCGTTTCGCGTTGCGTCCCGAGGCGCCGTCGAGGTCGATTGCCCGCGGCTGCCGGGGATCCCGGCGTGCCCGCCGTGCCCTACTTGCCCCGGCTGTCGCCTCGCACCCGAAGGTGCTCATGTGACGGTGTTTCTCACCCTCGTCGTGTCGGGGGCGGTGCTCTTCTTCACGGCGGGGTGGCTCGTGGGGCGCCGAAGGCGGGCTACTTCACCGAGTAGGTCTGCTGGGTTTACACAGCGGCGTCGGGTGATCGACGACAGGCGGGCCCTCTTCAATGCCGGGGCTATCGTCGGCGAGCGGGGTGTTGGTGCAGCGCGCCGTGCCCGAGGACCTGTGGCATGAGCGCATGATCATCGGGCATCTTGGGTCGGCGAGGTACTTGGTCTTGATGCCCGACCTCGACCCTTACGAGGAGAACTACGACCCGCACAACGACGACATCGAGGCAGCACGTGTGATTGTAGACGGGGCCGTGCCCCCGGACTTGGAGAACGAGCCGCTGTACACGTTCGAGGGGCCCATCGACCCAGGGGACCGAGCGGATGAGGGCGGGGGCGGAACAGATGTCGCGTCTGCGCGGCGGAGGCGCTGCCTTGGAGCGGACCGTGGCCACGACGACCGGAGCCGGCCGACGCCGGGCTCGGGAGGCACCCCTCGTTGAAGGGCCGGAGGGCGGCTTGGGGCGGTGGCGTGCCGGAGAGAACTCCGTGGGCGGACGGCGCATCGGGGAGATTGCGCCCGCCGACATCACCGCCGGGCTTGACGTCGCTCTGGGTAAGGCCGTCGTGGACTGGGATGGGGAGCCAGTCTACGTGAGCTGCGTTTGCGACGAGGTCCTCGAGCAGTGGAAGGCGGAGAAGATGCCGGTTGACTCGCGCATCGTGAAGGTCCGCACGAAGCACACGATGCGCTGCCGGCTCTTCACGGACGCCTACGCCGACGTGACGCAGCAGGGCTACGGCGATTGGCCCATAAAGGGCCCTAGGACGGCCCAGTGGTGATTAGAGTTCTTGAGCCGCC
This sequence comes from Dinoroseobacter sp., assembly GCA_965279125.1. GTDB lineage: Bacteria > Pseudomonadota > Alphaproteobacteria > Rhodobacterales > Rhodobacteraceae > Dinoroseobacter. The sequence continues at coordinate 3,240 of CBDIHL010000010.1, forward strand.
AGCCGGACGGCGCGACGGGCCACCACACGGTTTGGAAGCGGGCCGGCAACGTGACGAACGGCGACTACGGCGCAGCCGAGCACGAGGTTATCATGGAAACGATAAAGCAGGGCGTGACGTACGACCAGTACGACATCACCAACAGCGCGCCTTTCGAAGTTTTACTCCGCCGAGCTCAGGCCAGCGAGTTGGCGGACTCGGAGCGCGTCCGCGAGGTCGGCGGCAACAAGGGCTCCGGCAAGGGGGACGGCATCTTGACGTTCGAAGAGCATGAGGCCTTCACGAGCACGATGAAGACCGGGGTGTCCATGATCTGCCCCACGTTGCTGGACCAGGTGAAGGAAGACGTCGGAACGCAGGGCGACTTGATGAAATCCCTCATCAAGGCCCGCGAGTTTCGCGAGCAGCTCAATGAAATAAACATGAGGGCCAGTGAGCGTGCCCTCCCTCCCTCGGCCCCGCCTGGGCGGCCGCGGGACGTTTTCCCACTGCCTTGGCCTCCCCAGGTGTCCTCGGCGGCGCCAGCGCCTAATTCAGTGTCCCTAAAGAGTCGCTGCCGAGCCATGCGTCATGAGCATGAGAAGAATTCTGTACGGGACTGACGATTGGCGGGTGGTCCCCTAGGTCTGGGTCGGTCGCCAAGGAAAGTCTGGGACAGCGTGAGGCCATTCGTCATATCGAAGCGGCGGTCCGGGCTTTTGATGATCCTCCTCCGGACTGCCGCCCCGCGAGGGCCTTTCGGGAGCTCGCTCTGCGGATCGCTTGAGTACTCGGGGGAGTCTTTTCCTCGGCGCCTTGCACCTCTGGACATGTCGCTCTTGTCTCTTGCCGAGGCCGGCCATGTCCCACGGGACCTCGGCCAGCTGTGGGGTGAGGGTGGGTGGGTAGGTGGGTGGGGTGTGGGGTGTGGTGGTGGTGGTGGTGGTGGTGGTGGTGGTGGTGGTGGTGGTGGTGGTGGTGGTGGTGGTGGTGGTGGTGGCGGTGGTGGTGCGGTGGTGGTCGTGGTCGTCGTCGTGGTGGGGTGTGGGTGGGGTGGGGTGGGGTGGGGTGGGGTGGGGTGGGGTGGGGTGGGGTGGGGTGGGGTGGGGTGGGGTGGGGTGGGGTGGGGTGGGGTGGGGTGGGGTGGGGTGGGGTGGGGTGGGGTGGGGTGGGGTGGGTGGGGTGGTGGTGGTGGTGGGGTCCTTAAACCAGTGGCAGCGCACTGTGCCCACTGCACCCTGCGGGGGTATGTCGATGACGTCACGTTGCAAGCAGTGGCGGCGACCGCGCGTGGCGCGGCTTAGGCGCTGGGAACTGATCTGGCGCAGGTCAAGGACGCGCTGCGTGCAGACAACCTGGTGCTCAACGACGCAAAGGAGCAAGCGTGGGGCACGACAGCGGCGGTCCGCCATGCTTGGGCACAGTTGTGGCCGGATTACCCGGGGGAGCTTGTCCGACAAGCACGCGACATGGCGACGAGGTGTCCGCAATCCGCTGGCGGGGCAGCGCGTCGAGGCGGCGGCCCGCTATGGGTGCCGCATTCGGAGGTCGGGTATGGCGGCGGAGGCCGGCCTGAACATGGGTTGTGCGCTCATGCTCGGCGGGGCGCGAGGTCGACCCCGGCCCCATGACACAGGCCCAGCTCCAAAAGTTGCGGAGGAGCATGGGCGAGGCGATGTGGGGGGCGCGTGCAGGGCGCAACGCCGGCGCGGCCCTGCTATTGGTGAAGCCGGGCATGGGCGACCCTCATGTGGCCCGGGCGGGGCGGATGGCGCGCCACTGGGCCAAACAGGTGCATTGGCACCGGTGGCAAGATCTCGGAGGGGAAGAGAACTGGCCTACGCGCGACCCGTGTGCCAGATGGATCCGCGGGCCGGGGCACATGATGAAGCGCGTGCTGAATGAGGTCGCTGTGACCAGCCCGGATGGCGTCGCCTGGCATACGCGGGACGGGGAGTACCGCGCCGACGCCTTGCCCGACCTCAATACGCTACGTTATGCAGTTGAGCTTCCGGAAGCTAGGGGGCGGGGTCGAGCACAATACCGCCCAGTGGGCGGTATTGTGCCGCGGGCCCCGCGCACAATACCGCCCATTGGGCGGTATTGTGCGCCGGGCTTGGGGGTGAATGGCCCCCGCTCGCTAGGGCTTTTGTCTCTCGGACCGTTGTGCAACCGTGCGGATGGGACCGGGCGGGACTCATTCGGGGGCGGGCGGGACAGATTCGCCTCCGTCGCGTTCGCCTCGAGCTCTTGCGGGACCCCTCCCACCTCGCAGCACTCTCGCGGAGCTCACGAGCCCTTGCGCAGCTCATGAGCTTTCTTCGCCGCCATGGCGACCCCCGTCCCGGCGCCCGGCGACGCCGACGTTGCGCAGGGCGAGATGGTGTCGTGGTGCCTACGGGCCGCGCATGTTGTGTCCGGGGTCCCGCGCCACATTGGATTCACCCTCAACTCGCCGGCGAGTCGAGAGTTATCCTTGGGAACCACTCTCAACTCGCCAGCGAGTTGAGAGTGGTTCCCCGGGATCATTCTCAACTCGCCGGCGAGTTGAGAGTGATTCCAAGGAACCACTCTCAACTCGCCGGCGAGTTGAGAGTGATCCCGGGGAACCACTCTCAACTCGCCGGCGAGTTAAGAGTGGTTCTCCGGGATCACTCTCAACTCGCCGGCGAGTTGAGAGTGGTTCGTGGGAACCACTCTCAACTCGCCGGCGAGTTGAGCGTGATCCGGGGGAACCACTCTCAACTCGCCGGCGAGTTGAGAGTGCTTCCCCGGGGATCACTCTCAACTCGCCGGCGAGGTGTGAGTGACTTTGTTTCGCCCCTGGCAGTGCCTCGGCCATGTGTGTGCATATGTACCCTCGTTTTCAAAGCAAGCCTTGGACGTGCACGTCGAGTGGGAGCGCTAGTACCCCGACCTCTCGGCGTCGCTGCGCGAGCGGTTCCTCATCAGGGACTGGCTCGGCAACATCGCGAACCGCCAGTACAACGCCCAGTTGCCCTTGACGTTGCTGGCGGAGCGCGGCTTAGCATGGGTTTGGGGTGGGGTGGGTTCCCTAATGTTTTTCGGTGCAGCGCTTGGGGACATTGCGGCGGTGACCACGGTCTTTCACATAGGGATTCTGATGAGGTGCCCACGGGCTGATTTGAATCAGGTCGCACACTCGCGGTCATTGATCGTCTTGGTGGCGTGCGTGTTCAGACGTTCTGGGGCGGCGCAGCGGTGTGGAGGTGGCGGGCCGGTGTGGTTGGTCCGGTGCGGCGGTTTGGTGTCGGTGGGGCTTTGTTCGCGCCCATTGTCCAAGGGGCTTGGCCCTTGAAGCTTTCGTATGCGCTTGGTGCTGCCCATGTTGTTGCGCATGGCCCTTTGGACTCTTTGTTCGCCTCCGAATGGCCTTTTATATGCATGTCCTTAACCTACGTACGTACTTGCGTTCGTACAGGCTTACTTTCGGTCGTGCCCTCATTGCGTGTCGTGTTGTGGCGCTCACGAGCTTGTGTACATACGTACGTACGTACGTTTCTCTTCGGGCGCGGCTTCGTGGCTCTTCATGCTGTGGTGCTTACGAGCTTCTCTCGCACATTTGTTGGCGGTCAAGGTGGTCAAGTCTTAGGTGGGGGCTTGTCGATTGCCATCTCTTTGTTGATGGCCTGCCTTGCGCGCTTGGGGCGGCTTGGTGCTGCGCGCGGCACGCCAGGACTTCTACAGTGGTGGCCGGCTCTACGTTGGCGGGTATGAGGCCAAGGAGGGCGTGGGCAGGAACGTCTACCCGAACATCGGGGTCGTCGTGGAGTGTCGGCCGGATCGCTTCGAGGAGGCTTCTTTCCTTCGTCAGTTCAGTACGTGCGTAGGTACTCAGGGACGCTTGGATTCGGTTTGCTATGCCACAAAGTACTTAAGAAAGTCGTTGCCGGAGGAGCCCACGGGCCGCTGCCACCGATGTACGTACACATGTCCATATGTACGTAGACGTGGAGGGAGCCCAGGGGCGGCCCAGATCTGACGGGGGAGCCTACGGGCTTGCGACTTCTCTTCAGTCACGCAGTGCTTGGGCCGCCATTTGTTCAGTAAGCCCGTTTGCCGGGCTGTTGTTTGCTCCTGAAGCTGAACTGACGGTCGGCGGCGTCTTGGTTCCTCCAAACGGACTCAGGTCTGTACTTTTACATGTTCATACTTCTTTCGTTCCCTGCGGTGCCCAAGGCAGCCGGATCGGTACCCGTCATGCCGTTCCCCGTCAACCAGATGTTGGCGCAGCGGATGCCCTTGGACGTCCAGGCGCAGCACTTTCAGGAGATCTACGCTTTTCTGCAGGCTGGAGCACACGTGCTTGTCGTTTGCAAGAACGGGAAGCACAGGAGCCTTCACCATTGCCCTCATGTATGTATTTACGATCTTATCTGTCCCCCGGATCCCTTTTCAATCTTCGTTGGGGCCTTCCGTCTCACAATGTGAGAGGCGCATCTACCGAGGCCCGCTCGGCGAAGTCACCCCTTGAGGGTGCAGGCAATGGAGCGGTAGGCAGTCATCATTCCGCATCTCCACCTCGCCGTTCTCTGTTCGCCCCTCGCTGTCAGGAGCACTCGTGTCTGCGCGGCCTTGTTGACGCCGTTCTTCAAGTCCTACATCAAGACGAAGCTCTTGCAACCGGTTGAGGAACATCACGGACCTCGACGACACCTACCGTGGGCACCTGGCCACCGAGGATTGGGTGCACCAGTTGGGGCGCACCCTTTGGCAGCATGTGGACGGCGTGCAGCTCCACTTGATGCCGAAGGC
>CBDIHL010000011.1:0-8340 GCA_965279125.1 Dinoroseobacter sp.
AGATCACGCACGGTGATGTCGGCACCGGCCGAGGCCAGCTGGCCGACCAGACGATCCGTCAAGTCGCGCGAGACCGAGCCTTCGGTACGGGCGCTGGCGTCAATGCGAAGAATACGGGTCATGTCTGTCTCCCATCAGGTCTGGAGGACGCCCTCGGCGTCGTTGATGTGAGAGATAGACGGACGATGGTTCGAGATTAATAGCGCACAGTGGAAGCTTTTTATTTCCTAATTGGAAAAGAAAACGCGGCGCAATCCGAAAGTGGCTATCGCGCCTTGCCCTTAAACTGTCACGGCCCGGCTTGTCCGGGTCGCCCAGTCCGGTTGAGGCGGGCTAAGCGGAACGGTCACAGAATAGATCCCCCGCATAAAGCGGGGGATGACAAGGCTGCCTATGTCATTCCGACAGGTCGCCCTCAACCGGCTCGCGGAAGGTCAGGTCCGTATCGGCCACCATCCAGGTGAACATGGTCAGGCGGCGACGTTTTGCGCCATCTCTTCGGGTACGATCTTGTCAAACGTGTCATTCGGCGTGTGGTGGAACTCGAAATAGTCCTCGCCGTTTTGCGACAGGCGCGCGACCGGCATGCCCATCATTTGCAGAGGTAGCATGTCAGGCCCACCGCCGCCGGAATTGGGTCCACGCGTTATTCCCAGATGCTGCATCTGGACATGCATGGCATCAAAGAAGGGGTAGGCATGCTCGGCCACATTCGAGGTCAGACGCCAGACTTCACGGGCTCCGAAATCGCTTTCAGACCCGATGATATGATTGGCCAAAGTGCCGTCCTGTAAGCGGGCGTTGGCATAGGCGCGCGCGCCCACAAGGCCCACTTCTTCTGACCCGAACAACACCACGCGGATCGTTCGCCGCGGCCGTCCCTGCTCCATGATCAGCTTGGCTGCCGCGGTGACAATGCCCACGCCCGCGCCATCGTCCAGCGCCCCGGTGCCGGTATCCCAGCTGTCCAGATGGGCTCCGATGATGACAATCTCCTCGGGTGCTTCAGCCCCGACGATTTCGCCAATCACATTGCCGCTGATCACCTCACCGCGCCACCCTGCGTAGGTCTGAAGACGGATCGAGATTGTCTCGCCACTGTGATGGATGCGCTCGATCTGATCGGCATCGGGGGCCGACACGGCCAAAGCCGGGATCGTCGCCGTGCGTCCGTCAGGCCGGCTCATCATTCCAGTGTGGGCAAACCGATTGGAGCTGGTGCCCACAGACCGGATAAGAACGCCGACCGCACCGCGGTCTTCGGCGTGGAACCAGGCCTGGGTGCGTTTGCGATTGGCCCATCCATAGCCTTCGCCATTGCGCGCAGCGACCATGCGGTCGTTCACAAAGACAAGCTTGCCGTCCAAAGCATCCCCGGCGTCATCAAAGGCCAGCAAATCGTCAAAGCTCTCAAAGAACACCACTTCGGCTTCAAGCCCGCCTTCGGGCGTGGCCGCGGCACCCCCCAAAGAGGTGGCATAGAGCTCCTGCGGGTAAGGCGAGGTGATTGCCACTTCCTCATAGATGGAATGGCCGCGAGTCCACAGATCGAGTTCAAACGCCTCGATGCGGACATTTTCAAATCCCAGCTCGGTGAGCAGTTCGACACCCCACTCGCGCGCCCGCTCTTCCTGTGGGGTCCCGGCCAAGCGCGGACCGATCTCGGTGGTCAGGCTTTCGGTGATGTCATACGCCAGGTCACTGTCCAGCGCCGCATCGGCCAGCGCGTGAACGATTTGCAGCGTTTCCTCATCAAACTCATGGCGCTCCTGGGCGCCGGCCATGCCCGTCATGAGCCCCGTGGCAGCCACTGCCCCTGTCAGAAACCGTAAGGGAAAATAGATGTTTGCCATCGGGCCACTCCATAAAACCGAGTCTTCAAGATACGCCGGGAAGGTTAAACCCCACTGCGAGTAATGAGAAGCCATGCATTGCCGGTGGCTGGATCGGACTGGTCTGGCTATAAGCAATGCCATGACAACCAAGACTGAAACGCCCGACCTGCCCGTCGATACCGAAGACGCCGCCGCCAACACGCCAGTGGAAGCTGAGAAGGCTCCAGGCCACGGCGCTTATGCCCCAGGTCTGGCGGCACGCATTGGCTTGGCCGTTGGACGCCGTTTGCCCGCCGGTCGCGCGGGGCTGAGAGCCGCAGGCGCTGTGCGCCCGCTTGCCCTGGTTGGGCTGACCGAAGGGCGCAGCGATGTGGAAGCGCTGGGCTTGAAGCTGCGCCTGCACCCGAAGGATAATCTCTCGGAGAAACGCCTTTTTCTGACCCCGCAATGCTTTGACCCCGTGGAACTTGATGCGCTTCGCGCCTTCATGGCCCCCGGCAAAGTCTTCGTCGATATTGGAGCCAATGCTGGGGCGTATTCCCTGGTCGCGGCCAAGGCCGGCGGCCTCTCCGCCCGCGTTATCGCCGTGGAACCCCAGCGCGAGATGCGCCGTCGCCTGATGTTCAACGCCCGCCAGAATGATTTGCATAATATCGAGTGCAGCGCCGTGGCCTTGTCCGACTATGAAGGCGAGGAAGTGCTGCGCATGGTCGATGGCAATCGCGGAGGTGCCGCCCTAACCGGCCCTGGCAGCAGCGACGGGGAAGCGGTTCGCGTCACCACCTTGGCCAAGCTGGCTGAAGAGATGCGCCTGCCACGCATTGATGGTGCCAAAATCGACGTTGAGGGAGGTGAACTTCCGATCCTGGCGTCCTATTTGAAAGCGACAGAGCCTGACACATGGCCGAAACTGCTCATCCTGGAGCGGGCGGATATGGGCGGGCGCGATGCGCCGGATGCAGCTGCCCATGCCTTGTCCAAAGGCTATGAGGTTGTCGCGCGTACACGGATGAATGTCGTATTGAGGCGCTAGCGTTTTCGTCTCGATGCGTTTGCATGGGACGAGGTCGAAATGTCAGCTGTTGAAATGATTATCTCCGGTCGCAAGAAAGATCTTGGCGACGGGTTTACTGTGGCGCGGGTGCTGCCCTACGCGAAGCGTCGTCGCGTGGGCCCCTTTGTCTTCTTTGATGAGATGGGTCCGGCGACCTTTGCGCCCGGAACCGGCATTGACGTGCGCCCTCACCCCCATATCGGCCTGGCGACGGTCACCTATCTGTTTGAGGGCGAGATGGACCATGCGGACTCCCTCGGTGTCGAAAAAACGATCTATCCCGGCGCGGTCAATCTGATGACGTCCGGACGAGGGATTGCCCATTCGGAGCGGACCGGCCCGAAGGCGCGGGCAGCCGGCCACCACATCCATGGTATTCAGGTCTGGATTGCCCTGCCCACCGAAGACGAAGAGGTCGCTCCGGAGTTTGCCCACACACCCGCGGAAGACCTGCCCCAATTCGAGCTGGGCGGAGCCCGCTTGCGGGTGATCCTGGGGTCGGCCTACGGCCACGCGTCCCCGGTCAAAGTACGCTCGCCCATGGTCTATGTGCATGCCGAAATGCCAGCCGGCAGCGCATTTGACCTGCCCAAAGGGGCTGGAGACCTGGCGGTCTATGTAGTGTCCGGCTCCATCGAGACCGGCGGAGAACCCGTGGGCACCGGTTATATGGCGGTCTTCGCACCCGGCGAGCATGCCACCCTCCGCGCCCGCTCTGACAGCCGGATCATGCTTTTGGGCGGCGCGGATCTGGGGCCACGATTCATGGAATGGAATTTCGTCTCCGCCACCCAGGACCGCATCGAGCAGGCCAAGGCAGACTGGCGCGCCAGCATTGCTGGCGGCTGGACGAATACCCCCTTCTCGATGCCGCCGGGGGAGACCGAATACATCCCACTGCCGGGCGACCCCGACCCCGGTCAAAAGGGCTAAAGCCATTCACGCTAGCGTTGACCGGAATGCCACGCTTTTATCGGCATTTTGGCGATGACAACGATGCCATGCTCGTGATGGGGTGATTTGGTGCGCGCACGGGTCTATGAGGTGTGCCATGACGGACCTGGCGCGAAAATGACGCTGGACCATTCACACAGGCTCTTAACCCGAACGGGGGGATATCATGGCTGACGGGATGATGACCGGGCGTGATTTAAGCGACCTCGGCGTAACCACCGCTGTGCTTCATACCAACTGGAAAGAAGAAGCGCTCTACGAGACAGCGATCCAACGCGGTGAAGGCCGTGTGGCCAAGGGCGGCGCCCTGGTCGTTGAGACCGGCCAGCACACCGGCCGCTCGGCGCGCGACAAATTTACCGTGCGCGATGACAGCACTGAAAGCACGGTGTGGTGGGACTCCAACGCCTCCATGTCGCCGGCGCATTTTGAAGCGCTCTGGGCCGACTTCCAGGCGCATATGGGCGGCAAAGAGCTGTTCGTGCAGGAACTCTTCGGCGGGGCCGATGCGCGCCATCGCTTGCCTGTGCGCGTGGTCACCGAATTTGCCTGGCATTCGCTGTTTATCCGGCACTTGCTGCGCCGGCCGAGCGACGAGGAGCTGGCCGACTTCGACGCTCAATTCACCATCGTGAATCTGCCGAGCTTCAAGGCTGATCCCGAACGCCACGGCACCCGGTCCGAGACCGTGATTGCGGTGAACTTTGCCGAACGCCTGGTCTTGATCGGCGGCACGTCCTATGCCGGCGAAACCAAGAAATCGGTCTTCACCATCCTGAACTATCTCTTGCCCGAGCAGCGCATCATGCCGATGCACTGCTCGGTCAATGAGGGCGAACAAGGCGACAGCGCGATCTTCTTCGGGTTGTCCGGGACCGGCAAAACCACCCTGTCGGCCGACCCCAAGCGCAAGCTGATCGGTGATGACGAGCATGGCTGGTCACCGGATGGATTGTTCAACTTCGAAGGCGGCTGCTACGCGAAAATGATTCGCCTGTCCGAAGAGGCCGAGCCGCAAATCTACGCCACCACCAAGATGTGGGGCACGGTGCTGGAAAACGTGGTCATGGACCCGGCCACCCGTGAGCTGGATCTCGACGACAATACGCTGGCGGAGAACTCGCGCGGGGCTTATCCGCTGCACTATATCCCCAATAGCTGCACGCAGAATGTGTCCGGCCACCCGCGCAATCTGGTGATGCTGACCTGCGACGCCTTCGGTATCATGCCGCCGATCGCCAAGCTGACCCCAGCCCAGGCCATGTATCACTTCCTGTCCGGCTACACCGCGAAAGTCGCTGGCACCGAGAAGGGTGTCACCGAACCCAGCGCGACCTTCTCGACCTGTTTTGGTGCGCCCTTCATGCCGCGTCACCCGTCCGAATACGGCGCGCTCCTGCGCGAGCTGATTGCCGAGCACGGCGTGGATTGCTGGCTGGTCAATACCGGCTGGACCGGTGGGCCCTATGGCGAAGGCGAGCGCATGCCGATCAAGGCCACGCGCGCCCTGCTCAATGCTGCGCTCGATGGCACGCTGGCGGGTGCGGAATACCGCATGGACCCGGTCTTCGGCTTTGCGGTACCGACCGCGGTCGAAGGTGTCGACCCGATGATCTTGAACCCGCGCGATACTTGGGCTGACCCGCAGCGCTACGACGCTCAAGCCGAAAAGCTCGCGGACATGTTCGTGGCCAATTTCGAGAAATTCGAAGCCCACGTGATGCCTTATGTGCGCGCTGCGGCCCCGAAGCCGGATGGCGCAACCGCGGCGGAGTAGGCTTTTAGCCTGGTGATGACGAAAAACCCCGGTCGAAAGGCCGGGGTTTTTTGTTAGGATCCGGGCATGAGCTCACCGGTTGACCTTACAGCCTTCCTCACCGCTCTAGACGCCCTGCCCGTGGGCTACCAAAGCGGTTTCTTTCAAGGCGAACGGTGAGGCGTGACAGTCACCGGCAAGCCCGCAGACGGTATCCGCAAGCTTTATGGCGAGCGGCTCGCCGGCGGCGACCATATCAGCTTCAATCTATATACGACGGCCAGCGGCGCGAAACTGAAGCCCTGCGAAATGCCAGACGCGAAAGTGGTGGCGTTTGTCTTGGGTTTTCGACCCGAAACCCTTTGACTGGGCCTCGATCTGCCTTGAATACGCGCCGTGAATTCGCCAGCATAGCGGAGGTTGTGATCTTGAGGGGGGACACATCATGAGACGCGTGCGGGGTGACTATGATCTCAGCCAGCTGAGCGTTGGCGTTTGCAACTCGCTCTTGGACCCAGAATATCTCGGCCAAGAATTCTATATCGAGGTTTCGCAAGACTTCGAACTCGAGCTGTGGAACGAATTTCGAAGTGAATATGTCGCCCACCGGTTTCAGAAGACCTCGCACGGCCGCGACTATATGGCCAAGCAGAAGGGCTTCACTCAAACCGGGCTGAGATTGATCAAGATCACGTTCGACCCGTTTGACGGCGACCTGGAGCAGCTTTGGCTCGACGCTGGCGTCATTCACATCCTCGTCCGTGACGAAATGCTGCTTTCATTCGATAGCGTCCAAGACCGCTACCTTCGCCGTCGGGGTCAGGAACGCGCCGCGTCGAAGGAGACAGCATCGGTTTTACCCCGCCTTATGCTGGCCATCCTGATTCTGGCCGCGATGTTTTTTGCTTACGTCACATTCTTCTAGCGAAGGCCGGCCCACCGCTTCCCACCAATCGGGCCCACCGGCTACGGCTTGACGCCCACCCTGCAACACGCTCCACTTTGCTTTGCGCGCTGCAGGGCGCGCCCGGTCCGCGGGCAAGGCTGAGCCTACCTGTACGCTTGTTTTGGCGTGACATCATTGATGGCCTTCTTTCCTTCCCGGATGCGGACGCGGGATTGCGGAGAGGAGGAGTCCATGCCCGTTCAACGTCTGTTGGCACCCGCAAATCTCAATCATCTCAAAGCCCAGGCCAAAGACCTGCTGCGCGATTATCGCGCCGGCGCGCCTGAGGCTCTTGCCCTGTTCACCGAGTTCCAACCCTCCCCGCCCGTCCGCGACCACACGGCGAAGCTGTCCGATGCCCAGCTCGTCATTGCCCGCTGGCGAGACTTTCCAAGCTGGCCAAAACTGGTCGATGGGGTCGCGCTGTTCAACGCGATCTGCGCGGATGACGCCGAGACGGTCGATGCGCTCCTGGCGGCAAAACCGGAGCTGGTCGACCGACCGGTCAACGGTGCGACATCCAATTGGGGCCCACCGCTGGCCTGCGCCGCTCAGCTAGGTGCCCGCCGCGTGGTGAACCGGCTTGCGCCGCGCCACCCGCAGCATCTTCAAAAGGCGCTGGATCGTGCGATCCTGATGGGACGATCAGAGCTTGCCAAAAGCCTCATGGCAGAAGGCGCGCGCCTGGAAGCCGGCCTGGCGATGGGGCCTTGCGAGACGTTGAGCCTGGACGGGCTGGAATTTCTCGATCAACTCGGCGCACCGTTAACCGATGCGCATGGAGATCGGCTGGCGCCGGTTGCGCTTATCCTTGAGGGCTATCATCGATACCCGCCGGGAAAGCATGCCTGCCTGCGTTTCTTTGAAGAACGCGGAATTGCCCTGCCCGACACGCCGGTCATGGCCCTGCACCGCGGCGACACCCAGCGCCTGGCCACAATGCTCGACGCTGCACCCGCCCTTGCAAACGCCACCTTCGGCCATCGCGACATCTATCCGCCCGCGCTGGGTTGCCATGAGGACCCCTCACTGGGGCTTCATGGAACACCGCTGGACGGCACCACCCTGCTCCACATGGCCATGGATTTCGACGAACCAGAGATCGCTAAACTGTTGCTGGAACGCGGAGCCGATCCCAACGCCAGGGCTCATGTGAATGACGACGGCTTCGGCGGCCACACGCCGCTGTTCAATGCTGTCGTCACCCAGGCCGCGCTGACGTGGCGCAAGGACGATCAGATGGTCGCGATGCTGCTTGAGGCCGGTGCAGACCCGACGCTTCGGGCCAGCCTTCGAAAGGCGATCCGCTTCCACGACGACGACAGCGAGCACCGCTATCTGAACGTCACGCCTTTGGAGTATGCCCGGCGCTTTCATGGCCGGGCCTGGGTGGTCCAGGCCGGGCTGGACCGGCTGCGCGCGGCGAGTGTCTAGGCGGTGCCCCCGCTGCTCTGCCCGCTGGCGCGCTTGGGGCGGCGGCGACGCGGCTTTCTCGCGCCGCCCGGCTGTCCCTCCGCATTGCGCGTGCCACCGGCTTTGCCACGGCCCTGCCCGCGCTGCGGCCGACGCCTGCCTCGGCGCTGAGGCTTCGGCTTGGCCGCGTCGCCTTCCGGCATTGGAGGGACATCATTGAGCGGCGTGACGCTGAGCCCCATCAGCTTTTCGATATCGCGCAACAGCGTGATTTCGTCGGGCGCACATAGCGCGATGGCTCGGCCGGACGCCCCGGCACGGGCCGTGCGGCCGATGCGGTGCACATAGCTTTCGGACACGTTGGGCAGCTCGAAATTGACCA
>CBDIHL010000012.1:0-9253 GCA_965279125.1 Dinoroseobacter sp.
CAGAGTACTAAGACCGGCCGCAAATGGTGGGCTTTGGCTCTGGACCCACACACGGCACCAACGGCGGTCTACGTCGAGCCGCCGAGCAAATCAGCGAGCTCGGCCTCCGCCTCACGCACGCGCTCGGCGGTCTGGTCATGCAGCTGCACCGCTGTCGCGCGTGCACGTATGGCCTCTGCTTAGGCGGACTTATCTGCCGCCAGTTGCACCGCTAGCGCGTGTACACGTGCGGCTGCCGTTGCCACGGACACATGCTCCGCCAGCATGGCCCGGGCGGGCGTCCCCGCCGGGTCACCCAGTGCAGCGGCACGGTCAGACGGGGCCGCTTCCGGTCCGTCGACCGCGGCGGCGGCGCCGGCTGCCTCCGCTCCGCTCGCCAGCGAACCAGGCGGGGGAATCGCGGCACGAACGCCCTTGCCGCATAGGCGCAGCGCGATGGGATGTTGCCCGCCGACAGGACCCCGCTCGACGACGGAGCCGCGCTGGGGCGAGCCATCTTGCCTCTCGGCAGGGCGAGCCCGCGCGCCCGGCCCGAGGGATCCCAACGGCAACCCAGTCCCGTCGGACTGAGGGCGTGCCACGGGGTGCCCTCGGGTAACCACCAACCCGGGCACTCCGTGAGGCGGCGCGGCCGGCGCCCACCGGCTCAGCAGGCCCAGCCGCCGCCGCGTCCTGCGCGCCGTGCTTGGGACCGCCCATCGGCTGGTCCCTGACAGCCAGCAAACCGTCGCGCAGGAGGGCGCCGGTCCGGCCAAGGCACCCTCCACGGTGCCCGGCCAGGCCGGCAAGCCCAGCGACGAGGCGCGCCGCGGCACGTGCCTCAGCACGGCGGCGCCGCGCTCGTCGCTCTGCCACCGTCTTACGACGGCGGCCGCCGCCAGCAACCATCGGCGTAGGCGCAGAGGCAGCCATGGCCATTCGTGCGCGACGCCGGCGCGCGTGCGGCGCACAAGCCGGCCTCCGACTGTTGGGATTCCCGAAAGCCGAAAGCCCCATCGGAACCCAAACGGCCGCGCGCCACCATTTCACACCACAACCACCCCCCCACAACCGCGAATACACCAGTACCATGCCACAATACGACCATCGCCAGCACACCACCACCACCACCACCACCACCACCACCACTATCACCACCACCACCACCACCAAGACGCCACTAGCGCGATGTCACGACCACAACCGCAGCGTTACCACAACGACCTTACACCACCACCACGCCAGCACCACCACCGCACCACCACAACCACAAGACCACCACCACCACCACCACCGCGCTCTTGCCACCACATTGCCATCACCATCATCACCACACCACCACACAGCCACCAGCACCACCACAACACCAACCCCGGACCACCAGTACCGTTTCACCAGCACCACGAGCACAACAAACCAGCACCACAACCACACCTTCACCACGCGCATCAGCACCACACCACCGGCAGGCCACCACCATCGTGTCATCACCACAACGCACCGTGACCAGATCCAGGCCGACATGCAGAGCACCATCCACAGCCACCACCACGCCACCACCACTACCGCCGCCACCACACCAGCACACCAGCACACCAGAACACACCACCAGCACCACAACAGCACCAAACCAGCACCACACCAGCGCCACACCATCATCGCCAACCCCACTCCGACTTACCACCACCGCCATACCACCAGCACGAGTACTACCACCCGAACCACCATCAGGACAAACAGAAGCTCGACCACAAAAATCACACCACCACACCATCGCCTCCAGATCCAGGCCGTTGTGGAGAGCACGGGCTCGGAGTACGAAAGGGACAAGCTCCGGGAGCGCTTGGCGAAGCTCTCCGGCGGCGTCGCCGTAGTCAAGGTGGGAGGCGCCTCCGAAGTCGAGGTCCAGGAGGTCAAGGATGCGGAGGGGGCTTGTGCGCCCCCCCCCCCCGCGCCTACGTAAGCTTGCAGCCCCCCTCCCTTTGCCAAAGCGCGCGTCCTTTCCCCGTTGCTCACGCGGCAAGCGTTGCACTTCAAAGCGGAAGGCCCGGCCGCGGTTGCACAGCTTCGGGTGTGCCTGCCGCCCGCGGACTTGTTTCGCACGAGAGGTCCTCGGCCGCGCGGCTTGGCGTCAGAACCGGCGCCGGCAAGGTTGGCCTTGGCGGGCCCGGGACCGGGCGCGACGGCCGCGGCATTGACGGCGCCGGCGGCTGTCCCACTCCCGGGTGCGCCGCCGGTTCAGGCCCGGGCTAGATGGTCGGCGCGGCCGCAGCAGGGCGAGCAGTGGTCGAACGCGGCGCGCTTTGTGGGGGACAGCGCCGCATGAGCACCACTACCCGGACCCGCGGAACGACGGCAAGCGTACTCCACCACGCGGTGTATTGCGGCCGTGTTGCGCGCCATTGCTCCCGATCGTGCGCAAACGATCGCCACTCGCCCCGAGCGCAGCCATCAAGTTGGCTTTGGCGAGACGGCGCCACTTACAAGTGGGATGGCGCCACCCACCGGGTACGGTGTGGCGGTCACCAGGTGCTAGCATCCGCCTCGCGCGAGCCACCGGTTTAACCGGCGGCAGGGGCGACGCGAGCCCGCGCGCGAGCGCGGAGCAATGGGGCGCGGCGGCCGGGGGGGCCGGGCCGTACCGAGCACGGCCGAGGGCGCAACACGGACCCCTCCCGCAAGGCGCAGAAGCCCATGAGGGCAGTCGCCTTGGGGGGAGGGGCGGGCAACGGACCCCTCCCTCCGGACACCGGCCCCGAACGGGCCACCGTCCCGAGGGGAGGGGCGGGCGTAGACGCACGCGGGGCGGCCGGACCAGCCCCCCTGGCTGCGAGACCCGAAAGGGCGGACAGCCAGCGGAGGGGGATGGGCGTAGGCGGGCGCAACGCGATGACGACGGCAGCCCGCGGGAGGTCCCAAGACCGATCGCGGAGGCGTAGCGCCCCGCGCGGTAATTCGAGGCCATGGTCGGCCAAAAGAAGACGAGATGCGCACGATTCCGCGCTGAGGGGACGCGAGACCCACAGGACAGCGCGGTTTGGAGCACGCGCACAGCCACATGGGGCAACCAGCGCCGGACAAGTCGGCGAAGAACCGGCGCGTTTGGAAAGGCGGGAACGTAGCAGGCCGCTGCAGGCCGGAGAAATGTGGCGCCCTCCTGAAAGGAGAAGCGACGGTGGGGGCGGTAGGACCCAGGAGGGGTTGGGCCCGGCGAACGCGCCTAGCCGACCGCGCTTTCCAACCACTTGGATTCCCAATGCCCGCGCTTTGGGGGGGTCACAGATGAGTTGTTCCGCGAGGGCGGCGCCAAGGTGCAGTTGGCCTAGAACACGTCTATCGTCGAGATCCCGCAGAGCGTCCGCAACTTGAGCGCAGAGTTGGCCGTCTTGGGCATGGTCGGTCGCGCGCCCGGCCTTCCAATGCCCGTGAAGGACCTAATGTCACCAAGGATGTCGTGAGGGTTGCCGAGCTCTCGTTCAACTTCGGGAAGTTGACGGTGAACGTGGCCGCGGGGGCGCGGGTCGCGCTCGCGCCGGCGCCGACGAGGGCGCAGATCGCGACGGTGATGTCCTTCCGGAACTCGCTTCCGCTCGCACTTGTGAGGCGTCTGGAGGAATTGTTGTCCGGCACGCAGGCGGCGCAATCGCCGGGGGCAGAGGGCACGGCGACAGCCGCCTCGGGGCCGGGAGCGGCCGCATCCTCGGCAATGTTGCAGAGCACAAGGCGGCGCCCGAGGGCGGCCTAAAGAGGGGCAAGTCTAGCGCGCAGCTCGGTTCTTCGGGGCACCTTGGTGACGCCAACAAGCGCCGCAAGGCGTAGGAGTGCTCATGGTACGCAGTAGCATGTTTGGATTCGCTCCGCAGGTCAGTCGGACAATGGCAACGGCGAGACATGTCAAAGTCCATCGTGGGCGCTTGCAGGGAGCAGTAATCGACGGGTCATCTGTAGTGACCGCACAGCACTCTTGGGAGACAGGCTGGTTTGTCCAGAACATACATACAGATGTTACCAGTCAACGGCTTGCAGGTCACGGTGCCATCGTGCATCGCGATTCCCGAATGCCTTGACTCACGAACTCTTGGTCATGCTTCGCGTGCCTCTTCGAATCAGCAGCCCAAGCCCGCTTGTTGCCGCAGATCTGCAGTGCACTTTATCGCAAGCGCCACCTGCCACCCGACATTCCAATTGGGCGAAAGCAATAAAAATTCGATATGTGCACCAACATCGCAAACCAACCTTCTGGCCTCTGCAGGACAACACAGAGCTTGCCATGCCTCGAGGTTCGAAGCCTAGACGCCACATGAGCGGCCGAATTTTTCCTTCATGTACCCCCCCCGGCCACCATACGCATCGAATCCGCCGCCCGCCCAAGCCCAACCAATTCACACTGAGGCCGCTCGGCAGAACCAAGTTGCATGCCCGGCCCGCCAAGTGCCTAGGGAGCGAAGCATATTCGAAGGCCACGCCCCAGCTATTTGAGTCGGCATCGCTCAACTTTTGCCGTCTTGCATGCCGGCAGCCACCCCGATGTTTCTTGGGAGCCTTACCCCCCCATTCGAAGCCCAACATCTCTAGCGCCAGATCTTGCGTTTCAGTCTTCTTGGTCTCGGCGGAGGTTGGAAATGCCATTGCACACCATGGGTCAACGCATTGCAACTTTTGTAACAAGCTTTCCGCAAGGGCATCGGCAACAAGTTGGCCGAAGGGCAGCACTCACTTCATGGGCGCTTGCGGGGATACCGCTAGCAATTCCCAACGGCGGCAACCGAATGCAGCCACACCACCCGCATCCGACGAGGCACTACATTGTAATCCGTTGCGCTTCTGCGGCGTAGGGGTTGCGCTCCAAAGGCGCAACCGCAGACAGAGGAGCCGCGGGGAGGCTCCCGCGCGTTCGCGAGCGGTGCGGCAGAAAAGCGCAGCCTCGTCACTTGTATTGGCGCAGTGGTGGTCTTCGTTGGGAGGACGTTGGGTCGTCACCAAATCGCTCGACGGACGCATCTGAGGCATCATTGGCAAGTAGCTTTGAGCCGGAGCATTGGCGCAATTCGAAAGGCCGGCCCGCGTTGGTATCGCAGGCAGCTTGGGAGGGGCCGTTGACCAAACCAGCAGCTTATGGTTCAACACACCGTTATCTTCGGTAAGCACTTGCGTTTGCATGGCTACCGGCAGCACCCAAGTTGAGACAATCCTTTCCGAGTCTGCCTTCCGCAACACTCCGCCATTGTAATGACACACGTATTCGAAAGCACCTTGTCTGATTTGCTATTTGTTTTCTGGCATACAAGCCGTGCTTGGGCCGTGTAAAGGGTGCGAGGGGCGGTTTGTGTTTCCGACGGGTTTTGGCCCCCCATATAGAGCCCCCGAATTTTACCCAAATGTTGCCCAAAAGTCTGCACTTACTTGCTCCTATGACCCTTGGGATTGATGGGCACGGTCGGCTCTTGTTGATGGGTTTCTCCAAGGATCGCTTGAACGACGCCCTCAATGCGACGCGCGCGGCGGTGGAAGAGGGCATCGTCCCGGGCGGTGGCGCCGCGCTCCTGTACTGCTCGAAGAAATTGGAGGTTGGAAAGTTCTGTGCGGCGGGCGGGTCGGGTGTACTTTGGTCTTTTGTGCTATGTTGTACCATAACATAGTCGACTGTGTTTCATTGTGCACCATTGCGCTGCGCGATACTGCATTGTACTGAACTGTGTTGTGCCGTGCCGTACTCTTCTGTACAAAATAGTATTCTACTGCACGTTGCAAGACAAGGGGGAGGCAATTGACTTCGGCGGGCGGTCGTCAAAGCACCGGACGGATTGACTTTGTTAGGAATACTTTCGTCTCTCAGGGGTACAATTGGAGACATGCATCTCCTCATTGAGGACCAGGACAGCTTGAAATCTGACAAAGGAGGTGGGAACATGACTCCGACGTCGATTTCCATACCACATGTAGGTGGAGTCACGCTTATGGGTGAAGGCAAAGAGCCGACGAGCGACCCAAGGTAACCCCGAAGGGTTCCAGCAGTAATTTCAGAGTGATGCAAAAGTTACAGCGACATGGTGTCCATGTGGCGCGCAGGTGGCCCGAGAATGGCCACGACATGACTGAGCAGCGACACCGAAGCGGCTCGTCGACTCATGTTTGCGTCGTCTTTGCGTCAATTGAGGTTACTTAGCATCGCGTCTGGGTCGTTTGTGGGCCACATTCTCATCACTCTTGGGTGACTTCTCGCTCGCTCTGGAAGCGCTTCGGGATCGTTTTGGGGTCACCATGGAGTCAGTTGGGCGTTGCTTGAAGGTCATTGTTCGGTGCGTTTGCGCTTGCCCAGTGGTGCGACACAATATCACATGTGAGTCTACGCGCCACTTACCTTCTTGATTGCAGGATCTCGCGTATTGCAGTCGTGCACTTGCGGAGGCTCACGTGTCAAAGGTGCTTGGCGTCTGAAAGCCAAGCATGGGTGTGTGAATGGACCTTGGCGGAGAACTCGCCGATTTGGATTCTTGCCGCGCGGCATTTCTGGGCCCTCATTTGGCACTCTCTTGTTGCAGCCCGATAGACTACCGCGATCTTTGTGGATTTCCGGCCTCGTACGAGATGGCGGCCACCGCCTCGCCGCCGTGTTCATTTCGTTGCGACGCCCGTGCGACCAGTCACAACCCCGGACATTGGATAGGGACACTCTAGGGTATTCTTGCTTTAGCGAAGCATCGAAAAAAAAACACAAAAACAAAAAACGACGAAGCATCTGACAAAAAGTGGCCGGCCCAGACTGCAAGAAAACAAGATACGAAACACACAAACGCATACTGGACGAGATGCGAAAGCAAGACAAATGTGACACGACATCAATGATCATTACCAGAAATGTGCTGAATTTACGCGACATCGGAATGTAAGTGACGATAAACAAATCTGTCAGCGAAGAACGAATGGCATGAGGCGTCTCGATATGCCTTCCTTGGGAATTGAACATTAGACCCAGGCATGTGTGTGTGTGTGTTCCGCTGTTATTTTTCTTTCTTTTTTGTGGTATGTGTTTTGGCGGGACTTGTTTCCTCCTCTGTTTGAAACGGAGTCTTCTTCTGTGGAGGTTCGGCGGGCCGCCGGAGCTTGCCTTTTCTCCGTTTATTACGGCTTGTGATGGTTCCCCGAATCCCTTGATCATGTGCCGGCGTTGGTCAGAGCAGCCGGGTGGCCCGAGGCCTTGGAGTGCGCGAACCTCGACCAGAGCGTCGGCCGTGACATCGTGCGCCAGGCCTTGAAGGTCCCGATTATGAGCATCGCAGCCAATGCCGGGAAGGAGGGCGTCGTCGTCGTTGAGCGGTTGTTGAAGGAGGGCGGGACGACCCTCGGCTACAACGCCCAGACCGGCGCGCCATGCAAGACACCTCCGGTGCTCGGCCCGGGCAGGGCTTGAGCCTCGCGTCCCAGGAAGGGGCCCTTCCATGACCTCACAGTCCGGGATTGGGTCCCACGGCCTTGGCTTGGTTCGGGTCACGGACCCCGGGGCGCCCGCTCCAGGGCCAGGCCGGGGCGGGGTTGCGGGCCCCAAGGTCCCAAGACCCGGGCCCGGATGATGGTAGTGAGCATCCTTCTCTCTATCTATGGTTGACAGCATTCGGGCTTGCCCTCACCCATGTGCCGGGAGAGCACCGCTTGCGGCGATGTTCTGGGAATGAGGGTTTTCCAAAGTAGTGCTTGGAATAGCATTATCATACCACGGCATGTGGTAGTCACCCCATCTTTAGTAACATTGCGCCGACGCAGGGTCCACCTTCGCAGTAAGCGGGAGTTGCACGATCATCGGAAGCGTGGCATTCTCTGAGGGCTTTCTATTCTGATGGTCGGCACACACCTAGTTCGGCGATCCGACTTCCTCTCGGGCGAAGCATCCAGCGCAGACGCAGGCCGAGGTTTGTTGGTCAATCTCGGTTGGGTTCGAGCAGATTGTGCCAAGCTTGACCCGGTCTCGGCCGGTTCGAACACATTCGGCCCAAGCTTATATGGCACTGTAGGCGGACGAACACATAAGGAGTCCGCATTTACCGAAGTCTTCGAAGCATTCAACTGTCACTTTCCGCAACGCAATTCGGTTGTCATGTCGTATCCTCGCCCAGATCCAGGTCCCAAAGTCTCACATTGCTCAAACACGGAACAAGCTCGCCTTTGAGTGCATGTTCACACCCATGAATGTGTTTTTGGATTCCTCGTGCTTTGCTCGTCCTTCGGGTGTCTTGTTCAGCGAGTTTTCGCCAAATCTGAGCCGACGTCGGTCAAGCTGTTTCGCATCGTCATGCATGCTCTTTGCTTCTGAGCCCTCTCTGTTTGTTGTTCTGGCTTTTGTTTTACACGTTCCTTCACTTGTTGCATTTGGGTTGGCCTCGGCCAACCATGGTCGGGGTCTGGCAGTTGTTGGTCGTCTCGAAGTCGACGTCGGCCGATGTAGGTGACATGCGGCCGAGTGTTGGCCAAGCGGTGCTCACATCGCCCGACACTTGACAGGAAATGGAATCGGCCGAAGCGTTGCCTCAAATTCCGACTCAACTCGCACGGAGACGGCGGAGATCGAGCCAAAGCCGACCAGGAGTGGAGCCGCAGGTAGGCCCAAGTCGGCCTAGGCGATTTCGATTTCTGCTCAAGTCGGGCAGCGCCCAGGCAGATTTGGCAAATACCGAAACCCGGCCCAAAACGACCTTTTAGCGTGGTATGAACTGCCAACATTTCCACAAGGGTGATGTGCCGTGCAGTCCGCAGGTTTAGTGCGACGCCTTCGCCACATGCGGCGTAAGTCCTCTGAGCAGACAGGCTCGCCCATCCATTCCGGGTGCCTCCACTAAGTATATAGCTTGGAGCTGCGGGGACGACAGGCGAGTATGTGGACATGCTCGCCGCGGGCATCGTTGACCCGACCCTCGTGGTGCGCACGGCATTGGCGGACGCGTCCTCGGTCGCCAGCCTTATGACGACGACGGAGGCGCTCGTCTGCGAGATCCCCGAGGAGAAGAAGGCCGAGCGCAGCTCCCTTGGGATTGTGGGCTCTCTCATGTTGTGTGGTGACTCGCCAGCCTCCATGGTCAAGCTTATACGTACTCCCGTTGGCTTCCAGTAGATCCCCTTGGCTAGGCGACGCGCCCAACTCTGTGGGGAATCATCTACTTCACCTTACTTGCGGCCTTCGTCGATGTGGGACGAAATCGGTGTGCCCCAGCGTGTGGGCAAGAGAGCGACAGTATGCTCACTTGCTCGATTGCTCGATTGCTCGACTGACGGCTCGGGTGTG
>CBDIHL010000013.1:0-39039 GCA_965279125.1 Dinoroseobacter sp.
CCGATGGCATCCACGCCTCAATCGCATGGTCGGACTTTGCTCGAGTCTTGAACGACTATCTGACTAATCACCTTTCAATTGATGAAGATCGCCTTGTGGGACCGTGTTTATGTCGGAAGTTGAACTTGCTTCAAGTGACCTCGTGCCAGGTAAAGTGCTGATATACCTATGGGACGATTTGCTTCGCCATCATGGACGAGATATTATTTTTAATACCGCCATCGTCAAAACCTACGGAGCCTTGTCTCACCTCCTATCTCAAGGCGACCAGGTCTTTGCCGAGAATTTCTTAGTGGCTTTGGACACTTCACTCGAGGAAATTGAAGGCGATGCCTGACGAACCCCGTGTCCTTCAAGACCGGGTCGCCGTTCGTTATCTTGAAGATCGATATCAAAGGTTGACATCAGAACTTCGTCGTCAAGACCAAGGCAAGACGCTTAAGAACGAAACCGTCCATTTCTGTGGGTTAGCATGCACAAGTTCTTCTGAAAGCTATATCTTTGCTCCTCGCAAGACGCTCGGAGATTCAGCAACCGAGAACCAACGCATCGCCAGGACAACCATGCGGGTACTGGCAAGATACGGCCAAGAGACCCGTGACCGACAAGGTCTTTCTTCAGCGGAAGATGGGAACGCGGGGCTGATTTCTACAATTCAAGATTTAGACGATGATTTTCGACGGTTTGGCGTATTCGCTGAACGTGTACGCTACGCCACAAAAAACTCTGGGAAAGCTAACTGGCCGCGGACTGCAGCACGCGAACTTCCCCTTGTCTCGGGCAACGGAAACATCGTTTATCCCAACATTCGCACAAGTCGGACCTCGAACGCACATGAGAGCGTTCTAGCGCGCGTCCAAGTCGGAGTGCTTATTGAGATCGCGGAGCATCACGGATGGTGGCTGGACGGCCTCCAAGGTCGAGTGGCAGCGCTCAAGGCTTATGCTTCACCCAACTTTCCTAGGCTTCTATGGGCCCAGAAACTGCGATCATTGCTGCCTAACTTGTTCGCACAAAGGGCAATCAGACTAGCTCACTCCTTGATTTCGTACCTCGATGAAGACCCGCGCCAGAATAACGGAACGACCTTGTACGGTATCAACGATTTCCATGCGGTCTGGGAACGAATGCTGCGTGAAGTTCTGCCAGGAGTGGAAGTCGGTTGGAACTCGCGACTCCCTAAACCCGCCTATAGACAAGCCTCCAATGGGCGGCTTGTGGTGCAAGGACGAGGGATGCAGACTGACATTGTCATACGAGATGGTGATACACTGAAAGTCGTAGACGCCAAATATTACGATGCAACTGCTTTGTCAAACTCTCCAGGTTGGCCCGACATTGTAAAGCAGCTCTTCTACCATCTTGCCTTAGCTTCTGTAGCGGGTGGCGTGACACGCACTGGAAGTTTCGTTTTTCCTGCTCGAAATCATGACGAAGGCCCGTTTACGCAAGTTTGTGTTGTTGGGAAAGGCCACGAGCCAGCTGCTGGATTTCCGAGCATCAACTGTGTGTACTTGAGTGTCATTGAAGTGATGCAGGCGTACCTTGGGCGGAGAAAGCTAACGGTTGAAATCCCCTAAATTTGAGGTGCACTTAGAAGTGTAGAAGGTTAGCTTGGCTATTTTGGAACCAAGGAGAGGTTCATATGACAAGGGCATTCGATTTTTGGACGAGTTTATCCAAGACACAGTGTCGCTGACCGTCGAGCGTGAATACGCTCTAAGCGTGGTAGCTGAACTGACAGGTCAGTGGTGTTTTAGGAAAGGCAGCTTTTTAGGCGGCTAAATTGGGGTCTTTCCGACTATTTTTGTGTTTTACTGAGCCTAAGGGGGTTTGGCGGAGAGTTTTGGTAGGCCCGGCAGGACTTGAACCCGCAACCAAAGCGTTATGAGCGCTCTGCTCTAACCAATTGAGCTACAGGCCCGCTGTTTTGTGTGCATATTCACCTCTCCAGGGGACGTCAATCACTTCAGCCCACCAGTTGCGGGGCAGGTACAAGGTTCAGAACGCCCATGGCTGTCTGGACGTCTTTCGGCCAGAGCCAGATGCGAAACTGCGGCACGATTGCGGTGTAGGCTTCGGGGCCATACAAGACACGGGTGCTTAGATCGAAGCAGTAGCGCGACCTCCAAGCGGTCCTTTCCATATAGCTCAAATCCATGCCTTGTGACAGTTTTTTGCTAATTCCGTATAGCTTTTCCAGCATCCGATACTCATAGCCCGGCAATTGCAACGGATCAGCGTATTGACCGCGTTTCTCAAAGATCGCTGTTTGGCAAGCTTCGACGAAAAGCGGAAGGTCCCATTCTCCGGGAATGGAAGGAAACAAAACAAATGGCGCGGCATGGCCAGAGGCCACCAGATCAAGGTTGAATGTTGCGCGGTCACGACGGCTCATCGTTTTGCGCTCTTTCTCGGAATAGCTTGGGGCGACATAGGCCAACAAGCGATTATAGCCGTCGAATTGCGTATCGGCAGTGCGAATGAAAAGGTTTCGACGGCGACCTGAGCTGCGGCGGAGACGTTTTTCGGTTATCTTCTTGTAATATGCGCTGGCATCCAGACCTTGCTCATAATGCCGGGTTCCAGCCTTGTCGTCGAGCTTCGGCAGAATGTAGTCGCGCCACTCGGCTGACACCGGGGCGGTGCCGTCTTCAATCCATGCTCGCAGCTCACTAAATTTTGCATCCAGATTTGCAGCGCCCTTTGCAGATTTCGCAGTCACCTCTGGCGTATCGATAGAGAGCATACGAATTGGCATGCGAATGTTTGGCGTATCTCCATCCGAGACATCTACCAAAGCGCGCGCCCCCAGCGATGGTAAATTAAAGCCAGCGGGTTTCCATAGAATCGAGATATGATCCGCCATAGTAATGTCCTCCCCCAATACAGACCTTCAGACTCTCCTGAGCTGTAATTATGTGAAATCAATTTGAGTATAGCACTAAATACCGAATTCGTGAAACTCTAAACAAGGTTGCTTTTGGTAGACACGGTTGATGCAGTCGGCTACGCCCCGGGCCAACGCATCTCAGGAGGGCCCCCATGTCCGACCCCAAACAAGGTCTCAGCTATTCAGCCGCAGGCGTTGATATCGACGCTGGCAACGCGCTGGTCGAGGCGATCAAGCCTGCCGCCGCCGCCACCAAACGATCCGGCGTGATGAGCGGGCTGGGCGGGTTCGGAGCACTTTTTGACCTCAAGGACGCGGGCTTCACCGACCCGATCCTCGTGGCTGCGACCGATGGGGTCGGCACCAAGCTGCGCATCGCCATCGACACCGGACAGCTCGACACCATCGGCATTGATCTCGTGGCCATGTGCGTCAACGATCTGGTCTGCCAAGGGGCAGAGCCGTTGTTCTTCCTCGACTATTTCGCCACCGGCAAGCTGGAGCCGGGAGCGGCGGCCACGATCATTCAAGGCATCGCCCACGGGTGCGCGGCTTCGGGCTGCGCGCTGACTGGGGGCGAGACCGCCGAGATGCCCGGCATGTACGGGGCAGGGGATTTCGACCTCGCAGGCTTTGCCGTGGGCGCGATGGAGCGCGGCACGCATTTGCCTGCAGGGGTCCAGGTGGGCGACGTAATCCTCGGCCTTGCCTCCGACGGGGTGCATTCCAACGGCTACAGCCTCGTGCGTAAAGTGGTCGAGCGGTCGGGTCTCGCATGGGACGCCCCCGCGCCCTTTGCCGACACAACGCTTGGCAAGGCACTTCTCACCCCAACGCAACTTTACGTCACATCCGTGCTCGCCGCGATCCGCGCGGGCGGCATTCACGGTCTGGCGCATATCACCGGGGGCGGGCTGACCGAGAACCTGCCCCGGGTGCTGCCCGAGGGCTGCGGGGCGTCGATTGACCTAAACGCATGGCATCTGCCGCCTGTCTTTGCTTGGCTAAAGACAGAGGGCGGGATTGCCGAGGCCGAGATGCTTAAGACCTTCAACGCCGGGATCGGCATGTGCGTTGTGGTGGCCGCCGATCAAGCCGAAGCCGTAGCACAAACTTTGCGAGACGCAGGCGAAACCGTCTTCCCCCTCGGCCATGTTACCGAAGGCGAGGGCGTTCGCTACACAGGCACCCTGACCCACGCATGAAGGTCGCGATCTTCATCTCCGGGGGCGGCTCCAACATGGTTAAGCTCGCCGAGAGCATGACCGCAGACCACCCCGCGCGGCCCTGCCTGGTGTTATCCAACGATCCCTCCGCCAAAGGCCTAGAGACCGCGCGCGCGATGGGCATTCCTGTGGCCGCCGTGGATCACACACCCTTCGGGACCGACCGCGCTGCGTTCGAGGCTGCATTGGCCGAGCCGCTTGCCGTGGCCCAACCCGACCTCATCTGCCTCGCGGGTTTCATGCGCGTGCTGACGGCGGATTTCGTGGCCGCTTGGGAGGGCAAGATGCTCAACATCCATCCCTCCTTGCTGCCGAAGTACAAAGGTCTGCACACGCATCTGAGGGCACTTGAGGCTGGCGATGCCGAGCATGGCTGCACGGTCCACCGCGTGACCGCCGACCTCGATGACGGGCCCATCCTCGGCCAAGCACGCCTGCAGGTCCTGCCTGACGATACGCCTGATACCCTGGCTGCACGCGTGCTGCCACTGGAACACCAGCTTTATCCAGCCGTGTTGCGGGCGGTGGCGAGCAACGCCGACCTGCCGATCCAGATTGACGCACAGGATTTGGATATTTGAAAAAGCAAAGAGGGTTGACCGGGGGCCCTGCCATAGGCCATGGAACATCCATGATCCGTATCGCCATCCATAACGTCTGGTATTTTGCCCGCTTCACATAAGCGCGGTGACGGATTTCTCATGTTCAATCAACCGCCTCCGAGGGCGGTTTTTTTGTGTAGGTCTCTTGGGGGCGCCTCCCGGAAGGACCACCCAATGCCCCCACTCATACGCCCCGCTGACCTCAGCGATGTGCCCGCCTTGCGCCAGATGATCCACGCGCTGGCGCGGCATCACGGCGACCGCCCCGCGATGTCTCAGGCGCAACTGCACCGCGATCTGTTCGGGCCAACGCCGATGGGCAAAGCCCTCGTTGCCGATGCCGCGGGCACTCTCCAAGGCTACGCGCTTTTGTGTACCCACTGGCGCGCCCACACTGGCGAGCGCTCGGTCGATCTGCATCACCTCTATGTCGCGCCAAACGCGCGCGGGATGGGCATTGGGCGCGCGCTGATCCAAGCGGCCGGCGCCCGCGCGCGTCAGGCTGGCGCAATCAAGCTGACTATTGGGACCGACCCCCAGAACACAAGCGCGCAGGCTTACTACCGCCATCTCGGCCTCGTCCAATCGCCCCAACCGGGGCCGCGTTTCACGCAAGCGCTCTGAGGCGTGCTGTCCTCTTTCACCCGAAGGCCATTTTGCGTAAGTTGGATGAAATGAGGCGTGTGTGGGCACAAGAATCCGCGAGAGAGACAGGTACGAATGCAAACCATCACAACGACTGACGCGTTGGCCGCATTTTGCGCCGACGCAGCGCAGGCCCCTTACGTCACCGTCGATACGGAATTTCTGCGCGAGCGGACCTATTACGCCAAGCTGTGCCTGATCCAACTGGCCTATCCGGGCGAGGGCGACAAGAACGCCGTACTGGTCGATCCGCTGGTCGAGACCCTGTCGCTTGATCCGCTGCTGCAGTTGTTCAAGAACACCGATGTCGTCAAGGTCTTCCATGCCGCGCGCCAAGACCTTGAGATCTTCCAAATAGACTACGGCGTTTTGCCCACGCCGCTGTTTGACACCCAAGTGGCTGCCATGGTCTGCGGCTTTGGCGAGCAGGTGGGCTACGAGACGCTGGTGCGCAAGATCGTGCGCGCGTCGCTTGATAAGACCTCGCGCTTTACGGATTGGTCGCGTCGGCCTTTGTCGGATGCCCAAAAGACCTACGCGCTGGCGGATGTGACCCACCTGCGCGGTATCTATGAATACCTCGCCGCCGAGTTGGCCAAGACCGGACGCACGCCGTGGGTCGAAGAAGAAATAAGCATCCTAACCGACCCCGACACCTATCAGGTTAACCCGGACGAGGCGTGGCGCCGCGTCAAAACACGCACCAGTTCCGGCAAGTTTCTGGCTACGGTGCGCGCTCTGGCGCGGTTCCGAGAGACCTATGCCCAAACCCGCAATATCCCCCGCAACCGCGTGATCAAGGACGATGCGCTGATCGAGGTCGCCTCCACCAAGCCGGGCAGCGTCGAGGACCTCGGTCGATCACGCCTGCTCTTGCGCGAGGCACGGCGCGGGGACGTTGCCGAGGGGATTTTGGCTGCGGTCAAGGAAGGCCAAACCACTCGGCCCGAGGATTATCCGGTGTCCAACAAGCCAAGCGAAAAACTGCAGGTCAACTCGGCGCTCGCGGACTTGCTGCGCGTGCTCTTGAAGGCCAAATGCGAGGAGGCAGGCGTGGCCCAAAAGCTTGTCGCCAACAGTGCCGAGCTTGATCAGATCGCGGCCGGAAACCATGATGTCGGCTCCATGCGCGGGTGGCGGGCCGTGGTGTTCGGGAACGATGCGATGCGGCTCTGCGAGGGCAAGATCGCGCTGACCACGCAGGGTAGTTCTGTGCGGATCGTGCAGCTTTAGTCGGGGCCACTAATATTGCTTCCGACTGTGACAAATTTATTTGCATTTTTATTCAAAGTTTTGCGACGCTAAGTTCAAGTCAACTTTCCGCTCACGCTGCTGTGCAGTCACGTAACCCGCAACCCGTGCTTATCTTCACATTGGGCGACACACAGCCCAACCCAGTGATGGAGCCGATGATGAAACAGTTTGTAGCTATTCTAACGATGGGCCTGCTGATTGCCTCTCCGACCCTCGCCAATCAGCCAACGCTGCCAAGTGGATCTTCTAGCGGTCAGGAATTCACATTGCCGACGTTTTCCGATGACGTCCGATTACAAGGGACCCAAAGACGAGGCCCCCACAACCAAGGCGCGGGAAGTGGTGGAGGCTTTTCGGTTAAAGGTTCCATGGGGGGCGGAAGCTACTTCAAGAAACCAGAAGTGAAAGCCATGATCGTTTACGAGCAGTTGCTATAGACAAGATGCAGGCGCGTGTCTCGCAGCGCGCCTGCCCTACGCGACCCAAACCCCCGACATCGCGATAGTCTTAGCCCTCCAATGCCTTGATCATCTCCACCCGTGGCGCATGGCGCCCGCCCTCGAACGCGGTGCCGAGAAACGCATCGACAATCGCCACCGCCAGGGCTTCGCCGACAACCCGCGCCCCGATGGCCAGCATATTTGCGTCGTTATGCGCCCGGATCATCGACGCTGAGACCGTGTCCGAGCAGACCCCGCAGCGCACGCCATTTACCTTATTGGCGGCCATCATGATGCCCTGTCCGGTGCCGCACAGCACGATCCCAAGCGCGCAATCGCCAGAGGCCACGCGCTGGGCGGCCTCTGCGCCGCGCTCGGGGTAGGGGGTGCTTTCCGGTGAGGTTGGGCCGAGATCGACGACCTCCCACCCAAGCTCGGCCACATGGGCGGCAAGCTTCTGGCGCAAGTCGATTGCGGCGTGATCGCTGGACATCACGAGGCGGGGTTTGGCGGGCATGGGCTTGGTCCTTGATCAAAGCGGTGCGGGTCTTGGACCAGCCGCGCGGGCCTTCGTCAATGCGCCTCTGCATCTGCCTCCGCCTTCATTTTTGCGCGTGCTTCTCGGAGGGCTTTGCGCAACCAGATCCCGGCCCCGATCATAACGGCCAGCGCAATGATAAAGCCCGCCAGGTTGCTCAGCACATCTGCGATCTCACTCATCTGGTCGGTGAAGCTGTAGCCGATGCCGAGATAGACGCAGCACCATGTCGCGGCCCCAAGGATCGCCGGCAGCGTGAACCGCGCCCAGCCGAGGCCTCCGGCGGCGCCCACATAGGAGACATATGCAGCGAGCGGGCTGACCACGGTGCGGCTGAGAAACACCGCCCAAGCGCCGCGCTTGTCCACGAACGCTTCGGCGCGCGCCATCAAGGCGGCGGCTTTGGGCTTGCCTGCGACCCGCGCCTTGATCGCGTCGCCGCCCTTGCGCCCGATGGCATAGGCCAGCTGGTCGCCCGCAATGAAACCGGCGAAGGCGGCGAGGGCGACGGACCAGAGCGTGAGGTCACCGCTTGCCGCAAATCCGCCGGCGGCGAGGACCAGCAAGGATGAGGGCAGGGGCAAGGCGAGGCAGGACAGGAACACCGATATGAGGATCAGGTAGGGCCCGTAATAGGGGACAAGGGCGAAGAGCGTGTCGCTCATTCGTCTTGCCCCGTGCGCTTGGCGGGGTGCTGCGCGTCACGCTCGGCCTGCGCAGTCAGGGCTGCGTCGGTCAGCATCGTTTGAAGGGCGTCGATTGTCATGCCGCGCGCGTCCGCGATCTCGCGCAAGGTCATGCGCCGCGCTTCAGGTCCGGTGACATCGAGCGTCTCAAACAACATCTCCGGCGGCACGCCCATGCGCATGCCGACAAAGCGCGGGGTCATCCAGGGCTTTACGGTGAACTCAGCGCGTGCCGGGTCACCCCTCCACATCTCATGCATGACCACACGGCCCGCGAAAAAGAGGACCACGCAAGCGGCCAAAGCGAACACGGTCAGCGCGCGCCAATGGTTCTTTGCAAGGTATTTCAACGTCTGCATGTCGGCCCCTAAGCCAGTTTAACGCGCGCACGGTCAGTTTCCGTCGCTAACCTTCGCCAAAGGCGCAATGCGATTTCGAAATCGCATAAGCATGGCTCTTGGAAGAGCCATCCCCCCGCCCGTCATCCAAGCAATTTCATCCCCTTGGTCAGTCCACCCAGCGTCATCGGCACCATCGCGCCCTCGAATATCTCGGATATCATCTGCGTGCTCTGCGTATATCGCCACGACCGCTCCGCCGACGGATTGATCCACACGCAACTGGGCCACTGCGCGCGCGCGCGTCTTAGCCATGTCTCGCCGCTCTCGGCATTCCAGTGCTCGTTCGCGCCACCGGGAAAGGCCACCTCATAGGGCGACATCGCTGCATCGCCGACAAAAATGCACTTATAATCCGGGCCGAACTTATTCAGCACCTCCCACGTTGGCGTCTGCTCGGACCAGCGCCGTCGATTGTCGCGCCACACGCCCTCATAGAGGCAGTTGTGAAAGTAGTAATGTTCCAGATGTTTGAACTCGGATTTCGCCGCCGAGAACAGCTCTTCGACGACTTTCACATGGTCATCCATCGACCCGCCCACATCGACGAACAACAAGACCTTCACCGCATTGCGCCGCTCGGGCCTTGTCTGCACGTCGAGATAGCCGTGTTCCGCCGTCGCGCGGATCGTGCCGTCCAAATCCAGCTCATCGAGCGCCCCATCCCGCGCCCACCGCCTGAGCCGCTTCAAGGCGACCTTGATGTTCCGAGTGCCCAACTCAACGCTATCATCGAGGTTGCGAAATTCGCGCTTGTCCCAAACCTTCGTCGCACGCCGATGCCGACTTTCGGCCTGCCCAATGCGCACGCCTTCTGGGTTGTACCCATAAGCGCCAAAGGGCGACGTCCCCGCCGTGCCGATCCACTTGGACCCACCCTGATGGCGGCCCTGCTGTTCTTTAAGGCGCTCGCGCAGGGTTTCCATCAGCTTGTCAAAACCACCTAGTGCCTCGATCTCGGCCTTCTCTTCTGCGCTCAGATGCTTCTCGGCCATCTTTTCCAGCCAGTCCGCGGGCAAATCGACAGCCTCCAGCACGTTATCCACCGAGATGTTTTCAAGCCCTTGAAACGCATGGGCAAAGGCCTGATCGAAACGGTCCAAGTGCCGCTCGTCCTTGACCATGATCGTGCGGGCCAGAAGGTAGAAGTGGTCCACATCATAGGTGGCTAAGCCGCGCTTCATGCCTTCCAGAAAGCTTAAGTATTCGCGCAAAGACACCGGAACGCCGTGCCCGCGCAGGGCCTCGAAAAAGGGGGTAAACATCGCCCCCGCTCCCTAGCCGCGCGCGAGGAAGATGGTCACGACCAGACCCACAATGCCCCAGAAAATCCCGAAGCCCGCTGCGTATTGCGCCAGATCAAACCGCGTGCCACCTCGCTTTTTGGCCAGCCACGCGCCCCATCCGGCCCCGCCTAGAAGTCCTGCAATCGCCAGCATCAGTTGTCCCTCGCGCTACCGCGCCGCTCCGGCGTGACCGCCGCGATTTCCACCAAACGCGCACGAATTTCGCCCGCATCGCCAAAGCCATAGCGCGCCCACCCCAGACTGTCGAGGCGCACCGCTTGCGCTTCCAAAGCGCGTCCCTCAAGGGTCAACGCCTCCGCGCGCATCATCAACAGCGTCGCCATGAGCGACGCGTTTTGCGCTGCCGTTGCGGCAGGCAAGCTCTGGTCGATCAAGCGCAAAGCCGCCGCCCCATTGCCTGTCGACAAGGCGAAGGCCGAGAGTTGCACACCGATCTGGGCGCGCTGAATATCCGCACCCGGAATGGTCTGAAACGCTTGGCCTGCGGTCACAAAGGCCGGTAGCGCCAATTCCGGTTTCTGGCCCAACGACAAGCGCCCCAGCGCATAATAGCTGAACCCCTCGCGCAGCGGACCAAGGTTAGACGCTTTCGCAATACCGACAGCGCGTTGCGCCGCCGCCACCCGTGCGGCAGGGCGCGCCCCCGGTCCAAGCGCTGTTTCGATCGCATCAACCCAAGCGCGGGGGGCCAGTTGGCTGTAAGGTCCGCGCGTGCCCACGGGTCGGTTGCCCGCAACCCGCGCCAACACCCCCGGCAGACGTTCGGCCACCTGCGCGCGGCTCATGCCGCTTTGCAGCTCTGGCGCATAGGCGATGCGCAGCATCAGCATATCGAACTGGGTGAGCACCATATGGAAATTATCGTCGTTGAAGATGCTGTCGGGCAGTCGGTAAAGATCATTGAGCGGTCCGACGGCTTGGGCGATTTCTTCATGTAGGCAATCGCGCACCTCTTGGGGGCTGACATCGTTGGGGATGAAGACCGCCGCCCGGGTGCGCGTTTGCAGCCCGGTCCAATCCACGAGACTGCTGCGGCGGTTGCGCACAAATTCCGACCAGCTGGTTACATTCGGAACGACAAAACAGGCCGCTTGCGGCACATAGCGTTGCAATTGGCGGCGGGGCAGGGTCTCAACAATCAAGTTGGCGCTGGCAGGGCTGGAGGCGGCAGCAATATCAAGCCCGGCTTCGGTCCGCATCCGTCCAAGCAACAGCCCCAGATCTCGCATCAGGCTCGGCGGGGTTTGCGCGCCTGCGACAGCGACGCGGATCGGCCCTTCAAAGCGCGTGAAGATCGGCAGGGAGCGCCCGCTTTCCATCAAGAAAGTCAGATCCAGAAAATCCGCCGCCAGCTCCGCGCGAGACTTCACGGTCGGGGCCGGCACCGTGCTCGCAAAAACCTTCATCGCGGGCAATTCGCTCGACAGGGCCGGGGTTGCGCGCCGCTCGGGCACCGCCTCGTCAAAGGGCACGGTGGCACAGCCCGCCAACAGGCCGAGGCTTAGGCCCAGAACAAGCGCCATTTTCACGAGGCGGGCCGTGCGTATTTGATAAAGGGGGTCAATTCCCCGACCTTGTCATAGAGCCTGCGCCCCTCCGCGTTAAACTCCTGCGTCATCCAATAGACCGAGGGCGCGCCCATCGCATCCGCAGCCCCATACACCGCCTCGATCAAGGCCCGCCCGACGCCTTTGCCGCGCGCATCGGGGACGGTGTAGAGGTCTTGTAGATAACACACCGGCTCAATCTTCCAGCCATGCATGTGGTAGATATAGTGCACAAGTCCGAGAGCACGGCTGCCCTCCCACGCCATAAACCCATGGTAGGGCACGACCTTTGGATCCGTCAGACGCGAAAAGGCGGTGTCATAAATCTCGTCCGGCAACTCCGTGTCATAATACGCGAGGTATGCGCGCCAAAGCGGGGTCCAGGCGGCGCGATCCTGCACGCTGATCGGTTCAATCTCTACCATAGCCTCAGCCTTCCACGCCGCCCCTTCGGAGGCAACCCATGCGCTTTCAGGGTTCCCAAAATACTCAAATCGACAGTGCCGCTCAGCGCCCACCGCGCGCCATGAACGCCAACCGCTCAAACAGCGCCACATCCTGCTCGTTTTTCAACAACGCGCCGTGCAGCTTCGGAAGCGCGTTCGCCCCATCGCGGCGCAGATCCTCGGGCGACAAATCCTCGGCCAACAGCAGCTTCAACCAGTCCAAAACCTCGGATGTCGAAGGCTTCTTCTTCAACCCCGGCGTCTCGCGCACCTCAAAGAATTGCGCCAGGGCTGCCGATAACAGCCCTGCCTTCACGCCCGGATGATGTACCTCGACGATCTTCGCGAGGGTCTCAGCATCAGGAAACTTAATGTAGTGGAAAAAGCAGCGGCGCAGAAACGCATCCGGCAGTTCTTTCTCGTTGTTCGAGGTGATGATCACCACCGGGCGCTGGGCCGCGCGCACCGTCTGGCCGGTCTCGTAGACAAAGAACTCCATCCGGTCGAGCTCTTGCAGCAAGTCGTTCGGAAACTCGATATCGGCCTTATCAATCTCGTCGATCAGCAGCACGACGCGCTCCTCAGCCGCAAACGCCTCCCACAACTTGCCGCGTTTGATATAGTTGGAGACATCATTCACCCGGTCATCGCCAAGCTGGCTGTCACGCAGCCGCGAGACCGCGTCATACTCATAAAGCCCCTGCTGCGCGCGGGTGGTCGATTTGATGTGCCATTCGATAATGGGCATGCCCAATGCGTCTGCCACCTGCCGCGCGAGCTCCGTCTTGCCCGTGCCCGGCTCGCCTTTCACCAACAAAGGGCGCTCGAGCGTCACGGCGGCATTGACGGCCACTTCCAGATCATCCGGCACGATATAGCGGTCGGTTCCGGTAAACTGCATCACGATTGCCCCTTATTTGCGCCAATTTGCGCTCGATCATAGACCAGCTACACAAACCTGCGACAAGTCCTATCTAGTGCTTGAGAAGGCATGAAAGCTAGGCTATTGCAGCGCCAATGGAGGGTTTCGGATGTCAGCTTCAGAACCACACTTGGCCGCTTCCGATACGCAAGGGGAAGACACCATGAAGGCCGAGATTTTTCTGCCAGATGATTATCGTCCTGCCGAGGACGAACCGTTTATGAACGACCGCCAGCTGGAGTATTTCCGGCGCAAGCTTCTGGCTTGGAAGGCGGATCTGCTCGCTGAAAGCGCCAGCACAATCGTTGATCTGCAAGGGGCCGCGCGCTCCATCCCTGATGTGGCCGACCGCGCGTCCGAGGAAACAGACCGCGCGCTTGAGCTGCGCACCCGCGACCGCCAGCGCAAGCTGATCTCGAAGATCGAGGCAGCATTGCGCCGCATCGAGGAGGGCGAGTTTGGCTATTGCGAGTCCACCGGCGATCAGATCTCGCTCAAGCGCCTCGATGCGCGCCCCATCGCAACCATGAGCCTTGAGGCGCAAGAACGCCATGAGCGCCGCGAGAAAGTGCACCGCGACGATTGACCTTTGCGCCAAGGCAGGGTTTGACAGACACCGGGGCGCATACCCCGGTGTTTTTTTTGCTCTTTTTCATGATTTCGACGAGGTCAGGATGGCCTCAAGACAGGTAAGGTGACAGGTGGCCCAGGCCTCCCCCAGACACATAACGATCCTCGGTGCCGGTGTTGCAGGCCTCGCGTCTGCGATCGCTTTGGCGCGCGCGGGCCATACCGTGACCGTGCTGGAGCGGGCCGAGGAAATCCGCGAGGTAGGCGCTGGCCTGCAAATCAGCCCCAATGGGATGCGAGTGCTTGCCGCGCTCGGCCTTGACCCCGATGCAAGCGGTCGCTCGATCCGCGCCCAGGCGGTGGTGCTGCGCGATCATCAGAAAGGCGCCGAGATCGCGCGCCTCAGCCTGCCGCAAGATCCGGGCACCCGCATGATGCACCGCGCCGATCTGATCGACATGCTGGCCGATGGCGCGCGCAACGTTGGCGTCCAGATCCGCCTTTTGCACCAGATCGACAGCGTCGAGATCGAAGGCGACGGATCGCCGGTTCTGCGCCTGATGACCGGCGCAATCCTGCGTCCTCAAATCCTGATCGGCGCCGATGGTCTGCACTCGCCCACCCGCCGCGCCATTCTCGGCCCCCGTGCCGAGAAGCCCAAATTCACCGGCCAAGTGGCATGGCGCGCGCTCGTGCCGGGCCGCGCGGGCGATCCCGCCGAGGCCAGCGTCTACATGGGGCCGCACCGCCATCTGGTCAGCTATCCCTTGCGCGGCGGCGCGCTGCGCAACATCGTCGCCGTGGAAGAGCGCTCCGGCTGGACCGAGGAAGGCTGGAACCACGCCGACGATCCCACCCGGATGCAGCGCGCGTTCTCAGGCTTCGCGCCCGAGGTGCGCGGTTGGCTGGGCGAGGCGCGCGAGGTGTTCCTATGGGGTCTGTTCCGCCACGAGGTTCCCGATCTGTGGCACCGGGGCAGGGCGGTGCTGCTCGGGGATGCGGTCCACCCGACGCTGCCGTTTCTGGCGCAAGGGGCCAATATGGCGCTGGAGGATGCGTGGGTTCTGAGCCGCTGTCTCGACCAACACGTCTCGCCCGAGGCCGCGTTCGAGGCCTTTCAAGCGGCCCGCATCAAACGCGTGCGCGAGATCGTGGCGGCGGCCAATGCCAATGGCTGGATCTATCATCTGCCGCCGGGGATCACCCGGTCGGTGGTCCATACCGGGTTGCGCCTCGGGAACCGCTTCGCGCCGGGCCTGGCGCTGAAGAAATTTGACTGGGTCTATAACGAGGATGTCACGAAGGGCTAAGCGCAGCCTTCAAGCCAGACATCGCGCCAATCGGTCGGGGTGCAGGCCTGCGTCAGCAACCGCTCGATCCGTGCCACCCGTTCGGCCAGCGCCTCACTGCCCATCGGCACCGCATTCGGACCAATCAACATGGCGACAAGCTGGGTAAATTCACCGTCGCTGATCTGCGTCACGCCGCGCCCGAAATGATGCTGAGCGGCGGCGTCAAAGCCGATCAAGGCCCCTTGGTCGCCGCGCCCGAACCAAAAGAGGTCCAGCGCTGCGGCCAACTGCACCTCCTTCGCGATGCGCGCATTGATCACGCGAATGGCAATCAGGCTTTGCTCTAGCTTGGCAAATCCCGGCTTGAACGGATCGAAATAGAGGCGCTTTGCAAGGCTCTGCGAAATCGTCGTCAGCCCCGCGCCGGGACTGCGAAAATCCACGCCGTTATGGGTGAAAAAAGCCGGATCCTCGACCGTGAGCCAGATGCGCTGCTTCTGCGGGCCAAGATCCGCCCAAACCAGCCCCGCATAGTCGGGCTCCAGATAGGGGGCGAAGGCCGCGTCGGTCTTGGCATGGGCAATCGAGAGGCGGTTATATTGAAACCCCGCCAAACCAACGAGGCCAAGTGCTAGGGCAAAAGCGATCCATCCCAGTGCCTTACGCATCCAGCTCCACCCAAACCGGCACATGGTCACTGGGCTTCTCCCCGCCGCGAACAGCCGCCTCTATCCCCACATCCGTCATCAAATCCGCACAAGCGGGCGTCATCAGGATATGGTCGATGCGAATGCCGTCATTGCGGTTCCACGCGCCCGCTTGGTAGTCCCAGAACGAGTATTGCTCGGGCAGTTGATTGCGCTGGCGAAACGCCTCGGTGAAGCCAAGGTTCAGGATCCGACGATAGGCCGCGCGGCTTTCGGGCAGGGCGAGCGCATCTTTCTGCCACGCCTCAGGGCGGGCGGCGTCCACATCCTGCGGGATGATGTTGTAATCCCCGGCCATCAAGGCAGGCTCTTCGGCTGCCATAAGCGCCGCAGCGCGGACCCGCATCCGCTCCATCCAGGCCAGCTTATAGTCGTATTTCGGGCCCGGCACCGGATTGCCGTTGGGCAGGTACAGGCCACAGACCCGCACAGCCGTCTTGTCGCCAATGACCGTGCCTTCGATCCAGCGGGCCTGCTCGTCGGTGTCGTCGCCCGGCAGCCCGCGCGTGACATCCTCCAGAGGCAGCTTCGACAGGATCGCTACGCCGTTGAAGCTTTTCTGGCCATGGGTCTCGACGGTATAGCCGCGATCCTCAAGAATCTCGCGCGGGAAGTTTTCGTCGACCGACTTGATCTCCTGCAAGACCGCGACATCCGGCTGAAATTCATCGAGCCATTTTGGCAAAGCTTCGATCCGCGCCTTGATCCCGTTGATATTGAATGTGGCGATCTTCATGGGGGCGCTCCGTTGGCTCTTTCTTGCTCTAAATACTCAATTTCCCGCCCTTTGCCACCCGCGCGAAGATTTGAGTATTTAAGGCAAGAAAGAAAGAGCGCTAGGCCAACACACCCTCAGCCGTCACCCGCGTCTTGCCGCCCAGATACGGATGCAGCACCTCTGGCAAGTCAACCGACCCATCCGCCTGCTGCCCGTTCTCCAGCACAGCAATCAGGCAGCGCCCGACAGCCAGACCAGACCCGTTCAAGGTATGCACAAACTCCGGCTTGCCCCCGCCCTCAGGCTTGAACCGCGCGTTCATCCGGCGGGCCTGGAAGGCCCCACAAACCGACACGCTGGAGATCTCGCGATAGGTATTCTGCCCCGGCAACCAGACCTCGATGTCATGGGTCTTGATCGCGCCAAAGCCCAGATCACCCGTGCACAAAACCACCGTGCGATAGGCGAGCCCCAAGGCCTCCAACACTGCCTCGGCGCGCCGCGTCATGCGGTCATGCTCGGCCATGCTATCGTCGGGATGGGTGATCGAGACCATCTCCACCTTCTCGAACTGATGCTGGCGCAGCATGCCGCTGGTGTCCTTGCCCGCGCTGCCCGCTTCCGAGCGGAAGCATTGCGTATGCGCGGTCATGCAGATCGGCAACTCAGCCGCGTCCAGCACCTCGCCCGCCACCGTGTTCGTCAGGGTCACCTCCGAGGTCGGGATCAGCCACCAACCGTTTGTGGTGCGGTAGCTGTCCTCGGCGAATTTGGGCAACTGGTTGGTGCCATACATCGCCTCGTCGCGCACCAAGACTGGCGTGATCATCTCCGCCAAGCCATGCTCATTCACGTGCTTGTCGAGCATGAACTGCGCCAACGCCCGGTGCAGCCGCGCCATCGCGCCGCGCATGATGACAAAGCGCGAGCCGCTCAGCTTGGCGGCAGTGGCGAAATCGAGGCCTTGCGCTGCTTCCAGCTCAAAATGCTCGCGCGGGGTGAAATCGAACGTCGGGATTTCGCCCCAGCGCTTGATCTCGACATTATCGTCCTCGCTCGCTCCATCGGGCACATCCGCGTGGGGCAGGTTGTCGAGGCCCATCAGCATGTCCGTGAGCGCTTGGTCGAGCGTCTTGGCCTCGTCATTGAGCGCCGCAATCTCGGCCTTCTTTGAGGCCACCAGCGCGCGCAGCCGCTCAAACTCAGCCTCATCGCCAATGGCCTTGGCCTTGCCGACAAGCTTGCTGGCCGCGTTCTGCTCGGCCTGCGCGGTTTCCGCCGCCTGGATTTTGGCACGGCGGTTGGCATCAAGCGACAGGATCGGGGCGGAGGCATTCTCGTGCCCCCGGCGCGCCATGGCGGCGTCGAAGGCAGCGGGATTTTCGCGGAT
Organism: Dinoroseobacter sp.; assembly: GCA_965279125.1. Taxonomy (GTDB): domain Bacteria; phylum Pseudomonadota; class Alphaproteobacteria; order Rhodobacterales; family Rhodobacteraceae; genus Dinoroseobacter. The sequence goes on from CBDIHL010000013.1 coordinate 17,582, forward strand.
GGCTTTGATGTCGTGCATGGGTGCGCTCCGGCGGTGCGTTGGTGTTAGGCGCTATATGCCGAGTTGAAAGGCCGAGGGGAAGGGTAGGGCGGGATTTATCCCGCCAAGCGGTGTGGTGGGGGGGAGGCGGGGTGAACCCCGCCCTACGTTGATCCGTAATGGCTTGCCGCAAAGGCTGGCCCCGCCCCGTGTGGGCGGTTCGGGGGCAGCCTGACCTTTCAGTCAGGCGGGACGAGAGTCAGGGGATCGTCAGGACTTAGCGAATAATTCTTACTGAGACCAATTTCCGTTTTGGAATTCATTGATCAGCAGACTGTTCGACGGTGAAGTCAAAAATCAATCCCGGAGCTACCGACGTTGGAATTGACACGCCTTGGGTCGGCGAAATGGATCGTTTCCCTAATAGGAAGTTTTGAGACGAAGCGTGCACCGTCAAGTTTGGCTGATCTAAGTTCAGTATCTTGTAAATTCGCCTCAATGAGGTTTGCGCCTTTAAGATCGGCAAGAAAAAAGTCTGTACCAGTAACACTTGCATGTCTTAGCTCAGCATGCCGCAAGTCGGCACGAGATAACTGTGCGCCATCTAGTGACGCATACGACATATCTAAGTAGCTTAGGTTTGCCCCCTTCAGGTCGAAACCCTGTAAATTTGCACCTCGCAAACTAATTGTCGCTTGGGCCCTGCTTAGACCAAAGACTGTATTTAGGCGAGATAGAGATTGGAGAGCCCTCTCGGCATCGGACCGCTTCGCAGTCAATTGTTTGGCCCATTGCTGGCTTTCCGCTGTTGATGGGCGATTGGGGTGCGGTTCCGGGGGGTTTTCTGATGATATTTCAACAATATAGGTGGAGAATAGTCTAGCGATTCGAACCACTTCAGTTGGCCGCTCGGACGCTAATCCTTCCAGGCGATCTATTGCAGTTGCGCGGAGTACTAAGTCATCAACCCATTGGTCGATTGCAACCGTTCTGCCGTCTTCTTTAAACACCATTGTTACTTGCCTTCGGGCGCTCAAGTCTTCGGTTGCCGCATTGATCTTGAGGTTAAAAAGGGCCTCGTCTTGCAAATCAGCCTGCCGTGACGCAACCATGTTGCGCCATCCCACTAGAGCAGCCCCAATGACACCAGACATGAGAAGCCCATAGTCGCGAACTCCCTCGCTTGAAGGGGATATGATGGACACGACCAAACGGAACAGGATGGCCAGCGCAATCAAGCAGATGGCGACCGAAACCCCAGCCCCGACCCACCGCGCTTTTGTCCACTCGGGCACCTCTCGCACCCCCAACCAATCGCGCAAACTCATCGCTGAACATCCCCTAAATCCCCCGCACGCTCGCACCGACGTTATACCGACGCAATACCGATGCGTTACCGACCCGCATTTTCCGCCGCTCAGCCCCTTCCATCCGCCCCTCACACCCCCTATCTGCACCCCAATCCAAGCGCGCTCCTTGCACCCCGCCGCGACCGCGCATAGGGTGCGCGCCAACCCCATTCCGGCCCCCCTCGGGCCCCGTGACAAGGACGTTAAATCTATGGAAGCCTTCGGCTCTTTCGTGCCCCTGATCCTGATCTTTGCGATCATGTATTTCCTGCTGATCCGCCCCCAGCAGCAGAAGATGAAGCAGCACCGCGCCATGGTCGAGGCCCTGCGCAAGGGCGATCAGGTCGTCACGCAGGCGGGCTTTATCGGCAAGGTGACCAAGGTCAAGGACGACAATGAGGTCGAGGTCGAGATCGCGTCCGGCGTCAATGTTCGCGTCATTCGCAGCACCATCGTCGAGGTCCTTAACAAGACCGAGCCTGCGAAGTAGCGCGACCCGATCCGACATTAACTTCGCTCTGTAAGGCGCTCTTATCATGCTGCAAATCCCGACGTTCCAACGGGTCGTTATCCTGTCTGTCCTGCTTTTGGGGCTGCTCTTGGCGTTGCCAAATGCCTTCTACAGCCGCGTCGAGATGCACAATGATGCTGCCCAGATGGTCGAGAACGGGTTTGCCCCTGCCGAAGAGGTTGCCGACGAGTTGGCGCTCTGGCCCGAGGTCTTGCCCTCTGGTCTCGTCAATCTCGGCCTTGACCTGCGGGGCGGCGCGCATTTGCTCGCCGAAGTGCAGGTGGATCAGGTCTATATCAGCCGCATGGACAGCCTGTGGCCCAGCGTGCGCGATGCGTTGCGCGACGAGCGCGCCACCGTCGGCACCATTCGCCGCGTTGACGCCCCTGCGGGCGAATTGCGAGTACGCATTGGTGAGCCTGCGGGGATGCAAACTGCCCTTACGGCGGTGCGCGCACTGTCTCAGCCTGTGAACACGCTGGCCGCAGTGGGCGCGACTACGTTGGATGTGTCCTTCGAAGGTGATGTGATCGTCGTGCAGCTCTCGGAGGCCGAGCGCGCCTTGACCGACGATCGCACCATGGCGCAAAGCCTTGAGATCATTCGCAATCGTGTGGACGAAGCAGGGACGCGCGAGCCGACGATCCAGCGTCAGGGCGACGACCGCATCCTGATCCAGGTGCCCGGCATCGGCTCGGCCACCGAGTTGAAAGAGCTGATCGGCACCACCGCCAAGCTGACCTTCCACCCGGTGGTCAGCCGTACGGATGATGCAAATGCCTCGCCCGGCGCGCGCAACATTCTTGTGCCCTCCAAAGACGAGCCGGGGCTGTTCTACATCATCGAACAGACCCCCGTTGTGACAGGCGAGGAGCTGACCGATGCGCAACCCGCCTTCGACCAGAACGGCCGCCCTGCGGTGAATTTCCGGTTCAATCCAACGGGCGCGCGCCAGTTTGGCGACTACACGCTGGAGAACATCGGCGCGCCTTTTGCCGTCGTCCTCGATAACGAGGTAGTCACGGCGCCGACGATCCAGTCCCATATTCCGGGCGGGTCGGGCATCATCACCGGGCAATTCACGGTTGAGGAAACGACGCTTCTGGCCGTTCAGCTGCGCGCAGGGGCCTTGCCCGCCGAAGTGACCTATCTCGAAGAGCGCACCGTTGGCCCGGAGCTGGGCCAAGACAGCATCGATGCGGGCCAGATGGCCACGGTCATCGCCTTTATCGGTGTGCTGGTCTTCATGGCCGCCTCCTACGGGCTGTTTGGCATCTTCGCAAATATCGCGCTGATCTTGAACGTCGCTTTGATCTTCGGGCTTCTCAGCCTGATCGGGGGCACGCTGACGCTGCCGGGCATTGCGGGGATCGTCTTGACGATTGGTATGGCCGTCGACGCCAATGTGCTGGTGTTCGAACGGATCCGAGAAGAACTTAAGACCGCCAAAGGCCCCGCCCGCGCGATTGAGCTGGGCTATGATCGCGCCCTTTCGGCCATCATCGACGCGAACATCACGACCTTCATTGTGGCCACGATCCTGTTCACGCTCGGCTCAGGCCCCGTGCGCGGCTTCGCGATCACGCTGGGCATCGGCATCATGACCTCGGTCTTCACCGCGATCTATGTCACGCGTCTGTTCATCATTTTCTGGTTCGAGCGTCGTCGCCCGAAGACCATCGAGGTTTAAGCCATGCGTCTGCGTCTCGTCCCCCAAGACACCAACTACGATTTCTTCCGCTTCCGCAAAGCCACGATGGGCGCGTCTATCGTGGCGGTGTTTCTCAGCATTGCCGTGTGGCTGGGCATGGGGCTGAACTTTGGCATCGACTTTCTGGGCGGTACAACGATCCGCACGGAAAGCACCCAAGCGGTTGATATCGCGGCCTATCGCACAGCCCTCGAGGGGCTGGAGCTGGGCGATGTGTCGATCACGGAGGTGTTTGACCCGACCTTCGGCGAGGGCCGCAATGTCGCGATGGTGCGCATCCAAGCCCAAGACGGCCAAGAGAGTGTCACGCCTGAGGTGATCCTCGCCGTCGAGGCGGCTTTGAACACGCTCGATCCGGCGATGACCTTTCCGTCGGTGGAAAGCGTTGGCCCCAAAGTCTCGGGCGAGTTGATCTGGACGGCGGTGCTGGCGGTCTCGGCCTCGCTGGTGGCGATCCTGTTTTATATCTGGCTGCGGTTCGAGTGGCAGTTCTCCGTCGGCGCGATTGCCGCACTGGCCCATGACGTGATCTTGACCATCGGGATTTTCTCGCTGTTCCAGATCCGGTTTGATCTGGCCACGATTGCGGCTTTGCTGACGATCATCGGCTATTCGATCAACGACACGGTGGTGATCTTTGACCGTCTTCGCGAGAACCTGCGCAAGTTCAAGAAGATGGATTTGCAGCAATTGATGAACAAGTCCGTCAACGAGACGCTAAGCCGGACCTTGATGACCTCGGGCACGACTTTGTTGGCGCTGATTGCGCTGCTGATCTTCGGCGGCGATGTGATCCGGGGCTTTGTCTTCGCGATTGCATGGGGCGTGATCGTGGGGACGTATTCGTCGGTCTATGTGGCCAAGAACGTCGTCTTAATGTTGGGTGTGAAGCGCGATTGGTCGAAGCCGGATGCGAACCAAGGCAACCAATTTGGTAATGTAGATGCCTGACACACTGCTTCTTGCCTTGGCAACGCCGGGGCTGGAGTGGGTGATCTTTGCGGCTTTGATGGCAGGGGGCGTCTACGGGTTCGCGGGCTTTGGCTCGGCTCTTGTATTCATTCCGTTTGGTGTGGCTTTTGTTGAGCCAGTGGTCGTTATCCCGGCATTCTATCTGTCGGCACTGATATCGCTCGTCACAGTGGTGCCGCGTGCGATCCCTAAGGCTGAGCCACGCACTTCGATAACGCTGGTCGTCTCGTCGATTGTGGCTGCACCGCTTGGTGTCTATTTGCTGTTGAACTTGTCCGAGGATGTCTTGCGCTGGTCCGTCTCGATCATCGCGGGCATTGCCCTTACGGCCTTGCTGTCGGGCTGGCGCTACACCACCCCGCCGGGCCTTGTAGCAACGGCTGGCGTGGGCGCGGCGGCCGGGGCGATGGGCGGGGCGACTGGCCTGAACGGGCCGATCGTGATCCTGTTTCGTCTGGGCGGGCAGGACAGTGCTGCACAAACCCGCGCAAATATGTTGATCTTTCTGACCTTCAACTCGCTTTTGGTGTTGCCGGTGATGGCTGTGCAAGGCGCGCTCAGCTGGCCTGCGGCTTGGCTGGGCCTCGTGCTGTTGCTGCCATACGGCGCGGGCACCTTGATCGGACAGGCGTTGTTCCAACCCAGCCGAGAGGGCATATATAGGCGCGTGGCCTATGCCCTGATCGGGGTGGCGGTCCTCGTCGGGTTGCCCGTCTGGTAAGGAGAGATCATGCGTTTGAACGAAGTGGAATACGACACGGGCACGCCGATCACGGGCTACGGGCCGGGGTTCTTTCGCGTGGGCGAGCAGCCTGTGCAAGGCGCGGTTCTGGTGCTACCGGGGTCGGTGACACCTTGGGGCGGATTTGATGATCTTGAAACCTTGCTGAGCGTGGCTGACAGGCTCGATGTGCTGTTTGTCGGTATGGGTGGCGAGATTGCTCATGCGCCTGAAGCGTTCCGGGCCGCGATGGATGCGGCCGGTGTGGGCGTCGAGGTCATGGCCTCGCCCACAGCCTGCCGGACCTATAACGTGCTCTTGGGGGAGGGGCGGCGCGTTGGGGCCGCGCTCTTGCCCGTGGACGGCGCGCAGATGGCGGCCTCGGATTGAGTATTTTTTGCAAGAAAAAGCAGGGGCGGGTGGCGTGGAGTTGCGCGTAACCGATCTTGTTTGCCACCGGGGCGGCGTGCCGGTTTTGGCCGGAGTCACCTTTGCTTTGCAGGCGGGCCAGGCGTTGGTGTTGCGCGGCCCGAACGGGGTGGGCAAGACGACGCTGCTGAGGACTTTGGCGGGATTGCAACGGGCCGAAGGCGGCGCGGTCGAGATTCCCGAGGAGGCGGTTGCCTATGCAGGCCATGCCGACGGGTTGAAGCTGGCCTTGAGTGTGCGGGACAATCTGGCGTTTTGGGCGGCAGCTTATGGGACCGATGACATTGGGCCTGCTTTGGTGGCGTTTGATCTGGACGGGTTGCTGGATCGTCAGGCGCAGGACCTCAGTGCCGGACAGAAGCGGCGGCTTGGTTTGGCACGGATGCTGGTCACCGGACGCCCGATCTGGATATTTGACGAGCCGACGGTGAGCTTGGATGACGTGAACACGCGCCTGTTTGCAGCGATGGTCCAGCGCCATTTGGCAGGCGGTGGGATGGCCTTGATGGCCACGCATATCGATCTGGGGCTGGCCGGGGCTGAGACGTTGGACCTGACCCCGTTCCGCGCGCGAGCTGTTTATGAGGCCGAGCAGGAAGATGCGTTTTTGGCGGAGGGGTTCTGATGGGGCCGCTGCTCCGTCGCGATTTGGCCTTGGCAGTGAAGGCGGGAGGTGGGTTCGGCCTGAGCCTCGCGTTCTTCTTGATCCTCGTGACGCTCGTGCCGTTTGGCGTTGGGCCGCAATCGGATCTCTTGGGCCTGATCGCGCCGGGGATCTTGTGGGTTGGGGCGCTTTTGGCGTGCCTGTTGTCGCTCGACCGGCTGTTTCAGCTTGATTGGGAGGACGGATCGCTGGACTTGCTGGCAGTGTCTCCGTTGCCGATGGAGGGGGTCGTGGCGACCAAGGCGCTCGCCCATTGGCTGACCACAGGCTTACCGTTGACGATCGCGGCCCCGATCTTTGGGGTGCTGCTGAACCTGCCGGGACCGGGCTATTTGTGGTTGTTCGTGTCGCTGCTGCTGGGCACCCCGGCGCTGAGCATGATCGGCGCGTTTGGCGCGGCCTTGACGGTGGGCCTCAAGCGTGGGGGGCTTTTGTTGTCGCTTCTGGTGTTGCCGCTTTACGTGCCCACGTTGATTTTTGGCGCAGATGTCGTGCGCCGCGCCATTGATGGGATGAGCTTTGGCGGACCGCTCGCGATGCTTGCGGGGCTGACCTTAGCGGCGGTCGCGTTGCTGCCGTTTGCGGCGGCTGCGGCAATCCGTATCAACCTGCGCTAGCCCCCGCGCGCCTGCGCCGTATTGCGGGAAGGCGGGCCGCGCCCTACTTACTTTTCCATGTCGATCTGGGAATACGCAAATCCGGTCCGCTTTATGCGCACCTCCGCCGCACTTCTGCCTTGGGTGGCAGGGGGCGCTGCGATCTGTTTGGCCGTGGGGCTGATCTGGGGCTTCTTCTTTACGCCCGATGATTTCCGCCAAGGCTCGACCGTGAAGATTATCTACCTGCATGTGCCCTCGGCGATGATGGCGATCAATATCTGGGCGATGATGCTGGTGACCTCGCTGATCTGGGTGATCCGGCGCCATCATGTTAGTGTGCTGGCCGCGAAAGCCGCGGCCCCGATTGGCGCGGTGATGACGGTGATTGCCTTGGCCACGGGCGCGATTTGGGGCCAGCCGATGTGGGGGACGTGGTGGGAATGGGATCCGCGATTGACCGCGTTTTTGATCCTGTTCCTGTTCTATCTGGGCTATATCGCGCTTTGGGCGGCGATTGATAATCCGGATACGGCGGCGGATCTGACCTCGATATTGTGCCTTGTCGGGTCGGTCTTCGCGGTGATCTCGCGCTATGCGATCAACTTCTGGAACCAGGGCCTGCACCAAGGCGCGTCGCTGTCGCTGGACGCGGAGGAGAATATCTCGGACGTGTTCTGGCAACCGCTTGTGATTTGCCTTTTCGGCTTTGGGCTGCTGTTTGTGACCTTGCTGCTGGTGCGCACCCGGACAGAGATCCGCGCGCGCCGTTTGATGGCGTTGAAACTGCGCGAAAGGGTGTCTTGATGCCGGATTTGGGAAGCTACTCGGTCTATGTTCTCAGTTCATACGCGGTCTCGCTGAGCCTGCTGGCGCTTCTGGTGTGGGTCACGTTACGGGCGTCCTCCAAGATGAAGGCCGAGCTGGATGTGATCGAGGCGCGGCGGGAGGCAAAGCGCAATGGCTAAAATCTCGCCCCTGATGGTGGCCCCGCCGATGATCTTTGTGGGTTTCGCGACGCTGGCCGCGTTCGGGATGTTCCGGGCTGATCCCGATGCGTTGCCCTCGGCGCGCGCGGGCCAACCGGCCCCACCCATGGTGCTGACCGAGCTGGGAAGCGGTGAGGTCTTTTCCGACGCAACCCTGCGCGAGGGCGGTGTGAAGCTGGTCAATTACTGGGCCAGCTGGTGTGCGCCCTGCCGTGCTGAGCATCGGTTCTTGGAGCAGTTGCAAGACGAGGGCGTCCCGATCTACGGGATCAACTACAAGGACGAGGCGGACAATGCGCTGGCCTTCCTCGATGAGCTTGGCGATCCCTATGCGGGATTGGCGGCGGATGAGACCGGGCGCACGGCGCTGGATTGGGGTCTTTACGGTGTGCCGGAGACTTACGTGATTGCCGCGGATGGCACGATTGTGCTGCGCTTTGCTGGGCCGATCACCGAAAGCATTCTAGAGAGCACGATCCGGCCCGCGATGGCTGAGGCAGCGGCGCGTTAAACTCTGATATTGTGGCGGGGGCCAAATCTCCACGTGGAGATTTGCAAATTCTCACGAGAGAATTTGAGCTCTGCAAACGAAAACGGCCCGCTCGAATGGCGGGCCGTTTCGTGTTTTGAGGACTGGGCTAGGCTGCCTTTGCGAGGTTCCGCAGCACGTAATGCAGCACGCCGCCATTCTCGATATACTCGATCTCGACGCCCGTATCGATCCGGCACTTCACCTGGATCGTCTTGGTATCGCCGTTCGCATAGGTGATTGTCAGCGGCACCTCTTGCAGCGGCTCGATCGTATCAAGGCCCGCGATGGAGATGCTCTCGTCGCCCTTCAGCCCCAGCGATGTGCGGCTGTCGCCCCCGGTGAACTCGAACGGGATCACGCCCATTCCGACGAGGTTGGAGCGGTGGATCCGCTCAAAGCTCTCGGCGATCACGGCCTTCACGCCCAGAAGGGCTGTGCCTTTCGCCGCCCAGTCGCGCGACGATCCGGCCCCGTATTGCTCGCCACCGAACACCACCAGCGGCGTGCCTGCCTCTTGGTGCGCCATGGCCGCGTCAAAGATCGAGGTCTCAGCCCCATCAGGGCCCTTGGTGTAGCCGCCCTCGACCCCATCGAGCATCTCGTTCTTGATGCGGATATTGGCGAAGGTGCCGCGCATCATGATCTCGTGGTTGCCCCGGCGTGAGCCGTAGGAGTTGAACTCGCGCACCGGCACTTGCCGCTCGATCAGGTACTGACCGGCGGGCGTGGTGTCCTTGAAGGACCCCGCAGGCGAGATGTGGTCGGTCGTGATCATGTCGCCGAGCAGGGCGAGGACCTTTGCGCCTTCGATATTCTCGATCTTCTTGGTGTCCATGGTGATGCCCTGGAAATAGGGCGGGTTCTGGACGTAAGTCGAGGTCGGCGGCCAGTCATAGGTCATCTCGGACGTGGTCTCGACGCCCTGCCACTTGTCGTCGCCTTTGAACACATCGGCGTATTTCTCGATGAAGGCCTTGCGGGTGACGGTCTGCTCGACAAGCTCGGCCACTTCTTGCGTCGTGGGCCAGATGTCCTTGAGGTAGACGTCGTTGCCGTTCTTGTCCTGACCTATCACGTCTGTCGCGAGGTTGATGTCCATCGTGCCCGCCAGCGCGTAGGCCACCACGAGGGGCGGCGAGGCGAGGTAGTTGGCGCGCACGTCAGGGCTGATGCGCCCTTCGAAGTTGCGGTTGCCCGACAGCACGGAGGTCGCGACCAGATCGCCCTCGTGGATCGCCTCGGAGATCTCTTTCTGAAGGGGTCCCGAGTTGCCGATGCAGGTCGTGCAGCCATAGCCCACAAGGTTGAACCCGAGCGCGTCGAGATCGTCTTGCAACTCGGCCGCTTCCAGATAGGCGGATACCACTTGGGAGCCGGGGGCCAGCGAGGTTTTGACCCAAGGCTTGCGGTTCATGCCCAATGCTGCCGCTTTGCGCGCCACAAGGCCCGCGCCGATCATGACGTAAGGGTTAGAGGTGTTGGTGCAGGACGTGATCGAGGCGATGACGACCTTGCCGCTCTCCATCGTGTACTCCTCGCCCGCGACGGCGACCTCTTTGCCCATGGGGCGCTTGAAGGTTTCCTCCATCTCGCGCGCGAAGGCCTCTTTCGCACCGGTCAGGGCAACGTAGTCCTGTGGACGCTTGGGGCCGGAGATCGCGGGCACGATGGTGCCCATGTCGAGGTGCAGCGTGTCGGTGTAGACGGGCGCGTAGTCGTCGCCGCGCCAGAAGCCGTTTTCTTTCGCGTAGGCTTCGACAAGCGCGATGCGGTCCTCGTCGCGGCCCGTCGTGCGCAGGTAGCGCAGGGTCTCGCCGTCGATGGGGAAGAAGCCGCAGGTGGCACCGTATTCTGGGGCCATGTTGGCGATTGTGGCGCGGTCAGCCAGCGGCAGCGTGTCGAGGCCCGCGCCGTAGAATTCCACGAACTTGCCGACAACGCCCTTGGCGCGCAGCATCTCGACGACCTTGAGGACCAGATCGGTGCCAGTGGTGCCTTCCATCATCGCGCCTGTCAGCTCAAACCCGACAACTTCCGGAATCAGCATGGAGATGGGCTGGCCCAGCATCGCGGCCTCAGCTTCGATCCCGCCAACGCCCCAGCCGAGGACGGCAGCGCCATTGACCATGGTGGTGTGGCTGTCGGTGCCGACGAGGGTGTCTGGGTAGGCGACTTGCTCGCCGTTTTGGTCAGCATCGGTCCAGACGGTCTGGCTGAGATACTCCAAGTTCACCTGGTGGCAAATTCCGGTGCCCGGAGGCACGACGCGGAAGTTGTTAAAGGCGTTCTGGCCCCATTTGAGGAAGGTGTAGCGCTCCATATTGCGCTCGTATTCGCGGTCCACGTTCATCTGGAAGGCGCGGGGGTTGCCGAATTCGTCGATCATCACAGAGTGGTCGATGACCAGATCCACGGGGTTCAGCGGGTTGATCTTTTGCGGATCACCGCCGAGCGCCACAATACCGTCGCGCATGGCCGCAAGGTCCACGACCGCTGGCACACCCGTGAAGTCCTGCATCAGGACGCGGGCAGGGCGGTAGGCAATCTCGCGCGGGTTTTTGCCGCCATTGGCACCCCAGGTGGCAAAGGCCTTGATGTCGTCGACGGAGACGGTGCGGCCGCCATCCTCGAACCGGAGCATGTTCTCAAGGACCACCTTGAGGGCCGCTGGCAGGTTCGCGAAATCGCCTAGCCCGGCTTCGGTCGCGGCGGGGATCGAGTAGTATGCGATGGATTGATCGCCAACGGTCAGGGTCTTGCGGGTCTTGGACGTGTCTTGTCCGACTGTGATGGGCATGTCGCGCTCCGTCGTAAGTGAGAATCTGGGATTGTGGCCTGTCTACGCTGAATTGTGTGCAATGGTATACAGCATTTTGTCGCGGCAGGAGCTGCTGTCGGTGGTCGTCTTTGTAACAGACCCTCGCAAAGGCTTGATTGGCGGTTGCGGGATGCTTGTTTTAGGCACTTCTGGAATGTGGATTTTGGGCTTGGGGCCGATGATGATGAAACGCTTGCGCCGAGTTGTTGGCCTGCTTGCTTTGGCCGTGATGCCGCTGGCCGCTCAAGCCGAGGGGCGTCTTGTGGTGCTCGAGCTGTTCACCTCGCAAGGTTGCGACCGCTGCCCGCCGGTGGATGCTTTGGTGGCTGAGTTGGCGCAGCGCGAGGATGTGCTGCCTTTGGCTTTGCACGTAGACTATTGGGACTACTTGGGGTGGAAAGACGCTTTTGCCTTAGCGGAGCATAAGGATCGCCAGATGGCCTACGCGCCGCGCACTGATCGCAGGCGCTTGTTTACACCGCTTTTGATGGTGGGCGGTTTGGACCCTGTTGAAGGGTATACTCCGATGAAGGTGGTCGATCTGATCGAAAAGCACCGGGGCGTCGATGCGGGTGTATCGTTGGAACTGACCGTTCAAGGTGAGATGGTGCATATGGTCGGGCTCGCGGCGCAGCCTTTTGGGGCACCTGCACATGTCGTCATGGTGCAGTTTCGACCCCAAGCGATTGTTGAGATCACACGCGGCCAAAACGCAGGCCAAACGGTGGCCTACACCAATGTCGTGACGGGATGGCATGACCTTGGAACCTGGGATGGACATGCGCCCTTGGCCGTTGAGATGCCGCAGGTCGAAGAGGCTGGGGCAGTGTTGGTGCAATCGGCAGAGCACGGCTTGATCTTGGCTGCTGAAAGGTTGCCTTAAATGGCTTTAGGGAGGTGAGATGTACGATTTTTCGCAGAAAAATCGTAGCAATTCTTCTGCGAAGAATTGATTAACACAGCGAAATTTTTCTTGGGAGGATCTATCTTCCACAGACTTCGTCATTGTTCCCCCTCAGGTCTTGCTAAACCGCACGATCAATCCTCTGCGACCATCAAGATCAACTCGCCGCCGCGCTCCATTTCGCGTATGCGTCCCACAATACGTGCCATCGCTTTTTCACCTTCCGCAGCGGCGGGCACGCCAGCGTCCTCGATGGATTCACGCAATTGATCTGCCATCCGGGTTGAGAGGCTTTCAAAGAAATACTCTGCGGCTTTTGGAAATGCGACTTGGGCCAATGCTAAGGCTTTGACGACCACATCATCCTCAATATCGCGCAGAATGCGAGGTATATCACGCGGCTCGATCCGTTCAGGGATATTGGCAAAGGTAAAGATGGCTTTGCGCACCTCGCGAGCGAAATCCTTGTCCTCGCTATCGAGACCTTCCAACATATCATCGCGGATCGCGGCCGTTGTGGTATTCAGCAAGGCCCCTATTCTGGAAACCGGCCCTTCTGGGAAGGCCGCAATCGGCTCAGCATCAAGACTTTCCAGCAGCGCGCCGCCGATGGCTTGCACGGTATCTGGGTCAATCGTTGCGGTGCGCGAAATCGCAAAGGTGATGCGGCGCGCCACGGGGCCGGGGATCTGACCAAGGATATCTGCCGCACGTCCAACCTTCAGTTTCGACAGAATTACCGCGGCAATCTCAGGCGGCTCGTTGATCAGGACGGGCAGCAGTTTCTCGGTTCCAAGCGCGGACAACCGATCCCAGGGGTCACCGGCATACGACAGGCCAGATTCACGGCGCAATTTGGCGGCAGCGTGTTCGGAAATAAACCCTTCAAGCTGTTCGAGCGCGCCCCCTAGATCCGCCGGAAACGACAAAGCAATCCCTTCAATCTCGGCTACAAACTCGCCCAGCACGGCGCTGAGTGTGTCTTTGTCGACCCGTCTGAGGGCTGCAATATCGCGGGTCAGCGAGGTTTGCTGGGCCTCCGTCAACTGCGCTAGATCTGGCTGCATATCCTCGTTCACAAGCAGCCTGACGATCACCGCTGCCTTTTGGCGACGGGTTAGGGCGTTGCGACGGCTAAATCGGGCAATGGGCGCATTCGCCCCCGATGATGTCTCTGCTAAATCAAGGCTCACCCCGCACACCTTTCGTCCGTTGGCAAGACAGACCTAGCGTGCGGGGTTTAACGATCTGTGAAGATCGACTGGATTAGTAGGCGGGCGATGGCCCGTCACGCAGGGCCAACTCCAACGCACGCTCAGGCCAGCTTTCGCGCCCACCGCGCGCGCGGATCTCGCGCAATTGCGCGCGCGCCTGCATCGCGTCGCCCTGAATAAGATAGGCTTGCCCCATATAGGATCGCGCCAGCAGGTTGTCGGGGTTCTGGGTCAAGGCCGCCTGATACCAATTCATGCCGCCTTCAACATCGCCCATCTTGCGCGTCACAAAGCCCAGATACGTCAGACGACGGTCATCTTGCGCATTCTCAAAGGTGCCCAGAATGCCCATCGCGCGATCATAAGCGCCCGCATAGGCCAGTTCGCGAACGGCTTTGTAGCGGTCATCATCGGTCAGGCTGCTGTCTTGCTGGACGTCCACGCAAGCCTCGGTCTTTTCGTCCCAAACTTGGGTGCCTTGGCACTCGGTCGTCGTTGCGGTTTCAGATGGCGGCGTGTCGTCATCAAGGCTGCCCACCGCGAAAGCGAGGCCGGGGGCAAGCAGAAGGGTCGTGGTCAATAGTGTGGTGCGAAGCATGGCGTTGGTCCCTGTGTGCAATCTTTGACAAAATAGTAGCTCAGATGACGATCAGGAAAAGTGGGCCTTTACGTCCTCTTACAACGACAAACGCTTAGCCCCTGCAATTAATCCCAAACTCTATGAAAAAGTTTTCTGTCTGTAGCGGCTAAAGAAAAGCCCGCGCCACACGATGTGGCACGGGCCTTTGGTCCGGTCGTTCGTAACTTAGTCTTAGCTGGAGGTCGTGGTGACGCAAATGCCGAGTGTTTCGTTGAAGCTCTGGCCTTCAGCGCAGGCACTTGCGGTCGTCTCCGTCGCTTTATGCCCCCAACCGCAACCGTCCATAGCCATGGCAGAAAGCGGGGTCAGTGTCAGGGCAAGGGCCACAAGGGTCGTCTTGATCTTCATGTCGTTGTCTCCTGTCGTCTTCATATGGGCATGGTGAAGCTTAGCACGAAACTCAGCTTTGGGAAGGGTGTATGACGACGGTCTTAATCGAGTGCCCGTAGGACCCGCCCCAAAATTCGCTCTCCGACAGGCGCATGGGTGCCTGCAAAAACTGCTATCACCAAATTCTGGTCCGGCAATATAAACAGACGTTGCCCGCCAAACCCGACCCCGCGGATGACGCTTTGACCGCTCGATAGCGTACCTGGAAACCAAAAATATCCATAGCCATAAACGCCAGGCGGACCCCAAGGCGTGTCTTGGATATGACGCTGGGTGGAGGCCTCTATCCATTCGGTCGGCACGATTTGGCGTCCCTCCCAAACCCCGTCTTGAAGAACCAGCGCCCCGATCTTTGCCAGATCCCGCGCGCGGAGCCGCAGCCCTGCGGAGGCCATCGGAAAGCGGTCAGGGCCCCAAGCCTCTGGTCGGTGCCATTCGACTTTGCTGATGCCAAGCGGGGTAAACAGAACGTCCTGCGCATACGCCTCAAAGTCTTGGCCCGTCAGATGCTCCACTACGCCTGCCACCAGATCCGTCAGGCCACTATTGTAGGTCCATCGTGTCCCGGGCGCATTGCCAAGCGGTTTGCCCAACACATATCCGATTGGATCGTCTGAGGTGAACAGGCGCACGAAATCGTTGCGCGCATCAAACGGCACAATGGTTTCGTTCCACGCAAGCCCGGCGGTCATGGTCAGAACATGGTGAAGGGTTACATCGGCGAGGAATGGGCTGAGGTCCGTCCGGTCTGGTAAGAAACTGGCAATCGGGCGGTTGAGGACGCCTTGATTGGTCCCGGCAAGCGCGATGCCCAGCAGCAAGGAGGTGACACTTTTGCTGACGGAGCGAATGTCGTGCAGGCTCTCAGGTCCATGGTTGACAATACCGAGCGCCTCGCCCGTCAAAAGTTCGACCTCGCCGGGCCAATAACGCTCAAACACAAGAGCTCCGTGATGGGAGATCGCGAGCGCATGGATGTTGGGAAAGGTGACACCTGCCTCGATCGCCTTGGTCAAGGCGATCAACGCGGCAGGATCGAGCCCCGCCGACGAGGGGGGCGCGACGGACCACCCGTCGAGGCGATCAGGTGGCGCGATGTCGGTCTCGGTTGCGTGGCCCGCAAGCGGCAGCCAGAGGACAGACATAAGCACAAGTAAGCTCCGCGAGACATGCATGAGGGGCCCTTGGGTGAATTGCTCATCCAACACTAGCACAAGTTTGCAGCGCGTGTCTGCGCAGCCTTGATTACGGGCCGCCGCTAGGCTTTGCTGAGCGCTTGAGGGGGTCATCTATGACCAGTTTTGCAGACTTTGCAGCCGGGTTGCGGTTCGAAGATATTCCCGAGCAAATGCGCGCTGTTCTGCGCCGCAGTTTGCTCGATACCATGGGCGTGGCGGCGATTGGGCAAAGCACTGAGATGTCCGCGATTGCGCGAGGTTCGGCACGCGCGGTGTTTGGCACCGGCGGCGCAGGGGGCGCGCGGATGCTGATGGATGGCGGTGTGGTCAGCCCGGTGGGCGCGGCGATGGCGGGGGCCTTTACCATCGACAGCATCGACGCCCATGACGGGACGACGCCGAACAAGGGGCATGTCGGCTCGGCGGTGTTTCCGAGCGTTTTGGCGGTGGCGGATGTGTTGGTGCGGGAGGGGCGCGAGGTCACGGGGCAGGATTTGGCGGTCTGGCTGGCTGTGGGCTACGAGGTCGCCTCGCGCGCGGGCCAGGTGCAGCACGCGACCTGCGCCGATTACCATACCTCCGGGTCTTGGACGGCGGTCGGCGTGGCGGCGGCGGTGATGCGGATGCTGGGCGGGACCTCTGAGCAAATTCGCCATGCGGCGGGGGTGGCGGAGTTCCACGGTCCGCGCAGCCAGATGATGCGCTGCATCGACCATCCTACGATGGTGCGCGACGGGGTCGGATGGGGTGCGCCGTCTGGTGTGGCGGCGGCGTATTTGGCGCGTGAGGGGTTCACGGGCGCGCCTGCGCTGACCTGCGAGGGGCCAGAGGCTGCGCCGTATTGGGAGGGGCTCGGGGCGGAGTGGCTGACGGTCGCGCATACGCACTACAAGCCCTATCCCTGCTGCCGCTGGGCACATCCCGCGATTGATGCGGTGCGCGATATGATGGGGGCCGAGGGGTTACATCATAGGGACGTGGCGCGGGTGGAGATACGAACCTTCCACTACGCGACGCGGTTGGCGGGGCACGCGCCTGCGACGCTTGACGAGTTCAGCTACGCGATTGCGTTTCCGGTCGCGGCGATGATCGTACGAGGGCAGATCGGGCCTGCGGAGTTGCGGCCCGAGGTGTTGCAGGATCCCGATATCCTACGGATCAGCCGCGCGACGGAGCTGATCGATGATGCCGAGATGACCGCGCGCAGTGTGGCGCAGCGCTGGGCGCAGGTGACGTTGGTGCTGTGCGATGGGAGGCGGGTCGAGGACGCGGCGCGGACGCCGAGGGGGGATGTGGATGCGCCTTTGAGCGATGCGGAGATCTCGGAGAAGTTCCACCTGTTCGCGGATGAGGCTTTAGGGGTGGAGCGGGCCGCGCGGTTGGAGGATTTGGCGGGGCGGTTTGATGGGCTGGACGCGCAGGGTGTGCGCGAGCTGTTGGGGCTGTGTTTGGTCGGTGTATGAGGCTGGGGCAACACCGCAACCCACACTTGGCCTTGGGTACCCTTGAGATTGCTTATGAAGGAACGGAGGTCATTCCCCTGCCGTCTGACCCTAGCTTGAAGGTGGCAAATTGGAGATCGGCACTAAAGTCAGTTACCGACCTCCAAGGTTGTCACGTGCACCCGATCACTCGGCTGACTTAATGCCGCCAGATGATAGGTCAGCTTGCCCGGTCAACGGCTTTAAGATGATCCCTAGCTCGCAATCGAAAATTACTGCGCTGCTTGCTGAGAAGGCCAGTATGCCGCCTTTGTCGGCCTCGACGCCGACGACCTTCTCTCCGAAGTCATATGTGACCCAATCGCCCAAGGGGCGACTCCAAAAGCTGACGGAGGTCTTTCCCTTTACGTAAATGCAAGTGGCCTTCTGAAGCTTCTTTTTCTCGTCAGCCTTGTCTTTTTTTGCCGAGGAAGACGATCCGCCTCCTGCTCCGCCAGCCCCTCCAGCCCCACCTGCACCTCCGATTACGACGATGAGGTTCATCATCGCTATCAGAATACTGATATTGCAGCAGCAATCTCCTGATCCGCCGTCTTTGGGAGGCGTTTCGTTGCCAGGGGGCGTTTCAGCAGGTGGGCCGTCTCCGTCAGATGGCGCATCACCTGAACCTTCGCCAGTTGTGGTCGTGGGGCGTGGTGGCGTGTCGTCTGCTGAACCTTGATTTTTTTCAATATCCTTTAACACTTTTTCGATCAGGTCCATGATCCGCTCAAAGAAGCTTTTCTCGCCATCATCGGTCTTCTCGGGATCCCGATCCTCCGGGTCTGTCCCAAGTTTCTTTATGCCCTCAGCTAGCGCTTTTTGTTCGCGTTCAGCTTCGCTTGTCAGGGCTTGCGCCAATTGGCCATCAAGCCCTGCCAGCATTTCACCGATTGCACCGGCAAGCTCTGGCTGGCCCATTGCTTCGGCCATTTGGGCTTTCTGCCGCATCTGGCCGATTTCAGCCATAAGGTCCTGCGCCATTGCGAAATCAGCGTCTGTTTGCGTTGTCATTTGAATACCCCCCATTTGGTAATTCCACGCACTCGCAATAGAGGCGTGCAATGCGGAGTATACCACAACTCTCAAACCGAGTGTTAATTTGCTGGATCGCGGGGTGGTAAGACCCCCGCCTACCCCTCGCTAAACACCCGCTTGAAAATCGTATCGACGTGTTTGGTGTGGTAGCCCATATCGAACTTCTCGTTGATCCCGTCGACCCCGAGGGCCGCGACCACGCCTTCGTCGGCCAGCAGTTGCTCGCGGAAATCGACGCGCTCTTCCCAGACTTTGAGCGCGTTGCGTTGCACCATGGAATAGGCATCCTCGCGGTTTACCCCGGCTTGGGTGAGGGCCAGAAGCACACGTTGGCTCATCACCAGACCCGGAAACTTGTTCATGTTGTCGAGCATGTTCTCAGGGAAGATCAGCATCTTCTCGACGACCCCGGCGAGGCGGTGGAGCGCGAAATCGAGGGTGATTGTGGCGTCGGGGCCTATGGCGCGCTCGACCGACGAGTGACTGATGTCGCGCTCGTGCCAGAGTGCCACGTTCTCCATCGCGGGCACCACGGCCATGCGCACGAGGCGCGCGAGCCCGGTGAGGTTTTCGGTCAGCACGGGGTTCTTCTTGTGCGGCATCGCACTCGAGCCCTTTTGGCCCATGGAGAAGAACTCGGCCCCCTCAAGCACTTCCGTCCGCTGCATGTGGCGAATTTCAGTGGCAATGTTCTCGATGGAGGACGCGATGACGCCCAAGGTCGCAAAGAACATCGCATGGCGGTCACGCGGGATAACTTGAGTGCTGATCGGCTCGGCGCGCAGGCCCATCTGTTCGCACACATGCTCTTCAACCGCAGGGTCGATATTGGCGAAGGTGCCGACAGCACCGGAGATCGCGCCGGTGGCAACCTCCCACTTGGCCTTCTCCAGCCGGTTTTTGTTGCGGTCCATCTCGGCGTAGAACCGCGCGAAGGTGAGGCCCATGGTGGTCGGCTCGGCATGAATGCCGTGGGAGCGGCCGACGCGGACGGTGTCTTTGTGCTCGTAGGCGCGGGTTTTCAGGGCTGCGAGCAATCGGTCGAGCCCGACCATCAGCAGGTCTGCCGCACGCACCAATTGCACGTTGGTGGTGGTGTCGAGCACGTCTGAGCTGGTCATGCCTTGGTGGACGAAGCGGGCTTCTTCACTGCCGACATGCTCGGCCAGATGGGTCAGGAAGGCGATGACGTCGTGCTTGGTGACGGCCTCGATCTCGTCAATTCGGGCGACGTCGAACTCGACATCCTTGGCCTTCCAGACGGCCTCGGCATTCTCGCGCGGGATCACGCCCAGATCGGCCATCGCGTCGCAGGCATGGGCCTCGATCTCGAACCAGATGCGGAACTTGGTCTCGGGCGACCAGATGGCGACCATATCGGGGCGGGAATAGCGAGGGATCATGGCGGGCCTTTCGGAGGTTTGGGTTGGGGGCGGTGTAGGCGTGGCGGTGGGAGATGCCAATGGGACGGGGGGTCGCGTGTTTGGGCTGTTGGAAGGTGAGTATTTATGGAACCCTGAATGGAAAGGGAGGTGGCCATGCGATGGGTGATGGTTTTGGTGGTCTTGGGTGCGGGGCCGGTTTGGGCGGATGATTGGGTCTCGGCTGGGGCTGAAGCGCTGACAGGGCGTGCGCTGGTTTATGACGGTGGGGCGACGCAGGATTTCCGGGCATCTGGGCGGACGTTGTACAATGCCGGGGAGCCGAGCTGGGGCTATTGGGAGGTCCGCAATGGGCGCTATTGCAGCCAGTGGCCGCCCTCAACGGATTGGGATTGCTATGATCTGACGGTGTCCTCGGACGGGACCTTGGTGCGGTTTGTCGATGATTGGGAGAACGAGAGCATTGGCCGCTATACCGACTGAGCTGTGGGATTTTGAGGGGCGCTGGGATGTGTCGCGCGAGATTGCCGATGCGCGGGGCGCGGATGGGCGGTTTGCGGGGGAGGCCTCGTTCACGCGCGAGGGCGCGGGCTTGGCTTATGTGGAGCGTGGGATTTTGCGGCTGGGTGCGGCAGAGATGCAGGCGGAGCGGCGCTATGTGTGGAGCGCTGGTCAAGGCGTGGAGGTCTGGTTCAGCGACGGGCGGTTTTTTCCACCGCTTTGACCTGGGGCAGACGGCTGAGGCGCAGCATGACTGCCCGCCCGATTGGTATGAGGTGTCGTATGATTTTCGCGCGTGGCCCGCGTGGGAAAGCCGCTGGCGCGTGACCGGACCGCGCAAGGATTATGTCATGACCACGCGCTTTATCAGGGCAGAATAGCCAGCCACATCCAGACCGTCAGCAGGCTAAGCGCGGTGCCGATCAGCACGCCGGAGGCAGCGACGCGGCGGGCAACACCGTACATGTTGGCGAACAGATAGGTGTTGATACCGGGGGCCATCGCGGCGGTCAGCACGGCAGACCGCAGTTGATCACGGTCGAGTTGGAAGAGCTGCGCCAACCCATAGGTGATCACCGGATGCAGGATCAGCGATACACCGCAGATCATCGCGATGGTGCTCGCATCCCCCTCAGGCCGGTAACGGTAGAGCACCCCGCCAAGCCCGAAGAGCGCCGCAGGCAGGGCGGCGCGGATCATCATATCGACGGCATCGGTCAGCACGCCCGGCAGCGTGACGCCCGACAGGTTCACGACGAAGCCGAGGCCGATCCCGATGATCAAAGCGTTGGAAAACATCGCCTTAAGCACTTTGCGCGGCAGGCTCGCGACCGACGCCCCGGAGCTGCGCGCGCGGGTCACTTCCATCACCGTGATCCCGAGGCCGTAGGCGATGGGCGCATGGATGGCGACAATGGCGAAGTTGGCGGCAAGAGCGTCCGCTCCGTAAGCGCGCTCGGTAATGGGCAGGCCCAAAAGGACGGAATTGGCGAAGAGGCAACTGAACCCGATGGCGATCGCATCCTCGATGGGGCGCTTGAAGACAAACCGCGCGCCGAGGATACCTGCGACAAAGCTTGCTGCCGCGCCGGTGTAGTAAGCGCCAAGCAGGTTGGGATCGAACTCGGCCCCCAGATCGAGGGTGGAGATGGCGCTGAACAGCAGGCATGGAATGGCGAAATGTTGGGTGAATTTCATCAGCCCATCGACGCCCGCATCACTGAAATAGCCGCGCCAGACGGCGGCGTAGCCTGCGCCGATGACCAGAAAGACCGGGAGGATGACGTCGAGGAGAGCGGTCATGGTTGGGCCGCACTTGGCTTAGGGTGCCTCTGAATTGGTGAGACCAGTCCCAGGCCGCGGGTGGGGGTGAAGCCGCCGCCCAGGGGGGCGTTCGGGGGCTGGTCGGCGGTGCCGACTAAGAAAGTGCGTTGTTCGGGTGGTGCAAGCAAAAGCAAAG
>CBDIHL010000014.1:0-68043 GCA_965279125.1 Dinoroseobacter sp.
AATAAGCGTTTGACCGTTTCTGAGGCGATTACGCCGGGAAATACGCCATGCGATGGCAAAAGGCGCCCCATCGTGGCGCTGGCACCGCTTGCCGGGATCACGGATCTGCCGTTTCGAAACGTCGTGTCGCGGTTTGGTGCGGATTTTGTCGTCTCGGAAATGGTTGCGAGCCAAGACATGGTTAACGCCCGATCCGGAACCCGCGATAAAGCGCTTGTGGGCGAGGGGGGCTGCACGCCTACAGCCGTGCAACTCGCCGGACGGGAGGCGCATTGGATGGCCGAGGCTGCGCGCATCGCAGAGGCCCAAGGCGCGGAGCTGATCGACATCAATATGGGATGCCCGGCCAAGAAAGTCACAAAAGGCTACTCCGGGTCGGCCCTTATGCGCGATTTGGACCATGCGTTAACCTTAATCGACGCGGTTGTCGGGGCCACCGAATCGCCCGTGACGTTGAAAATGCGTCTCGGCTGGGATGACACCTGCCTAAACGCTGCCGATTTGGCCAAACGGGCAGAATCCGCAGGCGTGCAGCGCTTGGTGGTCCACGGGCGCACGCGCTGTCAGTTCTACAAGGGGGCTGCGGATTGGACCGCGATCGGCGCGGTCAAGCGGGCGGTGTCTATTCCGGTGCTCGCGAATGGCGATATTGTCGATCTGGCCTCCGCAAAGAAGGCGCTGGATGCCTCCGGTGCTGACGGGGTCATGATCGGGCGTGGCGCGCGCGGGCGTCCTTGGGTGTTGCAGCACATCCAGGCCGGTCTAAGGGGGTATGCCGATATCGGCGTGCCAAAAGATGAAGAACTTAAGTGCGTTGTAACAGACCATTACGAGGCAATGTTAGTGTTATACGGCAATGATCTTGGTCTGCGCGTCGCCCGCAAACAGATGGGGTGGTATCTGGACGCGCTTGGCGTTGTTGCAGGACCAGATCGACGCCTTGTCTTGACCGAGACGCAGCCAAATGCGGTCCTGGCGGCGATGATCCGTGCGATTGAGAGCGCGTCCGCGCGGGATATGGGACAGGCGGCATGACGTCTCGCACGAACGCGCTGTGGGTGTCATTGCCCATTCCGGCCTTGATCATCGACGCCCATGACAAGATTGCGGACCTCAATCCTGCGGCGGAATACTTCATTAACAACTCGTCCAAGGCCTTGCTGGGGGCGCGTGTCTGGGACCAGCTGTTGATCGATGCGCCGTTGGAAGAAGCGGTGAAGCGCGTTCGCGAAAGCTTGTCTCCGTTATTCATTTCGGATGTGGATGTCAGCAGGGGGAACCGGCAAGCGGTGCAGTGCAATTTGCAAATCGCACCGCTGCAAGATGCCCAAAGCGACATTCTGATCCTGATGGAGCCGCGCGAGATTGCCGGGCGTTTGGGGCGTGCGCTCAGCACGCAGACCGCAGCAAAATCTGCCATTGGCATGGCGGAGATGTTGGCCCATGAAATCAAGAATCCACTCGCGGGTATCACTGGTGCGGCACAGCTGCTTGGGATGAACTTAGCACCGGAAGATGCTGAATTAACGGACTTAATAGTTGAAGAAAGCCGCCGGATCGTAAAGCTTCTCGATCAGGTGGAGCAGTTCGGAAACCTCCGACCACCGCAGTTGAAACCGGTTAACTTGCACGATGTCTTAGAAAGATCGCGCAAATCGGCCATGGTCGGGTTTGGCGCGCATATCACCTTCAAAGAGGTGTATGACCCGTCCTTGCCAGATACATATGCCGATGCCGACCAGCTGCTTCAGGTTTTTCTAAACTTGCTTAAGAACGCATCTGAGGCCTGCAAGTCCGGCGGCACGATCACCATTCGAACATTCTATGAATTGTCGCTTCGGCTGCGCAGACAGGATGGATCTGGCGCGATGGTGCCCCTTCAGGTGGAAATCATCGACGATGGGCCGGGTTTGCCCGCAGATATTGCCGGCGATATCTTCGAGCCGTTTATCTCTGGCCGCGAAAATGGCACGGGGCTTGGTCTCGCGCTGGTGTCGAAGATTATTTCAGAACATGGCGGCCTGATCGCTGTCGAGAGCGCTCCGGGTCGGACTGTCTTCCGAATCTCGTTGCCCATAGCCCCGCAAACTGAGGAGAGCGCATAATGGACGGAACTGTCCTTGTCGCCGATGATGATCGCACCATTCGCACCGTCTTGACGCAAGCGTTAACGCGCGCGGGCTGCAAGGTGCATGCCACATCGAGCTTGTTAACCCTGATGCGATGGGTCGAAGAGGGCAAAGGCGATCTGGTGATTTCCGACGTGGTGATGCCTGACGGGAACGGTCTGGAAACCTTGCCGAAAATCAGTGAAGCGCGGCCGGGACTTCCGGTCATCATCATCTCGGCGCAAAATACGATTATGACGGCTATCCAAGCGGCTGAGGCTGAGGCGTATGATTACCTGCCCAAGCCGTTTGATTTACCTGATCTGATGAAACGGGCTGCACGGGCCCTAGAGGTTAAGCGCCGCGCCCCGGTCAAAGTCGATGCTGGCGATGGAATGCAAGATGACCTGCCGCTTGTGGGGCGCACCGCCCAGATGCAGGCGCTTTATCGTTTGGTCGCCAGGGTGATGAACACGGATTTGCCGGTGATGATCACAGGCGAAAGCGGGACCGGTAAGTCCTTGATTGCGCGCGCTATACACGATTTCTCGGACCGCCGTAGTCAACCCTTTGTGGTCGCAGCCGCCGGCGATCTGGACAGGTTAGACGGGCCGGAGACGATCTTATCACGCGCGCAATCCGGATCAGTTCTGTTTGACGAGGTTGGGGATCTCGACGAGACGGCCCAAACCCGAATTGTGCGGATGCTGGATGGGCTTGGGGAGGGTGCACCGCGGATCATGGCGACAAGTCAGAAAGACTTGATGCAGAAGATGGAAGGCGGGATGTTCCGTCAGGATCTGTTTTATCGCTTGGGAGGGGTGACACTGAACGTGCCGTCTTTGCGCGAACGCGTCGACGACATTCCTCTGCTGGCGGCGCATTTTCTGGCGCGCGCGGAACGGGACGGCGCAGGTCTGCGCACGCTTGGGGCCGATGCGGTCGAGTTGATCCGCGCCTATTCCTGGCCTGGAAATGTGCGGCAGCTGGAAAACGCGATTCGTCGGCTGATTGTCACGGCGGCCGAAGACGAGATTACACGCGCCGAGGTTGAAATGGTTCTGGGCAGTCAGCCCGCGATCGAGCCGTTGATCGCAGGGGTTGGCAGTGACCAGCTATCTGGATCAGTTGAGAAGCATTTGCGCCGGTATTTCGATTTGCATGGCGGCGCTTTGCCGCCACCGGGGCTTTATCAGAGGATCTTGCGCGAAGTTGAAACACCTTTGATCGAGATTGCGCTGGATGCGACAGGTGGCAACCAAGCCAAATGCGCGGACCTGCTGGGCATTAACCGAAATACGCTCAGAAAGAAGATCACAGACCTCGATATTCAGGTGACACGTCGCCGTCGATTGATGTAAACAAGCAACAGAGTAGTTGCCCAAGCGCCACGCCAGCCGTGACGCGACCATCAAGATGGAACCCGTGGTTTGCGTAGTAGCCTGACTGCCCGCGCGCTTCGAACCAATTTCGCAAGGCTGCGGTCTCAGCGGCGGTTTGAGGCATTCGTGACCTTTGCACTTGTGGGTCTCGGGCCAATTTTGGCGCTCGCCACATTTGCTGTGCTTGGTCCGCTAGACAAAGGCGTGAACGCGACGGCGTTGCGCGCGGTTATTCTCGCGGATCTTGTCTATATACTCGTCATTGCTGCGTTGGTGATGCAGCGTGTGGCGCAAATGATTGCGGCGCGGCGTGCCCGGTCTGCCGGATCTCGGCTGCATTTAAGGTTAACGGGCCTGTTTACCGCTGTGGCCTTGGTTCCAACGGTTTTGGTGGCTGTGTTTGCCACGATCACGGTTAGTTTCGGCCTCGAAGGGTGGTTTTCGGATCGGGTCCAGGGCGTTGTCGGTTCATCCTTGGCTGCCGCCGAGGCTTATGAAGGCGAACAACGCATATCAATCTCGCAAGATGCCGAGGCGCTTGCCGCAGCACTTGATTTGTCGGGGCAGGCGTCGGCCTTTCTGACCGACGGCGACTTGCGCCAGATGTTGACGCAAGGCCAAAGCCGTATCCAGCGCGGGCTGCGCGAAGCCTATCTGATCGACAGTTCTGGCGCTTTACGTGTGCGGGGCGAGCGCAGCTATCTCTTTGATTTTGAACGCCCCAGCCAAGACGAGATTGATCGCGCGCTCGCTGGGGAGACGGTGATTATTCAAGACTGGCAGAATGACGAATTTCGCGTTCTGATCGCGCTTGAGGCCTATGTTGATCGCTTGCTTTATGTCAGTCGCGATGTGGATGGTGAAATCCTGACGCTGCTGGACGAGACGCAAGAAACCATCACGCTGTACCGGCAACTTGAAAGCGATCGTGGTCGGTTGCTGTTTGATTTTGGCCTTTTATATCTGGGGTTTGCAGTCATCTTGATCTTGGCGGCGATCTGGCTTGGCCTCTGGTTTGCTGAGCGGCTTGCGCGACCCATAGGTCGGTTGGCAGGAGCCGCACAGCGCGTCGGGGCGGGTGATTTTTCGGCAAAGGTCGCCATCAGTGCTGGGGACGATGAAATCTCCATGCTGGGGCGATCCTTTAACCAAATGACCACGCAATTGGCAGGGCAGCGTGATACTTTGCTCAAGAACACCAACGAAATTGAAGAACGTCAACGCCTGTTCAACAGCGTGCTTGGCTCGGTCACCGCGGGGGTGATCGGTTTGGATGCCGATGGACGGATTGATTTCGTGAACAAATCCGCGCGTGCTCTGCTGCAATTGGCGGGTGCCACGCTGCATGGGGAACCACTTTCAAATCAGGTTCCCGAATTTGAAGGGCTGTTAGAAAAGTTGCGCTCTGGCCGCCGCAATACTGCACAAGAGGAGTTGCGGGTGACGCGGCGGGGGCAGACTGAAACGCTGCTGGTCCGAATGGCGCGGAGGCAGAACACGACAGGTCAGATCGAAGGCACGGTGATCGCTTTTGACGATGTAACCGATCTTGTCTCGGCGCAGCGGATGGCGGCGTGGGGGGATGTGGCGCGGCGTATTGCGCATGAAATTAAGAACCCACTAACCCCGATCCAATTGTCTGCCGAGCGCTTGAAGCGCAAATTCAGTCCTTTGGTCGGGGATGAAGCCGCCTCCCTTGCGGAGCTAACAGATGTGATCGTGCGTCAAACTGGTGATCTAAGGCGGATCGTCGATGAGTTTTCGAAATTCGCACGGATGCCAGAGCCTGAACGCAGGTCTGTGGACGTGATCGCCTTGGTGCGGGATGCGGTGACTTTGCAACGCGCAGGTCAGGCAGATGTCAAGATTGATGCAGATCTTCCCGCCGAGCCGTTATGGGTCGAACTGGATTCAACGATGATGGGCCAAGCGTTGACAAATTTGATTAAGAATGCCGGAGAAGCGATTGATACAAGGAAGGAAAAAGATCATTCCGAGTTTGATCCCGAAATCCGTGTGGCTCTGTCTATTCAAGAGGATACCCTGTCCCTGACGATCTCGGACAATGGTGTTGGGCTTCCACAAGATGTCAGTTCCTTGTTCGAGCCTTACGTTACGACGCGTGAAAAGGGCACAGGCCTTGGCCTGCCCATCGTGCGAAAAATCATTGAAGAGCATGATGGAACTCTTGCCTTGGTTCAGGCCGATCCTTTTGGCACCGCCACACATCGCGGTGCAAAGGCCGTAATTACCTTGCCGCGCGCACCAGATCACAGCGCGGCCGCATAACCTAAGACTTTGGAAAGACGAGCAGATATGAGCGATATTCTGATTGTAGACGACGAAAAGGACATCCGTGTTTTGATTGCAGATATTCTGCGTGATGAGGGCTATGTTACGCGAGTGGCCGCCAATTCCGAAGAATGTATGACCGAGGTCGCCGGTAAAACGCCGGGTCTCATCATCCTCGATATCTGGCTCAAAGACAGCGCGATGGATGGAATTGATATTCTGAAGGCGGTTAAGCGGGATTGGCCCGAAGTGCCAGTGGTCATTATTTCAGGGCATGGCAATATCGAAATCGCAGTCGCGGCGATTAAGCAGGGAGCTTACGACTTCATCCCAAAGCCTTTCAATATTGATCAGCTCCTCGTCGTGATCCGCCGCGCGATGGAGACATCGAAGCTGCGCCGTGAGAATGTGAGCTTGCGTCAGCAGGGCTCGGGTCTCGCCGAAATGATAGGGTTATCTCCGTCTTTCAAGCTATTGAAAAGCAACCTTGATAAGGTGACGAAATCGAATGGACGTGTGATGCTCACCGGCCCCGGTGGCTGCGGCAAAGAACTGGCTGCGCGCTACATACATGCCAATTCGGATCGGTCCGATGCGCCATTTGTCACCGTGAATTCGGCTGCCATTGCACCTGATCGCATGGAAGAGGTTTTATTTGGGCGCGAGCGCAGTGATCGCAGTGTCGAACCGGGCCTGTTGGAACAAGCCAATGGGGGGGTTATCTACTTTGACGAGATCGCGGATATGCCAATCGGCACGCAATCCAAAATTCTGCGGGTTCTGGTAGACCAAAAGTTCCAGCGCGTCGGTGGCACGGCAATGGTGCAGGTGGATCTGCGTGTCATCTCCTCCACCACACGAGATTTGCAAGCCGAGATCGAGGCTGGTCGGTTCCGCCAAGAGCTATATCATCGCCTGAATGTGGTGCCGATGCCGGTTCCCGGCCTGGGGGATCGTAGAGAAGATATTCCTTTGCTTTCAAGCCACTTCATTTCGGAGTTCAACCATGCTCAAGGTCTTCCGAAGCGCGTGTTGAGCGAGGATGCAATTGCCTTGCTGCAAACGATGGAGTGGCCCGGCAATGTGCGCCAGCTGAAAAATGTAATCGAGCGTGTGTTGATCTTGGGAGGCGATGCGGATGAGATTTCCGCGAGCGAGTTGCCCGGAACAGTCGAAAGCACAAGCGAAGGCGGCCAAGCACTGGTCACGGGTGCATTGGCCGCCCTACCTTTGCGAGAGGCACGAGAGTTGTTCGAGCGGGAATACTTGATGACACAGATTAACCGGTTTGGAGGAAACATTTCACGAACGGCCAACTTTGTCGGGATGGAGCGCAGTGCGTTGCATCGAAAGCTGAAGTCGCTAGGTGTCGTCACGAGCGCAAAATCAGGTGCGCGTGTGGCGCAGATTGCGGATGCGGATGATATTGGCGGCAACACGCCCGCTGATTGACCCGTGCGCATCGCTCTGTCACCAACGCCAAATAGCGGCGGGCTTGGAGGCCAGTCATGAAAGTCATTATCTGTGGTGCAGGACAGGTCGGTTGGCAGATTGCGCGCCATCTCAGTGGTGAGCGCAATGATGTGACGGTTGTGGACAACAACCCAGACCTCGTGCGGCGGGCTACAGAATCACTTGATGTTCAGGGACTTACGGGATTTGCATCCTATCCTGATATTCTAGAAGCGGCCGGGGCCAGTGATGCGGAGATGATTATCGCTGCAACCTATTCTGACGAAGTGAATATGGTTGTCTGCCAGATCGCGCATTCGGTTTTTGGTGTTCCGCGCAAGATCGCTCGGTTGCGGGCGCAATCTTACCTGAATGCGATTTACAGTGACCTTTATCGGCGCGATCACCTGCCGATTGATGTTGTGATCAGCCCCGAGCGTGAGGTGGCTGAGGCCGCGTTGCAGCGCCTCTCTGCGCCAGCAACGTTCGATACGGAAAGCTTTCTTGAGGATCGTGTAAGGTTGATGGGCATCGTTCTCGACGAAGACTGTCCGGTTTTGGCGACGCCGTTGCGCCAACTCAGCGACTTGTTTTCAACATTGCGCACGATTGTAGTCGGGGTGCGTCGCGACGGAATCCTCTTCGCGCCCGAACCCGGAGATCAGCTGTTTGCTGAAGACCAGATATATTTGATCACCCCGACAGAAGACATTAACCGCACCTTGGAAGTGTTTGGGAAAACGTCCAAAAAGCAAAGTCGGATTATCATCGTCGGGGGGGGCAATGTGGGACTTGCCGTTGCCAAACGGCTTGAGCAGCGCACTGACCGGGTTCGGGTAAAGATGATCGAACGCGACCGTGCAACTGCGGAACGGGCCGCAGATGCACTTGAACGCACTATTGTCTTGAATGGAGATGGCCTCGATATGGAGCTGTTGAGCGAGGCGAATATCGAGCGCGCGGATGCGGTGTTAACCGTAACCGATGATGACAAAGTTAATCTGCTGGCCGCCGTGCGTGCAAAATCTGCTGGGTCTGCCATGACCATTGCGCTGCTGAATGATCCCAGCCTCGTTCCATTGCTTGGGCCGCTGGAAATTGATGCCTATATCAACCCGCGCGCGACGACGGTCAGCTCGATCCTGCGCCATGTGCGGCATGGGCGTGTACGCGGTGTCTATTCGCTTGGCGATGCAGAAGCGGAAGTCATTGAGGCGCAAGTGCTGTCGACGATGCCCATGGCGGGCAAGGAAATTCGGGATATCGACTTTCCGGAAGGTGTCTTGGTCGGGGCTGTGGCGCGGGGTGACAAGGTCTTGAAGCCCACGGGGGGCTTGCGCGTGCTTGAAGGCGATGTGCTCGTTATTTTTAGCCTCGCTGCAGATGTGCCTGAAGTTGAACGCCTTTTCCAAGTCTCAATCGACTTTTTCTGATGCGGGCGATCCTAGGATTGCCGCTGATTGTGCTGCTCGCCGGGATTGGTGCGTTGGCGATGTTTGTGCCGGCTCTGGCGGCCTTTGCGGTCGAAGATTTTGCAACGGCGCGCCCGTTCTTCTATGGAGCGATTTTGTTCTTGACGCTCACGGTCTTGGTGGGCTTGGCAACGGCGCGATACCAACCCCAGAATGGCGCGCGTTCCCACCTATTGGCCTTGGTGGCGACGTTTACCGTGTTGCCTTTGATGCTTGCGGTGCCGTTTTCCGAAGCGGTGCCCAACACGCGGTTTATTAACGTCTATTTTGAGATGGTGTCGTCGTTAACCACGACCGGGGCAACGGTTTTTGAGGCGACGCGCCTGCCTTTGGCCGTGCATATTTGGCGTGCGTTGATCGGTTGGATGGGGGGCTTTCTGATCTGGATCACCGCCTTTGCCATCCTCGCACCGATGACATTGGGCGGGTTTGAGGTCACATCGGCGCAAGAGGCCGGTACAGGCGCGATGCGGCGGGATGTGCGAGATGATATTGACCCTACGGCACGGCTGTTGCGTTACACTCTAAGGTTGTTCCCTGTCTATACCGGACTTACCGCCGTATTGTGGTTGCTCTTGGTTCTAGCGGGGGATCCGCCGGTGATCGGCGCGATCCACGCCATGTCCACGATTGCCACGAGCGGGATTACATCCCTGCCGAGTTTTGCACAAAGTCCAAGTGGAACCTGGGGCGAAGTTTTGATCCTCCTCTTTTTCGTTTTCGCGATAACGCGGCGGAGTTTTCTAGGCGGTTTTAGTGCCCCAATGTGGAGATTGATCGCGTCAGATCGAGAGTTGCGCATTGCATTGCTGTTGATCATTTCGTTGCCTACAATTCTGTTTGTAAGGCATTTTTTTGGTGCACTTGATGTTGAAGAAACGCTTGATCACCGCGCGCTTCCGGCCCTTTGGGGCGGGGTGTTCACAGTTGCTTCATTTCTGACCACCACTGGATTTGAATCGCAGTCTTGGTCTGCTGCACGCGACTGGTCAGGTCTTGGCACGCCGGGCTTGTTGCTTGCAGGAATGGCAGTGATGGGCGGCGGTGTCGCGACCACGGCAGGCGGTGTGAAGCTGCTTCGGGTCTATGCGCTCTACAAGCATGGGTTGAGGGAAATGGACCGTCTGGTGCATCCTTCTTCCATCGGTGGCCAAGGGCAAATGGCGCGGCGTATGCGACGGGAAGGCGCATCGATCGCGTGGGTCTTCTTCATGATCTTTGCACTTTCGATCGCGGTGGTGATGACCGGATTGGCGGCGACGGGTTTGAGCTTCGAAGAAGCTGTGATCCTCGCCGTTGCGGCCTTATCGACAACGGGCCCAGTCGCCACGATTGCAGGCAGCGATCCGATTTCATATGCAGCGCTTCCAGATGCGGCAAAGTTAATCATTTCCGCAGCGATGGTGCTGGGTCGCCTCGAAACATTAGCCATTATCGCGCTTCTTAACCCTGATTTCTGGCGCTCTTGAGCGGATTTGCCGCTAAAACCCTGATATTGGCTCTGGAATCATTGGCGCGAAAGGATATTATCCCCATACGCACGCACCCGAAGAGGTGATGGCACCCGGAGTCAGGACAGAAGGCGCAAGACCCATGGCAAATGACCGACAAAATCTTCAAGACGCGTTCCTGAATCATGTCCGGAAGACAAAGGTTCCCGTCACAGTGTTTTTGATTAATGGTGTTAAACTTCAGGGGGTTATCACTTGGTTTGATAATTTCTGCGTGCTGTTGCGTCGTGATGGTCAAAGCCAGCTTGTTTATAAACATGCGATTTCGACCGTGATGCCAACGCAGCCCATTAGCCTTTATGAGGGTGAGGACTGATCTGACCCAGTTCCAAGACCATGGCCCGCAGATCACGCGGGGATGGGTGATCCACCCAGAATTGACCAATAATAGATCGCGTCGGAATCCTGACTTCGCGCTTGAGGAAGCCGTGTCTTTGGCTGATGCCTTGCCGGGCTTTGATGTGCAAGGTTCAGAAATTGTTAAGCTTTCCAAGCCACAGCCGGGATACTTGTTTGGCTCTGGTAAGGTTAAGGAACTCGGCATTCGGCTCAAAGAGAATGATGTTGAGTTGGTTCTGATCGATGGGCCGCTTACGCCGGTGCAACAGCGGAATCTTGAGAAGGTGTGGAAGGTCAAGATCCTTGATCGAACAGGTTTAATCCTAGAAATCTTCGCGGATCGAGCCGCGACCCGTGAAGGGGTTCTGCAGGTCGAATTGGCCGCATTGAGCTATCAGCGCACGCGTCTTGTACGGTCTTGGACCCATCTAGAGCGTCAGCGCGGTGGCCTCGGCTTTGTTGGCGGACCGGGTGAGACACAGATCGAAGCGGATAGGCGCGCCATTGATGATGCGGCAACCCGGCTGCGCCGTCAGCTGTCGCGTGTGGTAAAGACCCGCGAATTACACCGGGCAGCGCGCGCGAAAGTGCCCTTTCCAATTGTCGCACTGGTCGGCTATACGAATGCTGGAAAGTCAACGCTTTTCAATATGTTGACTGGCGCTTCGGTGATGGCGAAAGACATGCTGTTTGCCACCTTGGACCCAACAATGCGGTCTGTTCAGCTGTCAAACGGGACAGATGTTATCCTGTCCGACACCGTCGGATTCATTTCTGATTTGCCGACCGAATTGGTCGCATCGTTTCGCGCGACTCTCGAAGAGGTGCTCGCCGCTGATCTGATCTGTCATGTGCGCGATATTGCGCATCCGCAAAGCGATGAGCAGGCGGAAGATGTACGCGAGATATTGGCAACGCTTGGAGTTGGCGAGGGCGTGCCGGTCATCGAGGTTTGGAACAAGTCGGATTTGCTTGCCGCCGATGCGCGCGAGACCTTGTCTCAGGTTGCTGCGCGGCGGCATGAGGTGCAGGTTATTTCGTCGCTTGATGGCACTGGAATCGATGCGTTGGTGGATGCGATTTCGGCTCGGATCAAACCATCCGTCAGCCGCGACCGTGTTTTTCTGGGCTGGAAAGATGCGAAGCAGCGGGCTTGGCTGTTTGAAAAATCGTTGGTCTTGGAAGAACGCTCGGATGATGAGGGTGCGCATTTTCTTGTGGAATGGACGCCCGCGCAGAAATCTGCATTTCAAGCTCTGTCTTAGGTATGATCCATAATGTTCTGATATCTATTGATTGATTGGGCTTAAGGTTGTGACCCCTGTCGCCCCGGCACGCGCCAGATCAGTATCCAGAGACATACGCACATATTCGCCGCGGCGCCAAAACTCGGCCAGATCGTCGTAGTGACGCGACAGCGGATGGCCGGATTGTCCCGTTGCGATCACAAATAGCGAACTATCGGGATCGTTGAAGTCATAGACGCCACGATATCCTGCGGCATGGGTGTTTAGAAACGGCTCTGGGCCGTCTCCCTTAGTTTGTCCGCGCATTAAGGTGTGATCGCCGCCGCTGGTGGATTGGCGTATATTAACGACGCCGCTGAGCCAAGACTGACCGCCCAACGCTTGATGATCGTGGGTTGCTTGATGTGCGTCACCCCAACGCCAGCTTGCAATTGCTGCGCCATAGCTCTCAGACAGGTCCAGCAATGCCGCGTCGAGGGCGCGTCTTGCTATTTCTGTGCAGTCTTCGACCCGGCTGGATTGGCTGAGATCGCACCATTCAGAAGCGCCACCAGTATCACGGAAAACACGTTCAATAAACAACGGGTTAGGCACGGCATACGCGTCAGCAAGCGGTCCGAGCGCATCTCGGATGAGAAGCTGGTTCAGATGTCTGACCCAAGCTGCGTAGATGAGCGGTTCAGGCAAATGCTCGTTCATTGCGCCGTTCCAATCGGCGAGTAGCCGCAGCGCATCCTGACGCAACCGCTCGGGGGTCCCGCTTGGGGCGGCCTCATCTGCGAACCAAAGATCTCGCGCGATCAATGGCAGGAGGGTTCGCGCGGCAGGGCTGACGCTATCAAGTTGTGCCTCAATAAAGCTGTCGCGGGTATGCACCTCGCGTGCTTGCATCAGGCGGCTCCAGCGTTGAATGCGTTGCGTGTCGCCCCAGTGGTGGGACAAATGGCCGGGAAAAGGACGATCCACGGTGCGATTATTTGTATTGCCCACAATGCCGCTCGCAGGTGATAGTACACGCGGATTGTCTCTATAGGGACGGTAGCCGAGCCATAGGTTTTCTGTGTCTATTCCGAAGGTTGGAAGGCGTCCTTCAGATCTGTGATCAACGGATCGATTGGGCTGCCTGCCGATCACTTGAAGCCCAATCCGACTCTGATCTGCGAGAATGAGGTTCACGGCCGGAGCAATGTGATCACGCCCTGCGGCCATGGCACCCGGAATGGAGGCAGCCTGCATGATGTTGAAAACGGAACTGAACGATGTGTCTTGCGGATCAAGGCCCGTCCAGAGCAAAGCTGGCACATGACCTTCTGGCGTGATCACATTCAAGTTGAAATCAGAGCCTGTCAAGATTGGGCCATTTGCGCTCCATCTCAGGGTTAAAGTTATCGGTGCGGCGTCGGCGACTGTTATCACGGATCGACGTGTTTCAAACGCTCTGCTGCCATTTGGCGATAGGTAGTGATCGGATTGGTTGGGGTCCAAACGCTCAAGAATTACATCTTGATCGTCCACATATGAAGCGGTCACGCCCCAGCCAAAATCGCTTGACCTGCCGACGAGCACCAGGGGCAAACCGGGTATTGTCCCGCCGATGATATCGCCGGTTGAGAGGTTAACGCGTGCCAAATACCAGATCGCAGGCGCTGTCAGCTCGAGGTGCGGATCATTGGCAAGGAGCGTGCCGCCGGAGGCGACGCGCGTGGGAGCTGCGGCCCAAGCATTTGATGCACCGCCTTTTCCTGGGGAAGGCACGGGATGAAAGCGGTCTGGCTGAAGCAGGGTGTCAAGGGATGCAAAGGCCAAGTCTTTGTTAAGGCCCGGCACAAGCGCGGCGTAGTCGGGCAGCGCCATCACGCCGTCGCCTGGGGCATCGGGCAATATGTCTGCGACACGTTCGGCGGGTAAGGCCAACGACGTACGGGCGCGTAGAACCTCGTTTGGCAAGTGATCCGTCAGTTGCAACGCCATTAGCTTTAAGATCGCAAGGGAATCTTCGGGCTGCCATGGAGATATTTCGGGGGGAAACAGAAAGAATTCCGGCGCACCGCGTCCCAAAGCTTGCGTGTTGACTTGGTTAATGCGTGCGTTGACCCCCGCAGCATAAGCTTCAAGCGCAGCGCGCGCTTCGGGTGTTTGTGCCGCAACAGAGCTGCGCGCAGCCCCTGCAATGTCGAGCCGCCGCATCAATGCATCAACGCGGACCGTCGCTGTGCCAAAGATCTCAGACAATTTGCCTTGAGCAGTGCGCCGCATCACTGTCATTTGCCAAAGTCGGTCTTGAGCATGCACGAAGCCAAGGCCGAAAAAGCTGTCCGCATCGGATTGACCCAAGATATGCGGCACATTTGCAGTATCGCGGACAATTTCCAGCTGCGCTTCCAGACCCTCAACCGCGAGTTCCGCATCATAATCGGGCAGAGATCTGCTGGCAAAATAGTAAACGCCAAACAAGGCAAGCACCGTTAGGGTTAACGAGCCCAAGAAAAGCCGGACGAGCCAGCGGAAAACGGTAGGCATGGCACCTCAGACAGCAGTGAACGCAGATCAGGCCGTCGTGCTATGCCTTTGATGGCCGCGTGTCAAAGGGATGGCCAAATAATGCATTAGAAAGGTAAACGCGAACGCTTACGGGAAAATGCGTGTGTATTTGGTCCCCTCTAGAGTTGCGCCCGCGATCAAACCTGCTTGCCCAAACACAACGGCGATGACTGGGCTGCGGATCGTCGTGGTATCGGCCGTTATCGCCCCCCCTCGACTGGTGAATGCATATTCCAGATCACCGCCGACCGAAAACCCGTTTGACGCTCGAAAAGCCTCAAGCGCTTGATTTGTCATGAAAAACAAGGCGTGTGCGTATTGCTGCGCTCCGATTTGAAATCCGAAGCTGCCGGATGCCGCGGAGTAGTAGTCCACCGTGGCTTGCTGGACACGCAGAGCGCCTCGCCCATAGGAACCGCCGATTCCAAACCCTGCCTCAGTCACCAAGGGCATGACCAAAATGCCGGACGCTCTCGTCGCCAATTCTCGCGCGCCCGCAACATTTGTGTAAAGATAGTTCAAGGCCGCATCGACACGCTGGTCGATCCGCTGCCCCCGCTGTTGACTTCCGCTGACGGTGGTACATCCTGCGACACCCAACAGCGTCGCACCTGAACCCGCCAATACTGCACGTCTGGTCATATATTCAGTCATCCGCTCAACCTCTGATATCTGCCTGATTGCTGCCTCTAACGGACAGTTATCCACAGGCTACTCGATCAAGCAGCATCTGTCACGTAACAGGCACATAGCTCAGCGATAATTCACCGATCCTGCAGGGCTCTTGCGGCACGGGGGGCAAAGTAGGTTAGAATTCCGTCACATCCGGCACGCTTGAACGCCATCAGGCTTTCAAGCATCACGGCATCGCCATCGATCCAACCGTTCGCAGACGCGGCCTCAATCATCGCGTATTCACCCGAAACTTGATAAGCGTATGTAGGCACACCAAACGTATCTTTGACACGTCGACATATATCCAAATAGGCAATTCCAGGCTTCACCATCACCATATCAGCCCCTTCGGTCAGATCGCGCTGGATCAAACGAAGCGCCTCATCTGAATTGCCGGGATCCATTTGATAGGTCTTCTTGTCGCCTTTCAACGCACCAGAGGCCCCGACCGCATCACGAAACGGGCCGTAATAGGCGCTGGCATATTTTGCCGCATAGGACAGGATCGTCACGTTCTGGTGGCCGGCAGCTTCGAGCGCGGCGCGCATGGCACCGATACGTCCGTCCATCATGTCAGATGGCCCAAGAATATCCGCGCCCGCATCGGCTTGAGCGAGCGCCATTTTAACCAGCGCCTCGACCGTCTCGTCATTCACGATGACGCCGTCGCGCACGATGCCATCATGGCCGTTCGAATTGTAGGGATCGAGCGCGACATCGGTCATGACGGCGATATTTGGCACTGCGGACTTAATCGCCCGTATCGCGCGATTTGAGAGGTTGTCGGGGTTCCAGGCTTCCTCGCAATACTCTGTTTTTAAAGAGGGATCTGTGTAGGGAAAGATGCAAATCGCAGGGATGCCGAGGGCTGCGGCTTCTGCGGCAGCGTCGACCAGTCTGTCGACCGAAAGTCGGTTAACGCCTGGCATGGAGGGGACCGGTTCCGTAATGTCCTCGCCATCGCGAACGAAGACAGGCCAGATAAAATCATCGACCGTCAACGTGTTTTGGCGGCTTAGCGCGCGCAACGCGGGGCTCGCGCGCATCCTGCGAAATCGCGTGATCGGGAAGGGGCCTTGCGTCGGGATCATCTGTGTACGCCTCATTTTGCGATGTAGCATGGCTTGCACGAAACGCGGATGTGCTCAAGTCGCAAGCTGGCACTGGCTTGTGCGCCAGATCGGCCTTAATGTCTGCATAAAGACGTGCCATCAGAGCGCGCGCTAGCATTTGGCAATAAGGGCAGGGTGATTGGATATTTTCGAGACCGTCTTTCTGTTGATTGACACCCACTCGTTCAGTTCGATGTGGTTCTGGATTGTATTGGCCGTATTTTGGTCCGTCATGAGCCATTTCGTGATCGGTGTGCCGTTCGATATGGTGCAACGGGCCGCAAAACATGGCGGCCAAGCAATGTTAGATGTGGAAGCGCTGGCGCGGATCAATGCAAACAGGCTGTTGCAGTTCACAGGGGCAGCGGGTGTTATCTTGACGGGCGTTGCCGCAACCGCATTAAGCATGTTGGGACTTCTGGGGTTTCTCTATGGCGCGGAAGTGTGTCAGGCGCTGTTCTTTCTCGCCTTGCCGTTTACCTTGGTGAATGTTGTCGCACAACGCACAGCACGGCAGGTTTGTGAAAGAGACACGCATGGTTTCGATCTGATACGCCGTTTGCGCAAGCACCGAACAATCACGCAAGCGATTGGTTTCGTTTCTATTTTTGTTACGGCTTTCTGGGG
The DNA here is from genome assembly GCA_965279125.1 of Dinoroseobacter sp. Classification (GTDB taxonomy): domain Bacteria; phylum Pseudomonadota; class Alphaproteobacteria; order Rhodobacterales; family Rhodobacteraceae; genus Dinoroseobacter. The sequence goes on from CBDIHL010000014.1 coordinate 16,759, forward strand.
TATCTTCCAGACGATGAACGCATCTGTTTTGGGCGGTTAACCTTAATCCTGTGACAGAGCGGTTGACATGGCACCGCTGCGCGGTAAGTGCGCCTTCATGGCTTTGACCCCGAATTCTATATCCACCGACTGCCGCGCGACCGTTACATTGTCTGGCGCGCCAGAAGGCGTTGACGCGCTCATGGTCCTGCGCGAGATCAAGGCTGGTACAGGCCCTGTTTTGGTCGTGTTGCGCGATGACAAACGTCTCGACGCCATGGCTAAGGCTTTGGCGGTCTGGGACCCGTCCCAGGCGGTTCTGCAATTCCCGGCTTGGGACTGCTTGCCCTATGATCGTGTCTCGCCGAACGCTGATATTTCGGCAGCGCGCATGGCGGTTTTGGCGCGATTGAGCACCGCGCCAGCTGGCGGATTGGTTGTATTAACCACACTGAATGCTGTGACGCAGCGTGTTCCTGCGCCGGATCTGTTGCGCCAATCGAGTTTTTCATTGGATGTCGGCACACAGGTTGATGTTGGCGCTCTGCGTGGGTTCTTGGCACGTATGGGCTTTGTGCAAGCGCCAAATGTGGTCGAGGCTGGCGATTTCGCGCTGCGAGGCGGATTAATTGACGTCTTCCCGCCGGGACATGAAAGTCCTGTTCGCTTGGACTTTTTTGGGGATGTCTTGGATGGAATACGCAGATTCGATCCCGAGACGCAGCGCAGTGCAGCCAGCTTGGACCGGATCGAATTATCTCCCGTCTCAGAAGTGATCTTGGACGAGCCGTCGATCACGCGGTTTCGCCAGAATTATCGGATCGAATTTGGCGCGGCAGGCAGTGATGATCCTCTCTATGAAGCAATCAGCGCCGGGCGCAAACAGTCAGGGATGGAGCATTGGCTGCCGTTCTTTCACGATGAACTGGCGTCAATGATAGCGTATCTGCCGGGCGCGAGCGTGGTTCTTGATGACCAACTTGTTGCCGCACATCTCGCGCGTTGGGATGGAATAGAGGATCAATACGAGACGCGGCGCTTGGCGATGAGCCAAAAGGGCAGACTGGATACAGTTTACAAACCGTGTCCACCGGGGTTGCTTTATCTTAACGAGGCCGAGTTGTGGTCGTCTTTTGACGGCCACCGGGTGGTGCAATTGGCACCCTTGCCACAACCCACAGGGTTAGGGGTGGTCGATGTAGGTGGACGCTTGGGGCGCAGTTTCGCCCCCGAGCGTAAACTGGAAAACGTGAACCTTTTTGATACTTTGGTGGGATATATTAAGGCGCGGTCTGAAGAGGGGCCTGTAGGGCTTGCGTCTTGGTCAGAGGGTGCTAGGGAGCGCCTGATAGGGCTTCTTGACGACCATGGTTTGTCAGAGCTTCTGGAAGCAAAAGACCTGCGTGACAGGCCCAAACAAGGTGTATTCGCAGTTGTTTGGACCTTGGATCAGGGCTTTGAGGTTAAGCTGTCTGACGGTCAGATGTTAACGATGATTTCCGAGCAGGACGTGCTGGGCGATCGTCTGATCCGATCTCCCAAGCGCACGCGCCGCGCTGAGAATTTCCTTCAAGAAGCCAATAGCCTGAGCCTCGGGGATTTGGTCGTACATGTCGATCATGGCGTCGGCCTTTACCAAGGGCTCGAGACCGTTACAGCGGCTGGTGCCCCGCATGAATGTCTGCATCTGGAATATGCGGGCGGTGACAGACTGTATCTTCCTGTTGAAAACATAGAGCTTCTATCGAAGTTCGGACAAGAGCAGGGGCTGCTGGACAAACTCGGTGGTGGGGCTTGGCAGGCCAAGAAGGCACGCCTGAAAGAGCGTATCCGCATGATGGCCGATCGCTTGATCCGCATCGCTGCCGAACGCGCGTTGCGGCGTGCTCCTGTTCTGGAGCCGCCCCCAGAAATGTGGGAGGATTTTGCCGCGCGCTTCCCATATCAGGAAACCGATGACCAACTCTCGGCGATCCATGATGTGATCACAGACATGTCGTCTGGTCAGCCGATGGACCGATTGATCTGCGGCGATGTTGGGTTTGGCAAGACCGAAGTGGCGATGCGCGCTGCCTTCATTGCGGCGTTGTCAGGTGTTCAGGTCGCGGTCATTGCGCCAACCACTTTGCTTGCCCGTCAACATTATCAAAGCTTTAGCGAGCGTTTCCGAGGTTTTCCCTTAGAGATAAGGCCGTTGTCTCGCTTTGTTCCGGCAAAGGCCGCGACGGACACGCGGTCCCGGATTGCGGCGGGCTCGGTTGATATTGCCATTGGCACACATGCGTTGCTGTCAAAGCAAATTCGCTTTGCCAATCTCGGACTTCTGATCATTGATGAGGAGCAGCATTTCGGTGTTAACCATAAAGAACGCCTGAAAGAATTGCGCAGCGACATACATGTCCTAACCTTGACGGCGACGCCGATCCCGAGAACGTTGCAATTGTCGCTGTCTGGTGTCCGGGATTTGTCGATCATTGGCACGCCACCAGTCGACCGACTGGCGATCCGCACCTATGTGAGCGAGTTTGATGCCGTGACGATCCGGGAGGCTTTGCTGCGTGAGCACTATCGGGGGGGGCAGAGTTTTTACGTGGTCCCACGGATCAGCGATCTTCCTGAAATTGAAGCGTTTTTACGAGAACAGGTGCCGGAGATTTCTGTGATTACAGCGCATGGTCAAATGGCGGCTGGTGATCTCGATGACCGTATGAACGCATTTTATGACGGAAAATATGATGTTTTGCTGGCAACGACGATTGTCGAATCCGGCCTCGATATTCCGACCGCGAATACCATGATTGTGCACCGCGCCGATATGTTCGGGCTGAGCCAGCTGTATCAGATTAGAGGTCGGGTGGGGCGTTCAAAAACAAGGGCTTATGCATATCTGACGACGAAGCCTCGGATGAAATTAACCACGACTGCACAAAAGCGGCTTAAGGTGCTGTCGAGCCTCGATACACTTGGTGCTGGTTTCACGCTGGCGAGCCAAGACCTCGATATTCGTGGGGCAGGGAACCTGTTGGGCGATGAGCAATCGGGTCAATTTCGCGATGTCGGATATGAACTTTATCAATCGATGCTCGAAGATGCGATTGCGCAGATCCGCTCCGGTACGATGGACGGATTGGCCGAGACCGACGACCAATGGGCCCCGAGCATTAACCTTGGCGTGCCGGTTTTGATCCCATCAGAGTACGTGGCCGATCTTGATGTACGCCTGGGTCTGTACCGCCGGCTGTCGCACCTTTCCACCAAAGTGGAACTTGAAGGCTTTGCGGCAGAACTCATCGATCGATTTGGAAAATTACCTAAGGAGGTCAACACATTGCTGCTTGTTGTTCGCATCAAGGCAATGTGCAAACGCGCCGGGATCGCGCGCCTCGATGGCGGGCCAAAAGGGGCCGTGATCCAGTTTCATAACGACAAATTTGCCAATCCGGCAGGGCTGGTGAGCTTCATTCAAGCGCAGCAGGGATTGGCGAAGGTTAAGGATAACAAGATTATTGTGCGCCGCGATTGGGCGAAAGACAGCGACAAGATAAAGGGCGCTTTTGCAATTGCGCGCGACCTTGCTGCGGAAGCGAAGCTTGGGAAAAAGTAGGCTTAATCCAGTGTGTTGGGCATGATCCGCATGATGCCCCAGGCGACCAGCCCAAGAACGAGCACACCCGCGGCCAAAGGGATCGCTGTGCCATTGAAAACCAAGCCAAGCGGCGCGCCAATCACCGCCCCCGCAAGTGTCGCAATCGCGCTCATCACCGAGCTGGCTGTGCCTGCGATATGCCCCATCGGTTGCAAAGCCAAGGCGTTCAGGTTGCCTATTGTGAAGCCTAACATGCTGAAAAGGCTCACCATCCACGCATAGTAGATGAAGAACTGTGCATCGATGCTTAGGGAAGGGACTGCCATTGTGGCAAGTGTCAAAGCTGAGATCACGCACTGGACCATCAGCGCAATTCGGATTAGTCGGCGCATCCCAAACCGGACGACGATGGCTGCATTAACCAAGCTCGGCACGGCTGAGATTAGGGCAAGTACGCCGAACCAATACGGGAAGGACGTCGCCCGGTCGAAGGTGATGTCGAAGATCGGTTGGACGGACGCGATTGCACCGAAAAGCATCCCATAAACAATAGTTTGCGTTGCGATGCTTAGGACAACTGCGCGGTGCGACATAACCTCAATCACAGCCAGACGGAACGGGGCGAATGAGAAGGGGCGTCGTTTCGTCTTTGGCAGCGTTTCTGGTTGGCGCGCCATTAACCACCCTACAGACAACACCGAAAAGGCGATGAAGGCAGGGAAAATCGCGCGCCAGCCGAACTCGGCAATGATTAACGACCCAATCAACGGAGCGACCGCCGGCACGAGGGTAAAGACCATCATTGCGAAGGAAACGATCCGCGCCATTTGTCGCCCTTCATACAGATCTCGAACGATGGCAAGCGCGACCACGCGTGGCCCGGCTGCTCCAAGACCTTGCAGCGCCCGACCGATGAGGACCATTTCCAGCGTTTCGCCGCCCCAGGCGACAAGCGCGCCAAGAACATATAGGCTGGCCCCGATCATGATTACTGATCTGCGGCCGAAACTGTCGCTGAGCGGGCCCGCAATCAGTGTTCCGATGCCCATTCCGATGACGAAAGAGGTGATGATCAGCTGTGCAGAATTCGGTGACCTTGGGATCAGCTCATTTGCGATGTTTGGTAGGGCTGGCAGCATCGCATCGATGGAGAATGCGACAGATGCAAACAAGATGCCCATTAAGGCGATAAATTCGAGTTGGCCTAGGCGTTTGGGCGGTGGAGCGGATCCTGTGTTCAATCTATGTTGCTCTTCATATTTTCGATGAGCTCATCAATGACTTGAATCCAAAGAGCTTTTGGCTGTGCTCCTTGCAGAACATGCGCATTTGCAATGATGAAACAAGGCACTCCGGTTACACCACGCTCGCGCGCGTGACTGTCGCGCGCGCGGGTTTCGCCCTGATCCGCATCCCCCAAAAACAGGCGTTCAAGCATCGTGCGGTCCATATCGCAGGCCTCGCCAATCGAGATAAGCGTTGCACGAGAGCCGATATCGCCACCATCATTGAAATACGATCGGAAAATGGCTGAAACGACCGCTTGTTGTTTGCCTTCCAGCCCGGACCAATGGATCAGGCGGTGTGCATTCAGCGTATTTGGCTGCCGCGGAATTGCGGCAAAATCTATATTGAGATCAAGTGCTTCAGCGCGCTCCAGGACGGGTGCATAGGCGCGCATGGCTCCATCTCGTCCGCCAAACTTGTGTTCAAGATAATCTTTGCGGTCCATGCCCTCGGCAGGCATGCCCGGGTTCAATTGGTAGGGGTGCCATTCGATTGTGAACGGGTGGTCCGGGCGCTCGGCCAAGGCCAGGTCAAGTTCGGTTTTGCCGATATAGCACCAAGGGCAGACCGGGTCAGAAATAATGTCGAGCTTGATCATGCGAGGACCTTTGGCGCAGGTGTGATGTTCCATGGTGCATGGGGGCTTCGTCGGCGGCTGTCAATCGCGTGGCGATCAGGCTGCATTGCTGGTCTTGCCTTGGCCGATTGTTTGCAGGCACAAGCAGGCATGACCCATGATCAGAATGAACCGAGCTTGATTAAATTGGCGCGCGAAAACGGCGAGGGGCCTGCGGTCGAGCCGCTTGATCTGGGCGCGCGCGTTCGGGCGTTGCGCAAGGAAAGACAGTTAACGCTGGAACAGGCCGCACGTCAGGCGGGTTTGGCGCGCTCTACCTTGTCCAAGATCGAAAACGGGCAAATGTCGCCGACCTTTGATGCGCTGAAGAAGCTGGCCGGCGGTCTGGAGATCACGGTGCCGCAGCTGTTCACGCCGCCGAAAGCGGGGCAAGTGACTGGCCGATTGTCCGCGACGTTGAGCGGGCAGGGTGTCGCATATCCAACGACCACCTATGAGCACGAGATGCTCGCCAACGCGTTAACCAAGAAAGCCATGCTTCCATACCGAGCACGGATCAGAGCACGCAGCTTTGACGAGTTCGATGGCTGGGTGCGCCATGATGGGGAAGAGTTTCTGTATGTGCTGACGGGCGCGATCCGTTTGATCACAGAGTTCTATGAGCCAATCGAGATGCGGCGCGGAGATAGCGCATATTACGACGCAACGATGGGGCATAACGTGATCTCGATCAGCGATGATGATGCAACAATCCTCTGGGTCACGGCGCTGTCATAGATGTTTTGGGTGTATCTGTATGTCGTATAATCATGATTATGTTAAATATGGCATGATATGAACTTGCTCATATTCCTTTAATTACAATCGCCTAGGCGTCTTACCTCGAATACTGGACACTGTGTGACACACCAAACCCTCGACAAGTGATGCTGCGTCCCGTTAGGAAAAGAAAAAGGATGCTGCCTATGCCTGCTCTTCTTGTTCTAAATGGCCCGAACCTCAATCTGCTTGGCACCCGTCAGCCCGAGGTCTACGGACATGCGACGCTCGCCGATGTGGAGGCGCTTTGTTCAAAGGCTGCGCAGGCACATGGTTTTGAGGTTAAATGCCTGCAATCGAACCATGAAGGCGCTTTGATTGACGCGATTCACGCTGCCAAAGGCGCGCAAGACGGCATTATCCTTAACGCTGGGGCTTATACACATACCTCAGTTGCGCTACGCGATGCAATTTCGTCGGTCGAGCTTCCTGTTGTCGAAGTTCATATGTCTAATATTCACGCCAGAGAGCGGTTCCGCCATCACAGCCACATCGCACCGGTGGCAATTGGCCAGATCGCAGGCTTTGGCGTGACGTCATATGTCTTGGCGGTTGAGGCTTTGATTGGGCATCTCAAGGGCTGATGCACCACATGAAAAAGGGGCCCTAAGGCCCCTCTTCCAAACGATTTTTGGGCAGTTTAGCCCTTCATGGTTTTCGCAACTTCTGCGGCGAAATCCTCGGTCTCTTTCTCGATGCCTTCGCCGACTTCCATGCGTACAAAGCCCAGGACTTCGACGCCAGCTTCTTTGGCTGCGGCTGCAACCGTCAGGTCTGGGTTAACCACGAACTGCTGGTTCAACAGAGTTACCTCGGACAAGAACTTCTTCATCCGGCCAACGATCATCTTCTCGATCACAGCTTCTGGCTTGCCGGATTCGCGTGCGATATCCATCTGAACGGTCTTTTCTTTTTCGACCACAGCCGGGTCGAGATCTGCTTCGGACAAAGATGCAGGGTTCGCCGCTGCGACATGCATCGCGATCTGCTTGCCGATGCCATTGTCAGCGCCATTCAATGCGACCAGAACGCCGATCTTGCCCATGCCATCTGCCGCTGCGTTGTGAACGTAGGACACGACGGTTTCGCCGGTGACCTTTGCCATGCGGCGCAGCGACATGTTCTCGCCGATTGTCGCAATTTTCGAGGTCAGGATGTCGGAGACGGCTTTGCCATCGATGGTCGCGGCCCCCAGGGCTTCGACATCGTCAACCGCCACAGCGGCTTTGGCGAAGCTCGAGACCATCTCCTGGAATTCTGCATTCTTTCCAACGAAGTCCGTCTCGGAGTTCACCTCGATTGCAACGGCTGTTCCGCCGTCAACGGCGACGGCAACAAGACCTTCAGCAGCCGTGCGCCCGGATTTCTTCGCGGCCTTCGCGAGGCCTTTGGTGCGCAACCAATCGACAGCGGCTTCCATATCGCCATCGGTTTCGGTCAGCGCTTTTTTTGCGTCCATCATGCCCGCACCCGTGGTGTCGCGCAGTTCTTTCACCATTGCAGCGGTAATCGCCATCCCGGTCTCTCCTTAATTGGGTAATGCCCGGACAATAAAGCCCGGGCGTGTCACAATTTCATAACAATGCGAAAGGCTTAGCCCTCAGCAGCGGCCTCGGCTTCGGGTGCAGCTTCCGCCACAACTTCTTCCTCAAGACCCGCTTCCATTTCGCCCAGATCAACACCGGCGGCACCCAGCTGTGCGGACATGCCGTCAAGGGCTGCGCGGCTGACCAGATCGCAATAAAGTGCGATTGCGCGCGATGCGTCGTCGTTGCCGGGGATGATATAGTCGATGCCGTCGGGCGAGCAGTTGCTGTCCACGATCGCAACAACGGGAATGCCCAGCTTTTTCGCTTCTGCGATGGCCAAGTCTTCTTTGTTCACGTCGATGACGAACAGCAGATCAGGAACACCACCCATTTCGCGGATACCACCAAGCGAAGCCTGAAGCTTGCCTTGGTCGCGCTCCATGCCGAGGCGCTCTTTCTTGGTCATGCCGCCAGCAGCGCCGGTTTCCATCTTCTCGTCAATGTCCTTCAGACGCTTGATAGAGTTTGAAACGGTCTTCCAGTTGGTCAGCGTACCGCCGAGCCAACGGTGGTTCATGTAGTATTGCGCACACCGCTCAGCCGCATCAGCCACAGGGCCAGCAGCTTGACGCTTGGTGCCAACGAAAAGCACGCGCCCGCCCTTTGCAACCGTGTCGCGCACTGCGTTCAACGCAGCGTCCAGCATTGGCAAAGTCTGTGTCAAATCAAAGATATGGATGCCGTTCTTATCACCATAGATGAACGGAGCCATGCGGGGATTCCACCGCTGTGTCTGGTGGCCGAAGTGAACGCCAGCTTCCAAAAGCTGACGCAGAGTAAATTCAGGGAGCGCCATGTCCAAGTTTCCTTTCCGGTTTGCGCCTCGGCAGAGCGTCAGAGGCCGATTTCTCGGACCTCAACCGGCGGACGTTGCGGGATGTCTCCCCGCGCGGCCCAAGCTCTGCCTGTGAAGTATGCGCGCCTTACGGCATTGCCGCAGGGCGCGCAAGTGGATCCCTTGGATCAAAGAAATTTACGTTTGACCCATGCCCAAGCGCCTTTGCGTTCCGGCTCTATTGCACGCGGTGCAATTTGTGGTCGTGGCGGATGCGGTGTGAGTTCACCTGAAAGCGGTGGCAGCATAGCTGGTCGCGGCGGAGGCATCGTTTCTGCACGTTGGACATGCGTGCTTGCTGTGGCAATGACGGCGGGGACTTCGGGGGCTGTAATCGGTGCCACGGGCGCGACATCTTCGGCGGCGAACCCATCGAGCAAGTCCTGAACACCGGCCTGCCCGGCTTCCAGAATCGCGGCGCGGCCGGTCTCAGTGTTTTGAGCCGCGGCCATCGCGGCCGACCCAACGGCTAGCGCTAGGGCGGCTTGCACGATGACGTCATCATGATGCACGTCCTGGCCACGCGCCATCTCTACGCGGACGGCCAAGTGGATTGCTTCAAAGGTTGCGCGTGCTTCGGTATTGGATCGCGCAACATCCATTGCCAAGCCCGCCAATGTGCAACGCAGAGCTTGTGGTGTAGGGTTGTTGGGTGACAGATAATTGTCAAAAACACCTCGCATCTCTGCGAGCAAGCCCTTTTGGTCTTGCGAGACGCGCCGTTCAAGATTTTGCAGCAAAGGCGTTGTTTGGTGCAGAGACTCTAAAAATACGGCTTCCTTTGACGGAAAATGCGCGTAAAACGCCCCACGTGTCAGGCCTGCACGCCCCATGACCTCGTCGATCCCTACCCCATCGGGACCTTTTTCGCGGAACAGTGGGGCCGCTTTGGCCAGCAATGCCGCGCGCACACGCTTATTATGAGCCGCTTTACGACTTTGTTCGGTATTCATGTTTGGCAACCTAAATATGACAGCCTGTTTAGATAGCCTGATTCGCCCAACTTCGCCAAGACCTGGGGCTGGACGCCTCGCAAACTGCGTGTCAGATCAGAGGCATGACATCAAAGACCTTAGATAAACGCACCGTTGAGAAGCCTGATATCCTATGTATTGGGTCGGTCCTTTGGGATATCGTTGGCCGTGCGACTGTGCGTATGAAAGCTGGTCATGATGTAGCAGGTCGAATTCAGCGCATTCCAGGTGGTGTTGCGATGAACATCGCGATGACATTGCGACGTTTCGATCTGGTCCCTGCCCTGTTGACCGCAATCGGGCGTGACCCCGAAGGCGTGCAGTTATTGGCAGAAGCCCAACACCGCGGTCTGATCACCGAACATGTCTACCACGCCGATCATCCAACCGATGTCTATATGGCAATTGAAGGTGCAAACGGCTTGATTGCAGCCATTGCAGACGCGCATGGACTTGAAGACGCAGGGGATGCAATTTTGAGTCCCCTGCAGGACGGAACACTTGGTTCACATGATGCGCCTTGGAGCGGATTAATCGCCCTTGATGGCAACCTGACTGAAAAATTGTTGGCAACTATAGCCCGTAGCCCTCTGTTTGCGCAGGCTGATTTGCGGATTGCCCCTGCCTCTCCAGGAAAAGCACGGCGGTTGATCCCTTTGCTCGCCCATCCACGACCAACGCTATATGTTAACTTGATCGAGGCGAATTTGATGCTCGACGCTCACCACGAGACAACCGAGCGCGCAGCGGAAGCGCTTCTCACCCAAGGTGCACATCGTGTTCTTGTCACCGACGGTGCGAACCCGACCTCGTTTGCGGATCAAAATGCCATCATCACCCGTGCTCCCACCCCCGTTCATGTCCGCCGTGTCACGGGGGCTGGGGATACTTTCATGGCTGCCCATATCAGCGCAGAAATCCGTGGATGCCATGCAGATGCGGCACTTGATGCAGCCCTCGAGGCAGCAGCACGATACATATCATCAGAGGATATCATATGATCAACATACAGTTCTCTGCAGAAGTTGAAGCCGCTCGCGGTATGGGCGGGGCGATTGTCGCCCTCGAATCGACGATTATTACGCATGGAATGCCCTACCCTGCCAACTTGGAAACTGCACAGCGTGTTGAAAGCGAAATTCGGGCCTTCGGAGCGGTTCCAGCAACAATCGCAATACTGGACGGCGTGTTGAAGATTGGGCTTGAGGCTGAGGAATTGTCCGATTTGGCGCAACGGCACGATGTTGCAAAGCTAAGCCGCGCGGATTTTGCCGTCTGCCTGTCCCAAGGGGGCACCGGGGCCACGACGGTTGCAGCAACGATGATCGCGGCACACCAGGTTGGGATTTCGGTATTTGCGACCGGGGGCATTGGCGGCGTCCACCGGGGCGCGGAAGACAGTTTCGACGTTTCAGCAGATTTGCGCGAGTTGTCAGAAACACCTGTGACAGTGGTAGCTGCTGGCGCAAAAGCGATCCTTGATCTGCCAAAAACACTCGAAGTGCTCGAGACTTTGGGCGTACCCGTATTGTGTTATCAGAGTGATGTATTTCCAGCATTCTGGATGCAAGACAGTGGCTTACCGGCCCCTCTTCGTGTGAATTCAGCGCACGACATCGCTAAAGCACACCAGATGCGTGCCACTTTGGGGATTCCAGGAGGGCAATTGGTCGCCAATCCAATCCCATCCGAAGCCGCACTGGCCGCTGAAGAAATTGTACCCGTGATTGAGGACGCTTTGGCGCAAGCGCGCGTGCAAGGCATTGCTGCCAAATCTGTCACCCCTTTCCTGCTTGATCAAATTGGCCAGGCAACCGACGGTCGTGCGCTCGATGCGAATATTGCGCTGGTGCTGAACAATGCACGTCTCGCCAGTCAAATTGCGCTCAAGATGGTGGCAATTTCACGAGATTACGCGTGATCGATTGCTGCATCGCAGCTGCCATCTTGTGAACCTCCTGCGCCGCACCTATTAAGCATCAAGGGCCCGGAGGTCGGATGTGAAGCTAGAGCCAGAACCCATACAACCACCGCGACGCGGTATTTTTGCAGCCGTCCGGAGCAATTTCCTGACTGGTTTGATCGTGATCGCACCGATCGGGCTGACGATCTGGTTCATCTGGAGCGTCATCGGCTGGGTCGACGGCTTTGTGCTGCCGTTTATCCCGGATGCTTACAATCCCGCAGACTTTATTAACCGATATCTTGATATCGGGATCGACATTCGCGGCATCGGCGTCATTGTCTTTTTGATATTTACCTTCTTTGTCGGATGGCTGGCAAAAGGGTTAATGGGGCGCTGGTTGCTGGGTGTGGCCGAGCGGCTGGTCTTCTCAATCCCTTTGGTTCGCTCGATCTATTCGGGCCTGAAACAGATCGCCGAGACGGTGTTCGCCCAAGGCAATGCCAATTTCGAGCAAGCCTGTTTGGTCGAATATCCGCGTCGGGGCATTTGGGCGATTGCGTTTGTGTCGACGACTGCCAAAGGCGAAGTGGCGTCGCGCGCGAACACGCCGATGATATCGATTTTCCTGCCGACAACCCCTAACCCGACATCAGGCTTCTTGCTGTTTGTGCCACGTGAAGACGTCATCATGCTGGATATGAGTGTCGAAGACGCCGCAAAGCTGGTCATTTCAGCCGGGCTTGTCTACCCGAATGGCCAAGAAAAAGATGGAGTGGATAAGCCATCCGCGATTGGTTAAGTCGCGGACAGCCTTGATAAATTACTCTTCAATCCACCAAACATCGGGCTGAAAACCGATCCAATCCCCATACATCGGCAAGCGATCAGCGCGGAACTTGAGGTTGGCGTTATGGGCCAGCCTGGACACTGGGTTGTGGTTTACAGGGATGACGTAGCGCCCGGCTGTCAGGATCCGGTCAAGCGCACGCACAGCAGCCCGATATCCGTCTTGTGTGGGCGCGGTCAGCATCTCGGCGATCATCGCCTCGGCCGCAGCACTATTGATCCCCATCAGGTTCCGACTGCCCGGCGTGGTTACGCCGTCAGATCCCCAATAGGCCATCTGCTCGTTGCCGGGACTAAGGCTCAGCCCGCGCCGATACCATGTCATGTCGAAGTCGTAGGCATCGGTGCGCTCTTTATATTGGGCGTCGTCGATATTGGTGATCGTTGGCGTGATCCCAAGGCGCGCGAGCGCTTCGGCGTAAATTGCCACGATAGAATCAACTTCGGACGAGCCGATCTTGTTAACGATTTCGAAGGTCACCGCCGCGCCCGTCGGATCGGTCATCACGCCGTCGACGACCGAAAATCCGGCCTCTTCAAACAGCGCCAGCGCTTTGCGGATGCCCGCGCGATTGGCCTCTGACCCATCCGAGACCGGCAAGCTGTACCCTTCGAGCGTGCCTGGAATAAGCTCGGCTGCGAAGGGCTCAAGCAGCTCCCGCACCCGCCCTTCAGCTTCTCCGGGCTCCATCGCCAGCACGGAATTCGAGAAGTAGGATGTGATCCGCGGATCAACGCCGCCATTGAGTGTCTCGTTAATGAACTCGAAATTGAACGCTTGGATCAAGGCTTCCCGCACCCGCCAGTCTTGGAACAGATCGCGGCGCGTGTTCATCACCAAACCGGTGATGCCCGAGGGGCGCTGGTGGGGGATGATCGATTTGACCACTTCGCCAGATGCGACACGCGGGAAATCATAATTCCGCTCCCAATTGGCCGCCGAGGTTTCGCGCATTGTGCTTAACAGACCGCTTTTGAAGGCCTCAAACATGGCGGTGCCATCGCCAAAGAATTCCATCCGGATGGTGTCGACATTGTTGGTGCCGCGCCGCACAGGCAGGTCAACCCCCCAGTAGTCCGGATCGCGGCTCAGCTCGACGAAGCGACCGGCGTCAAAATCTGTGATCACATATGGGGCGGAGGAAATCGGGATGACATCAACACCGCTTTCGGCAAAATCAACGCCCTCCCATTGCGCGGCTTTCAGGATCGGACGCAGGCCCATGATCAGGGCCAATTCGCGATCAGCCTCGTTAAACGTTAACCTGACACCGCGTTCACCGACCGCCGAGATGCTGTCGATCTTTTGCCATGCGCCGCGATACCGCGGATGGCCTTCGGTGCCGAGCGTCTTGTAAGACCAGATCACATCCTCGACCGTGACGGGGCTGCCGTCAGAGAATCGGGCGTTTGGATTGAGGGTAAATTCGACCCACATCGCCCCCGGATCGACCTCTACCGATTCGGCGAGCAGCCCATAAAGCGTGAACGGCTCGTCATAAGAGCGCTGCATCATGCTTTCATAAGCAATAAATCTCAGCTGCCATGGAACGCGCCCTTTTAGGATATGCGGGTTCAAACTGTCGAAGCTGCCAACCTGCCATCGACGAAAACACCGCCCTTCGGCGCATTCGCGTTCACGTGGGGTAGAGACACAAAATCCGGTGGAAGTGCAGGGTCGCCATACATAGAGATGCCATGCTGGGGCTCTGACAGACCGGCCCCGGCACTGAGCAAAAGGGCAGCTGTAAGGGCGGTCGCCCCGGTCCTCAGCCTGTGGAAAAACACTGATTTCATTTTGGCAACGCTCCGCTATCGGACTGTATTTATGGGCCTAACCCTAGCGCCCCCATGCGTTCTGCGCAATTTTTCTGTTGGACCTCGCTGGGGATTAAGCCTATAACAGTTGCACTGCTCGATAGGTTTCTTGCCTGTATGAAACCTGCCTCAATGACTTAACGCCCGCTTCGTGCGGGCGTTTTTTTTGGGCTATATGGCTTTGTGTCGGGTGCATGTTGCAGGTGCAGCATGTAGGGTCTTCTCAAATCGTTTTGAGGAGACGCATCATGGCGCATACCATCGACCTTTCAGACAAGACCGCCGTCATCACTGGATCGAATTCGGGCATCGGTCTCGGGATTGCCTGGGAATTGGCGCGCGCAGGTGCCGATGTGGTTCTCAACAGCTTTACCGACCGCGACGAAGATCACGCCATCGCCGCCGAAATCGCTGCTGAGACGGGGGTGAGCGCCCGCTATATCAAGGCGGATATGTCGAAAGGGACCGACTGCCGCGCGCTAATCGAAGAGGCGGGCACTTGCGATATCTTGGTTAACAACGCCGGGATCCAGCATGTCGCCGCCATTGATCAGTTCCCGGTCGACAAATGGGACGCGATCATTGCGATCAACATGAATTCGGCGTTCCACACAACCGCTGCCGCCCTGCCTCTGATGCGCAAAGCCGGTTGGGGCCGCGTGATCAACATCGCCTCGGCCCATGGCTTGACCGCCTCGCCCTATAAGTCTGCCTATATTACCGCCAAGCATGGTGTGATCGGAATGACCAAGACTGTGGCGCTTGAGACCGCGCAGGAACCGATTACCGCAAACGCGATTTGCCCGGGCTACGTGCTGACACCGTTGGTCGAAGCCCAGATCCCCGACACCATGAAAGAATACGACATGAGCCGGGAAGACGTTGTCAAAAACGTCATGCTCAAGCGTCAGCCATCGAAAGAATTCGCAACGGTCGAGCAGATGGGCGGCACGGCGATATTCCTGTGCTCGGATGCAGCGGCACAGGTGACGGGAACGACAATCAGTGTCGATGGTGGTTGGACAGCTTTGTAATTACAGGCCTTTAGGAGGCGACGTTGATGTCTAAACCGTCCGTTAATCTGGCGCTTCAGGGTGGTGGCGCGCATGGTGCGTTCACTTGGGGCGTGCTTGACCGTTTGCTTGAAGCGGACGTTTTCGAGATCGCTGCGATGTCGGGCACATCTGCGGGCGCTCTGAACGGTGCTGCGGTCAAGGCCGGGTTCGCACGGCGTGGGGGTGGTGCGGAAGCCGCGCGCGACAATCTCGATTGGTTGTGGGAACAGGTCGGGGCGATCAACGATCCTATGATGGTGCCATGGTTAACGGCGTTCTCACCCGCGCTGGTGTCCAAAAGCATCGAATATTCGTTGCCCTTTGCCCTGTCCGACACGGTGTCGCGTATGGTCAGCCCCTATGACAGCGGTGCGTTTTACCGCAATGCGCTAGAGCGGATCGTGACCCGGTTTCACTATGAAGATGTCTGCGCGGCGATGGGGCCAGAGCTTTATATCTGCGCGACCAATGTGCGCTCGGGCAAAATCCGCGTGTTTACGGGCGCAGAGGTGGGGCCGGATCCAATCATGGCCTCGGCCTGTTTGCCGACATTGTTTCGGGCGGTCGAAATCTGGGATCCAAAGACCGGGCGCCAAGAGGCCTATTGGGATGGCGGCTATACCGGAAACCCAGCGCTCTTTCCTTTGTTTCGCAATGACTTGCCGCGCGATGTTGTCGTAGTGAATATCAACCCTCTGCACCGCGAGGAGCTGCCGACAACGGCGCGGGATATTCAAAACCGGATCAACGAGATCAGTTTCAATTCGTCTTTGCTACGCGAACTTCGCGCGATCCAATATGTCAAAGAGCTGATCGCCGAGGGGGCCATTGCCCAATCCGCGAAAAAGGACGTCCTGGTTCATATGATTTCGGATGATGCGCTGATGACACAGCTTTCGGTGGCGACGAAGATCATGCCCAATGCCAGTGTTTTGGCGCAACTGAAGAAAGCTGGTCGCAATGCTGCGGATCGGTTTCTGGATGCGCATGAAAGTGACGTGGGCACCCGCAGCAGCGTTGATCTTGCTGAGATGTTTGGCTGATAAGTCTTTGTTTTACCTCTAAACAGAACAGCGTGTCGCGTATTCAGCCGATCGCATATCCGGCCCCTCGCACCGTGCGCACCGGATCATCGCCGCCATGCTGGCACAGCGCTTTGCGCAAACGTCCCACATGGACGTCTACGGTGCGGGAATCGACATAAATGTCCCTGCCCCACACGCGGTCCAGAAGTTGCTCCCGGCTCCAGACCCGACCGGGCTTTTCCATGAAGGTGGCGAGCAGCCGAAATTCGGTCGGACCGAGCTTTAGCTGGGCATCTTTGCGAAAGACGCGGTGGCTTTCCGCATCAAGAACGATGTCGCCAAATGTCAGTTGCTGCCCAACGGTCGCAGGACGCACGCGGCGCAACTGTGCCCGGACCCGCGCCATTAACTCTGGCACGGAATATGGCTTGACGACATAGTCATCGGCCCCGGTTTCAAGCCCGCGTATCTTGTCGACTTCTTCGGTGCGCGCCGACAACATGATGATCGGAATGGCGCGGGTATCGTTACGTGTTTTTAAACGCCGACAGACCTCAATCCCCGACACCGATGGCAGCATCCAGTCCAGAACGATGATGTCCGGGTTTTCCTCGTCCACGAGCATTAGGCCATCTTCGCCATTCTCGGCTTGCGCCACACGAAAGCCTTCTGCCGCGAGGTTATAGGCGAGGACTTCGCGCTGCGCGGGCTCGTCCTCGACCACAAGGATTGTGGGTTGTTCGGTCGCGACCATGGCGGATTACTCGGCGATCAGGCTGGTGCGGTCTTTCTTGGCGCGTTCTTCTTCGGGAACTTCACCGGTGACCAGATAGATCACCTGCTCGGCAATCGAGGTGACGTGATCGCCCATCCGCTCGATATTCTTGGCGATGAAGTGAAGGTGCATGCAGGCCGTGATATGGCGTGGATCTTCCATCATATAGGTGACGAATTCGCGAAACAGCGCGTTATACATCTGGTCCACGTCTTGGTCGCGCTCGCGCACGGCATAGGCCAGCTCTACATCGTGTTGAACATAGGCATCCAGCGCGTCTTTCAGCATCAGATCCACGGTTTTCGACATCCGGCGGATGGCCCCGGCACTACTGCCAATGGGCGGTGTTTGCACAACGATTCCAGTGCGTTTCGCGATGTTCTTCGAATAATCACCAATGCGTTCAAGATTAGCGGAGATCTTCATAACGGTCAAAACCACCCGCAAATCGCGTGCGGTGGGCGCACGCAGGGCAATCACGCGGGCCACTTCGGTATTGACCTGATCCTCAAGTGCATCCACGCGTTTGTCGCTGGCGCGGACCTTTTCGGCTAGCTCTTCATCCCGCTCTTCAAGGCTGCGCGCAGCGGATAGGATCTGTTCTTCAACCAGCCCGCCCATCTTCAGGATCAAGGCCTGAATGCCTTCGAGATCGCGATCAAATGCGCTGGCGATATGTCCGTGGTCGGTGTTCATTTTGCTATCCGATCCGTCCGGTGATGTAGCTTTCGGTGCGCTCATCACGAGGGTTGGTAAAGATGGTGCCGGTCTCGCCAAATTCGACCAATTCACCAAGATGGAAGAAGGCCGTTTTCTGGCTGACGCGGGCGGCTTGCTGCATCGAATGGGTGACGATCACGACCGAATAGCGGCTGCGCAATTCGTCGATCAGCTCTTCGACTTGCGCGGTTGCGATCGGATCGAGGGCTGAGCATGGCTCGTCCATCAGCAGCACTTCAGGCTCGGTCGCTACGGCGCGTGCGATGCATAAACGCTGTTGCTGACCACCCGATAAGCCCGTGCCAGGCGCTTCAAGTCGATCCTTAACTTCGCCCCATAAGGCAGCGCGCCGCAAGGATTTTTCGACAATCTCATCAAGACCGGCTTTGTTGGACGCAAGCCCGTGAATGCGCGGCCCATAGGCAACATTGTCATAGATCGATTTTGGAAACGGGTTCGGCTTCTGAAACACCATGCCGACCTTGGCGCGCAGTTGCACGGGGTCCACGCGCTTGTCGTATATATCCTCGCCATCGATGCTGATATCGCCAGTTACGCGGCAAATATCGATTGTATCGTTCATGCGGTTCAAGCAGCGCAGGAAGGTAGATTTCCCGCACCCCGAAGGGCCGATAAACGCGGTGACGGTTTTGTCGGGAATTTCGACGTTAACCGCTTTGATCGCGTGCGTGTCTGCGTAAAAGACGTCCACGCCTTTGGCGGCGATCTTGGTCTCGTTGATGTCCACGTCTCTCTCCGTAAATCGCATGTCGTTCATGGGTCGGTCCTTCCCCTACCAGCGGCGCTCGAACCGGCGACGTAAGAGCACGGCTATGGCATTCATCAGGATCAGGAACACTAAAAGCACGATGATGGCCCCCGATGCACGTTCCACAAAAGCAGGGTCCGAGCGTTGGGTCCAGTTATAGACCTGCACGGGCAAGGCCGAGGCAGGGTCGAAAAAGCCCTCCGGCACGCCACCGGGATATTCGCGCACAAAGGCGACCATGCCGATCAACAGCAAAGGGGCTGTTTCGCCAAGGGCTTGGGCAAGGCCGATGATCGTGCCAGTCAGGATGCCTGGTGCTGCAAGGGGCAACACATGGTGGAAGACCGATTGCATCTTCGACGCGCCGACCCCTAAGGCCGCCTGCCGGATCGAGGGTGGCACCGATTTCAGCGAGGCGCGCGTTGCGATGATGATCGTCGGCAGCGTCATTAAGGTTAACACCAAGCCCCCGACGATGGGGGCTGATTGCGGCAGGCCCGCGAAATTGATGAAGATCGCAAGGCCAAGGATGCCGAACACGATGGACGGAACCGCGGCGAGATTGGCGATATTCACCTCGATCAGGTCCGTCAGACGGTTTTTCGGGGCGAATTCCTCCAGATAGATCGAGGCCGCAACGCCAATCGGCAGCGCCAGGGCCAGCACGATCATCATCATGTAGAGCGAGCCGATGATCGCCACGCCCAATCCCGCAGCCTCGGGGCGTTGGCCGGAGGCATCGGGAGCGGTGAAGAACAAGGTGTTAAATTTCTGCTCCAGCACGCCGACCTCACGCAGGGCTTCGGCCAAGCGCAACTGCTCGGGCGAGACATTTTTGTCCAGCTCGGCTGTCGCGAAGCTGACGCGATCTTTGTAGAACCCGTCGATGCGGCCATTGGCCAGGAAGGTGAATTCCTGTGTCGTCCCAACGGTTTCAGGGTTGGCGAGCACGAAATTGCGCAACTGCGCGGGCGCGTCTTTCGAGATGATGCCGCCTGCGTCTTTGTCGGACAGCCCGTCAATCTCGATGCCTTGCGCGGCGATCTCGGCCACCACTGCGGCTGTGATCAAGGGCGCATAGCCAAAGGTCGACACGCTGCGCATTTCGGCCGGATCGCGGTTCCCGGCTTTGTCCAGCTTATCGGCGGGCAGTGCCACCTCAAGCGTCACGAAGGTCTGTTGAAACGCACTCGCCCCATTGGAGATGATCGAGGTCAGCAGCACCAACAGCGCCAGAAGACCCGCGCTGACGGCGATCAAGCCGTAGCTGCGAAACCGCGCCTCAGCCGCATTGCGCTTCTTGGTGCGCGCATCTTGCTGCAAAAGCGAGCCTTTCTTGCGCGGGGTCTCATCTGCCCCGATCCCGGAGGTTGCATCGGTCATTCGTATTGCTCCCGGTATTTGCGCACGATGTGGAGCGCGAGCACATTTAACCCCAGCGTGATCGTGAACAGTGTCAGCCCCAGCGCGAAGGCCACCAGCGTCTCGGCGCTGGCAAAGTCGGTATCGCCGGTCAATTGGCTGACGATCTTGACGGTCACGGTTGTCATGGCCTCGAACGGGTTAAGGTCCAGCTTGGCCGCCGCCCCTGCCCCCAGCACCACGATCATCGTCTCGCCGATCGCGCGGCTGGCGGCCAGAAGCACCGCCCCGACGATGCCGGGCAAGGCCGCGGGGATCACCACTTGGCGGATGGTCTCGGAATGGGTGGCCCCCAGCCCGAAGGATCCATCACGCATGGCTTGGGGCACCGCATTGATGATGTCGTCTGACAGCGAAGACACGAACGGGATCAGCATCACGCCCATCACGACCCCTGCGGTCATGACCGAGGAAGAACTGTCCCCGATCCCAAGCGGTTGTGCGAAGTAATCGCGCAGCAATGGCCCCACGGTGATCAGGGCAAACAGCCCGTAGACGATTGTGGGGATGCCTGCGAGGATCTCGATTAGCGGCTTGGCAATCGCGCGCAGTTTTGGGCCCGCATATTCGGACAGGTAGATTGCGGCGAACAGACCGATGGGCACGGCGACCAGCAAGGCGATGAACGACACATAAAGCGTGCCCCACAAAAGCGGGATGATTCCAAGCTGGCTTGCGCCCCCGCGCCCTGAAAAGCTGGGCGACCAGGTCAGGCCGAAGAAGAAGTCATGCCATGGATATTGCAGAAAGAAATTGCGGGTCTCGAACAGCATCGAGAAGATGATGCCCACGGTCGTCAGAATCGCGATGGTGGAGGCCAGCATCAAAAGCGCCAGCACCATTGCCTCGACCATATTGCGCGCGCGGTAGGCGGCGGTCGTGCGGGTCACGGCATAAGCGAGCCCGGCAATCGCGGCCCCGATGACCAGAAAGGTCATCCAGATCGCGAGGTTTGAGCTGAGCGCACGGTAGCTTTGGGCCGCGACCAGAACCTCGGGCTGGACCTCGTCGCCGAGGGCCACGCCGACCTGCCCCAGAAGCGCCCGGATATCCGTGGTGGCACTGTCGAGCGTTGCGGCGCTTGCCTCGCTCAGCGCGCCCTCAGTCACGGCGGTGTTCAGGCCTTCGGCGATACGGCGTACATCGCTCATGACCAGCTCGCGGGTGCTGTCCTCGCTGATCGCGGCTGTCGGGATCAGGTTGATGATGCGGTTTTCAATGATGATCGGCTGGATCAGCAGCCACGCGGCCATCAACAACAGCGCCGGAACCGCACTCAGCAAGGCGGCGTTATAGCCATAGTAGCTGGGCAGTGAATGCAGATTACGGATATCGCCCTGCCCCGATGCGAGCGCGCGGCTGCGTCCAAGGACAAAGCCAATCGCAGCAAGGGCTGCCAGAAATACCAAAAGCCAAATAACGGGCATTGCGGTTTGTCCTTTTGGGGCGAGGTCGCAAAATCTTTACGCATCGAAAAAGGGTGGCGCAACGGGCGCGCCACCCCTTCATGTCATGGGATCAAGATTACATCGAGGATGCAGAAGCCACTTTTTCCTGAGTTGCGGCCAATTCCGGATCGGCGACGAGGCCGTAAGCTGCAAGCGGGCCGTCGGGGCCAGCGATCTCGTCGGCCACGAAGAAGGACGCGAACTCCTGCAAGCCGGGGATCACGCCGATATGGGCCGCCTTGATGTAAAAGTAGAGCGG
Organism: Dinoroseobacter sp.; assembly: GCA_965279125.1. GTDB lineage: Bacteria > Pseudomonadota > Alphaproteobacteria > Rhodobacterales > Rhodobacteraceae > Dinoroseobacter. The sequence goes on from CBDIHL010000014.1 coordinate 38,448, forward strand.
ACGCGACACAGGGTATTCACCGCTCGAGATCGCCTCGACCGTTGGAACGATCCCGGCCATCGTTGCGACTTGCAGCTTGTCGGTGTTGTTCTCGTAGAAAGACAGACCAAAGACGCCGATGCCGTTGGTGTCAGCCGCAATGCGCGCCAGAGTCTCGGTGTAGTCGCCATCGATATCCACCGAGCGACCATCGGTGCGGATTGACATGCACTTTTCTTCAGCGGTGTCTTCGTCAACGCCCGCATCCAGCATGGCCTGGAAGAAGCCGCCATCTTCGCAGCCCTGCAAAATTACCTTTTCTTCAAACACTTCACGTGTGCCGTGCTTGGTGCCCGGGATAAAGGCTTGGATTTCTTGCGCCGGGAATTCGGGGTTGACCTGATCCCATGTGGTGAAGGTGTTTGGAACCAATGCACCGTCGATGAAATGCTCGTTGGCCAGTGCTTTGTACCAGTCTTCCTGGGTGAAGGCGAAAGATGGGCCGTTGATGTCGGAGGCAAAAACGATGCCGTCATACCCAATGCGCACCTCGACAATATCGGTCACACCGTTCTCGGCGCAGACCGCAACTTCACCGTCACGAATGGCGCGCGATGCGTTGGCGATGTCGAGAGTGTTTTCGCCGACGCCTTCGCAAAAGCGCTTCAGGCCTGCAGACGAGCCACCGGATTCAACGACCGGTGTTGGGAATTCGAAGTTCTCACCAAACGCCTCGGCCACGATAGCGGCATAGGGCAGAACGGTGGATGAACCCGCGATCTGGACTTGGTCACGCGCAGCGGCGGAGGATGCAACAGCCACGATGGCCAAGCTGGAGGCAGCGATCAATTTGAGAGACATTTGGGTACTCCTGCGTTTCTCAATTCAGCAGCGTCGGAAGGTGACGCTCAAGGCGGACTGCTAGGCCCCGCGCGCTATGCTTTTGTGACGGTTATGTAACGGTTTCATGACAAGGAATTTGAGGACGGAAATGCGCGGCTGCAACGCGTAGACCCCCGAAAAGTATCCACAGGTTAACACGCTAAAGAACCGGCAAAACCACTGAAAATTCACTGCCTTTTCCGGGGATGCTGTTCAATTCAAGCCGTCCTCGGTGTCGGTTGACGATATGCTTCACAATCGCCAAACCCAGTCCGGTTCCGCCCATTTCGCGACTGCGATGGGCGTCAATTCTATAGAATCGCTCGGTCAGGCGCGGCAGATGTAGGGGATCGATTCCCGACCCGTTGTCCTTAACGCCGATCCGCACCGCGCGGGCGCGAAGGCGTGCATCATGAAACGGAGCGCTTACACTTACACTGATCAAGCCCCCATCGCTGCCATATTTGATCGCATTTTCCAGCAGGTTGTTCAGAACTTGGCGCAGTTGATCGGCATCGCCCGGCACCTGAGCCGTCTCATCCTCAAGATATGTGGTGATCTCCACCCCGGCGTGTTCGACTTGGCGCTCAAGCGACGACATAGATGCTGACAAAACATCAATGATGCGCACGGGCGTCGACGGGCGTTGTCGCTCGACCGCTTCGACGCGGCTGAGCGACAAAAGATCCCCCACGAGCCGATCCATACGGTGCGCTTCTTTCAGCATCATCGCGAGGAAACGCGTTTGCGCAGCTTCATCTTTGCGTGCAGGGCCTTGAAGCGTCTCAATAAACCCGACGACGGCGGTGAGCGGTGTACGCAACTCATGGCTCACATTTGCAACAAAGTCGCGGCGCATACGTCCGGCTGTGTGCAGGTGGGACACATCCTCAAAGCAGACAAGTGTGCCGCTGTCTTGGCCCTGACCAAAAGGGGATGCCACCACCTTGTAGCGTGTCTCGGTTGTTTCACCGAAGACTGTGTAATCGGCCTCAACAGTTTTGTTTTGACGTGCGGAGCGTTCAATCGCGTCGAGAACGTTAGGCTGACGCAATGCCGTTATGTAATGCCTGCCAATGATCTGCGTGCCGAGAATTGAAGTGGCTGCTGCGTTCGCTGCTGCGATTCGCGCATCCCTTTGAACCGCAAATGCGGGAATCGGGATTGCGTCTATGAGAAGCAGATGCGCAGATTCAGACATGTCTCTTTCTTTACGTGAAGGGCGGTTTCGTGAAAGTCATGCTGCATTTTAGATCAGACGCGCAACTAGAAGTGCTTGGCTTATAGGGGTTTAGGATTGATGTCACCATGATTTTGCAAAATGCAATATAAAATGCAAAATGCGATTTGCAATACGCGAATTATTGTCTTACAGTTGTAAGGTGTTTGCTGGTTAATGGGGCAATGCAGATTCACCGCGAGGGGCATTTATGAACGCGTCAATTCGGATAAACCCGACCACGGTCGTAACGCAGGCAAAGGCGCAACGCCCTGCCGCAAATCAGAACACCCACAGGAATTCTCAGCCGGAAACGCTGCTGTTGGGTGTTGCGCCGCGTGACATGGCGGCATTGGCTGAAATCGTGGCACCTGAGGCTGCGCTAAACCTTGCCAGTACATTTGACGATCTGACGGCAGCGGTCGCCAACGACAATGTCTCCGTCGTGGTCACACCATTGACGACGGATGCGTTCGACGCTCTTGATGTTGCACAACATCTTGCAAGCATTGGGTATTATGGCCAGCTACAGATCCTGTCCCCGGAGCTGCCAAAGCCTTTGCTGGTACGGCGCGAAATCGAAGCGGTCGCAAAATCTGTCGAAGTGGAACTGGTCACACCCCGCGCTGCGTGGCGCACCCTCGCGTAAGCGTGCCTAAGCTGCAGCCCCAATTGCGCGTGTGAGGCTTCCGATCAACCGCTCGGGAGCCTCTATGCCAACGGACAGACGAAAAAACCCATCCGACATACCCAAAGTCGCGCGCTCGTCAGCGCTCAGCCCGCGATGAGACGAGGATGCGGGATGCGACAAGGTGCTCGCAACATCGCCAAGCGTGGGCGCGAAAGCCAAATCGCACGCCATGGTTAACGCCTGGGCCGCATCCTGGCCGCCTTCTATCTCGAAGCTGACCATATTGCCGAAGTGCTCGATCAACAGTTGCATAGCACGGTTATGATCCGGGTGATCCACTCGGCCGGGATAAAGCACGCGCTTTACATTCGGCAGCTCAGAGATGGCATCTGCGACCGTGGCGGCGTTGGCACAGGCCCGTTCCAACCGCAGATCGAAGGAGTGCATCCCCCGCTCTGCCATCCAACAATCATAGGGACTGGCGGTTAACCCTAACGTCACGATGACATCCCAAATTGCTTGACGATGCGCAGGATCCTTGGCGGCAACATAGCCCAGCATAGCGTCAGAATGCCCGGCCAATAGCTTGGTCACAGAGTGCAGTACAACATCCGCGCCATGATCAAACGGGCGGTAAGCACGCGGCGTCGTGAAGGTGTTGTCGACGACGACAAGAATGTTGTTTTCGCGCGCTATTTCATAGATCGCGTTCATATCTGCGACCCGCAGCGTAGGGTTGGACACGACCTCGATTAGGATCAGTTTGGTATGTGGGCGAATGCTGGCTTGCAGGTTATCCGCGTCGGTTGGATCGAAAAAACCGGTTTGAATGCCAAAACGTGGCAGATCGGTTTTCATCATCCTAAGCGAACGCCCATAAAGCTGGTCGCCGCCGAGCACATGATCGCCCGCAGCCAGCAGGCCGAGCATTACAGCACTGATCGCGCTCATGCCTGAGCCGGTCATCATCCCGCCATCTGCACCTTCCAACAGATCAATCTTTTGCGCCAGAACGGATGCGTTTGGATGCCCTTCACGGGAATAGGTATAGCCCTGCGCGCGCCCTTCATATTGCGCATGAAGCGTTTCGACATCGCGGGTTGCATAGACAACAGACGGTTGTAGGGGGGTGCTAATGGGCGCGCTGACGCCGTCTGGCCAAGCGATGCCGCGCACCGGATCCTGGGGTGTATTTCGCATCAAACGCCTCGTATACTATTCGGAAAAGTGAGTTATTTCAATTTTCTACAGGCCGCATTTCATCTCGGCAGCGGCGCATAGCGGATTGGTAATGCTGCGCCGAAATACACAGCGCTTCGATCTCGTCCTCGCGCAAAGCCCGCACCACTTTCGCCGGTGATCCGACCACAAGGCTGCCATCCGGGATCACCTTACCTTGCGTTACCAATGCCCCTGCCCCGATCAGGCAATCCTTGCCAATGATCGCGCCATCAAGCACACAGGCCCCCATGCCAATCAACGTGTTATCCCCGATCGTGCATCCGTGCAGCATTGCCTGATGACCGATGGTGCATCCCGCGCCGACCGTTAACGGATACTGCATTTCAGTGTGCAGCACGCAGCATTCCTGAATGTTTGTACCATCACCGATCACAATCGGCTCGTTATCGCCGCGCAAAGTCGCGTTGAACCAAACAGACGTCGCCTCGCCCAATGTAATGGCGCCGATGACATTCGCGTTGTCTGCGATCCAATAATCACCAGAACTTGGCGTTTCGGGTTGCAAATTTCCGAGCCTATACAAAGTCATGAATGGCGATCCTCAAATTCTGCATTCAACGATCTAACAACGTCCACAAGACCGGGTTGTTGGCTGCGGCGCAGCCGCTCAGCGCTTAGGATCGTTTGTAAGCGGGATTCGGTCTGGTCGAGATTGTCATTCACCAAAACATAGTCGTATTCCGGCCAATGGCTGATTTCATCGCGACTTTTCTGCATTCGTTTCTCGATCACCTCGTCACTATCTTGGGCGCGCTGGATCAGACGGCGCTCTAGCTCCGGGATGGAAGGCGGTAGGATGAAAATCGACAACGCATATTTGCCAAGGCTCGACTCACGCACCTGCTGACCGCCTTGCCAGTCGATGTCGAACAGAACATCGCGGCCTTCGTCGATCGCGGCCTGAACCGGGCCTTTCGGTGATCCATAGAAGTTCCCGAACACTTCGGCATGTTCCAGCATTTCGCCTTTTTGAACAAGGCCTTGAAAGCTGTCTTTTGTGTGGAAATAATATTCCTTCCCGTCCGTCTCGCCCGGACGGGGGAGGCGAGTTGTCGCCGAAACAGAAAAGCTGAGCGCCGGATCCCAATCCATAAGCCGCCGCGCCAGCGTGGATTTGCCTGCCCCTGATGGGGACGATAGGATGACAAGAAGACCGCGCCGTTTCAAAGACTTACTCCACGTTTTGGATTTGCTCACGCAACTGATCAATCACCGTCTTCAAGGCTAGACCGATCCGCGTCAAGTCGGCATCTCCGGATTTCGAACATAACGTGTTGGCCTCGCGATTGAATTCTTGGCACAAAAAGTCGAACTTACGACCAACAGGCCCGTCGGTTTGCATAAGATCATGCGCGGCTTGGCAATGTGCTTTGAGGCGATCGAGCTCTTCAGTGATATCCGCTTTGACAACAAGCAAGGCCAGTTCCTGCGCGATGCGATCTTTGTCGATGTCAACCGAATCTATGATGCGCTTCATATTTTCGGTCAGTGCGGCTTTTAACTTTTCTTCCCTTGCCTTAGCAGCCAGGCTTGAAGCTTCAAGGTAGGTTTCAATCTCGCTCAACTGCCGTTTTATGATCTGTGTAAGGGCTGCCCCTTCTGACTGCCTCGCGTGTTGAAACGCATCCAGAAGGCTTGGAATATCCTTAAGCAGGCTTTCGCAGAGCGCTGTCGCGGCTTCGGGTGCCAGCTCCTCTGTGGCCGTCAAGCTGCGGCTTTGAAGCAGATCAAAGGATGTTGGTTTCGCCAATGCGATGCCCTTCGCCTCAGCTGCCGTTTCGAGCAATGCGATTTGATCCAATAAGCTGCCCAACGCGCTGGTGTTGAGCCTCGCTGGCCCTTCATCCTTCCGTGCTAAACGCAGTGATAGGCTCACAGATCCGCGCCCAATTTCAGTTGATAACAGTTTGCGTGCAGAGGCCTCTAAACCCGGCACCCAATCTGGCAATCGGGTCCGAATATCGAGGCCCTTGGCATTGACGCTGCGCAACTCCCACGAGGCTGACCAACTGGAAGGCGCATCAATCACCCGCTCGGCGCTGGCATACCCCGTCATTGATTTCAGCATTAGCGTTAACCCTTTCGATAGGTTTTGAATGAGTTTTTCACAAAAACCTGTCAAATACAGCCCGTGGGTAAGCTGAAAGTATGCCGTGGTCCATGGGAAGACGTTTGTTGCTGGGCTGAGATATCACTGTCGTTCGGCAACGACAATCGTCCCGCTTGGGCACGCAACGGCACAAAAAATTTGGAGCGATGTAATGCGATATTCGGGAGATTTCGATAAGCCAATGATTAGCCTGTATGGCCCAAACGCAGATAGCCAAGTGGTCGACTTGTGGCGAAAGAAAGAGACGTCACGCAGCCGCATCGCCTCGGAAGTTCTTGATTATTGGGATACTTTACGTGACGGAGCTGCTTTGCCGCAACGCATGGAAATAGACCCATCACGGATGGGGGACGCACTTCCGTATGTCTTCTTGCTTGAGCATTTGGCCCCCGGCATCGCGCGCTTGCGGCTGGCCGGGCGTCACTTGCACGATCTGATGGGGCGAGATGTCTCTGGCTCACCCGTCACTTCGTTCTGCGCGCCAGGTGCGCGGGCTGAGATGCTGCCCTTGCTCGAAGCCGTGTTTGACGAACCGGCTTGTCTGTCATTGGATTTGGTGGCGCGGCGTGCGGGAAAACCGGCAAAGGCGGCAGAGATGTTAATCTTACCGATGGCGGATCGGACCGGACAAGTGACGCGCGCCCTTGGGTGTTTGGTTGCGCGGGGTCCGATTGAGTTCGCGCCTTACCGCTTCGAGGTCGAAGACGCTCGGCTGACATATTTGCCAAAACGGGTTGCCATGCCGCTACCTAGGGACAAAAACACGGCTCTGAAAACGATACAGACCGACATGGATTGGAAATCCACGTCGGTCCCTTGGTTGAAGGTCGTTCGGTAAGGCTTTGTTTTGCCTGCCTATGCTGCCGCTTGGTTGCGGCGGTGCTCGCTGATTTCTTCAGCGACCAGGAAGGCCAACTCCAGCGATTGCGAAGCGTTGAGGCGTGGGTCACAGGCTGTGTGATAGCGCGAGGACAGATCATCATCACTTACCGCACGCACACCGCCAGTGCATTCGGTGACGTCTTTGCCGGTCATCTCGAAATGCACACCGCCTGGATAAGTGCCTTCGGCGTTGTGAATATCAAAGAACTCGCGCACTTCGCGCAGCACCGACTCGAACGGGCGCGTTTTGTAGCCAGACTCGCTCTTGATCGTGTTGCCATGCATCGGATCGCAGGACCAAACAACATTGGCACCTTCTTCCTGAACGGCCTTGATCAAACGCGGCAGGTGATCGCCAACACTGCCTGCCCCAAAGCGTGCAATCAGCGTCAGGCGGCCTGGAATGTTCTCTGGGTTCAGCTTTGAAATCAAAACTTTAAGATCGTCAGCCGAGATCGTCGGACCGCATTTCAACCCGATAGGGTTCTGCACTCCACGCAGAAACTCGACATGCGCACCGTCCGGCTGGCGCGTGCGGTCGCCGATCCAAAGCATATGCCCGGAGCCCGCGACCGGCAATCCGGTGGTGCTGTCAGTCCGGCACAAAGCTTCTTCATATTCCAACAGCAGCGCTTCGTGGCTGGTGTAGAAATCAACCGCCGACAGGCTGTGTGCCGTATCAGGGTTAACGCCAGCGGCATTCATGAAGTCGAGCGCATCGGAAATCCGGTTCGCCATATCAGCGTATTTCGCGGCTTTCTCGCCTTCTACAAAGCCCAGCGTCCAGCCATGGACGTGGTGCACATCCGCATAGCCTCCGGTTGAGAACGCGCGCAGCAAGTTCAGCGAGGCTGCGGCTTGGGTATAGGCTTGCAACATGCGCTGGGGATCTGGGATGCGCGACGCGGGCGTGAAGTCGATATCGTTAATGATATCACCGCGGTAGCTTGGCAGCTCGATCCCATTAACTGTTTCGGTTGCGGCCGAGCGGGGCTTGGCGAACTGGCCTGCCATGCGGCCCACTTTGACGACCGGACATTTGGCCCCGAAGGTCAGAACCATCGCCATTTGCAGCATGACGCGGAAGGTGTCGCGGATGCCGTCGGCGCTGAATTCACCAAAGCTTTCGGCGCAATCGCCGCCTTGCAGCAAAAACGCCTCGCCATTGGAGACCTGACCGAGCGCCTTGGTTAATTTGCGCGCCTCGCCCGCAAAGACCAGTGGCGGATAGTTCGACAGGCGCGTTTCAACCTGCGCCAAGGCACTGGCATCGGTATACTCTGGCATTTGCACACGCGGCAGGGTGCGCCAATCGGATTTGGTCCAAGCTTTGGTCATGTCGTGTCCTCCTGCCCGGCGGTCCCGCCGGCGATACTTCGGTAGGTCTCGTAACGGCTTGCAGAGACCTTGCCAACCCGGCTTTTTCCCAAGTTTCTAGGGGGTGGGGGCGCTAACACTGTGCGGCGCTGCCCAAAAAAGTGGCAAATCGCGAAACGCGAGAACTTGCCACCTGCCCAAAAAGCTGTTTCGGTCCTCAGTGGATCGCGGTCGACAAGGGCTGCCCCAGCAACAAGGAAGTGCCGTACGATGGCAGATTTGCGCCTGATGGCCGATGGAGGCGTGAAACCGAAGCGGTTTGTCTTTGTCCTGCTCGATCAGTTTACCATGTTGTGTTTTTCCTGCGCTGTTGAGGCGCTGAGGATCGCAAACCGCATGAGCGGCAAGCGTCTTTATGAATGGTCCTTGGCCGGAGATGGCGGCGAGATTGTCTATTGCAGCGCGGGCACCGGCTTCAAACTGGACATGGATCTGGAAGAGCTGGAGCGCGAAGATGTGGCGCTGATCTGTGGCGGCATTGATGTGCAAGCCGCGACCACCAAGAAACTGCTCAACTGGCTGCGGCGCGAAGCCCGGCGCGGTGTGACCATGGGCGGGCTTTGCACGGCGGGGTATTCCCTGGCGCGTGCCGGGCTGCTCGATGGCAAGCGCGCGACGATCCATTGGGAAAACCAGGACAGCTTTTCCGAGGAATTTGAAGAGGTTGAGCTGACCAAATCGGTTTTTGTCGTGGACGGAAACCGGATCACGACCGCAGGTGGGACCGCCTCGATTGATTTGATGCTGAAGCTGATTGCCGAAGATTACGGGGAAGAGTTGGCCAATACCGTCGCCGATCAGCTGATCTATTCGTCGATCCGAACCGATCAGGATACCCAGCGTCTGTCGATCCCGACGCGCATTGGCGTGCGCCATCCCAAGCTGAGCCAAGTGATTCAGATGATGGAAAGCCATATCGAAGAGCCGATCAGCCCGTCGATCCTTGCGCGCGATGTCGGCATGTCCACCCGCCAGCTGGAACGGCTGTTTCGGCGCTATCTGAACCGCTCGCCAAAACGCTATTACATGGAGTTGCGCCTGCAAAAAGCGCGTAACCTGTTGATGCAGACGGATATGAGCGTGATTAACGTGGCGCTGGCCTGCGGCTTTGCCTCGCCTTCGCACTTCTCAAAATGCTACCGCGCGCATTACGATACCACGCCCTACCGCGAGCGTGGTAGCCAGGGAACACGCCTGAGCGTTTAGCGGCTGATCCGGTACGCTGCTCCCTGCCCCACACTGAGAAACCAGATCGATCCGTCTGGCGCTTGGCGGATATCGCGCACGCGCTGGGTTTCGGCGCTTTCGATCTGCTCGACCTCCGTCGCCTCTTCGCCCGACACATCGAGCCGCGAGATCAGGTTGAATTTCAGGCTGCCCACGAAAATATCGCCCTGCCATTCGGGAAACATCTCGCCTTGGTAAATCATCATGCCCGAGGGCGCGATGGACGGGTCCCAGTAATGCGCAGGCTGCTCGAGGCCGGATTTCTCGGTCCCTTCGCCGATGGAAAAGCCCGAGTAGTGCCGCCCATAGCTGATCACCGGCCAGCCGTAATTGGCACCGGGGCGTACGAAATTAACCTCGTCTCCGCCGCGCGCGCCATGCTCGACCACCCACAGGTTGCCGTTTGCATCGGTAGCTGCCCCTTGCGGGTTGCGGTGCCCGATTGAGTAGAGCCCCGGACGCGCCCCATCGACGCCCAGAAACGGGTTATCCACAGGGACGCTGCCATCGCGCGCAATGCGCACGACGCTGCCCGCTTCGATATCCGTCTCTTGCGCCAAATCGCGGTCCCCGCGATCCCCGATGGTGATATAGAGATGCCCATCGCTGCCCTCGACGATCCGGCTGCCGAAATGACGCCCGCCGCTTGTGCCGCTGTCCATCTCGAAGATATCGCGGGTGTCTTCAAGCTGCGATCCGTCCACGCTGAGCCTGCCAACCGCGACCGCGGTGCCTGCCCCGCGCCCCTGGTCTTTGGCGTAGCTTAGAAACACCTCCCGGGTTTGTGCGAAGTCGGACGGGATCATCACATCCAGCAAACCGCCCTGCCCGTTCACATCGACCTGCGGAAGACCTGCGACGGTTTGCACCTCGCCCTCGGCGCTGAACGATAGCAGGCGGCCACCGCGCTCGGTGATCAAGACGCCGCCTTCGGGAAGAAAGCCGATGGCCCAAGGCTCGTCCAGACCGCTGACCATGGCATTGACCGAAACCGCGCCGAGGCTGGTGCTCAGATCTTGGGCGCTTAGCGGGGTGCTGAGGCCAAGCGCGCTGATCATCGCGATGGATAGGCTCGATTTCATGGGGCTCTCCTGCCGTAGGGTCATGTGATTCTGTCAAAAAACATAGCGGCGCTGTCTTCCAAGACCAGCCAAGGTGACGCAGGCGTGAAAATGATCAAAAAGTGTTCAAAATACCATTGCGAGACGCGATGAGACCGCGAAACCTGCTTTCCAATCCTCTGCGGCCTGCCTAGATTGCGCTTTGGATAACAGTCCAACTTGGGAGACTACAAAAATGAAAAAGATGCTTCTGGCCAGTGCGGCCACAGCAGTGATGACGACCGGTGCGTTCGCAGCGGGTCATTCGGAAATCAAACTGGGGATCATCCTCGGCTTCACCGGCCCGATTGAATCGCTGACCCAGCAAATGGCAGGCGGCGCGGAAATCGCGATGGCGGAAGTCACCGAAAGCGGCAACCTGCTGGGCGGGTCTTCCGTGACCGGCATCCGCGCGGACAGCACCTGCGTTGACGCAGCCGCTGCAACGGCCGCGGCCGAGCGTCTGATCACCTCCGATGGCGTCAAAGGCATCATGGGCGCGGATTGCTCCGGTGTGACCGGCGCGATCCTGGCGAATGTTGCTGTGCCAAACGGCATGGTTATGGTGTCGCCGTCGGCAACCTCGCCGGGCCTGTCGACCGCAGAAGACAACGGCCTGTTCTTCCGCACTGCGCCATCTGATGCCCGTCAGGGTGTTGTGATGACCGAGATCCTGCTTGAGCAGGGCATCGACGAAGTCGCGGTGACTTACACCAACAACGACTACGGCAAGGGTTTGGCGGACAGCTTCCAGGCGGCTTTCGAGGCAGCTGGCGGCACCGTGACCATCAATACCGCGCATGAAGACGGCAAGGCTGACTATTCGGCTGAAGTTGGTGCTCTGGCATCTGCAGGCGGCGACCGTCTGGTTGTTGCGGGCTATGTTGACCAGGGCGGCGGCGGCATCGTGCGCGCAGCGCTCGACACCGGTGCGTTTGACACGTTCCACTTCCCTGACGGCATGATCTCTGACGCTCTGGCCGAGAACTTCGGCTCGGAAATCGACGGCTCCACCGGTCAGAACCCCGGCACCGACAGCGAAGGCGCGTCGATCTTCGGTGATCTGGTTGGCGATGCGTTCAACGCCTCCTCCCCGTTTGCGGCGGAAAGCTATGACGCAGCAGCGCTGATCATGCTGGCGATGCAGGCGGCAGGCTCGGCTGAGCCCGGCGACTACAAAGATCACATCATGGATGTGGCCAACGCCCCCGGCGAGCCAATCCTGCCCGGTGAGCTTGGTAAGGCGCTTCAGATCCTCGCAGATGGTGGCGACATTGACTATGTCGGCGCATCCGCGGTCGAGCTGATCGGACCCGGCGAATCCGCTGGTAACTACCGTCAGGTCACCTTCGAAAATGGTGAGCTGGTGGTTGTTGGCTTCCGCTGATCCACTGATCTGATACGAACAATGTGCCCGGAACCTATTGGTTTCGGGCATTTTTTGACATGTGGGGGCGCGAGCATGATCGTCGTTGAGGACGTACATAAACATTTTGGCGGGTTTCATGCGGTCGACGGGGCCTCGCTGGAGATCGAGACAGGCTCGATCACTGGACTTGTGGGCCCCAACGGCGCGGGTAAGACGACGCTGTTCAATGTCATCGCAGGCGTTTTGCCGCCCACCTCGGGCCGCGTGACGATGGATGGCGAAGATATCACCGGATTGCCGCCGCATAGCTTGTTTGAAAAAGGCTTGCTGCGGACCTTCCAGATCGCCCATGAATTCTCGTCGATGACGGTGCGCGAAAATCTGATGATGGTGCCAAGCGCGCAGTCAGGCGAGACGCTGTGGAACGCTTGGTTCCACCGGGGCCGGATCGCGCAGGAAGAAGCGGCCTTGTTGAAGAAGGCCGACGAAGTCCTTGAATTTCTGACGGTTGATCATCTGAAGGACGAAAAAGCAGGCAACTTGTCTGGTGGCCAGAAGAAGCTTTTGGAGCTTGGCCGCACGATGATGGTCGATGCCAAGATCGTGTTTCTCGATGAGGTCGGCGCAGGCGTGAACCGCACGCTATTGAACACCATTGGCGACGCGATCATCCGCCTGAACAAAGAGCGCGGCTACACCTTCTGCATGATCGAGCACGACATGGAATTTATCGGCCGCCTTTGCGATCCGGTGATCGTGATGGCCGAGGGCAAAGTGCTCGCCAAAGGCACGATTGACGAGATCAAAGCCAATGAGGCGGTGATCGAGGCATATCTGGGCACGGGCCTGAAAAACAAAGAGAAGGCCGAGGCATGAGCGACGACAACGCTTATCACACAAAACGCGGCGGCAAGGATGCGTCTATCGCCAATCCGCGTCCCGGCTCGACGCTGGAGCCCGTTGCCGAGGGCGGTGTCACCAAGCCCGCGCCCGGCGGTCCGTTCCTGATCGGGGACGCGATGACGGGTGGCTATGGCAAGGGCGCTGACATCCTGCATGAGTGCACGCTGGCCGTTGATAAAGGCGAAATCGCCGTGATCGTGGGGCCAAACGGGGCTGGCAAATCGACGGCGATGAAAGCGGTGTTCGGGATGCTGAATGTCCGCCAAGGAGCTGTGCGTCTGGATGGCGAGGACATCACCGCGCTCAGCCCGCAAGCCCGCGTGGCGAAAGGCATGGCCTTCGTGCCGCAGACCTCGAATATCTTCACCTCGATGACCGTTGAGGAAAACCTCGAGATGGGCGCCTTCCTGCGCCGCGATGACATCTCCGAGACGATGGAGCAGGTCTATACCCTGTTCCCGATCCTGCGTGAGAAACGGTTGCAGTTCGCAGGCGAGTTGTCGGGCGGCCAACGCCAGCAAGTCGCCGTTGGTCGCGCGCTGATGACCCAGCCGAAGGTCTTGATGCTGGACGAACCGACCGCAGGCGTGAGCCCGATTGTGATGGACGAGCTGTTTGACCGGATCATTGAGGTGGCGCGCACCGGGATTTCGATCCTGATGGTGGAACAGAACGCGCGTCAAGCGCTTGAAATTGCAGACAAAGGCTATGTTTTGGTGCAGGGGCGCAATGCCTTCACCGATACAGGCAAGGCGCTACTGGCAGATCCAGAAGTGCGTAAAAGCTTCTTGGGGGGCTGAATATATGACGCGGATCATACATTGGGAGGCACATTAATGGATCCCCTTAACGCCTTAATTGTGCTGACAAATTTCGTTTTGGTGCCCGCAACAGCTTATGGTGCGCAACTCGCCCTGGGCGCGCTTGGCGTCACACTGATTTACGGCATCCTGCGCTTTTCCAACTTCGCCCATGGCGACACGATGGCCTTTGGGGCGATGGTGACGATCTTGTTCACGTGGTTGTTCCAAGGTTGGGGGCTAAGCCTCGGCCCGTTGCCAACTGCGCTTCTTGCCCTGCCCTTCGGCATCATAGCAACCTCGCTGATGGTGCTGGGTACGGACCGGTTGGTCTACAAATTCTACCGCAAGCAAAAAGCGGCTCCGGTGATCTATGTGATTGCCTCGCTTGGTGTGATGTTCATCATGAATGGCATTGTGCGTTTCGTGATCGGCCCCGATGACCAACGCTTCGCCGATGGCGAGCGGTTCATCATTTCCGTGCGGACGTTTAAGCAAATGACCGGGTTGGAAGAAGGCCTCGCCATTCGGACAAGCCAAGGTTTGACGGTTGTTGTTGCGATCATCGCAGTGGCGTTGCTGTTTTGGTTCCTGAACAACACACGTACGGGCAAATCCATGCGGGCTTTCTCGGACAACGAAGACCTTGCGCTTTTGTCCGGCATAAATCCTGAGCGCGTTGTGACCTATACTTGGCTGATCGTTGCTGCCCTGATCACGATTGCAGGGGTGCTTTACGGTCTTGATAAGTCTTTCAAACCCTTCACTTATTTTCAATTGCTGCTGCCAATTTTTGCGGCGGCAATCGTTGGGGGGCTGGGCAATCCGCTTGGCGCAATCGTCGGAGGATTTGTCATCGCCTTCTCGGAAGTCGGCGTGACCTATGCGTTCAAGAAGGTGCTTGGATATCTCTTGCCGGAAAGCTTGGCGCCTGACAGCCTCGTCCAGCTTTTGTCGACCGATTATAAATTCGCGGTCAGCTTTGTGATCCTCGTGATCGTCCTGTTGATCCGGCCCACGGGCCTTTTCCGGGGGAAATCGGTATGACCATCAATATCAAGAACATCCTGCTTTTTGCGTTTGTGGCCATGTTGATCTTGGGCACCGGGTTCCTGCAAAGCTGGAACGTGGCGCTCACGATCTTCAACATGGGGCTCATCAGCGCGATCATGGCGCTTGGGGTCAACATGCAATGGGGCTTTGCGGGCCTATTCAATGTCGGGATCATGGGCTTTGTCGCGCTCGGTGGTTTGGCGGCGGTGCTCGTGTCGATGCCTCCGGTGGGCGAGGCGTGGGCCGCAGGCGGTCTGCGCTTGTTGCTGGGCCTTGTCTGCGGGGCGGCGACAATCGTTGCGGCGATCCTTGCCTATTCCAAACTGCCCGCGGGCCGAAACCGAGCGCTTGTGGTCGGGGCCATATTGCTCGTCGGTTTCTTGATCTACCGCTTCGTGTTTGATCCCGCGAAATCGGCGATTGAGGGGGTTAACCCTGCCTCCACCGGTTATCTGGGCGGCGCGGGCTTGCCCGTTATCCTGTCCTGGCCTGTGGGCGGTTTGCTTGCGGCAGGTGTGGCATGGGTGATCGGAAAGACGGCGCTCGGGTTGCGGTCGGACTATCTGGCGATTGCGACGCTGGGCATTGCAGAGATCGTCATTGCGGTGATGAAGAACGAAGACTGGCTGGCGCGCGGCGTCAAGAACGTCATCGGCCTGCCCCGCCCGGTGCCTTACGAGATCGACCTGCAAAACGATCCCGCCTTTGTGGAGCGTATGGCTTCTCTGGGGGCTGATCCGGTCACGGCGTCGTCGGTGACGGTCAAGCTGCTTTACGCATCGCTGTTTATCATCGTTTTGCTGCTGCTGATCTGGTTGGCGGAAAAAGCGCTCAACTCGCCATGGGGCCGCATGATGCGGGCCATCCGCGACAACGAGACGGCGGCCGAGGCGATGGGCAAGGACGTCAAGAAACGCCA
Organism: Dinoroseobacter sp.; assembly: GCA_965279125.1. Classification (GTDB taxonomy): domain Bacteria; phylum Pseudomonadota; class Alphaproteobacteria; order Rhodobacterales; family Rhodobacteraceae; genus Dinoroseobacter. The sequence continues at coordinate 54,141 of CBDIHL010000014.1, forward strand.
CCTGCACATCTTCATCTTGGGCAGTGCGGTCTGCGGTATTGCCGGGGCGATGATGACGACGCTCGATGCGCAGTTGACGCCGACATCTTATCAACCGTTGCGCTTTACCTTCCTGATCTGGGTGATGGTGATCGTTGGCGGGTCTGGCAACAACTGGGGCGCCGTGCTTGGCGGGTTCCTAATCTACTTCCTGTGGATCCAGGTGGAGCCGATGGGCCTATGGCTGATGAGCACGATCACCGCGGGCATGGCCGACGGTTATTGGCTTAAAGATCATCTGTTGGGCAGTGCCGCGCATATGCGCTTGCTGACCATGGGCGTGATTTTGCTGCTGGTGTTGCGGTTTAGCCCACGCGGGCTGATCCCTGAGAAATAGCAAATTCGGGGCGCTGGGGCTTTGGCTCTAGCGCCCCAGAATGCGCCGCACGTAGTCTTGCGTCTCGGCAAAGGGCGGCACATCGCCATGCTGCTCGACCGCACCCGGCCCTGCATTGTATGCGGCCAATGCCAAGCGCCAATTTCCGAACCGACGATATTGTGCAGCCAGATACCGCGCGCCACCGTTCAGGTTTGCGCTCGGGTCATTTGGATCAACGCCCAGCTCGCGCGCGGTGGCGGGCATCAACTGGGCCAGACCGATCGCGCCCTTGTTGGAAACGGCATTCTCATTCCAGCCGCTTTCCTGCTGAACGAGGCGTAAGAACAGATCTTGCGGGATGCCGTGACGATCCGCAGCGGCGCGGGCGACGGCCAGATAGGGGCCGGAATAGCTGCCGCGGAAACTGGGGATGATCTCGATCTCGGTTTGCGGGCGCAGACGTGCGGAGAACTGGTATTGCTGGCTCAGGCGCCCATCAAGCAGGCGCGACTGGTTCTCGAACAGGGCTGCGCGCGACCGGCTGGATGCGGAGGTCTCGGCCAGCACGGGGGCATGGGGCGTTACGCTTGCCATCGCTGCAATCAAGACGAGCAAAGGGGCAGTTCGGGTCATGAGGGCCTCCGGCATACCGTTATGTTGTGTATAAGTAGAAGATCGCCCCTATACCAGCCCCCCACCCGCACTGTATTGAAGGGTTAATTCCTTCTTCATCCTGATCGGGTGAAGTGCCCAAATGGATCAAATCACATAGAGAATCGCGCTGGAGGACACCATGGCTGGATCAGTTAACAAGGTCATCATCATCGGAAATCTGGGGCGCGACCCCGAAGTGCGCTCGTTCCAGAACGGCGGCAAGGTGTGCAACTTGCGCATCGCAACCTCCGAGACGTGGAAAGACAAACAGTCGGGCGAGCGGCGCGAGCGCACGGAATGGCATTCGGTCGCGATCTTTTCCGAACCCCTTGCGCGCGTGGCCGAGCAATATCTGCGCAAAGGCTCAAAAGTGTATATCGAGGGCCAGCTGGAAACGCGCAAATGGCAAGATCAATCTGGCGCGGATCGCTATAGCACGGAAGTCGTGCTGCGGCCCTATACCTCGACGCTGACCATGCTCGATGGGCGCGGTGACAATAGCGGCGGTGGCGGCGGTTATGGTGGCGACAGTGGCGGCTACGGTGGTGGCGGCGGCGGCAGCTATGGCGGGGATAGCGGCGGCTATGGCGGTGGCGGTGGTGGCAACACGCCAAGTGGCGGCGGCGGTGGTCGCTCTGATCTGGACGATGATATTCCGTTCTAGGGCGGAATTTCGTCAAGCGCGTCGCGGAGCACTTTGACAACCGCGTCGCGCGGCACATCCGATGTGACAAAAGCCGCGCCAATGCCGCGCGCGAGGATAAAGCGCAGCTGGCCGTCGATGACCTTCTTGTCCTGGGCCATAAGCGCAACCAAAGCCTCGGCATCGGGCAATGCGCCGTCGATATCCTTGAGGTCGGTTTTCATGCCCATCGCCTTGAGATGCGCGCGCACGCGGCTTGGGTCCTCTTGTGCGCATAGGCCCAAGCGTGCGGATAGCTCAAACGCAAGCGCGCACCCGATGGCGACCCCTTCGCCATGCAAAAGGCGGTCTGAATAGCCGGTTGCAGCCTCTAGGGCATGGCAAAAGGTATGGCCGAGGTTAAGAAGCGCGCGGTCGCCTTGTTCGGTCTCGTCGCGCAGCACGATCTCGGCCTTCATTTCGACCGACCGCCGCACCGCGCGAGCGCGTGCATCGGAGCTGCCTTGGGCCAGATCAGGACCGTTCTGCTCGAGCCAGTCGAAGAACTTGGCATCGCCCAGCAGTCCGTATTTGACGACCTCGCCGTAACCCGCCAGCAAATCACGTTTGGGCAAGGTGTTCAGCACGTCAATATCGGCCAGCACAAGTCGGGGTTGATGAAACGCGCCGATCAGGTTTTTGCCTTGCGCCGCATTAATTCCGGTCTTGCCGCCAACGGAGCTGTCGACTTGCGCCAGCAAGCTGGTTGGGATCTGCACAAACCCAACGCCACGGCGCAGAATTGCAGCGGCAAATCCCACAAGGTCGCCGATCACGCCACCGCCAAAGGCAATGATCACATCGCGCCGCTCGACCTGCTCGGACAGCAGCCAATCGACTGTGCGGGTCAGCTCAGGCCAGCTTTTGGTCGCCTCGCCCGGAGGAAGGATTAGCGAAGCGCTATCTATGCCTTGTGTGCGCAGCGCATCTTGTAGGCGGTCCAAATGTAGGCCTGCGACATTCTCATCGGTAACGATACGGACGCGCTTTCGGGCCAGAAAGGGCGCGATTTCGTCCCCTGCCTGATCGATCAAGCCGGATCCAATGCGCACTTCATATGCGCGGCCTTCAAGCGGTACATCTACCGAATTTATGTTTGCCATCCTATATAGGCCCTTGCGTATTTGTCTTATGATCCAACGCACTAACGACATCTTTGCGTGTGGCTAGGACCTCAAGAACTGCATCTGTCATGTCAGGGATTGTGTAGTCAGATTGGGTTGGGACCCGCAACTCGGCCAAGGCATAAAGTGGTGTCCGCGCGTCAAATATCTCGCCTAGCGTCTTGCGCGGATTGTCCGTTAACAAAAGCGGCCGTGTCGATTTGTGGCGTACACGCTGCCAAAGCAACTCGACCGGGGCGTCGAGCCAGACCGCTACGCCGTCGCGCCGGATCGACGCTCGGTTGTCTTCACGCAAAAACGCGCCGCCACCCGTCGACAAGATGCAAGGCGCGCCTTTGAGTAGCCGCGCCAAGACCTGCGCCTCTTTCTCACGAAAGAACGCTTCGCCATCGCGGGCGAAGATCTCGGCAATACGTGCGTTTGCGGCGGCCTCAATCTCTGCATCGCTATCAACAAAGGGCACGGCTAATCTGCGTGCGAGCTCGGAGCCGATAGCGGTTTTACCGCATCCCATCATGCCGACAAGAACAACTGTTTTGTGCAAATGATAGGCCAAGCTTTGCCACTCCGGTTGAAAACGATTGCCCCTCCCTTGCACGCAGCCAAGGCAGCGACAATACCTATGGGACATGCTATGTTGCGAGCAAGGAAAAGCCCGACTGAGATCGTGCACCCCATGCAGATACCGCAAAAGTAGATGTGGCAAACAGGCAGTTGAGCACAAGGCGGGCAAATGATCGGTTTTTTATTCAAGTTCTTCGGACTGGTGGTGCTGCTGGGCAGTATTGGTCTGGTGGGCTATGCCTATTTGGCGGATCTTGCGCCGCCGCAGACTGAGATCATTCAGCCGATCGAGTTGTCCATTGATTAGGTACGTCAAGGCCCTTGCGCTGGTGACAGCTGTCGCGTCCCCCGCTTCCGCTCAGGTCCCTCAGAGCGATGCGCCGCTTTCCGCCATTGATTGGCTGTCGGATACTGTGGTCGAGCCTAGCATTCCCGCACCCTTGGATGGAGTGCCGGTTGCAAACGCCATCACCACCGAAGCAATTGATATTGCACCACTTGATACGCTCGCCATCGACGGCGTTGGCTTGCTGCCTTCCCGCGTTACAGGGTTGCCGTCCGCATTTTGGGGGCCGACATCTGTCGATGACTTGAAGCGATTGCTGGCGGACCTCAGCAATGACATGCCGGGGCCCGCGCGTGACTTGTTGTTTCGTATCTTGCTGGCAGAGTTGAACCCACCTGTGGATGCTGGCCCGGATCATGCGCTGTTTCTATCCCGCGTTGACACGCTGCTGCGCTTCGGGGCTTTGGAGCAAGCACAAGCCTTGCTGGAACGGGCTGGCCCGACGGAGGCAGCGCTTTTCCGGCGATGGTTCGACACAAGCCTTTTGTCGGGCAATGAAGACCGCGCTTGTGCGGTCATGCGCGCGGCTCCGGATGTGGCCCCGACGTTTTCGGCGCGTGTGTTTTGTCTGGCGCGCGGCAGCGATTGGTCCGCGGCAGCCCTCAGCTTGGATACGGCGCGGGCGCTTGGTGTTCTGGATGAGGCAGATGATGCGCTGTTGGCGCGGTTTCTCGACCCTGAACTTTATGAGGGCCAGCCGATGGCCCCGCTGCCCAGCCCTCTTACACCGCTAAGTTACCGGATGCTGGTGGCCTTGGGCGAAGCGCCATCGTCGAACAGTCTGCCGCTCGCTTTCTCGCATGCCGCTCTGGATCCCGTTGCCGGTTGGAAGCCACGGCTGGAAGCAGCGGAACGGCTCACGCGCCATGGGGGTGTGGCACCGACACGGTTATTTGCGCTTTATACCGAGCGACGTGCTGCGGCCTCCGGTGGGATCTGGGAGCGCGTCAGTGCCGTTCAAGCTGTTGATGCTGCCCTGCTGGGGGGCGACGCGGATACCTTGTGGCGCGCGCTGCCCAAAGCGGTGGAAGAGCTTGGTCGCGTGGGGCTATTTCGTGCCTTTGCGCAGCACTACGGCGCACGCATTGCTCCGCTTACGCCGCCGAAAAGGCATTTGGGTTTACGTGATCGTATCGTGCTTTTGGGACCAAATCCCGAGGCTGTGGCAGACACCATCAGTGATCCGTTCCTTGCTGGCCTTGCCCGTGGCGTGAGTGTCCAAGATGCCACCAATGATACGCTACGTGCTGCAATTGCGACTGCGTTTACGGGCAACGGTTCGGCTTTGCCTGCTGCGCTCAGTGCAATGCTGCGTGAAGGCCGTTTGGGCGAAGCGACTTTGCGTGCCTTGCTGCGACTGGACGCGGCTGACCCTGATCCAGGCGATGTGGAAGTTGGCCTGACCATGTTGCGCCAGCTCGGGTTTGAGGCAGTCGCACGCGAAACAGCACTTGCCATTCTCTTGGCGCAAGGCGGTTAGTATGGACGGGTCCCGAGCGATTTCGGCTTTTCTAGAGGCACAAGCCGCTGAACGAAACGCGTCCCATAACACGCGCATGGGGTATGGGCGGGATTTGCTGGATTTTACGGATTGGACCGGGCGGCGCGGGCTGTCGATAGAGACAATGTTGCGCGCCGATATTGAGGCCTATTTGGTGTCTTGCGAGGCTGAAGGGTTAGCACGCGCGACACGGGCGCGGCGCCTTTCGGCGATCCGGCAATTTTTTCGGTTCGCCTATGAAGAGAAGTGGCGGGCCGACAATCCGGCTTTGCAGATCACGGGTCCCGGTCGCGCGAAACGCTTGCCCAAAACGCTGAGCGAAGGGGATGTGGACGCGCTGCTGGAGGCTGCGCGCACCTGTGGTCGGACACAAGCCGAGCGGTTGCGCGACATTTGCCTGATGGAGTTATTGTACGCCACCGGCATGCGGGTGACGGAATTGGTGTCTTTGCCGTTGGCGTCGGCGAAAGGCGATCCTCGGTTGCTGCTGGTGCGCGGGAAAGGTGGCAAGGAACGGATGGTTCCGCTGTCGACCCCAGCGCGCGCGGCCCTTGCGGCTTGGCTTGCCCATGTCGAAACGCAGGTTGAGCCCGGTGCCACGCCTCCGAAGTTCCTGTTCCCGTCCCGTGGGGCCAGCGGACATCTCACGCGCCACCGGGTCTACGGATTGATCAAAGGGTTTGCCCTGAAAGCGGGCCTTGATCCGGCGGCGGTCACACCGCATGTGCTGCGCCATGCCTTTGCGACGCATTTGTTGTCTAACGGGGCCGATTTGCGCGCGATCCAAACATTGCTGGGCCATGCGGATATCGCCACGACGGAGATTTACACCCATGTTCTTGATGCGCGTCTGAAAGATTTGGTGCTGACCCATCATCCTTTGGCCGATCAGGACGGCTGAGGGATTGAAGCCCCTGCCCAGCATCCCCATAACAAAAGCTTAATCGGCAAAGGCGGTATGGTTAATGGATATGAGCGCGCTCGACACGAGCTTCTGGATCACGTCAGCGGTCATTATCGCGCTGTTGGTCTGCTCGGGGTTTTTCTCAGGCTCTGAGACAGCGTTGACGGCCGCGTCTCGGGGCAAATTGCGGTCCATGTCCGACCGCGACAAAAGTGCCGGAGCCGGGAAAGCGCTGGCCTTGAAAGAGGATAACGAGCGGCTGATCGGCGGCATCCTTTTGGGCAATAACCTTGCAAATATTCTAGCAACTTCGCTCGCTACCGCTTTGTTTACGCGGACGTTTGGCGAGTCCGGTGTTGCGCTTGCGACGTTGGTGATGACAGCACTTGTACTGGTCTTTGCGGAAGTGTTGCCGAAGACCTATGCGATCAATGATCCCGAGAAAACGGCGTCACGGGCGGCCCCGTTGGTTGGTCTGATCATCGTCGTTCTGTCACCGGTGGTGGCTGCTGTGCGCGTGATCGTTCGAGGTGTCTTGCGCCCCTTTGGCGTGCGTATTGATGCCGGTGCGAACATGCTTTCGGTGCGCGAAGAGATCATGGGCGCGTTAACCATTGGCCATTCCGAGGGCGTCGTCGAAAAAGAAGACCGTGACCGGCTTCTCGGGGCGCTCGATTTGGGCGACCGCACGGTTGAAGAGATCATGTTGCACCGCTCGAAGATCGAGATGATTGATGCAGATGACGCGCCCGAAACGATCCTGTCTCAATGCTTGGAAAGCTCGCATACGCGCCTGCCGATTTTCCGAGAGGACCGCGAAAATATCGTCGGTGTGATCCATGCCAAGAACCTTCTGCGGGCGATGGACAAGTTGATGCGCGGCCCGGATGCCTCCGCCGCGGCCCTGTCGGTGTTCAAGGTTACAGACGTTGCGATGACGCCGTATTTCGTGCCGGAGACGACGACGCTTGACGACCAGATGCGGCAATTTCTCAAGCGTCACACGCACTTCGCGCTCGTTGTTGATGAATATGGAGCGCTACAGGGTCTGATTACGCTTGAAGACATTCTGGAAGAAATTGTGGGCGAGATCACCGATGAATTTGACCCGAGCGCTGATCATCCGGTGCGCGCGACCGACGATGGCAGTTTCTTGATCGACGGGGCGATGACGATCCGCGATCTGAACCGCGCCACTGATTGGAACCTGCCGGATGAAGAGGCCAACACCGTTGCGGGCCTCGTTATCCACGAAGCCCAAACAATCCCGACGCAAGGCCAGGTGTTCTCGTTTCACGGGTTCCGATTTGAGGTGATGACGCGCAAAGACAACCGTCTTGTGCGCCTCAAAGTTCGCGAACTTGGTTAACGCCCTTTGAACAGACCACCAAGGATGCCCCGGACCAATTTTCGGCCCGTGGTTCCGGTCAATTCCTTCATCACCATCTTGGTCATGGCCTCGCCGAAGTTTTGCTCGCGGCTTGAGCGGCGTGAGGAGGAACGCGTCACCCGCGTCCCGGAATAGCGCCGCCCTGCCCTATATTCCCGCTCGGCAGCGGAGGCCTCTTCCTCAGCTTCTTCGGCGGCTTCGGCTTCTTTCGCGGCGGTCTCGGCGCGTTTGCGCAGTACCTCATAGGCGGTTTCGCGGTCCAGACGGGTGTCGTATTTGCCCCGCACCGGAGAGGCCGCGAGCGTTTCGGCCCGTTGCATCGGCGTGATCGGGCCGAGTTGCGAAGATGGTGGCCGGATCAGGGTACGCTCGGCCATGCCGGGAATGCCCTTGCGCCCGAGGAAACTGGTAACAGCCTCGCCGACGCCGACTTCACGGATCGCCTGCTCGATATTTATGCGGGGATTGTCGCGGTAGGTTTGTGCCGCCATTTTCAAGGCCTTACGGTCGCGGGCGGTATAGGCGCGCAGGGCATGTTGCACGCGGTTGCCGAGCTGGCCGAGAATATCTTCGGGCACATCATCTGGGTTCTGGGTGCAAAAATAAACGCCCACGCCCTTGGAACGTATGAGGCGCGCAACTTGCTCAACCTTATCAAGAAGGGCTTTGGGCGCGTCATCAAACAGCAGATGTGCTTCATCGAAGAAGAAGACCAATTTGGGCTTATCGGGGTCGCCCACCTCTGGCAAAGTCTCAAACAACTCGCTGAGCAGCCACAGGAGGAACGTTGCGTAAAGCCTTGGTGACGCCATCAATTTATCGGCCGACAGGATGTTGATCTGGCCGCGCCCTTCAGGTGTGACATGCATCAAATCGGCCAAATCGAGCGCGGGTTCCCCAAAAAACTCTGCACCGCCTTGGTTTTCCAGCACCATCAAGCGCCGCTGAATGGCTCCGATGGACGCGACAGAGATGTTGCCGTAACGCAGGCTCAGCTCGCCACGCGCTTCACCCACCCAGACAAGAAGGGACTGTAAGTCTTTGAGATCGCACAAGCCTAACCCTTGCTCATCGGCAATCCTGAACGCGATGTTCAGTATTCCTTCTTGCGCTTCGGACAGCTCCAACAAGCGGCTTAGCAGCAATGGACCCATTTCAGCGACGGTAGTGCGCACCGGATGGCCGTCTTTGCCGAACATGTCCCAGAAGGTGACGGGGAACGCCTCGTAAGTGTAGGTTTCTGTGATGCCGATTGTCTCGGCCCGGGACAGGAAGGCGTCATGCAATTTGTGACCGGCATCGCCGGCGCGCGACAGACCAGATAAATCGCCCTTCACATCCGACAGAAATACCGGAACGCCCATGGCCGAGAAGCCTTCTGCCAAGATTTGCAGGGTGACAGTTTTACCGGTTCCGGTTGCCCCTGCGATTAGGCCGTGGCGGTTTGCATAATCCAAACGCAAGTGCTGGGCTTCGGCATAGGCATCACCGCCGCCGCCTACGAAAATTCGATCCGCCTGATGCATGAGTTGCCCTTCCCCGGAAACACTGTTTCGCGGCACAATACATTCTTAACCCTTCTGTGCCAGTCTATCGGTGTGGTTCACACGCCTTTCGTGGATGGTGTGAACAGTTTTCCTCCCTGTCGACTGGCCGCGCTTTCGGGCGCGGCTTTTTTTGCGGTTTTTCTCAGGTTTTTTGCATATTTTAGCTGTTGACCGATCCCTCGGGACGCCGTAGCGTGCGGCTTATAACGAAGTCGGCCTAGTTCGACAGGGAGAAAAAGACAAAAGAGGTTCGCAATCGCGGGCCTCTTTTGCATTGGTCAGGTGGGGTGCGGAAGCTTGCCAATCTGCGAAATCGATCTGCCATTCCGATCCGCCTCATGATATCGCCTGACAAAAGAGTCGTTAGGGAGAGGGTCATGAGGTCCGTCGAAAATTTTGTGCGCATGAGTGTTTTTGCAGGGGCCCTAATGGGGGCCGCAGGGATGGCAACGGCTCAAGAGGCAGAACTGCCGCTCGGCCAGCCCGTGCCCCCGCGCATTGGTGAGACCTATGTCGCTGAGGAATTTGATGATTGGCAAATTCGCTGTGTTCGCCAAGAAGAAGGCACGTTTGAGCCGTGCCAGATGTATCAGCTTTTGATTGATGCGGATGGAACCAGTGTTGCCGAGATGACCGCTTTTGCCCTGCCGCCCGGACAGACCGCGATAGCTGGTGCGACGATCATTACACCCCTGGAAACGGCGCTGTCCGAGGGCGTGCAGTTTTTCATCGATGACTCCGAGCCTTTGGTCTATACCTTTGATTTTTGCAACCAATTGGGATGCTATGCACGCATGGGGTTTCCACCTGAGTTGGTAGAAGACTTAAAAGCCGGGGCCGTCGCAACTGTGCGAATTGCGCCGTTCGCGGATCCAAGCGTAAACGTCATCGTTACGGCGTCATTAAGAGGGTTCACAGCTGCGTTTGACTGGATGCAGGCGCGTCTAGAAGCGCAACAATAAGCGTTAAAGCGTTTCGCCTTACATTTGAAGCATTCACTTGAGGCGAAGCGTGCGCCGCGCTCGTATCTTACGCCCGTGTCGCGAACATTATGTCTCTCGGAGTGTTCGCGAAAAGCTTTAGGCGCGTCGCAGCGCCAACACCGCATTCAACCCACCGAACGCAAACGCGTTTGACAAAACGACATCGACCGAGGCTTCGCGGGCCTCGTTCGGAACGATATCAAGCGCACATTCGGGGTCAGGTTCTTCATAGCCAATTGTTGGCGCGATTACCCCTTCTCTCAGCGCCATGACACATGCCAGCAATTCGACCGCGCCAGTGCCGCCAATCAAGTGACCATGCATGGATTTGGTCGATGAAATCATCACCTTATCCGCATGCGGCCCGAACGCGTCGGCGACGGCTGCGCATTCGGTCTTGTCATTGGCTGCCGTACCGGTGCCGTGGGCGTTGATGTAACCCACTTGATCCGGCGAAATTCGGGCATCCTGCATGGCACCTGAGATCGCGCGCGCAGCCCCTTGCTTGGAGGGCATCACAATATCAGCGGCGTCCGATGTCATTGAAAAGCCGATCACTTCTGCCAAAATCTCGGCTCCGCGCGCTTTGGCATGGGCGTAGTCTTCGAACACGAAGACCCCTGCCCCTTCGCCCTGGACCATGCCGTTGCGATTGGCGCTGAACGGCCGACACGCGTCTTTCGACATCACACGCAAACCTTCCCAGGCTTTGACGCCGCCAAAGCATAACATCGATTCGGATCCACCGGTCACCATGACCTTTGCCGCGCCGGAGCGAATGAATTGGAACGCTTGCCCCATCGCGTGATTGGACGACGCGCAGGCGGTGGCGACGGTAAAGCTGGGGCCTTTGAGGTTATGGGTCATCGACACATGACTGGCCGCGGCATTGTTCATCAGTTTTGGCACAACGAAAGGATGCACCCGGTTTTTGCCATCTTCATAAACCGTGCGGTAATTTTCGTCCCACGTGGTCACACCCCCGCCAGCCGTGCCGAGAATGACGCCGGATGTGGCGGCAAGCTCGCCCGAGAATGTCAGACCGGACTGCGCGATGGCTTCGCGGGCGGCCAGCAAGGTGAATTGCGTGAACCGATCATAGAGCGCGATTTGCTGGCGGTTGAACTCTGCCTCGGGATCGTAGCCTTTGACCTGGCCACCGATTTTGATCGACAGACGATCAACGTCGCGAAATTCCAGCTCAGAAATGCCGCATACACCGTTTCGGAACGCCTCCAGCGTTTCAGATACATTGGTGCCAAGCGCGTTAATGGTGCCTTGGCCAGTGATCACAACGCGGTTCATACAGGGTTAACCAGCCGTCTGCTGTGCAACGAGGCCTTCAACAGCCGTGACAATCGCGGACACGCTGGAGATATCGAACTCGCTTTGTTCAGGCTCGTTTGCATTGAAAGGCACTTGGATATCAAAGGCTTCTTCAATCGCGAAAATCGACTCGACCAAGCCGAGGCTGTCGATCCCCAGATCTTCGAGGGTCGCGGTCAGCGTGACATCTGATGGCTCCAGCACCGCTTGTTCTGCGATGATGGCGATGACTTTGTCCTGAACTGATTGCGTCATGACGGGCAGCCCTCTCTTGCAGCTGTGGCGTTCACTTAGTCACTCTGATGGTGCTTTGAAACAGCTTTTTGAAGCCCTGCGACAGTTGCGGCGAGCCGCGGAAGACGCCTGAGGGCTTTGTAAATTTCGACATGGGTTTCCATCTTCATCGCGGGGCTTCCCATCATCACGCGACCTGAAGGTGCGTTGGTGAAAATCTTGGTCGCCCCGCCGCAGATAACGTCGTCGCCCACGAAAATATTGTCGGAGACCCCACATTGACCCCCCAGCACGACGCGGCTGCCAATCCTGGCGCTTCCCGCAATGCCAACCTGGCCGCACAGCAATGTGTCTTCACCCACCTGAACATTATGCCCGATATGCACGAGGTTATCGAGTTTCGTCCCCCGCCCGATAACCGTGTTGGCAACGGTGCCGCGATCGATGGCGCAGTTCGCGCCGATCTCGACATCATCGCCGATTTGCACGCTGCCCAAACTGTGTATGCGTGTCCAAGATTGGGATTTGGCGTCGCCTCGGTCGCCAAGGGTCTCACGGACTTGCTCGACCCCTGATTTCTCGGGCGTTACAAAGGAAAAGCCATCGCTTCCGAGGACGGCACCCGAATGTATGAAGACGCGTTCACCAATCTCGACGCGTGCCCCGATGCGCACTCCGGGGGCGATCAGGGCGTCTGCACCAATATATGATGCGTGTGCAATATTCGTATGGGCCCCAATACGCGCGTTTGGACCGATCCGGACAGCGCTTTCGATCACCACGAACGGCCCAATAGCCGCGTTCGGACCTATTTCAGCGCTTGGGTCAATCACTGCCGTTGGGTGGATCCCCGGTGCAATTTCGGGACCGGGATCGAACGCTTTGCTGAGCCCCGCCATCGCCAAACGCGGACGCGCCACAAAAATCGCGGCCTCAAGACCGTAGCTTTGCCAATCCGCACCTTCCCAAAGAACCGCCGCGCGGGCCTTGCCATCTGTCAAACCGCTTGCGTATTTTTCTGACATAGCAAGAGCAAGCGCGCTTTCTGAGGCGGAGTGCGGCTCGGACGCATGGGTGATGCGCAGCGTGGTATCGCCTGCGGTTTGCGCCCCTAATGCGCGCGCAATGTCATCTATACTATGGGCCAAGTGCTGCTTCCTCGACATGAAAAACGGCGGCTCGGGCTATCCGAACCGCCGTTCAATCCCGTGCAGCCGGGTTTAACTTTGAACCGCGCGCAATGCCACCCCCGCGCGAGACATCGCCGACCAGAGCGCTGCGTCACGCCCGTAAATATCGTCGCGATACTGCGTCCGGCCCTTTGGCGGCACCCAAGCGGTGCAATAGGTAATGTGGACGGGCACTTTCTGGTCAAGATAGACGTAGGTCTCTTCTCCAGTGCGCAGAACCGACTGGAAATAATTGACCGGATCGGCTTCTTGGCGCGCCAGGATTTCGTAGCCAAATTCGAACGGTTTTGCCAAGCGCACGCAGCCCGAGGAATAGGTCCGGACCTCTCGATCAAACAGGTTTTTCGCAGGACTATCATGGAGATAGATGTTGTGCCTGTTGGGGAACATGAACTTCACCAACCCAAGCGCGTTGCGGTTGGAGGGGGGCTGGCGCATGTCAAACGGGAAGTTGCTGGCGGTGTAGCTGGAGAAATTGATGTTCGAGCGGCTAACCTCCCGGCCCCGCCCATCAAAGAGGCGCAAATAACCATGCGCCCCCGGATTGCGCTGCATGTTTGGCAGATAATCCTTGGTTGCAATCGAGCGCGGCACATACCAGGTCGGATTGATGACCATATGTTCCATCTCATCGGAAAACTCAGTCGTGCGCTTGTCGATGCGCGCGCGGCCAACAACCGAGCGCGTCTCGAAGGTGACCTTGTTGTCGTCGAAGATCTGAACGTGGAAATCGGCGATGTTCACGAAGATATGGCGCTGACCGAGGCCCCCTTCGAAATTGATCCACCGCTCGCGCTCAAGCCCGACGATTACGGATTGCAGACGCTCCAGCGGCTCGACGTTGATCGCCCGCATCGTGGCAGCCCCGGCGGCACCATCGGCTTCAAGACCGTGATCAACTTGGAATTCTGGACCGCGCGCTCGAGGGCAGTGTCATAGGTTGCGGTCGTGCTGCGTGATAGATACCCCATTCGGATCAGACGGTTGCGAAGTGCAATTACGGACCCGCCACTATCACCTGCGCGCAGCGAATTGGCGCGCACGGTTGGCCCCCAGCCACCATTAGACAGCGCGCGCTCAAGCTCCATCTTGGTCTTGAG
>CBDIHL010000015.1:0-52887 GCA_965279125.1 Dinoroseobacter sp.
TGACGAGGCGGTCAGCATTCAAGGCGGCGGCATCGGGGCCGGTCGCATCAGCGGTCCCGGACATATTTGCCCCATCGCAGTCCAGATCGCCCCCGATCTGCGCGCCCAGCAGCCGCACGGCCCCGGTCACGGTTGCGCCGCGCAGGAAAACATCGCCGGAGGTGACGAGGCCGTCGCCCTCCAACCCCGGCAGCGTGCTGTCGTTTAGGATCAACGAGGCCAAGTTTGCGCCAAGAGCATTCGGGGCGGTTTGAAAATGGCAGTCCGCTAGCACTAGGTCTCGCTTGCACCGACATCCTTCCAGATCAAGCCGACCTGTAATCACGGCACCCACGACCTGCACCCCTTTTTCGTGCACTGGCGGGTCGAGTTCTTTGCACCCACCGAGCAGCAAGTAGCGGATCAGGTCGGCGCTAATTTGGCGGTCGGGGTCTGCTGGATTTTTGGGAAGGGTGCCGTCGCCGATGAAGACCTCTTCACCTGTCCCATACTCCTCCAGCAGCTGCGTTTCAGCCTTCGTCAGGTTGTTAAAATCGCTGCGCTTGCGGGGCGGGCCTTTGGTCACTGCATCACCCCCACCCGCGCGGCGACCCTCAGCGCGTGGCTGGGATCGCTCGCCACCACGGGCAGCGCGGGTGCGTAGATGGCTCGGATCACGCTCGCGATCTCGGGCTTTAGCAGCGCTGTGCCTTGGGGCGAGACCGCCAGCGGCGAGGTGTCGGTGAAGGCGGTGTCGGACCAGAGCAGAATCGTCTGGACCGCTTGGGACAGCGCGAGGGTCTCGGCGGGGATCTCCGCCAGCGCCGCGTCCATCCGGATGAACACGAACGCGGCTTTGATCCCGCCTGCCTCGTCGAACCGGAAGAAGCGGTATTGGTTGGCCTCGGCGGCCTCGAGACGGGGGACCAGCGTGGCCAGCTCGGGGATCAGGCGGTCGAGGTTTGGCGTCGCAGTCAGCTCGGACCATTCGCGAAAGAAGAAGACCATGAGGTTGGAGCCGAGCTCGGGGTCCGTCTCGGCCATCTCGTGATTTGCGAGGGTGGCGACGGCAGTGATCGCGTCCTTGACCACGGTAAGCGTCGCGTCATCGACCCCGAACACGACTGGTGCAATGGGGCGGCCCCACCGGGCGCAGAGGTAGGTGCCGTCTTTGCGGGTGAAAAGCGAGGTGATCTGGTCGGCTGTTAACATAGTGTCAGTCTTTGAGGTCTAGGAGCGTGGGACGCAAGTTGGAGGGGCCTATGCTTCGAACATATCACTTTGACCCGGTTTCTGGGGGGGCGTCAGGCCCAGATGGCCCCACGCCTTGCCGCCAAGCATCCGCCCGCGCGGGGTGCGTTGGAGGAGGCCTTGTTGCAAGAGGAACGGCTCGATCACCTCCTCAACCGCATCGCGGGACTCGCTGAGGGCTGCGGCGAGGGTTTCGACCCCGACCGGGCCACCGCCGTAGTTTTCTGCGATCACACCCAGATACCGCCGGTCGGCACTGTCGAGGCCGAGGTGATCCACGCCGAGGCGTGTGAGCGCGTTGTCGGCGATGGCTTGGGTGATGGTGCCGTCGCCCTCAACAAGCGCGAAATCGACGACGCGTCTGAGGAGGCGGCCTGCGATGCGGGGCGTGCCGCGCGCGCGTTTGGCGATCTCGCGCACGCCATCGGGGGCGGCCTTGAGGCCGAGCATCCGCGCCCCGCGAGCGACGATCTGTTCCAGCTCGGGGATGGTGTAGAATTGCAGGCGCACGGGGATGCCGAAGCGGTCGCGCAGAGGTGTGGTGAGCAGGCCAAGGCGGGTTGTGGCGCCAACGAGGGTGAAGGGCGCAAGCTCGATTCGGACGGAGCGGGCGGCGGGGCCTTCGCCGATGACGAGGTCCAACTCGAAATCTTCGAGGGCGGGATAGAGTACCTCCTCGACGACAGGATTAAGACGGTGGATTTCGTCGATGAACAGGACATCGCACGGCTCGAGGTTCGTCAGAAGCGCTGCGAGATCGCCTGCTTTGGCCAGCACCGGGCCCGAGGTCATCTTGAAGTTCACGCCCAGCTCACGCGCCATGATCTGGGCGAGGGTGGTTTTGCCTAGGCCGGGTGGGCCGTAGAACAGCACGTGATCCATGGCGGCTTGGCGCTGCTTGGCGCTTTCGACGAAGACCCGTAGGTTGGAGCGGGCTTCGGCTTGGCCGATGAACTCGGTGAGGTTTTGCGGGCGCAGCGCGCGATCCTCAGAGGCATCCTCGGGCAGGGCGTCGGCGCGCAGAGTTGGATCGGTATCGGTCATCAGGGGCGATCGCCTTTCGAAAGGCGATGCGCTCCGGCTTTCGAAAGCCGGACCCCCGCCCTGGATCCTAGGTAGCCTGCCATCCCTACCCTTTTGGCGCGAGCGCTTTCAATGCCGCGCGAATAAGGTTGGCCTCGCCCTCCACCCCGTCTTGCGCGGATTGGGCCACGGCGGTCGCCGCCTCGCTTTGGCCGTAGCCGAGATTGACGAGGGCTGACAGCGCGGCGGCTTGGTCGCCGGCCCCGCTCGGCGCGGACACAGGCACGGGGGCGGAAGGCTCGATCACCGCATCATCGTCGGCGGGCATGGCAGCAAGGGCGGCTGACAAGGTTCCGCCCAGGGCCATGACCTCCGGCGCTTTATCTTTCAGCTCGTTCACCACCCGTTGCGCGATCTTTGGACCGACCCTTGCGCGGCTTTGACGGCGTTCCAATCCCCCAGCGCAATCGCGCGGCCGATGCCGTCTGCACCAAGCGCCGACAGGATTGACAGCGACGCCTTCGCCCCGATGCCCTGAACCGAGATCAACAGGCGGTGCCATTCACGCTCCAGCAGGGTCGTAAATCCGAAGAGCTGGAGGTTGTCTTCGCGCACCAGAAGTTCGGTATAGAGCGACACGGGCTGGCCCGAGGCAGGCAAACCCGCAAGCGTGCGGTCGGAGCAATAGACGACATAGCCGACCCCGCGCACGTCGATCAGCGCATGGTCCTTGGCGCGGTAGTCGAGCACCCCTGTCAGTTTGCCGATCATGCGGCCCCCTTTGCCGATGCCCAACGCGCCCCGGTCTGTAGATGGTGTGCGTGGCAGATGGCGATGGCGAGCGCGTCAGCGGCATCGGGGCCAACGGGCACAGCGCCTTTCAGTTGCACCTTAACCATGTGGGCCACTTGCGCCTTGTCGGCATGGCCCACGCCGACGACGGACTTCTTGACGTGGTTTGGGGCATATTCGCCAATCTCCAAACCTGCGGCGGCGGGCACCAGCAACGCAATCCCGCGCGCTTGGCCCAGTTTTAGCGTCGCGGCCCCGTCGCGGTTCACGAATGTCTGTTCGACCGCTGCGGCATCGGGCGAGAGGCGCGCAACGATGGCGCTGAGTTGCGTGTGCAGGCTGAGAAGGCGCGCGGCCAGCGCGGTTCCTTCGGACTTGCACTGACCGTTCTCGACGTGAATCAGACGGCTTCCTGCCATCTCTATCACGCCCCAGCCCATGGTGCGTAGTCCGGGATCTATTCCAATGATCCGCATCCTGCCTCACTTTTATGCTCTTTCAGCAACAGGTAGCACGAAGAGAGAACATCTGCCAAGCGGCGATCTGGTTAACGTCAATTATGGCCCCGATGTGGCGGCGGGCCAGACAGCGACATTGCGAGGTCGAAAACGGACATTCCGCCTGGCAAAACTTGTCAAAAACGACATCCGCGAAGTCGCATTTTTCCGCTTTCTGACAAGGCGTTAATCAAAGTTTCTGCTATGCAGAAAATGCATTGGTGCCATGCGAAAATAACGGATTGTCGCTGCCGATTTGCCCCCCTACATGGCGCTCATCGAACAAGCGAAACGTCCCTCATTTACAAGGAATTCAGACATGGCCGTTTTTGATTACTCCCGCCCCGTTGCCGCCAACCAGAGCGTGTTTGCTCAGGTCAAAGGTCTGATTTCTGATAGTGTTGCCAATGTCATGGCTTGGAATGATGCGCGCGTTACCCGCAACTCCCTGTCGGGCCTGACCAACCGCGAGCTTGATGATCTGGGCCTCGTACGTGGCGACATCGAAGACATCGCGCAGGGCGCATTCCGCCGCTGACAAACCACCCAACGAGGTGTTTCGATTTTAGGGTTGTACCGAAAGGTGCAGCCCTTTTTCTTTGGGGTGTGAGGGTCCTATAGTTTTAGGCGACGTGCCAGTTCTGTGCTGACGGGATCTGGGCCGAAGATAGTGGCGAGCGCAACACCGCTCGGTCCGTTTTGACGCAGCTCAAGTGCAGCTTGGCGGTAGGCCGCTTCGGAGACGTTGGACTGCACGAAGGTCTTGGTGCAGAGCACAAATAATCCGACGATAACGCACAGTCTGAGTATAAGTTTTAGACCGCCTCCTCGCTTGCGGCTGCGGCGCGTCTCGGCCCGGTTGATGCGGACGATACGATCACGAAACGTGTCTTCGCTTTGGGGTTTCCAGGCCATCTTGCCCTCGTACGTTGTTCACAGCGCCGAGCGCTATCAGACAAAGCTGGCAATTTCGGGGCACGCCCCCTCGGTTTAGCGCGTTAAGGTTAACGCCGCCCATTCGCCGATCTCACGCCGCGCGACGAGGCTGAGCCCCTGCGCGGTATACGCGGCGATGATGTCCTCGGCTTGCTCGATCAACAAACCAGACAGGATGAGGTGCCCGCCTGCCCCAAGACTGCCCGCAAGATCCGGCGCAAGTTCGATCAGCGGACCTTTGAGGATATTGGCAAAGATCAGATCATAGGGCGCGTGTTGGGCGAGATCCGGGTGATCCATGCCAGCGGCCTCGATGCACTGGACCTTACCGGTCATCCCGTTGACTGCCAGATTGGCCTCTGCAACGTCCACCGCCACGGGATCGATATCGGACGCGACAACGACGGCCCCAGGCCAGATATGCGCGGCCCCCATCGCAAGAACGGCGGTGCCGCAGCCGATATCGGCGATCTTGGTCTTTGGCGCGGCCGCTGAAATCTCTTCCAGCGCCAGCAAGCAGCCGAGCGTCGTGCCGTGATGCCCGGTGCCGAACGCCATTGCGGCCTCGATCAGCAATCCAACACGGTCTGCGGGCAGTTTGTCGGCGTCGTGGCTGCCATAGACGAAGAAGCGGCCGGCCTCGACCGGGGACAGCTCACGTTTGACATGGGCGACCCAGTCCGTCTCGGGCAGCTCGGACACGGCGAAGGGCTTGGCGTTATGGGCAGCGGCCAGCAGCGCCAGCGCGATCTCGTCGGGGGCCTCGATGAAATAGGCGCCGACTTCCCAGAGGCCGGAGCCATCTTCAACCTCGAACACGCCGACGCCGGTGGGCTCGGGCGTGACGAGGGATTCCAGCGCCTCGCCCAACGCCTCGGCGGCGGGTTTTCCGGGCAAGGTTGTCAGGGCGGTGAAGGTGGGCATGGCGCGGGCTCCGAGATCAAGTAATCCCGCCCGCGCTACGCCCCTCCCCTGCCAGCGTCAAGCGGCAGGCACACCGGTGCCGATGGGACAGCTCACGCCGGTCCCGCCAATCCCGCAATATCCACCGGGGTTCTTGGCGAGGTATTGCTGGTGGTAGTCTTCGGCAAAGTAGAAGGTGGGCGCGTCGATAAGCTCGGTCGTGATGTCGCCGTAGCCTGCCTTGCCAAGCATCGGGGCGAACATCGCCTTAGACGCAACCGCCGCCTCTTTTTGTGCGTCGGTATAGGCATAGATGCCGCTGCGGTATTGCGTGCCCATATCGTTGCCTTGGCGCATGCCTTGGGTCGGATCGTGGCCTTCCCAGAAGACCTTGAGCAGATCGTCAAAGCTGATCACGCTGGGATCATAGACCACGCGCACCACCTCGTTATGGCCGGTCCGACCGGTGCAAACCTCTTGATAGGTCGCATTGGGCGTGTGGCCCCCGGCGTAGCCGACCATCGTGGAATAGACGCCGTCCAGCTTCCAGAACATCCGCTCCACGCCCCAGAAGCAGCCCATCCCGAACATGGCTTCTTCCATGCCGTCCGGCACATCGAGGCTGAGCGGATTGCCGTTTACGAAATGCGTCTCGGCTGTGGGGATCGCGCTGGCGCGGCCCGGCAAAGCGGTTTCAGCGGTCGCCATCTCTAGCTTTTTGCGGTTCATGAAAAACATATCGCGGCCCTCCGTGGTTGCGCTGAGAGATAGATAGGGCGCGCGCGGCGGTTTCGCTACTCCGCCGGGGCGGCGATGGGGCGTTCGAGCACAGTCTCGTGACCAGGTTCCGGGTGGCGCGGGATCAGGAAGGACAGCAAGAGCGAGATAAACGCCATTGCCGAGGCCAGCCAATAGACCCCACCGGGCGAGACGATCCAGAGATATCCAAGTGCTGCAGGGAGAAACACGGCAGCGATATGATTGATGGTAAACGCCACAGCGGCAGTGGGCGCGATATCGGCCGGATCGGCAATTTTCTGGAAGTAGGTTTTGATCGCGAAAGCCATCGAGAAGAAGATGTGGTTGAGCACATAGAGCACGGCCCCGATCACCGCCCCCCAACCAAACCAATAGATCCCGCCATAGGCGAGGAAGATCAGTGTCAGGCCGACATATTCGATGATCAACATGTTGCGCTCGCCATAAAGCCCGATCCAGCGCCCGATCACGGGGGCCACGAACATATTGGCGAGGTAGTTGATGAGGAACAGGGCGGTGACCTCGTGGACCTCAAAGCCAAAATGCTCGACCATCATGAAGGCCGCGAAGACGACGAAGACCTGACGGCGCGCGCCGGACATGAATTGCAGCGCGTAATAGAGCCAGTAGCGGCGGCGCAGCACCATCTTCTTGGTCTGTGGATGGGGCGATTCGAATTGCGGATAGGCGAAGTGGCAGAAGATCGCGATGATCGTGCAGAGGCCTCCGGCGGTGACGTAGACGAAGCTGTAGCTGAGATCGAACAGCTGCCATGTTAGCACGAGCGTGCCGTAAGCGATCAACGACGCACCAGACCCGACCGCGACGAGCCAGCCGAGCATACGCGGCGCGCGTTCTTTGCTAAGCCATTGCAGTTGCAGGGATTGGTTGACCGTTTCGTAGTAATGAAAGCCCACAGATGACAGGAGCGTCAGGATCAGAATACCCGTTAGGCTGGGGAAATAGCCCGTCAACGCCGTGCCGACCCCGAGCAGGATCAGTGAGACGATCCCCAACACCTGCTCGCGCATCCAGATGATGATGTAGATAACGCCGATGGCGAGGAAACCGGGGATCTCGCGCACGGTGTGCAGCCAGCCGATATCGACCCCGTCGAAGGCGGCGGCCTCGATCACGAAGTTATTGAGCAGCGCATTCCACGTCGCAAAGGCGAGCGGCATGGCGAAGGCCATGAGGAACAGAAGGGAAATGGGCTGACGCCATAAGGGAAGCGTATGGGCGTCGTGAAGGGGCATGATGCGCATGCAGGGGGTGTACGCCCGATAAGGTGACGTGGCGAGAGGGAAAACTGTGTAGGGGGGCACAGAAAGAGTTGGGACCAAACGTGACAAAGGGGCCACGAGGGCCCCTTTGCACTTTGTTCTGGGCTTACCCTTCTCGGCAGCTTTCTTGCAGAAAGCGCCTGTCAGGGTTTCGTCAGTTCATCAAAGATGAACGAACTTACATCATGCCGCCCATGCCGCCCATGTCGGGCATACCGCCCGCAGGTGCGCCACCGTCTTTCGACGGCTTGTCGGCAACCATGGCTTCGGTCGTGATCAGCAGACCCGCGATGGACGCTGCGTCCTGAAGTGCTGTGCGCACAACTTTGGCAGGGTCGATCACGCCGAACTTGAACATGTCGCCATATTCTTCGGTCTGTGCGTTGAAGCCGAAGGTCAGGTCGTCGCTTTCGCGGATTTTGCCCGCAACGACGGAGCCGTCCACACCGGAGTTCTCGGCGATCTGACGCAGAGGGGCCTCAAGTGCCTTACGGACAATCGCGATGCCGACGTCTTGGTCGCCATTGGCGCCCTTGAGGCCGTCAAGCGTCTTGCCACCTTGCACGAGGGCAACGCCGCCGCCGACCACGATGCCTTCTTGAACGGCAGCGCGGGTTGCGTTCAGCGCATCATCGACACGGTCCTTACGCTCTTTGACTTCAACTTCGGTCATGCCGCCAACGCGGATCACAGCAACACCGCCAGCCAGCTTAGCCAGACGCTCTTGCAGCTTTTCACGGTCGTAATCGGACGTGGTCTCTTCGACCTGACCTTGGATCTGCGCAACACGTGCTTCGATCTCGGCAGAGGCACCTGCACCGTCGACGATGGTGGTTTCGTCCTTGGTGATGGTGATCTTCTTGGCCGAGCCAAGCATGTCCATGGTCACGGACTCAAGCTTCATGCCCAGATCGTCGGAGATGACCTGACCGCCGGTGAGGATCGCGATGTCCTGCAGCATGGCTTTGCGGCGATCGCCGAAACCAGGCGCTTTGACAGCAGCGATTTTCAGACCGCCACGCAGCTTGTTGACCACCAGGGTCGCGAGCGCTTCGCCTTCAACATCTTCCGCGATGATGACGAGGGGCTTTTGCGACTGGATGACGGACTCGAGCAGCGGAACCATCGGCTGGAGCGACGAGAGCTTCTTCTCGTGCAGCAGGATCACGGCGTCTTCCAGCTCGGTCACCATCTTGTCGGCGTTGGTCACGAAGTAGGGGCTAAGGTAGCCACGATCGAACTGCATGCCTTCGACAACGTCGGTCTCGGTCTCGAGGCCTTTGTTCTCTTCAACGGTGATCACGCCGGCATTGCCGACTTTCTGCATCGCGTCTGCGATCTGCTGACCGATTTCGGCTTCGCCGTTGGCAGAGATCGTGCCGACCTGAGCAACTTCGGCGCTGTCATTGACAGGGCGCGATGCGGCTTTGATCGCCTCGACCACTTTGGCGGTGGCGAGGTCGATCCCGCGCTTGAGGTCCATGGGGTTCATGCCCGCTGCGACCGACTTCATGCCGCCCTGCACGATGGCCTGGGCGAGAACGGTTGCGGTGGTGGTGCCGTCACCGGCTTCGTCATTGGTGCGCGAGGCCACTTCTTTGACCATTTGTGCGCCCATGTTCTCGAACTTGTCTTCAAGCTCGATCTCTTTGGCGACCGATACACCGTCTTTGGTGATCCGCGGCGCGCCGAAGGATTTGTCGAGAACAACGTTACGACCCTTGGGGCCGAGCGTGACCTTGACCGCATCCGCGAGGATGTTGACGCCCTTGAGCATCTTATCGCGTGCGGCGGTATCGAATTTGACTTCTTTAGCCATAATTCAAGCTCCTTAAGAATAGGATTGAGTGTGAGGGGACAGCAAGACGCCTTAGGAGATGATCCCGAGGATGTCGCTTTCCTTCATGATGAGAAGCTCTTTGCCGTCTACGGTCACTTCCGTGCCGGACCACTTGCCGAAGAGGATCTTGTCACCTTCTTTGACGTCCATACCGATACGGTCGCCGTCTTCGTCCTTGGCGCCAGCGCCAACTGCGATCACCATGCCCTCGGCAGGCTTTTCTTTGGCGGTGTCGGGGATGATGAGGCCACCGGCGGTTTTCTCATCGCTTTCTACGCGCTCGACCAGAACACGGTCGTGAAGCGGGGTCAGTGCCATGGTTTAGGCTCCTTGACTGTTAAGTTGCTCCCAGTGTTAGCACTCACCACTGGCGGGTGCTAACTGAGGGGGAGGTAAGGGCCGTCTCACGCCGAGTCAACGGGCAGAAGGTCAGAAAATGCGCCTAAATTTGCGTCACATGCCCCACAGATCGCGCACGAGCGTGTATCCATCCGGATCCAGCGCCTGCAAGGCAGCGCGGTCATGGGGCGCGAAGTCATTGCGCCCGAAATAGGCCTCGGTCAGCTCCGCGAAATACTCTTTGTGGTCTGTCATCGCATAAGCGTCGCCATAGGCTCCGCCGGCTTTGGCAGCCTCGTACACCGCTGTGATCCTTGGATTTTCCTCCAACAAGCGGCGGTGATGCCATGCATGGGCCAACTCATGCAGCACCAGATAGGGCTGGGTCGCACGCCACGCGTAGAACAGGCGGTTCAACTCGACGCTTCCGACCTTGGACGGATTATAGCCATTGTCGCGCAGCCAGAAGCCCGACACATGAAATTGCCCACCCCCGTTTGTGTTCAGCGGCGCATTCTCCAGCCAGATGCGAACTCCGCGCAATTCGGTCAGCGCCTCGTCAGGGAGCAGGGTTGTGATCTTGTCCAACTGCACCGCCAATTCTCCAAGAGCTGCATCGCGCCCGGTCGGATCACTTCGCCAACCGGAGGACACGAGCACCTGCCACCCAAAAAGATCAAGGCGCGTGTAATCAGCGGTCCGCTCGAACGCGGTGGCAAAAGAGGGCGGCAAGCACAGCATGAAAGTGAGGAAAACAAGGCGTATCATCAGCCATAGAGTAAGACATAGGACCCATTTGCAAAGGGGGGGTCTTAACGCTTTGGCCATAAACTTTCGGCCTAGGCTGTGCCACTCCCCCCGAAAGGCCAATTTCGTTCCAGTGCAATCCTGCCTTTCTGACTGGGCACCGCAGCAAGCGGACACTGTCTTTGAAAGGACGAACTTATGACGAACCTGAACCTGAACCTCTTTACCCCTGCCGCTCTTGGTCTTGTTACGATCGCATTGCCGGGCCTCGCGCTCGCCGCCGTATCGGTTGGTGACCAGTTGGGCACCACGGAGGCCGAAATTCGCGCCGCTCTGACCGCTCAGGGTTACGAGATTACCGAGTTTGAGATCGAGGATGACGAGATCGAGGTCGAAGCCGCCTTCAACGGCGAAATGCTAGAGTTGGAGATCGCACCGGACACCGGGCTGGTCATTGAGATCGAAGCCGAAGATGATGACGACGAGGACGAAGACGAGGACGAAGACGAGGACGACCAGTCCTCCGACGACAGCTAAGCCCAACAAGGCTCGCCCCATTCACGACGGGGCGAGCCACCCTGATAAGATCGGAAACGATTATGTCGAGACGGACGATTCTATGGGCCTTGTTTGCCCTACAGGCCATTTGCTGCGCCTATTTCCTGATGGACATCATCTGGGACCTGTTTCTGCCCAACCAGATCAATGCGCTTGCCGAAAGTGACGCAATCGAAGCGGTGGTGACAGTTGCCTTGTTCCTGGGCCTTGCTTTCACGGCCAATGAACTGCGCTTGCTGATGTCGCGGCACCGCAAATTGACCGATCAGATCGACATTGCCTCCGGCGCCTTCGCTCAAGTCCTCGAGACCCGGTTTGTCGAATGGAGCCTCACCGCCGCCGAGCGCGACATCGCCATTCTTGCACTCAAGGGGTTCTCCATCGCGGAAATGGCCAACCTGCGCGACACCAAAGAAGGCACCGTCAAAGCGCAATGCGCCGCCCTTTATCGCAAGGCCGATGTGTCAGGACGTGTGCAGCTTTTGTCGGTCTTCCTTGACGACCTACTCGCAGACGGCATTGTCGAGGCCGCGAGTCGAACCGGGCCCTAGGGTCCGAAACACCTAGAAAGCGAACTTGATGAAACCCACCGGATTGGCCCTTATCGCCGCGAGCCTTTTGGCCTCTGCGGCCTTGTTCTGGGCGTTGCCTGCAACCCGTGATCCGCTCGCGCTCTTTAGTCAGTGGATCGGCGTCGTCGCCCTTATTCTCATGGCTTGGGCGCAAATCATGGCCACCCGTTTGCCGGGGGTCGAGGCGGTCTTCGGACCGCTTGACCGCGTCTATATTCTGCACAAGTGGTCCGGTATTGTCGCAATGATCGCCATGCTGATCCACGACACCGTCGATGCAGACATTCGCGGCACAGGCGGCGGAATGCTGGAAGATTTCGGCGAGACCTTGGGCGAGTTGAGCCTTTACGGCTTGTTAATTCTTGCCGTGATATCGGTAGCGACGTTCATCCCATACCATCTGTGGAAATGGACCCACAAAGCCATGGGAGCCTTCTTTATCGCCGGATCTTTGCACGCCTTCTTGATCGCAAAACCGTTTGCGATGACGGACCCGCTGGGGCTCTTTTTGTACGCAGTATGCGGCCTTGGCACAGTGGCGTATCTCTACACGCTGTTGCCAGAAGGGGTCCGTCCGACGCACGCCTATAAGATCGCCTCTGTGACCGAGACCGGAGGTGCCACAGAGATCACGCTGACACCAAACGGCAAGGGCTTGCGCCATCAAGCCGGACAGTTTGCAGTGCTGCGGGTACCGGAAGCAGGCGGTCTGGAAGGCCATCCGTTTACAATAAGTGCCGCTCCGCGTCCGGACCGGCAATTGAGCTTCACGATCAAGACTTTGGGCGATCACACCCGCCGCATGACCCGTGCGTTCGAGGTGGGACAGGACGCAATACTACAAGGACCTTTTGGGCGCTTCACCCTCCCGAAAGCCCCGCGCCCGCAAGTCTGGATCGCAGGCGGCATTGGTATCACGCCGTTTGTCGCCTGGGCGGAAGCTTTGGAGGTCGAGGGGCCTGAGTGCCACCTGATCCACTGCGTGCGCGCCCGAAATCAAGCTCCGCACTTGGATAGGATCGAGGCGATTGTCGCCTCCAACCCGCGCCTGCATCTGCATGTGGTCGAAACCAGCCAAGGACCACGGCTGACCGCTGACCGGGTCGCCGAACTGGTCGGTTCCGAGACTTTGTCGGACGCGACCGTGGCTTATTGCGGCCCAACCGCCCTGCGCGAAGTCCTCCGCATAGGCCTGCGCACCTACGGCGTAACCGCCCGGCGCTTCCATTTCGAAGCGTTTGAGTTCCGCACCGGCGTTGGACTAGAAGCACTCGCCTTGTGGGTGGGCAAACGCGCCTGGGCACAGGTGCCAAAACTGACGGGGCAGCTCGGGTGATGACTTGAACCTTGCGACGCCCTGCCCCATGACGGCCAGGACGTCGCTTTCTATAAGGGCGGCCATTCGCAAAACCGTAGGATTTGACCCCCGATGACCACGCTCGTTTTTGGCCATAAGGCCCCCGACACCGACAGCACCGGCTCTCCGCTGATCTGGGCTTGGTATCTCAACCACACCGGCGGCGACGCCGAAGCGCGCCTGCTGGGCACCCCGAACACCGAGGCCGCGTTCGTACTGAAGCGCTGGGGTTTTGAGCAACCTGCGATCATCGCTGACGTGGACGCCGATAAGCCCGTCGTTATCGTGGACACCAATAACCCGGCCGAGCTTCCTGCCTCGATCAACGACGCGGATGTCGTGCAGATCATCGATCATCACAAGCTTGTCGGCGGGCTTGAGACCAAGGGCCCGATCGACATCACCATCCGCCCCGTCGCGTGCACGGCCACGATCATGCACGATCTTATGGGCGAAGATGCCGCGCATATGCCCGAAAACATCAAAGGCGCGATGCTGTCGTGCATCTTGTCAGACACGCTGGAGTTCCGCTCTCCAACGACCACGGACGTCGACAAAGCTGTCGCTGAGGCGCTGGCGGCGGATCTGGGGCTGTCGATCCCTGACTATGCGGCGGAGTTGTTTGCGGCGAAGTCTGACGTATCGGCGTTTTCGGACGCGGAATTGCTGCGCATGGATTCGAAGGAATATGCGGTCGAGGGGACGAAATTCCGCGTTTCTGTGCTGGAAACAACCGCCCCGTCGATCCCGCTCGACCGTAAGGCCAGCTTGATGGAGACGATGACGACGGTGGCCTCTGAGGACGGTGTCGATCAGGTGTTGTTGTTTGTCGTCGACATCATCAAGGAGGAAGCAACTTTGCTGGTCCCCAACGATCTGGTGAAGACGTTGGCCGAGAAGAGCTTTGGCGTAACTGTGGATGGCGACGTCGTTGTGTTGCCGGGCATCATGAGCCGCAAGAAGCAGATCATTCCAAACCTGAAACTCTGAGTGCTGCGGCCAAAACTCTTCGTCCGAAGAGTTTTGGCCGCGAGAATTTTCGGACGAAAATTCTCGCTTCGCCAAAAGGACGCCCCATGCAGATTATCGAACGGCTCGATCAGGTCGGTGCCAATTACGACGCGCTTTTCGTTGATCTCTGGGGGTGCCTACACAATGGCATCACCGCCTATCCTGACGCCGTAGAGGCCTTGCGCAGCTACCGCGCGGGCGGCGGAACGGTTTGTTTGGTAACGAACTCTCCCAAACCGCGTGCAGGGGTCGAAGATCAACTGGTGCGGATGAACGTGCCGGACGATTGCTGGGACACGATTGCGACCTCTGGCGATTCAGCGCGGGCTGCGATGCTGGCGGGGCTCGTGGGCGAGAAGATCTGGTTTGTCGGCGAGCCGCGCGATCAGGTCTTCTTCGAGAAAATGAACCTGATGCCGGACGCCGTGGACATCACCCAAGTGCCGCTTGATCAGGCCGAAGGCATCGTCTGCACCGGACCGTTTGATCCCTTTGCCGACCCTGCCGATCTGCGTCCGCAATTGCTGATGGCCAAGCAAATGGGGCTGAAACTGCTCTGCGCGAACCCCGATATCATCGTCGACCGGGGCGAAAGCCGGGAATGGTGCGCGGGTGCTGTGGCAGCACTTTATACCGAGATGGGGGGTGAGAGCCTCTATTTCGGCAAGCCCCATCCGCCGATTTACGATTTGGCCCGGCGTCGGCTGGCCGAGCTTGGCAAAGCCCCGGAAGCCAGCCGCATACTGGCGATTGGCGACGGAATTACCACAGATATTCAAGGCGCTATGGGCGAGGATATCGACAGCCTCTTCATCACCGGAGGCCTTGCTGCGGCCGAGACGGCAACGCGCACCGATCCGGACCCCGCGAAGCTGGACGCCTATCTGGCCGACAAAATGATCGCGCCAACATTTTCCATCGGATTTCTTCGCTAAGTAATAAAATTACAATAAGCACCCCCATATCTGTCGCATTCTTGCTTTAGCGTTTGCGCGTGCTACCCTATTTGCCTTAAGACGAGGCAACAGATTCTTGGAGGGCTCTCATGTTGGACAACAAGCACGACAACGACCTGCGCGGCACGATTTGCATCGAGGATATCGAGATTGGCATGACCCGCTCGCTGGCCAAGGTCATCACCGACCGCGATATCGAGCTGTTTGCCGAGGTTTCCACCGACCACAATCCGGTGCATCTGGACGATGAGTATGCCCGCGACACGATTTTTGAGGGACGCATTGCCCATGGCATGCTAACTGCGGGCCTCATCTCGGCTGTCATTGGCGAACAACTGCCGGGCCATGGCACCGTCTATCTGGGCCAGAACCTGAAATTCCTCGCCCCCGTGCGCCCCGGCGATCTGGTAAACGCGCAAGTTACCGTCACCGAGATCGACCATTCCAAACGCCGCGTGAAGCTGGACACCGTCTGCAAGATCGACGGCAAGCCTGTGCTGAAAGGTGACGCAACCGTGCTGGCCCCGAGCCGTAAATTCGACTGAGGCTTGCACCTGCCCGCGCGCAAGGCTACGCCGCTGCCCATGCGGATTGTGCGTGACAGAACCTTCGTAGACCCCGCCGATAAGGGCGCCAGCGTTGCTATCGGCAATTTTGATGGTGTGCATCTGGGCCACCAGGCGGTGATTGATCTGGCGCGCGGCGCGGCCCCTGACGCGCCGCTTGGTTTGATGACCTTCACACCGCATCCGCGTGAATATTTTCAGCCCGACACCCTGCCTTTTCGCCTGATGTCCTCAGATGCGCGTGCCAATCGGTTGGAAAAGCTGGGCGTGGAGAT
This sequence comes from Dinoroseobacter sp., assembly GCA_965279125.1. Taxonomy (GTDB): domain Bacteria; phylum Pseudomonadota; class Alphaproteobacteria; order Rhodobacterales; family Rhodobacteraceae; genus Dinoroseobacter. Next base: position 15,645 of record CBDIHL010000015.1, read on the forward strand.
CCTTTATGATTTGGCCTTCAACGCCAATCTCGCCGGGCTCAGCGCTGAAGGCTTTGCCCAAGAGGTGATTGTCGATCAGCTGGGTCTGACCCATGTCGTTGTCGGCGCGGATTTTTGCTTTGGGCAAGGGCGATCCGGGACCGCGCAGATGCTGGTGGAATTTGGCGCAGTGATGGGGTTTGGCGTCACGATTGCGCCGCTGCTGGAAACGTCGGGCACACGCGTGTCCTCCACCGCCATTCGCCAAGCCCTGAGCGAAGGCCGGGCCCGCGATGCCGCTGCGATGCTGGGCCATTGGCACCGGATCGAGGGCCCCGTGATCCATGGCGAGCAGCGTGGACGCGACCTCGGCTACCCAACCGCGAATATGTCCATCGACGGGCTGCATCCGCCGCGCTTTGGGGTTTATGCGGTGCTGGTCGATATCCTCGATGGCCCCCATGCCGGGCGCTATCACGGGGCCGCAAGTCTTGGCGTGCGCCCGATGTTTGGCGAAAACACCGCCAATCTTGAAACCTTTGTCTTTGATTTCAAAGGCGATCTCTATGGCGCGACCTTATCGGTGGGCCTCGTCGAGTTCCTGCGCGGCGAAGAGAAATTCGACAGCTTAGAGGCGCTGATCACCCAGATGGACGCCGATTGTACCCGTGCGCGTCAGATCCTGAGCGCGCTATGACCGACCCGATCGACCGCAAGGGCTTGCGCGAGCGGTATTGGGAAACCATCCCGCTGGCAAAGATGACCGGCAAGGAATGGGAAGCGCTTTGCGATGGCTGCGGACGGTGTTGTTTGTTGAAGCTAGAAGATGACGAGAGCCGCGAGATTGCGTTTACCCGTGTCTCCTGCCGCTTGCTGGACACCGAGGCCTGCAAATGTGGGCAATACGAGATCCGCAAGCAGTTCGTCCCCGATTGCGTGGTGCTGACGCCTGAGACGTTGAAGGACATCGCCTACTGGATGCCCGAAACCTGCGCCTACCGCCTTCTGCACGAGGGCAAACAGCTGTTTCACTGGCACCCGCTGGTGTCGGGCGACCCGGACAGTGTCCATAAGGCAGGAGCGTCTGTTCAAGGCTGGGCCATCCCCGAGTTTGAGGTCGATGAAGAAGACCTCGAGGATTATTTGCTAGAGGAAGACTGATGTTTTTCGCCTCCGACAACACCGGCCCGGTCCATCCAGACGTCATGGATGCGCTGCTGCGCGCGAACGAGGGCTACGCCGCGCCCTATGGCACCGACGAGGCAACGGCGGCGATGACGGCGCGGGTCCGTGAGGTGTTTGAAGCGCCCGACGCGGCAGTGCATTTGGTTCCTCTGGGCACGGCGGCAAACGCGCTGTTGCTGGCGACGATGATGCCACCTTGGGGCACCACGTTTTGCACGGATGTGGCCCATATCCACGAGGACGAATGCAACGCGCCCGAGTTCTACACCGGGGGCGGTAAGCTAAGCCTCGTGCCGTCTGAGGGCGGCAAGATGACACCGGACGCCTTGCGCGCACGGATCGAAGCTGAGGGCAATCGCGGGGTGCATGGTGCCGCAAGGGGACCGGTGTCAATCACGCAAGTCACGGAAAAAGGGTCGGTTTATACCCTGGACGAGCTGCGCGGGCTGACCTCGGTGGCGCGCGAGTTTGGACTGCAAACCCATCTTGACGGCGCTCGGTTTACCAACGCGCTGGTGGCCTTGGACCGCACCCCGGCGGAGATGACGTGGAAGGCGGGTATTGATGCGGTCAGCTTTGGCGGCACCAAGAATGGCTTGATGGCGGTTGAGGCGGCGATCCTGTTTGATCCGGCAAAGTCGCTCGAATTTGAGTATCGGCGCAAGCGCGGCGCGCAACTGTTTTCCAAGCACCGGTTTCTCAGCGCGCAGATGAACGCCTACCTGACCGATGATCTGTGGCTTGAGATGGCGCGTGCGGCGAATGCCAAAGGCCAAAGACTGCGTGATGAGATCGTCGCTGCGGGGGCGGTGCTCGCGGCCCCAGCGCAGGCCAATATGATCTTCGCAAGCTGGCCGCGTGCCGGGCATCGCCGTCTGCAACAGGCGGGGGCCGCCTACAGCATTGCGGATGGGCAAGACCCTATCAACGGCCCCGATGACACGCCGATCCTCGCGCGGCTCGTGACCAACTGGGCGACAACAGACGCCGATATCGACCAGTTCATAGCGGTATTGAAAGGTTAATCACTTCTGCCGACAAGGCTTTGGCGTGCGTGACCGGGATCATATGGTTTGCCCCTGCGATGATCACGCGCCGCGCGTCCGGGATACGTCCCGCCAGAGCGTCATGGACCGCCGAAATCACAGGCGGGGACGCGCTGCCCTCGACGAGCAGCGTTGGGCAGGCCAAAGCCTCTAGCCCGCCAGGGGCGAGCAATTCACTGCGATCTTCCAGCACGGAAGCGCTGGTCGCCGCGACAAACGGCATACGTTCGATGATATAGGCGCGTTGTGGTGACGGGATATGATGCCACGGCGTGCCATCGCCCCAATCGGACACGAAAGCGCGCGCCGCTACGTCCCAATCGCCCTCATCCATTGCGCTAAACTGCGGCTGTGCTGCGATCTTGTAGGCTTGCAGCGCATGGGGAGCTGCGGCTGTGAACAACACTGGCTCGATCAGGACCAGTCGTTTGACGGGCAAGCCTGCAAGGGCCAAGCGCAAGGCCAGCGTGGCACCAAAGCTGTGGCCGATCACCTCGAGCTCGTCTGCGCCAACATTCTCAAGCAGTCCAACCAGCATCTCGAAACACTGGTCATGGATATCGCGCCCCGCGTCCATTGGACCGCTACGCCCATGACCCGGCAAGTCCGGCGCGATCAAATGGCGCGCGGTCAGCCGCGGGCTAAGCCCTGCCCACATGCCAGAATGCGCGAGGGCCGAATGGATCAGCAAGGTCGCCGCGCCACGCCCGCTTTCGCGCCAATGGCACGCGGTGCCGCCGAGCACCGCCTCTGGCATTACAGCTTACCTTGCAGGTACAGATCTAAGTCTTCGAGTTTGTCTTGCCCCCAGAACCGCTGGTCATCCTCGGTGATGTAGAACGGAGCGCCGAACACACCGCGCGCGACGGCCTCTTCGAGGTTGGCGGCGTAGGTTTCTGCCCCTTCCAGCAGACCGCTATCGGTGAGGCCCGCGTCAAAGCCAGCCTCCACCAAGGCTTCTGCAATCACATCCGCCTCAGCGATGTTTTTCTCGTCGGCCCAGCAGCGACGGCCCAACCCGTGAACCAGTGCATCGAGATCGCCGCAAGCGCCATTGGCCGCGGCATTCTGCGCGGCAATAATCGCGTAGGATGCAGGTGCCGGATTCGTGGGCCAGAACATCGGTTTGACGTGCAGAGGCAGGCCAACTTTCTTGGCAGAGCGCTCCAAGTCTTGCAGGCGGTAGGCTTGGCGGTTGGGATGGCGATCTTTCGGGGGGATACCCCCGGTTCTGCCGAACAATCCCATGATATCCAGAGGTTTGTAGACAACTTCAAGGCCATGACGTGCCGCAATATCGGTCAACCGTGTTCCGGCTAAATATGTAAAAGGTGAAATAGTCGCAAAGAAATAGTCGAGTTTTGGCACCTGTGGCCCTCCTGCCCTGCTAGTCGCGGCAAAGCGCCCCGTCCCTAGGCAAGACCGTATGCCAGTGCTAAGCGGTGTCAACGGTGCGGAGGCCTTTCGGGGGGAGGGTTTTGGCGCTTGGACATGAATTACAGGACGCTGCCCCAATGCCTGCACAGATCGAACCCAAACTGATTTCCGGAAACGCGAACCTGCCGATGGCAACGGCCATTGCGCGGCGCATGTCGATGCACAGGGGGATGCAAGTGGGCCTTGTGGACGCTCGGGTGGAGCGGTTCAACGACGGCGAGATTTTCGTCGAGGTCTACGAGAATGTGCGTGGCGAGGATATGTTCATCATCCAGCCCACGTCCAATCCGGCCAATGATAATCTGATGGAGCTGTTGATTATCTCGGACGCCTTGCGCCGTTCCTCGGCAGCGCGCATCACCGCGATCATCCCCTATTTCGGCTATGCCCGTCAGGACCGCCGCACCAAGGCGCGCACGCCGATTACCGCGAAGTTGGTCGCCAACATGATGGTTGAGGCCGGGATCGAGCGGATTTTGACCATGGATTTGCACGCGGCACAGATCCAAGGCTTCTTCGATATTCCGGTGGATAACCTTTACGCCTCGCCCGTGTTTGCACTGGATGCGATGCACCACTTCAAGGGCAATATGGACCAGGTGACGGTCGTCAGCCCGGATGTGGGCGGTGTCGCGCGTGCCCGTGATTTGGCGCAGCGGATCGGTGCGGGCTTGGCGATTGTGGACAAGCGACGCTCCAAGCCCGGCGAGATTGCCGAGATGACGGTGATCGGCGATGTTGAAGGACAAACCTGCCTGATCGTGGACGACATTTGCGACACCGCCGGAACGCTGTGCAAGGCGGCGGATTTGCTGGTCGAGAAGGGCGCGACTGAGGTGCATTCCTACATCACCCACGGTGTGCTTAGCGGCCCTGCGGTTGAACGGATCGAGGCGTCGCGGATGAAGCAGTTGGTCATCACCGACTCGATTGCGGCCACAGACGCGGTGAAGGCCTGCAAGAAGATACGGATCGTGCCGACCGCGCCAGTGTTTACGCAAGCGATCTTGAATGTGTGGAACGGGACATCTGTGAGTTCCTTGTTCGATCAGGAGACGCTGAAGCCGATTTATGAAGGTATGTATAGCGTCTAGAGGCGGCGGTTTTCGCGGCGGTTTGGATGGCCAGCGCAGTCGGCAAAACCTAACAGACGGTTAAGACGCCTAACAATGTTAGGGCTTCTACCGCATAGGGTACGCCGGAACCAAAACCGCCGCTAGATCGTGTGGTTTTCGCGAAACTCCCTAACATTGTTAGGGAACCGGCGTTTTCAGGTCGCTATGGCAGGCATGCCTCAGCCCCCAGCTATGTCCCTAGACAAGCGCCCAATCATCATCGTGTGGCACCTCGCCAATCGATGTCCAGATAGCACGCGCGCGCGCCACACGCGTATCACCCCAAGTGCGGAACACGAGGTTGAAACCAGCTTTCGTGACATCCTCCGCGCGCAAATCCGCCCGCGCATTCGTCTCGCGGTCCATATCCCACATCGTAAGTGAAACCTGCACCACCGGCGGCGACTTGTAGCTTTCAGAGAACCGCACCTCATGGACCACGCGGCGCGGCCCGTCTCCGACCCACATATCGCCATCATCCTCGAAGTCTGAGAACAACAGGACGTCGCCTTGATCGATGCCGATCAGATGGTTCTCTAGCTTCTTCATGCCCCGTCCGTTCTCCGCCGCAAGCAAGGCTACTCTGGCAAGTGGACAGTATGCAAAGAAAAACCCCGGCGCGGAGGCCAGGGTTGATCAGGATCTTGCGTCGTCAGGTCTGGTCAGCCTAGCTTGCGCTGCTCAGCCCAATCTGGTCGCCCATCGCCATGATGTCGGCAACGGCCTTCGCGGTTGCATCAACCGTATCGCTGCCAGCTGCCTCATGCGCACCGCGCGCCTCGGTCAGCAACTGATCGAGGATCGCTTGCGTCATGTCCGACTTCGCATAGGCGCGCTCGGCTAGAACGGTGGCATTCCCGCCCCCGATCTCGGCGAACCCGCCTGTGACGACGTACTCAACCGCCCCACCGGGACCGGCGACAGACAGCACGCCCGGGCGCAAAGTCGTGATCGTCGGCGCGTGGTCGGGCATCGCGGTCATGTCACCATCGGCACCGGGGATTTGCACCTCCGACACCTCAAGCGAGGCAAGCCGCCGCTCGGGAGAGACCAGATCGAATTGCATCGTGTCGGCCATGAGTACCGCCCTCCTTAGGCTGCGTCTGCGGCCATGCGCTCGGCTTTGGCGATGACCTCGTCGATGTCACCCACCATGTAGAACGCACCTTCGGGAAGGTGGTCATACTCGCCAGCCACAACGGCCTTGAACGACGCGATGGTCTTCTCAAGTGGCACCTGAATACCGTCAGAACCGGTGAACACTTTCGCCACGTCAAACGGCTGGGACAAGAAACGCTCCAGCTTACGCGCACGGGCGACGGCCAGTTTGTCGTCTTCGCTAAGTTCGTCCATGCCGAGGATCGCGATGATGTCCTGCAACGACTTGTAGCGCTGAAGCACCTGCTGCACGTCCGTCGCAACCTTGTAGTGCTCTTCGCCGATGATCAGCGGATCAAGCAGACGCGAGGTCGACCCGAGCGGATCCACAGCTGGGTAGATACCCTTTTCCGAGATCGAACGGTCCAGAACGGTCGTCGCATCAAGGTGCGCAAACGAGGTCGCTGGTGCGGGGTCGGTGAGGTCGTCCGCAGGCACGTAGACGGCCTGAACGGATGTGATCGAACCAGACTTCGTGGACGAAATACGCTCCTGCATCGCGCCCATGTCGGTGGCCAGCGTTGGCTGGTAGCCCACAGCGGATGGGATACGACCAAGAAGGGCTGACACCTCGGAACCAGCCTGCGTGAAGCGGAAGATGTTGTCCACGAAGAACAAAACGTCCGATCCGGATTCGTCGCGAAACTGCTCGGCCAAGGTCAGGCCCGTCAGCGCCACACGCATACGCGCACCGGGAGGTTCGTTCATCTGGCCGTAGACCAGTGCGATCTTCGAGTCCGTCAGGCTATCGGGAACGATAACGCCGGATTCGATCATCTCGTGGTAAAGGTCGTTGCCCTCACGCGTCCGCTCGCCAACACCGGCGAACACCGACAGACCCGAGTGCACCTTCGCGATGTTGTTGATCAGTTCCATGATCAGAACCGTCTTGCCAACGCCCGCACCGCCGAAGAGGCCGATTTTTCCGCCCTTGGTGTAGGGGGCCAGCAGGTCGATAACCTTGATGCCGGTCTCGAGGATCTCAGTCGCGGTGGACTGCTGATCGAAGGCAGGCGCGTCGCCGTGAATGGCGCGGCGTGCGGCCGAGTTCACGGGGCCCTTCTCGTCAACCGGATCTCCGGTCACGTTCATGATACGGCCCAAAGTCTCGTTGCCGACGGGCACGGAGATCTGGTTGCCTGTGTTTTCCACAGCCTGACCGCGCACGAGACCCTCGGTCGCGTCCATTGCGATGGTCCGCACGGTGTTCTCGCCAAGGTGCTGAGCGACCTCAAGAACGAGCGTCTTGCCAGCGTTCTCGGTGGTCAGCGCGTTCAGGATTTCCGGCAGGTCATCCTCGAATTGAACGTCAACAACGGCGCCGATCACCTGGGTGATTTTGCCTTTTGCATTTGCCATTTGGTGTCTCCGGTTCCGTTAGAGCGCTTCCGCGCCCGAAATAATTTCGATCAGCTCGTTGGTGATCACAGCCTGACGCGAGCGGTTGTATTGGATGGTCAGTTTGTCGATCATCTCGCCTGCGTTACGGGTTGCGTTGTCCATGGCGGACATCCGTGCGCCCTGCTCGGACGCTGCGTTCTCCAAGAGCGCTGCAAAGATTTGCGTCGCCACTCCGCGCGGCAGCAGGTCGGCCAAGATGGCTTCTTCGCTGGGCTCGTAGTCATAAAGCGTGCTGGCCTCGCCGGTGTCTTCAAAGCTGGCGGGGATCACTTGCAGGGCCGTTGGATGCTGGGTCACAACATTCTCAAACCGCGCAAAGAAGATCGTGGCCACGTCAAACTCGCCCGCATCGAAGCGGCCAAGAATGTCGGACGCTATGTCCCGCGCATTCTCGTAGCCAACGCTTTTCACTTCGGTCAGATCCACGTGACCGACGAAATGCGCGCCCAGATCGCGCTTGATCGCATCGCGGCCTTTTTTGCCCACGGTGACGATCTTCACGGTCTTGCCTTGCGCCAGCAACTCTGCCGCATGCGCCTTGGCAAGCTTCGAGATGTTGCCGTTAAAGCCACCGCACAAACCGCGCTCGGCCGTCATAACAACCAGCATATGCACCTTATCGCTGCCGGTGCCCGACAACAATTTCGGCGCGCTGTCCGATCCACCTGCCGCAGACGCCAGCCCACCCAGAACGGCGTTGAACCGTTCTGTGTAAGGGCGCGAGGCCTCGGCAGCTTCCTGGGCCCGCCGCAATTTCGCGGCGGCCACCATTTGCATAGCCTTCGTGATCTTGCGGGTCGATTTGACCGACGCGATCCTGTTTTTTAGATCCTTGAGGTTTGGCATGATCCAGACCCCTTAGGCGAAATCGGCTGCGAATTCGTCGAGTGCCGCTTTGATCTTATCGGCGAGCTCACCTTTAACCTTACGGTCATTGTTGGTGATGTCGTCGAGCAGGTCTTGGTGCTTGCCACGCAGATGTGTCAGCATTGCAGCTTCGAACCGGCCCACATCGCTGACAGCGACCTTGTCGAGGAAGCCGTTGGTGCCTGCATAGATCACACACACGATCTCGGCGTTGGTCAGCGGCGCGTATTGGGGCTGCTTCATCAACTCGGTCAGACGTGCGCCGCGCGCCAGCAGCTGCTGGGTTGCTGCGTCAAGGTCGGACCCGAACTGCGCGAACGCAGCCATCTCGCGGTACTGAGCGAGCGACAGCTTCACCGGACCCGCGACCGAGGACATTGCCTTGGTTTGGGCGGACGAGCCAACGCGCGAAACCGACAAACCGGTGTTCACAGCAGGGCGAATGCCTTGATAGAACAATTCGGTCTCGAGGAAGATCTGACCGTCGGTGATCGAGATCACGTTCGTTGGAATAAACGCGGACACGTCGCCACCTTGCGTCTCGATCACGGGCAAAGCCGTCAGCGAGCCGGAGCCATAGTCTTCGTTCAGCTTCGCCGAGCGCTCCAGCAGACGGGAGTGCAGGTAGAAAACGTCGCCAGGATAGGCTTCGCGGCCCGGAGGACGACGCAGAAGCAAGGACATCTGGCGATAAGACACGGCCTGCTTGGAGAGGTCATCATAGATGATCAAAGCGTGCTTGCCGTTGTCGCGGAAATACTCGGCCATTGCAGTCGCCGCGTAAGGAGCGAGGAACTGCATCGGCGCTGGGTCGGATGCGGTTGCGGCCACAACGATTGTGTACTCGCTGGCACCGCTCTCTTCGAGCTTTTTCACCAGCTGTGCCACGGTCGAGCGCTTCTGGCCGATCGCAACATAGATGCAATAGAGCTTCTTGCTCTCGTCGTCGCCGGCCAGATCGTTGTAGGACTTCTGGTTCAGGATCGCGTCGAGGGCCACAGCCGTTTTACCGGTCTGACGGTCGCCAATGATCAGCTCGCGCTGGCCACGGCCGATTGGGATCATCGCGTCCACGGACTTGAGGCCCGTCGCCATCGGCTCGTGCACCGATTTACGTGGGATGATGCCCGGCGCTTTGACGTCGGCGATGCGGCGTTCGGCGAACTCAACAGCACCCTTGCCGTCCAGCGGGTTGCCAAGACCGTCGACAACGCGGCCCAGAAGGCCTTCGCCCGCAGGCACGTCCACGATGGAGTTGGTGCGCTTAACGGTGTCACCTTCTTTGATGTCACGGTCGGACCCGAAGATAACAACACCTACGTTGTCGGCTTCAAGGTTCAGCGCCATCCCGCGGATATTGCCCGGAAACTCGACCATTTCACCGGCCTGGACGTTGTCCAACCCGTGTACGCGCGCAATACCGTCGCCGACGCTAAGAACGCGGCCAACTTCGGCAACTTCGGCGTCTTGACCAAAGTTTGTGATCTGCTCCTTGAGGATCGCAGAGATTTCGGCTGCCTGGAGTCCCATTATCCGACCTCTTTCATGGTATTCTGAAGGGAGTTGAGCTTGGCGCGGATCGACGTATCGATCATGCGCGAGCCCACTTTAACGACAAGACCGCCGATGAGACTTTCATCAACGGTCATATTGATCTTCACATCCTTCCCGACCGACTTGGCCAGAACCTCTGCGAGGGATTTCTGCTGGGCGGCGGTCAGTTTTGACGCGGCGGTGACATCTGCGGTCACCTCGCCCTTATCCTCGGCAATCAGCGCGCGCAGGGCGGTGATCAGCTGAGGGATCGCAAACAGACGACGCTTGGTGGCCATCAGTTGCAGCGTGTTTCCGGTGATGGCGCCGAGGCCCATCTTGGACGCCAAGGCACCCACCGCTTTGGCCTGATCATCGCGGCTATAGACCGGAGAGGAGATCAGGTCGCGCAATTCAGCACTTTCGCCCAAGGCTTCGGACAGCGCATCAAGATCGCTTTCCACAGCCGCAACGGCATTTGATTCTTTTGCAAGCTCGAACACGGCGGTCGCATAACGATGCGCGATGCCGGAGGAGATCGAAACTGGTTCTGACACGTCCACCCTTTCGACAATTGGGCCTGCGTGCCACACAACATGACATTCCAGAAGGCCGCAGGCAGCAACTGGGCAACTCACGTCACCCGGCCAACTTGCCGCGCGGTGTAGCAGAGCGTTTTTCAGCCCGCAACACCGCAGAAGCCCGTGTCAGCGATAACCATGGCGTTTATTTTCAGCGCAATGCTGCGGTGCAGCCAAAACCGCGACGTTTTGGCGCTCAGGCCAAGCTAGATCGGCTTGGCTTCGGGCTTGGCTTCCAGAATCCTCAGCGGATTGCGCACTTTGTCCGCCAAGCCGGGCCGGATCGGTTTGTGGACTTGTTTTGACGCCTCGACCAAAAACACGCCCCCCGACATCACCGGAGACACGCCATGCCCGATCTTTTCGCAAACCGCACTGGATTTCAGCCAGAATCGGTGACGCGAGGGTGGCATATAGAGCGCACTGCGATGACGCTCGGGCACGAACGCGTGGCGCTTGAGCTGCGCATCAAGCTGACCTTGGCTATAGGGGCGCCCGAATCCAAACGGCGTTCCATCGCGCCGCGCCCAAAGGCCCGCTCGGTTTGGCACAATGAACAACGCGCGACCTCCCGGGGCCAGCACGCGTTGCGATTCTTCCAACACGGCGGAGGGATGTTCGGACGTCTCAAGCCCGTGCAGGCAGATCAACCGATCCACTGATCCCGTCTCCAGCGGCCACAAGGTCTCTTCACACAAAAGGCTCACATTCGGCTGGCCCGCAGGCCAATGCATCACGCCTTGTGGTCCCGGCATCAGGCCAATCACACGGCGCGCATCCTTGAGGTAGGGACGCAGCAACGGCACGGCGAAGCCAAAGCCCGCAACGGTCATCGCCTTCGCCTCAGGCCACAAGGCCACCACCTGCTCGCGGATCGCGTGCTGGGCCGCGCGACCAAGTCGCGTGCGATAATAGAACTGACGCAGATCGAGCACGTCCAAATGCATTGCATCGCCTTTCCGGCTGCGCGAGGCTTCCCGTCAAAGATAGTCACGCAAAGCGGAAAACAAAATGCCCCTGATCCTGCGCACCATTCCCTGCCTCACCGACAACTACGCATTCTTGCTGCATGACGATGCCTCGGGTGCCACCGCCGTGATCGATGTGCCCGATGCCGCCCCGATCGAGGCCGCGTTGAAGGCGGAAGGTTGGACCCTGTCGCACATCTGGATCACCCACCACCATGACGACCATATACAAGGGGTCGATACGCTGCGCGCCGCGACGGGCGCGAAGGTCACCGGGGCCAGCGCGGATGCGCACCGCCTGCCCGCCTTGGATACCTCGGTGACGGATGGTGACAGCTTCCAGTTTGCCGGGGCTGACGTGCAGGTCATGGATGTGTCGGGCCACACGCTCGGCCATATCGCGTTCTACGTGTCGGACGCTGGCGCTGTCTTCACCGCAGACAGTCTTATGGCGATGGGATGCGGACGCTTGTTCGAAGGGGACGCGCAGACGATGTGGACCAGCTTGCAGAAACTCGCCGCCCTGCCGCCGGACACGCTGGTGTGCTCAGGTCATGAATATACCACGGCCAATGTGCGCTTCGCCCTCAGCGTTGATCCGAACAACGCAGCCCTGAAAGACCGCGCCATCCAAATCGCCGATGCGCGCGCCGATGATCACCCCACCGTGCCTTCCGTTCTGGCGGACGAGCGCGCGACCAATCCGTTCCTGCGCTGCGCCGATCCGGACATGGCCGAGGGCCTCGGGATGGGCGGTGCCGATCCGGCGCAGGTCTTCGCAGAAGTTCGCGCACGGAAGGATCGGTTCTGACCCTAGGGTTGCACACGAAAAATTTTCCGCCCGATTTGGCGACCATTTCCCCAACAAATCGTCAGATCACGCAGAAATTCCGAGAAAAGCCTTGAAGGTCGGCCAAGAAAGCCGAAGTCTAAACCAGACGGGACACGGTCGTTCCGGGCACACCGCCCGCCCCGACCCCAGCAAAGGAGCATCCGGGTGCCTTCATTTTCGACGACACTAGAGCACGCCATTCACACCGCTCTGGCCCACGCAAACGCGCGCCGCCACGAGCTTGCAACGCTGGAGCATCTGCTTCTTGCTTTGATCGAAGAACCAGACGCCGCAAAGGTCATGCAGGCCTGCAATGTCGATCTCGACGTGCTGCGCCAGACCTTGAACACCTTTATCGACGACGATCTGTCCACGCTTGAAACAGATGTCGAAGGCAACGAAGCCGTCCCAACGGCCGCCTTCCAGCGCGTGATCCAGCGCGCCGCGATCCATGTCCAATCCTCGGGTCGCAATGAAGTGACAGGCGCAAACGTGCTGGTCGCAATCTTTGCCGAGCGCGAAAGCAACGCCGCCTACTTCCTGCAAGAGCAGGACATGACGCGCTATGATGCGGTGAACTTCATCGCCCATGGTGTGGCCAAGAACCCCGGCTTTGGGGAGGATCGCTCCGTGACCGGGGCCGCGGATCTGGAAGAGGAAGCTGCGCAAAGCAATTCCGGCGGAGATGGCGACGGTAAAGAATCCGCGCTGGCCAAGTACTGCGTCGATCTGAACGCCAAGGCGCGCAAAGGCGATGTTGATCCGCTGATCGGGCGCGATCACGAGGTCGAGCGCTGCATCCAGGTGCTCTGCCGCCGCCGCAAGAACAACCCGCTTCTGGTGGGCGATCCCGGCGTGGGCAAAACGGCAATTGCCGAAGGTTTGGCCCGCAAGATCGTGGATGGCGACACACCCGAGGTGCTGGAAAACGCCACGATCTATTCACTCGACATGGGCGCGCTTTTGGCAGGCACGCGCTATCGCGGCGACTTTGAAGAGCGTCTGAAAGCCGTGATGACCGAAATGGAAGATCACCCCGACGCGGTGCTGTTCATCGACGAAATCCATACGGTGATCGGTGCCGGTGCGACCAGCGGTGGGGCAATGGACGCGTCCAACCTGCTGAAGCCTGCGCTTCAGGGCGGCAAGCTGCGCTGCATGGGCTCGACCACCTACAAGGAATTCCGTCAGCACTTCGAAAAAGACCGCGCCCTCAGCCGCCGGTTCCAGAAGATCGACGTCAACGAGCCGTCGGTGGAAGACGCGGTGAAGATCCTCAAGGGCCTCAAGCCTTATTTCGAGGATCACCACTCGATCAAATACACCGCCGACGCGATCAAGACAGCCGTGGAGCTATCCGCGCGCTATATCAACGACCGCAAGCTGCCCGACAAAGCCATCGACGTGATCGACGAGGCCGGAGCGGCGCAGCATTTGGTTGTTGAGTCCAAGCGGCGCAAGACCATCGGGGCCAAGGAAATCGAGGCCGTGATCGCCAAGATTGCCCGCATCCCACCGAAGAACGTCTCGAAAGACGATGCCGAGGTGCTGAAAGATCTGGAGAAAACGCTCAAGCGCGTGGTCTTCGGGCAGGACAACGCCATCGTGGCGCTCTCGTCGGCGATCAAACTCAGCCGTGCGGGTCTGCGCGAGCCTGAAAAGCCCATCGGCAATTACCTGTTCGCGGGTCCAACCGGCGTGGGCAAGACCGAGGTCGCCAAGCAGTTGGCGGATACCTTGGGCGTGGAATTGCTGCGCTTTGACATGTCCGAGTATATGGAAAAGCACGCGGTCTCGCGCCTGATCGGGGCACCTCCTGGCTATGTGGGTTTCGATCAGGGTGGCTTGTTGACCGACGGTGTGGACCAGCATCCGCATTGTGTGCTGCTTCTGGATGAAATCGAGAAGGCGCACCCGGATGTCTATAACATCCTTTTGCAGGTGATGGATCACGGCTCGCTGACGGACCACAATGGCCGGACTGTGGATTTCCGCAATGTGATCTTGATTATGACCTCGAATGCGGGGGCCTCGGATGCTGCGCGCGCGCCGCTTGGATTTGGCCGCGATCGGCGCGAGGGCGAGGATACCGCCGCGATCGAGCGGACATTCACGCCTGAATTCCGCAACCGCCTGGATGCCGTGATCGCCTTCGCGCCTTTGGGCAAAGAGGTGATCTTGCAGGTGGTCGAGAAGTTCGTGCTGCAACTGGAAGCGCAACTTATGGACCGCAATGTGGCCATCGAGCTGACCAAACCCGCCGCCGAATGGCTGGGCGAGCGCGGCTATGACGAAAAGATGGGCGCACGTCCTTTGGGCCGTGTGATTCAGGAGCAGATCAAGAAGCCGCTGGCCGAGGAGTTGCTGTTTGGCAAACTGGCCAAGGGCGGTCTGGTCAAGGTTGGCGTCAAGGACGGCAAGCTGCATCTGGATATCCAGTCGCCACCAAAGGCGCGTATCTCAGGCGACAAGCCACCGCTTTTGACCGCGGAATAATGCGCGCGGTCTTGGCCGCAACGCTATGCTCGCTCGCCTCGGTTGCCGGGGCGGGCGAGTTTCGTTTGGAGATGCCGATTGACTGCGCGCTCGGGCAGACCTGTTTCATCCAACAATTCACCGACCGCGATCCCGGACCGGGGGCGGCGGATTTCACCTGCGGCACGCTGGTCTATGACGGGCATAAAGGCACCGATTTCGCGCTGCCCTCGTTGGTAGACCTTGGCGCAGGTGTTGATGTGCTGGCCGCCGCGCCGGGCGTTGTGCGCAGTGTGCGGGATGAGATGCCAGATATCATGCTCGGCGATCCGGGTGCGCCGGATCTGAACGGGCGGGATTGCGGCAATGGCCTCGTGATCGACCACGGCGATGGCTGGGAGACGCAGTATTGCCATATGCGCCTCGGCTCGCTGACAGTTGAAACGGGTGATCAGGTCGAGGTTGGGGATACACTTGGGCAGGTCGGTTTGTCGGGGCGCACGGAGTTCCCGCATCTGCATCTATCCCTGCGCAAGAACGGTGCGGTGGTTGATCCCTTCGCACCAGACGGGGCCGATAGCTGCGAGGTCGCGCGCGGTGACGCGCTTTGGGCCGATGACATTGCCTATACGCCAGGCGGTTGGATCAGCGCCGGGTTCAGCTCCGACGTGCCCAGCTTTGAGGCTATCAAGGCTGGCACCGCGCCCAAGGTGCTGGAGGGCGATCCCTCCGCCATGGTCCTGTGGGGTTACGCGTTTGGCACGCAGCGCGGGGACACGGTGCTGATCGAGATCAACGGGCCACTCGGCCCCGTTCACCAATCACGGGTGCCATTGGAGCGGACGCAAGCACAGATGTTTCGGGCAGGCGGGATACGGCGACCGGAGGCTGGATGGCGTTCGGGGGCATATGTCGGACGCTTAACTCTGCTGCGCGACCGCGAGGTTGTGTCTATGCGCGAAGTCGTCACAACATTGCCCTGAGGGGGGCCAAAAACTCTTCGTCCGAAGAGTTTTTGGCAAAGTTTTTTCGGACGAAAAAACTTTCGTCCTACCGCTGCGTTAGCTTCAATTCGATCCGTCGATTTTGCGCCCGCGCGGCGGCGCTCGATCCTTCGGCGATCGGGCGATACTCGCCAAAGCCGGTCGCCGCCAACCGCTCGGGCGGGATGCCGAGCTGGATCATGAACTGCACAACAGACAGAGCACGGCCCTGACTCAGCTCCCAGTTGTTCTCATATTTGCCACCGCCACCGCCAATCGGCACGTCATCGGTGTGGCCATCAACCCGCAGGATCCAGTCGATCCCGTCGGGCACGTTCACCTCGATCGCGCGAATGGTTCCGGCAATCCGTGCAAGCTGTTCTTGGCCAGCACCGGACAGATCCACACCACCAGGCGGGAACAGAACCGAGGACGAGAACACAAACCGGTCGCCAACAATCCGCACGCCTTCTTGGTCCGCCAAAATCTCACGCAACCGTCCAAAGAAGTCCGAGCGGAAATTCTCAAGGTTATCAACCTCCTCTTCCAACAGCCGCGCGCGCTCGGCCTCGGCTTCGGCCCGCGCCCGTTGTTCTGCCGCCACCTGTGCCAGAGCTTGGTTCAATTGGCTTCCCAGCGCCTGAATTTGGACCTGAGCGTCCTCGTCGCGGGCCTGCGCATCATCGAGCAAACCTTGCAACTGGTTCAACTGCGCGCGCAACACCTCTACCTGTTCATTCAGCAAGGTCACGCGGCGCGCGTCTTCTGCGCTGGCCTCTTCAACCGCGGCCAATTCCGTGCGCGCTTGCGACAGCAGCAGGGCTTGGCGCTCGGCTTCCGTCAGCTGGATCACGGCATTCTCTTCGGCGATCAGTTGCGCCGCGAGGGCCGCGGCCAATTCGTCGCGCAACTGAGCGGCTGTCAACGCACGGTCTTCTGCCGTGCCTTCCGCGTCCCGCAAGGCCAGCACGGCGGCGGCCAGTTGGTCTTCGAGGGACAACGCCTGATCCTGCAACGCAGCAATCGCATCCGCATCCTGATCGCGCTCGGCCAGCAAAGCGGTCAACTGCTCTTCCAACGCGGCACGGCGTGCGGTCTCGTCCGCCAGCGCCACCGATAGCGTTTCCTCCTGCACCAAAGCTGCGGCCAATCGCGCGTTCAAATCCTCGCCCGCCGCATCGGCAGCCGCCAGCAAGGTCAGCGTTTCTTCCGCCTCACGTCGGCGTTCTTCCAGCGCGAGCGTCATCGCGGTCAGCTCGGCATCGGCCTCTTCCAAGCGTTGACGCAGCGCCTCGGCCGCCGCAGCTTCGGCCAGTCGCGCGCGTTCTTCTTCACTGAGTGCCGTTTCGGTATCCGCCAATTGGGCGCGCAACGCTTCTGCGGCAGCAGCCTCCGCCAAGCGCGCGCGCTCTTCTTCGGTCAAATCCGCTTGCAAGGCGTCCAGCTGCGCCGACAGGGTTTGGCTTTCATCGGAGGTGTTCTCAAGACGCGCGGCAAGATCGGCCAAGGTGGCTTGCGATGTCTCGTTTTCAGCCCGCAGATCCGCGATCAACGCCTCCAGCGCTTCGCGTTGCGCCGATGCAAGACGCGCCGCTTCGGCGGTTTCATCAACTTCCGAGCGCGCTTGAGCCAGCGCCAATTGCAAAGCGTCACGCTGGGAAATCGCTTCGGCCAGAACCTCGTCAGAGGACGCGATCCGGGCCTGCAAGTCTTCTTGTTGCGACAACAGCAGCGCAACCTGCTCTTCAAAGCTGGTCAGTCGTTCAATCTGCGACGCGATCTGTGCATCCGCTTCTGACGCGCGCGCCTCAAGGGTCGCGATGATCCCAGCCTGTGCCTGGCTTAACCGCCGTACGTCGGATAGCGAGCCCGTCAGGGTCGCCACCTCAGACTCAAGCTCGGTGTTGCGACTTTCGACGAAACTCAGAGCCGCCGACAGGTCGGTCAATTGGCGGGTCAGGCTGTCAAGCTCGGTATCTTGATCCGAGATCGTTTCCGACAGGATCGCCTGCACCACCATGAAGATCGACAGCACGAACATCAGCACCAACAAAAGTGCCGTCATCGCATCCACGAAACCGGGCCAGATGTTGGAGTTAAACCGTTGTCCGCCGCGCCGCGAAAGAGCCATGACCTAGCCCTTGTCGTCGCTGGACACACCGCCGACACGGCTTTGTTGCCGCAAGAGACGGTTCAGGCTGGACAACTCGCCGCGCAACTCGGCCACGGATTCCTGTCGCCCGGCGGCCATCTCTTCCAAGATACGCAACAACTGCACATCGATGGACCGCAACCGCATCCGGCTTTCGGCATCCACGTTGTCGCCGCCCGCACTTTGGCCGCGCATGGTCTCGATCAGGTTCTCTTGCCCCAGGGCCACGCGTTCCAAGGCCGCCGCCATGGGCGTTCCGCCTTCGCTTCGATCTATCTTCGAGGTCAGGCGTTCCACCGACGAGGCGAGCGATATCAACCTCTCATCCATCATCGCGCGGCTTTGGTCGGACTGCACAAACAGGTTCTGCAACGTCTCCATCTGGTCGGCCATGTGGTCCAGCACCTGGGCGACGACAGCTGTGTCAAAGCTGCCGCCCTCAGCCTCGCCACTGGCAAAGCCGACGCGGGTAATGGTGGACAACCAGTCTTCCAGCTCGCGGTAAAAGCGGTTCTGGCCGTGGCCCGCGAACAACTCCAGCAAGCCCACGATCAGCGAGCCCGCCAGACCCAGAAGCGAGGACGAGAAGGCCGTGCCCATCCCACCCAGTTGTTCTTCCAGCCCCCCCATCAGGCGCGCGAACACATCGATGCCGCCTTCGCCTTCACCGGGGGCCAGCGAGCGGATGGTTTCAACCACCGCAGGCACCGTTGTGGCGAGGCCGAAGAACGTGCCGAGCAGACCGAGGAAGATCAACAAATTGACGATATAGCGGGTAATGTCGCGCGCCTCGTCGATCCGGGTCGCCACCGATTCGAGGATGGAGCGCGACGAGGTAGCCCCGATCTGCGTCGCCGCATTCCGCCCGCCCAGAAGGGCAGCAAGCGACGCCAGCAAGCGCGGCGCACTGCCGACATCGGTGCCGTCGGGCTGCGAGGTAAACCGCTCGATCCAGCGGACCGCCGAGATCAGCGAGAACAATTGGAAGAAGCAGGTCAGCACACCGATGACGAAAACCGCCAAAATGAAGCCGTTTAAGTATAAATTGGACAGAACCACCGCTTCGATCTGCGGATAAATCAGATAGGCTCCGGCCCCGGTCAGCCCCAACACGACAAGCATCAGGAAGATCTGCCGCGTGGGCAGCGCAAACTGGGGGTTCGAGTCTTGGACGATATTGGTGTCGGTCATTGCCGCTTTCTCACGTCAGGCGGAGTGTGTTGACCCGAACACTATGCAGAGCCATGCAAAATGCCAATGGGCGAAGCGGCTTGGGCCGAATTCAGCGCTGCGCGTTGCCAATCTCCCGCACGCGCGCGGCCAGCCAATCCAGATCGGGGTCATGCAGTCCGATCTGCGCCAAATGGTCCACCGTGTTGAACAGATATTCATCATTTGGCCCGCGCCCCCCAACCGCTTTGGCGATCGTCTGCGCTTGAGTTTCCAGATCGAGGCCGCTGCAATACTGCACGTGGTCTTTCTCGATGACATAGGTCACCGCAGATACGCGGCGGCCATCGGCCAGTTCGACCTCGCAAACCGCCTCGTAATACGCCGACGAGATCAACTCGCGCGCGCGCAGGGCCTCCAGCGTTGTCTGCTCGGCCCCCGGCTGCACGCGAAAGGCGACGCCGGTACAAACCCCGCCCTCTTCGGCATCAAGCGCCAGAACCAACCCCGGATCCTCTTCGGTCCCGCGATGATGGATGGAGTGCATACAAAACGACCGATGATACCCGTCACACCGCGCCACAAGCTGCTCGGCCACCGGAAATTCCGGGTTCCAGATCAACGAGCCATAGCCAAACACCCAAAGCGGCGATCCTGTCACTGGTTCTCTCCTGTCATGCGGTCTAAGTGACAGGCCTAACAGGGCGCGCAACAAGGGGAAACCAGATGTCGCGGATCGTGATCTGGGTCGCGGCAGTGTTTGCCGTTGTCTATTCGGGCTATTGGGTCGTGGGCTGGCAAGGGGCACTGCGCGCGATCCCGGCTTGGGCCGAAGACCGGCGCGCGGAAGGCTGGCAGGTCGATTACTCCGATCTGGCCGTGCGCGGCTTTCCCTCGCGGTTTGACACGACGCTCAGCGATTTGGCGGTGGCGGACCCACGCACGGGCTGGGCGTGGGAGGGCGACTTTTTCCAATTGCTGGCGCTCAGCTATCGCCCCAACCACTTGATCGCCGTGTTACCGCCCGCCCATGCGTTGTCCACCCCGCTGGCCAGATACGAGATCACCCAAGATCAAGCGCGCGCCTCGCTGGTGGTGACGCTGGCGGCGGACCCACAGATCGACCGCACGACCGTGGTGATTGACGCCCCCCGCGTGGTGGCGCGTGATTGGACCAGCTCTGCCACCGCCTTGCGCTTTGCCACCCGCCGCTTGGAAGACGCTCCGCTCACCCACGAGATCGGCTTGCAGGCGCAAAGCCTTGTCCCGTCCGCGCGGCTGAAAGCGCAGCTTGATCCGGCGGGGCTGTTGCCCGACGCCATCGCGACCTTGCGCCTTGATGCAGCCCTTGGCTTCGATGCGCCCTGGGATCGGCGCGCGCTTGAGCAACGCCGCCCGCAACTGACCGCGGTCGATCTGCGCGAAGCCCGCGCCAGCTGGGGCGGGATGGACCTGCGCTTGACCGGGATGCTCGACGTGGACAGCTTCGGCTTGGCCACGGGCGCGGTCGCTGTGCAAGCCAAGAACTGGCGCGAGATGCTCGATGTGGCCGAGCGCGGCGGCGCGTTGCCCCCGCGCCTGCGCCCCTTGCTGGAGAGTGCGCTTGACAGCCTGTCCGATCTGTCGGGACGCTCAGAGACGCTTGATCTGGACCTGACCATCGCAGGCGGGCGTATCTCGGTCGGGTTCTTGACGCTGGGACAGCTGCCGCCGCTGGTCCTGCGTTAACGGCAATACGGCCCGCTGCGATAGGCGGCGGTGTCGAAATGGAAGTGATCAAGGTGAAAGCGGTTCGATTCCGGGCCGAGCACCGTGCCGAACGGCCCGCAAGCGGCTTGCCACATCTGTCTGAGCACCCGCCCCTGACGCCGATCCCCCCAGCCTTGCAACAGGGTGATGTTGTCGCCGTTGCGCAGCCGGAAGCCCGCGATATCAATCGCGCGGCCCTTGCCATGCTCGGAAATCCGTGCGCCCGGCTGGCTGTTGCGTGTGCGGCAAGCGTAATGCGCAACCACGCGAAACTGCGTCAGCCCACCGCCCAAATTGCCGACCGCCGGGATCGCCCCGTTCTTGGTCCAAGCGCTGAGCGCTTGCGCAGTCTCGCAATTCATCGTGGCCGCAGTCGAAAGCGATATGCCCTGCACCGACGTGACCTGCACCGGATTGGCCACACCGCACCCATTCAAGCGCCCTGCAATCGCAGGCACCACGCGGCCTTGAATGGCCGGATCGCCGCAGATCGTGCCTGAGCCTGCGACACGCGGGGTAGAGCGCGGCTGCACCGGTGCTGAGGCCACGGTTGCGCGGCGCTGCAAATTGGCGGGACGTGAGGGGGGGCGCGGCGATGCGAATACGGGCGGGGCCGAGGCCAATGTCCCTGCTGCCGCAGGCGCGGGCGTCGCGGCTTGAGGGACCGCTGCGGGCACAACGAGCGGCGCTTGTGCAGGACCACTTGGCCGGGTGCGATCAATCCAAGGGCGCGCACGGGGCCGAAAAGCCGCCTCGAACCGCACAATTGGGGCGGAGGTTGCCGGCGGTGGGGCCGGCAAGGTTTGCGTCGCCACGCCTGTGGCAACCGGCCCTACTGCGGGCGCAGAGGCCGGGGCGGTGGGGGAGGTGTCGTCCAGCAACACCCGCAAATTCGACCCACTCCACGCTGTGCGCGGACGGGGCCGTATGGTGGCATTGAAGCGCACCGGAACACTGGCTTGCACCGCCGCTCCCGGACGCGCCTCGGGCCGCAGGGACCGATCCGGCGCATTGGCCCATAGGGCCGAGCCTGCAAGGGCCACCAACCCGACAAGCCCGCCAAGGCCCGCCCAACCTCTGGACGCGCGCACCGTCATGCGCCGCCTCCGTCAGGTTTCTTCTTGGCTGCCG
Organism: Dinoroseobacter sp.; assembly: GCA_965279125.1. Taxonomy (GTDB): domain Bacteria; phylum Pseudomonadota; class Alphaproteobacteria; order Rhodobacterales; family Rhodobacteraceae; genus Dinoroseobacter. The sequence goes on from CBDIHL010000015.1 coordinate 37,407, forward strand.
TGCGTCCGAAATCAGGCGCATCGGTATCTTGCCCGGCCTCGATGATGCCGCGCCGAATGGCCCGTGTCCGCGTGAAATAATCGTGGAGCTGGTCGCCGTCTTCGGTGCGAATAGCGCGTTGCAAGGCGAACAGCTCTTCGGTGAAGCGCCCCAGGATTTCCAGCGTCGCGGCCTTGTTGTTTAGGAACACATCACGCCACATCGTCGGATCGCTCGCAGCAATCCGGGTGAAGTCACGAAAGCCCCCTGCGGAGAACTTGATCACTTCGCTATCGGTCACGCGGCGCAGATCATCGGCCACACCTACCATTGTATAGGCGATCAGGTGCGGCGTATGACTGGTCACCGACAGAACGAGATCGTGGTGATCAGGCTCCATCACCTCAACATAACTTCCCAGCGCTTTCCAATAGTCCGACAGGCGCTCCAACGCCGCCGCATCCACATCACCATCATAAGCCAGCAGGCAAAATTTGCCGTCAAACAACTCGGCAAAGCCCGAGCGCGGGCCAGAGTGCTCGGTCCCAGCCAGGGGGTGACCGGGGATGAAATGCACATCCGCGGGCATATGCGGCCCAACTGCGTCGATCACCGCCCGCTTGACGGAGCCGACATCTGTAACGGTCGCGCCCGGTTTCAGATGCGGCGCGATCTCGGTAGCCACGGCGGCCATGGCCCCAACCGGCACGGCGAGCACCACAAGATCGGCATCCTCCACCGCCTCGGCTGCGGTCGTGTGCAGGCTGTCACACAGGTTAATCTCGGCAGCAATCGCCAAGGTTTGCGCACTGCGCGCGGTGCCCGCGATATGGCTGGTCATTCCGGCGCGGCGCATTGCATGCACCATAGACGAGGCGATCAGGCCGAGGCCGATCAGGGCAACGCGTGGGTACAGCTGCGTCATGCTATGAACTCCGCCACAACACGCAAAATGCGCGCGCAATCCTCGGACGTGCCCACCGTGATGCGCAGCGCTTCGGGCAGGTTGTAGCTGCCGACAGGGCGCACGATGATGCCGTTTTCGTTCAGCGCGGCGTTGCACCCCATCGCGGTTTTTTCATCGGCAAACCGCGCCAGCACGAAATTGGCATGGCTACCATCGCAGGCGACCCCGGCGGCGCGCAGTCCCTCGATCAGAACCGCGCGCTGCGCTGCATTCTCGACCAAGCATGCGTCGATATAATCGGTATCGCGCATCGCCGCCTCGGCACTCGCAAGGGCCGCATCCGACAGGTTGAACGGCCCGCGCAAACGGCCCAGCACATCGATGATCTCGCGGCAGGCATAGCCCCACCCGACGCGCATAGCGCCCAGCCCGTAGACCTTCGAGAAAGTGCGCGTCATCACGACGTTCTCGCGCGATCCCGCAAGGCCAGCGCCGCCGTCATAGCCCGGCTCGTATTCCGCATAGGCCCCGTCAAGCACGAGGATCACATCACTCGGCAGCCCATCCGCAAGGCGCGTGACCTCGTCCATCGCGATAAACGTCGCGGTTGGATTGTTCGGGTTGGCGATGAACACCATCTTCGTGCGGCTGGTCACGGCCGCGAGGATCGCATCGACATCCGTATGGCGCGCGGCCTCAGGCACCTCGACGGGCGTTCCCCCCGCCCCAAGCGTGCTGATCCGATACATCGCAAAGCCGTGCTCGGTATGGATCACCTCGTCGCCGGGGCCGACATAGGCTTGGCACAGAAAGGCGATGATCTCGTCGCTGCCTGCCCCGCAGATGATCTGGTCGGGATCAAGGCCGTGGACCTGCCCGATGGCCTGACGCAAGCCCGCATGATCGGTCGACGGATAACGGTGCAGCGTCTCGCCCGCTGCCTGAAACGCCTTGATGGCCTTCGGCGATGGCCCAAACGGGTTCTCATTTGAGCTGAGTTTAAGCACATTCTCACGCCCCGCCAATTTGGCAGCGCCGCCCTGATAGAGCGCAATCTCCAAAATTCCGGGTTGCGGAGTGGGACGCATTGTCCTGCGCATGGGCCTGATCCTGCTCGTTGGCCTTTGTTGATTGTCGTCGTTTTAGCGCGCTCGGGGATTCATGACCAGTAGCATGTGGATAAACGCCGCGCCCGGATGTCCGATAGACGCCAGAAGCCGTCCGATTGGCGGCAGTGCACGCGGATGTGGATGCGCCAGAATACCCGCATGAGCAACACACCCCCCGTTTCGTATAACACCGCCGCCGCGGGGTGGCGCCGCAAGATCGAAGCGCTCGGCTATCCCAAGGCCTATAGGGCCTTGTTGGATCGCCACGCACCTGCACCAATCCACCGGATGAGCGTTCTGGACGCGGGATGCGGCACGGGTGATTTCGCCGCCGCCTTGGTCGCCACCCGGGGCACACCGCACCATCTGACCTTACTGGATCCTGCGCCTGAGATGCTGGCAATCGCGCAACACCACGTCGCCGGAGCAGAGCCGCGACAGGGTGTTATCGAGGATTTGGCTAGGGGCGCACAGTTCGATCTTATCCTGTCGGCCCATGCGTTGGAGCATTGCCCGGACCTCGCCCAAAGCCTTGTCTGTCTTGCAGGTGTCTTGCGCGACGGCGGCACCATGATCCTCGTGTTGTCGAAACCGCATTGGTGCAACCTTTTGATCTGGTTGAGTTGGCGGCACCGTATCTTGCCGCCCACCCGTGTGCGCGAGGCGGCGCACCTCGCAGGTCTGCTCATCGATGTGGAATGCGCGCTGACCGAGGGGCCACCCTCGCGCACCAGCCGCGCCTATATCTTATCCCTCAGCCCATCGGAGGCCCTATGCTAATCGTCACCGTCACGTTCGCAACTGTCGCGCCTGACACAGCCATCACGCATTTGCTGGACGATACCGCCCGCGTTCGCGCGCGTCCCGGCAATCTGGGGATCGACGTTCTGCGCGATGCCAGCACACCCGCTAAGATCGTCCTCCTGCAACGCTGGCAAGATACCGCAAGCTTCGAGGATCACAAAAAGGCTGAAGGCATGAAAACGCTGGGCGCAAAGCTGATGCCCCTCATGAGCGGCCCGCCGGAAACTTCGGTCTTTGAGGCCACGCACGTTTCGCCTTAACCTAGCGCGATGTCCCTGCCCCCACCCGCCTATGCCATCCACGCGGACTTCCCGCCCGAAGCGCGCAAGCAGATCCAGTTCGACCGGCACTATTTCCTCTATGCCGAGCGCGGCACCATGCAGCTGGAAGCCGACGGTCGGCTCTGGAGCCTGCCGCCTGCGCGGGCCGCGTGGATTGCCGCTGGGGCACCGTTGACGATCACTATTGCGCAAGGGATCACCGCTGCCTCCGTCCTGTTTGACCCGGACCATTTCGCGCGCCCCGCCAATGCGCTGACGGTGCTGGACATGACCGACTTGGCGCGCGCATTGGTCAAGGCCTGTCGCAGATTTGGGCCGGAGACGCCGCAGGATGCCTATGCAGCGAGCTTGTTTCAAACCTTGGCATTGATCTTGCTGCCGCGCCCAGCCCCACTTGGATGCCATTGGGGACATCGCACCTCGTCCGGAACGCGCTGGCCGTGACACAAGATCAACTTGACGGGCCGCTGACCTTTGCAGCACTTGCCAAGACCCTTGGAACCTCCGAGCGTGTGTTGGCGCGAAGATTTGCGGACGAGTTGGGCATGACATGGCGCGCCGCCCAGCGCCGGATGCGGATCATTCGCGCAACCCAGCTGTTGGCCGAGGACCGTGATATGCCGGTAACGCAGGTCGCTCTGACGGTGGGCTATACCGCATTGTCGGCCTTCAACGCGGCCTTTCGCGTGCAAACCGGCCAAACGCCAAGCGCATTTCGCGCCAGCCTAAGGGATGATGACCGCTAGCCAAGTCCTCCCCTCACGCCTAGAGTTTCGTCAAACTCCTTAGCGAACGCGCATCCTTTGTCTCAGCCAAAACCCTTCGAGATCAACACGCAAACCCGCACCCTGTCTGTCTTAGGGGCGCAGGTCAGCCTTGGCGCACGCGCCTTTGATGTGCTGGCCTATCTTGATGCACACCGAGATCGCGTGGTGTCGAAGGCGGAGCTGCTCGAACATGTTTGGGACGGCCTGGCCGTCGAGGAAGGCAACCTGACCGTTCAGATCAGTGCCTTGCGCAAAGCCTTGGGCGCGCGCGCGATCAGCACGGTGCCCGGAGTGGGCTACAAGCTTGCAGTTCAGACCGCTGCCACCGCGCCAAAGCCCGGCCCCGCGCTGCCGGGTCGTCCGTCCCTCGCGGTTCTGCCCTTTGCCAATCTGACCCGCGCCCAAGACAACGATTATCTCGTGGACGGGATCGTGACCGATCTGGTGTCTGCCCTCAGCAAGCTGCCGGGCATTTTCGTGATCGCTGCCTCGTCGAGCTTTCAATACAAAGGCCGCGCCATTGATCTGGCCGATATCGGGGCCGAGTTGGGGGTGCGCTATGTGCTGGAAGGCTCTATTCAGCTCGGCGGACAAAAGTTGAGGATCACCTCGCAACTGGTGGAGGCCGAAACCGGACGCACCCTGTGGAGTGAACGGTTCCAAGGCTCCACCGAGGACGTATTCGATCTGCAAGACCAGATCACCGAGCGCACCGCCAGCGCGCTCGAAGTGAACCTTCTCAACGCAGAGGCCGACCGTGCCCGCGCCAAGCCGACCGATAGTTTGCAAGCCTATGACCTGAGCCTGCAAGCCGCCCCTATGGTGTTTCGCATTTCCGACCGCGCGGTGTTTGAAGAGACCCTGAGGTTACTCGACAAAGCGCTCGCCCTCGATCCCGGCTATATCCGTGCGCAGGAGCTGAAAATCCGCGCCTATATGATGGCCTGTGCCTCACGCGCGATCCCGTATGACGAAGCCCGCGCGGGGATACCGCTTGCACATGCGCTGTTGGAAAACCCAAAGGTTGATGCAAACGGTTTGGCCAATGCGGGGCATTTGCTGGCCTATCTCGGGGGCTCGCCTGAGCTGGGCTACCGCACGCTGCAAAGGGCCATCACGCTGAACCCGAACTCCGTCATGGCGCTTAGCTCAGCCGTCTGGATCGCGGGGTATCTGGGCCGCTATACGGACGCGATCCAACACTTCGAGCGTGCCGCGCGCCTGAACCCGCTGCACCCCAATCACGCGCACTCGCTTTCGGCCTATGGCTACGCGCTTTTGGGGCTTGGCCGTTATGCAGAGGCCATATCGGCGCTGGAGGACGCCATTGCTGACGATCCGTCCTTCGGCTCGTCACACTGGGCTTTGATGATCGCGTACGAGCTGGACGACCAACACGACCGCGCAATCGAGCTATGCGACCGCTACCGCGCCTATAATCCACAAACGAGCGTCCAGTATTACCGCGCCAACACGCCTTTCACGGACCCTGCATTTCAGACGAAATTTACGGACGCAATGCGCAGGCTCGGGATACCTGAGGGGACCCCATGAGCGCGTTCGAGATCCGAGCCGAAGCCCGCGAGGTCATCGTGAAGGGCGCGCCTGCCCCGCTTGGTGCCCGCGCGTTCGATGTGCTTGCCTATCTCGACACGCACCGCGACCGGGTTGTTACCAAAGCTGAACTTCTCGAGCATGTCTGGGGTGGCCTCGCCGTCGAAGAAGGTAATCTGTCGGTGCAGATCAGCACGCTTCGCAAGCTGCTTGGCGCGCGCGCGATCAGCACGGTTCCGGGCGTTGGCTACAAACTGGTCCTTGGGGGGACGGCCACAGCCACACCCAAAGGGCCTGCGCTGCCCGAAATGCCCTCTCTGGTCGTGCTGCCCTTCGCCAATTTGACGGGCCGGACCGAGCAAGACTATCTGGTAGATGGTATCGTCACAGAACTGATCGCCGCTCTGTCGAAACTGTCCGAGCTGTTTGTGATCGCAGCCACGTCGTCGTTCGCCTACAAGGGCCGGAGTGTGCAGCTGGCAGATGTCGGGGCGGAACTGGGGGTGCGCTACGTCCTCGAAGGCTCGATCCAGCAGGCAGGTGACGCCTTGCGCATCACCACCCAATTGGTCGATGCCACAAGCGGGCGCACCATCTGGTCAAAGCGGTTCACAGGCAAAGCCACCGAGATTTTCGAATTGCAGGACACCCTTACAGAAAGCGTCGCTGCCGTCTTAGAGCCAACACTACGCTCGGCCGAGGCATTGCGCACGCGCGAACGCCCTCAGCAAGATATCCGGGCTTATGATCTATGCTTGCGCGCCGAGCCATTGATGCGCTTCAAAGCGACGCCCGCTGATTTCAAACGGGCCTTTGCAATGTTGGACGAGGCAGTTGCGCGCGATCCCGGCTATTCGCATGCGCGAGCTCTGCGGTGTTGGGCCTATACCATAGCGGCAGGCGGGCGGTTCATCTCCGTCTCCGACTGCCAGCATATCGTGCCAGACGCCCGCGCAATCCTCGAAAGCGGCACCAATGATGCGCTCAGCCTGACCTATGCCGCACACGCGCTGGCCTATCTCGCGAAGGGCGCAGAGACAAGCCTCGTTGCCATTCGCCGCGCGAAGGCGATGAACCCAAGCTCGGTCACCGTGCTTGGCTCGTCGGCTTGGATCCACGCCTATGTCGGAGCGTTTGAGACTGCGTTGGTAGATGTAGAGCGGGCGTTGCGGCTGAACCCTCTGGACCCGCATACAGGCTTTGTGCGCAGTGCATTGGGGCCGGTCTTGCTGGGTCTGGAGCGCGTTGACGAGGCAATCGCGATGCTGGAGCAGTCTTATCATGAAGCTCCCAATTACGGCTCCACCCTGTTTTCGCTCCTGCATTGCTATTGGCGCGCGGGTCGGATCGAGGATGCCAAACGCATGGCGCGCGAATTGCTTGTGATAAACCCCGACCTCACCCTCCGCTACACCCTTGAGACAACCCCGTTCAAAACCAAAGCCTATCTCGAGTTATTCAAGACAGCTCTGCCCGCCAGTGGCATCCCTGAGGGTTAGGGCATGGCAAACTTTCACATCGACACCGATGCGCGCGTGGTCCGGCGGGATGGCACATCTTTGACGCTCGGCGCGCGCGGGTTCGACGTGCTCGCCTATCTTGATATGCACCGGGATCGCGTGGTGTCCAAGGCCGAGTTGCTGGAACATGTCTGGGGTGGCCTCGCGGTCGAGGAGGGCAACCTCACCGTGCAAATTAGCGCGTTGCGCAAAGCGCTCGGGGCCAAGGCTATCGCGACGGTGCCGGGGGTGGGCTACAAGCTGGTCCTTGGCGCAGCTCCTACCCCGGAAGAAGATGGACCGGCGTTGCCCGACAAACCCTCGCTCGCCGTGCTGCCCTTCGCCAACCTCACTGGCAAGACGGAGCAAGACTATTTTGTCGATGGCCTCGTCGGCGAGTTGATCGCCGCGCTGTCGCGGGTCCCGGCGCTCTTTGTGATCGCGGGCGGCTCGACCTTCGCGCTACGGGGACGGTCGGTTGATTTAACAGATGTCGGGCGTCAACTGGGCGTGCGTTACCTGCTGGATGGCGCGATCCAACAGGCCGGGGATCAGCTGCGCATCACCGTCCATTTGATCGAGGCCGAGAGCGGACGCACAATCTGGACGGAGCGCTTCACTGGCGCGACCTCGGACCTGTTTGACCTACAAGATCGGCTGACCGAAGCCGTCGCCTGCATCATCGAGCCGAACTTGCTGTTCGCCGAGCTGGGGCGTCTTGAAGCCAAGACCAGTGATCTGGATGCCTATGATCTGTGCCTGCGCGCCGCGCCATTCGCCTACCGCATGAGCAAGATCGAGGATTATGAGACCGCCAGGGATCACATCGAACGCGCGCTGGCGCTGGATCCGGACTATATCGAGGCGAAGGCGCTCTTTGTGCGCCTGACGGGCTGGGCCTGCGCCGGTCGGTTCATCAGTTTCGACGCCGCACGCGTTTGTGTGCCCTATGCGGAACAGATTTTGGCAGACCCCAAGGCAGACCCCTTGTCGATGACCTTCGCCGCGCATGTGTTGGCCTATCTGGACGGTCAACAAACACGCGGCGCGATGGTCGCCAAGCGTGTTGTGCAACGGCTTCCGAACTCCAGTCTAGCGTTGAACGCGGCGGGGTGGATGCACGCCTATATCGGCGAAGGCGACACCGCAGTTGCATTTCTGGAGCGCGCGATGCGGCTCAACCCGCTCGATCCATTTGGCCATTTCATGCTTTTGGGGTTGGGCACCGCGCATGGCTGCATGGGTCGCTATGAGGCCGCGATCCCCTATACCGAACAGGCGCTGGCCGAAGTGCCGGGATTTGGCACCGGGTTGATGAACCTTACGGTCTATTATTGGCACGCCGGTCGCGAAGCCGATGCCCGGCGCGTGGCCGAAGAGTTAAAGGCCAGCGCCGCACCCACGACGATTTCGGGCTTTGCCAAGAACACACCCTTCCTGCCGGGTCGCTACATGGATGACATCCTGACGGCCCTGCGCGGTGTCGGCATGTCGGAGGCATAACCGATGGCTGGCTTCACCCTTCGCCCCGACACCCGCGATATCGTGCTCGATGGAACACCCGTCACCCTCGGAGCCCGCGCCTTTGACGTCTTGGCCTATCTCGACACACACCGCGACCGGGTGGTGACCAAGTCCGAGTTGCTGGAACATGTCTGGGGTGGCCTCGCGGTCGAGGAGGGCAACCTTACCGTCCAGATCAGCACCCTGCGCAAAACGCTTGGGGCCAAGGCCATCGCGACCGTCCCGGGCGTGGGTTACAAGCTGGCCCTTGAGGCGACCCCCTCGCAAACGCCCACCGGCCCCGCATTGCCGGACATACCGTCATTGGCTGTCTTGCCGTTTGCCAATCTGACCGGCAGGCCGGAGCAAGACTATCTGGTCGATGGCATCGTGACGGACTTGATCTCGGCGCTCAGCCGTGTGTCGGGGCTTTTTGTAATCGCTGCGACCTCAAGCTTTTCGTTTAAGGGACGGCCCATTGATCTGGACGAAGTGGGCCGCAAACTTGGGGTGCGCTACGTCTTGGAGGGCGCGATCCAGCAAGCCGGCGAGACCATGCGGATCACCGTGCAACTGGTCGAGGCCGAAACTGGCCGCACGATCTGGTCCGAGCGCTTTGCGGGCAACACAGCGGATATCTTCGATTTGCAGGATGAGATTACCGAGATGGTCTGCGGCGTGATCGAGCCCACCTTGCGTGAGGCAGAAGCAGATCGAAGTGCATCCAAACCAACGACCAGCTTGGCGGCGTATGATTTGTGCCTTCAGGCCATTCCGCTGGCCTTGCGGCCTAGCACGATCTCGGAGTTTCGCCGCGCGGTCGACCTTCTCGACCAAGCCGTCGCCCTCGATCCTGACTACGCGCTGGCGCAAGCTTGGAAATGCCGGGCCTTCATGACGGCCCGTGCGACCCGCTGGATTTCGAAGGCCGAGGTAGACGCGCTCGATCCTTTGGCCGAGGCCTTGTTGCGGCACCACAAACAAGACCCCTTGGTTCTTGCCTTTGCTGCATACACCCGTGCCTACCTGAACCACGATCGCGACAGCGCGTTGCGCAGCATGCGCCGCGCGGTAAAAATGAACCCCAACTCGGTCCTGATCCTGAACGCAGCCGGGTGGACAGAGCACTATGAGTTCAACAACACAGTCGCGATCGAGCACTTCCGCCGCGCCCTCCGGTTGGATCCGTTTGGCCATGTCGGTGCCGATTCCCGGCAGGGCTGGGGCATCATCGAATTGCTAGAGGGGCGATACGATGCCTCGGTCCCGATCCTTGAGGACTCTTTGGCCGATGACACCGGCAATGTCGGTACGGTCAGCGCCTTGATTGCCGCGTACTGGCATATTGGGCGCGAAGCCGAGGCACGGGCCTTGGTGCCCAAACTGCTCGAGATGAAGCCCGACTTCTCGCGCACTCGAACGCTTAACGACATCGCGATGCGTGAAAAACACCTGCTGGAACGGGTGAACGACGCCTTCAAAGCCGTGGGCCTTCCGGAATGACGCGCGGGTCCCTGACAATCCGTCGCGAGACCCGCGCGGTCCTGTTGGACGGATCGCCCCTCAGCCTCGGTGCCCGCGCGTTTGATGTGCTTGCCTATCTCGACACACACCGCGACCGGGTGGTGACCAAGGCCGATTTGCTGGAGCATGTCTGGGGCGGGCTTACTGTCGAGGAAGGCAACCTGACCGTCCAGATCAGCGCACTGCGCAAGGCGCTCGGGGCCAAGGCCATCGCGACAGTGCCGGGGGTGGGCTACAAGCTGGCCACCGCTTCTGCGCCGCCCTGCCCTACAGGTCCTGCCTTGCCCGACACCCCCTCGGTCGTGGTGCTGCCCTTCGCCAACTTGGGCGGTGGGGCGGATAAGGATTATCTCGTGGACGGTCTGGTCACCGACCTGATCGCCAGCCTCTCGGCCCTACCGGGGTTGTTCGTGATCGCCAGCTCCACCAGCTTTCGCTATCGCGGGCGGTCGGTCGACTTGGCCGATGTGGGGCGCGAGCTTGGCGTGCGCTATGCCGTCGAGGGCTCCATCCAGCAAGGCGGCGACCGTTTGCGCATCACCGTGCAACTGGTCGAAGCAGCCACCGGGCGCACGCTCTGGTCGGGGCGTTTTCCGGGCCTTGTGGACGAGATTTTTGATCTGCAAGACCAAGTCGCAGCCAGCGTCGCAGGCGCGATTGAACCGAACCTTCTGTTGGCCGAGACGGGCCGTGCTGCGCGCAAGCCCACGGATGACTTGCGGGCCTATGATCTGCTGCTGCGCGCGATGCCCCATATCGTGCGCCTGCCCACGGTCGAGGATTTTCACAAAGGCGTCGCCCTTCTGGACCGGGCCATCGCCTGCGATCCGGATTACAACCAAGCGAAAGCGTGGAAGGTGCGATCCTATATCGTGGCGCGCGGATCAAGGATGATCTCGATGGAGACCTTGTGCGAGATCGCCCCTTTGGCCAGCGCCTTGCTGCGCGATCATCGGGGCGATGCGTTGGTGCTTGGCTTCGCCTCGATCGCGGTGGGCATGACCGGAACCAATCAAAAGGCGGCGGCGGACGCGGCGCGCGCGGCTGCGGCGCTGAGCCCCAATTCCAGCCTTGTTCTGACCTCGGCCGGGTTTCCGCTGGCCTATGTCGGGGATTACGAGGCCGCGATTGCGTGTTTCGAACACAGCATCCGTCTTGATCCGCTGGGCCACCATGTCGGTTATTGCCGGGGCGGGATTGGCGAGTGCCTCGCCTTCATGGGCCGCTATGACGAGGCGTTGATCTGTCTGGAACAAGCCTTCGCCGATCACCCACAATTCAAGACCGTGGTGCAATGGCTGATGCATTGCTACGTCCAGACCGGGCAAATGACGAAGGCCGAAGCGATGCGCGATCTGTGGCTTGAGGTGGAACCGGGCCTGTCGCTTTCAGGTCACTGCGCCGTCTCGCCCTTCCGCCAAGCGGACCAACGCGCGCTCTTTGCGACAGCGTTTCGGGCGGTCGGACTTCCAGATTAGCGCAGCAGGGCGTTGGTGGCAGCGCGGGCCGCTTCCCGGCGGGCTTGGGCCGCGATCAGGGCCTCGGGCGACTTAGCGGCGGGCTTCAAGGAGGCCAGACGCGCGATCAAGGTCGCGATAACGGTGGATGTCTGAGTGGCGGCTGCGGTGTTTGTGGTCAGCGTGGTCATGGGTTTGATCCTTTGGTGTTGGTGTCTTTTGTTGGATCCAACATGCCCCCGCCCCGCTTAAACGTCCTTTACCCAAGCCTTAAGCGTTCTTAAGCGTTGTTAAATGCTGCGGCTTCGCACCGTGCGTATCGCCTCTTTCAGGACCCGTTCCATGCTGCCCTCCCCCACGAAGCCCCTGCCGCGCAACGAGTTTATCATCCTGATCGCGTTCATGATCTCCATCGTGGCCATGGCCACCGACATCATGTTGCCCGCGCTCAGCCAAATCGGGGCGGAGCTGGGCGCGCCCACGCCAAACGACGCCCATATGATCGTCACAGCGCTGTTCTTCGGGTTCGCCGTCGGGCTTTTGTTCGCGGGGCCTTTGTCAGACAGCTTCGGGCGCAAGCCGGTGATCTATGTCGGCTACGTGATCTTCCTTGTCGGCTGCGTTTTGTCGAGCATCACGACAAGCTGGGAGATCATGATCCTTGGCCGCATCCTGCAAGGCATCGGTGCCGCTTTCCCGCGCGTTGTCACCATCGCCATCATCCGCGACGGCGCATCGGGGCGCCAGATGGCGAGCATCATGTCGTTCATCATGGCGGTCTTCATCCTCGTGCCGATGGTCGCGCCCGCCATTGGCCAAGGGGTGATCTTCCTGTCGGGGTGGCGCGCAACCTTCGTGTTTCTCATCACCATGGCAGTGATCGCGGCGCTCTGGTTCGCGCTGCGCCAGCCTGAGACCTTGGCGCGTGAGAATCGCACCTCCTTCTCGCCGGGCCCTTTGTGGGCCGGAACACGCGAGATGTGCCGGTCGCGGATCGCTATCGGCTACACTCTGGCGACCGGCCTGATCAACGGGGCGTTCCTCGGGTATCTCAGCACCGCGCAGCAAATCTTCGTCGAGGCCTACGCGACCGGCAGCCTCTTCGCGCTCTACTTCGCGGTTGCGGCGCTCGCGCTGGGTGTGGCGTCGGTGCTGAACGGCAAGATCGTGATCGCGCTGGGGATGCGGGTGCTGTCATGGTGGGCGACGCTGGGGATCGCTGCGGTGTCGATCGGGTTCACCCCACTTGCGCTGCTCGCAGACGGGCTGCCCGCGCTGTGGTTGTTCCTCGCATGGCTGATCGCGGTGTTCTTCTGCGTCGGTATCCTGTTCGGCAATTTCAACGCCTTGGCGATGGAGCCTTTGGGCCATATCGCGGGCCTCGGGGCCGGCATCGTCGGCGCGGTCTCGACCTTTATCTCGCTACCCCTCGCCTATCTGATCGGCCAAGGGTTCGCCGGCGGGGTGCTGCATCTGGTCTACGGATTTGCAGTTTTGGGAGGTGCGACGTTGCTCACAGTGGTCTGGACCGAGCGCGGTATTCCGCGTGCGAGCGTCTAACTGAGACCTTCAAACGAAAAAGGCCGCCCCCGAAGGAGCGGCCCAGTCTGCGTCGCGCAAAATACTTAGTTCTGCGCGTAGTATTCGATCACGAGGTTTGGTTCCATCATCACAGGATATGGAACATCGCCCAGCGCTGGACGGCGCACGAATGTGGCGGTCATCTTGTTATGGTCCGCCTCGATATACTCGGGCACGTCGCGCTCGGGCAGTTGCGCGGCTTCCAGAACCATCGCCATCTGCTTGGACTTCTGGCGCACTTCCACAACGTCACCCTCTTTCACACGGTAGGAGGGGATGTTGACGCGCTGGCCGTTCACCGTGACATGGCCGTGGTTCACGAACTGGCGTGCGGCAAAGACGGTTGGGACAAACTTGGCGCGGTAGACAACGGCGTCGAGGCGCGATTCCAGCAGGCCGATCAGGTTCTCGCCGGTGTCGCCTTTGACACGGGCGGCTTCCACGAAGATGCGCTTGAACTGCTTCTCGGTCAGGTCGCCATAGTAGCCTTTCAGCTTCTGCTTGGCGCGCAGCTGCAGACCGAAGTCGGAAAGCTTCTGCTTGCGGCGCTGACCGTGCTGGCCGGGGCCATATTCACGCTTGTTCACTGGGGATTTCGGACGACCCCAGATGTTTTCGCCCATCCGGCGGTCAATTTTGTATTTGGCAGTCGTACGCTTGGTCACGGCTGATATCCTCTTGCTAGGTTTAAGAGGGCGTTGTCCTCTGCCCGGATTTTGCCGAGCCGACAGGGCATCCTCTTGCGAGGGCCACCAACACCAATAGAGCCGCGCTTATAGACAGGCGGGCGGGGGTGTCAACCGCTGGACCTGGCCGGTCAGGATTAGAGTTTGCGCGAAGGCCGTGGCTGATGCTTCTATGGCAGCGACCACCGCAAGGCGCACCGTTTGTGGTGCCGGAACTTTATGGGGCGAGCCATGCAAACCAATCCAGCCGGCGGACGTGTTTGGTATTCGAGGAGTGCCAGCGATGATGCCTTCTATAGATCCTTTAACTTTAGTATGGGGCAGAGTTCGATGTCGAAGGTTAACTTTGTCGACGACGTAACGCGACACAACTTTGTAGATCCCAACTCAGCCGCAGAGTATCTGTTCTTTCAATCTCACCGCGACATAAAGACGAGGCACAAGCATGCCTTCTATATAAACGACGGCTTGCTCATCGTTTCATCCCAGATGCGCGACCTTTTGATGTCCTTCGACATTGGCGATGCTCAGTTCTTCAAAGTGCCGATCCGCCTTGAAGATGGTCTCGGGCAAAGCGCCTATCCCGACCACTACATTCTCAACGTCCATGACAAAAAGCGCACCTTTGTGCCGGAGCATTCTGAGGAAATTAAGTGGAGCTACGATAAGGATGATGGGCAAGGGGGCAAGATCAGCGTTTGGGTTTGCATGTATAGAAGGGACATCCTTGCTGTGTCCAAAGCAGCACTTGAGGGGTTAGATCTGTGGGCAGAGGACGCGGTGCCGTCGCGCCTCTTCTTTTCCGACAGGCTGAAACGCGCGCTTGATGAGGCGGAGATGAACAAGAGCAGCTTTCGCCTCGTGGGAAGCACGCGTCGTCTAGGAACCCACGCCTAGACCGGCATATGCATCGCCCCGCGCAGCAACGCCGCCTCGGGGCGCTCCAAACACCGTCTTGCCGTCGGCCCGTAATTGGCCGGTTTCAACAGATCAGGCCGCGCCTCCAGCAGCACCTCGCGTTGCTTTTCGGGCAGCGCGCTGACGGGCATGTCTTGGGGGTGGAAGGTCTCGCAGGGCAGATCGTTGGCCCACACGACCGCATGCCTCGGCAGCAGCACATGTATATAGCGGACGTCCTTGGCCGCGAAATCCCGGTGGATGGACGCGTCATTCTGCAAGTCGCGCGCGGCCACAAGCACCTCCGGCTCGGCGAAAAGTGCCTGCGCCATCGGCCCTCGCAGCAGAACACGGTGATCGGGCGAGACAACAAGGTCCTCATCCGGGCGCTCGGCCTCAATCGCCCCGGCGCGCAGGCGCATGGGCCGTAGATCGGGGCGCTTTTTCAGCTCGGCCGCGGTAATGTGGGAGTGGCCAATCCAGGTGATATCCTGCAACCCATCATCGCGGGTCAGGATGCGGTCGCCGGGGCGCAGATCGGTGACCGGGCACCAGCCTTGGCCGTTGCGGATACGCGTTCCGGGGGTGAAGCACATCATCGAGGCGTCCTCAGCAGTCCCCTGCGGCGTAACATCATGCGCTTCCAGCACATAGAGGTCAGTGTTTTGAGGCGGCAGCGCATCACAAAACACCACCAAAGGATGATCCGCGCGCGCGCTCTCGACCAGCGTGGCGGGATAGCGCGCACGCCCGTCTGTCAGCACGATCACGGCGTGATCAAAGAGAGCATCGGGCTCGCAATCGCCCACATCGCGCGCATGAGCCTCCTCAATCGTGGACAGCATCCGCGAGATGACTTTGCGTAATTTTCTGGGGGGACGCGCCCCTTTGGCCCCGGTCAACGATAACAGGGCTTGTGGTCCATCCAGGCGC
>CBDIHL010000016.1:0-7544 GCA_965279125.1 Dinoroseobacter sp.
CCACTCCAAGTCCAAGCCGAATCCGGTGCTACGCAATACCGAACACACGCGAACCAGCCGCCAAAACTCAAATCAAAACCGACACCAGCAACCAATCTCAAACCCGTCGCGAAAACACATGCTCATGCACCGTCACACCCCGCACATCCCGATGCCGCATCCGCAGCGAACACGCGTCCGCCTCCCGCTCCACCCGCATATCCAGATACCCGCCCAACACCCTGTGAAACCGGTGCCGCACCTTATCCAACCCCGGCGTCCCCCCGGCATGCTCATCCGACGCCGCCCCGCACCCGAACTCATGCAGCCCCGTCTCCGGATCCACCGAATGATACTGCCAGTGCCGGTCGCCGCAAACCGAAATCACATTCCCATCAAAGTTACTCTTCAAAAACTCCCGTATCTCCCGGCTCTCATGCGCAAACCCCGGATTGGCATGGTTATCATTCTTCGTCGTCCGGTCCGGCCCAACAATCGGATTCGGATTCACCAACACCTTCCAAGTCGCCGAACTCGCCCGCAACGACCGCATCAACCACTGCTTCTGCGCCGCCCCCCAAATCGATTTCCCCGGCCCATCCGGATCATCGTTCGGAGACCGGTAATCCCGCGCCTCCGGCAGCCACAACTCCACGTCGCGCCCCACCCGCACCGTCCGGTACAACGGACCCTCCCCCGGAACCGGTACCTGCTCCCGGAAAATCCGCTGGCCCTGCGCAAACGTGAACGGCTCCATCCGCCGGTCCGCCATCGTCGGCCAGGCGTCATTCGAAAACACGTCGTGGTCGTCCTTCTGCCAGTACCCGCCAACCCGCCGCAGCGCCGCCACCAGCGTCGGCAAACTATACATCCGCTGCCAGTGGTACCGCGCCACCGCCTCGCCATTCGCGATCGGGTCCTCGTTGTCGTAGTAAACGTTATCCCCGCAGCTCAACAGCAGATCCGGATCATCCTTGCCAATACTCTCGTAGATGTGAAAACCATCCGGCCGGTCCATATGGCAGTACATCTGGCAGCTCATCAGCGCAATCCGAACAGGCGCCGCCGTCCCCACCAAGGGCAACGTCCGGAACCGTCCGGTCAACTCCCCGTCCACGCGCCCCGTCCGCCCCGCCCTCGTTTCCACCTGATACTCGTAGGAACTCCCCGGCCGCAATCCAGCCAGCGTCACTTGCGCCGCAAAATCCGCCGACTCATTCACCTCTACCCAACGTGTCGCCCCGCTCCCCGCGCCCCGGTATCGGACGCGCATATACCCCGGCGCCCCAACGGCCGAACCCTCCAAAAGCCCAATCCCGGTATCCGGAGCCAGCAACTTGGCCTCTTTGTTGGAACCCTTGCGAACGATCCCATTGGCAAGTCGGTGTGACGCCGCCGTCCGCCGCATCCAGATCCGCGCCGACTCGGCCGTCATCTCCCCCGCCTTGCACCCCGTCGCCTGGTGCGTCTCACCGGGCACCGCGGCCCCATACACCGCACCACCCAATCCCATCGCCAGTAACTGTCGCCGGCTCACGCCCTCCGAAATCATCCGTTCCAACATGGCCGTAAGCCTATCACGCGCCCCAGCGCCATGGTCCCCAAAGCCATCCGCCCGAATCCGACCTCACCAAACACGAGCCACCCATCGGCGCACCGCGCCTCCATACATCCACCCTCATCCCCCTTCCCTTGTACCCAATCCCTCAATACCACCCCATTCGCCAACCGCCACACCGCCGCCCACGTCCATCCAACCTCCCAGCCGATAGTCACGTCCTCTCACATGCCATCCCCAGCCGACTGCCTCAATACCACCCCATTCGCCAACCTCCACACCGGCGCCCATCTCCATCCAACCTCCCTGCCGATAGTCACGTCCTCTCACATGCCATCCCCAGCCGACTGCCTCAAACCGCGCCATTCGCCAACCGCCACACCGGCGCCCATGTCCATCCAACCTCCCTGCCAATAGTCACGTCCTCTCACATGCCATCCCCAGCCAACTGCCTCAAACCGCGCCATTCGCCAACCGCCACACCGGCGCCCATGTCCATCCAACCTCCCTGCCAATAGTCACGTCCACTCACATGCCATCCCCAGCCGACTGCCTCAAACCACCCCATTCGCCAACCGCCGCACCAGCGCCCATGTCCATCCAACCTCCCTGCCAGTAGTCACGTCCACTGACATGCCATCCCCAGCCGACTGCCTCAAACCGCGCCGTTCGCCAACCGCCACACCGGCGCCCACGTCCATCCAACCTCCCAGCCGATAGTCACGTCCTCTCACATGCCATCCCCAGCCGGCTTCCTCAAACCGCGCCATTCGCCAACCGCCACACCGGCGCCCATGTCCATCCAACCTCCCTGCCAATAGTCACGTCCACTCACATGCCATCCCCAGCCGACTGCCTCAAACCACCCCATTCGCCAACCTCCACACCGGCGCCCATGTCCGTCCAACCTCCCTGCCAATAGTCACGTCCACTCACATGCCATCCCCAGCCGACTTCCTCAAACCGCGCCATTCGCCAACCGCCACACCGGCGCCCATGTCCATCCAACCTCCCTGCCAATAGTCACGTCCACTCACATGCCATCCCCAGCCAACTGCCTCAAACCGCGCCATTCGCCAACCGCCACACCGGCGCCCATGTCCATCCAACCTCCCTGCCAATAGTCACGTCCACTCACATGCCATCCCCAGCCGACTGCCTCAAACCACCCCATTCGCCAACCGCCGCACCAGCACCTTCGTCCCCCCAAACGCCCTCCCGACACGCACATCCACCTTCATGCCAACCCAAGCCGGCTCCCCCCAACCCGCGTCGACTCCCCCGTGCAACCTCTACACCAACCCACCACCCCAAAAGCAAATCCATAGCCGCCACGCCGCCACGCAAGGTAGCATCAAGCATGAGTTCCCCTCTCGCCAACCAACGCGCCGTCGTCACCGGCGGTACCCGCGGCATCGGCCGCGCCATCGTCGAGGCGCTCCTCGCCGCCGGAGCCTCCGTCACCCTCTGCGGCCGCACTCCGGAGGGAACCGCAGCCGCCGTCGCCGAATGCAACCACCCCCAACGTCCACGGCATCGCCGCCGACGTCACCAGCGAAGACGACGTAAACCGCCTCTTCGCCTTCGCCACCAGCAAAATGGGCGGCATCGACATCCTCATCGCCAACGCCGGCATCGGCATCTTCCAACCCGCCGGCGATCTCTCCATCGCCGATTGGAAGCGCACTATCGACATCAACCTCACCGGTGCCTTCCTCTGCTCCCACGCTGCCATCGCCGCCATGCGCCAATCCGGCGGCGGTTTCATCGTCCACATCAGCAGCCTTGCGGCAAAAAACCCATTCGCCACCGGCGCCGCCTACAACGCCTCCAAATTCGGCCTCAACGGCATGAGCGAAGCCATGCTCCTCGATCATCGCAACGAAAACATTCGCGTGACAACCATCATGCCCGGTAGCGTCGACACCGATTTCTCTCCCCGCTCCGCCAATAAACCCTCCGACTGGAAGATCGCCCCCGCCGACGTCGCCACGATGGTCATCGCCGTGCTCTCCATGCCTCAACGCACCCTCGTCAGCCGCGTCGAAATCCGCCCCTCCCGCCCGCCGAAGTAGCCGCGGGCCAGTCCCAGCCTCGGACAACTCCGAAGCCTTCTCACCCCTCAAAGCCCATCGGATTTTTCTTCCCCCCTCTCTTCCCCCAATCGGCACGCAACTTGCTCATACTTCCCCGTCGCCCGCCGAAACGTGTTGTAGCGGAGAACACTACATGACGCGATGGCTAACCGACCGGAAGGACCCAGAGAAGAAAGATGCCGACAAGACGAAGACCTCTACGTCCACCTCTTCAACCAAAGGAACGCCCCGCGGCAACAGTGGAATCGGGCAATGGCAGGTCTGGCCAGAGCCGCAGAATGTATCCCCGCACAGCCAATCGCAAAGGAGTAACGCAGCGATGACGTCGAATGCCAGTTTAGAAACTTTGGGCGCGCCTTTGGAAACAAAGGGCAAAGCCGGAGTCCCACTTGATCCTTCCCGCACGGGGCGTGATGCCGAATCGTTGGACGCCAACCTTCGCCGCTTAGTTGTTGGGCAACCTGAGGCGATCGAACAAATCGTCAATATCTACCAGATGCATCTGACCGGGATGAATCCTCCAGGACGTCCAATCGGAAATTTCCTATTTCTGGGACCTACCGGAACTGGCAAAACCCGGATTGTGGAAGCCACCGCTGAGTCGCTCATCAATAATCCTCGCGCCGTCATTAAAATCGATTGTGCTGAATTCCAACATTCGCACGAAATTGCCAAACTCATCGGCTCGCCTCCCGGCTACCTCGGGCACCGCGAAACGCACCCCCTGCTGAGCCAGGAAGTCATCAATCAGTACCACACCGACAAACTGAAGATCAGCTTTATCCTCTTCGACGAGATCGAGAAAGCCTCCGACGCGCTGTGGAATCTCTTGCTCGGAATCCTCGACAAAGCAACCCTCACCCTCGGTGACAACCGCAAAGTCGACTTCTCCCGCGCCCTAATTTTCATGACTTCCAACCTCGGCGCCGCGGAAATGAGTTCCATATTGAATCCCAAAGTGGGATTTGGACTCGGTGCCGCCGCCAGCCAGGGCGTCGCGCTCAACGAAAAGACCTCGTCCAAGATTGCCCGCAGCGGCGCCGACGCCGCCCGCAAGAAGTTCACCCCGGAATTCATGAACCGCCTCGACAAGGTCGTCGTGTTCCAACCGCTCGGTGAAACGGAGATGCGCCGCATCCTCGATATCGAACTGCAACAGGTCCAACACCGCATCTTTGCCTCCTCGGCTGAACGCTCCTTCGTCTTCAATGCCTCCCGCGAAGCCCGGGACTTCATCCTCACCCAGGGTATTGATGCCAAATACGGCGCCCGCCATCTCAAACGCGCCATCGAACGCCTGCTCGTTCAACCGCTCTCCAACCTCATCGCCACCGGACAGGTCCGCCCCGGCGATCTGGTCCGCATCGATGTCAACGACGACACGCTCTGCTTCCATCGCGAAGCCGAGGGGATGTCGCCGGCCGCCATGGTCCAGTACGGCGAATCCTCTCTGGTTTTGCCGCCCATCGCCGCCATGGCCTCGGCTATCTACGAAAGCTCCCGGGGGCAGATCGCCAAGTCATCCCGCCGCAGCTAGGCTAGTCCGAAAAATTGATGTATGACAATTCTCTAACGATATAAACTGAAAGGGGTAGGTCTCCTTCTGAAGACATCTGAGATTGTTCGCGCTTGGGGCAAGATCCTGCGAGGCCAACCGCCTTCGCTTTCCATCGAAGTTACGCGGGAGTGCCCCCTGCGCTGTCCGGGTTGTTATGCCTACGATGACAACCATCTGGGTGGCGAAACGACACTCCGGCAACTCCGGGACCGCAAGGGCCAGGAACTCATCGACGGCGTTCTCGAAATCGTCGATCGATATCGTCCGCTTCATCTCTCCATCGTCGGTGGCGACCCCCTGGTCCGCTACCGCGAGATGGAAGCGCTCATCCCCCTCATCCTTGCCAAGGGCGTCCACATCCAACTGGTCACCAGCGCCTTCCGGCCTCTACCGGAAGCCTGGTCAGCACTCCCCGGATTGAACGTCGTCGTCTCCATCGATGGGCTCCGCGAAGAGCACGACGAACGCCGAAAACCAGCCACGTATGAACGGATCTTAGCCAACATACAGGGCCAAAACGTCACAATTCACTGCACAATAACGTCACAAATGATGCATTCTGACGGTTATTTGGAGCAGTTTTTGGCGTTCTGGACACCCCGAAACGAGATCAAACGGGTCTGGTTCTCCATCTTTACCCCCCAGCGCGGGGACACGATGGAGGAGATTCTCACCCCTTCCCAGCGGCAAAAAGCGGTCGCGGACATGCTCGAATTGCGGAAACGATTTCCGAAGTTGGACATGCATCCCAAAATGATCGCCGAGTACCTCACTCCGCCGTCATCGCCGGAAAACTGTGTGTTTTCAATGACTACGAAAACCATCTCGGCGGACCTCACCACGCAGATCACCCCGTGCCAGTTTGGCGGCGACCCGGATTGCGGCTCCTGCGGCTGCATTGCCTCGGCCGGTTTGAAGGCCATCGCGGACCACAAACTCTTTGGTTTTGTTCCGATTAGCGCGATCTTCAACGCCTCGATTGCCATCGGCCGCCTGTCGGCCCCGGTCGAACTGCAACCGGAAAAAGAGAAGTTCCCGATTCTTCGCTAACCAAAAGAAAAACCGCCGTGCGCCCGATGGGCTGCACGGCGGTTTTCTTATTTGTTTTCTAAAGCTTAGCGACCGCCGGTTTTCCGGGGACCACCGAACTTCTTGCCGCCGCCGAAGCCGCCTTTGAAAGGCGCTCCGCCACCGCGCTTCGGTGCCGAGTTGGACCAAGCCGGAGGAGCGGACTTCGATTTGAACTGCTTGCGGGCCTGCGGGGGAGGCGGCGGGACGATCTCGCGATCCGCGAAACGTTCCATCGGCTCCGGCATGGGGTCAAGCTGAGCCACCGTCTGCCGCGTAAGTTGCACATTCAAAGCACGTTCGATCTTGCGAACTTCGTTGCGTTCCTGGCGCGTACCGAAGGTGTGGGCAATCCCACGGGCCCCGGCGCGGCCGGTGCGGCCAACGCGGTGGATGAAGTCTTCCGGCACCATCGGCAGGTCGAAGTTCACGACGTGCGAAATGCCGTCTACGTGGATGCCGCGGGCGGCAACGTCGGTGGCAACCAGCACGCGGTAGTCACCCTGCTGGAATCCGGCAAGCGCGCGATTGCGCTGGCCCTGAGTACGGTCCCCGTGGATGGAGGTTGCTTTGACGCCAACCCGCGCGAGGCGCTTGGCGAGTTTCTCCACACCGTGCCGGGTACGCGCAAACACAAGAAAAGAACCGGTTTCGCGGCCCAGCATATGATGCAGCAGGTCCACTTTGCGGTCGTGTTCGATTTCGTAGAAGTGCAGGTCGACGTTCTCAGTCGGCTTGGTCGTGGGCCCAAGAGCGATCCGGACCGGATTGGTCAGGTGCTGGGCAATCAGTTTGGAGGCGCTGGGTTCGATGGTGGCCGAAAAGAACAGCGTCTGGCGTTTTTTCGGGATTTGGCCAAGAATCTGGTGCAGCGCGGGCAGGAAGCCCATGTCCAGCATGCGGTCGCCTTCGTCGAGAATGACGTGGGTCACTTGGCTCAGGTTGGCCAGGCGGCGATCCAGGAAGTCACACAGGCGGCCCGGGGTGGCAATAATGACCTGCACACCGCGACGGAGCGCGTTCAATTGGGCGCCTTCGGCCATACCACCGACGACGGTGGCGGCGCGGAAGCCGGTGCCTTGCGCGATCTCCTCGAACTCCTTGGCGATCTGGATGGCCAGTTCGCGAGTGGGGCTCAGGATGAGAGCGCGGGGGCCGACGGGCTTCCCAGCGGGAGCGGGCTGCTGCAACATCGCTTCGATGAGCGGCAGGCAAAAGGCAAGAGTCTTGCCTGTGCCGGTCTGAGCGGTGGCAACGATATCGTTACCAGCCAGAGCGGCGGAAT
>CBDIHL010000017.1:0-34777 GCA_965279125.1 Dinoroseobacter sp.
GGAGCCATTCCAGAACTGCACGCCATCGGCGGTGTGACCGTGTTTGAGGCCCAAAGCATGGCCCAGCTCATGCGCGAAGGTCACGCCTTGGAAGCTGCCGATGGTCGGCACCTCGTAACTGCCATCGCGGAACACCATATCGCCGCCTGAGATCGCGGTGTTGGGATAGTAGCCAAACGCCGTGGGCAGGTTGTTGCCATCCATGAAGCGCAAGGTGCCTTCGGAATTGTCGTTGTCGCTTGCGTCCACATTGCCGTTGATGTCCAGCCCGTCACCAACCTCGTCGAAGATGATGCCGGTATAGGTGTGCACGAGGAACATCGAATATTCCGCAGCTTGCTGCTGGGCGGCACTGGATTGGTTGGCAAAGGTGGTAGGATCGCTTGGGTTGCCCAGCGTATAGCCCACATCCGCGGCAGAATCGGGGAAGGAGTAGGTGATGACCCCCCCGGTGGTGACGTTCCAGCGCACACCTGCGATCAGCGCGTCGGTGTCTTGATCCGCGTCATTGGTGTTTTCGTCTTGCAGGGCGGTCACAGCCGAGGCGATGCCGTCGCTTGGGCCTTCTTCATAGGGCTGACCGGAGCTGTTATGTCTAACGTTGTCGACACCTAAGGCACATAGAAAACACATAGATCCAGCACTCCAATCAGATAATTAATCATTTCTTAATACCTTGGTCTTGGCGAAATAAGAATAGCTATTCGCTAACAATTCCCTTCTCAGAAGGCGGAAATTCGCCACGACCTTTCATCGCGACATCTTCCTTGCGCGCCCTAACCTTTGCCAGCTGACCTTTGCCGCTCGGGGTTTTTAATCGCCACCCGTTGCCCTACTGGCCTTGCGATGGGCCAGACCCAGCCCGACAATCGCCAAGAGCAAAACCACATTGGCCGGCATCTCGAGGCTGAAATCGACGAGGCTATGGACCGCCGCAATGCACAGCGCCGCCACGCCTGCCACCCCAAGCGCATAGTCGCGTTCGCGGTTTTTAATCGTGCTCAAGAGCCGCATAAGCGCCAGCACACCCACCACAATCGGCAGGCTGCCGACAAGCAGGCCAAGCTCGCTCCAATGGGCCAGATAGGTGGAATGCGCCCGCTCCCAAATATAGTCCACATCCATCGGCTGGGTGTGGACCATCTCGAAGGCGGGCCGGAACGCGTCAAAGCCATAGCCCGAGAGAGGCCGCTCGCTGATCAGTCCGAGGATGAGGGCATATCCATCCGTGCGCAAATCCGCATTGCGCTGAAGAAACAACAGACGCCAGAGCAGCTCTTGCCCGTACACCAGCAGCAACACCGCCAACACGGCAACCCCGACCAGCACCAAAACCCCCAACGCGCGCCAGAACGGCACCCCAGCCTTGACGCGCATGAGCAAGAAACACACTGCCGTGCCGATCCCGGTTGCAAAGATACCCATGCGTGATTGTGTGCTGAGCATGGTGATACCAATCAAGATCAGCCCCACCACCACCAGCACCACGTCCAGCCGGTCCGGCGTCAAGGACGAGCGCACCCGTGCCTTGCGCGTCACTGGTTTGTCGAGACGCTCGTAAAGCAGCGCGATCCCGAGCATGCCGCCCATCCCCAGGAAGGTCGCAAACGAGTTGCGGTTCACAAACGTCCCCGTCGCATTGCCCAGATAGGCGCTCTTGTCGGCCCCCCAAATGTGGATATCGTCGAGGATGTTCAACGCAATCAGCGCCCAGACCGCATGGGCGACAACGCCCCAGAAGATCCACCAGCCAATACGGCGCGCACGATCGGTGCGGCTGGCCACCTCGATGGCGAGCCCGGCAAACAGGATATAGCCGATAAAGCGGAGGGCGGCGAGTTGGCTGGCATCGGGCATCAGGCTGATACTGCTGGGCTTTAACCCCTCGGGGATCGGCCCTTGCCCGGCCAGCCCGCCCAAAAATGGCAGGCTTTGCAACATTGCATAAACCGGCACGATGAAGGCCAGCACAAACACCCACGGATGGCGCGCCGACAACAGTGGGCGCTGGCGGTCGATCAGCCATCCGATCGCCAGATAGAGCAGGGTCACGACGGCGACGATCCCGGTCCATGTCAGCCACAATAGCGGGCGGTTCAGACCCACAGGCACCGCCGTCAGGATCGCAGCCGCCGCCACAAACACACCCAAACTGGAGTTGAGGCGCGAATACCCCGGTGACGAGCGCACGCGTACGCCCGCGCTGCCTGTGCTGGTCGCAGATTTGGGCGGCTGACCCGGAGCCTCCGGCGCATCTGGCGCGTGGCGCGTGGTAAATTTGAAGGGGGTGTCACTGGCCATACCGATTACCTGTCGTCTATTGGCGTGCGCGGCGCACGTAAGTCAGGAACCTGCGCTGTTGCTCTGGCGTCTGTTGGCTGACGATCTGCGTGAAAAGCGGCTGGGCCTGCGGAGTTCTCGTATAAAACTGTGCCAAACTTTGCGCGCCCCTGAACGAACGGGCCAATCGGGTGATGTCACGTTCCAAGGTGGCGCGGGTCTGGGGGCTGATGTCGTCTAGATACGGCAACATCATGCGTGTGCGGCTGATCACCAGCCCGGTCATATCCCCGCTTAAGGATTCGGATTGGCGATACGCCGCCTCGGCCTCAGGCAGACGACCCTCTTGCACAATCAACGCAAGCGCCCGCACCAGATGCGCGTAGGCCATCGTTGGGCTTTTCTCCAAGGCCGTATCGGCAAGCCCGGTGCAATCGCTCAAGAGCTGATCGCGCTCGGATGCCTCCAGCAAGCCAATGAGCGGATTGCGCAACACATTGCGGCAGGTATCGAGGGCGAAATACTGCCCCTGCGCCGAGCGCGGCAGGACGCCCAAATCGGCGGGCGGATTGACGACGGTACTCGTTGGACGCTCGACATTATTGCGAAATGCCCGGAATTCCGAGCCTAACTGAGACCAAGAGGCAACACCAATACACAAAGTAATTAAAATGAGAACGATACGCATAGTGCCTTTTGTTACCTGATCCGAATGAGAAACGTGAGGGGAGATATTGCTCGCAAGTCACTCTTGCGCGAATTTTGGGGCCGTGACGATGGGGTAAGCCCGACAAACTCCCTTTAAAAGTTACGCATTGACGCAGGGTCACGCCTGTCTCAGCAGCGCGCTGGCTCGTGATGTGGTACAGGCGAAGCCACAGGTCGCGATACACGTAAAACGGCAGGAGTTTGCCGAACACCCCACAAATGTCCATGATTTATGGAAGTACGACTAGATGCTGCGGATGCAATATGGTATTAAGATTCGTAATTATTAAAGGGTGCGCGTCGCATCCGACTGTATCGTCTTATCAAGGTAGACCAGCCCATGAAGAAAATTCTCGCAACTCTGGCTGTTAGCGCAAGCCTGATCGCACCGCTGCCCCTTTCGGCGCAAACTGTTGGTGCTGTCACCACCGCATGTGCCGCTGGTGCGTCCGATTCCTGCCTTACCGCGATGCGCGCAGCACGCGCCGCAGGTGTTCCGGTCACGCAGATCCTTAGCGCCGCCGGTGCCGCAGCAACTGCGAACCCAGCAGCACGCGCGAACCCTGTATCCGTCGCGATCCAGAACTTCATCGTTGAAGAAGATCTTGGCAGCGAGCTGAGCGCCGTAGAAGTTGCAGCCATCCAAGACTTCGCAGACGACATCGACGAGCTGGACGGCTCTGACGATGCTGACGGCTCGCCAGCTTAAGACTTAACGGTCGATATTTAGAAAAACGGGGTCTTGCGGCCCCGTTTTTTTGTGTGAAAACGCCAGTTGATGGACGAAGTGGGGTCAAAATGCGGGGGCTTATTGCCAAAGCCATCTCGGGATGGACGCGCGCGCCGGTGCCGCAGGCTTTGCCGCAGCAATTGCATCTGCACCCGCAGCCGCCGCTTGCTTATGTCGTGGGCGATATTCACGGTCAGCTTGATCTTTACCGCAAACTTGAGGCGCGCATTGCCGCCGAAGCCGCAGGTACCCCGGCGCTTGTCGTGCTGGTCGGCGATCTGATCGACCGCGGCCCCAACAGTGCCGGTGTGCTGGATTTCGTGATGGCGCGCGCGCCCCAGGGCCTGCAACGCCAAGTGATCATGGGCAACCACGAAGAGATGTTTCTGCGCTATCTCGATGCCCCCCGGGCCGAGGCGCGCTGGCTGGACTATGGCGGGCGCGAAACGCTGGCCTCTTATGGGATCTACGGCGATCCGGCGCGTGGCTTTGATCTGCCCGACAAGCGTCTGCGGCAGATGTTCGAAGCCTCTATCCCCGCCGAGCATATTGCGTGGCTGCGCGCGTTGCCCGGCGCCCTCAATCTGGGGGAGCGCTATTTTATCAGCCATTCGGGGATTGATCCGACCAAACCGCTGGCCGCGCAAGACGCGCGCGATCTGATGTGGAGCCGGGGTTTCACCGCCCCTCCGCCCGAGGGTGTTACGGTGATCCATGGCCACACGCCCGTCGACACCGTTGATCTGCGCGGCCCCTATATAGATGTCGATACCGGGGCCTACGCGACGGGGCGGCTGAGTGCGGTGCGGCTTGCCCCGCACGCGCCACCTGAACTGGTTGAGGTGACGTGATGTGGATCGTCGAAATCTTCCCCGTAACCCTTTGAAGAGCCCGGTGTCATACCCTCGCTCATACCCACCGGCGAAGGCCCGCTTTCGCGCCTCTGCATTGCAGCAATGCGGCTGGAGCGCTTGGCTGTCTTCTGCTATCGCACATAAATGAGCTGGCAGGCCCCAATTGGATACCGAGTAATATGAATCAGACTTATGCGCAGGATGGGGATACGCCGATCGAAGATGCGATCGACCTCAAATCGATTATCGAGCTTTTGCGCCGTCAGATCCGTTTGATTGGCCTGACGATGTTGATCATCCTCGGGTTGGCTCTGGCTTATCTGGTGACGGTGACCCCGACCTTTACGGCCCAAACTTTGATTCTGTTTGATCCCGCGCAAAAGAACCTGCTGGATACCGAGCAGGCCGCCTCCAGTGCGCAGGCCGACAATGCCCGGCTTGAAAGCGAGGTCGAGATTTTGCGCTCGCCCGCCACCGCCTTGGCGGTGATTGACCGGGCCAATCTGATCGCGGATCCGGAATTTGGCCCCTCTATCGGGATGCGCCAGCGGCTTTTGACGGCTGTCGGTTTGGGCCGGGACGAGGTGCAGACGGGCGATGCGTTGTTGAAGTCTGTGATCACACGGTTCCAGGGGGCTTCGACGATCCGGCGGCGCGGGCTGACCTATCTGATTTCGGTTGAGGTCACCTCCGAAGACCCCGAGCGCGCCGCCCGCTTGGCCAACACGATGGCGGAGGTCTATATCGCCACCCAAGTGCAAGCGAAGGTTTCGTCCTCGCTGGGCGCGCGCGATGTGTTGCAGGCCCAGATCGATGCCGGGCGCACTGCGGTGACGGTGTCGGATCAAGCGCTTGATGTGTTTATCGAGACGAATTTGGCCGATCTGGAAGCGGATGCGGGCAACCCTGAATTGGCGCGTCTGCGGGCCGAGTTGGAAGGGTTGCGCAGCACGCAATTGTCCACCGAAGTCACCGCGCAAGCCGCCACTGAAGCGCTTGCGGCCCAGGATTTCGCCGCCCTTGCCACCCGTTTGGGGGATCAGGCCTTGGCCGATCTGGCCGCCGAGCGCACCCAGATCGAACGGCAATTGGGCCAGCTTGCCCAAGGCAGCCAGCAGGAGATCGACTTGCGCGGCGCGCTGGCGGCCCTTGAAGGCACCATCGAAGAACGCGCGACCGCTCAGATCGGATCCCTGCGCAGCGAATTGACCACTCTCAATAGCCAAGTGTCTGATTTCCGCTCCGAGCTGCGCGCCGAGCTGTTGCGCAGTGATCTGTCCTCCGAAAGCCTCGCGCAGATCTTCGAGTTGCAGCAAGAGGCCTCCATTGCCCGCTCGCAATACCAAACCCTGCTCAGCCGGGGTGCGCGATCTGGAAGCCCAGGCCGGGCTGCAAGTCGCCGATAGCCGCGTGGTGTCACCGGCGCTCGCCCCCAACCAACCCAGTGCGCCCAATACGCGCCTGATCATGGCGCTGGCGCTTGTTGCGGGCTTGGGTCTTGGCATCGGTCTCGCGTTCTTGAACGAGTATTACGTCGGCGGCGTGACCAGTGCCGCCCAACTGCGTGATCTGGTGCGCGCGCCTGTTGCCACGACCGTGCCCTTGTCGCTGGAGAAGATCGATCAGCAGACCTCCATCGCCGATAAGGTGATCTCGGAGCCGCTATCGCCATACTCGGAATCGATCCGCCGTTTGCGTGCCAGCCTCGATCAGGGCTTTCGTAAACGGGGTCTGAACGCGCCTGGGCGCGAGGATTTGCCGGGCCTGTCAGCGCGCGATGGGCGCGTGGTGATGATCACCTCGACGGTGCCTGCCGAGGGCAAGACGACGCTGGCGCTGGCCTTGGCGCGGATTTATGCGATCTCGGGCAAGAAAACCCTGCTGATCGATGCGGATCTGCGCAAACCAAGTGTGCATCGTCAGGTCGGCATGCAGCCGGACTTTGGCCTGCTGGATTACCTGCGCGAGCCTGAAAAGAACCACATCGCCAGCTCGTTCTATACCCGCGACGAGCATACAAACCTGTCGCTGGTGCTGGGGGCAGGGCGCTCGAATGTGCCGACGGACCAGCTGATCAGCTCGGCCACGTTCGATGCGATCTTGCAAGAGGCGCGGCGCAGTTTTGATATCGTGATCGTCGACACCTCGCCTTTGGTGCCGGTGGTGGATGCACGCTACATCGCCCATTTTGCCGACGCGGTGGTGATGCCGGTGCGCTATGCCACGACCTCTCAGGCGGATCTGCGCTCGGCCGTGCAGGCGCTGACCGAGGCGATGGATGTCGAGACCGACTTCTATACCGTGCTCAGCCATCAGCAGTATCAGCAGGCCAGCTATAAGTATGATGGCTATTATCTGGGCTACGGGGCCGGGACCGATTAAAGCGTTTCGCGCGTTTCCCGTATCTGATGTCTCAGGTTAAAGACGACATGCGAAACGTTGTCGGAGCTACATTTTAACGGGATATCAAAGTCTTTGTCTCAAGTTCGCCCTATCTGAGGATTGGTGCGAAAGGGGCAGGTATGACAGGGGCACGCAGCGCTGATTTGCGGGCCTGCTTGCGTCGTGCGCTGGCCCGTCATCCCACGGTTTATCTGCCCTTGCGCCGTTTGCGCGCACCAGGCACCGTTTTGACCCCTGAAACCGGGCTTGTGCTCGAAGGGTTTCCGCGCTCGGCCAATACTTGGGCGGAGGCGGTGATCCGGCAGGCGGGGCCTGATCTGACACTGGCCCATCACAGCCATGCCTCCGCCCATGTGAAGGCCGCCCTTCTGAGGCGGGTGCCTGTGATGGTGCTCTACCGGGATCCTGAGCAGGCGGTCGCCTCGCTATTGGCGATGTATGGGCGGCGGGTTTCGGCGCGGGCGGCCTTTACCGATTATGCGGCCTTCTACGAGGGTGTGCTGGATCTCGATCCTGCGGGCTATCTGCCGGTGTCTTTTGCCCAGATCACCCAAGCGCCCGAGACTGTGATCACACACCTTGTGCAGCGCTTCGATCTGCCCTTGCACGCGCCCGCAGTGACCGGAGCACAGGCGCATGCGGCGATCCTTGCCGCGATGCGGGCGCGCGAGGCGGGCAACCGGTTTGGCGATGCCGCGATTTGTGTGCCGGGCAATGCTGCGCGCCAGGGCCACGATCGTCAGGCCGAGGTGGCGCGCCTTATGGCGGAGCCCAAGGTCCAAATCGCGCGTGCTCGGGCCAAGACGGTCTATCAGCGCTTCCGGGTGGGACGCGCATGAAGACGTTGTCGGGGGCTTTTGCCATTAGCCTGTTGACCCGGCTTTTGCAGATCGGGCTGGCCATCGCACTGGCGCGCGCCTTGGGTCAAAGTGGCTATGGGGTCTATGTTTTTGCCAGCGGGGTCGGTCTGATCGGCGCGCGCGTGGCGGCTTTGGGTTGGCCGCCTTTGATGCTGCGGCTGATCCCCGAGATGCAGGCCCGCGCGCAGTGGGCTCTTCTTGCTGGGCTCTTTGGCGTCAGTTGGCGGGTGGTTGCGCTGGCCGGCGTGATTCTGGGACTGGGGCTGGGTGGGCTTGCAGCAGTGGGGCCGCCCGATCTGCGTGTCGGGCTTCTGGCGGGGGCCGCGTTGATCCCGTTCTGGGCGCTGCGGGCCTTGGGGCGCGCGCAACTAAACGGGCTGGGTTATCCGGGGCGCGGGATCGTACTGGACGCTGGGGTTGTGGCGGGTGTGATGCTGGGGCTGGTGTGGCTGTGGCAGGGAAGGGATCTGACCGAAACCCAAGCGCTAGGCGGTCTTGTTTTGGTCTCTGCCGGCGCGCTGGGGCTGGCCTATCTATGGCCGCGCGCGCGCCTGCCCGATCCTGCCCGCCACGCGCCGCACAGCGACGAGACCCGGCGCTGGATGGCGATGGCCTTGCCACTTCTGGTGGGCATGATGGCGCGGTTGGCGATGGAAAAGAGCGATATCTTGATGCTGGCACCGCTTGCCGGGCTCGATGCGGTCGGCGTTTACGGCGCGGCGGCGCGGTTATGTGTGATGCAGACGCTGGCGGCCACGACGCTGAACGTGGTGCTGAGCCCGGCCATCAGCGCGGCGCGGGCGCGCGGGCAGATGCGCACCGCCCGTAGGCTGCTGCACGCGGGTCTTGCCGCGGCGGGGCTGAGTGCGGGGCTGGGGGCGGTGGTGTTCTGGATCTGGGGTCTGCCGATCATGGGCACGGTGTTTGGTCCGGACTTTGTGCAAGGGGGGGCTGTGCTGGCGGTGTTGGGGATGGCGCAGGTGTTTGGGGCGCTGTCGATTATCCTGTCGGGCTATTTGATCGTGATCGGGCGGCAAGGGGCGTTTGCGGGGCTGAGCCTGATGGCTTTTGGACTGAGTGTGGCGGTCAATCTGGCCCTGATCCCGACGTTCGGAGCCGTAGGGGCGGCTTGGGCAAGTGTGGGCGCGCAGGGGGTCTTATGCGCGGGCCTGTTATGGGCGGCGCGATCATAGCATGCGGGCAAATGCGCGATATCTTGCCAGAGACTGCCTGCTTATCTGGCAGGTGTCGCACCCCGCGACATCTGTGTTCGCACGACCATGGCATTTGCCACAAAGCTGTGGCACAGCAGTGCAACTGCAGCAAACCCCGGCGGATGAGAGATGACGATCACCCCAGTACTCTTGTGTGGCGGCTCGGGCACCCGACTTTGGCCCCTGAGCCGTAAAAGCTATCCTAAGCAGTTCGCGCCGCTTGTAGGGCGCGACAGTCTCTTTCAGGCTTCTGCCCAACGTCTGACGGGGGCCGGGTTCGGCGCGCCTTTGGTCATCACCGGCTCAGATTTTCGTTTCATCGTCACCGAGCAACTGGCCGAGACCGGCATCGAAGGCGGCACTGTCCTGATCGAGCCTGAAGGTCGCAATACCGCCCCTGCGGTGCTGGCCGCCGCCCTGCATCTTGCCAAGACCGATCCGGACGCGCTGATGCTGGTGGCTCCGTCCGATCATGTGATCCCCGAGGCGGACGCCTTCCGCGCCGCTGTCGAGATGGGCCGCCCTGTCGCGCAAACCGGGGGCCTTGTGACCTTCGGCATCGCCCCCGATCGCCCCGAGACCGGATATGGGTATCTCGAGCTGGCCGAAGCCCCTCAGCAGGGGCCTGTACCGCTGAGTCGGTTTGTCGAAAAGCCCGATGCCGAGACCGCGGCCCAAATGCTCGCCAGTGGCAATTTCTTGTGGAATGCGGGAATTTTCCTGTTTTCCGTCAAAGCAATCATCGCCGCGTATCAAGCCCATGCCCCGCAGTTGATTGCGCCAGTGCAGGCGGCGGTTGACGGGTTGGCGCAGGATCTGAACTTTTACCGTCTGGCCGAAACGCCTTGGGGCGCGGCCGAGGATATCTCGATCGATTATGCGGTGATGGAAAAGGCCGAGAACCTGTCGGTTGTCCCTTTTGCCGGCGCTTGGTCCGATCTGGGCGGTTGGGACGCGGTCTGGCGCGAAAGCGGGCCGGACAAGGACAGTGGCGTTGTCACTGGCGGCCCTGCGACGGCCATTGATTGCACAGACACGCTTTTGCGGTCTGAATCCGAGGGGCTGGAGCTGGTGGGCATTGGCCTCAAGGACACCATCGTCGTCGCCACCCCCGACGCGGTGCTCGTGGCCGATGCAAGCCGGGCGCAGGATGTGAAACTGGCGGTGTCTTCGCTCAAGCAAAAGGGGGCCAAGCAAGCCACGGAATTTCCCCGCGATCATCGCCCCTGGGGCTGGTTCGAGACCTTGGCGCTCGGCGATCGGTTCCAGGTCAAGCGGATCGTGGTCAAGCCGGGGGCGGCGCTGTCTCTGCAAAGCCATGTGCACCGCTCCGAGCACTGGATCGTGGTCGAGGGCACCGCGAAGGTGACCATTGATGAAACGGTGCAGTTGGTCAGCGAGAACCAGTCCGTCTATATCCCGCTGGGCGCGGTCCACCGGATGGAAAACCCCGGCAAGGTGCCCATGGTGCTGATCGAGGTGCAGACGGGGATCTATCTGGGCGAGGATGATATCATTCGCTACGAGGACATCTATAGCCGTGGCCAAGGCGCAAAAGGGTGAGCGCCCTCGTGCAGCCTCGGACGGGAAGGGGGGGGATCTGTGTCCCGCTGAGCCAAAATTGCTGCACCTGCGTAATCCAAATTACATCGATTTTGACACGAATCCGGAAAGATCCCAGGCATGCATATTCTTGTCCATGATTACGCGGGCCATCCGTTCACTGCCGAGCTGTCCCGGACCTTGGCGGCGCGCGGCTGGCGGGTCACTCATGCCTTCTTCGATAGCGATGGGGGCCCCAAGGGACGCAACGCGCGCCTTGAAGGCGATGCCCCCGGCCTTGCCTTTGCGCCCCTTGATATTGCGCAAGCCTATTCCAAGACAAATTTCTTCAAGCGCCGCCAAGGTGATGTTGCCTATGGTCGCAAGATCGCGACCCTGATCGAGCAACTGCGCCCAGATATCGTGCTGTCAGGCAACACACCGACCGAGACGCAGGAATTTCTCGAGCGTGCGTGCACCAAGACCGGGGCATCCTTCATCTATTGGTGCCAGGATTTCTATTCGATCGCGGCCTCGCGCATCCTGTCGAAGAAGCTACCGCTCGTGGGGGCTGCGGTGGGGGCGTATTATACCTATCTGGAACGACGCCAGATGCACCGCGCGGCCCATATCATTCATATCACCGATGCCTTTTGTCCGGTGACGGAAAAATGGGGCATCGCCAAGGACAAGATCAGCGTGGTGCCGAACTGGGGCGTGATCGACGAGATCCCGCAGCTGGAGCGCACCACCGACTGGGCCGCAGCCCAAGGGCTGAGCCGCGCCTCTCGCGTGGTCTATTCCGGTACGCTGGCCAACAAGCACAATCCCGAGCTGCTGGCCGCGTTGAGTGCCGCGACAACCCAACAGACCGATGTGGTCGTCGTAGGCTTTGGTCCGGGGGCCGACGCCCTTGCGGCCCGCCAAGCCCAGATCCCGAACCTCAAGGTGCTGCCGCTGCAACCGTTCAAGGACCTGCCGCAGGTTCTGGCCAGCGCTGATGTGCTGGTGGCCGTGATCGAGGCGGATGCAGGGGCGTTTTCCGTCCCCTCCAAGGTGCTGAGCTATCTGTGTGCAGGCCGTCCCATCGTACTGGCCGCCCCCGCAAGCAATCTGGCCGCCCAGATCCTTGTTGAAAGCGGGGCGGGCACGGTTGTGGCGCCTGATGACATTTCCGGCTTTGTCGCTGCGGTGCAAAGCTATCTTGACGACCCGGATGCGCGCCGGCGTGCAGGCGAAGGCGGGCGGGCCTATGCGGAGGCGTATTTCCGCCTCGATGCTGTGGCCGACCGGTTCGAGACGATTTTCAACGCGCTGCGACCTGCCGCATTTTCAAAGATGCGTCAGGGCGCTGCGCCTACGGAGCCGTTGCAAAACAGCGTGCCCGTTTCCTAATACCAAAGGACTTAAACGTGACCAAAAAGGCCCTCATCACCGGCATTACCGGCCAGGATGGCAGCTACCTTGCCGAATTCCTCTTGGAAAAAGGCTACGAGGTGCATGGCATCAAACGCCGTGCCTCGCTGTTTAACACCCAGCGGGTTGATCACATCTATGAAGATCCGCACACCGACAATGCGCGCTTCAAGCTGCATTACGGCGATCTGACGGACACCTCCAATCTGACGCGGATCATTTCCGAAGTGCAACCCGACGAGGTCTATAATCTGGGTGCGCAATCCCATGTGGCTGTCAGCTTCGAGGCTCCGGAGTACACCGCCGATGTCGACGCGATGGGCACGCTGCGGCTTCTGGAAGCGATCCGGTTTCTGAAACTGGAAGAGAAGACGAAGTTCTATCAGGCTTCCACCTCCGAGCTTTACGGTCTTGTTCAGGAAATCCCGCAGACCGAGACGACCCCGTTTCATCCGCGCTCGCCTTATGCCGTGGCCAAGATGTATGCCTATTGGATCGCGGTGAATTACCGCGAGGCTTACGGCATGTATGCCTGCAACGGGATCCTCTTTAACCACGAAAGCCCGCGGCGCGGGGAAACCTTCGTGACCCGCAAGATCACCCGCGGTTTGGCGAACATCGCCACCGGGCTCGAGCAGTGCCTCTATATGGGCAATATCGACAGCTTACGCGACTGGGGGCACGCGAAAGACTATGTGCGCATGCAGTGGATGATGCTGCAACAAGACGTGCCTGAGGATTACGTGATCGCCACCGGCGTGCAGTATTCCGTGCGTGAGTTCATCACCTGGTCGGCCGCCGAGCTGGGCGTATCGCTGGAATTTACTGGTGTGGGCGTAAACGAGATTGCGACCGTCACCGAGATCGAGGGCGACAAGGCCCCTGCCCTGAGCGTCGGCGATGTCGTTATGCGCATTGATCCGCGCTATTTCCGCCCCGCTGAGGTGGAAACGCTGCTCGGTGATCCGTCCAAAGCCAAAGCACAGTTGGGCTGGGTGCCTGAGATCACCGCCCAAGAGATGTGCGCCGAGATGGTGGCCGAGGACCTGAAATCGGCGCAGCGCTTGAAATTGCTCAAGGAACATGGGCTGCACTTGCCCGTCAGCCTGGAAGGCTAGGCGATGACGCTTCGCAACAAGCTGCGCAAGGCGGTGCGCGCGCTGCGCCAACCGCTGACACGGCGCGCGTTACGGCGCGGGATTGCCGCCACCTACGAGCATGAGACTTTGCTGCGCGGACTTGGAGCCTTGCAAACGGTGATTGATGTGGGCGCCAATGTCGGCCAGTTCACCTTGCTGTGCCGCCTGACCCAGCCCAGTGCGACCGTTCATGCGTTTGAGCCGATGTCCCATGCAGCGGGTCAGTTCCAAGCGGTGTTTGAATTTGATCCGATGGTGCATCTGCACCGCACCGCCCTCGGGTCGACCCCCGGCACCGCTGAGATCCATGTGGCGGCGCGTGCGGACAGCTCTTCGTTGATGCCGCAAGCCGCACAATCCACCTATTTTCCCGCCACCGCAGAAGTCGGCACCGAGACGATCCAGATCGCGCGGCTGTCGGACATCATGACGGCTGAACAGATCACGGGACCGAGTTTGCTGAAGATCGACGTGCAGGGCTATGAGGGCGAAGTCTTGAAGGGCTGCGCAGACCTGCTGGATCGGTTCGATTGGATCTATTGCGAGGCCTCGTTCGTCGAGCTTTATAAAGGCCAACCGCTCGCTCATGAGATCGTGGTGTGGCTGGCCGCGCGCGGCTTTGGCATTGCCGGGGTCGAGATCGGGCCGGGCATGGTCTTCGAGGGGCGCGCGGTGCAGGCCGATTTTCTGTTTTCTAGGATAAAGAAGGACGCAGCATGAGCTACGATCTGACCGGCAAGCGCGTCTATGTGGCAGGCCATCGGGGCATGGTGGGCGGTGCCGTTATGCGCAGGCTAGAGGCCGAGTCGTGCGATGTGATCACAACTACACGCGAGACGCTCGATCTGACCAATCAGGCCGATGTACGCGCCTGGTTTGCCGCGCAGAAGCCCGATGCGGTGGTGCTGGCGGCGGCCAAGGTGGGGGGCATTCACGCCAACAACACCTATCCGGTAGAGTTTTTGGCCGAAAACTTGATGATGCAGACAAACGTGATCACAAGCGCACATGACACGGGCGTGCAAAAGCTGCTGTTTCTCGGATCAAGCTGCATCTACCCCAAATACGCCCCGCAACCGATCCACGAAGATGCGCTGCTGACCGGCCCGCTGGAGCCCTCAAACGAGTGGTATGCCATCGCCAAGATTGCGGGCATCAAGCTGTGCCAAGCCTACCGCAAGCAATATGGTGCGGATTTCATCAGCGCCCAGCCAACGAACCTCTATGGTCCCGGCGACAATTACGATCTGGAAAACAGCCATGTTTTGCCCGCGCTCTTGCGCAAGTTCCACGAAGCCAAGCACAACGGCACCAAGGAAGTTGTCGTTTGGGGCAGCGGCACGCCCTTGCGCGAGTTTCTCCATGTGGACGATCTGGCCGACGCGCTGGTGTTCTTGCTGAAGACCTACTCGGACGAGGTGCCGCTGAATGTCGGCTCGGGCGTCGAAGTCACGATCCGCGAGCTGGCCGAGACCATCGCCAAGGTCGTGGGCTATGACGCGACCCTGACCTTTGACGCCGACAAGCCCGACGGCACCCCGCGCAAGCTGATGGACAGCGGACGGCTGCATGATCTGGGCTGGAACAAGGCGCGCGGGCTGCAAGAGGGCATCGCACAGGCCTATGCCCATTGGCTGGAACATGGCGGACGCGGGGCCTAGATGACGACCGCGCGCCCTGACACATATTCCGCACCAGAGGCCGCGCCACGCGGGGCGCACGACACCGATGTCTCTGTCGTCATACGCACGCTGAACGAGGCCACGTATCTGGGGGCCTGCCTCACGGCGATTGCGGCGCAAGACACCGGCGATCTGGCGGTCGAGGTTGTGGTGATTGATTCAGGCTCGACCGATGGCACCCGCGAGATCGCCGAGACCCATGGCGCGCGCCTGACCAGCATCGACAAAACCGAGTTCACCTTTGGTCGCTCGCTCAACCGGGGCTGCGCTTTTGCCACCGGCGATATTTTGGTGCTGCTGTCTGGCCATTGCATCCCTGTAGGCCAGGACTGGCTGACAAAGCTGATCGCGCCTTTGCAAACCGGGCAGGCGGTTTACAGCTATGGCGGCCAGATCGGGCGCGCAGGCGTGACCAAGTTCTCCGAGCACCAGCTCTTTGCCAAGTATTTCCCGCCCCAGGATCGCATCCCCCAAGACGGGTTCTTCTGCAACAACGCCAATTCCGCGATCCTGCGCAGGGTCTGGGACGCGCATCCGTTCGACGAGACCATCACCGGGCTGGAGGATATGGCGCTGGCCAAACGTCTGGTCGCGCGAGGCGACAAGATCGCCTATATCGGCACCGCCCCGGTCGAGCATCTGCACGCGGAAACCTGGCACAAGGTTCGCGTCCGCTTCGAGCGTGAAGCCATCGCGCTGCAAGACATCATGCCCGATGTGCATGTGCGCTTTGGCGATTTCCTGCGCTACACCACCAGCGGCATCCTCACCGATTGGGGGCTGGCGCTGAGCCAAGGCGCGTTTCTGCGCGAAGCTTGGGGGATCGTTGCCTTTCGCACCTGCCAGTTTTGGGGCGCCTATCGGGGCAATGCCGCCACACGAGAGATGGCCTATAGCCGCAAGGAAGCGTATTTTTACCCCCGTTGAGAATTTAGATGATCCCTTTGAAAGGTCCCACCGATGTCCACCGGCCGCACCGTTGCCCTATTGCCCATGAAGGCCCATAGCGCGCGGGTCAAATCCAAGAACTTCCGCGATCTGGCGGGCAAGCCGCTTTATGCGTGGATCCTCGACACATTGATCTCGATGGACGAGATCGACCAGATCGTCATCAACACCGATGCGCGCGATATTCTTGCCGACAGCGGCCTCACTGAGGGCGGCAAGGTGATGATCCGCGATCGCCGCCCCGAGATTTGCGGCGATTTCGTCTCGATGAACCTCGTGCTGGCCGATGATCTGGCCGCCGTCGAGGCCGAGACCTACGTGATGACCCACACCACCAACCCGCTGCTGAGTGCGGACACGATCCGCGCCGCCTTGGCCGATTTCGCCACTGCGCGCGCCGATGGCGAAGCCGACAGCCTGTTTACCGTCAACAAGACCCAGACGCGCTTTTACCGCGCGGATGGCTCGGCCGTGAACCATGATCCGGCGAACCTGATCCGCACCCAAGACCTGGAGCCTTGGTATGAAGAAAACTCTGGCCTCTACCTGTTCTCGGCGGACAGCTTTGCCCAGACCAAGGCCCGCATTGGCGCGCAGCCGATGATGTTTGAAACCCCGATGCTGGAGGCGGTCGATATCGACGATGCGCCGCGTTGGTTCATGGCCGAAAGCCTCGCGCGGCGCGTGGCAGCAGGCGAAACCCTCGGAGATGTCGGCTGATGCATAAAATCCTTCTGACCTGTCCGCCAATGATCGGCCTTGTCGAGCGCTTCGGAGATGCCTTCGCACAAGCGGGTTTCGAGGTCACCGTGCCTGAGTTCACCCAAATTGTGCCGGAAGCGCGCTTGATCGAGATCCTGCCCGCCTATGACGGCTGGATCATCGGCGACGATCCTGCGACCCGCGCGGTGTTTGAAGCCGGGGCCGCGGGCAATCTCAAAGCGGTCGTCAAATGGGGGGTCGGCGTGGATAATGTCGATTTCGACGCCTGCCGCGATTTGGGCCTGCCGGTCAGCAACACGCCCGGTGTGTTCGGGCGCGAGGTCGCGGATCTGGCGATGCATTACGTGCTGGCCTTGGCGCGGCAAACCTACGAGATCGATGCGGGCATTCGCGCAGGGGGCTGGCCAAAGCCCTCGGGCATCTCGCTGTGGAACAAGACCGCGGGCGTGATCGGCGCGGGCGATATCGGGCGCAACACCGTCAAGCGCTTGCTGGCCCACGATCTGGAGGTCTGCGTCTTCGACCCCTTCGTGGATCCCGCGCTTTTACCCGACGGGGTGGCGCGGCGCGACTGGCCCCAGATCGAGGATCTGGATTTCCTGATCTTCACCGCCCCGCTGACGCCCGACACCCAGCATATGTTCAACCTCGATACGCTAGAGCGCGCCAAGCCGGGCGTGCGGCTGGTGAATGTGGGGCGCGGGCCGGTGGTGCAGGAAGCGGCTGTGATTGCTGGGCTGGAAAGCGGGCGGATTCACTCTGCCGCTTTGGACGTGTTCGAGGTCGAGCCACTGGCGGCCGACACCCCTTTGCACGGCTTTGGGACGCGGTGCCTGTTTGGCTCGCATAACGGGTCCAACACCCAAGATGCGGTCACAGCCGTGTCGCTGAAAGCGGTGGGGATTTTGAAAGACGCGTTGGACGGTGTCGGCGCTGGAAAGGGGACACGATGACAACGAAGATAGCCACAACAGATGCAGGATCGGCGGACCGGGTGCCCTCTTTGTTCGAGCTCAAGGACGCCTATAAAGGCAAACGCTGCTATATCCTTGGCAATGGGCCGAGCCTGAACAAGACCGATCTGGCGCGCCTCAAGGATGAGGTCACGATCGGTTTGAACCGGATCTATCTGAAGTTCGACGAAATCGGCTTCTCGACCACCTTCCTGTGCTGCGTCAATGATCTGGTGCTCCAGCAATTTGGCGACGATATCGTGCGCCAGGACAGCCAGATCCTTGTGGATGCCAAAGCCGGCCCGTTTCCCGATACCGGGCGGCCGCTTTATTACATGACCGCAATGCCGGGGGCCGGGTTCACGCCTGACCTGTCCCAGCACACTTGGTATCCCGGCGCGACCGTCACCTATGCCGCGATGCAGCTGGCCTATCATCTGGGATGCTCGGAGGTGATTCTCTTGGGCGTGGACCACAACTTCGGTCATTCGGGGCGCGCCCATCTGGTCGAGAAATCCCAAGGCAACGATGCCAACCATTTCGACCCGAATTATTTCGGCAAGGATGTGCTGTGGCAATTCCCGGATCTGGTGGAATCCGAGCTGAACTTCGCCACTGCCCGTGCCGCTTTCGAATTGAACGGTCGTCAGATCAAGGACGCGACCGTGGGCGGCAAGCTGACCGTGTTCCCCAAGATCGGCGGCTATGCGCTGGACGAGGCCGACACCATGGTCCCTACAGACACCGCCACGCGCCCGGATCCGCGGGCCGTTAATCGCCCCGTTGCCGAGGATCGGCGTACCCGGATTTACGGCACCATCATGAACAACCAGCATCGGGGGCTGATCTCGGGGCTGTCCGGGGCCGCGGTTGCGATCGGCGGCGTGATGCTGGTGGCGGTCATGGCCACGGATTACCGACTTGCGCTTCTGGTGCTGGGCTGTCTTTTGATGTTGGGCGGGGCGGGGGCCATCTTCGTCAGTCGGATCGGCATCGATTGGTTCAGCGAATGGTCCCGGCGTCGGCGTCTGCGCGAAGGTCAGGTGCTGCTCAATGCGCTCGAGATCCTGCGCGATAGGCCGAAGACGTAACCGATCCACCACCCCTTCTCTCTGTCAAAGAAGCCAAAGCCTCATGACATCCACACCCGCCACCGCTGCTTTGCCCAAACCAGTGCTCAGTATCATCATGGTGACCTTCAACGCCCAAGATGTGGTCGAAAAGACCCTTGCCTCGGTCGCCGCTCAGGATCAGTCCGCCCTGGAGCTGGTCTGCATCGACGGCTGTTCGCGGGATGACACCTTGCGCAAGGTCGAGGCTTATGGCGCACGCATCCCCGGCTTGCGGATCGTGTCCGAGCCCGATGACAGCCTCTATGACGCGATGAACAAAGGGCTGGCACAGGCGCACGGAGATTATGTGCTGTTCCTGAATGCCGGAGATTTCTTCGCGGACGACGCGGTTGCTGCCGACCTGGCTGCGCTGTTGCGCGAACAGATCGGCCCGCC
This sequence comes from Dinoroseobacter sp., assembly GCA_965279125.1. Classification (GTDB taxonomy): domain Bacteria; phylum Pseudomonadota; class Alphaproteobacteria; order Rhodobacterales; family Rhodobacteraceae; genus Dinoroseobacter. Next base: position 18,961 of record CBDIHL010000017.1, read on the forward strand.
GCCGACCTTGATCTATGGCCATACCGAACTGGACTACCCCAATGGTCTGCGCCGCATCCGCCCTGTGCGGCGGCTGGGGTATATTGCACATGGCCAGCCCACCATGCACCAATCTGTGTTCTTTCGGACCGAGGCACATCGTCAATGCCTCTATCGCTACCACGAGTTTCCGATCTCGGCGGATTACGCCGCCATGGCCGAGCTGCAGCGGCGTGCCGAAGACCGGGTGCTGGTCTGGGATCGCTCCGTGGCAGTCTTCACCTTCGAACCCACCAGCGTCAGCAATCGCAACCTCAGGCGGCGGTTGGTGGATGCGTGGGTTATTCAAAAAGACATTCTGCGTGTCTCGCTCGTCGCACGCCTCAGCAGTGCGGCGCGGCGCGTTCTGGCGCATGTCTATCACAATGCCAGGGGTGCGCGTCCCGGGCCATCCAGCTAGGCGCGGGGCCCCACGATCATGCGCGACATCACACGGATCATCGGGATCACCGGGTTGAAATTATCGGCCTCCGGGTTGGCGATGGTGACGACCTTGCTTGCGGCCTTCATATTTCTGCCCGCCGAGTTCGGGATCTTGTCGTTTATCTGGTCCTTGGCAACGATCTTTGCGGTGTTTCTGGATTTCGGATCGTCCTTGCAGATCCGTAAGCTGATCCCGCGATTGGTGCGGCGCAGATCCTTGTGGCGGCGATTTGCCTTCGCGTTGTCGATGGGGGTGGTGCTGCGGGGGGCGCTGCTGATCGGAGCGGCGGTCGTCTATATGGTCTGGCCGGGGCAAAGACAGTTTGGCCCCGAAATCTGGTTCGCCGTTTTCATCGCTCTGGGCTTCTGCCTGGAGCTGCTCTCGGTCGAGATATTCCGGGGGCGGCGCTTCTATCTTGTGGCCGAGTATTGCAATGGCGGGTTGCGCTATACGATCTACCTGATCTGCCTGGGACTGGCCGCCGCGACCGGTCTAAGCGCCCAGACGATGCTGGTCCTGTTCACCGCGCTTTTGGGGGGCATCACGCTGGCCCTGTTCTTGATCTGCGCACAACCCAAGCTGCAAACCACGCTGGCCACGCGCCGCACGACGGCGACCCGACACTCCTGGCGCTCGGCCCATGAGCGACAGCGCTTCTTTCTCGTCACGCTGCTGATCATCGTGTCACAGCAATTGCCCGTGGTCGCCGCGGCGATCCTGTCCGGGCCAGAGGTGGCGGCTTTCGTGAAGGTGGCGGTTTTGTTCGGGGTAATCATGCTGGTGATGCTGAGTGCGAATTCCATGTATTTCGCGCCGCTTTTGGCCAGCACGCCGCCTAGTGACCGACATCGCATGCAGGGCTTGGTGACGCGTTCGGCTCGTATCGGTTTGGTCTTCATCCCCATTGGGGTGGGATTGGCGCTGTTGGCCCCTTGGCTCACGGCTCTGGCCCTTGATCCAAGCTATGGGGCAGCCGTTCCCGGAGCGCAGGTCTTGATTTTGGCGTATACGCTGACCAGTTCAATGGGGGCTTATGCGCAAATGGTGCTGCTCAGTGGTCGCGAGCAGATTGCGATCCTCGGCACCACCTTGGGATTGGCGGGTCAAATTTTGATCATGCTCGCATTTTGGGATGATCTGGGGGTCACAGTTTATGTGGTGGCCCTAGCGGCAAGCAATCTCGTCTCTACAGGCGTCCAAATCACCGCTGGATGGTATCACACCCGCATTAGTCCGGGCCCCTTTGCTAAGGCAAGTTAACCATCGCGATTATCCATAAGCGCAATCCGTGCTTCATACCCGGGCCACAGGCTAAAAAAGCCTCTCTTAGTCAATCGGCCCTGCCTTGCGAAGTTCCGCCTTCACCGCCTCGGCGCCGGCACCGGGCTGCATCGCAACCAGATTGCCCCAGGCGTCAGGCGTCGCCAGATCGGACGGAAAGCGCGTGTAGCGGTGCCATTCATGGGCCTGTCCATAGGCCACGATCGGTTTCCATTCGGACACGATGACCTCGTAGCCCCGATCCAGCAGATACTGCGCCATATCTTTGTAGGTATAGCCCAGCCCTTCGGTCTTGGTGTCCTCGAACTCGCAGATGATGACCTCGGGTTTGCCTGCCTCCCAGTCGATGCCTTGCAACACGAAGAAGTCAAACCCTTCGGTATCGATCTTCAGGAAATCCACCTTCGGATTGCCCTGGGCGGACAGATGATCGCGCAAGGCAATCGCGTCGACCTTGAACCCCTCGCGGTGGGTGTCGTGAAAGGCGTGGAGCGAGCTGATGCCAGTGCTCTCATCGCTCAGATAGAAGGTCAGGCCCTGCTTGGGGCTGTCGGACACCGCCAGGTTATGCAGGGCGACCCGATCCCGGTGAGCGGCCATCCGCGCTTCGATCTTTGGATGATTGGCGGGGTTCGGCTCGAAACACTCAACGCGCCATCCGGCATCCGCGAAGCGTTCGAACGACTCGCCATGATGCCCCCCCACATCGAGCATGAACCCAGAGCCCGCCCGCACCGATCCAAGCGCGCGAAAGACCGCGTCAACCTCGTCACAGGTGCTGCCCGCCACGACCCGGTCGCGCAGGCTGCGAAACATTTGGGGGCTTAAAATACGGCGCGCAAGCGGAGCAAACGGCTTGGCCAATCGAACAGCAAGAGACGTCATAATACACTTTCAAGACAATGCCGCATGTCTATATTTCTAAGACGTGCGGCGAACAAGATATTGCTTTTCGCCGGCTTTAGATTTCTCAGATGGATCAAAATTCAGGCGACTATTGGCCAGGGCGAGCACCGCAAGAAGCACAAAAAAGAATTCGAGATTATAGGGCGCACCCGTCGCCTCGGTGAACCCGGAAAGCAAGGTGAAACTCAGAATGCCAAGCCCAAAGCGGGCCACAGGTTCGCTGGACATGGCAAAAGAGGTCGCAGCGCGCCATATCAGAAAGAAGAAGACCACAAACCCGATATAGCCGATGTCAAAAATCACCTGTAATCCAAGATTGTGCAGCGTGGGCAAAAAGACGTTCACGCTACTGCGATACTCGTTGTAAAAAAGTATCGTCAGCACATCGAGAGCCTGCGTCAACAGGGCTCCGCCATATCCGTAGCCGAAAAGATGAAGCGGCGAGACCTGGGCCAATTCCGCCAAAGCCACCTCAAAGAGCTGCGCCCGCCCGGTTCCAACCCCAAAATTCTGCGCGCCATTTCGAACAAGCAGATCTGCGATATCGGACTGTTGCAGGGCAGCGAAGACGATAAGGGCTAAGGGTGAGGACACCAGCGAGACGATGACCAACACCTTGCACCCTGCCCCCAAGACACGAACGGACGCAAAGAGTACACCGAACGTCACCACAAACGCGAACAAGGCCGGACCACGCGCGCCTGTCGCCAGCAACAACACGACGATCAGCGCAAACAGAGCCGCCGCGACAAAGCGGTACGACCCGAAACGGATCAAAACGGCCGTTGCAATCAGCCCAACACCGCACATAGAGGCAATACTGTTGGACCCAATCAGGCCCGGCAATTCGAATATTCTTCGGCTTGCAGAAACAAACTCCAGTAAGGCTGAAATACCACCTTCGGAAAACACAACATTCAGGAAAATAAAAATAGGTATAGACCAGAGAAATGTAAAAAATCCCTGTGCAGACGCCGTCACACGGTTCTTTGAAAAGTACCTATGAAAGAATATGCAAATGAAAAAACATGTTCCTATGATGCCCACGAGAGTGGTCATAGGCAAAATGCCATCCGGCATACGTAAAAACGCAAGTGCGTAGATTAGCAGGAACAGCGTTAACAACCGACTGCCGATCCGATCGGCTACCTGATATCGATTGCCCCGCCCAAGGTCAGCAACATAAAGAACCAGAACATACCCTGCGATTGCAACCGCCATAAGCGTTTTGCCATCGCCCAAGCCGAAAAAGGCCGGCAAAGCGCCGAGCACCAGCCAATACCGGGACAACCAGTAGGGCGACAGGCGGATGTATCGCGCGGGCTGCGCTCGGGATATGCCGATGCTTTGGGTCATGCGTCACGCGAATAAGGGCCAGCGGGCCGTCCAACGCCCTTGCCCATATGCCCATTCGCTTTACTCGTCCACACGCTCTAAACGCAGCCCAGCCGCGCGGAAGCTGAAATCCACCGGCTTTTCGGGGTTCAGGCCAACCAGAATAACAAGTGTTCGGGTCTGGTTTGTGTCTGCGGCCTGCATGGTGCGGCTCACCTCAACGCGGGTCAGCGTGTCAGAGGTTTTGGCATCACGCGAGATATCGAACCCGGCGAAAGAGTTGCTTTCGGCCTGCTCGGCAATCAGCAATACGAGCGCGCCGATACTGTCGGGATCCCCGTCCAAAGCTTGTAGCCAACCACTGGCCTTGAAGGTCTCGCCCTGACCTGCCGGGGTCAGAGACAATCCCGTGCGATAGAAGTTGCCGGCAAAACTTGTGGTGGGCGTGCCGCGCACTCTGTAATCGGCATAGGCCAAACCCGCATCGGTCACGCCGGTGCCGATACGCTCGATGGTCAGGCCATTCTGCGTGGTTTGCGCGAACCAAACGGCGTCATTTGTCACCTCATCCGCTTGCCGGGCCAGGTTTTCCGGGCCAGCGGGGGCCTCGTCCTGGGCCTGCGTCTGAGGAGCGGTCTGCTCCGCGGTCCCCTCGGCCTGTGTGGTCTCGGGCGTCTGTGTCTGTGGCGCCGTCGGCGCGGCGGGCTCAACGATGATCACGGGGCTTTGCGTTGGCGCCGGTATGGTGATCCGGGTGCCGATTTCCAACAGGGCGCAATCGCGCAAGTTCGGGTTGGCGTCGCAGATACGGTCAAACAGCATGCCGTTGCCATAATAGGTCTGCGCCAACCCATAGAGCGTTTGCCCCGGTTGGATACGCACGACCACATCTTCGGCCAGTGCAGGGGCGGGGCCAAGCCACAACGCGCCAGCCAAAATTACTGATACAGCGGTTGAGCGCATGGGAAAATCCTAGTGTTTCTGTGGTTGCTGCATTGCAGCCAATGACGGTCCAAGTGTCAACTGCGAACCCTGTCTTCAGGTTGGATTTCGCGCAGCGGCTCTATTGCTTCGCCCGCCTTCAGGCGACGGGCAAGGCTTTCGGTCAAGAACCAATCCGCGCGGGTTTTGGCCGAATAGCTTTCCATGCGCGGTGTCTCGAACATCTGCGGGCAGGCCCCAATGCGTCCGCCGGTGGCGGCAAAGCTGTCGGCATCAAACACATAGAGGTTCGAGTTTTCCTCGAAATAAGGAGGCAAATCAGCGGTGCGCTGGAGATTGCTCGGATTGTGGTTCAACGCCCCACCGCTCTGGTCATAAAGGCGTGCCTGAATCCGGCTAACCGAGAACAGGCTGTCGGCCACGCCACTGCGCCGCCCTTCGGCAAACCGCTCAAGCGCCTCTTCCAAGGTCGAGCGCCGCAAAAGCGGGTTGGTGGTGTGGGTCATCACATAGGTGTCGGCAGGCTGGGTGGCGATGTCATCGGCGATGATGGCATTGATCGAGACATCGCCGCGCAGAGCCGCCGCGCGCGAGCGGACCTGGACGCGATCGGGCAGGCGGATACCCGATTGCGCGAGCGGGAACTCGGCATCGGTGTTGAGAATAATCCGGTCGATGCTGGGCACTGCCAGCAAAGTCTCAAGCACCCAGGCAAACAGGGGCTTGCCCGCCATCATGGCAAAGTCGCTCTTGAACATGTCGGGGCGCGGGGCCTGGATCGGCAAGAGGGCGACGATGGCGGGCGATGGCATGGGCGGTCTCCGAAAAGCTGTGCCTTTCGTGTTTGGGCCAGCGCCCGGCCTATGGCAAGCCCCAGCTCCGGGACGCCCCGTGGTGGGGCCTGCCCGCGCAGGCCATCAGGCGCTGTAGCTTTGCATCAGCGCCGGGCTCAGGGGCTGGGTCCAGATCACAGCCCGCTGGATCAGGCCCGGTGTCGCCCCTGCCCCTTCGGAGGTGCGCAAGAACAGCCGGTTTAGGCCAGCGGGCAGCGCACACGCGGTGTCGCTCAGCAGGGGGCCGCCATTGAACGTGGCCGCGAAATCATTGGGGGCAAAGCGCGCGACCAATTGAAAGGCTACGGCATCAGGCTGTGTGGCCTTCGAAATGTCGAGGCTGACCTGAGGCACGCCACTGTCGAACCCGGTGGCCCAGACATGCCCGGTGGGGCGATAAAAGAAGATCGCCTGACGGTTTGAGATATCGCCCGAGGTCCCGATCTCGGCAAAGCGGGGATAGTTCGACACCTCGCCGCTATAATTGAGAAACCCGCGGACAAAGAAGGTGAAACCGGGCCCCAAAGGCACGCCCGACAGATCAAAGATGCCGGCCCCCAACTGTGTCGCGCCATGGCTGCGCGCGCCTTCATCCTCGATCACCACGGATGGCAACGGACCACCCGGTCCGGCGCGATAGGCATGCCACCAAGGGGCAGAGCGCCTGCGCCCCGCCCCGCTCAGGTCCAGACCAAAGCCAAGGCTCATTGGATCACCAGCGCATGAATGCCGCTTGCGGTGGTGCCTGTCGCCTTCACCCGCCCCACGCCCAAAGGCAGCACCATGAAGTCCGGCACCACGACCTCGCGCGCCTGGCCCGCTTCGGTAATCAGTGCCAGCGTGCCGCCGGTCTCGATGTAAAGCGACACGGCGGTGATCGCCAAATCGGTGTTGTCATCAGGGGTCACTGGAATCAAATCGCGCGCCGGGCCATTGAGCGACACAAGACGGCTGGCAAAGGGATTGGTCATCGGATTGGTCCTTATCGAGGGGCGTTGAAATGCGCCCCGGACCTTGACCGATAATAGTTAACCAAACTTAACACATGCGCGCGGTGCAGATGCGTCTCGCGCAACGCCGGGCCGCGCAAAAGCATCCTACCGGGCGCTCAGCCTTCAGCCCGCGCCTTCACCCAGCCGATAAACGCCGCATCGACATTGCGAATGCGCCCGCGCCCGCCAGCGGCCCAGACACCGCGCCACTCAGCTTCCAGCGCATAGATATCCGCGCCGGGCATCAGCCGCTTGGCCGTCTCGGTCGCCTCGCTCGACAGCGGCCCCAAGCCGGGATCTGCGGCGGCTTCCGTCTCATCCACCACAAGCCCGCGTTGGGCAAAGCGGATAATATCGCCCGGCTCTTCGATCATCTGGTAATCGGGCAGCGTGTCGGCGGCGATCATATCGCGCAACATCTTGCGAAACACCCGGCGCGGCGACGCGCTGCCTGATTTCTTCAGCAGCACCTCTACCGACACCCGCCAGTCGCGTTGCCGACCACAATGCTTGCGCGCCAGCTCATAGACCCGCCGTTCCAGCGGTTTGCGCAGTTGAAAATAGTCGCGGCTCAGCGTCAGCACCGCTTTCGACAAGACCGCCCGATAGAGCCAATCCGACAGGGTCACCGCCACACTCACCATCCGCCCGCCACGGGTCTTGCGCACGATCTCCCAACTCTCGATCAGGCCAAAGCCGCTGGTCGTCTCCAGCGCGCCGGTGACGATATTCGTCGTGATCCGGGTGCCTGCCAGCCGCTCGAACGCATCGCGCAGACGCTGGTAAGCGTCCCCGCCTGTGTCGCGCCCCGTGGCCAACAACAGGTCATGGGCGACCAGATGCACAACCCGGCTTGTGGCGCGCCCGGCATTGATCGCAGCCATCAGCTGGCTGATGCAGAAGATCAGGATGTCCTTGTCGTGGATCGTGGCCAGCCCCCGGACACTGGGCGTCACCGTGATCTCGACCCCGTTATGGGCATATTCCAGAATGCGCCGATCGGGCCGGGTCGAGAGCGAAAAGATCGGGTGCTCCATTGTCGCCAAATCATCCTTCGGGTTCACCCCAAAGAAATCCGCCACGAAAAAATCGCTCTGCGGCAGACCCGTGGGGGCCGCCGCGCTCATGCGCTTGCCCGCGAAAGGGCCAAAATACCGCTCATCTGCCCGACTCGTTTATCGTCGTTTTATTTACACCCACCCTAGAGTTATCCACAGGCCCGGTCCAGAGCCGCATCGGAGGTTCGGAATCGCCATATCGGAGGATCAGAGTCACTTCATCGGTGTTTCAGAGTCGCATCGTTGCGACTAATACTGAAAAAGTCTCGCAATTCTATAGAGTTACACAAAGTAGATGTTCTACGTAACGATTCAATAACTCAATATTAACTCAAAAACGCGCCAGCCTGTTCCAAACCCCATATCCTTCAGCCCTGATCTGGGGATATTTGCTTAGAAAAATGGTCTTTTGTGACCTCTTTCGTGACATATCCTATCTTTATGTGTAGATTGCGAAAAACACAGCACATCGAGCATTTTTCATGGCAAAAGACGGCGACAGTCTGCCCCCCTATTTTAACATCGACCCCGAGGCGGCCTTTGCCGATCTGGGCAGTCCCACCACCAGCGCGGGGTTTGCCGAGATCGCAAGCGCCTGCACCAAGGGCCGTGCGGATCTTGCCTCACGAGGTCTTGGCGAGGATGGCCGCAAAACGCTGCGCCTCTTTTCCACATGGGAGATCACCCGCTATCTGATCCCCGTCGCTCAAGCCCATTTCCGACGCGTCCTCAAACAGAACCCCGATTTGCCGCAAGGCAGGTCCGAGACCGAAGGCGGGGCCAAGTGGTTCACCTTCGACGAGGTGCTGCGCCTGCGCGCCCATTTCGCCCAAGGCGGCTCCAAATCGAAAGAATACAAGCCTTTCCGCCCCGAAGGTCTGCCCGCCAAGCTCGTTGCTGTCGCGAACTTCAAAGGCGGTGTTGGCAAGACCTCGACTGCCGCCCATCTGGCCATGTCCGCCGCGCTCGATGGCTATAAGGTGCTGGTGATTGATCTGGACAGCCAAGGCTCCATGACCTCGATCTTCGATGGGCGGGTGGAGGATGAGTGGAATACCGTCTTCCCCCTGCTCGCCCGCCATTACGGCGAGCATCTGCGCACCGAGAACCAAGCCCGCCAAGCGCGCGGCGAGACCCCGCAACCGCTGGATGACACGCTGTCTGAGGCGCTGAAGATGACCGCGCGCGATGTTATCCAGCCGACCCATTGGCCCAATATTGATTTGATCGGAGCGCAGTTGAACCTCTATTGGGCCGAGTTCCAGATCCCCGTCTGGCGGCTGGCGGCGCGCGGTTGGAAGTTGTGGGATGCGCTGACCGACCGGCTGGAGGCTGACGGTGTGCTGCACGAGTATGACGTCATCTTCATCGACACCCCCCCTGCCCTCGGCTACCTGACGATCAACGGGCTGGCCGCTGCCGACATCCTGCTGGTGCCCCTGGGCGCCTCGTTCCTTGAATTCGACAGCACCGGCCGTTTCTTCGACATGCTCCACAGCACCTTCGCGAGCATCGAGGAGGGCGAAAACATGGCCGCCCGCGCCCTTGGCCGTGACGAGTTGGCATTCGAGTGGGATGCGGTGCGCGCAGTACTGACCCGCTATGACAGCTCCCAACAGGCCGAGCTTGCCGCGCTGATGCAGGCCTATCTCGGCACCACCCTGTCGCCGCATCGCCAGGACTTCACCGCGCTGATCGGACAAGCCGGGGAACAGGTTGCGGGCATCTACGAGGCCGATTACCGCGATTTTAACCGCGAAACTTACGTGCGCGGGCGCGAGACGTTCGATGCCACTTACGCGGCCTTCAAGCGCCTTTTGATCGGGATTTGGCAGCGCGAGGTCCACGACAGTGCAGGCAAGCCGCTATGACATGTCCTGCCCCCCACCGCGCGCTGCGTTCATTCTGTGGTAACCATGCTGCGGCAGCCTTAAAGGCGTTTTCGCCCAGAAAGGAGGCCGCCCATGGCCAAACGTAAACGCCTGACCCCGGCGCAAGGCCTGACGGAGGCGCCTGAGATCAAATCTGCGCCGTTGCGCCCTGCCCCCATCGCGCAGGTCGCTTCCGAAGCGGCCACGACCCATGCGTTGCAAGAGCTTACCGATCTGGTGGCCTCGGCCCGTGCTCAAGGGCGTCTGATCCAGTCGCTGCCGCTGACGGCCATCGAGGCCGGGCATCTGGTGCGCGACCGCCTGCTCGATGCCAGCGATGAGGATATGGAAACACTGGAAGTGTCGCTCAAAGCGCGCGGGCAGCAAACCCCCATCGATGTGGTGGCGCTGGAGCATGGGCGCTTCGGTCTTATCTCCGGGTTGCGCCGTCTGACCGCGCTTGCCCGGATCGGGGCCGAGACAGTGCTGGCGCGGGTGATCGCGCCCGAGACCGCGTCCGACGCCTATGTCGCCATGATCGAAGAAAACGAGATCCGCGCCGATCTCAGCCTCTATGAACGCGCGCGCATCGTGTTCAAGGCGGTCGAGGCCGGCGTGTTCCCGGACACCCGCGATGCGCTGCTGACGCTTTATGCCGCGACCCCGCGGGCCAAGCGCTCGAAGATCAAAAGCGTGGTCCCGGTGGTCGAAGCGCTTGATGATGTGCTGCGGTTTCCCAAGGCGCTCAGTGAACGGGCCTGCCTCGAGCTGGCGCGTCACTTGGAAGAGGATGCCGCCTTTGGGCCGATGATCCGCCGGCGGCTGAGCGAAGGGGCGGTGCAAAGCGCGCAAGACGAAGCGGACTGTCTCAAAGCGCCGGGACCTGTCGATATCTTACATTCTGCGCCTGAAACCTTAGAACACATCTCTGATGAGGTTAAAAACACATCTAAAACACCGTCAGAAATCAATCGATCCCATAGTATGCAAACCGATAATACGCATGAAAAAGGGAAAACTGTGTCTCTGCCACATCGCCCGCTTTCAGCGTTTGAGCCCGTGCCCGGTGTCTACGTCCAGTCTCAGACCGACACCAACGGGCATACCCGGTTGATTTTTTCCGGCCCAAAGGTCACGGACGGGTTGCGCCACAAGATCAGTCAGTGGCTGCGGGCGGAAGAAAGTAAGATCTAGATGCTGACATTGAACGGGCTTCCGGCGCAGGGGTTTTTGGCGGAAGCCTCCCCCGCGCTGCGGGCGGTGCTTAGTGAGGGGGCCGAGCCGATACGCCTGAAGGCAGGCGAGACGCTCTTTTCCGAAGGGGATACAGGGGATGCGCTTTTTGCGGTGATCTCAGGGCGGCTCGATCTGAGTGTGCTGGCTGTGGATGGACGCCGCTTCGGGCTCGATCTGCTGCATCCGGGTGATGTGTTTGGCGAGGTCGCTCTGTTCGACCCCGGCCCGCGCACCGCGACCGTGACAGCGCGTGAGGCGAGCCAGCTTTTGCGCTTGCGCCACAAGGCGTTGAAGGAGCTTCTGGCTGCAAGTCCTGAAATGGCCGCCGATATGCTGCATTTGATGGGCGGGCGCATACGGGCGATGTCGGGGCAATTGTCCGATCAGGTGTTTCTGCCGCTCGCCCCCCGTTTGGCGCGGCGGCTCTTGCATCTGAGCGATGCGGATCAGCGGCTGATGATGTCGCGTGCGGATCTGGCCGAGCATGCGGGCGCAACGCGTGAGGCGGTGACCAAGGTGCTGACAGGCTGGAGGCGGGCCGGGATGATTTCCATGGGGCGGGGCTGGATTCAGATATTGGATGGCGACAGGTTGGCACGGGAGCTTGTATCGAAATAGGTCCGAATCGGACCTATTGTTTCGCATGCGAAACAATAGGTCAGCGGTGTTGACCTATATGTGTGAAGGCGTCCCACCATATCCAAACTGCTCTGCCCAGCCAAAAATCGGCTCAAGCCCTGGCACGTGAGTGCGTGCGCGCGCAATCGTCTGCCAAGGACGCTGGCCGCGCAGAGCGTATTTATCCGCGCGGGCCATACGAGCGCCGGATCCAGAGGGGGCCAGCGCCTCTATGCGGTAGGTCGCCAGCACCCGAATCAGCACTTGCTCGGGCACCGACATGCCCAAATGCGCCAACACCCCGCGCCAGATGTCTAACCGGTTCGGGCCGGTCAGCTCTTCGAAGCGCACCGGCAGTGTTTCTGGGCCTGTCTGGTGCCAGCCTTCCAGCACCGGGCCGAATTCGGCGACAAAGGCGCGGGCGGCGTATGCGAGGGCATCTGTGTCGTTCATGTCTGCCATCTGTGCGCGGTGCGCCAGAACGCCGGCATTGGGGCGATGCGTATAGCGGGTGGATGTGATCCACGAGGCGAGCAGCGCACGGGGGTCGCGGATCACGAAGATCCCGCGCATCGCTGTGTCGCGCAGCCCCAATATCCGCTCGGGCGTCCCGTATCCCGTCAGCAGCAAGGACCGTGGCGCCTTGCAATACTGTGCCATCGCACGCGGATCGTCTCGCAGATGCGCCCAGATGAAGGGCTGGTGTCCCGAATGGCGGAGCAGTCGGGGATCAGAGAGGATCAGCCGCACCCATTGGCTGGCTGTTTTCCATACGCAGGCATGGAAAAGATGAGCGGGGCCGCTGGTGTCGCGCGCAGGGATCAGCCGCCCTGCCCTGCGCCTGATGCGGTATTCGAGCGGCCCGTCGATCATCGGGCGCAACACAGTGCGCGCTGTGCGCAATGCGCCCATCAGACGGCCCTCTTTTGTACAAAGATCATCCGTGTTGCCCCCATGCCGGGCGGCAGAGCCCAGGCCAGACTCTGTGCGATGCGCCAGCCCAGCCGAGAGGTGCCGAAATAGGCGGGCTCCGACGTCCAGGTGTAGCTGCAATCGCGCCAGGTCGCGGGCGGAAAATGGCGGTGCAGGCTGGCGCGGCTGTTCAGGCGGTAGCGGGTCGGAAACACGTCTTGCGCCTGCCGGTCAGGTTGCAGCCAGCGCAGGGCCGCGTGATGCAGGGCATTGGGGATCAGCCGGGCACCAAGGGCGATATAGCCCCAGGCATTGGGCGTGCGCGCGCAAAGCCATCCCCCCGGACGCAGCACGCGCGCAATCTCGGCGGCAAAGACATCGGGGGTGTCGACATGCTCGAAGACGGCTTCCGCGACAACCATATCGACACTCGCAGTCTCCAGGGGCAGCCGTCCGTCGGTCCCGATCACATGCGCAGTATCCAGGCCGGGATTGTCCAGCACCACCGGATCGATATCCGCGCCGATCACATGCCCGGCGCGCGCACGGTGATCGCGCAGCGCCCGGCGATAAGGCACAGGATCTTCAAGCAGGTATTCCCCGCGCCCTGCCCCCAATTCCAGTACCGTGTCGGTGGGCCGGGTCAGCGCCGCGATGCGCCCGTAAAACTGTATCGCCCCATCAATGGCCGCGAAGCCTCCGGCGGCGGTTTCGGGGTAAAGGGCAAGGCGGACTGTGTCAGTAGGGGTCATACCCCCTCTTTACCCGGCAGAGTGCGAAGAAATCCCTAATTCCAACGCCTGTCATCGGCGCAGTGGGCGCGGATAAATAGGTCCGAACCGGCCCCAATGTTTCGCATGCGAAACAATAGGACCGAAGCGGACCTAAGCTCAAGTCCTCCCGCGCGCGGTCTCGACAAGCCGGTCCAGCCTGCCCGAGCCAGCGACGGTGTCCGGCAGCGCTAAGGGGGTGTGGGGTGGTTTTTTCATGTGAAAAGAGGTGTATTTCCAAATGTCCGATAATGCAAACTTATTGGACATAAATGTAAATCGCATCCGGCGGCGGTTTCTTTACTTCTGCCGCGCAAAAGCGCCGTGATAGGATAGTGCTGGGTATGACCTATCAGCCTGTCATGCGCTCAGAAACCCTTGAGACTGCGGTCTTTCGGTCAGGCGCGGTAATGGCCCCACTGGGCGAGTTGGTCTTGGATACGAAGGGCGGGGCTCCGGTGAAGTTGCTTGCCAATCAACCAACGCTTTCAGCAGCCACTGCTCCTGCGCAGCTCGAAGGGCGGCTGACATGCAGGCCCAAAAGGCCCCGCAAAGCGCGAAGACGCGTGACATTTGCCAAACAGATACGCCACATCGTCGGTCCTCTGGGCATAAAAGGCTTAAAAAGCTGGCATATGCGGGAGATGTCATCCAGTTGTGACACAAATCACAGTCTACAGCATAGGATTGCCCTAGATTGGGGTTAACGAAGACCCCACGAAATGAGTCTATCATACTTTTGCTGCTGTAATGCGCCTATACCACCGTTCTCCTGCCGATCTGAGTGAAATCAATGATATTTCGAGAAACGAATCTATCAAGCACACCCCATGGGGCCGGAGTTGGAGGTGTCATGCTTGACGATTCTGTGTCATTTTATGCGGCTTTTGGGAAACGAGCTTTGGATCTGGGTCTGGTCGCGCTGCTGCTGCCGATCATGATCCCGGTAATCGCCGCGCTGATCGTGATCGTGCGCCGGGATGGCGGCCCGGGGATCTTTGGTCATGCACGTGTGGGCAAGGATGGGCGCATGTTTCGCTGCCTGAAGATCCGCACCATGGTGGTGGATGCCGAAGCCAAGCTGGAGGCATATCTGGCCGCCAACACCGCTGCCCGCACCGAATGGGACCGCGACGTCAAACTGGAAAATGACCCGCGCGTCACCCGGCTGGGCTCTTTCTTGCGCAAAAGCTCGCTTGATGAGCTGCCGCAGATCCTCAATGTTCTTATGGGCGACATGAGCTTTGTTGGCCCCCGCCCGGTGCCTGCCAAAGAACTTGAGACGCGCTATGGCCCGCAAGCGGATATCTACAAGGCCATGAAGCCGGGGATCACCGGGCTGTGGCAGGTCTCGGGCCGCAACGATGTCAGCTATGCGCGCCGCATCAAGCTGGACAAGCGCTATCTGACCACCCGCAGCCTTTGGCTGGATCTGAAGATCTTGGTCAAGACCGCAGGGGTCGTCTTGGACCGCACGGGCAAGTAGCCGTGTAGCCCCCCAGCCGCGCGCCTTTTGGTCTACCGAGGACCCCGGCGGGAACGGCCCACCGGGATCGACCGCTTACACCAGCGTATCGAACAGAAGCTGCCCGGCGAGATCATTCTCGTCCAGCACACCGTCAAGTGTGATGGTATTGCCGCCGATATTGATCAAAACGGGATTCACGCCATCATCGGTGACATGGTTGGCCAGGAAGGTCGCTTCGTCCATCGCGCCCCCAAACAGCGCCAGATCGAAGACGAGGGTGTCATTGGCACTGTCGAAATCGGTGATTGTATCCTGGCCAAACCCGGTCTTGAACTGGAAGGTATCGTTGCCCGCCCCGCCGCTGAGGGTGTCGTTGCCGGTGCCCCCACTGAGCGTATCATTGCCGTCGGCTGTGATGAGGGTGTCGTTCCCGCCACCACCTTGGAAGGTGTAATCGATCCCGTTGGTGCGCCCGTTGATGACGTTGTCGCGGTCATTCCCGATGACAGCCTCGAAGCCATATGCCGCCCAGTTCCAGGTGTTGAACACCATGGTTCCGGTCAGGATCGCGGTGTCGTAATCCGCCCCGCCGATATCGCGGGCAGCACCTCCGACGGTCATCACATCAAGCGCGTCGAGATAGATGGTGTCGTTGCCTGCGCCGCCCGACAGCGTGTCCGCGCCACCCTCGCCGTTGAGGGTGTCGTTGCCGCTGTCGCCGTTGAGGGTGTCATTGTCCCAACCGCCATTGAGGGTATCGTCATTGGCCCCCCCGTTGAGCGTATCCGCCCCCAGCCCGCCAATGAGCGTGTCGTTATCAGCGTCGCCATTGAGCGTATCGTTGCCCGCCCCGCCGCTGAGGGTGTCGTTGCCGGTGCCCCCACTGAGCGTATCATTGCCGTCGGCTGTGACGAGGGTGTCGTTCCCGCCACCACCTTGGAAGGTGTAATCGATCCCGTTGGTGCGCCCGTTGATGACGTTGTCGCGGTCATTCCCGATGACAGCCTCGAAGCCATATGCCGCCCAGTTCCAGGTGTTGAACACCATGGTTCCGGTCAGGATCGCGGTGTCGTAATCCGCCCCGCCGATATCGCGGGCAGCACCTCCGACGGTCATCACATCAAGCGCGTCG
>CBDIHL010000018.1:0-23911 GCA_965279125.1 Dinoroseobacter sp.
CCTGCGCCGGGAACTGATCTCTCCGAAGGTTCAAGAACCGGCGTCTGCGGGCCTTGCACTGCTGTGACGAGATTGACCACGAATACGCGTTCACGCACCTCGGGCGGGGCGCGTTCACTGTTCAGACTGGATTGTACTGCACTGCCGACCAGTTGCGCCGCATAGACAAGCAGCCCCAGCGCCACCGACGCAAGAAACAACCCGATCATGCTTTGCCGCAGGAAGCGCATTGCACTCCAATCCTTAGAATAATTCCAAATCTATGCCAAAAGATAGTGCATCGCCAGTGAATACCAACCCGGTAAGAGAGGCTGGGTATCGTGGCTACTTGCGTCTTTGATGCTCATCCAGCCGCGGCAGGATTTCGACGAAGTTGCAGGGCCGGTGCCGGTAATCCAGTTGCTTGGCCAGAATCTCGTCCCACGCGTCCTTGCAGGCGCCGGGACTGCCCGGCAGCGCAAAGAGGTAAGTGCCCATGGCCACCCCTGCCGTTGCCCGGCTCTGCACGGCACTGGTGCCGATTTTCTGCATGGACACAATTGTGAACACCGTGCCAAAGGCATCGATTTCTTTTTCATAGACGTCCCGGTGCGCCTCAACCGTGATGTCGCGCCCGGTCAGACCTGTCCCACCCGTCGAAATCACCACATCAATGCTGCTGTCCTTGCACCATATGCGCAATTGATCGGCGATCTGATCGCGCTCATCAGGCAAGATCCGGCGGTCCGCAAGTTCGTGCCCGGCGTCCAGCAAACGCTGGACCAGAACATCCCCGGACCTGTCCTGCGACAAATCGCGTGTGTCGGACACCGTTAAAACAGCAATGCGGATCGCGATGAAGTCTTTGGAAGGATCAATACGGCTCATTTCAACTCATCTCCAGAATGGCAAGGCGCGCAGCAAGCGCGGAAAAGATACCCGCGGTCATGATATCCAGCCACCGTTTACCGCGTTTGAACCGTTGGGCCAATGCATTTGCGGATGTGCCGGCCACGCCATTAATGACGAGACCCCCAAGCGCCATGACGCAGCCGAACACCATGAATTGTGCCAGCACAGACCCGGCCTCGGGCGCGACGAATTGCGGCACAAAGGCCAGGACAAACAAGATCACTTTAGGGTTTGCCAGATTGATCAACAGGCCCCCCGCGAAACGCATACCCCGAGCCTGAAACGGTCCGGTGTTCGGGCGCGACCGGTCCGCGCAGTGCCTGTACGGCGAGCCAGACGAGATAAGCGACCCCGATCCAGCGGATAATATCGAATGCCAAAGGCCTGGCGGTCAAAAGCGCGCTCAGCCCCCGCACCGGCGATAAAGACATGCACCAAGCCCCCCATGGCGATCCCGGCACTGGCCGCCCATGCCGCGCGGGCCCCGCTGCGCGCCCCCTGCGCGAGGCAAAAACATCATGTCCGCCCCCGGGGTGAGATTCAGGGCCAGCGCAGCGGGCACGAAAGCAAGCAGCGTGATCGGATCAACCATTCTGCAAATGTGCCTGCAAACTGAGCAAATCCGCCCATGCTTCTCTTTTGGCAGAGGTATTGCGCAGCAGATACGCGGGGTGAAACATCGGCAATGCGGGAACGCCAAACGCCTCAACCCACTGCCCACGCAACCGTGTAATGCCCCGCTTGCCCAGCAACGCCTGTGCCGAGATATTGCCCATGATCACCAACACCTGCGGTTTGGCCAGGGCGATGTGACGTTCCACAAAGGGGCGCATCATGGCGATTTCTTCGGAACTCGGGTCGCGGTTCTGCGGCGGGCGCCACGGTACGACGTTGGTGATATAGACGGGGTCGCTTTGATGATCCCGACCCATGTCGATTGCGCCGAGCATGCGATCCAGCAATTGCCCCGCGCGCCCAACAAAGGGGCGCCCCTGCATGTCTTCCTCCCGCCCCGGCGCTTCGCCAATGATCATGACCTTTGCACCTGCCACACCGTCACTGAACACCAGATTGCGCGCGCCCCGCTTGAGTTCGCAGTGCTGAAAACCCGCCAGTGCGGCGCGTAATTGATCGAGATCCTGCGCGCCGCTGGCGGCTTTGCGCGCCTCTTCCACCACATCTGTCTTATCCGCCACAGCAGCGGCGCGCGGTGTGGCAGATGTATCTGCTGCCTTGCTTTTTCGTCGCCGGTTTGTCGGGCAATTCGTACCGGTTCACAGGTGTTTCATCAATCGCCTCGGTCGCGCCGAGTTCGATTTGCCAGTCCAGCAACGCCAAAGCATGATGAAAGTCAGATGATTCCATGGGCGCACTCTACGCGCCGTCTCGAACGAACTAAACAGCGAGTTGCACCAGCACCTCAGCACCTTGCTCACGACCCGAGCCCTGCCTATAAGGTGGCAAATCGCAATAGGGTGGCTCATGACGTTTCCGCACCGACACCTGCTTGGTATCGAGGCCCTGCGCCCCGAAGAGATCAACACTTTGCTCGATCTGGCGGACAGATACGCAGCACTTAACCGACAGCCCGACAAACATGCCGATGCCCTCAAGGGCCTGACGCAAATCAACATGTTCTTTGAAAACTCCACCCGAACGCAGGCGAGTTTTGAAATTGCGGGCAAGCGATTGGGCGCAGATGTGATGAACATGGCGATGCAGGCCAGTTC
Organism: Dinoroseobacter sp.; assembly: GCA_965279125.1. Lineage (GTDB taxonomy): Bacteria > Pseudomonadota > Alphaproteobacteria > Rhodobacterales > Rhodobacteraceae > Dinoroseobacter. Next base: position 2,622 of record CBDIHL010000018.1, read on the forward strand.
CGTCAAAAAGGGCGAGACGCTGATCGACACCGCCCTCACGCTGAATGCGATGCACCCTGATCTGCTGGTCGTGCGGCACCCGCATTCCGGTGCTGTGGACCTCCTGGCGCAAAAAGTGAACTGTGCCGTGCTGAATGCGGGTGATGGGCGTCATGAGCATCCAACACAAGCCCTGCTGGATGCGCTGACAATCCGGCGCGCCAAGGGGCGTTTGCACCGCCTGTCCATCGCGATCTGTGGCGATATCGCCCATAGCCGGGTGGCACGCTCCAACATCATGCTTTTGGGCAAGATGGAGAACCGCATCCGCCTGATCGGCCCGCCGACGCTGATGCCTGCGGGTATTTCCGAATTCGGTGTCGAGGTGTTTAACGACATGAACGAAGGGCTCAGGGACGTAGATGTCGTCATGATGCTGCGGCTTCAGAAAGAACGCATGGACGGCGGCTTTATCCCGTCAGAGCGTGAATATTATCACCGCTTCGGACTGGATGCCGATAAACTGTCCAACGCCAAAACGGATGCGATCATCATGCACCCCGGCCCCATGAACCGCGGCGTGGAGATTGACGGCACGCTGGCCGATGACATCAACCGCAGTGTGATACAGGATCAGGTCGAAATGGGCGTCGCCGTGCGCATGGCCGCGATGGACCTGCTGGCTCAAAATCTTAAGTTGACGCGAGGTGCCGAATGACCACCAACATATCCATTCCCCAACTTGAAAGCGGTGTGATCCGGGTCTTTGCCCTGTCCATGTCGGACGAGCAAGCAAAGGCGTTGCGTGACGGGGCAGGCTCTGACACTGCCGCAAGCGCACTGAATGCGGCCTTGGGCGCCAGAAATCTGGACATGCAGCATATCGAGGTTTTCGCGGTTGCGGATCTATCCGATATGTCACTGATGGAATATCTGCTCGAAGGTCCGGGGGCTGATCCGGCAATCCTTGAAAAAGACCGCGGCAAACTCGCTGCACTGGAGGGTTGGGTGATGGTCGTCTATTCCTCTGCCTTCGGGGGCATCGCGCAGGATATCACTCCCGCACCAACGCTGACGCTGATCGGTGCCTACCCTCAGGAAGGGGTCGACTGGTCTGATGGCGTCGACCTGCGCACCGCCTCAGCACGGCCAAATCAGGAGATACCTGACGATCAGCCGGCGAAAAAGCGCCCGTCCGATGCCGCAATGTCGGGCAGGATTGCGACGCTCGCACTGCTGGTCGCGTTCGGAGTGGTTGGATTGATGCTCTGGGTGGGAAGCTGATGATGAGACCGCTCAACCTCGTCAATGCGCGGCTGGTTGACCCCGAGACCGGCAGCATTTCCATTGGCGGGCTCAGAATCGAGGGCGGCAGGATATCCGGGCGGCTGGAAAAGGAGGCGCGCCCGGGCGGCGAGACGGTCGATTGCAACCTGAAATATCTTGCACCGGGACTCGTCGATATCGGCGTCAAGGTTTGTGAACCGGGGGAACGGCACAAGGAAAGCTATCGCTCTGCCGGGCTGGCGGCGGCTGCCGGGGGCGTGACGACGATGGTCACACGGCCCGACACGACACCGGCCATCGACAGCCCCGAAACGCTGGAATTCGTCACGCGCCGCGCCAATGAGGCCGCCGCCGTAAAGGTGTTGCCCATGGCCGCCCTGACCAAGGGACGTGCCGGACGCGAGATGACCGAAATCGGGTTTCTGATGGATGCGGGTGCGGTTGCCTTTACCGATTGCGACCGGGTTGTCACCGACACCAAGGTGCTTTCGCGCGCGTTTAGCTATGCGCGCTCGCTTGGGGCGTTGGTTATTGCACATCCGCAAGATCCCGGATTGAGCGCGGGGGCTGCGGCGACCTCTGGCAAATTCGCCTCGCTCAGGGGCCTGCCCGCCGTCTCGCCCATGGCCGAACGCATGGCGCTGGACCGCGATATCGCGCTGGTTGAGATGACAGGCGCGCGCTACCACGCGGATCAGATCACCTGTGCGCGCGCGTTGCCCGCGCTGGAGCGGGCCAAACGAAACGGTCATGACGTGACCGCGGGCACCTCCATCCACCACCTGACGCTGAACGCGCTGGATGTGGCCGACTATCGGACGTTTTTCAAACTGAAACCGCCCTTGCGGGATGAAACCGACCGCCTCGCTGTGGCGGACGCTGTGCGCAGCGGGTTGATTGATGTGATCTCCTCCATGCATACCCCGCAGGACGAAGAAAGCAAACGCCTCCCTTTTGAAGAAGCCGCCTCGGGCGCTGTGGCCCTTGAAACGCTTCTGCCTGCGGCGATGCGCCTTTACCACGCCGATCTGATCGACCTGCCCACCCTGTGGCGTGCCATGTCGCTGAACCCTGCAAAACGGCTGGGGCTGGACAGCGGGCGTTTGACAGCAGGCGCACCGGCGGACCTTGTGCTGTTTGACCCTGATGCGCCTTTCCTGATGGACCGCACGACGCTGCGCTCAAAATCCCGCAACACACCCTTTGACGGCTCACGCATGCAAGGCCGGGTGCTCGCAACCTATGTCGCGGGCCAGCGCGTCTATGAAAGAAGCTGATGCCGTTCATTGAAAGCACCCTGTCCGCTCTCGCGCTTTGGGGCGTTATTGGATACCTTTTGGGGTCGATCCCCTTTGGCATGGTGCTGGCCAAAGTCATGGGGCTGGGCAACCTGCGTGACATCGGGTCTGGCAACATCGGCGCAACAAACGTGTTGCGCACGGGGAATAAACTGGCGGCTGCCCTCACGCTTGTTCTGGATGGGGGCAAAGGCGTGGTGGCGGTCCTCGCGGCCCGTGCTGCTGGGGGTGAGGACCTCGCGCAGATTGCCGGGCTCATGGCCATGATCGGTCATTGCTATCCGGTCTGGCTGCGGTTTGCAGGCGGCAAAGGGGTCGCAACCTTTCTGGGCATCGTGCTGGCACTCGCCTTTCCCGTCGGGGTGGGCAGTTGCCTGGCATGGCTGGCGGGGGCCTTTGCGACGCGCATATCATCCATGGGTGCGTTGGTTGCCGCAGTGGCAGCTGTGCCGCTGGCCTTTATCCTCAGCTTTTCCAGTGCCACCACGTTACTGGTCCTTCTGGGCGCGCTCATATTCTGGCGTCATCGCGGCAATATCGCACGGATCAAAACGGGCACTGAACCCAAAATCGGCCAGAAAAAGTGACGCACCGCGACCTCGCGCCCCTGCATGCGCGCGCTGGACGGGATCCCGGTTGGCACAAGTTACGGCATGTTTGAGGGCTGCCGCTATGTTGCAACAAAATCCGTTTTCAGCGATGGGAAGTCGCAGAAGCTGGTGGCTGAAGAACTGGGCGGCGGCGATTACATCAGTCTAAACCTCTATACGCCCGGCTCCGGGCCAAAACTGCGCCCCTGTGAAATGAGCCACGCCAAAGTGAAAGCATTCGTGACCGGTTTTACCCCGGATCATCCGCTGGCATAGCTGCCATCCGGCCCATGCACCTCATCCCCCTTCAAGGCAGGCGAAAACACGCAGATGAGGTGAAAGGGCACGTCCCCTTCGACAATGACCTGATGCGCATCATGCGCGTTGGGCGCATAAAGAACACCCGGTTTGATGAGATGCTCCGCCCCTGATGCCGTTTCAACGATGCGACCGCTGCCCGAAATACAGTAGCAGGCCTCGATGTGGTGCTTGTATTCAAGGTCCAGAACCGTGCCCGGCATGACTTTGGTCTCGGTCATGGAAAACCCCATGCCGTCAGATTTCACCAAAAGCCGCAGGCTTGTCCAGCCCGGACCAGCCGCATCGCGCGGCGTGCCCAGCAGGTCCTTTTTGTCGACAACAATCATCTTTCACCCCTGTTTGCCTCGGTCCCATCACGTTTGAACGTTGCATGCGTGCGATCTGCATGCCACTTCTTTTGGTATGAAAAAACACCTTGTCAGCCCAAACGGCACCCCCGCAAGCCGCCTTGCCTTTGGCACCATGCAATTTGGCGGCGCGGCAGATGCCAAAGCCTCACGCGAGATGTTTGACGCCTGCCGCGCAGAAGGCATCACCCATTTCGACACCGCACATCTTTACACAGGTGGCGAATCCGAAACGCTGCTGGGCGAGATGGTCGCAGATCAGCGGGATGACCTGATCGTCGCAACCAAGGCTGCCTATTCCGGAGGCGCGGGGCGCGACAATATTCTGAACACATTCGAGGTCTCACGTCAGCGGTTGAACCTTGAAACGGTCGATGTGCTGTACCTGCACCGCTTTGATCCGGAAACCGACCTCAACGAAAGTTTCGAGACGCTGGCGGAGATCAAGGCCAAGGGGCAAATCCGATATGTCGGCGTATCGAACTTTGCCGCGTGGCAGGTCATGAAAGCCATAGCCGTCGCTGCGCGGTTCGATCTGACGGTGGATATTCTGCAACCGATGTACAGCCTCGTGAAACGTCAGGCGGAGGTGGAAATCCTGCCCATGTGTGCAGATCAGGGTGTCGCCTGTGCGCCTTATTCCCCGCTTGGTGGTGGGTTGCTGACGGGCAAATACAGCAGCGGCGATTCCGGTCGGCTGCGCGAGGATGAACGCTATGCGGTGCGCTATGGTCTGGAGTGGATGCACAGCGCCGCAGAAGAACTTGGTGCGATCGCCACCGCCCAAGGGATGCATCCGGCAACGCTGGCGGTTGCATGGGCGGCAGCGCATACCGCCGGGCCGACGCCGATCATCTCCGCCCGTTCTGCTGCGCAACTTGCGCCCTCACTTGCAGCGCTTGCCTACGAGCTGCCCGCTGACCTTTACACCCGGTTGAGCGCGCTTACCCCGACGCCGCCCCCCGCGACCGACCGGATCGAGGAACAGCAGCAATGATCTGCTGCACATGCCAAACAATACGGTTCACCCTCCATCTGGCGCGGCCAATTTGCCCAAACCTTGGGCTTTGGCCCAAACACAGGGCATGACAAACAAACTGCCTCCTTCTGCCAGCATCGTAACGCCTGTAACGGGAGAAAAGCTGCACGCCCCTGCCGCGCAGCGTAATGCGCAGGCCTTGGGCGATCTGTTGCACGATCACGCGCCCACAACCGGGCATGCATTGGAAATCGCGAGCGGCACCGGGCAACACATCGTCCATTTTGCGCAGCGCTTTCCCGGTTTGATCTGGCATCCCACCGACGTGGACGCCACCCGCATCGCCAGCATTTCCGCCTATGTGCGCGAGGCCCGGCTGCCAAACTTGCGCGCGCCGCGCCCGCTTGATGCCACATGTGCCGGATGGGCTGAGGCGGTAGGCGGCAAGCAGCTTGTGGTACTCATCAACCTGCTGCATCTGATCGACGAAGAGGCTGCACGCAGCGCCATTTCGGGCGCGCTTGCTGCACTGACCCCCGGCGGGCGGTTCGTCCTCTATGGCCCGTTCAAAAGAAATGGCGTTTTGATCAGTGAGGGGGATGCCCGATTTCACCAGCAACTGACGACAGCGGGCCTCAACATCGGCTACAAGAATGACGAAGATGTGTACCGCTGGCTGACAGACGCAGGCGCAGCCTCGGTGACGCGCGTCGAGATGCCCGCCAATAACCTCGCGTTTATTGTAAAAGCCTAGCCATCCATACGGATGCGTTCGTTTTCAGCGTCGTAGGGGCTGTCTTCGGTGATTTCAGCATCCCACAGTTGATTCAGCATTTTGACCTTGAGCCGCGTGCCCGGGACGGCCAGTTCGGGCGGGACATAGCCCATGCCGATGGATTTGCCAAAAGCAACCGAATAGCCGCCGGAGGTCAAACGCCCCACCCGCGCCTCGCCATGATAGAGCGCCTCACGCCCCCAAGGGTCCGCATCCGGCGGGCCATCAATCAGCAAGGTCACGCATTTTGAGCGCACGCCGATTTCTTCTAGCCGCGCCTTGCCATGAAAATCCTTGCTCAGGTCTACAAATCTGGGCAGGTCCGCCTCCAGCGGTGTGGCGTCGCGGCCCAGTTCAGTGCCAAAGGCACGATAGGATTTTTCCTGCCGCAACCAGTTTTGTGCCCGCGCACCCACCAGCTTCATGCCATATTCAGCGCCGGCCTGTTCAAGTTGATCAAACAGGTAGTTCTGCATCTCAATCGGGTGATGCAACTCCCACCCCAATTCGCCAGTATAGGCCACGCGGATCGCACGGACCGGGCACATGCCCAGTTCGATGTCGCGCATGCTCAGCCATGGGGAACGCTTGTTGGACAGTACCGTGGCGGGGTCGGCATCTTTGACCAAAGTGTTCAAGACATCGCGTGATTTCGGCCCCGCGATGGCAAAAACACCCCACTGCGTGGTCACATCATGGCATTCGATATAGCCAAATTCGGGGGATTTATCCTCAATCGCCTTACGCAGGTAATCCGCGTCATAGGCCGTCCAGGCCCCCGCAGAGACGAGGTAATACGCGTCCTCCGCCAGCCGCACGATGGTATATTCCGTGCGGGTCGTCCCATGGGCGGTCAGCGCGTAGGTCAGGTTGATGCGACCCACTTTGGGCAACCTGTTGCAGGTGAACCAGTCAAGAAACTGCGTCGCCCCCGGCCCCTTTACCAGATGTTTGGTAAAGGCCGTGGCATCGATCAGGCCGACTCCTTCGCGGATCGCCTTGGCCTCATCCACAGCATATTGCCACCAGCCGCCGCGCCGGAAGGATCGCGCATCGTGGTCGAAACTTTCAGGTGCATCCAGCGGGCCGAAATAGTTCGGGCGCTCCCACCCGTTCACCCAACCGAACTGCGCACCGCGCGCGGCTTGCCGGTCATAGGCGGGCGAGGTGCGCAAGGGGCGACAGGCCGGGCGCTCCTCATCCGGGTGGTGCAGGATATAGACGTGGCTGTAGCATTCCTCGTTCTTGCGTGCGGCAAATTCGGTGGTCATCCAGTCGCCGTAGCGTTTGGGGTCAAGGCTCGCCATGTCGATCTCGGCCTCGCCCTCGACCATCAGTTGGGCAAGGTAATAGCCGGTCCCGCCCGCCGCGGTGATCCCGAACGAGAACCCTTCGGCCAGCCACATGTTGCGCAGACCCGGCGCCGGACCCACCAGCGGGTTGCCATCCGGCGTGTAACAGATGGGGCCGTTGAAATCATCCTTGAGGCCCGACTCCTCGCAGGACGGAATGCGATGGATCATGGCAAGATATTGCTCTTCGATCCGCTCAAGGTCGAGTTGGAATAAGTCCGCGCGGAAACTGTCCGGCACGCCATATTCGAACCGCGCAGGCGCGTTTTGCTCGTATACGCCCAAAATCCAGCCACCGCGTTCCTCACGCACATAGGACTGTGCATCGGCGTCGCGGATCACAGGATGTTCGACATGGCCTTCGGCGCGGAATTTCACCAGATCGGGGTCCTGATCCATCACGATAAACTGGTGTTCCACGGGGATCGCGGGAATTTTGATGCCCAGCATCTGGGCTGTGCGCTGTGCATGGTTGCCCGAGGCCGTCACCACATGTTCTGCCGTAATTACCACCTGTTCATCCGATGGCACGAGATTGCCACCTTTTTCGACCATCTTGGTGGCGGTCACTTCCCAATGAGTGCCGGTCCAGTGAAAGGCGTCCGCCTGCCATTTACGTTCTATTGCCACCCCCCGTTGGCGCGCGCCCTTGGCCATCGCCATCGTCACATCGGCAGGGTTAATGTACCCATCCGTATGGTGGTAGAGCGCTCCCTTGAGGTCATCCGTGTTGATCAGCGGCCATTTTGCCTTGATCTCATCCGGGGTCATCCACTGATAAGGCACGCCGCAGGTTTCAGCAGTGGAAGCATAGAGCATGTATTCGTCCATCCGCTCATCGGTCTGCGCCATGCGCAGGTTGCCCACCACGGCAAACCCTGCGTTGAGGCCGGTTTCTTCCTCCAGCGTCTTGTAGAACCGGATGGAGTAGTCATGGATGTGGGTCGTTGCAAAGGACATGTTGAAATACGGCAAGAGGCCCGCAGCATGCCACGTGCTGCCTGAAGTCAGCTCGTCCCGCTCCAGCAACATCACATCGTCCCAGCCTGCGCGGGCCAGATGATAGGCAATGGAAGTGCCGACGGCACCACCCCCGACAACGAGTGCTTTGACTTGGGTTTTCATGACTCGCGGCTCCCTGCTGTCGATCTGGCGACAGAATTACAGAAGGCAGCAAAGCAGCGCCAAACACGCCCGACCGGTAATCGCGGGAAAGCGACATTACCCCACGCGCGCGGCGCAAAATATGGTGTCAAATCGTCACGCGAAACATGTGAATCAACAGCCCCGCCTGAAATCAAGGATATCGACGCGCCGGCGCTACGTGATGTTGCAGGTGCTTGGTCAGACGTTCTAGAATATCTTGCCCGGGTTCATGATCCCCTTGGGGTCAAGGGCCTGCTTGATATCGGACATGAAATCGGTGGCCGCGCCCAGTTCCTTGATAAGGTAGGGCATCTTGCCCTGCCCGATCCCGTGTTCGCCGGTGCAGGTCCCCTCCATCGAAATCGCCAGTTCGTTGAGCCACGACACAAAACGCGCAGCGCGGTCGACCTCGTCCGGATCAGACATGTCCACCAGAGGTGTTGCATGAAAATTCCCGTCGCCCACGTGACCGATGATGGGCACAACCAGCCCCAGTTCAGCCGCACGCGCCTGCGAAGCCGTCACACATTCTGCCAGTTTCGAGATCGGAACGCAGACATCCGTGGCAATCCCGTTGCTGCCGGGCCGGTATTGCAGCATCGCCCAATAGGCATCATGGCGCGCTTTCCAAAGCTTGTTGCGCTCTTCGGTGGTTTTGGTGCCTTGATACCCGTTGCTGCCATATTCCTGCGAGAGGTCTGCGAAAATCTCGGACTGTTCGGCGACGCTCGCTTGCGTGCCATGAAACTCGAGCAGCAGCAGCGGTGTTTCCGGCAGGTCCAGTTTCGAATAGGCGTTCATCGCCTTGACCATCACGGCATCCAACAATTCGATGCGCGCCACCGGCAAACCGTACTGGATAACCGCCATCACAGTCCGGCAGGCAGCATCAACCGTGGGAAACGCACAATACGCAGAGCTCATCGCTTCGGGAATACCCTGTAGCCGCAAGGTGATTTCGGTGATGATGCACAATGTCCCTTCGGAGCCGACCAACAGCCGCGTCAGATCATACCCGGCAGAGGATTTGCGCGCCCGCGTCCCGGTTCTGATAATGCGGCCATCCGCCATGACCGCCTCAAGGGACAGCACGTTGTCCTTCATCGTGCCATAGCGCACCGCATTCGTGCCCGAGGCATTGGTCGCTGCCATCCCGCCGAGCGAGGCATTGGCACCGGGATCGATCGGAAAGAACAGCCCGCTGTCGCGCAGATGGGTGTTAAGACCTTCGCGCGTGACGCCCGGCTGCACGATGCAATCCAGATCGTCGGCATGAACCGCCAAGATCCTGTCCATCTGGCTGACGTCAATCGAAATGCCCCCCGCCGGAGCATTCAGATGCCCCTCAAGGGAGGTGCCCGTGCCATAGGCGATAACGGGCACATCATGCGCGCGGCAGGTCGTGACGATATCGGATACTTCAGCGGTGGAATGCGCGAAAACCACACCGTCGGGGGGCTGATTTTCAATCCAGGTCGTCGTGTGACCGTGTTGCGCGCAAATATCCGCCCCGGTTTGAAACCGGTCGCCGAATTTCTGTTTAAGAACACCCAAAACCGTCTGAATGCCCTGCTCGTTCCGCGTCAGTTTTACGTGTTGCATATCAGCTTGCCTCGTTTTTCCTTCCAGCGGCTGTGTCATTGCCCGAGCGCGATGCCTTCGCGACGCGGGTCAGCCCCGCCCAGCAAAGACGGCCCGATCGAGATGGCGTGCAGCCCTGATGTCAGCGACCGCGTGCCGACCTCAAACCCGAGGGCCGTCAGGGGGTCGCTTAATCTTTCGGCGCTGGTTCCTTCTTCCAGATCATAGGTCCCAAAACGGTTCACGGCATGGGGCACAGAGACAGCCTGCTGCACATCCATCCCCCAATCCAGATGGGCGATGATGCTCTGTGCTACGTAGCCGATGATCCGACTGCCGCCCGGGCTGCCGATGGCCAGAACCGGTGCGCCATCCTGCATGACAATGGTCGGGGCCATCGACGATCTTGGCCGCTTGCCCGGCTCGACGCGATTGGCAATCGGCACACCGTCCAGATGCGTGCGAAACGAAAAGTCGGTCAGTTCGTTGTTCAACAGGAACCCGCGCACCATCAGCCGGCTGCCGAATGCGTTTTCAATCGTTGTGGTCATGGAAGCGACATTACCCCGGGTATCAACGATGACAAAATGCGATGTCGAGGGCAATTCAAGCGATGCATCATCCGCCCAGTTCAACGCATGATCGAATTCGGGCGTGCCCGGGGCCACGGTGCTCAGGGCTGTGTCACGATCCAGCAACGCCGCCCGCGACGCAAGATATTCCGGCGCCACAAGCCCCTCGACCGGGACAGGCACGTAATCACTGTCCGCCATGTAGCGGCCCCGATCTGCGAAGGCGAGCCGCGCGGCATCCCCGATCAGGCGCCGCACGGTGACATCATCAGGCCCTGCACTGAGGTCGTAGGATTGCAGCATGCCCAGTATTTGCCCGACCGTCAGCGCCCCGGACGAGGGCGGGCCCATGCCGCAGACCTCATGCGCACGATATTCGACGCAGACTGGCGCGCGCTCCCTGACGTCGTAAATGCTGAGATCCAGCGTGGATAAAACACCGGGGTTGCCCGGCGCGTTCTGAACCGTTTCCACGATATCCGCCGCGATGCTGCCAGTGTAGAATGCCTCCGCCCCACCCGTGGCCATTTCGCGCAGGGTATCCGCATAATCGGGGTTAATCAGCATGTCGCCCACGCCGATCGGATCCCCGCCCGGCAGGAAATAGCTGGCCGTGGTTTCAAAGCGCACCAGCCGTTCCTTGTCCGCCTCGACAAGCCCTGCAAGGCGCGGCGACACCGGGAAACCCTGATCGGCCAGATCAATCGCCGGTGCCAGAAGATCAGCCCAAAGCAGGGACCCCCAGCGGGCGTGGGCCTGTTCCATCAACGCAGGTGTGCCCGGTGTGCCGACGGACAGCCCGCCGACGACAGCATCGAAAAAGCCCAGCGGCTCCCCTGCGTCATCCTGAAACAGCCGTGGTGTGGCCGCCAACGGCGCGGTTTCGCGACCATCCAATGTGGTCAGGCGACCGGATGCGGCATCGTAATACACAAGAAACGCGCCTCCGCCCAACCCCGAGGATTGAGGTTCAACCAGCCCCAACATCGCCTGAACGGCAACCAGCGCATCAGCGGCTGTGCCACCGCGCGCCAGAACATCGGCACCCGCTTGCACCGCCCACGGATTGGCCGCTGCCACCATCCAGTTCGATGCCTCGACCGGGCGCCGTTCGGCCTTTGCCTGAAAAGCAGCAGTGATTTCGGGGGACATCGCGGCGAAAGCGCCTTGCGTTGCGGCCTCTGGTGCCACCGCGTCCGCCGCCTGTTGCGCCGAAACGCTGCTAGCGCATCCCAAGGCGATGGCAAAAATGACAGGTTTCATAGCAGTCCTCCCCCACTCAACTGTGACTCTATAGCATAGAAGGCACGACCTGATCAGGTGGACGGTGCCCATCATCAAAGGTTTTGATATTTATAATGACCTTTTCGCCCATCTCGGCACGCCCTTCGCGTGTGGCCGACCCCATATGCGGCAGCAGCACGACGTTGTTCAGCTCGCGCAGACGCGGGTTCACCTGCGTACCGCGTTCATAAACATCCAGCCCGGCCCCGGCAATTGCACCGCTGCGCAGCATCCGCGTCAGTGCGTTCTCGTCAATTACCTCACCGCGCGAGGTGTTCACGATGACCGCCTCGGGCTTCATCAACTGCAAACGACGTGCATTCATCAGGTGGAACGTCGAGGGCGTCGCGGGGCAATTGACCGAAATCACATCCATGCGCGCGACCATCTGGTCCAGACTTTCCCAATAGGTGGCCTGCAATTCCGCTTCGACCTCAGGTCTCAGACGGCGACGGTTGTGGTAATGCACCTGCATGCCAAAGGCCACGGCACGACGCGCCACTGCCTGTCCGATGCGGCCCATGCCCAGAATACCCAGGCGCCGCCCGCCGACGCGCCCGCCCAGATAGGCATTGGGCGCCCAACCCTCCCATGCATCGCCCTGCATGACGGACATCCCCTCCGGCATCCGCCGCAGAACCGCGAGGATCAGGCCCATGGTCATATCCGCGGTGTCATCGGCGAGAACGCCCGGCGTGTTCGATACCAGAATGCCGCGCTGCCGGGCGGTCGCCACGTCGATGTGATCCACCCCAGCCCCGTAGTTTGCAATCAGTTTGAGCCTGTCCCCCGCATTTGAAATCAGCGCGGAATCAATGTCATCGGTCACGGTCGGCACCAAGACATCCGCGGTTTTGATCGCCTCCATCAACGCGCTTCTTTCCATCGGCCTGTCATCTGGCCGCAACTGGACGTCGAAAAGCTCGCACAGGCGCGTTTCAACCTCCTCGGGCAAGCGTCTTGTCACGACAACACTCAGTTTCGGCTTTGACATTTTTGATCTCCACGGACTTGGCGCAGGGCCTTTTTTTTGTCATGGTGGCGGAACTGACGACAAGGCACAAGAACCTGTCGCAAGCAAAAGAGCAAAATGCAGAATACGGGCCGAACCTTTAGAGATTTATTGCGGATCAGCTGCGTCATGCTGATCTGCGCATGCTTTGACGCGCCCTTTGCCGGCGCGACCGAGGCTGTTGCGACGAAAACCGGTCCGGTGACCAATCTGCCCATGCCGCGCTATGTTTCCATGAAAGCGTCGGAGGCAAACGTCAGGCGCGGCCCCTCGCTGACCCATCGCATCGACTGGGTCTTCAAACGCCGTGACATGCCGCTGCGCATCGTGGCGGAACACGGTCATTGGCGCCGGGTGGAGGATCGCGATGGTCAGGGCGGATGGATTCATTATTCGCTGTTGTCCGGTGTGCGCACCGTCATCGTTGAGGAAACGCTAAACATTCACAGCCGCCCAAACACCGATGCCCCGATAAATGCAGTGTTGGAAGCAGGCGTCATTGCCCGGCTGGGAAAATGTGACCCTGACTGGTGCCAGCTGCGGTCGGGCGGATTTCGCGGATGGACACCAAAGACGTTGCTTTGGGGTGTTTCGCCAAACGAACTGCGTGATTAGGCCAGCGATGGGCTTGCGGCCCGTTGTGTGAAACGGCATCGTTCCAGACATGTTTCAAGAGGGCATACACATGCGCGCCATCACATATGATCGATACGGACCCGCGGATGAGGTCCTTGCATTGAACGATGTGCCCATAAAGCCGCCCGCCCCCGGCGAAGTTCAGGTTGAACTGGCCTACTCGGCCGTAAACCCTTCAGACGTCAAGCGGCGAGCCGGTGCCCGCCCGGGTGAGACCAAACTGCCCTATGATCAGATCTGCCCTCATAATGACGGGTCAGGCATCATCGTCGCCGTGGGCGAAGGCGTGGACCCTGCTCGGATCGGCACGCCCGTCTGGATCTGGAACGGCCAGTTCGACCGCGCGTGGGGGACCGCCGCCGAGGTCATCACCCTCGCCACACCGCAGGCCGTCCCCCTGCCCGACGGCGTTGACCTGCAAACCGGCGCAAGCCTTGGCATCCCCGGCCTGACCGCCGCCCATACCGTATTTGGCGGCGGTGGTATTGAGGGGCAATCAATCCTGATTCATGGCGCAAACGGAACGGTCGGTCATATTGCCGTGCAGTTGGCGAAGTGGGGCGGCGCCAAGGTCATTGCGACGGCAAGCCCACCGGGTTTTGACAGATGCCGTGCGGCGGGCGCTGACATGGTTGCCGATTACAACGCAGCCGACCTAGCCGATGATTTGCTGGCCATGAACGAGGGGCAGACGTTTGATCGGATCATCGACGTCGAATTCGGAAAGAACATCGAAACGCATGCCAAGTTGATAGCGGAAAACGGCATCCTGTCTGTCTATGGATCTGCAAAAAACATGACGCCAACACTCCCTTTCGGATCGTTGTTATTCAAGGCGGTCACGATCGACATCGCGTTGATTTACCTCTTGCGCCCGCAAGAACGCGCCACAGCGACCCAATTCCTGCACAAAGCGCTTTCGGCGGGCGCGGTGACCTGTCCCACGGATAAAATATTTACACTGGCAGAAACAGCGCGCGCGCACAGGGCTGTCGAGGCAGGCGGGCGTAACGGTGCGATCCTCATTGACGTTACAACGTGATTTGAACGCACAAGACCGCAAGAATTAACGGATCACTTCAATTTTTGTCAAAAACGGGACTTGCACGTCGCCGTGCATCGTTTTAATTACCGCCCATGTTGGGATGTAGCCAAGTGGTAAGGCAACTGTTTTTGGTACAGTGTACCGTAGGTTCGAATCCTACCATCCCAGCCAAACACCCCCTGATTTTCGACTAGCGAGAGACTACCACGGTATTGTGGCGCGTTTTCCGGTGCTTGCCATGCGGGGCTTCGGACAGAGACGTGAAAGCGAGCGCTGATCCGGCCAAACTCAGGCCGCAGTCTCAGTTTGCCTTTCCAGCGGTACGAGTTTGGGGGATAGGGGAATTTCTGGCTTACAGCTTCGCGAACTTTGCGCTCTGTTCGGACCACGCGGCTGGGACACCGGTTTTTATCAGCGTGTCGGACGTCAGGCCGTCGGGCTGTTCGCCGTTGGCGATGGCATCCAAAATGTCAGGCGCGAGCATCGCGAGATCAACGACATCCTGTATCCGACGTTTCGATGTGTCCTCAGTCTGCGCAATCTCGGTGAATGTCTTCCCAGCGATAATCATCGCCATCCATCTTTGTGCTTTGACGATGTTTTGCACAAGCGTACGATCGACCTCTGGCGGGGCATCCCCAAGATGCAGTTTCATCTCGACACCGCGCCGTCGCATTTGAAATGGTGATGTAAGGATCAGAGCTTCTGTGTTGATCCGATCTGCGTCACATTTCAACAACGTGGCGAGTTCACCCTTGCTCAAATGAACCGTCAGGGTTCCCGGGCTTAGATCGGCTCGGTCGATAAGGTCAGAACACTCCGTTGTTTTCTGGATGGCATGCAGTCTTGCTGACTTGCTGGAGATCTCTGACGCAGACAGATCCCGTATAAGCCATGTCGCACTATCATGACGCTGCAATTGCTTTCTTATCACATCGGCGATCACGCCCTCCAGTTGTTCCGCGGGCAAACGCCAGGCATCCGGATGTTTCTGGCTGCGGTCTTTCACCAGCCGGTGAGAGATGTAGTAGCGCGGGCGTTTGCCATTCTTCCGGCTGTGGCTGGGTGTCAATCGGTCACCGGTTTCGTCAAAGAGCTTGCCGGCCAGCAGGGATCGCGTGGCCTTGCGTTTTGTTCCGCGAGCCTTTTGCGCCCCGTCTATCAGCATCTGCTGGACCCGACCCGCCGTCGATCTCGTCGATGTTGGTCAGTTGGATCGTGCTCATGTCCAGCGTGTCATCACCATCCGTGCCCAAAACCACATCGTGCCCGCCCGAGCCGCCGTCGATCTCTTCCACGCTCGTGAGGTTGCTCAGGTTGTCCTCCACCCCGAACACGTCCGAGTAGCGCGAGCCCACCGTCTTGTCGTGACCTTCGCCGCCGTCAATCTGGTCGGTGCCCGCCGAGCTGCCGTAGATGTAAAAACTGTCGTCCCCGCCGCCGCCCGACAACACGTCATCGTCCCAGTTGCCTTCGATAAAGTCCGCCTGACCGGATAGCGTGTCGAGAGTTCTGCATAGGACAAAGCCGTCAATGAGACAACAATCGCTGCTACCAAGAAAGACAGGGGCGCGAACGGCCCCGCTTCCAAAGCGGTTGCGCCAACGAGGACGTAGATGCCCGCACCAACAGTCACGCCCAACCCATACAAAGTGAGAAGTGGCGTATTCAGCGCGCGTCGCAATTTCGGTTTTGTCTGTCCGGTGTCTGGCAATGGGCAATTTCCTATTTCGACCCACGCTGTTCGCCTAAGGGACGTATCTTTCGGGCATGGGTGACTGAATGCTCTCAAGATAAAGAGCGATTGAGAGAAGCCTTTCAGGAACTGCAACCAATACGCCGTTGCCTGTATCAAAATCCAAAACAGGACCTTTGCTCAAAGCGTCAATCACAGGCATCTGACCACTTTCTGCGCGAGGACGGGTATAACCGTCGATCATCGACATGACTGCCAGCATCGGCCAGACACCAGATCGCCGTTCGGAGATTTTCGTGAGATCGGTTCTATGGTTTTCGGGTGTGATGTGCCCGCGGCCATCGATACCATGACAATCCATGCAGTACTGCGCAAACAGTTCACGGCCCAACGAAATGGCTTCTTCTGCCGTCGCATTGGGCGTCTGGGCCGCCATGAAAGCGACAAGAAACAGGAGGGCTCGGCACATATCCTTAGGTTTCCATCAACGTGACGGGACGACCCCACCAGGTGCGTGCGGAAACAGAACGCCTGACAAGCGGGCTCAGACCGACCAGGAGTATGGCAATTGACAGCAGGCACCAAACCGCAGGCATTTCGTTGGGGTTATCTGTCAGCGCATTTGCCAGCACCGGCCCTGCTATGATGTGAACCAGTACAAAGCGCCATGCACCGTACGCCAGTGGCAGGGCGAAAGCTGCGATCATGTAGGTCGGAAATCCAGCATTGGTTCCCAAAGCGGCATCGATGGACGTCATCAGGCCATTGTACGGCACATCCCACGCGATGTGCCAGTTGCCCGACACCGTGCAGTAGGCATCCCCACATAAAGGAGCGCCCGCAGCGCATTGACCCAGAACGGGCCAGGGCAGGATTTGCATTAGCATGAAGGCTGCCGAGAGCGCGCAGAGACCAAAGACCCACTTGCGCGCTTTGTTCTTTATCGGCTCCGGCACCAGTTCCATCGCGAACCAGTTAATGAAAAAAGGCTGAAACACGATGTGCAGATATGACAGCAATGTCACTGATTTGTTTGTAGTCGATTCACACTCATCGACCACGGCATAGCCTGCGACCTGCAGCGCTTCCATCGCGGTGAAATAGGCCATTGTTACCCAGATCGCAGCAGGTTCGCCGCGTCTATAGGTGACTGCAGTTGCAACACTCCCCACAATGACGAGACCTGCTGATGCTTCTGGGCTCCAGCACATCGTTAGTCTGCTTCGACGGCTTGAAGGGCCCGCAATAGTTGGTCGCGTTCATGCAACAGATCGAGCACCATCGCGACGCCGGGTGTGTTGATCCCAAGATCCCTCTGCAGACGTCGCGCTTTCTTGGCGCGGATGATGTTGACGCCGTGAAAGTTCCACTCCGAGAATGTCCTGCCTTCGGGATCCAGAACGCCGTATTCGACCAGTTCCGTCACCCATGTCTCGTCCGCATGACAAAAGCGGCAAAGCTCGACGGATGTGAGGCTTTCGAGTACTTCGCCGGTTGGTTTCGCTTTCTTCATCGTATTATCCTCCCATCTTCGAGCGTGGATTGAAGGGCATCTCACGCGCCATTTCTTCAAAGTATTTCTCCTGTTCCGGTGTCGTGACCTTCGGGTTCACAATCCGCAAAGTGGCATAGATATCGCCCGGTGGGTGCGCAGGCAGCCCTTTGCCCTTAAGCCGAAGTTTCTGACCACTGCGCGCGTTTCTCGGGATCTTTAGATCAACTTTGCCATCCGGCGTGGGCAATACGATTTTATGGCCCAATGCGGCCTCCCAGGGGGTGATCGGGAGGTCAAGGTGTAGGTCCAGTCCTTCCGGGCGGTATACGGGATGTGGTGAAAATACGACCTCAAGATAGAGATCGCCGCCGGCAGTACCCCCTTGCAGCCGCGCACCTTCGCCCTTCAACCTGATATTCTGACCCTCTTTCATCCCTTTGGGAATGCGCACTGCAAGGGTGCGCTCCTGAAACGACACTTGACTGTTTTGGTCTATTCTTGGCGTCTGCAGCGTGAGTTTCCGCGACGCGCCCTGAAAAGCTTCCTCAAGCGAGATTTCGATGCGTGCATGCTGGTCGGCGCCTGCCGTTCCATGGTGCCCGCGTGACGCGCGCGGATCAGTGTCATAGAAGTGCCTGAAGATATCCGCAAAATCATCCGCATCTGCGCGGCCCGGATGCGCAAATCCAAAACCACCACCCCACTCGGGCGAAGGGTCAGCATGCGCTTGCGGTTCTGGGTTGTCATAGGCGGCCCGCTTTTCGGGGTCTTTCAACACCTCATAGGCTTCGTTGATTTGCTTGAATTTCGCCTCGTTTTCAGGGCCGGTCGCGACATCCGGGTGGTGTTTGCGCGCAAGCTTACGAAACGCCCGTTTGATTTCATCGCTCGACGCGTCGGACGATACGCCGAGTGTCGTGTAGAAGTCTGTTTTATCTATCACTTAGGTGTCTTTTCCATCTGCTGTTAAACTTATGAGCCAACGGTTGTAGCTTTGAGCAAGGTCAGGCGCGCGGGGGCGGTCTTCATTAATAACCGCCCCCAGCGGAAGGCCTCATGACTTTGCGATAGAGATCTTCTTTGATTTCCCGGGGTCGTCCTTCGCGATCCTTGGAATGGAGATGTTAAGAACGCCGTCCTTCATCGCCGCACTGGCGTTTGCACCATCCGCATCATCGGGCAATTGAAAGGTTCTGGCGAAAGCGCCGTACTGTCTTTCACTGAAGTACCAAGTCTCGCCCTCTTGTTCGCTTTCGGTTTTCTTTTCGCCACGCACCATCAGGGTGCCGTTCTCGACCGACAGATCAATGTCGTTTTCGTCGACACCGGGCAACTCCATGCTGATGCTGTAGGCCGCGTCACTGCTTGATGCAGCACTCGCTGGTCTGAGCCAATCAGCAACGCGGTGCCCCAAGGCGCGCAAAGGGTCATACAAAGGATCGAACAGCGATGGCCAACGCGAATATTCTGAGGTTTTCTCAACCATTTCTATCTCCTTGTAACATTTGTTCTTGGCGGTCGTCACGCAAGTGGCATTTCTCGCAGCGGTTTGGGCAACCTACCTTGGTCGCTTCGCGCGCTCTTTGCGACGACCGCGCATACCTTACAACACTTTGATGCATAGTGGATTGATGTCGATCAATGTCATGTCGAGCGGCTGCAAGCAGAATGACGCGTGCGATCAGCAGGGAAGCGTGGACAGTATGAAAGACACGTCATTTTTGGATGCTTACAGGCCGGCTCAGATCGCAGTCTTGATCGAGACGGTTGGTGTCAGTAAAGCCAACCTCCCGGCCCGCCAAATGATGGTACTGGCAATACTCGCGGGAATTTTTATTGGCTTTGGCGCTGCGGCCTACACGATGGTGATGACGGGTGTCGACGCAGGGAATGGACCTGCACGGCTGGCAGGTGGCGTCGTGTTCACGCTTGGCCTGATACTGGTTGTTGTCGGGGGTGCTGAGCTCTTCACCGGCAACGCGCTGATGGTCATTGCCACCGTTGATCACCATATCTCACTGGCGATGTTGCTGCGCAACTGGAGCGTCGTATATGTCGGAAACCTTATCGGCGCGGTCGGGCTTGCAGTGACCTTTGGCTTCTCGGGATTACTGGATCAGCCAATGGGCTCAACCGCAATTGGTATCGCAGACGCCAAAGCGACCTTGCCTGTAACCGAAGCGTTCGTGCGGGGTATTTTGTGCAATGCTTTGGTTTGCCTTGCGATCTGGTTGTCTTTTGCGGCTCATACAGTTGCTGGCAAAATCCTAGCCGTGTTGTGGCCCATTTCGGCATTTGCCCTCTTGGGACTCGAGCACTCCGTCGCAAACATGTTTTTCTTTCCGCAGGCTTGGGTTGCAGGTGCGCAAACTTCTGCGACGGCGGCCTTTGCCAATCTGGTAAGCGTAACCCTTGGCAATATCGTCGGAGGTGGCTTGGGCGTCGCACTCGCTTATCGCTTTGCCTACCTCAGCCCTACCCATGAAACTGACTAAACTGATGCCAAGATTGCTCCGGGGCTTGACTGAGATCGACGTACCACAATGCGCGTCAGGACTGTTTGTTCACAAGGCCGTTGACCTGCATCAAGGCCGATTGTGGATAGGACGTGTAGGATTGGGGCGAAAAAAAGGGAGCCGGAGAATGTTGAAGATTTCAAAGCCATCCTCAAACCGTTTGAACATCGAGCTGCGCGGTGTCCTGAGTGCCGACGTTATGCGCGAGGGATTGGATCGGCTCATCGCGATGTCTGAAGACATAGATAAAGGCAGTATGCTGTACACAATTCCGGACTTTGAAATGCCGACGTTCGGCGCATTGGCTGTAGAATTCCAACACATGCCAAAGCTTCTGCGATTGATCGGTAAGTTTGCCAAATGTGCAGTGTTGTCGGATGCGGCGTGGATCAGAACAGCTGCAGAAATTGAGGGCGCCGTGATCCCGGGGCTTGAAATCAAGAGTTTTCCGCTGGCATCTTCCAAGGCTGCTGAGGAATGGCTTTCGGAAACCGGAGAAAGTCAAGACGACGAGGAAGAGGAAAATTTTCCGGTCTGAAGTGAGCCTTTGCTATCGCCAAGCAGACGAAAGCCCCTGGACGAGCTGCACGGTGCTAGTGGCGTAAAATGGGTGCTCTTTGATCGGTTCACTTGTTGATTGCGATTCAGGGGAATAAATATACCAACCCTGCAATCATGAATTTTGAGGCATTGTGCAAACAGCGTCGTTTCAAGTTCTCTAGGCCTGATATCAGGCCTCAATTCTTTGTTTTGCGCACTGTTTGACGTCAGCGCCTATGGGTCCAATTGGGATGATTTGATAAGAGAGTGTTTCTGGCTCATCGTCACCACTGAGGAGTGGACGATGAGAAAGACAACGAAGAGCCCTGGCGAGAAGGTCGTCAAAAATATCAAGCGCGCCACGCGCAAGCAGTATTCCACCGAAGATAAGATCCGAAGTGTTCTGGATGGGCTGCATGGCGAGGACAGCATCGCAGAGCTGTGCCGTCGTGAGGGCATATCCCAAGGTCTGTATTACAAGTGGTCGAAGGACTTCATGGAAGCCGGGAAGAAACGCCTGGCTGGCGACACAGCGCGTGCTGCGAATACGGATCAGGTTAAAGACCTGCGCCGCGAAGCAAAGGATCTCAAGGA
This sequence comes from Dinoroseobacter sp., assembly GCA_965279125.1. Taxonomy (GTDB): domain Bacteria; phylum Pseudomonadota; class Alphaproteobacteria; order Rhodobacterales; family Rhodobacteraceae; genus Dinoroseobacter. Next base: position 23,667 of record CBDIHL010000018.1, read on the forward strand.
GGTAGTCGCAGAGCAGACACTTGAACTACGTCTTCTCAAAAAAAGCATGCTCGGGGACGGGGGCGACCACGAATGAGGTATGCCGCATCTGAGAAGCTGGAGATCATTCGGTTGGTCGAAGAGAGCCATTTGTCGGCACGCCGAACGCTGGCCAAGCCGGGGATCCCCCGCACCGCGTTCTATCGCTGGTATGATCGGTATCTGCAGCGCGGTGAGGGCAGTTTGAAGGACCAGTCTCCGAAGCC
>CBDIHL010000019.1:0-17394 GCA_965279125.1 Dinoroseobacter sp.
TCGTGTCCTTGCGCAACAACAGTTCCCCAATCCCATCTGCCTAGTGGATTTCATTGCCAAGCAGGCGGCACGTGAAACTGCGGCCCGATCAGAAATTGGTGTTTGTCCGTCCGTGGGAGACGCCGAACGCGCGCGTCAAAGGGTTGCAGGCTGTGCTGCGGCAGATCGCGGCGCTGGCGGAAGCAAAAGTCGCTTAAGCGCTGGCGAGGTGAGCTGCGTGCATGGACGCGGCGGGGCGCGCCATCGTCTGACCCAGGGCAGCCTGTTCCTTCTCGACGAAGCGCATGGCAATGCGCATACGGTCGCGGTCTTCCGGTGTGGTGAAGCCGACGGTGAACAAGCGCACGGCGGGAATGACGCCGGGATCATGCGCGATCAATTCGACGGCGAAGGCGTCACGGCAGGCCTTGGTGACCATGGCGTCGAATTTCGTGACGCTGATGGTGGTCTTGAAGGTGTGGTCACACACGAATTCGGTCATCGGTATTGATCCTCTCTCAACGTGAATGGGTCTTTTTTTCTTGTTGGGAGAAGGATGACTCAGGGATGGTAAGCAAATAGTTAAGGCGCGCGGTTTTTCATAACCGCATGCCTTAAATAAATACTTTAGAATCAATACGTTAGAAAATGCCCTCAGGCGGGTTTTATGGGGCGCCTTGGGCCCGTTTACCAATCTTTCGACCGGCGCTCGCGGCCATGGCGGGGGCGATCATATCGTCCTGTGATTTCTGGAAGGCCACCCGGAAACGTTCCCGGTCGGCGGGGTCCTCGAAGGAGATCCGGATGACCTTGCGGGGGCCGTGGTCCGTGTCTTCCATGTTGTCGAGGGTCATGGAGTAAACCTTGCTGCAGCAGGCTTCCAGAAGGTGCTCTATGCGGTCGTACGGTAGCCAGGTTCTAAGCTTCAGGTCGTGGTGCATCGTCATTGGCCGTCCCCATATTCTTCGGCGTGCTTGACGGCACGCCTATTATAACCCCGGTAGAACTATAGTTTTTAGTCGCTACCAGTATAGGAACTATGGGTTTAGACGGCAAGGCTTTATTCAACTAAAAATATTTATCACCTCTTGAAATACCTGCTGTTTTATCCTGAGCTCTGCAGCAGCGGGCGGTCGGCCTCCTGGGCCACGGCCATATCCAGCATCCGGACAAGGATCTCGGGCTCCTGAGCCCCGGCGATGGCGCGGCCTTCGTTGAAAATGAAGCAGGGCACGCCGGTAATCCCCAGGCGATGCATGCGCGCATTCTCGGTGTACACGGCATTAAGGTCGTTATCGCCCGACAGATGGGCGTGGGCCATGTGCCGCTCGATCCCCAACTCCTCGGCGAGGCGGATCAGCACTTCGACGTTGCCGAGATCAAGGCCGCGCTCAAAGAACGCCGTGAACAGCAGTTCAACGGCTTCATGCTGGCGTCCCAGGGTGTGCGCCAAACGCACGAGGCGGTGGGAATTGGCCGAATTGGGCGTACGCTTGATCTTATCGAGCGCGAAGTTGATGCCTTCACCTTTGCCCGTGAATACCAGGGCTTCGGCGATGCGGTCGTACTGATGGCTGCCGCCGAATTTGCGCTCCAGATACTCGCGCCGGTCGACACCCTGGGGCGGCAGGTCGGGGTTGAGCAGGAAGGAACGGTAGCGCACCTCGGGTTTGAGGTTTGGGGCGCAGCTTCAAGGCCCGGTCAAAGCGGCGTTTGCCGACAAAACACCAGGGACAAACCGTATCGAACACAATATCAATGCGCATAGGATTTTCTCGGACGCTGAGGACACCATTCTAAAGCGCTTCGCGGTGACATTGAATTGGAAAGCGTCCCAAACCAGACCGATCCCACATTTCGCACGGCGCTGCTGTTCTGGCTGAAGCTGGGTTTTATCAGTTTCGGCGGTCCCGGCGGGCCAGATCGCGGTCATGCAGCATGAACTGGTCGACCGTCGCCGCTGGATCGGGCAGGAAGCGTTCCTGCAGGCGCTGAACTTCTGCATGCTGCTGCCGGGCCCCGAGGCCCAGCAACTCGCGACATATATCGGCTGGAAGCTGCACGGTCTGAAGGGCGGTGCCGTGGCGGGCATCCTGTTCGTCTTGCCCGGGGCCCTGTGTCTGTATGGCCTCGCCTGGCTCGCGGCCGCGCACGGCGATACGGCCCTGGTCGCGGCCATTTTCGCCGGCCTGAAGCCTGTCGTGGTGGCCTTGGTCCTGCACGCTTTGTGGCGCATCGGCCGGAAGACCTTGAAAACATGGCTGGCCGGGGCGCTCGCTGTCGGCGCTTTCGCGGCGGTCCGAACTTTTGCACGTGCCGTTTCCGTTGGTCGTCCTGGTCGCCGGTTGCATCGGATGGATAGCATCGCGCCGCGCAAGCGTGCGGTCTGACGCGCCAGCGGCTCCGGTGACCGTCGGCTGGCGCTACGTGGTCGGCATGGTTCTGACCTATGCCGTTCTGCTGGTTGTTCCGCTGGGCGCTGTTGTGGCGATCGCGGGGCCGGATCCTTTCCTGGCGGTGGGACGCTTCTTCACCCAGGCGGCTTTTGTCACCTTCGGCGGCGCTTATGCCGTATTGCCCTATGTGGCGGACGCCGCCGTCAATCACTTTCAATGGCTGAGCCCCGATCAGATGATTAACGGCCTCGCCCTCGCTGAAACAACACCCGGCCCGCTCATTCTGGTTCTGCAATACGTCGGCTTCTTTGCCGGCTGGAACGCGCCCGGCGATTTAACGCCTCTGGCCGCGGCCACCCTCGCGGCGGTCGTGACCACCTATGCCACCTTTCTGCCGTCCATATTCCTGATCCTGACAGGCGCGCCTTACATCGCGCGCATTTCCAGCATCAAAGGCGCCGCCGGTGCCCTAGCGGCGATCACGGCGGCTGTTGTGGGTGTTATCGGAACATTGACGGTGTTCTTCGCGCGGCAGGTGATCTTTAACGCCGAAGGGGCGCTGGATAGTGTAGCCATTTTGGCTATCGTGGCGGCCTTCGTGATGCTCGTCCGCTTTAAGCTAGGATTGCATTGGGTCGTTTTGGCGGGAGGCCTTTTCGGCTTGGCGCGGTCTGGTTGGATGCCGTTCTAAAGCGTAAAATCATCGCAACATTTGGGGGAGGACTAAATGAAACATTTCGTATTTCTCGGCGCGGCATTGATGTCGGTGACCACCGCGCAGGCGCAGCAGGTGAAGCCCACCTGCACGGATGCGTCGCGGGCCTGCATGATCGCGGCGGCGACCGCTTATCTGGACGCGATTGTCACCCATGACGCCTCGAAAGTTCCTTTCGCGCCTGATGTGAAGCGCACCGAAGGCGGGCGAATCACCGGGCAGGGCGAAACGTCCATTCGCGAGAACACAAAAAGCCAGCCCGATATGCTGGGCCACGCCAACACCCGCTTCTTTGTCGACGAAAAAAGCCACAATGTCGTGGCTTATACGTTGTTGCGTATCCGGGGACAAAAGCCGACCCGAACCGCAAGACCATGGCCGACAGGCTGCCGCCGCAACCCAGCACGGTCCATCTCGCCGAACGGTTTAAGGTGGAGAAGGGGCTGATCACCGAGATTGAAGCGCTGTTCTCGGTTGAAGGCGGCACCATGGACGCATCCTCCAATTGGCCCGACTAGATTGAGGCTCTATGCCACGCGCGCTCACGGTTTTGCTTCTCGCGCTGCTTTCCGCCGGGCCGGTGATGGCCGCGGGGGTGAAACCAGAGTCCGTTTTGCGAAGCGCATTGGAACGCCTTGCAACAGATGACACGGCAGCGGGGCTTCTGACGCCTAAAGCCCAGCGCCAGATGCAGACCGAGCTGAATCAATATCTGCGTGAGACGTTGTTAAAGCTGGGGGCGCTGAAATCGCTCTACGGCATGGGCAGTGCCGAACCGGCGACGCCGTTGATCTATGCCGGCAAAAAGCAAAAGCTCATGCAGTATCAGGCGATCTATGAACACGGCTGGATTCAATGGCGGGTCTTTGTTCGGCCCGACGGCAAAATCGGCCGGATGGTGCCCTTCAGCATCAATGCCCCAGGGGCCGAGTAGGGCGCGCGCTACACGCGCTCGCCGACCCAGACGTGATAACTGTCGGCGTGGCCTCCGGCGACGGAATTAAGCCGGTCAATGAGCGTCTGCTTCAGCACGGCGCCGCTGCTCAGCAGCAAATGCCCGTCCCGGTCGCGCAAATCGCGCGCCAGAACTTGACCCGGCGTAACGTCGGCCAAACTGCACATGTGCACGTTCTTGATCTCGTCGGCCTCGCGGGCTTTTGGTGCTGCGCCGTGATTGCCGGGCACGCGGCTAGGCGTTGAGGCAGGGTGATGATGTGTTGCGGCGGGTGCCGCGTCGGGGCGGCGGACGGGCTCTTTGCCCACATGCACGCGCGGCTCCGGCGTTTGGGCGACGGGCATGCCGGGCACCGCCGCGTAATGTGGCGGTTGGTGCAGCAACCACGTCCTGGTCATGGCGGCGAGGACGGTTTTGACAAGTTTTTCCAGGGACAGCGGCGCGACGGCAATGCCGTTGACGTCCAGCGCCATGGCGGTTCTCACCGCCGTAGAGTCGGCGCGCGCCGTCAAGATCACGACAGCTGTACGCGGGGACGTCTTGGGAAGCACGCGACAGCGGATCATACGCAGGAGATCGAGACCGCTCGTCGGGGCCATGTCCCAGTCGCAAATCACGCAGTTGATTTCCTGGCCGTAGCGATTGAGGGCTTCGATGGCTTTCTCAACGCTGGTAGCGTGCTTCACGCTCTTGGCGCCTGCGCCCAGCAAAGCCGATTGCACCATGTCGCGGAAATGGACTTTGCTATCCGCCACCAAAAATGTGGTCTTGGAAAGGTTCAGATCGCTAGGGACGTGCACGCCGCCGTTCATGTCTTTGGAGCCTCCCAGAGTCTCTCAACCTAGGATTACTTGGGGATGTGGGTTGCCCTCTCCATCATACCCATAGGTTGATTATCATACTCTGAACACAACGCTCTCGGTTACTAATAGTTGCAAATATGGTGAAGATTTTTTCCGTTTCCGCCGGACCTGAAATAAGCATCTGATTTTGTTCGAGGATTTTTAGGGAGAGGTTCTGGGGATGCAGAACGAACTGATCAGTAAACCCACCCATGAGTTGAGCGGACTCATACGCACCGGGAAGCTATCGCCGCGGGAGCTGACTGCGGCTTACCTGGCCCATATCACCGCCACCGACGGGGTGCTGCACGCCTTTGCCGACCTCTGGGCCGAAGAAGCCGTGGCTATGGCAGCGGCACAGGAGGCCGCCATTCACCGTGGCGGCTACCTCGGGCCGCTCCACGGTATTCCGGTCGCCTTCAAGGACATGATTGAGGTCGCGGGCCGTCGTACCACCGGCGGCGCTGGAATATGGGCAGAGCGCCGCTCCACCGTGACCTCCGACGTCTACAAGCAGCTCATGGCCGCGGGCATGAATCCCTTCGGCAAACTCAACCTTGTGGAATTTTCCTGCACGGCCTGGGGCATCAATCCGTCCATGGGCACCCCGCGCAATCCGTGGGACATGAAAACCGCCCGCGTGCCCGGCGGTTCTTCCAGCGGCTCGGGTGTCGCGGTGGCGGCGGGGATGCTGCCCATCGCCATCGGCTCGGATACGGGTGGTTCCATCCGCGTACCGGCGGCCTGGAACGGCACGGTCGGTTTGAAGGTGACCTTTGGCCGCGCCAGCGCTGGAAATATCCTGAATATCGTTCCCAGCCTCGACACCATCGGGCCGCTCACGCGCTCGGTCGAAGATGCGGCGCTGGTGTTGCAGGCCATCACGACCGATCCCAGTTGCGTCGATCCGCTGCCGGGCTTGCGGAAATCTGTTAAAGGCTTGCGTCTGGGGCTGCTGGCGAAAGATCAGTTGGGCGATGTCGATCCCGAAATCATGGCGGCTGTGGAAACCGCCGCGTCCGTCTTGGCCGGGCAGGGCGCCCATATCGCAGAAATGCGCGCGCCCCGCACGCCGCCTGACTATGCCGCCACCATGGCGACGATTTTTGTCGCCGAAGCCTACGCCGGGCTACGGGATGTGGTGGAGCGTGGTGATTTCACGACCGACCGCGCCGCCGAGGCGCGCATCATCCTCGGCAAAACCGTTCCTGCCTCCGCCTACATTCTGGCTTGCGCACAGCAGCAGCGCGAACGCGCTGAAATCCGCGCATGGTTTGCCGATCTCGATGCCGTATTGCTGCCGACCACGACAATTCCGGCCATTCCCATAGCGGCCTGCGACACCATGAAGCCCGTGCCTGCCATGCTGACGCGCTGGGTCAATCATTTGGGCCTCTGCGCCCTGGCTTTGCCCTGCGGCTTCAACCGGGAAGGCATGCCGCTGTCGTTGCAGATTGTGGGCAAGCCCTTCGACGAAGCCCGTATCCTGCAAATCGGCTGGGCCTATGAACAGGCCACGGACTGGCACAAACGCCGTCCTCCTGGAATTTGAAAGCAAGCGGCGGGGTGTGGTCGGTGCGCTCTGTAGATACTTTCGCTCCGAAGAGTCGAAAGGACACATGATGAACATCGCTATTAAAACGACAAACGATCCACGCTGGGCGGCGGTCGTAGCGCGTGATCCGTCTGCGGATGGCCGTTTCTACTATTCCGTAGCGACGACGGGAGTCTACTGCCGTCCCTCGTGCGCTTCACGTCTGGCGCGACCGGAAAACGTGCGGTTCCACGCGACCCGCAAAGCTGCCGAAAAAGCGGGATTCAGACCGTGCAAACGCTGCAAGCCCGGGGAGGCTTCATTGGCCGCGCAGCATGCCGATATTGTCACGCGCGCCTGTCGCATTATCGCAGAGGCGGAAACAGCCCCGTCCCTGGAAGACCTCGCCGCCCAGGTCGGCATGAGCGCCTATCACTTTCACCGCATCTTCAAACAAGCCACCGGCCTGACCCCGCGCGCCTTTGCCGCCGCGCACCGCGAGAAAAAGGTTCGTGTGGCCCTGAAGGGCGGGGGCAGCGTGACCTCGGCGATCTTCGACGCGGGCTATAACGCCAGCAGCAGATTCTATGAGAACTCCAATGCCCTGCTGGGCATGACACCCACGGCCTTCAAAGCCGGCGGCGCGCAGGTCGAAATCAGCTTCGCTGTCGGTGCGTGCTCCCTGGGCGTCGTCCTGGTGGCGCAAAGCGCCAAAGGCATCTGCGCCATTTTGATTGGTGATGACGCCGACGCACTTATTCTTGATCTGCAAGCACGCTTCCCACGCGCCACGCTTGGTCTGGGCGATAAGAAGTTCGAAAAGCTGATCGGGCAGGTCCTGCGCTTTGTCGATGACCCAGGGATTGGTCTGACCCTGCCTTTAGATGTGCGCGGCACGGTCTTCCAAAAACGTGTCTGGCAAATCTTGCAGAAAATCCCGGCGGGCAAAACCGCGACCTATACCGACATCGCCAAGCGCATAGGTGCGCCTAAATCCGTGCGCGCGGTCGCTCAGGCCTGCGCCGCCAATGCAATCGCGGTGGCGATCCCCTGTCACCGCATTGTCCGCCGTGACGGCGGTCTCGCGGGCTATCGCTGGGGCATCGCGCGTAAACAGGCGCTGCTCAATGCCGAGCGCCCTGCATCAAAGCCTTCACGGCGGCGATAATATCTTTGGTGGACGGTATGACGGCACGCTCCAGCGTGGCGTTGAAGGGCATCGGCACATCGCGCGCACCCAGGCGCGTCACCGGTGCATCAAGCCAATCAAAGGCGCGCTCGTTGATCTCGGCCGCGATCTCGGCGCCCAAGCCGCCGGTACGCCAAGCTTCATGGACCACAAGGCAGCGGTTGGTCTTTTTGACGCTGGCGACAAAACAATCCATGTCCAAGGGCCGTAAGGTGCGCGGATCAATGACTTCCACCGATATGCCGTCTTTCGCGAGTTCATCAGCGGCCTGAAGCGCGCGGTCGACCATGGCGAGCGTGGCGATGACCGTGACATCGGTCCCGGCGCGCTTGATATCGGCGACACCGATGGGAATGACATAGGACTCTTCCGGCACCGGCGCGGGCTTGCCGAGGTAGAGCGTTTTGGTTTCCAGGAAGATACACGGATTATCGTCACGAATAGCCGCCGCCATGAGCCCTTTGGCGTCATAGGGAGTCGAGGGGGCCAGAACGACCAAACCGGGGACGTGTGCAAACCAAGCCTCCAGCGATTGCGAATGCTGGGCCGCGAGACGCACACCACCGCCTTGGGGACCGCGGAAGACCACGGGCACTTTGACTTTTCCACCCAGCATGAAGCGCAGCTTGGCCGCTTGATTGACGATCATATCCATCATCAAGGTCACAAAATCGAAAATTTGAATCTCGACAACCGGCCTGTATCCCGACAAAGCCGCGCCCACGGCGGCGCCGGCGATGGCTTGTTCTGAAATCGGCGTATCCATGACACGGCTGCCGAAAGCCTTGCCGAGGCCGCGCGTGACGCCGAAAACGCCACCCATTTTTGAAATATCTTCGCCGATCAGGAATACTTTTTCGTCGCGCGTCATTTCCTGCGCCATGGCCTCACCGATGGCTTCGCCGTACGAGAGCGCGCGCGTGCCGGGCGCGGGGAGGGCGCCGGTGGAAACTTTCAGCGGCGCCATGACGGCTTGGTCGAGGCTTTCGACCTTAGGTTCGGGCGAGGCCTTGGCGAAAGCTACGGAGGCTTCTACGATCTCTTTCGTCTCGCGGACGAGATCATTGTACTCGGCTTCCGTCATGGCCTGCATGCGCGACAGGGCCGCTGCCGCGTTGGTGATGGGGTCCGATGATTTGCCCTTGGTCTCTTCCTCCTCGGTCCGGTAGTTGGGCCAGCTCGGGCGCATGTTGTGATCGTCCCAGCGGAAGGTGGTAGCCTCAATCAGGGTAGGGCCTTCGCCGGCCCGTGCACGGGCGGCAGCCGCGATCACTGCGGCGTACACTGCGGAACTGTCGTTGCCGTTGATGACGGCGTTCAGTACGCCGTACCCTGTGGCGCGCAGGGCGATGTTCATTCCGGCGATGGAGTCAGCCGCGCGGGTGGACAACGCGTATTGGTTGTTCTCGCAGAAAAAGATCAGCGGCAATTTCCAAAGGGCGGCCATGTTCATGGCCTCATGAAAAATCCCTTCGTTGGCTGCGCCATCGCCGAAGAAGGCGATGCCGACCTGGCCGGTCTTTCCCATTTGAGCGGCAAGTCCGGCCCCGAGGCCGAGCCCCATGGCCGCGCCGACGATCCCGTTGGCGCCCAGAATATTAAGATCGAAATCGGCGATGTGCATGGACCCGCCGAAACCGCCGCAGATGCCGTCGGCCTTGCCCATCAATTCCGCCATCATGCGATTCACCGAAGCGCCTTTGGCGATGCAGTGGCCGTGGCCGCGATGATGACTGAGAATAAAATCCTTGGGCTGCAGCGCGGCACAGGCACCGGCGGCGATGGCCTCTTGCCCCACGGAAGAATGCGCGGTGCCTTTGAGTCCGCCTTCCTGATAGAGCGCGTGCACGCGTTCTTCGAAGTGGCGGATCAATAACATCGTCCGCAGCATGTCGCGCAATTGTGTGGATGTAACGGGCATGGGTGAGGCTGTACAAAGGAGAAAAACTGCGCCAACGTAGTCCCAATAAGGTCATGAGAACAGGGGGAGAAGATGCACGATCCGATTGGCGCGGAGCCCTTTAAGGTCGAGGTGCCGGAGGCGGTTTTGACCGATCTCAAGGATCGCTTGGCACGGACCCGTTGGCCGATTGAAGCCAAAGCGCCCGCGTGGACCTACGGCGCGAGCCTGGAGTACATGAAAAGTATCTGCGCCTATTGGCGCGATAAATACGACTGGCGCAAATCCGAAGCGCATTTGAACCGCTGGCCCCAGTACAAAGTTACATTGGGCGGAAAAAAAGTTCACTTCATCATGGAGAAGGGCTCGGGCCCCAATCCCATGCCGATGATCCTGACCCACGGCTGGCCGGGATCGGTGGTGGAGTTTCTCGACGTGATCGACCCGCTGGCCCATCCCGAGCGCTACGGCGGCGATGTGAAAGACGCCTTCACCGTCGTCGTGCCCAGCCTGCCGGGTTATGGTTTTTCAGAAGCGCCCGACGTGCCCATCAAGCCGCGCGCGATTGCGGGGATGTGGCATGAGCTTATGACCCGCGTTCTCGGTTGCGAGAGCTACGTTGCCCAAGGCGGAGACTGGGGCGGGATCGTAACGTCGTGGCTGGCTTTCGATCATCCTGAAAAGCTGAAAGCGATTCATTGCAACATCGTGGGGCTGTTTCCGGACATTACGGACGCTAATCCCTTGGATGCCGAGGAAACCGCATGGCAAGAGCGCAACCTGGCGCGCCGCGCGCACGAAATCGCCTATCACATGATGAACGCCACGAAACCGCAGACTGTGGCCTATGGATTGCAGGATTCACCGTCGGGCTGCGCGGCGTGGATTTTGGAGAAGTTTCACGGCTGGACGGTGCCGGGCGAGATTGTCCCGGATCTGCCTTTCGACAAGGATCACCTTCTGGCCAACGTGATGCTGTACTGGCTGAACGGCTCTAACGCGACGGCGTGGCTCTATAATTCATTTTTGGACCCTAAAAGCCGGGTGATGCCCGCGGGCCAGAAGATCAAAGTACCGACGGCGATGCTGCTGTTTCCCAAAGACATCGCCATTCCGGCACCCAGCCAGTACATCAACCGCGTCTACAATCTCGTGCGGCGGAACAACGCGCCGAGCGGTGGTCACTTCGCGGCCTTTGAGAACGGCAAACTGCTGATCGACGATGTGAGGGCCTACTTCCGCGACTACAGATAATTTAAAACGGCTCTGTTTCATTATCCTGGGAGGGGAAAGAAGCATGACGAGGTTTAAGGCTATCTGGCTAACGGGTGCGGCTGTCATGGCGGCCACGGCGGCGTGGGCGGCTGAAGTTCCGCGCTATACGGGCGATGCCAAGGTGACGTGGGATGCCGACGGCACGCTGCACATCCCGGCATTTTCCTATCCCTTGTCCGCATTCATGAGCCCCGAGCTCAAAAAAGCTTATGCCAAACAGGTCGTGGATTTGACGATCTGGCCGGGACCGCCCGCCATGGATGCGCCCATGGAGGTGTGGAAGAAGTATTGGAAAGAGTACGACGAGAAAATCATCGGTGAGTCGCTCAACCGCTGGAAAGAGATTCATCCCGTCAGTGTCGAACACAAGGTCTACGGCGGCGTGCCCACGGACATCGTGATTCCGAAAAGCGGCATCGCGGCCGAGAACAAGAACCGCGTGATGATTAACCTGCACGGCGGCGGATTCTATACCGGTGCGGGCGCGGGTGGATTGCAAGAATCCATTCCGGTTGCGGGACGCATGAAGATCAAAGTCGTGACTGTGGATTACCGGCAAGCGCCGCAGCATAAATTCCCAGCGGCGAGCGAAGACGTCGCCACGGTCTATAAGGAGTTGCTGAAAGAGTATAAGGCCGAGAACATCGGTATCTACGGCTGCTCGGCCGGCGGCTCCCTGACGGCGCAGGCCGCAGCGTGGTTCCAGACCCACAACCTGCCGAACCCCGGGGGCATTGGCGTCTTCTGCGCAGGCGGTGGCGGGGGCCCCGGCGATGTAAGCCCGTGGGGCGCCGGCGGTGTTTTCACGCCACCCAAAGCGCCCATGCCTCCGCAAGGGTATATGTCGACCGCCAGCAAGGACGACCCCATGGCGGCGCCGGTAAAATCCGCCGCGGTCCTGGCAAAATTCCCACCGACCTTGCTGGTGACGGGCACGCGGGCTGGAGATATGAGCCCCGCAGCTTATCTGCATACGCGCCTTTTAAAGGCGGGCATCGACGCGCAGCTTTACGTCATTGAAGGCGGCTGGCATGGCGTCTTTAACGCCCAACCCGATACACCGGAGTCAAAGGATACCTATGACTACATCGCGGTGTGGTTCGACAAACATCTCGGCAAATAGAGGCGCAGAACGTCCATTGAGGCAGTGCACCGGGTAGCCGGTGCACCGCTTTTTTGCCTTTATTGGTGAGCTTTCACGCTAACGCTCCCAAGATTGTCATAACCGGGCAAGCGCTTAACTTGGAACAATTCGGGTGGCGTTCGACTTATTGCATATGAGTGTGCAGTAAGAGGCGTACCCCCATGTCAGATGCCACATACATCTATCATCCGATGGTTGCACGGGCGATTAATGCCTATCTTCGCACCCCGAACAATTTCGGAGATAGCATAGCCCGGCAGCTTTCGTCGCTGATCGGCCCGCTGCACTCGACGTCGACGCGGGAAGATGAGCTGCGTAATATTTACGTGGCGGTGCAGTTTAGCGTTTTGCCGAAGAAATTCGCGCCGGCCTTGCAGGAATTGTCGCTGCAGATTGTTAGGCTTCTTGGTGGAATCGCGCAACTGAAGGCCGTTGCGACACTTCAATCGCGCTAGCCGATTAGCCTATCCGCCCATACAAAACGGGGGCTGCCAGTGGCAGCCCCCGTTATCGTGGTGCATTGTGCTGCGCGATTAGGATTCGTAGCCGTTGCGCGATGAGCGGCTGCGTAGTTCGCGGTAAGCCGCCCACACCACCAAAGCCAGGGCGATCACGAGAATGGTGTCGAGGACCGGCGAATATTCAAGAAACGTAAGCATGTTCTATCTCCCGAAGCCCATTCCTGTCCTTCCGCTTAACCTTGCCTTGGCGGAGATGGGCCGGGGGCTATACCAGCATCCTCGCACGGGGCGCTGACGGAGAAAGTGACCGTCCAGCGGATCGGGTTACACAGACAACGCGCGATTTCCGCTGTGGTTGCGTGCTATGTGCATATTTATCAAATTAACCTTTCTAAAGTTGCGCGTTTCGGTTGCAGCATGCGGTTGATGTTTCCGGCAGATTGATGTCTGAATGCGGCCATGTGCGGGCGCTATAAACTCACCACGCCGACAGGCGTGATCATTGAAGATTTCAAAATTCGGGCGGGCCGCCTCAACCTAGAAGCCCGCTATAACATCGCGCCGACTCAAAGCGCGCCGGTCGTCCGCAACACCGATGCGGGCCGCACGATGTCGATGATGCGCTGGGGCTTAATTCCGTCTTGGGCGAAGGATGCGAAGATCGCTTTCAGCACCATCAATGCCCGCGCCGAAACCGTGGCCGAGAAACCGGCATTCCGTGACGCCTTGAAGTTTCGCCGGGCGCTGGTTGTCGCCGATGGTTTTTATGAATGGAAAGACGAAGCGGGCGGCAAGCAGCCCTATCTTTTTTCGCGCGCCGACGGCAAGCCCATGGCGTTCGCGGGGTTCTGGGAGCGGTGGATTCCGAACGGACCTGCAGCAGAGGCGATTGAATCTTTTACGATCATCGTCACAAGCGCTAACGAACTGATCCGTGCGGTGCACGACCGTATGCCGGTGATTTTGGAGCCGGCGGATTTCGATGCCTGGCTCGACGCCGAAGGTCAGGCCACGACGAACGTCATGCCGTTGCTCAAACCCCGCGCGGCGGAAGGAATGACGATGACGCCGGTCAGCCGGGCGGTGAACAGCGTCAGAAATGAGGGGCCGGAGCTTTTACAGGCACCCCAGAAAGCCGCCCTTTTGTTGTGATACGCCTGTAACAGGCGCGGCTGTTACACAGCTTTCGCTGAACCGCACGTCATCGTGTTTGCATCGTGTGCCCTTTAGGCGGACAGTTGGAGCAGTGGTTCCAGGAGAGGGGAGGCTCGCCGTGGTGTCCATTTTCCGGCATGGATTGTTGGCCGCTACGGCGGCTTTTGCATTTGCGTCAACGACCCAAGCCGCGGACACGCGGGGATTCGTCGTTAGCTGGGTTTACTACGGGAACGCTTCAGTCGACAGCGATTGTCCTGAAGGCATCAATCCCGGCGCGGATGGCACGTTCCGCAGAATCCTTAAGGAGCGCAACACGCCGCCAGCTGAGATCGAAAGGCTGATGGAGGATTTTCCCAATACCATGCGCAGTGCGGATGTTGGCAATCGCGGCATCATCGACGGTAAGCCGGTGAACGCATACATCAATCCGACGGCGACGCCCGATCCCATGCTGAAACTGGGGCAGGGGCATACGGGCCTGGGCTTTAACCTCGACGGTCGCGACACGCCGGAGGATTTTGTCGACATTGAGACCGGCGAGAAGGGTGTCGACAATCAGTTTTACCGGGTTGTGGGCTGCGTCAGCCAACTGCGTAGTGCCCGTGGCAAGCTGCCGACCTTCCCGGAAATTCAATGGGACATGATGCGCGACCACACCCCGGCGTGGATCATCGAGGTGAGCGGTATCGACGATGATCAGAATGACGACGACGTCATGGTTACGGTGCAGCGCGCGACCCGGCCCGTTGTGCGGGACTCAACAGGTCAGCCCCAGGCCGATATGACGTTTACGCCGGACCCGACGCCGCGCACCGACGTCAATAAGGCGCACGGCAAAATCAAGAACGGGACCCTGGTCACGGACAGGTTTGATTTTTTCATGCCGGGTGAGCCCTTCGCCCAAGCGGAGTATGCTTTTAGGGATGGGCGGCTGCGGTTGCACTTTAACGCGGACGGCACGGCCAAGGGTATTGTCGGCGGCTATCAAAATTGGCGCACGCTCTATACGAGTTGGGCGACAGGCGGCACGACTTTTGAGTTGAATGCGGGCTTTGACATTCCGGGGTTGTATTATGCCTTGCGGAAGTCCGCCGACGCATATCCCGATCCCAAGACCGGAGAGAATGCGTATATCTCGTCGGCCTATACGATCGATGCGGTGCCGGCTTTCATTGTGCATCCGGAGCCTAAAACCGCCCAGGCGCAGCGTTAATCGGAACGTGAGACGCCAGGGCGTGGGAGTGCTGTGAGGGCTGCCGCAATGCGGGCCGTGACCTCTCGCCAGTCACCCGCTGTCCGCTGTTTGAAGACGTGCGCGGACGGATACCAAAGCGAACCGCTTTCTTCCGTGCCCCAGTACCAGAGCTTTCCGGCATGGCGCGTCAGCAAGACCCAAACCGGTACGCCCAGGGCGCCGGCGATGTGGGCAGTCGTATTGGAGACGCTGATGACCACATCGCATGCGGCGATCAGCGCGGCGACGCCATCGACATCGTTAAAGAGGTCGAGCGTATCCAAATGCAGAAGGTCGAGCCCGGCCGCCGCGCGCGCGGCGGAGGTGTCGCCGTATTGAAGGTCAACAAAGCGCGCCGTATCGCCGGCGGCGGCTATGATCGGCGCCCAATCCTCGAGGCTGGTGCTTTTATGCACGCCAAAATCGGGGTTCGTACTGCTCCATGATAGGCCGATGAGGCGTTGGCCGGGGCGGAGGCCGCACTGGCCGCGAAACGCGCGGACACGGGCGTCATCGGCCTTCACATAGCTCCGGGGGTGCGCCGAAAAGCTGGCGGTGTCCTTGCGGAAATACTGGCCCAGGCTGCCCAGCGGAATCTGGGCGCGGACCTCGGACGCCGCTGTCGACGGGTGCGGCGGGTCTGTGCGTTCAACAATCTCCGCGCCTGGGAACGAACGCCGTAGGAGCGGGACGAGGCGTGGATCGGCTTCCCATAGGACGGGTATGCCGCGCTCCAGCACCTCACCGACCAGACTGCCGTAAAGAACTTCGTCGCCCAAACCCTGTTCGCCCCACAGCAGAAGCTTGCCGTCGCCGAGGTCTTCGCCGCGCCAGAGCGGCTGCGGGAAAGCGCGGGGTTTCGATCTGAAGTCCGGACACTTCCAGCGCCATTCGTAATCCGCCCAGGCTTCGGCCAATTTGCCCTGCACCAGCAGCGGCAGCGCGCGATTCCAATGGGCCTCGGCATAGGTGGGGTTGGAGGCGAGGGCGGTGGTGTAGTGGGCGATGGCGCGTGCGTCGTCGCCGGCCTCATGGAGGGCGATGCCCAAATTCAAATGAGCCTGCAAGTAATTCGGGTTGAGCGAGATGGCTTTCCTGAAACCGGCGATGGCCTGTTCATAGTCTTGCTGAATTAAGAGAATTGACGCGCGGTTATAGTGGGCATCGGCGTAGTCTGCTTTCAGATTGATCGCCCGGGTAAAGGAGGTAAGGGCTTCCGCGAAGCGTTTTTGTGTGCGCAGGACCATGCCGAAATTGTTATGGGCGGTTGCGCTTCTCTTGTCGATTTGCAGCGCTTTGGTAATGAGAACGGCCGCTTCCTCCACCTTGCCGCGGCCAAGTTCAGCAACTCCCAGCAAATGCAAAGCGTCGAAATGCGCCGGATTCAGTTTCAGGATTTCGGCGTAGAGAATGGCGGCGGCATCCAACTGGCCCTGCTGATGCAGACCGATGGCTTCCTGCAGTTTGGGCCTTATGAATTGATTGGCGATTTGGGACATGTGCTGGCCAGGGGCTGGTATTGCCCGCGATTGACTAAAATAATATGTTTTTTTACAAAGACTTAATGCTAAAAAGTACTGCGCGGGTGGGGCGTGTCGATGGCGACATTGTATAGATTCATCAATGCCCTAGCCGGACAGTCACCGAACCACCATACACATATTGGATTATAGCATGAGCGATTTTGAGTTTACCGCCACCTGGTTTGACGAAAAAGCGAAGCCGATTTGGGATCACCTTATTCCCGAACTCAAGCCGGCAAAAATCCTGGAAATAGGATCTTACGAGGGGGCGAGCGCCTGTTATCTCATCGAGACGTTGGGGAAGACTCAGGATCTTGAGGTTCACTGCATCGATACCTGGGCCGGGAGCGCCGAACATCAGGGTACGTCCATGGACGTGGTTGAAACGCTGTTTAACCGCAATATCAAAACCGCGAAGGCCAAGGCGCTCCATAAAGTGGATGTTGTTGTTCACAAGGATGCTTCTGACATCAGCCTCGCGCGGCTTCTTGCCCAGGGGAAAAGAAACTATTTCGATTTCATCTATATTGATGGATCGCATCAAGCGTCCGACGTGCTGTGCGACGCGACGATTGCTTTTAAACTGCTCCAGGTTGGCGGCCTAATGGTGTTCGACGACTATTTGTGGTCGGACAATCTTCCCGGGGACAGAAGCCCTTTGCATTGTCCGAAGCTCGCGATCGACGCCTTCGTCAATGTGAATTTCAATAAAGTGCAAGTTCTGACGGCGCCGCTTTATCAGATGTATGTGAGTAAGTTGTCGGACTGATATGCAGGCCTAGACACTCACGCCTTGGCTTTTTTGAATACGTAGTAGTGGCTGATGTCCCGCATGATTTCGATGTCGGGAATGTGCTTATAAGCGCTGCAGACATCGGGGCATTCGATCCGTTCAAAACCGCATGCCGCGGCCACATTCACGAACTCTTCGTATGACCACGCGTTCTGATGGTTGAATTTTGGTGCGTGCTCCATACGCAGAACCTCGGACCTCAGCAAGGACGCCACGAAATGCGGTGAGTCTGAGGAATGCAGAATTTTCTTCATTTTCCAGTCAGGAATGCGCGGCGGCCCGTGATAGGCACCCTC
>CBDIHL010000020.1:0-8967 GCA_965279125.1 Dinoroseobacter sp.
AGGCGCAGTGACACGTGTGTTGGAGGGATCGGCGACCCGGGTATGGGGCCCGGGGCGTGCCGCCCCGGGACCCTCGCCCGGGCGACCGGTAGGGGCGGGGGGGCCGGGCCGTCGGCCCGGCCACCGCGTTCAGGGCTATGGCGTGCCGCCATGAAATCAGACGTATGTGCGCGAGAATGTGCCACAGACGGCCGGGTGCCCCGGCCGGAGGTCCGTCAGCGTTGTGTCCGTGTCGGCGATTGGCGGTGCCCGCCAGAGTTGTTGAACAGGGCCCTGAGGGCCCAGGACCGGCGGCCGGAGCCCGTGCACATCGGCTCCTTGCGCCGTGACGCGTGTGAGCGAGACTCTATTCAGAGCAGGTGGGAGAATTCCTGTGTGCCACGGGAACCACGGGAAGGGGAGGACCAGAAGGGCGGTGCCCGCCATGATGCCCGAAAGCACAGTCGGGGCCGGGCCGGACCCCAGGGCTTTTGGAGACCTGTCGGTAGAGATCCGGAGCGAAATCCCCATGAGCCACGGGGACCACAGGAATGGGAGGGCCAAAGAGGCGGTGCCCGCCATGAGCCCAGAATGTGGGGGCGTACCGCCCTCTTGTCTTTGCACGGCATTCTGACTTCTGGGACCCGGGCTGAGCCACGCCTTGTCCGAACAGCGCGTTGTGACCGCATCGGGGAGGCCCGCAACCCGGGGCCTCCGAAAGGGGTGCGGGCCACGGGTTTGGAGGGCCTGCAGCTTTCTGAGATGGGGCCAGGAAGTACCGGCCTTTTTCGCGCCTTGGCTTTCTGGGCACAAATCCCCGTGGGGGATGTGAAGTGGGTGCTGGGCCAGCACCTGGGACCCGTGTGGCATACTATCAGTCAAGATGGAAGTGCGGAGGCCGAAGAAGAATTCCGTCGGAACCTAATGGGGGGTGGCGACCCGTCCCCAGGGCTCACGCTCGCGCTGGCTGCGCAGGTCTGGGGGGTGACGATCCAAACGATTCCCCGAGTCCGCGACCAGGCGCGGGTGACCCGCTATGGCAGTGGAGGGGCTTTGTGGACCATCGTTGTCGGAATTGCCGCGGGGCCTCACACGTATGCGGTCGGGTACCCCGACAGGCCGTCCGAGACCCCAGGCCTCGGGAGGGGGACGGCCCCCGGGGGTCGTGCCTGGTGTGAAGGTAAGGTGGCTAGTGCCCGCCCGTGGAAGATCCTCAGCCTCAACGTGGGAGGTGGTCGTGATGCCCTCCGATGGGCTTTGGAGCAGGAGGTGGAGGTGCTCTTCTTGCAGGAGCACCGCCTTGATGGCGGGTACCTCGCCAGCGCTCAGGTTCTGGCCAATGCCATGGGTTGGCGGGGAGCATGGACGGAGGCGCAGCGTGGCGGGCCGCATGGCTGCAGCGGAGGGTTGGCTATCCTCGGAAGGCAACCACTTCTCGTTGTGCGGGGCACGGGCAGGTATGACCACCGCTATTTGCGCGCTATGCTTCCTTTCACAAGGCGTGCCGCCTTACACCTCCATTGTGTGTACGGATGGGACAGGACTTGTACGGACGAGTCCTTGAATGAGGATCTGTGGGATCGGGTCCGCAATGAAATGTTGCAGGTGGGCCGTTGTCAGCACGTGGTTGGGGGAGATTGGAATGCGACACCCGAGGAGGTGATGGAGTTCTGGCGGGCCCCAGGCCTTGCTAAGAGCCCCGGGGTGCCCACGGGGAGGTTTGGCCGCACGATTGATTGGTTCTTGGTCACCCCGGGGCTAGGTGCCGGAGAGGTGGGGGTCCGAGCCGGATACCCCAGTGAGGACCATGTGCCTGTCGAATTGCTCGTGCCGAGCATTTCTGAGCTCGATTTAGGGCAACGTGTCGTTGCCCCGGAACCTTTCCCGGTGGATAGAGAGCCTTCGGGTGCCCCGACGGTGGATCTGACTGAGGCTGGGTCCTCGTGGGCCGCGTGGACCTCGGCGGCCGAATTGTTTCTCTGCCAGGCCTTTGAAGTCCGGCAAGGTGCGGCGAGACGGGGGTGCCCCCGGTACTGAGAGCCGCCACACTCAGCGGGCCCCAGAATCATAGCGGGGACGTCGAGACGAAAGAAGTGCGACAGTTGGAAACTGTCGTGAGGGGGTTACGCCGCATCCGGGCGCTCGAGGCCCATGGAGGGGAGAAGGCGCTGGAAGAAGCGCGAGCGATTCGACGTAGGCTGCCCGCTGATGCCGAATTGGAGGAGCCCGACACGCAACGGCGCTTGGACGAGGCGCGTCGACGCCTTCGATTCCGACGGTCGCAAGCCTGGCGCGACTGGGTCAAGGGCAACCTCGCCAGTCGGGCGCGCTCGGTGTTTGGATGGGTGAAACGCATCCAGCCCATCGTGCGGGAAGAAACGTTGAATTGGGGTCGGGATGATTGCCCGATGGGTCTCGGGGACCGGACCCGCAAAGGTATCGAGGAATGGAGTTCCTTCTGGACGTCCGGGCCGGACGAGGGTTGGGAAGATTTGCGGGGCCCGCCGCTTGGAACCTATCACCAGTCAGCAAATTCTTCCGGTGACCCGACGGATGTCAAGCCGTAAGGCGCGGGGGCTGGACCATTGGGGGCCCGGAGGAAATTCGGGTGCTCCCGCCAGGAGCTCCTTGGTGGCGCTTGCCCAGGTGTTGAATAACGGGCCGAGACGACAAGGGAAATGGCCGGAGGACCTACGCCAAGTCCTCGTGGCCCTTAAATCCCAAAGACAAGGCCGTGCATGAGGGACAGCTTCGAGGCCCGTCGGGCTGCTGCCCATGATTTACCGTATTTGGATGGCGTGCCGCCGTCGTGACGCCAAGGCTTGGCGACGGAGTGTGCAAGGAGGAGAGACGCTTGGAGCTACGGAGAAAGCGTGGGTCACGCGGGTTACGGACGAGCTTGCGGAGGCCGCAGGCGACCAGACCGTGACGGCATTTCTTGACTGCTCGAAGTGCTATGAACGCGTGCCGCATCGACTCGCCGCGAGGCGGGCATTGGAGCTCGGCGCGCCGCCGCGCCTCATGCAGATGTTGTTTGACATGCATCGCGCCCCGCGCAGGGTGCGCGTGCACGGCGCAGTCAGTGACATCGCGGTGGGACACTGCGGGCTGCCGGCAGGCTGCGCCTATGCCAAGGATGTGCTGGAAGGATTCCTGCGGCCGATGGCAGCACATTGCTCGTATTGCGTTTTCCGTGGCTACGTGGATGATGCCACCCTGCAAGCGGTGCATGCGACGGCCCGAGGTGCGGCGGCCTGTTTGGGACGCGACCTGTGCCAGGTTAAACAGGCCCTGCGGGAGGATACTATGGTGCTCAACGACGCCAAAGAACAGATTTTGGGCCCGACGGCGGCGGTGCGGGCGGCGTGGACCGCCCTGTGGCCGGAATACCAAGGGGCGTGTGGTCCGACAGGCCAAGGATTTGGGGGTCTGCCAACGCCGCGTGGGGGTGCGAAACCCGATCGCGGACCAGAGGGTTGCCGCCTCAGCGAGATATGGAGCGAGGATCCGCCGGTTGGGACAATCGGCGGACGTTGGCCTCAATATGGGACGCTCCTTGATCCTGGCGGGCGGGCTGTATGGCTACGAAGTGGATCCCTTGACGTTGACGCAGTTCTCACACCTGGATTCCCTTGAACACGAAAAGACCACCGACACGAAATTATTTTCAAAACGAATTCCTTAAAAATACGTTCGGTTTGGCGCCGGAAAAATCGTTCAAAAAACCTGCTTTTTGACGGCATTTTGGAGATCCGCAAGATAGGCGGAATTACCACCCGGCATCGTGGTCTGTCGGGAACCGAGGACGTCAGCTGCTGATTTTTTAGTCCGGCAATGCACAGCATAATCAGACAACGATTGGCGCCGATTTCCGGAGGAAAAAAACATGTCTAGAGACCTTGAGAATTTCATCGTGAGCGTCGCGTAGAAATCTCTGGGATTTCTTTGCAAGAGAAATTTGCCGGTCATCGCCTCATCGTCAGAATCCAAGCCGAGCTCATGACTGAAATATCGTATCGGCATTTCCGTCTTATCAAGTCTCTTGCGGAGTCGCCACAGGGGCGGATGGAGGAAGGTGGGTTCGGATACCTCTTCTTGCATGGAGGAGGTCGCTCGCATGTTGAGCGTCGCACGGTGTAGCCGTTTGGCGAGGGCAGTGCGGGCGGCGGTCTTAGCATGGCGGAGCGGGGCGATCCGTCGCCCGGCGATATCGCGCGCAGCGATGTCGAGAAGCTCGGGCACTCGTCCAGGATGTTCGACGATAAGGAGCGGACAATGGTGATATCGCTCGCCGGTGGTGTTGCTCGGTGCTTGGACTTGCGGTGGGACGACATGATCGCCCAGGCGAGGGGGTTGGACGCCCCGGCGCTCGTCGTGTACATGAGCGACGGCTGGAGCACCGAAGTATCTCGGACGTTGAGTGTCCGCATGGGCGACAAGGCGGCCAAACGGACGGGCACCTTCAAGGCGGAGTTCCTGGCGGAGAAGAGCATCCTCAAAAGCTACGACGCCACAGGTACCATCCAGATGGTGTTGAAGTTGCGGAAGCCGCGCTTGATGGGGGCGAAGTCCGGCTGGCACATCTTCGGCGCGTCGTTGCGCGATCCGTTCGTGCGGCTGTCGCTGCCGGACCAGATCATCGTCAGCATGTACCTCCAGGACGGCCTTCACTCGGCCAGCTTCACCCGTCGGCAGAGGGCGCGCGCTTGGCGTTTGCGGGGGCTCCGGGGGCGCGTCACAGCTTCAGCGCTCCATACCTCGCCGCATGTTTTGTGTGCGGGGAGAGGGCTCCCCCCAGCGTCTGGACTTATCTGCTCGACCGCGTTTTTTCCCGACTTCGGAAGCACGTTTTCCCCGCCCCGCCCCTCGCGCCCTTCCGACCTCCCCCACCCACCCGCCCACCACCACCGCCTCCCACCCCCTCCCCCCCGCCCTCCTACCATCGCCAATCACACTCGACATAAGCCGAGCTTTCCGATTACTTTCGGGGTTGCTTGTATGCATCGTTGGTTCGCCGGCCCTTTCAAGATTTCGTATGCAACGGTACCCCCGCCCCCTCGCAACACAAGGCGCGCCATGAGATCCACTACCAGTTGAGCGACGACGAGCCGGACGCACTGCTCCTCCGCAAAGCCAAGGACTGGGTCTTCGGCATGCGGTGTATCCTCCACATCGGCTCGTCGGCTGTGAAGTGGGGCCTCTCGCCTTGGACCAGCGAGGAAGTCGTCGACGACACCCACTTGTGCATCAAGTCGTGCCGGAACTCGAGCGACGCCTTGCACTCCTTCGTGCGCCTGCACGTCTCGAGCAAGGTCCGCTTCGAGGATCCCGAGGGCAGCTGCGACGACAGGGGCTCCCTTTGGACCGCCTTGGGCGTCCCGGCGCCGCTCCTCGAGTTCGTGTTGGCGGTCGACCCCCGGTGGGACCATCGGCGGGGGGTCCTTTTGGTGCGGCGGGATCTACAAGACGCGCCGGATTGCATGGAGAGGATCGAGGTTGAGTGTTGGGTCTTCGGGGTGCGAGCTTCAGCATTTCGAGCCACCGCTTCGCGCCAAGCCTGCCGGCTCTTTCATCGGCTTCTGCTCGGCGTCTTTTTCCCCGGTGGTTCGTCTGCACTGCGCTCGATTTGCCATCGCGATTTGATTCCTTCCAACACTTGCGCAGAGCGGGCGGGCTCGCTAAGCGCATCTTCCCCTAGGTGCGGCTCGGGCGCACGGGCGGGAAGGACCCTCTCAAAGCTTGTATCTTCAGGCGATGCTTGACGGCAGTAGCGCCAAAGGTGTTTAAGCACATTTGGTTGGCGTTTCCAGCGTCGCGTTCCATGCGCTTCGGGTGTCGCCCCACCGTTGCACTTGGCCGTCAGTCATTGGGTTTGGGCCGGGTGGCAGGGCAAGGTGTGCGGGGCAGAGCGTATGGGCGATCGGTGGACCCCTCGCACAGTGATATAGACACCGCGCTCCTAGTCCGAATTTCTCTTGCGCAGGCCGTCGTGCACTGGTTCTTGCGGTGGCAGAATTGGTCCGACACCCGTTGCGCTGCAGTCGGCGTCTCGGCGAGGCTGTTCATGGGTTCCTTGCTGGTCGGCCTCGAGAACCTCATCACCCTCGTAGACCGGTACGGGCAGAACAATGACAAGTACTACTTGGGCGCGGCGAAGAAGAGGTTGACGACGCAGATCAAGAAGTACATCGGCATCGCGGCGTTGGGGTGCTACCCCTTGGAGGGTTTCGTGCTCTCTCTTCTGGAGGACAGCAGGGCCGCCACACAAATCAGAAAACCTTCCCGATTGCATAACTTGCACATCACGGCATGATCCACCGAAGAGCGACTGTTCGGTGGGGAAGGGGTGCACGCTAGGCCGCGAGTCGTTAGTAAGCTAAGGGTAGGCAGCGAGTACATCGAAATGTGGCCTACAAGGATTCGAAGCCCCTCTTGGTTATACTCAGGCGCTTTTATTGAGGCACGCTTTGCTTGGCCCATATTCAAGTCAAGATAGCCGCGGCTGACACAAAAACAAAATGGACTGTGGCAGCAAGTCACCGAGACTAGGTGAGGAGGTTTGCCTTTGCTTGTGCCCTCTCGTTCGGGTTACCAGGCTCGGCCATCGACTTCGTGCCGGGCCGATGGCCGAGCAGACTGGCCAACCCCACCCTATCGCCTTCCCCCCTTAAACGTCACATCTGAAAGGACGACAGGTGGCTCTTGCGGGCCCTCGCCTTGTGGGACGACATCTTGACCGAGGCGCAGTACCTCCGCGACTTGCCTGGCTTGGTCTGGGACACCTTGGCAGACGTCATCGCGGAGCCTGGCTTCACCGGGCCGCACTTGCGCAGCTACACCTTGGAGATGGTGCAAGTGTCCATGGCCTACTTGGACCGGAATGCGTACGCCTCGCTCCGCGAGTACCCCTTGGCCTTGTCGCAAGGCTCGCTCGAAAACAACTTGACTCAGCTCCTCTCGGTGGACATCGGCAGCCTCGACCCGCTCACGAAGCAGATTCACATGTGCGCCAAGCTCATGCCGCAGCAGACGCGGCAGGCGATCCGCTTGCTCCAGGATGCGCCTTGCAGCATCGGCCTCGTCGAGAAAGGCCATGCCGCCGGTGCCTTCGCGAAGCGCTTCCACGGCACCTTGGGCCAGCGCCAGCTCGAGATGCGGGCCTATGTCAACGAGGCCAGACCGCTCTTCCGCATGTCGGCGGCCGACAAGGGCGAGGACAAGCTGCGTCGGCGCTTCGAGTCCTTGTTGAAGGCGAGCAAGAAGATCCGCTACACCGGCGCGAACCATTTCTGCTCGCAAGCCATCCGGCAAGCTAAGGTCAGCGTTGGCGCCGGGGGGTCCGACATCGGCAATGGCCTGCAGAAGCGCTGCATCGCGAAGCACAACGAGCGCTACAACGAGCTCTCGGTCATGGAGAAGCGCGCCCTCGAGGCCGAGGCCGCGCGGGTCCGCGAGCAGCGCGCCGCCGAGAAGTTAGACGACGCCGGCTACATCGCCGGCCAGCTCTTGATGTTGGATCGCCGCACGCATGCGGACCGGGACGGGGGCGCTTCATGATTGTATTTGTCCGGTTCTTCACCACTTGCCCAGCACAGGTTTGCCCGACTTGGCTTCGGCGTCGTTTCCTAGTTCCCGGGGAGAAGAAGAGTCTCTGTAGTCTACGGGCGGGCTAGACTTTCCGGCCATGTCCATATCTGCATTGGGGCACTTGCTCGTCCGATTGCCGGGGATCGGAGTTGGCCGCTCGTCCCCATGGTTGCATGCAAGTCCGCGCCCCTCGCCCGCCCTCGTCAGAAGCGTGCCCGGCCCATGCTTGACTTTTCAGGGAACCTTCGCGGGAGAAAGTCGTTTGTACCCAGTCGCGCCCCAGAGTTGCACCGCTTCGGTTGCACAAGCATTGTGCTCCGCCCTGCCCGGAGTTTCACGAGCACCGCTTCGAGGCCGAAGGTTCGCCCTCAAACTTGCATGTCTGCTCAGCGCTCGCCGCGCCCCGCTTATTTCTCTTGCTGTCGTACACTGCTCGACCGACATGATTGGGCATTATGATAATGATTGGGCATTGGCCGCCCAAGATTGGCCTTCGGGCGAAAGCAACACCGGGTAGGCGGTACAAGATTCGCAATTCCTGGCCGTTTGACTTGTGCTCTTGAATCGTGTTTTTGCTCCGGCCCCGCCAGACGCTGGTAGATCTTGCGACGCTTCGAAATGGGGCTGGTGGATCAGAAATTGCTCAGGCCTCATGGGGACGCCCAGCCTTCTCGCCGGCATGATTGGCAAACAGTATTCGGTCAGGGCCACCTCCTCGCGCTAGCGCCCTGTCCCCCCCCGAAATTCCGGCGAGCGTCGCTTGCCCGTTGGGGCGGCGCCGCCTCTGGAGCCGTTGGCCAGTAGTCGGGCAAACCGAGCGGTAGAGCGGTCCCACCCCACAACCGAGGTGTGCTGAACACGATCGATGCGGGCAGGTTGTTGTCCTCGGAGATCGAGCGCTTCGGCCTTTGGTGGCAGGGCATGAGGGGCAGCCCGCAGGGGACGAACATGTTCCACAACGAGGCGGTCGTCTCGCCGGACGAGGGGCAGCGGGAGATCTTGGACTCCATAGGGAAGCAGCTCGAGGTCACGAGGCCTTCGCCTCCTTGGTGGGTGCCGCTCGTCTGCAGTCACCGGGAGACCTTCGCCCACTGCGCGCTGGGCGTCTTGGGCGACGACGACGAGGGCACGGCGTTCCCGAAGGAGGCTTTCATCGTCGCGCTCGCGGTGCAGCAGCCCGTCGGCTTGCACATGCAGAGGGTGGTGCTCCGTCTGCCGGAGTTCCCTGCGATGGAGGGCTTAGGCGCTGGCGAGGAGTTCGACCCCACCCTGCTGTGGGCCAAGTACGATGTCGGCGCGACGACCTTCGTGGACGCCGTCGACACCGGCATGGGCGAGCGCGCGCGGTTGGTCGTCTTGCCCGGCCTCATCCACTTGCCGGACGGTGTCGCGACGGCCGAG
>CBDIHL010000021.1:0-8439 GCA_965279125.1 Dinoroseobacter sp.
GCCCGAACGTGCGGTGCTTCTGTCACCCGATCACCGGGTTGTCGTTGAGGGCGCGCAGGTTGAACTTGCACTTGGCATGCCGCAGGCGCTGTGTGCAGCCAAGCTGTTGGTCGGCTGGCCCGGCATTCAGAGAATTCTGCCGCCCGAGGGCGTCGAATATTTTCATCTGCTGTTGGACAGTCACCGGCTGGTGCATTGTCACGGGATCGAAAGCGAAAGCCTGTCGCATGGGCCGCGCGCCGTCGAAGCTCTGGGCGATGAAATCTGTAATGATCTGCGGGCGCGAGGGTTTCTGGATTCAGGTACCAAGGCACCGCTACCGGTGCTCCGCCGGTTTGAAGCCCGGTCAATGGCGCGGGTTTGAGCGTGCGCAAGCATTGGATCAAATCGTCAACTGAATATGCCCCGCGCCGGTGATCCGGCGCGGGGCGTAGGCAAGATGCCTAAAGATTTAAGATCAAATCAGGCTTGCGTTTTTTTCCTGCGACGGCCAGCGATCACGAGACCGCCAAGCGCAAAGCCAAGAAGCGGCAATGCGGCCGGAATCGGAACCGACTGTACGCTGATGCCACCGGCACCACCGCCAAACGGCGACGTTGTTACAATACCCGAAATTGCATAGCTGCCTGCAGCCAGGAACCACGAACCAGTCGAATAAAGCCCGCTGTCATAGGCCGCCTGATAGTCACTACCGAATGGTTCATCTCCGGCTCCGCCACAGGAACCCGCAGCGATAGCGGAAGTCGACATTCCTGCACCGCCGTCAACGCTGACGGAAAATATATCGCCGATGCAGAAACTGTCAGTCACCTTCAGCATTGCGCCAGCGCCGACAACGGTCACCGTATAATCGTCGGACCAGGCCGAACCAGCGCCGCCAAAGAAATATGACGACCATCCACCGTCAACGGTCAGACCAACGGTAGCCGCTGAAGCGGGAACCGCACCGGCCAAAACCACGGCAAGCGTTGCTAGAGCTACGGACATTTATTCTGCAACATAGTTTGCAGCTCTGAAGTAGTTTTCGCACTCTTGAGGTTCGAATAGATCGCAGATGTCACCCACGGCTTCAGTCAGGGCATCAAATGTTCTGGCGGCCATCCTTCGCAGGTGGGCTTTGAGCTTGGAGAAGGCCATCTTGATCCGCTGACCGGCAGGTGATTGCAAGGCAATCACTGAGAGGTGGGTTCAGGTCGGGGCTGTATGGTGGCAAAAAGAGCATCCAGTTTCCCTGCGCCTTCAGCAACGCCTGCGCCCATGCGGACTTGTGTGAAGACAGGTTGTCGGCGATCACGACGTCACCGGGCTGAAGCGTCGGGGCGAGCTGTGTTTCGATATAGACATCGAAGGCAGCACGGTTCATCGGGCCGTCAAGCAGCCAGGGAGCGGTCAACTCATCAACGCGCAGCCCTGCAATGAAGGTCTGGGTGCGCCAATGGCCGAAGGGGGCATCCGCTTCCAGACGCGCGCCGCAGGGAGATCTCCCGCGCAGGCGCGTGAGCTTGGTCGTCACCGCCGTTTCGTCCCTCGCCCGGCAGGCGATTGCAACGCAATCTGCCGAGAGGGGATAAAGACCAACCTGTGCGGCTCAAGTCGCATCCTCGGCTGGGCTCGGTGCCGCCACTCGTATCGCGCGGCGCGCACCCGCTTGCGCCGCCTCTCCGTTGCAATCAAGGATTTTTTTATATGTGTAACCGAGCCGGTGCTTGAGGAAGCGCGACAGCTCTGCCGGAGCGGCCCGCATATCGTGTTCCTGAATAAGCGCCTCGGCCAGTTCCGGCATCGTAATGTCTGGCCTGCGATCCACTGTTGTCTTGAGAAACCCCGCAAACACTTCCAGTCTGCTGCTGCCTTTTGGTCGGCCCCGCTTGGCTGGTGCGATGGAACCCGTTTGTCGGCGGCGCTGCCTAATCCGCACGGCACTCGCCGCTGATATCCGAAACCGCCGCGCAGCTTCGTGACACGAATGGCCCTCTACGATGAACGCAAGAACCCGCTCACGCAGGTCCAGTGATAGTGTCTTGCCCATGATCCACCTCCAAATATGGTGAATCACAAATCAAGCCTTGTGGGAATCCCTTTGATTCAGAAATTCAATCCGAGGCTCTAGTAATTTTCTCATGGTAAACCCCCACACTAAAAAGGCACGAAGCAGGGATGCATCCCCTCTCCATTGCTCTGCGAACGTAGCAAATGATCAGAATTCGCGCAACATTTTCTTTTTAGTCGACTATTTTCGGGCCTTACCAAGGGCTTGCGCCGACCGGATCAGATTGGCGCGAGGTCGCCCCGCGCCTGCTCATGGCGAAACGAGCGCTCGAATTCGGCGTAATCGTCACGCAGAATAGCGCAGCGAATTGTCCCCATAAGTTCCTGATAATAATGCAGGTTGTGCCAGGTCATCAGCATTGATGCGATAATTTCGCCCGACCGGAAAACATGGTGCAGATAGGCGCGGCTGTAGGACCGGCAGGCAGGGCACGCGCAGGCCTCGTCCAGCGGACGCGGGTCGTCACGGTGGCGGGCGTTTTTTATGTTCACCACACCGCGTCGGGTGAACACCTGTCCGGTGCGCCCCGACCGCGACGGCAGTACGCAATCCATCATGTCGACGCCGCGCGCCACGGCTCCGACGATATCGGTGGGCTTGCCGACCCCCATCAAGTAACGCGGACGGTCGTCGGGCAGCATGTCGGTCGCAAAATCCAGAACTTCGAACATCGCATCCTGCCCTTCGCCCACGGCCAGCCCGCCGATGGCGTAGCCGTCAAAGCCGATGGCAGTCAGCGCCTCGGAGCATTCAGCGCGCAAATCGCGAAACACGCTGCCCTGCTGGATGCCGAAAAGCGCGTGGCCGGGTCGATCGCCAAAGGCAGCGCGCGACCGATCCGCCCATCGCATCGAGAGGCGCATGCTGTCGGCGGCCACGGTTTTTTTCGGCCGGATGGGGCGTGCATTCGTCGAAAGCCATCACAATGTCAGAGCCGAGCGCGCGCTGGATATCCATGCTGGTTTTGGGCGAAATCATGTGTTCCGACCCGTCAATATGGCTTTTGAACCGCACGCCGACTTCGGACACTTTGCGCAGCTCGGCCAGGCTCATGACCTGAAATCCGCCGGAATCGGTCAGGATCGATCCGGGCCAGTTCATGAATTGGTGCAGACCGCCCAGGGCTTGGACCCGGGCAGCACCTGGGCGCAGCATCAGATGGTAGGTGTTGCCAAGGATGACCTGCGCGCCGGTGGTGGCCACGTTTTCGGGCAGCATCGCCTTGACCGTCGCCGCCGTGCCGACGGGCATGAAGGCCGGTGTGTCGATAACCCCGTGCGGGGTGGTGATTTGACCGCGCCGGGCCCTGCCGTCCCGACCCGTCACCGCGAATGAAAATCTGCCCGACATGTGGCCTCATTGGTTGCAATTGCCTTTTCCCGCCGATTAGTGCCCATATTCACGCAAAACCCGAACGGACAAAACGAGGGAACGCATGGACAACGCCTTTACCGACTTCCGGCTCGGGTGGGAAGAATGGGTGGCATTGCACGATCTGGGCCTGCCCGCGCTTGAAGCCAAGATCGATACCGGCGCCAAGACATCGGCCTTGCATGCCAAGAACATCAAGGCCTTTGGGCCAGCGGGCAAACGCAAGGTGCGGTTCACGGTCCAGCCGAACCCGAAACGCGACGATATTGGCATCCCCTGCGCGGCCCCGATCCTGGATCACCGCGAGGTTACCTCGTCCAACGGGGTCAGCGAAATGCGCTATGTGATTGAGACGAATATCTTTATCGGCAATCGCAGCTGGCCGATCGAGGTTACGCTGGCAGACCGCGAGCAACTTTCCTATCGAATGCTGTTGGGCCGGCAGGCGCTGCAGCATGTGATCATCAGCCCGACCGAGAGCCACTGCCAGCCGCGACTGAGTTACAAGGTCTACGAATCCAAATCCTTCCGCGAAGGCGCACCAGACCGGCCATTGCGCATCGCGGTACTAAGCCGCGAGGACAATTATTCGACCCGCCGGCTGGTCGAAGAAGGCGAAAAGCGCGGTCACACCGTTGAGGTGATCGACACCGCGCGCGCCTATATGGCGATTAACGCCGCCGCGCCCGAGATGCATTACGATGGCGAGCGCCTGCCACGGTTTGACGCGGTGATCCCGCGCATCGGTGCGTCGATAACGCCTTACGGTACCGCGGTGATCCGGCAGTTCGAGACGGTCGGGACATTCTGCGTGAACGGGTCATACGGTATCACCGCCAGCCGCGACAAATTGCACGCGCACCAGATACTCGCGCGCCACAAGATCGGGATGCCGATGACCGCTTTTGCCTATTCGCCCAAGGACACGCGCAATCTGATCGACCTTGTCGGCACCACGCCGCTGATCGTCAAACTTCTGGAATCGACCCAAGGCAAGGGTGTGGTTCTGGCGGAAACCAGAAAGGCGGCGGAATCGGTTATTTCGGCCTTTCGGGGACTGCGGGCCAGTTTTCTGGTGCAGGATTTCGTGAAAGAGGCGGCGGGCGAAGATGTGCGGTGTCTGGTCATCGGCAACCGTGTGGTCGCGGCGATGCGGCGGGTGGCGGCCTCGGGCGATTTTCGGTCGAACCTGCATCAGGGTGGCACAGCGGAGGTGGTCAAGATCGCACGCCGCGAACGCGAAGCGGCAATGAAAGCGGCGCGGGCTTTCGGGTTGAACATGGCGGGCGTCGATCTGCTGCGGTCAAGTGAGGGGCCCAAGGTGCTCGAGGTCAACTCGTCACCCGGTTTCGAGGGCATCGAAAAGGCCAGCGGCATCAACGTGGTCGGGCGGCTTTACGACACGCTCGAAAAACGCGTGCGCCCCGCCGCCGCCGCGCGACGGCGAAACTGACCGCACTGGACGCTTGGCGCACCAATCCTTATATGAACACTCAGGTACTTCGACAAAGGCTACGCCATGGACGGCGACACCCCAATGGAAGGCGCGCCGCTGATTGCGCCGTCAACGACCGACCACGCTTTGTACGAAGATGTGGTCGCGGCGTGCCGGTCGGTCTATGACCCTGAAATTCCGGTGAATATCTATGACCTCGGTCTGATTTACACGATCGCGATCGGTGCGGACTCGGATGTCAGCGTGGTCATGACGCTGACCGCGCCCGGCTGCCCGGTGGCCGGAGAAATGCCCGGATGGGTGGCCGAAGCGGTCGAACCCCTGCCCGGCGTCAGGACCGTCAACGTGCAGATGACATGGGATCCGCCCTGGGGGATGGAGATGATGTCGGACGAGGCGCGCCTTGAACTGGGGTTCATGTGAAAATCACCCTTGAGCGACCGCGGTCCTGGTCCTAACGTCAGACACGACACTCAGGCGCGCGAGGCCCCCAATGCCCATAAAGACCACCTGTATCGGGGCCTTTCCCAAGCCGGACTATGTGCCGATCCGCGACTGGTTTCACATCGATCTGGCCGAAGATAACTATTCCCAAGATGTGGTTGGCGCCTGGTCTGACGACCCCGCGCACGAGGCGGCTTTCGTCAGGGCCACGCGCGAGGTGGTGCGCGCGCAGGTCAATTGCGGCATCGACATCCCGACCGACGGCGAACAACGGCGCGAGAATTACGTGCATTATCAATGCCGTCACTTCGAGGGATTCGATTTCAAAAACCTCGAGCGCCAGGTAATGCGGGGCGGCGCTTATGACACCGAACTTCCGGCAATCAGAGGGCCGATCCGCCGCAAAGGCACGTCTGTCCTGCCGCGCGACTATGCCATTGCTCAAGCCGCCACCGACCGCCCGATCAAAATCACCCTGCCCGGTCCGCTGACGATCATGGATACCACGGCCGATTGTTATTACGATGACCCACCCCGCCTGGCCCGCGATCTGGCCGAGGCTCTGAACGGCGAGGTATTGGCGCTTGCTGCGGCGGGCTGTACCCATATTCAGATCGACGAACCAGTTTTCGCCCGCCGACCGGTCGATGCTCTGAAATATGGTGTTGAAATGCTCGAGCGATGTTTTCACGGTGTTCAGGGCGTCGAACGCACCGCGCATATGTGTTGCGGATACCCTGACCGGCTCGACAACCCCGACTACCCGAAGGCTGATCACCGGGTTTATCATGACCTTGTCGCGGCGCTGGACGGAAAAATCGAGGCGCTGTCAATTGAAGACTGCCACTGGAAAAACGACCTAAGCCTTTTCGAAAAATTTACCAAAACCAAAGCCATAGTCGGCCTGGTTGATATATCGGTGTCTCGGATCGAACCAGTGGAAGAGATCAGCGCGCGTATTTCGCAAATCCGCGCGGTGCTCCCTGACGACCGCATTATCGGTGCCCCGGACTGTGGGCTTGGGTTTCTGGGCCGCGAACTGACCCTGATCAAGCTCGGAAATTTATGTGCGGCGGCGGCAAAGGCTTGAGCCGGGCGATAATCGCGCTTAGATATGTCCTATGTTCGGAATTCCAGGCAAAACAGCGGTCACTATGACCCCGGTCGCGGCGGACCAGATCGCGGGTCTGATGGCGCGCGATGGCAGCCATGGGCTGCGGATCGGTCTCAAAAAAGGCGGCTGCGCGGGCATGGAATACACCATGGAATACGTCGATGCGCCCGATCCGAACGACGAAGTGGTCGAACAGAACGGCGCGCGGGTGCTGATTGCGCCCATGGCGCAGATGTTCATGTTCGGCACCGAAATTGACTACGAGATCAGCCTGCTTGAATCGGGGTTCACGTTCAAAAATCCCAATGTGGTTGACGCCTGTGGTTGCGGTGAATCGATCAAATTCGATGACGACCTCGGCGCGTCGTGAGCGTCTCGGACGCCGACGCGGTCCATACTCTGGAACTTTTCGCGGGCCTCGGCGGCCTGACCACGCGCAAGATGATGGGCGGTTTATGCGTCTATCGCGACGGCACGATATTCGCGATCATCCACCCCGACGGCGGCATCTATCTGAAAGCGCGTGGTGATGTGATCACCGCGCTGGAAGCCGAAGATTGCTCACAGTGGACCTATACGCGCGACGGTAAGAAACAAACCGGGATGCCTTATTGGCGCTTGCCCGAAGCCGCACTTGACGACCCCGACCTGGCTTGCGACTGGGCGCGCCGGGCGTTGGCGGTTCTCTGAGGCCGGGCCCGGCCTTGACGCGCGCCGAGGGCGCGATAGGTATCGCAAATGCGCCGTGAGGAGGGTCCATGCCCCGCAAAATAGCCGCCGGAAACTGGAAGATGAACGGGCTGAGCGCCGATCTGGCCGAAGTTCAGGCACTGGCCGCAACCCATCCTGATCCGGGATGCGACGTGATCATCTGCCCTCCTGCCACGCTTGTGGCAGCCCTTGCGGCGGCCTGTGCGGGCGGTTCGGTCAACGTCGGCGCGCAGGACTGCCACAGCCAGGTTTCCGGCGCGCATACCGGCGATATTTCCGCCGAACAGCTGGCCGATGCGGGGGCGAGCCACATCATTGCCGGCCATTCCGAACGCCGCGCCGATCATGGCGAAACCAATGCAATCGTGGCCGCAAAAACCGCAGCCGTATGGCGCGCTGGACTTGTCGCCATTCTCTGCGTCGGCGAGACCGAGGCCGAGCGCGATGCCGGAGCGACACTGGAGGTCGTGCGCCGACAGATTGCCGGTTCGCTACCAGATGGCGCAAGTGCCGCAAACACGATCCTGGCTTACGAGCCGGTCTGGGCCATCGGAACCGGGCGCACCGCGACGCCTGCGGAAATTGCCGAAATACACGCCGACATTCGCGCCACGCTGTCCGACCGACTGGGCGAGGAGGGCGCTGAAATCTCGTTGCTTTACGG
The DNA here is from genome assembly GCA_965279125.1 of Dinoroseobacter sp. GTDB lineage: Bacteria > Pseudomonadota > Alphaproteobacteria > Rhodobacterales > Rhodobacteraceae > Dinoroseobacter. The sequence continues at coordinate 7,811 of CBDIHL010000021.1, forward strand.
CGGCTCGGTCAAGGCCGGAAATGCTGCCGAGATATTCGCCGTGCAAAATGTCGATGGCGCCCTTGTCGGCGGTGCGTCTTTGAAAGCCGGTGATTTCGGACCGATCGTGGCCGCGCTGTCAGCGGCCTGAACGGTGCAAAGCCTGTCGCAATCACCGACAGATCCGGGCTTTGTCCAGAACCCCTATCCGTTTTATGCCCGCGCACGGGCCGCCGGCGATTTCATTTTCTGGGAGGACTATGGCCTGATCTGCGCGACCAGCCACCGCGCCGCGCGCGCGGTCCTGCGCGACCGGGGCATGGCGCGCGAACCGCCGCCCGGCAAGGGCCCGCAGATCGCCGCGCATACCGAAAGCTTTTACGCGGTTGAGGCGCATTCGATGCTGGAGCTCGAGCCGCCGCGTCACACCCGCCTCAGGGGACTGGTGCTGCGGGCCTTCACCTCGCGTCGGATCCGCGAGCTGGCACCTGACATCACCGCGCTGTCGCAAGACCTGGCGCGCGACCTGCCCAAAGGACCTGTCGACCTGATCCCGGCATTTGCCGCGCGCCTTCCGGTCATCGTGATCGCCCGCCTGCTGGGCGTGCCGGACACTATGGCGGACCAGCTTTTGAACTGGAGCCATGCGA
>CBDIHL010000022.1:0-14670 GCA_965279125.1 Dinoroseobacter sp.
CAGAGTACTAGGGGACAGATCGCGAGCCGGGGATATGGCCTGCTCGCAGCCCTTCGCGCGGTTCAGGCGCTTCGCCGCGAAACCGGTTGCCCGCGCGCGCATCGACGATGACATGATCCTTGATTTTCGAGGCAGCCGATACCTGCGTGACATCGCGCACAAGATGGTTCTGAAACCGCACGGTGATGTGGCGATCGCGCACGATGGGCGGCATATCCTCGATTTCGCGTCCCTCTGCTGTCCATTTTGGCAAACCACCATCCAGCACAGCAACGTTCTGTTGCCCCATAAGTCGGAACAACCACCACACCCGTGGTGCAGACAGCAAGCCGGCCCCGTCATACACAACCACCTGATGACCATCCCCGACACCGAGCGCACGCATCCGCGACATGAATTTCTCACTGCGCGGTGCCATATGCGGCAGCTCAGAGCGGCTGTCGGAAATCTCGTCGATATCAAAGAAACGCGCACCCGGAATATGGCCTTCGTCATACTCCTGTCTGGCATTGCGCCCGGCCTCCGGCAGATACCACGAGGCATCCAGAATACGCAGATCAGGGTCTTTCAGATGTTCGGCCAGCCATTCGGTGGAAACCAGTGTTTTCGGATCATCAGTCATCAGCCTACCCCTGCGCTCTAGGACCGTTTCTGGGTAACGCCACAGGGCTAAACTGGCAAGCCCGCACCCCAAGATTGGGCGTGCTCAGCCGTGATCCTTTAGCAACCGGGATTTTTGCCTCGACCAGTCGCGTTTGGCTGCCGTCTCGCGTTTGTCATGCAGCTTTTTACCCTTGGCGACACCGATCTTGATCTTGGCCATGCCACGGTGATTGAAGTAAAGCACCAGCGGCACAAGGGTCATGCCCTTGCGCTGCGTCGCGTTCCAGAAGTCAGCCATCTGCTTGCGGCTGATCAGCAGCTTGCGGCGGCGCCGTTCCTCGTGCTGAAAGGTCTTGGCTTGTTTGTAGGGGGCAATGTAGCTGTTGAAGAGCCAAAGTTCACCCTCTTCAACCGCCGCGTAACTTTCCGCGATATTCGCTCCTCCCTCGCGCAGGGATTTGACCTCCGAGCCTTCAAGGACGATCCCGCATTCCACGTCGCTTTCGATGGCATAGTCAAACCGCGCGCGGCGGTTCTCGGCGACGACCTTGTAGTTCGGATCAGATTTGGAGGATGATTTCACCTGTGCCATAGGCGAGATGTAGGCAGTTTGCGACCATGGTGCAAGCACATGACCCCGCTGGCACCAAGCCACTTTGCAACGCGACGCCAATATCGCCACGGGCTTAAAAACCGTGATCACGTCGCATCAGCACCCGCCACAGCGCAGTTTTCCTCTGTTCCTTCGGAAATTGCCTGCGATAGTGCAAATGATCGGCCACTGTTTTCAGATCGAAAGGGACCCATGAGCTATTTTTACGACGACCAGAACATCTTTGCCAAAATCCTGCGCGGCGAAATCCCCAACACAACCGTGCTTGAAACTGAACACAGCCTCGCCTTTCGGGACCTTTATCCGCAGGCCCCCACGCATGTGCTGATCATTCCGAAAGGAGCCTACGTCAGCTATGACCACTTTGCCAGCGCGGCATCGGATGCAGAGATCATCGACTACACACGCACCATCGCAAAAGTCTGCGCCATGGAAGGCGTCAGCCTCGATACAGGGGATGGCTATCGTCTGATTTCGAATGCGGGAGAGAACGGCGTGCAAGAGGTGCCGCATCTGCATGTTCATATTCTGGGTGGGCGCCCCATGGGCCGGATGGTGGCCAAGGCGCAATAAGCAAACCGGATTCAGCGGTTTGCCCGCATTGCCCACCAGCGCCGTAATCTGCTGCGTTTCTCAGCCATGGCGTCTTCAGTTGCTTCCCAGCTGTCCTGAAGCTCTTCGAGCTTCGGGTCGATGCGTGCCTCCCGGAAACGACGCCAGCGCCGCCAGATCGCAATCCCGAAAAAGCCAAGGAGCCCGAGAATAATACCGTTCAACCAAGGCACAGGTTTACCCGCGTCCGGCCCGTCCACCGGCCAGATAGATACCGCATTGGGAAAGACCGAGAAAAACTCGATCCGCCATCCGTAATGGCGCACGGCTGCATATTGCGGATCCGCCGCAGTGGAGCGCAGATCGGCGGCTTCGGCTTGCAGGTTGGAGGTGTCGAATTTGAAATAGGGCGGCCAGCCCCAGCCGGTATCTTCGTTACGGTAGATCATGACCCGATCATTTACCTTGCGTGTCTGGATGAAAAACACATCGCGCCCGCCTGCGTCCTCGCCCGTACCCGCACCGCCGCGTGACCAGAAGATGCTGTTTGTGCCGGGTGTTTCGCGTTTTTCATAGGTGTCTGTGATGCGTACAATATCGACCTGAGGCAGGGTATAATGCAGCACAGAGCCGATCAGCCCCCAGAAAAGCAGAATGAACGCCCATTTCACATAAAACATCATATCCGTCACCTCAGCCCATATTGGTCACATATATCAGAACGGCAAGCAAGCAGCCGGGAATGATGTAAACACCCCAGACCAGCTTGCGCTTTAATGTGCCCTCATACTTGGAGATCTCGGCTTTTACAAAGCTTTCCCGGCGTCCCGGGCCCTGATTTTCATCCCACTGCGCTTCGAGTTTCTCGCGCCGCACGGCACGCGCGTAAAACCACAGGCAGATAAAGACAACTGTCAAGGCAACAAGTGCCATTCCCATTAAACGCCCAAATACCACAGACCCGGCCCCTTTTTCCCTGTTCTGTCTTTCATATAGGACCGACTTTGGTTCTTGCAGCCCAAAGGGCGCAATAGTTACGCGTTTTCCGGTTCTCAAACGCAAAGACGCCCGGCGAACCGGGCGTCTCTGGGCAAAACGCAGTGGTCTTAGCCAACCACGTTGAAGCCCGGGCCATACGGATACCCGGTAATGTTCTCGTTGCCGTCTTCTGTGATGACGAGAATATCATGCTCGCGGTATCCACCCGCGCCGGGCTTGCCATCTTCGATGGTCAGCATCGGCTCCATCGAGATGACCATGCCGGGTTCAAGCACCGTATCGATGTCTTCGCGCAGTTCTAGGCCAGCTTCGCGGCCGTAGTAGTGGCTCAGCACGCCAAAGGAGTGACCATAGCCAAAAGTCCGGTATTGCAACAGATCACGATCTTCAAAGAAATCATTGATCTTGTGGGTGATATCGGCACAGGACGCACCGGGCTTGAGCAGGCTCATGCCGTATTCATGCGCCGCGACGTTCGCCTCCCAGATTTCGAGGCTGGCCTTATCGACTTCCTGAACAAACAGCGTGCGTTCCAACGCCGTGTAATAGCCGGAAATCATCGGGAAAGTATTCAGGCTGAGAATGTCGCCACGTTCCAGCTTGCGGCTGGTGACCGGGTTGTGCGCGCCATCGGTGTTCAGGCCCGATTGGAACCACACCCATGTGTCGCGGTATTCGGCATCAGGAAAGCGTTTGGCAATTTCCTGTTCCATCGCATCGCGCCCTGCCATGGCCACATCGATTTCGCGCACACCGGCCTTGATCGCGTCGCGAATGGCATAGCCCCCGACATCAGCCACTTGTGCGCCGTGACGGATCAGCGCGATTTCTGCTTCGGATTTATGCATGCGCTGCTGCATGGTGGTGGCATAGACATCAACCATGCTCATCGGGGCGAGGAAATCTTCCATCTTGTCCCGCTGGATCAGCGTCAGGTGATCGCCCTCATATCCGACGACCATGTTCTTGCCCGTCACCGACGCAACGGCGCGCCAGAAATTGTCGCGCTGCCAATCGGTGTAGGTGATGTTATCCGCAAAACTGCGCCGCCATGGCTGGCCTGCATCGATACCTGCACTGATGGTCACGCATTCGGTTTCCGTAACGACCAACCCGTAAGGGCGGCCAAAAGAACAATAAAGAAACCCGGAGTAATAGGCGATGTTATGCATCGAGGTGAAAACAGCGGCTTGTGCGCCAACGGCCTGCATGCGTTCACGCAGCTCGGCAAGGCGCGCTTCGTACTCAGCGGTCGAAAATGGCAACGGTGATTTTTCGCCATTGTGAAAGCGATACATTTCGGGACGTGCGGTTTTGGATTGAGCGGTCATAGACGCGTCTCCTTTGTCTGAACTGTCCCGGCGTTCAGGACAATCAAGGCGAAGGTAACCGGGCGACGCCATCGCCCACAGCCTGCAAAACCTCTTGGCCGAAACACGCCCACCGATCAAGCATTTTTACGCGGTCAGATAGCGGACAATATCACTTTCCGGATCACACAGCGCGTCGATCACATCAAAATGGTGCCTTGACGGAACGACGACCTGCGGCACGGACCACGCATCGGCAAGCGCGGCGGCTTGTTGCAGGAAGGCAGGGCGTTCATCCGCGCCGACCCAGATGCACACCGGCGTGTCAGGGCGGGGCTGCAAAACCGGGCTTTCGGCTTCAGCACTGGCGAGGTCCATTTTGAAATCCGAGTTCATCGAGGTTTCCAGCAATGGCCGCAGGTCAGCGACCGGCGAGATCGGCGCGACCTTGTGGATGCGAGATTCGACATCTGGCGCAAGCATGCCCGGCGCCAGCATGCGGGCCACCAGATGACCGCCCGCCGAATGGCCGCTCAGGCTCAACGGGCCATCGAGCCGCGCCGCAATCGACGTGAGCGCCGTTGCGACCTGTCGGGTGATCTGCGCGATTGTCACATCAGGGCACAGATCATATTCGATCATCACCACGTTCCAATGGCGCGCCAAGGCTCCTTTGGCAAAATGTGACCACGTGGCCCGCCCGAATTTCAGCCAATAGCCCCCATGCACAAAAACCATCGTTCCCTTGGCCGGGGCATCCGCGTGAAACAGATCATAGGCCTGCCGCGTGCTTGGCCCATAAGATACGCCGAGGTCGGCGCGCGCGCCCATGGCGCTGCGAAACGCGGCGGCGTCGTCAGTCCATCGCGGCGGATACTGCGCCGCCTGCGGGATATGGGCGGCATTGGCATAGGCGTCATCCAGTTTCATTCACGCGTCCTGTTTTTGTGGAACTGGACAATCATTGTCAGACTTGAAATGCAGACAACAGCTAAATTCGGGAGAACATCTGATGAAAGACTTGCCTGCAACCAATTTGAAATCGCTGCTCAAGGATCCCAGCCTGCTGGAAACCCGCGCTTACATCAATGGCGCATGGGTTGCAGGAGACGACGGCACCTTTGACGTCATAAACCCCGCACGCGGGGATGTGATCGCGCAGGTCGCAGACCTCAGCCGCGCACAGGTGGCCCAAGCCATCGCCCACGCCGAAGCCGCCCAGAAAGATTGGGCTGCGCGCACCGGAAAGGACCGCGCAGGCATCCTGCGCCTGTGGTTCGACCTGATGATGGAAAACGCGGATGACCTTGCAACCATCCTGACCGCAGAGCAAGGCAAGCCCCTTGCCGAGGCCAAGGGCGAGATCACGTATGGCGCAAGCTTCATCGAGTTCATGGGCGAGCAGGCAAAACGCGTTTACGGAGAGACAATTCCGGGCCATCAACCCGACAAGCGCATCATGGTGCTCAAGCAACCAATCGGCGTTGCCGCCTCGATCACCCCATGGAATTTCCCCAACGCGATGATCACACGCAAGGCGGCCCCTGCCCTTGCAGTCGGTTGCGCTTTCGTGGCGCGCCCGGCGGCGGAAACGCCGCTATCCGCCATCGCCATGGGCGTGCTGGCAGAACGCGCGGGCATCCCTGCGGGTGTCTTTAATGTGGTACCGTCGTCGTCTTCGTCGGAGGTAGGCAAGGAATTCTGCGAAAACCCCGGCGTGCGCAAGCTGACGTTCACCGGATCAACCGAAGTCGGACGCATCCTGATGAAACAGGCCGCCGATCAGGTGATGAAATGTTCCATGGAACTGGGCGGGAATGCCCCGTTCATCGTGTTTGACGATGCGGACCTTGATGCCGCCGTTGAGGGGGCGATGATGTGCAAGTTCCGCAATAACGGCCAGACCTGCGTCTGTGCGAACCGGATTTACGTTCAGGCCGGGGTCTATGACGCTTTTGCCGAAAAGCTGAAAGCCGCCGTTGAAAACCTGCGCGTTGGAGATGGTCTTGAGGACGGCGTGACAACCGGCCCCCTGATCAACGAGGCGGCCGTCGAGAAAGTGCAGGACCATATGAACGACGTGGTGTCCAATGGCGGCGCGGTTCTGACGGGCGGCAATCCGCACGCGTTGGGCGGGTCGTTCTTTGAGCCGACAATCGTGACGGGTGTGACCCAGGACATGAAGGTCGCACAGGAAGAAACATTCGGCCCCCTCGCCCCGCTGTTCAAATTCGAAGATGAGGATGACGTGATCGCGATGGCCAATGATACGATCTTTGGCCTTGCCTCCTACTTCTACGCCAAGGATCTCAGCCGCGTTTACAAAGTCTCTGAGGCGCTGGAATATGGCATTGTGGGCGTGAACACGGGCATCATCTCAACCGAACTCGGCCCGTTTGGCGGGGTCAAGCAATCCGGGCTTGGGCGCGAAGGGTCGCACCACGGGATCGATGACTACCTTGAGATGAAATACATCTGCATGTCGGTCTGAGGACCACCGCAAACAGTTCAAAACGATGGGTCGCTGGAAACAGCGGCCCATTTTTTTACGCGTCCGCATGGTGCATTTTCGATTTCACACCCGTTTTTCTTTTTCGTGAACATTGTTCATTTTCTGTGTTGACAGGAATCGCAGGGCCTCCTATCTAATATGAACATTGTTCACGAAAAGGAAATCAAATGTTCTTACGCTCCACAATCGCCGCGCTCACTCTTGCTCTGACAGCCACAACTGCCTTTGCAGGCGGCAGCGCACAGCACTCGAATGAGGCGACTTACCACTCCGGCGAGGCCGCAAGCCATGCTGGCGCTGCGGTGGCATCGGGTGCCGGCACCGTCGCATCCGTTCCGATTGTCGCGGTTGGCTCGGCCATAGCGGTCACCGGCATGGCCCTCGAAGAGGTCGGCACCAGTGCGATCGACCTTGGGTCTGACATCGGCCATGCCAGCCAAACGGCCCCGCAAACGATCAACATCACCGTGATGCCGAACGCAGCGCCCACGCTGGACTGAACAGCACACAACCGGGAGAGACAAAAATGAAACATATGTTCACCGTAATCGCCTTGGTTCTCGCATCACTGCTGCCGACCCTGACCTCAGCCGGCAGCGCCGAGACCACCACCGCGCAACTGCCGCAACAGGAGGTCGCGCGCTATGCAAAACAGCTTGAGCACGATCTGGCACAAAGGGGCGCAAATATTGCCATTGTTGGCCGGATCGGGCGGGATCCGGAAACGTTGCCGACGGGTATCGATTACACCCACGTGGCCTATTGGGTCTATTCGCAGATCACCAATGCCGACGGCACAACGACCAAAGGATATCGGGTATACAACCTCTACCAGACCGCAGATGACCCGACGGTCAGCAAGCTGATGCAAGACAGCCCGGCGGAGTTTTTTGCCGGGGTCTATCAACTGGATGCCGGGGTGATTATCCCGGACCCACGGCTGCAAAAGAAACTGCTGTCGGTGATCAGCAGCCCAACCTATGCAAACCTGCACAACAGCGACTATTCAGTGCTCGCCAACCCCAAAACCGCCCAGTTCCAGAACTGCACCGAACACACGCTGGATGTGCTGATGGCGAGCCTTTATGACACTTCAGATCAGAGTCAGATCAAAGCGAACATCACCGCGCATTTCGAACCCCAACCCATCAGGATCAGCGGCTTCAAGCGCCTGCTCGCACCGGTGAAATCCGCCACCCTGACAACGGCCGATCATGCCTCAGACATCGGCACGGCGACATTCGGATCAATTGCACGCTTCATGGTTTCGCATGATCTGTCTGAACAGGTCTATCGCTTTACGCCCAAAGGTGCCGCGCCGTTCTAGAAATTGACAAACCCAAAACTGTCCCACAAGACACTGCGGTATGAAAAACGAAAAGACAGTGTCCCGGCGCGACAGAAACCTTGCGGATATCCGCGAGCGGGCAACAAAAATCGCAGAGCGCATCGTTCTCGAAAAAGGGGGCGGTGCGCTGAATGCGCGGGGGCTGGCTCAGGAACTGGGGATCTCTGTCGGGTCGCTCTACAATGCTTTCGGTGATCTGGACGGGGTGGTGCGTGCGGTCAATGCGCGCTGCGCAGACCGATTGGCGCGGGCCCTGCGCGACGGGCTGGCAACCGCGGATGATGAGGCGCGCGCCCGCGTCATCGCCATCGGAGAGGCCTATTTCGACTTTGCCTATTCCGAGCCGAAACGCTGGTACATGCTTTTTGAACGCGACAGCGACCTGCAACTGGATGTCAGAACCACCGAACTGCAAGAAGGCCTGTTGGAGATGCTGATACGCGCCGGCGACGGAGACCCGACGAACGAGCAACACCGCCAGTTTTTCCTGCTGCTATGGGCCTCGGTCCACGGGCTGGTATCTCTGGCCTGCCGCCCAAACATCGTGATGATCAAACCAGAGGTCGTGCGGCACTACATGCACGACCTGATTGAGGCCGCCTTTCGCAACTTCCCAGAAACGGGCGCCACCTGAAACTGCGCCCGCTGAGGGTCTGGCACTGTTGAGTCGTGGCAGGCAGGTCATCCGCAACGAAAAGAGCGCGGCTGTCAGGCCGCGCTCCGCATCTCGTCAAAAGTTAACGGTCAGTTCACCGTCTTGGCATCGACCACATCTTTTTCAATCTGCTTGGCAGAGGCAATTGAAATCTGGCGCGGCTTGAGCGCCTCTGGCACTTCGCGCACAAGATCAATGTGCAGCATGCCATCCACATGGCTGGCGCCGGTCACATGCACATGATCGGCAAGATGGAAGCGGCGTTCAAACGCGCGCGTTGCAATACCGCGATGCAGATAGGCGCGTTCGGTGTTTTCCTCGGCCTTGCGCGCAGAAACGATCAGCGCGTTTTCACGCACCTCGACGCTCAGATCCTCGTCTGAAAAACCGGCGACCGCCACAGAGATGCGGTAGGCATCATCCTCAAGCTTTTCGATATTGTAAGGGGGGTAGGTCGACTGCGCGCCCTCATTGGTCAGCACCCGGTCCATCAGATCCGCGACCTGATCAAAACCAACGGTTGCACGGTAAAGCGGTGCAAAATCAAACGTACGCATATGTATATCCTCTTCGTTGAGCGATAAGATCGGATGCTCTCATCTGAGACACATCCAGTTTCAGTTTTTGCGAAGGCCCTTTCACTGGCACCCTCACGTCCGGAAGATGGGGATCAATTTCGGCGTTTCAAGACCTTTTTGGCGCGACGGAAGAAACCTGACCCACGCACCGCTTGGGAACGTCACAGCGCCAAATCGTGGGTGATGTGTCGGCACTCCCCTAGGCGTCTGACACACGACCGCTGCGTTCCGATTGCGCGCTGACTGGCGCAAAGCCACAGGCCAGGGTCACAGACTCATTGCCCCGGTCGGATAAACTTGGCGCCCAGCGTGCTGCGGCTTTCGTCAACTGTGCTTTGCGGTACAGGCGCGCCGGAACTGATGAACGTGCGGTTCTGTTGGTCGAGGTCGGCAAGCAACGACGCAAGCCCCTCGCTCAGATCCGTGCCGAGCGAAACAACACGCCCCTCGACCTCGGCCTTGGCAGACACCACTGAGACGATAGTCGCCACCCCGTCTTTTATCGAAAAAATCGGTGCACCGGACGATCCGAAACCGACCGAACAGGTTGTCACCAACACGCCTTGTTGCCGCGCCAGCACCCTGCAAACGTCTTGCAGCGACGGCGCTTCGGCGCGGTCGCGCGCATAGCTGACAAGCCCGACTGTTGCCCCCTTTGCCGGAGGCGCTGCGGTTTGAAATGGTGCGATCGTGGTATTGTGGATCGCGCGCACCAGCCTGAGCAACGCCAGATCATGGCGCACCCTTTGCGGGGCCACAGCCGCGCTGAATGTATAGGCCGCGTGCACAGTGGCGTGTTTGACCCTGCGGTAGGCGGCGGCCCGTCCGTTGCGCCAACCGGCCAGAAACTCAATGTCCGACGGGTCAATTTGCACACCACTCCGCTTGTCAAACAGACAATGAGCAGCAGTCAGCACCACATCGGGCGCAATCAGGGCCCCGGTGCAAAACCACGGCCACCCAGATCAAGTCGGCCGACAGCCTCCCATGCATCTGCGTCCACGCCGGTTTCAAGCAGACGCAGATCCGCGTCCTTCGCGGCGGCCGATCCCGCCAGACACACCAGCATGATGGCCCCTTGCGCCCATTTTCGCATCAAAGACCCCTTCGCAAACGCGAGAACCCTACAGAGGGGTTGGGGCAAAACTAAGGTCAACGTGACACGATCCCGTCACTTTCCAGCAAAACGTGGGATCAGCGCAGGATCGGCACGTCGGATCGCATCGTTTCACCGGTATCCAGCGCCGGGGGTTTGGGCCCACCCGTCGCCCAGTCGAGCAATTCAATACTATGCACCACCGGGATTTTCGTGCCCGAACCGATCTGCATCATGCAACCGATATTCCCGGCGGCGATGACATCCGGTTTTTTTGCTTCCAGCGTCTCCACCTTGCGGGCTTTGAGCTGTTTGGAAATCTCCGGCTGCATCAGGTTATAGGTCCCCGCCGATCCGCAGCATAAATGTGAATCCCGCGGCTCTACAATTGTGAACCCCGCCTGTTTCAATAAGTCCTTTGGCAAGGTCTTGATCTGCTGGCCATGTTGCAGTGAACAGGCCGCATGATAGCCCACGACCATGCCTTTGTCGTCACCGTCCGGCATGTCCAGATCGACCAGAACTTCGGACACGTCCTTGGCAATCGCTGACACGCGCGCAGCATCCGCTGCCAGCGCAGGGTCGTTGCGGAACATATGGCCGTAGTCTTTCACGGTGGTGCCGCAGCCCGAGGTATTGATGACAATCGCATCCAGACCACCGGCGTCCATTTCCCTCGCCCATGCCCGAATGTTGCGCGCCGCCGACGCATGGCTTTCGTCTGATTTGCCCATGTGGTGGGTCAAGGCCCCACAACAGCCGCCCCTTCGGCAACGACAACCTCGCAGCCAAGCGCCGCAACACCCGGATCGTTGCGTCATTGATATCTGTGTTCAGCGCCTTTTGTGCACATCCCGTCATCAGCGCCACACGCTTCTTGCGCGCAATCTGCGGCGCAAAGTCTGTGGGTCGTCGTTGCGGCTGACGGGCGGGATCGTCCTCGGGGCCATTTCCAGCATGGCCTGCAACCGGGCATCCGGATAAACCGCGCAAATGGCCGCCCATCTTGGCCCCCAGCAGCGCCAGACGAAACCGCATCGGATAAGGCAGGATACGCGCCAGTATCCAGCGCAAAGCACGATCGCTGAAAGGGCGTTTATAGCGTTCTTCGATGTAGGCGCGCGCATGATCCACCAGATGCATGTAATGCACGCCGGAGGGGCAGGTCGTCATGCAGGCAAGGCAGGACAGGCAGCGGTCATATGTTTGACCGTACCGGGGCGTGCTCGGTCGGTTGCCGCCGGCACCACTTGCTTGCCCGAACGCCCACACGGGCCCTTGGAACCGCTTGCTTGGTTGGCCGGTGCCCTTGGCGCCTTGGGGGCCGCCCCGCGCTGTAACTGCAGCGTTGCGGCAACAGCCGCTGCAATGGCTTGTACATTCAGCTGCGACGCCATCGCAAGGGGGGAGCCATGTTACATGTTGCGAAAGGGCGCCGGGGGGGGGGACAGGCCTAGAGCAGGGCCACCGCTCTTGACAAGGCCCGTCACCTTCGTACGCCCAAACTCTTGCCGGGGCCAGCAAGAACTTGAGCCAAAATGGCTATGGGCCGCCCGCCCCGCCCGCCCCCCCGAGCAACACACACACACACACACCACACACACACACACACACACACACGCTTTTGTTGGGCTCCGCCTTCGCATACGCTCAGCAGCGTATGCTGCAAGTGTTAGTGCAGGCCGCGCCGGGCGGCGGGAGCGCCGTGCGGGGCCTCAGCGATCAGAACTACTCGGGCCGCAGCGGCGGCTCAGTCCCGGCCCCGACAGCGGTCGAGGGCCGGGGACGCCTTGTACGTCGCGCGGGTCGCAGCGGCGACTCAGGCCGGGGGCCGAGCGGGCCCGCACGGCCACCTGGCTGCGGCGGTGCGCGCGGGCGCTCGGGCGCAATCGCATCGCGACACTCACCTAAGGCGGGCGCTGGTGCCTCCTCCTCAGCGCGGGCCGCCGGCAGCAGCGGCGGCAAAGGCAGGGACCCAGCTGCAGCGGCGGCCGGGGCTGCGGCGGTGCCTCGGCGCTCGCCAGCGGCAGCCACGTCGGCCAGGGGCTCGACGGCGGCGGCGGCCGTGGAAGGCGAGCGCGCCGCCTCCTCCGGGGCCAGCGGGCCAACCGGAGCGGGCCGCGCGGGTGCGGCCAGGTCGCACCAGCCGGCCTCCTCCTCGGCGCGGGCCGGCGGCGGCGGCGGCGGCGGCAAGGGCCGGGACCCAGCTGCAGCGGCAGCCTGGGCAGCGGCGACTCCACGGCGCGCGTTGGCAGCCGGCCTCGGCGGCCAGGAGCGCGGCGGCGGCAGCGGCCCTGGGGGGAGGGCGCGCCGCCTCCTCCCGGGCCAGCGGACCAACCGGAGCAGGGCCGTGCGGGGCGCGTCCAAGTCGCACCATCCGGCCTCGTGCGCCCGCAATTGCACCCACCGCGGGGCGGCGCGCAGTTGGGCATCGAGGCGCCCGGAGTGCAACAGAGCGGCTGCGGGGCCGGTGAGGACCGCCGCGGGGATGCAAGGGCGGCCTCCGAAAAACTTCGGCGGCCCCGCTCGCCCGCAGCGGAGGCAAGTGCTCACCCGCCCCGCCGTCAGGAGGTAGTGGGCGGCGGAAGGGCAGCAGCCGGCCGCCGAGGTAGTCCGGCGGGAGGGGCCGGCGCCAGCTCGCCGCCGCGGTACCAATGGCGCCAGTCCGCGACCCTAGCGAGCACGACGCGGTAGGCCGCCTGCGCCTCGGGCGGGGCCGTAGCGGGGACGGGGCAGCGGCCCCGGGTCGCCTCAGCCCGGTGCCCAGGACGGGCAAACAGCCAGCAGCGGCGGCAGCGCCACCCGCCGGCGGCCGGGTCGAGGTCCTGGTGGCCCCATTCCCACTGCCCGCCGCCGCAGGGCGTGCGGAGCAGGGCACGCCAGCGGGAGGTGTGGGGGGCCCGGGCGCCGCAGCGGCGGCACTCAGCAACCCAGGGCAGGCCGCGGCGCGGGAGGGTAGCGTCCGCCGCGATGGGGCCGGCTGGGTCCGGCGGGCGCGCACGGGCAGCGAGCAGCGGCTCGGCCGCCAGGCGGCGCTGCCAAATCCGCCGGGCGGCGCTTGCCATAGCGGTGAGTGCCCAGGCGGCGGCCCTCCTCCAGGGCGGCCACCTGGACGCAGCCGGCGACATCGTAGGCGCTGCGAGCAGCCGGAGGCCGGCGCGGCGTCGGCGGCGCAGCGGGCTGGGGGCGCGGCGCCGCTCGGCCTCGCGACCGGCCAGCTGGTCGGCGAGGCGGTTGCCGAACCAGTCGGCACGGGAAAGCCCACGGGCAGCGGCCTGGGGCCATTCGAGGTGGGCCGGGATCCAGCGGGCGCGCGGGGGGGACCGGGCGATCGATGCCCAGAGGTCCCCGTCCGGGCCCACGGCCAGACTGGCGCCGGGGTCGCGGGCCAAGGTCACGGCGCCGTCGGCGACGTATTGGCAGTCGGTGACCACCTCGCGAACCGGAGCGCCGGCCGCTGCCGCACGGGCCACCCACTCGAGCGCCGTGAGTTCGGCCCGCGCCGCCGTCTGGCGGCCAAGGACCCCGCCGACCACTGCATGCCATGTCCCGTGCGCGAACCACGTCGCCGCCCAGGCTGCCCGACGGAGGAGCCGATCGCGGGGGTCAAGCGCACTGCCGTCGTGTGTGCCAGCGGGGCGCGCTGTGATCGGCGTGAGCTCGGTGGCCTCCGCGGCGCAGCGGGCCGCTTCGGCCTCGGCGTCCCGCGGGAGGATGAAGTGCTGCGCCATGGCCGCCGGGAGCGCCGTAATGGGCCGGGACGCAGCTTGGGCGCGGAGCGCCGCCCAGCGCGGGCACGTCCACAAGCGGTGGACGAGGGTCTCGGTGGGGCACCGCAATAAGGGCACTGAGGCCGTGCCGGTCCAGTGGACCGCCACCGCCTGAGGGATGGCGCTGCCAACGAGCAGGGAGCGGAGCGCCGCGGCCTGGTCCTCCGGGCGAGCGCGGCCGACCTCGGCGGCGACCGCGGCGAAGTCGGGCACCGGTGCGCCACGGAAATCCTTCCGGCGCGCGCAGGCTTGGTGCCACTGCTGCGCCTGCCATGCCTGGTGCACAAACCCGGCCACGACAGCGGCCGTGGGCCAGGGGCGCAAGGACCAGGCGGGCGCCATCGGCAACGTGGAGGGCCAGCGGGTCCGCTTCCAACCGGAGGCCTGCTTCCTGGAGGGCGCTGCGAGCGGCAGCGATCACGCCCACCCGGCGATGTGTCACGGGCGAGGAGGGCCAGGAGGGCAGGCGCCGTCAGGTCGCCGTACCGGATGGCCCGCGTGAGGAAATACCAAGGCTGGACGACGAGGGCAGCGGCGGCGTCGGCCCGCCAAGGGAGGCCCAGCAGGGCCGAAACAACCTCCGGGGCGACGCGTTCGCGCGTGCGCAGGATCGCCTGCAAATTGGCTCGGCGAG
>CBDIHL010000023.1:0-88811 GCA_965279125.1 Dinoroseobacter sp.
GACGCGGAAATCTATACGTCGAGGCTGGCCCAACTGGGGCGCATGTTGACGGTCAATTTGCACGGCCATCATACCTTCGAGGATCGCAACTTCTTCCCCGAACTCAGCGCGGTAGATTCTCGGTTCGACGCAGGCCTTGAGGTGCTTGAGGCGGATCACCTCGTGCTGGACGCGACGCTTGAGACGTTCGAGCGTCAAGCGCGCCGGGTGTTGCAGCTCGCACAGTTGGAAGAAGCGCAAGCGCGCGAAGAAACCGGCGCGTTACATGAGACCGTGGAAGGGTTGCAGGGGTTTCTGGAGCGGCATTTGACCGACGAAGAAGACCTGATTGTGCCGATTATCCTACATCACAAGATGCGCGGATAGAGTGTTCGTCACGCCGTAGGGCGGGGTTTACCCCGCCTTGCGCGCGCCTAAACCGCCCCCTCCACGGCCTCGCAGATATCGCCCACGACCTGCTCCATCAGGCTCGCATCCTCGGCCTCGGCCATCACGCGGATCAGCGGCTCGGTCCCCGACTTGCGGATCAACAGCCGCCCGGACCCGTTCAACCGCGTCTCGCCCGCCTCAATCGCGGCCTTCACGCCCGCATCCTCCAGTGGCGCCGCCCCCGCCCCGAACCGCACGTTCCGCAACAGCTGCGGCAGCGGCTCGAACACCCGCATCATCTCGCTTGCGGGCCGTTCGGCGCGCACCATTTCCGCCAGAAATTGCAGCCCCGCGATCAGGCCGTCCCCGGTCGTCGTGTAGTCGGTCATCACGATATGGCCCGACTGCTCGCCGCCCAGATTGTAGCCCTCGGCACGCATCGTCTCGACCACGTAGCGGTCCCCCACGGCGGTGCGTTTCAGGTGCAGGCCGCGCCCTTCCAGATAGCGCTCCAGCCCCAAATTCGACATCACCGTGGACACCAGCGTATCGTGCGCCAGCCGCCCATCGCGCGCCCAGGCGTTGGCAAACAGCGCCATGATCTGGTCGCCATCGGCGATTTTGCCATGCTCGTCGATCAGGATCACCCGGTCGGCGTCCCCATCGAGGCAAATGCCCAGATGCGCGCCATGGGCCACCACCAGATCGGCGGCAGATTGCGGATGGGTGGAGCCGCAATTGTGGTTAATATTGGTGCCGTCGGGATTGACGCCCAGCGGAATGACCTCGGCACCCAGCTCCCACAGCACCATGGGGGCGGCTTTGTAGGCAGCGCCATTGGCGCAATCGACCACGATCTTTAGCCCGTCCAGCGACAGATCCAGCGGAAACGTCGATTTCGCGCGCTCCACATAGCGCCCCAAACCGTCCTCGATGCGCTTGGCGCGGCCGATATTTTCGGGCTTGGCCAACGCAATCTCGCCGTCGATCATCGCCTCGATTTCAGTCTCGGCCTCATCACTTAGCTTGAAGCCGTCAGGGCCGAAAAACTTGATGCCGTTGTCTTGGTGCGGGTTGTGACTGGCCGAGATCATCACGCCCACATCGGCGCGCATCGACTTGGTCAAGAGCCCCACCGCCGGGGTCGGCACCGGGCCAAGCAGCCACACATTCATGCCGGTCGAGGTAAACCCGGCGGTCAGCGCATTCTCCAGCATATAGCCCGACAACCGCGTGTCCTTGCCGATCACAACGCGGTGGCTGTCGGATCCATCGCGGCGAAAGTAGCGCCCGGCAGCGGCGGCCAGTTTCTGCACCAGCTCGGCGGTCATTGGATGGGTGTTGGCGCGTCCGCGCACACCGTCGGTGCCGAAATACTTGCGTGTCATTCGCTCGTTCCTGTCCTCTGAGCCGCTTGCCAAACTGCCACGGCTTGTGCGGTCTCGTCTACATCATGGACGCGCAAGACCTGAACCCCTTGTGCCACGCCTTGCAGGCCAAGGGCGAGTGACCCCGGCGCGCGATCGGCGGGATTTGGCGCATCGCCCAGCGTGCCGATAAAGCCCTTGCGCGACACGCCCAGCAGCAGCGGGCATCCTAGCGCGTGAAACAGGCTCAGGTTGCGCATCAATGCCAGATTATGCGCAAGGGTCTTCCCAAAGCCGATGCCTGGATCCAGCAGGATGTTATGCGGGGCAGCCCCTGCGTCGAGGGCGCGGTCCCGGATCGCCTCCAAAGCGTCAAACACATCCAGCACGACATCATCGTAGCGCGGATTGTGCTGCATGGTTTCGGGACGGCCTTGACTGTGCATGAGGCAGGCCGCGACCCCGCTCTCGGCCAAAAACCCGGCCATATCCGGGTCGAACCGCATCCCCGACACGTCATTGACCAGCGCAGCGCCCGCGTCGATGGCGGCCTTTGCGACGGCAACCTTGCGCGTGTCGATGCTGATCGGTTTGCCGTGATGGGCGAGTGCTTTGATGATCGGAGCAGTGCGGGCAATCTCCTCGGCCACCGCGACCTCATGCGCGCCGGGGCGGGTGGATTCGCCGCCGATATCGAACAGATCGGCCCGCGTCATTGCCCCGGCATGGGCCAAAGCCGCCTTGGGTGCGTTGAACTTGCCGCCATCCGAGAAGCTATCCGGTGTGACATTCAAAATGCCCATGAGGCGCGGGGCGGTGAAGTTGAGACCCGCCATGGGGGGGCGTGGTGCTGTCAGAGCCTCCACCACCGCCGGGGGCAATTGCGTGGCCGCGATGATGTCCAAGCCGCCGCCGCGCGCCATGATCTCGACCTCAGCAAACCACGCCCAGCCGCCTGCGAGGCGCATCGCACCCGGTGTCGCCGGGTCGCAGATCATCGGGCGGGGATAGAGCGTTTCGGTCATAGGTGGCGCACGGGGCCTGCGTGTAGGACCAATGCCAGCCAGTCGGCGACGGCGCGGGCATCGGTGACATCTTCGGGCGCACCCTCCACGGCATCGACGACGATTTTCGACGGCGCGCAGACCGTGATCTGACCTTGGCCTGCTGCCCATTCGATCTCGGTTCGGCTGGACACGACGAGGCAGCGTGGATCAAGCCCCCCCAGAACCCACGCCGCTTGGTCGAGGCCCAGAAGCGTGATCCGGCGGCGGGCCAGTGTGTGGGCGGCCTCGGGCAGGGTCGCGTCTGGGTCGGGCAGGGCGATCAGCACCGAGGGCACCGCCTCCGCCGTCAGCCCGTCCAGCGCAGCCCCCAGCCGCGCACCAATATCATGGGGCACCAAAACCACCTGCAACGGCACGGCATCAAGGCCCGTGCCCGTCGCAATGACCTCGCCCGAGCGGCGCACGATCTCGACGCCCAGCGAAAACGGTCCCCGGTCCAGCTTCTCGATGCGCACGAAAATACGCGCAGCACGGGGGTCTTGCAGCACCAAGGCTGCAATCCGCTCGGCAAGGGTTTCCAGCAGATCGAGCCGCTCGTCACTCAGCGCGGTCTCAATCGCCTCGGTCAGTGCATCATAGGACACCACCTGATCCACATCATCGCCCAAAGCGCCCGCAAGGGTCTGCACCTCCACCACCAGATTGAACCGCAGACGTTGCGACACGCCACGTTCGGCTTGAAATGCGCCGATCTCGACGGATCTGATATGGTCGCGCAGCGAAATGCGGTCCAGTTGCGGGGCCTCTAGTGGGGTGGTCGTTGCGCGCGTGGCCAAGTCATCGCTGGCCTGCACCGGAGTGTCTGTCATCAGGGCTGTCCTCAAAGGCGTCGCGCACGGCTTGCCATGAAAAAGGGCAGACCGCAAAGCCTGCCCCGTCATTCTGTGCGTTGGGTGCGACTACCGCGACGCGGTGCGGCCCGGATAGTAGGCGCGGTAGAACACATGGACACCGATTTGGCCCGTGCGCTCGTACTGGCTGGCCCAATGGGGGTTCACGGCGGTGGTGTGGTAATGCGTCACGTCGGTCGGGATCAACCGCGGTGCGCCGTCCATCACGGCGCGGGCGACTTTGCCCACATCGCGGCGCGCGGCGGCGTTGGACATGGATTCAGGTTTGCCGTCGCATGTATAGCTGAACTGGCATGCGTGCATCCGCCCGGTGCCTTGATTGACCACGCCGCAAATGGTGTTGGGATAGCGCGAGGACGCCTTGCGGTTCAGGATCACCTCGGCCACGGCAGCTTGACCCTCGATGCTTTCGCCGCGCGCTTCATAATAGAGCGCCTCGGTCAGGCATGCCCATTCCGGGCCACCCGAGGCTGTTGGGGCTCGGTCCAACCAAGCTTGCGTATAGTGTGGGGTGGGCGATGCTCCGCCACGCGGGCGGGCGAGATTGCGCAAATGGCCTTGGGGCAGGGCCCCCATTGCATTGCGTTCCTCGCCAAGAAGCGAGCCGATTTGTGCGCCGATAGACGCAAATGGAGTCGTAGATGAGCTGGCAGTCACATCGGCTAAGGCAATATTGGCAGCGCCCGCCGAAAGACCCAAGCCCACGATGGCAGCAATCGTGCGCGATAGTCTCACAGTATTTTCCTTCGGTCTTCATTTCACCGAAGCTGACATCCCCCAATGCAGCTTGACTTGAGGTTCTAAAGGCGGTTTGGGGCAGCGCCTAGACAAGAACGGGGCCATTCCGCCCAATTGTGACACAGGCGACACAAGACTCTAAGCGGTCTCGGTGCGCGCCCCAAGCGACAAAACGCGCCCTAAAATATTGAAACGCCGTGGTTTTTGGTCAAGCGGAGTATCTGTTAGCGCAAGATGCGCTGCCGCAAGCCGCGCGACGGGCACGCGAAACGGCGAGCAGCTCACATACGTGAAACCCGCTTTGCGACAGAAATCTATCGAATCGGGGTCGCCCCCGTGTTCACCACACACGGACAATGTCAGCCCTGGGCGCGCATTGCGCGAGCGCTCTGCTGCAAATGTCAGCAACTCGCCCACACCGTCCACATCGAGCGTGTGGAACGGGTCTTCGGGGAACACACCCTGGCTCACATACTCGCCCATAAAGCGGCCCGCATCGTCGCGGCTGAGACCGTAACTCATCTGGGTCAGATCGTTCGTGCCAAAGGACAGGAAATCCACGATCTCGGCAATGTCTCCGGCGCGCAAGGCCGCGCGCGGTGTCTCGACCATCACGCCCAGCCGGTAGTCAAACGCCGCGCCATCTTCGGCGCGCACGGCGGCGGCCACCGCATCGATGCGCCCGCGGACCAGTTCCACCTCGCGCTTGGCTGACACAAGCGGGATCATGATCTCGGGCGTCACCGTCGCGCCGCGCCGTGCGGCGAGAAGCGTGGCCTCAAATATCGCGCGCGCCTGCATCTCGTAGATCTCGGGCATCAGGATCCCCAGACGCACCCCGCGCATGCCCAGCATCGGGTTGAACTCTTGCAGCTCGGCAATGCGGTGGGTGACGGTGGACAAAGGCAGGTCGAGCGCCTCGGCCAGCTCGATCATGCCCTCGCGCGTATGGGGCAGAAATTCGTGCAAGGGCGGGTCGAACAGGCGAATGCAGACGGGCTGGCCGCGCATGATCTCGAACAGTTGCAGGAAGTCCTCGCGCTGCATCGGCAGCAGGCGCGACAGGGCATTGGCGCGCCCCTCGGCCTCGTCCGCGAAGATCATCTCGCGCATCACCGTCAGGCGGCCCTCGTCGAAGAACATATGCTCGGTGCGGCACAGACCGATCCCTTGCGCCTCGAACCGCCGCGCGGTTTCGGCATCGCCGGGGGTGTCAGCATTGGCGCGCACATCTATATCGCGCGCCTGATCAGCCCAGTTCATCAGGGTGCGGAAGGCCCCATCAAGGGCAGGCTCCAGAAGGGCGACCGCCCCGTCCAGCACATCGCCTGCGCTGCCATCCAGCGTGATCTCGGCCCCTTCGGCCAGGACCCGGCCGTCGCGCAGGGTCAAGGTGCGGTTGCGCCCGTCAATCTCGATCTCGTCGGCCCCCACGACGCAGGGCACCCCAAGCCCGCGCGCGATGACGGCGGCGTGGCTGGACATGCCGCCGCGTTCGGTCAGCACGCCGTGGGCCGCGTGCATCCCGCGAATATCCTCGGGCGAGGTTTCGCGGCGCACAAGGATCGAGGCCTCTCCGCGCGCGGCGGCTTCCTGGGCGGAGGTGGCGGTAAAGACCAGCTTGCCCGTGGCCGCGCCCGGCGAGGCGGCGATGCCGCGCGCCAAGGACATGCGATCTGCTTTGGGGTCCACCTGACGGTGCAGCAATTCCGACAATGCGCGCGGCTCGATCCGTAGCAGCGCGTCCTGGTTGGAGATAATCCCTTGTTCGGCGAGGCTCACGGCAATGCGGACCGCCGCGCGGCTGGAGCGCGGCACGCGCACGGCGTCGAGCACCCACAGAAGGCCCTGATCGATGGTAAACTCGATCTGCATTTCTTCGCGCAGCGCGTCGCGCAAGGTGTCGCCCATGGTCTGAAGTTGGCCGAAGATCTCAGGCGCTTCTTCTTCCAGAGACGCCCCGCGTGCGTCTTTGCTCAGGTATAGCGCGCGGCCTTCTTCCAGCGCGTCGCGGCCTTGGCTTTGGCTGAGATATCGCCCGATGATCTTGGGCTGACCCGATTGGCCGGAGACGAACTGGATCACGCCTGACCCGCTTTCGCTCGGTCCCATGCCGGGGGCCATTTCCTGAACGACAAGGCCCAGCCCCGCATCCTCGGGCGCACCGCGCGCTTGGCGCAGCAGCCGCGCGCTCGTGCCACTCCAGGCCCGCGCCATCGAGCGCAACACATGCTGCAATTGCTGGGCGGGGTCTTGGGGGAAGGGGGCTTCCATCTCGTCGGTGTAAGCGGCCAGCGCATCTGCAAGATCGCGCGCGCTGGGGGCGGCGGGCATGGGAAAGTCATCCGGGTCGAGCCGGGCGACATCGACGGCATAGGCATGGATGAAGCGCATATAAAGACGGCGCGCGGGGATCTCGCCAATCTCGTCCGTCAGGCGGGCCAGTTGCGCGTCATTCATGCCGATATCGAGGATGGCACTGGGTCCGCCCCATTCGCTCATCTGCGGGGAGGGGCGGACGGAGACCAGCGGGTTCGCCCCAAATTGCGGCAGCAGTGCGCTGGCATCATAGCCTTGGCCGCTGGAGATCTTGCGCACCGCATCGCAAGACAAGGCGGCGGTGCGCGGGACGGGCAGGTTCAGGCGGATCAGGCGCTGCAAAGCATTTGGCGCGGGTGCCATAGGTGGCATCCGACATGGCGGCGCTTGGGGTAATCTCGATGAAATCAACGCCGTTCTGCACTGCGGCACTCCTTTAGGTTGGGTGCAGCATAGGGGTGCAGGGCGGTGTGGCAATGGACAGGACGCCGCGTTGTGGGTGGGGCGGGGCAGGTGGGTGGATCACCCACCCTACTGGCGCATGTAGGGTAGGTGATCTCACCCACCGTTCCGTTTCGTGTGCGCCGTGGAGGCGGGATTAATCCCGCCCTACGGTTTGGTGCAGGCGTCGGACGGGATTTAGCCCGCCATGTGACCGGGGCTCCGCCCGTTCGGGCCTGAAATGCTCCCCCGGAGCGTTTCTAAGACGGCCCTTACCCCTCGATACGCGTCAAATCCACCACCTGCCCACAGGTCGCGCGAATGCGGTGCAGCAGGTTCAAGCGGTTCCGACGCAACACAGCACTCTCGGCATTCACCTGCACGTCCTCAAAGAACGCATCAATCGGCGCGCGCAGACCCGCCATCGCCCCCATTGCCGTGGCAAAATCCTCCGCCTCCAGCGCGGGCGAGATCGCGGCCTCGGCGGTGTCGAGCGCGTTGAACAGCGCACGCTCGGCGTCCGTCTCGGCGAACTTGATATCCGCGCCGTAGGAGTACTCAACCCCATCCGCCGCCTCTGCCTGACCAAGGATATTGGCGGCGCGTTTGTAGCCCTGGATCAGGTTCGCGCCGTCTTCGGTGGCAAGCGTCGCGTTGAGCGCTTCGGCGCGTTTGACGAGCAGGGTGAGGTCGTCGTTGGAGGGCATGGCAAGGCATGCGTCGATGACGTCATGGCGAATGCCGCGATCCTTGAGGAAGACTTTGAGGCGGTCGTGGAAGAAGGAGAGTAGGTTTTCTGCTTCGCTTAAAGGGTCTGGCAGGCGCCCTAAGAAATCGATCGCCTCATTTTCTACAAAGCTACGAAGGAAGTCTGGAAGGTCTTCGAATTCCTCTGCAGTCTGAACTTTTTCCATCAACTCAGAAAATTTGCTTTCGAAGCTGACGCTATCTTCGAACATCCCCGAGTCCGTAAAGTGCTGGTGCATTCGCACGATTATTGATGGATCATGATTGGCGGTCAGGAGTAAAACGCTATTCATCCGTTGCTTCAGAATAGATGTTATTGCCGACTCAAACGCATTTGATGCGTTAACCCGCACCCCATTCTCCAACACCAACCGGATAACCCCCAGCGCGGCCCGCCGCAAAGCAAACGGATCCTTGCTCCCCGTCGGCTTCTCATCAATCGCCCAGAACCCGGTCAGCGTATCCAGCTTATCGGCCAAGGCCACCGCCACCGAAACAGGCGCGCTCGGCACATCATCCGACGGCCCCAGCGGCTGGTAATGCTCCACACAGGCCTCGGCCACCTCCAGCTCAAAACCCGCAGGCCCCGCGTAGTATTTGCCCATCAAGCCTTGCAGCTCGGGGAACTCATAGACCATCTCGCTCGACAGATCTGCCTTCGCAAACCGCGCGGCCTTCTCGGCCACATCCGCATCCGCCCCAACCAAAGGCGCAATCTCGCGTGCAAGTGCCGCGATCCGGTCGATCCGCTCGGCCTGCGATCCCAGCTTATTGTGGAACGTCACGTTCGCCAACGACGCAAGCCACGGCGCCGCCCCAGCCTCCGCCACCCGCAAGTCGTTCTCCCAGAAGAACTTCGCATCCGCCAAGCGCGCGGCCAGCACCTTCTGGTTCCCAGCCAAAATCGTGGCCCCATGATCGGCGGTCTCGGAGTTCGCAACCGTCACGAACCGCACGATCCGGTCGGTCTTGTCCTTCACCGAGAAAAACTTCTGATGCTCCTTCATGCTCGTTTGCAGCACCTCCGGCGGCAGCCCCAGAAACGCATCGTCAATCGTGCCCAGCAGCACCACGGGCCACTCAACAAGCCCCGCAACCTCCGCCAGCAGCCCCTTATCCTCCACAACCTCAAGCCCAAGCGCGAACGCCTGATTGGTCGCGTCCGACCAGATCGCCTCAGCGCGCTCCTCTGCGCTCAGGACCACCTTCGCGCGCTTCAACTTCGCCTCGTAATCCTCGAAAGACGTGACAGAAAACCGCCCCGGCGCCATGAAGCGATGCCCCTCGGTCGTGTCCCCGGACACGATCCCGTCGACATCCAGCGGCACCACCTCCACGCCCGCCTCGTCGCTCATCACGCACAGGATCGAGTGCAAGGGCCGCACCCACCGCAAAGACCCAGCCCCCCAGCGCATCGACTTCGGCCACGGGAAACCGCGCACGGTTGCTTCAAGCACTTCCGCCACGATCTCCGACGCCTCCCGCCCGGGCTTTTCGATCACCGCAAAGAGCACGTCGCCCTTCTTGGTCTCGCGCACCTCCAGCTGATCGCGGATCAATCCGGTGGAGCGCAAAAACCCCTCAAGCGCCTTCTCCGGCGCGTCGGCTTTCGGGCCTTTGCGTTCTTCGCGGGTGGCAGGCGAGGCGGCCAGCAGGTCCGACACAGCCAGCGTCAAGCGGCGCGGCGTCGAGAAGGCGCGCGCGCCCGCGTAGGTCAGACCCGCCTCGACGAGGCCGTTCGTGACCAGCTTTTGCAAATCGCTCGCGGCTTTCGCCTGCATGCGCGCGGGGATTTCTTCGGAGAAGAGTTCGATCAGCAGATCGGGCATGATGCGTTCCTATTGGTCTGCGCGCGGGGGGCATTCCTCGCCGATGGCCGAGCCATCGTAGGATTTGCGTCCGCAATTGTTCAGCTGGTGCCACGCGAACCCGGTGCCATCGGCATAAAGTGCGATGATCCGGTCGATCCCGTAGGCGATGTTTTTGGTGCCCATCAGTACGATGGCCTCCCGCGCGCGGGCATCCTCGCCGATTTGGCGCGCGTCATAGCAGTCGAACCAGTTTGGCGCGATGGTCGGGCTGATCTCGGCGGGGCGGTCATAGGTTTCGGTGAAGCCCAAGGGGGGTGTTTCCAGCGTGAAGCAAGCGCGGTAGCCGAGCGGTGAGCTTTCCGAGCGGATCGCGTCGAAGCTGGTGACGGGCAGGGATTCTGTCTCGGCCAGCAGCGTGGTCAGCGTGATCGCGTCCTGCGATGGGGCGGGCACGTGATACGCGTAGCTTTGGGTGTACCAGATGCCGAAGCCTGCGAGGGCGGCGGCGAGCACAATCCCGCCGGCTGCGAATTTCCCGCCGGTCATAAAAGTGTCCCGCCCGGCTGATAGGCCGGGCAGCGCCGTCCGGCGTCCTGCCGGACGCGTTCCGACTGGAAAAGGTCCACTGGACCTTTTCTTTTCAGTCTCCACCCTCCCCCAAGGGAGGCGCTTTCGCGCCACCCGAGGTCGGACGCTGCCCTCAGCACTTTATGAACAACGCTCATGCCGCATCCTCGGACCAACCGCCCGCGGTCGTCTTTACAAACGCATCCGCACAGGCCTTCGCCAATGCACGTACACGCCCGATATACGCCTGCCGCTCGGTGACGGAGATCACGCCACGGGCATCCAGAAGATTAAAAATATGCGAAGCCTTAATGCACTGATCATAGGCCGGGTGCGCCATCACGATCCGCTTGCCGGTCTTCGGGTCCTCCGCCTCCACGGCCAAGATCGCCGCACACTCTGCCTCAGCCTCTTCAAAATGCTTCAACAGCACCTCGGTGTTGGCGGTGTCAAAGTTGAACCGCGCATACTCTTCTTCGGTCTGCTTGAAGATATCGCCATAGCTCAGCGGGATCGGGGCGGAGGGATCGTTAAACGGCATATCCATCACATGATCGACGCCAAGGATATACATCGCCAGCCGCTCCAACCCGTAGGTCAATTCACCAGACACCGGATGGCAGTCATGCCCGCCGACCTGCTGGAAATAGGTGAACTGCGAGACCTCCATGCCATCGCACCAAACCTCCCAGCCCAGACCCCAAGCGCCCAGTGTCGGGCTCTCCCAGTCGTCCTCGACAAAACGGATGTCATGGAGCGATGCATCCACGCCAATCGCCTCAAGCGAGCCCAAATACAAAGCCTGCAAATCCGGCGGCGAGGGCTTAATCAGCACCTGATACTGGTAATAGTGCTGCAAGCGGTTCGGGTTCTCGCCATACCGCCCATCCGTGGGGCGGCGCGAGGGCTGCACATACGCCGCCGCCCACGGGGTCTCGCCCAGCGAGCGCAAGGTCGTGGCCGGGTGAAACGTGCCCGCGCCGACCTCCATGTCATAGGGCTGCAAGACCGCGCAGCCCTTGGCCGCCCAGTACGTTTGCAGGCGCAGAATGATCTCTTGAAATGAGCGCGGCGTGTCCATCGCGGACCCCCTTTGTGAAAGCGCGTTCTGCATAGGCAACAGGGGCAGGGCGGTCAATCAAGCGATCCCTCTATTTGGGTGCAATCGGCGGGCAAACTGCTAGGGTCCGGCGCAATTGGCACATAATGCGGAATCACAGGCGCTCATGGTACGTTTTTTCACTCTCATCGTTGGTTTTTTCTTTCTCGTCGCGGCCCCCGTGGCAGCGCAGGAACGGGTCTGGGTTCAGGTCGAGGCCAGTCCGACCTTGGCGGATGGCGAAGCGGCTGTGCGGCGCTTTGCGGCCGTGACCGATAACGTCAACGGGGTGCGGTTGCGCTCGGGCTGGTATGCGGTGGCCCTGGGGCCGTTCGCGCCGGATGTTGCGCAGACGGAGCTGGTGCGGTTGCTGCGCGCAGGGCTCGTGCCGCGTGACAGCTATATCGCGGACGGGTCGGAGTATGTTGGCCAGTTCTGGCCCATCGGGGCCAATACCCTGGCCGCAAGCCCGGTGGTTCCGGCCCAAGGCGTGACCGTAAGTGATGCGACAGAGGTGGATGATACGACAAACCGATCCGGTGATTGTTGTCGAGCAGCCCCCGATCCCGGCCGAAGAAACCCGCGCCGAGGCGTTGCAATCCGAGCGCCAACTCGACCGCCCGGCCCGCGATGCGCTGCAGATCGCGCTGCAATGGTTCGGGTTTTACCGCTCAAGCATCGACGGCGCGTTCGGTCCCGGCACCCGCAACGCCATGGCCGGATGGCAGGAGGCCCAGAATTACGAGCCGACCGGCGTGCTGACCACTAAACAACGGGCCGAGCTTCTGGACAGCTACCAAGCCGAGTTGGACAGCGTCGGCCTTGCAGTTGTGCGCGACGACGCCGCCGGGATCGAGATGCAATTGCCGCTGGCACGCGTGGCCTTCTCACGGTTCGAGCCGCCATTTGTGCACTACGACAACACCGATGGCTCCGGGGTGCGGGTGCTCCTGATCAGCCAAGAGGGCAACCGCGCGACCTTGCACGGGCTCTATGACATCATGCAGACGCTCGAGATCGTGCCGCTGGAAGGGGAGCGCTCCAAGCGCAACAATGACTTCACGCTGACCGGGCAAAGCGACACGTTGCACAGCTACACCTACGCGCGTCTCAACGACGGTCTCGTCAAAGGCTTCACCGTGACATGGGCGCCTGAAGAGGCCGAGTTGATGACCAAGATCGCGCGCTTCATGCAAGACAGCTTCACACCCGTCGGCAACACGGCGCTGGACGAGACACTCGGTCAACCCTCCGAGGATCAGCGCATCGACCTGATGGCCGGGCTAGAGGTGCGCCAGCCCGTCCGGTCGCGCTCTGGGTTCTTCGTCGATGCCAGGGGCACGATCCTGACCACGACGGAGGCTGTGGATCAGTGCGGGCGCGTCACCCTCGGTGGGTCCAGCACGATTGAGGCCGATGTTGTGGCGTCCGACGATGCGCTGGGGCTCGCGGTGCTGCGTCCACAATCGGCCCCAGGCGCCGATCAACTTCGCGGCGTTCCTCGATGGGACACCGCGCTTGCGGGCCGAGGTCGCGGTGGCGGGCTACTCGTTCGAGGGCGCGCTGGGCGCACCGACGCTGAGCTACGGCACGCTGGAGGACTTGCGCGGGTTACAGGGCGAGGAGGAGCTGACGCGCCTCGCGGTGGCCGTGCAGCCCGGCGATACAGGCGGGCCGGTGCTTGATGCGTCCGGGACGGTTGTTGGGGCCTTGCTGCCGTCGGGCGGTGAAGGCGGGCGGGTTTTGCCTGAGGGTGTGAACTTCGCGGCCAATGCCGATGCGATTGCTGGATTGCTGAGCACGGCAGGTGTGACGGCGCGGCGCGAGTTGCCAACGGGCGTTGTGGATCCGGCGGATCTGACAGCGCTGGCGGCGGATATGACGGTGTTGGTCAGCTGCTGGGAGTGAGTGCGTAAAACGCACTCACTCAGTGCGACAAGCGACTTTTGCAAAGCAAAAGCGCGGTCGCACCCCGTTAGTTAAGGGGCGCAAACACCCGCTCCAAGCGCACGCGCTTCTCAAAGCGGGTAACCCTTCCTTTCGAAAGGAGTGGGCCTAGCCGCCATTTATTTTCCCCAACACGAACGTCTGCTGCGCGGAATTTAAGACCGATGATATAACGATAACGGAATAATTGTCAGATTGGAAAACGTGATGGAATTTTGCTCAGGGTATGCTTCGAGAGAAAGCGATATTTGCGACCTGTTCGTAGCGACCTTCTCTGCCTCTGAGGGTCAAGATGAAGGCGCAGTCATCGGTGGGCTTGTGCGCGACCTGATGAAAACAACTCCAAACCAAGACTTGTTCGTTTGGTCAGCATATGGAGGTGAGGAACTCCTTGGCTGTATTTTCTTTTCCCGTTTGATCTTTGCGCAGGACGACCGCACGGCTTTTATCCTGTCTCCTGTTGCCGTTAAGACGGATCGTCAGAAGACGGGGATCGGGCAAAAGTTGATTGCGCACGGGTTGAACGAGTTGCGCCAAAATCGGATTGATTACGTTACGACTTATGGCGACCCTAACTACTATTCCAAAGCAGGGTTCAAGCAGATCACAGAAGAATTTGCGCAAGCTCCCCTAACACTCAGCTTTCCAGAAGGATGGTTGGGACAGTCGCTTGCAGGAGCGGGCGAAGGGCCATTGATTGGAGTTTCAAGCTGTGTCCTGGCACTCAACAAGCCAGAATTTTGGTAGCAGTAAGCTTGGGCTCACAGCCGACCTTGACACGGATTGACCCCGCGCGGCGGGTTCAATCTGCCCAGAACCTCCGCGTGAACAACACAAACACCGCCATCAACTCCAACCGCCCGATCAACATCGCGGCCGTCAGGATCCACTTGGCCGTGTCATTCAGCGGTGCATAAGTCCCAGACGGCCCGATGATCGGCCCCAGTCCCGGCCCGATATTGGCCAAGGCCGCTGCCGAGCCCGACAGGGACGTCACCAGATCGAGCCCTGTCAATCCCAACAGCACCGACACGATCCCCACCGACACCGTAAACATCACGAAAAACGCCATGACCGAGTTCAGGACATCCTCGCTGACCGTGCGCCCCTCATACCTGGCCGAGAACAACCCGTTGGGCGAGTGGATGCGTCGGATCTGCGCGACAACAGCCGACAAGAGGATCTGGTAGCGGAATATCTTGATCGAACAGCAGGTCGATCCCGCACACCCGCCCACAAGGCCCAGGAAAAAGAACATCACCACCGCAAGCGGCCCCCAAAGCTGGTAATCCGTGCTGGCATAGCCCGTGCCCGACAGGATCGAGGTCACGTTAAACAGCGCCTCGCGAAACGAGGCCTCGCCGCCTTCGCCGACCAAGGCCACACGAAACCCGGCCATCACCAGCGTGACGCCTGCGATCATCGCCACAAAGGCGCGGACCTGGCTGTCATGCCAAAGCGGCTCGGCACTGCCCGCAAGGATCTGGACATAGCGCACGAACGGCAAGCTCGCGAGGATGATAAAGACGACGGCGACATATTCGGGCGCGCCCTGAAACGATCCAAAGCTCGCATCATGGGTGGAAAACCCGCCCGTGGAGACCGTGGTAAACGCATGGTTCACCGCATCAAATCCGGGCATGCCCACCATCAGGTAGCCTAGGATGCAGGCCACCGTCAGGCCCAGATAGATGATCGAGATCTGCTGGGCGATCTCGGCGGCGCGCGGCAGGATCTTGCCCATCGTGTCAAAGCCCTCGGATCGGAAGATCTGCATGCCGCCCACGCGCAACTCGGGCAAGAACACCATCGCCACAACGATGATCCCAATGCCGCCAAACCATTGCAACATCGAGCGCCACAACAAAAGCCCCGCCGCCATGTCGTCGAGGCCCGTAAACACCGTGGCGCCCGTGGTGGTCAGGCCCGACATCGCCTCAAACAGCGCATCGACATACGCCGCCTCCGTAGCACCCATCCAGAACGGCAGCGCGCCAAAGGCGGGCAGGAACAGCCACACCCCCACGGCCATCAAGAATGTCTGCTGGATCGAGAGGCGCTGCTTGACGCCGTTCGCGCAGGCCACCGCACTCAGCAGCCCGGTCAGCCCGGTGATCGCAGCCGCCTCGAAAAACGCCCAGGCATTGCCGGTGCCGTAATAGAGGTCCGTGCCAAACGGGATCAGCATCGACACGCCGAGCGCGGTCAACAACAGTCCGGTCACATAGCCAACGGGGCGCAAGTCATACATGACCGCAGGCTTGGGCTTGAGAGGCACGGCTGTCAATGGCAGGCCGCCCGCGTTCGCTATCGGAAACCCCAGCGACGCAATATTGCGCGTATGCGGCCAAATATTAACGAAAAAGTCTTTGCGCCAATCCCCCCAGCCCGTTAGCCATAGGTCTGACACGAGGCAACGGAGGCCCCAATGAACGCTCTACTCAACACCGTCGATCCCGAAGGTCTCGCTGAATTCTCGGTGGTCTTCACCGACCGCTCGCTCAACTCCATGTCGGCCACCTTCGGCGACGTGATGCGCGATATCTCGTCGATGCTGCGCGAGGTCTACAACGCCGATGCGGTCGCCCTGATCCCTGGCGGCGGCACCTTCGGGATGGAGGCCGTCGCGCGCCAATTCGCCGAAGGCCGCAAGGCGCTGGTGGTGCGCAACGGCTGGTTCTCCTATCGATGGTCCCAAATCTTCGAGGCAGGTGGTCTGCCCTCGGAAACCGTAGTGATGAAAGCCCGCCAAACCGGCAACGACACCCGCGCGCCCTTCGCGCCCGCACCCATCGAGGAGGTCACCGCAAGGATCCTCGCCGAGCGCCCCGAGATCGTGTTCGCGCCCCATGTGGAAACCAGCGCCGGGGTCATCCTGCCCAACGACTACATCACCGCGATGGCGGACGCAGCGCACCAAGTGGGGGCCTTGATGGTGCTCGACTGCATCGCAAGCGGGTGCGCGTGGGTCGATATGAAGGCCACCGGGGTCGATGTGCTGATTTCCGCGCCGCAAAAAGGCTGGAGTGCGTCGCCCTGCGCGGGCCTCGTGATGATGTCCGAGCGGGCCGAGGCGCGGTTGGCGGAGACCACGTCATCGAGCTTCTCCATCGACCTGAAAAAATGGCGCGGGATCATGGCGATCTACGAGGGCGGGAAACACGCCTACCACGCGACCATGCCCACCGACGCGCTGCGCGTGTTCCGCGACACCATGCTGGAGACGAAGGAGTACGGGTTCACGAAACTGCAAGACGCGCAGTGGGAGCTCGGGGGGGCAGTGCGGGCGATGCTGGCCGCGAAGGGCGTGGTAAGCGTGGCCGCCGAGGGGTTCGGGGCACCGGGCGTGGTGGTCAGCTACACCGACGATGCGGGGGTCCAAAACGGGTCCAAGTTCGCGGCGTTCGGGATGCAAATCGCGGCGGGTGTGCCGCTGGAGTGCGACGAGCCAGAAGATTTCCGCACCTTCCGGTTGGGGCTGTTCGGGTTGGACAAGCTCTATGATGTGGAGGGGACGTTGGGGCGGTTGAAGAGCGTGGTGGATGAGGTGTTGGGGTAGAGGGCGACCTTCGCGAATACTTGTCGATCAGTGATCAGGGCGGCAATCCGCGGCCACTTTATTCTTTGAGTGAGTTTAGAGTGGCGTCGATACTTTCGGTTGCCTCCGAAAGGAATTCTAAGAAATCGTTGATAGCGTTGACTGTTCTTCTCTTAGCCTGATTCAGTTTTGAGGTCATCCTTGGCCATTCTGCAAACGTGTCACGAAAACCCGACGTTTGTTCATGAACCGTACCTATTATCGAACGTAGCGACTTAAGTTCATAGGCAAGCTTCCTAGCCTCGCTGGGATCACTCATTCCATCTTGGTTTGAGATTATGACTGCATGCTCCATACAACGAAGTGCGGTCGAAAATTCACGCCTTGCAGCAGGGATGGATTGATCAAGTGTGTGGCAATATCGTTGCATTTCTGCGGCCACTTTCTCAACAACCATCTTGGCATTCTTCTGATCTTTACGAGCATCACCGGTGCTCTGCAGTCTATTAATCTCGTCGCTTCTGACGCGCATTCGCTCGCCAAGTTTTGCCGTGGCCCCACTCATCAACTCAATATTATCGCTGAAAACTTCGATTGCATCAAAGACCATTTCTGTAAGGTCCATGACTCCGACATCTTCGTCAAAATCGCTGATTTTCAAGACCGCATTTTCGCCGGAAGAAATCAAAGATTTCTCTTCTAGCTCTCCAATGTGCGTGGCATCGGGCGCGCTTTTTTCAAGGCGGTCTACGGCCTTAATAAGTGCAGCAATCACCTTGGTTTTTAAACTATCTGGACTATCAAAGTCCTCATATATTCCTAGGCTACCAATCTTCTTCTTAAATTCCGACACACTTAGAAATTGTTCTGCGTCAATCGCAAGCTCGGATTTCCTAGGGTCTTTGAAATAGAAGAGTATCTCTGGCTTCTTTTCTGAGTGGTTCAGCCTTTCGAAAGCTCTAAAGAATTCTTCCTCGGTTCCGGATTTGTAACTCTCAGTTTCTTGCCCAAAACGGCTGCAAAGCACTCCAATAAAAATATCATAATCATCACCGATCTGCTCATTTATTATCTTTTGCGGATGATCGCCGATTTGTGAACTGACATCTTTTTCCCAGCGGAGGGGGGTGAGTCGAAACCCTTCTCTTGAGCCGCTAACCTGATTGATCTGCTCGATAGCTTCTTGAATAATGTCTCGTTCAACAGCGACATCTGATGGGGACGAAATAAAGACGTCGTAATTTCTGAAATGTCTTGCCATCTGAGCTCCTAACCTCAACCAAGAGATATACGTATATGATTTAAGAATGCGTTACAATGATAGCGGCACATCAGTCTCGAGAGAACGTTGATTGGGTCCGGATAATATATACCCCGGCTGTTGCTGGGATTCACTTCTTCCGGGACTTTCTGGTTTGAAAAAACTGCAATGCAGTATGGCAGTGCGTGTTTAGCCCTCCAACGGTTCTAGGCCGAAACGTTCTTCAACGCACATATATTCATGGGGGCAACGGCTACTCACCGAAATGCGATTTTCCCTTCATACCGCTACAAGTGTCCTCGCGCAGGTAAGTGTGCATTAGCAAGGCTGCAAAAGCTGATGGCCTTACCCGGGTTCACACTCTCTCGATACACTTGCCAACTCGGTTCACTCTCTATCAACATTGCCCGAAAAAAGTTCACAAACTGTCAACACGGGGCTTTTTCACCCCACATCACCGCCCGGCCCCGAGCCCCATCCGCATCGCGAACTTCCGCAAAGGAGCCACCTCATGCAACGTTGCGACCCCCTTCCGGCGCAGCGCTTTCATCACCGGATGCCCGGCCATCGACGTTCGGTTCAGCGCATCGATCCCGATCACGCGCGCCTGTGCATCGGGCCAGCGCGCCCGGTGGTAGCGGGTTAGCATCTCGGGAGACCCAAGGGTTTCTCTATTCTTTTCAGACAGTTCCAACAGGCACCGCAAATCCGCGAGGCTCATATTTAGCCCCTGCGCCCCGATGGGCGGCACCACATGGGCGGCCTCGGCCATGAGTGCCACGCGCGGCCCGTCAAAGCGGCTGGCGATCTGGCTGATGATGGGCCAGACCGAGCGGCGCGAGGCCAGTGTCAGCGGCCCGAGCAACCCGGACGAGCGCTCAGACGCCTCTGCGCTAAACGCGATTTCATCAAGCTTTTCAAGGCGTTCGGCCTCCTCCGCGCGCTCCATCCAGACCACGGCGGACCTTGGTGATCCGTCCAAATCCGGCAGCGGCACGAGGGTAAACGGCCCGCCAGACCGGTGCACTTCGGTCGAAACATTGTCATGCGGGATCGGATGCGTTACCGCAAAGGCCAGCGCCTTCTGCCCGTAACGCGTTGTTCTCACGTCAATATGTGCCGCCTCGCGCACCGGACTGTCGCGCCCATCCGCGGCCACCAGCATCTTGGCGGAGATCGAGGTCCCATCCGTTAGCCGCACCCGCGCCTCGGTGCTGCGAGGCACGTAAGATGCAAAGCCAACACCGGGCCGAAACGACACGTTCGCCATGTCGCCGAGGGCTGCCAGAAACTCGCGCCGTAGTAACCAGTTGGGCAGGTTCCATCCAAAAGGTGCGTCACCTAAGTCGTTGGCGTCAAAGGCTTTCCGGGTCCGCTCGTCTGTTCCGGCGTCCACGATCTGCATCACCTGCAACGCGGTCGCAGAGGCATCCAACCGATCCCAAACACCAGCCTTCTCCAGCAAATCACGCCCCAGCTGCAAGATCGCCGTCGTGCGAATATCAGCCCCAGATGCGGCCTCATCCACGACAGGCGCGAAGGGATCGACGCAGATCACGTCAAATCCAGCCGCGCCAAACGCACAAGCGGCGGCAAGCCCCGAAGGCCCGCCGCCGGCCACTAGAATATCTGTCGTTTCCGTCATTGCATCCCCCGCCTACACTCCAAAGCTAGGGCGCAGGGGGACACGCGTCCAAGCGACACTCAGCCCCAGGTGATTAGCAACAAGACCATGAACATCGTGGGCACGAGGATCAGCGCCGGGATGATGATTGCCGGGAAGCCGAACAGCACCGCCGAGGTGGCCCACAACGCGAGCAGGCCGACCATAAAGGCCAGCATTAACAGCTCGTTCTTGGGGGGCATGGCGGCCATCAGACGCGCGCGCTGGGTCTGGAGGTAAGTGGTGATCGGGGCAAAGATAGACGGGCCAAAAGCGCCGCCGGAGTGGGTCATGGTCATGATGCTATTCCTCTGTTCGCTCGCTTCAAATGGGTCTTGCTGCACCGCAGAACAGAGGCAGGGTGTCGCATCTTGAGTGTTTTTGTCGCCTAATGACCCGTTCATTGTCGGGGCTTTTGGCGCACCACCGGTATTTCATGTGCAAACATCGATAAGCCAGTGGCTTTGCAATTCAGAAGTACCGTGCAATACAATTGCATACCGAACGGAGAAACCTGCCATGGCCGAGACAAGACCCCCGCCCAAAGATGCTTATGAGCTAATCCTTAGCGCGATTGATATTGGCGAGTTCAAGCCCGGCGACAGGCTGGTGGAAAGTGATCTGGCTGACAGATTTGGTGTGTCGCGTACGCCTATTCGCGAGGCTTTACAACGGCTTGAGACCCAAAGCCTGCTCAGCCGCGATGGCCGCTCGCTGATCGTGGCTTCGCTGGATCATAGCCAGATGGCCGAGCTTTACACCGTGCGGACCGAGCTTGAAGGCTTGGCCGCGCGTCTTGCCGCGCGCCATGCGGCTGATGAAGAGATAAAGGTTCTGCGCGACATGGTCACCGAGGATGCCGCCTTGCTGGGCGATCCACAGGCGCTATCGCGGGCAAATCGGCGGTTTCATAAACAAATCCATCTGGCCTCGCATAACCGTTTTCTCGTCCAACAGCTTGACCTTGTGCATCGCTCCATGGCGCTGATGGCGACCACGTCGCTGGCGATTGAAGGACGGGGCGATAAAGCGTTGGAGGAACATGCCCGCATCGTCGAGGCGATTGCTGCGCGCGATGAAGAGGCTGCGACGGAGGCATTGCGCACCCATATCTCCATCGCATTCGAGGCGCGGCTTAGAAATGATGCGTCCGCCTTTTAAAAGGTTTGCCCAAGATTTGAGGCCGGCACTTAAGGCGAAACACAATCCTGCTTGAATGGACCGCGTGTTTCGCGAAATCTGTTCGTCAGGTTTTTGCAAAACGCTTTAGGGATCGCTGGCATGAAACAGCCCGTGCTCGGTCTTGTCCCAATGGTGCGGGGCCGTCAGAGTTTCCCAAATTGCTTTGTAGACAGCCGGGATTGTCAGCAGAAAATAGACGTTCAGGATCGGGATCCACGGCAAAAGATGCGCGTGCTCACGACGTAGACTGCCGAAGAAGAACATCGCAAGGGTCGCAATTTGCCCGACCACGAAAATCGTGACGAGGGCGGCGACCTCAATGGGGGATAAGTTCAGACCCAATACGGCTTGCCCGGTGACCATGCCCGGTAGGAATGCCCACAGGATCGGCATCGTGGCACAGTTAAGAAGCGTGCCTGCGAAGATGACTTGGAAAGTGGCAAAGCCTTTCCAGCCCAAATCCCGTAGCAATTGCCGAGGTTGGCGCATCAGAACCAGCCAGGTCACCAGATACCCTTTTAGCCAGCGCGAACGTTGTTTGATCCACGGGATCGCGCGGCAATTGGCCTCTTCATAAGTAGTACTGTCGATCAGCTGCACGCGGTGACCGTACCGATAGAGGGTCATGCCAAGCTCGGCATCCTCGGTCACGTTATGCGCGTCCCAGCCACCGATTTCTTCGATGACCTGACGGCGCAGAAAGAGGGTTGTGCCTCCCAAGGGAACGGGCAAATCGAAGGCAATTAGCGCGGGCAACACCACGCGGAACCATGCTGCGTAATCGAGCGCAAAACACCGCGCGAGCAGATTTTCCCGAGGGTTGTAGTAATCCAGACGTCCTTGCAGGCAGGCAACCTCAGGCGGGGCGGTGGCGAAGGCGGCGGCCACTTTCAGCAATTGGTCAGGTTCTGGATGGTCCTCGGCATCATAGATCCCCACAATCTCGCCCGTGGCGAATGGCAAGGCGTAGTTCATGGCGCGAGGCTTGGTTTTCAGGCGACCCTCCGGGACTTCGATAACTTGAAAATGGCCGGCAAGATCAACTGCATCGAGAGCCTCTTTGGTGATGTGGTCATCGGCTTCCACAAGGATCAGAACTTCCAAAGCAAAGCGCGGATACTCCAAGGCTTCAACGGCGCTAACGAGGCATTGCGCGACACGTTGTTCGTGCAGCAAAGGCAGAAGGAGCGTGATTTTGGGCATGAGCCTTGGCTCGGCCGTGGGTTCGGTCGGAACAGGGCCGGGGCATTTTGCCAGGGCCGCAATGCCCAGCAGTTTGAGCGCAGTAGCCGCCAGAAGGCCGAGGATAGCGAGGCAAACCATTATGCCGAGCGCCATGTGTGGTGCCACCAAAACCAGCGCGATGAGGGCGAGAGCAATACCCGCGAGTGTGGGCTTTGAGACAGGACGTAACCCTCGGCAACTTGTCGCCAAGGGGCGCTTTTCTTCCGCGCGGCGGGTCAGGTTTGTGGTGGCGTCTGACAGCAGGCGTGCCTTGATGTCTTCGGCCGAAGCCTGCGCATAGCAAACGGGTCCGAGAGCCTGAACTTGCGAAAGCTTCGCGGCCTCAGGCGGACAGGCACAGGCCAAGATGTAGCCCCCACCGATGCGGCGCAGCGGTAGGATCCTATGGAGCAGGCAAAAGTCGGCACCGAGGATGTCGAGTGCTGCTGCGTCGAGGGTCTGGTGCGCAAGATTGAATGTCGGGGCCACATCCCCATCGGACGAAGCGCCCCAGCCCTGCGACCGGCGCAGCGCGTTTGGCAACGCATTCTGTCGGTGGCGTGCCGGGTAGCGCAGCGCTTCGAACGCGGAAGGGGACTGAAAGCTCATCGGGCGGTGTGGTCTCAGAAATTGGGTCGCCCCAGTCTGTGCCCGGATAAACTTAACAAGCCGTTAACTATGAAATAACTGGCTTAGGCTGGAACCCGTGCCTCGATCGCTGCCACGAAACGCTCGAACAAGTAGTAGCTGTCTTGCGGACCGGGAGAGGCCTCGGGATGATACTGCACGGAAAACACTGGACGGTTTTCCATCCGAATGCCGCAATTGGACCCATCGAAGAGCGACACATGCGTTTCTTTGACCCCGGTCGGGAGCGTTTGACTGTCGACCGTGAAGCCGTGGTTCATAGAGGTGATCTCGACCTTGCCGGTCTCCAGATCCTTGACCGGATGGTTGGCCCCATGATGGCCGTGGTTCATCTTGACGGTCTTGGCCCCAAGCGCCAGCGCAAGCATCTGGTGACCTAGGCAAATCCCAAAGACGGGCAGATCTGTCTTGTCGAGAATGTCGCGGATCATCGGCACAGCATAGGCACCCGTCGCTGCGGGATCGCCTGGACCATTCGACAAGAACACACCTTCTGGATTGTGGCTGAGAACATCCTGAGCGGTGGCCGTCGCGGGCAGCACGGTCACATCGCAACCTGCCGAGGCAAGGCAACGAAGGATATTGCGTTTCGCACCATAATCAATGGCCACCACCTTGCGCCCCGGTGTGGCGCGCGCGGTGTAGCCTTCGGGCCAAGCCCAACGCTGCTCGTTCCAGCTGTAGGATTGTGCGCAGGTGACGTCTTTTGCGAGATCGAGGCCCTCAAGGCCCGCGAAACCGCGTGCGGCGGCCAACAAGGCTTCAAGATCGAAATTGCCCTCGGGATCATGGGCGAGGGCCACATGCGGTGCCCCTTGTTGGCGGATTGCGCGGGTCAGGCGCCGTGTATCAATGCCGCCGATCCCGATGCGTCCGCGTGCGGCCAGCCATGTTTGCAGATTGCCCATCGCACGCCAGTTTGAGGGGGATGTCGGATCCCACTTGACGACCATGCCTGCAGCCACCGGATCGCCGGCCTCATCGTCTTCGGGGGTGGTGCCCGTGTTGCCGATATGTGGGAAGGTGAAGGTGACGATTTGGCCTGCATAAGACGGATCGGTCATGATCTCCTGATACCCGGTCATGGCAGTGTTGAAGCATAACTCGGCTTGTGCTTGGCCCGTGGCCCCAAACCCCTTGCCGTAAAAAACGGTGCCATCGGCCAAGACGAGACAGGCTGTGGGGTGATCCTGCTTGGTGGTCATCGGCGGCGACTCCTATCGGGCAAACGCTGGCACATTACGCAGGCCCTTCCGGCGGGTCAAGCGCCGTGCGAAAATGTAGAGTCTATATTTTTCAATGGCTTGCGCAGCTTCACAAGAGGTTGTCTTTGCAGTGCAGCATGATTAGGTTCTGTGGTCTGGACAAACAATCGGGACCTGATCGCCATGGGCTTGCGCATCAAGATCACTGACGACCTCAAAACCGCCATGAAAGCCAAAGACAGCGCGCGCTTGTCGACGCTGCGGTTGATCAATGCTGCGATCAAGGATCGTGACATTTCCCTACGGGGCGAGGGCAATGCGGACGGGACCAGTGATGCCGATATTCTGGCGATCCTCGGTAAGATGGTGAAGCAGCGCCAAGAAAGCGCGCGCACCTATGAAGAAGGTGGACGGCTGGAGCTTGCCGAGCGTGAGATCGCGGAGATTTCAGTGATTGAGAGCTATCTGCCGCGTCAGTTGAGTGATGAAGAAATCGCGTCGGCGATCTCGGACACGATTGTGGAAACTGATGCGAATTCGATCCGTGACATGGGCAAAGTGATTGGGGCGCTCAAGTCCAAGTATACGGGTCAGATGGATTTTGGGCGCGTTGGGCCGATGGTGAAAGATCGTCTCGGCTAGCGGCTGACCGTTTACGGTTTGTTAGGGATTTGCGGGTTAGTGTTTGCGGGTCGACGTCAGTGGTCAGGGCGTGGGGCGGACAGACAAGTGAGCGTGCGTCTCGATAGGCCTCCTCGACAAATCTGCCGTGCACTATTCAACTTTTCGCAGAAAAGTTGCTCAGATTTTTCTGCGAAAAATCATGAAACCCCACCTCGAATATGCGTATTGCTTGACCTCATTGGCCAACTCCACGCCTTCTACCGCACCAAGATTAAACGGTTTTCTGCAATCTCGATCCGAGAAAATCGACTCAAGTAACTCATACCCAAAAGGGAGCCTTTCATCTCGCCGCCATTTACAATCGCAGGCACGAAGCGGTCTTCAATGCCGCCCAGTCGCACCTGCTCCAACCGCACAAACGCCGTCGTCACGGGCCCGTTCGCGGTATTGGCTTGACCGGCAAAGATCAGTTCATCCTCTGCCAAACCGACCCGTTCCGCGTCGCTGCGGCTCAGCACCAGATCACTGGCCCCCGTATCCACGATCATCTGCACGGGCACGCCGTTGATGTGCAAGGTCAGGTGGTAGTGGCCGTCACGCGCACGCGGCACCTCGATTCGACCCTCTTGGGCAAAGACCGAATGTTGTGGAAGCTGTGTGTCTCGTGCGTCCATCCAGAGACCGACACCAACCAATACAACAACGAAAATCAGGACCCAACTCGCCGCTTGGCGGAGCATCTGTCGCATGCGTCCACGGCCTTGCGTGAAGAGGTAACTCAGCAGCACCACGCCCAAAACGACCAGATACCCGACCTGCACCATCTGATCACCGCTCATAGTGCACTCCTTGCTTACCGCTATAGAGATAGGCGTAGGTCGCAATAAGACGAGGGGTTAGCCCCCCAGCACGCCTAAATCCGCCAGTCCATTCAGAACAAACTGGACAGACAACGCGGCCAATAGCATCCCTAACAGCCGTGTAACGACATTAATCCCAGTCTGCCCCAGCGCACGTTCCAAAAGGCCGGCGCCCAGAAACAGCACCAAGACACAGCCCAAGACCACGGCCATCACCGCGTGGATCGCCGCGATTCCAACCCAATCGCCAGAAAACTGACCGGTTAGCAAGATCATGGTCGCCAAGGCGCCGGGGCCTGCGATCAAGGGCGTTGCGAGTGGGAAAACGGACGGATCCGGCAGATCCTCGACCTTTTCCTCGCGGCGTGGCGTGCGCCGCTCAAACAGCATGTCGAGCGCGGTCAGAAACAGCAAAAGCCCCCCCGCGATCCCAAAGGCGGGCATGGAAATGCCAACAAAGGTCAGCAATCCTTCGCCCGCCAAGCCAAACAGGGTCAGTAAGAAGAAACTGACGGCAAGGGCGCGGTAGCCCACGGCCCGGCGTTGCGGCGCGGGCATGCCCTTGGTCAAGGCCGCAAACAGGGGCGCGAGGCCAACGGGATCAATCACCACAAACAGGGTGACGAAAGCGGTTACAAGCAGCGCTATCTCCGGCATCAATCGTCAGCCTTTCCTGGTTGCGGCGTCCAGCTTTTCCTGTGCGGCCAGCCACATGGCCTCG
Organism: Dinoroseobacter sp.; assembly: GCA_965279125.1. Lineage (GTDB taxonomy): Bacteria > Pseudomonadota > Alphaproteobacteria > Rhodobacterales > Rhodobacteraceae > Dinoroseobacter. The sequence continues at coordinate 26,250 of CBDIHL010000023.1, forward strand.
GCGCGCTCCAGCCCATCCATGATCTCAGCGTATTTGCGGTTATAGATCGACAGCTGGCCTGCATTGGCCGCCTCATACATCTCGGGCGAGGCGAGCTTGGCGGCCAGTTTATCGCGCATCTCTTCGATCTTGGACACGCGGGCTTCGGATTTGCGCAGCTCAGACCTGAGCGCCATCAACGCGTCGCGCGACAGCTTCGGCTTTGCCGGGGCTGCGGGCTTGGGCTTTACCTTGCCCTTCGCAGGCGCGCCCGCTTCGTCCCTTGGGGTCAGCAGCAGCTTGCGGTAGCTTTCCAGATCATCCTGATAGGGCGTCACGCGCCCGCCTTGCACCAGCCACAACCGATCCGCGACAAGGCCGAGCAGGTGCATATCGTGGCTCACAAGGATCACGGCGCCCGAATAGGCTGTCAGAGCCTCCACCAGCGCCTCGCGTGACTGGATGTCGAGGTGGTTCGTCGGCTCGTCGAGGATCAGCATATGCGGCGCGTCGATTGTGGCCAGCAGCAGCGACAGCCGTGCTTTCTGCCCCCCAGACAGCTTGCCCACCAGCGTTTCCGCCTGATCCGCCATCAACCCAAAGCCCGCGAGCCGCGCACGCAACCGCGCCGGCGTCTCCGTCGGGCGCAGCCGGCGGATGTGCTGCAAAGGGGTCTCATCGATGAACAACTCGTCCACCTGGTGCTGGGCGAAATAGCCGATGCGCAGCTTGCTCGACGAGGCCATCTTGCCTTCAAGCGTTTTCAGCTTACCCGCCAGCAGCTTCGACAAGGTCGATTTGCCCTCCCCATTGCGGCCCAGAAGCGCAATCCGGTCATCTTGATCGATCCGAAGGTTCAGCCGCGACAGCACCGCTTGGCCGTCATAGCCCACCGCTGCGCCATCAAGCGCAACAATCGGCGGCGACAGCTCTTCGGGCTCGGGGAAGGAAAACACCTGCTTGGCGGCCTCTTCGGGCGGCGTGATCGGGGTTAGCTTCTCGAGCATTTTGACCCGGCTTTGGGCCTGCTTGGCCTTGGAAGCCTTCGCCTTGAACCGGTCCACGAAGGCCTGCAAATGCGCGCGCTGCGCGTCAACTTTCTTGGAGGCCGCAACCTGCACCGCCCGTTGTTCGGCCCGTTGGCGTGCGAACTGGTCATAGGGGCCTTGCCACAGGGTCAATTGCCGCTCGTCCAGATGCAGGATCGCCCCGACCGAGCGGTTGAGCAGCCCCCGGTCATGGCTGATGATCATCACCGTATGCGGGTAGCGCACCAGATAGGCCTCAAGCCACAAAGCCCCCTCGAGGTCGAGATAGTTGGTCGGCTCGTCCAGCAGCAACAAATCCGGCTGCGCAAAAAGCACGCCCGCAAGGGCAACCCGCATCCGCCATCCGCCCGAGAAGGCGGAGCAGGGCATGGAGTGCTGTTCGTTGGGAAACCCGAGGCCGGTCAGGATCGTGGCCGCGCGCGCCTCGGCGGACCAGGCATCGATATCGGCAAGTCGGGTTTGCACTTCGGCAATACGGGTCGGGTCCGTGGCAGTCTCGGCCTCGGCCATCAGGGCGGCGCGCTCGGTATGGGCCTCGAGCACCGTGTCCAGAAGCGAGGTCTCAGACGAGGGCACTTCCTGCGCGACGCCGCCAATCTTGGCGCGCTCGGGCAGGGTGATCGCACCGCCATCCAGGGTCAGCTCCCCCCGGATCAGCTTGAACAGCGTCGTTTTGCCCGCGCCATTGCGCCCGACAATGCCAACTTTGTGGCCGGTGGGAACAGTGCAGGACGCGCCTTCAAACAAGGGGCGGCCTTCGACGGAATAGGAGATGTCAGAGATACGCAGCATCTGCGCGATGTGGCAGGTGGGGCGGGGGGCGTCAATGGGCGGGGTCGTCAAGAGGGCAGCGGCGCACTACAAGGGGGTGGCTCTAATGTTTGCCGGGGCCTTTCAACTCGATCCGGTTGCCGAAGGGATCGCGGAAATAGACCGATTGCCCGATGCCGCGCGCGCCGCCCTGGATCCGCTCTTTTTCAATGGCGACCCCGTGTGCGTGCAAATGTGCGCGCAGTGTGGCCAGCTCAAACGGGCCAACCGCTAGACCCAGATGATCGACATTGCGTCCGCCCGGAACCGAGGGCTTGGCATAGGCGGCGCGCGGGTCGCTCATATCCCACAGGCCGATCAGAATGCTGCCGAACCACAGATGGGTCATGGCGATGTCGGGATACTCAAAGCCCGGGGTGCAGCCGAGCACTTTGCAATACCAGTGCTGTGCTGCCTCAAGATCATCGACAAGCAGCACCACATGATCGAGGCCGAGAGGCTGGAAGGGCGTATCTGGCATAGACCCAGATGATAATGCGCAGCGCCCGGATGCAAGCGCGTTGCGCAGCGTCCCAAACGATTTCGCCGTCGTCCTTGCTTTTCGCCCCGCGCGGCCCGTGCTAGTCTGCGCGTCGTTCTGCACCCCGAAGGCCCCCATGAAAGCTGCACGCACGCCCCCGCATCTGGGCTCCATGATCTTGCTCGTGGGGTTGGTGGTGCTGACCCTCAACATGTTTCTGCCTGCTTTGCCCGCGATGGCGCTGGCGTTCGGGGTCAGCGAGGCCACGATGGGGCTGGCGGTCTACGGCTACATGATCGCGGCGGGGGTGCTGCAATTGGTGCTCGGGCCGATCTCGGATCAGGTGGGGCGGCGTCCGGTGATGCTGGTGGCCTTCACGCTTTATGTCTGTGCGTCGGTGGGCACGGTCTTGGCGGAGAATTTCACTGTGTTCCTGATCTGCCGCCTTCTTCAGGCGATGGTTCTGGCGGGCAGCATCGTGGGCTTGGCGAGTTTGCGCGACATGTATTCCACCAAAGAGGCCGCTGGCAAAATGGGTGTCGTGGCGGCGGCGATGGCCGTGGCCCCAATGATCGGCCCTGCGATTGGGGGCCTTTTGGAGACCTTCATCGGGTGGCGTGCGATTTTCGCGCTTTATGCGCTGTTGGGGGCTGCGGGGCTGGCGCTTGCATGGTTCGATTGGGGAGAGACGCTGGTCAAGGCGCGCCGTTCCCCCCGCGAACAGGCGCAGGCCTACGGCGCGCTCTTGGGCTCTGGCCTGTTCTGGGCTTACGCGCTTTGCACGATGTTTTCGGTTGGTGCGTTCTATGTGTTCCTCGCTGGCGCGCCCTTCGTGGCTTTGGCGGTGTTTGATCTGTCAAGCGCGTGGGTCGGGGTCGGCCTCGGCTCGATCACGGCGGGCTATATGCTGGGGTCGATGGTCACCTCGCGGATGGCCCCGCGCGTTGGTCTGACGCCACTGATCTTATCTGGACGGGTGGCGGCGCTGGTCGGGCTCGGCGCTGGTGCGGCGCTGTTTGCCCTTGGCGCATCGCATCCGTTGATCCTGTTTGGGGCGACCATATGCGTGGGCTTTGGCAATGGGCTGACGGTGGCCAATACCAATGCAGGCATGATCTCGGTGCGCCCGGATCTTGCAGGCAGTGCGGCGGGTTTGTCGGGCGCACTTCAACTTTTTGGCGGCGCGGTTCTGACCAGTGCAACGCTTGTCTGGATTGAAGCAGGTGCGACGCCCTTGCGGCTGTTGAGCCTTATGATCGGGGCCTCGCTGCTTGCGCTGGTCCTTGCACTGGTGGCGGCAAAGGGGGCCGCAGCACAGCCCGCGCAGGATTGACGTCTTTCCAAGCGGCGCGCCCCATGCTAGGCGGCGCGAGAATTTGAATCCCTTATATGTGAGACCTGACCCATGGCCATCCAGCGCACCTTTTCGATCATCAAACCCGACGCCACCAAGCGCAACCTGACCGGCAAGATCGTTGCCAAGTTCGAAGAGGCCGGCCTGCGCGTCGTCGCCTCCAAGCGCATCCAGATGACGCTGGCACAAGCGCAAGTCTTCTACGGTGTGCATTCCGAGCGCCCGTTCTTTGGCGAGCTGTGCGAATTCATGATCTCCGAGCCGATCGTTGTGCAGGTTCTGGAAGGCGAAGACGCCATCGCGAAAAACCGCGAAGTGATGGGCGCGACCAACCCGGCCGAGGCCGCAGAGGGCACGATCCGCAAGGAATTCGCTTTGTCCATCGGCGAGAACTCCGTCCACGGCTCCGACGCGCCAGAGACCGCAGCAGAAGAGATCGCGTTCTTCTTCTCGGGCCTCGAGCTGGTCGGCTAAGCCACCATACGCGCAGACTTGGAAAAGGCCGCTTGGGAACGAGCGGCTTTTTTTTCTTTCGCAGCAGAGTTTTCGTCCGAAAACTCTGCGCCCAACTTTTTTCGGACGAAAAAAGTTGGGCGCTTCACCCGACACGCTAGGGCTCCACGCTGGGCAACAAAGTGTCAAAGAGCCCCCACGCGAGATCTTGTTCATAAGACAGCTCAACTTGAACGTTTGGGAATTGGCGCCGCAACGCATGGGCAACTTTTTGGCCTGCCGCCGGGTCCTTCATATATGCAATGAAATCTCTCGTGTCCGATGAGGTCACCACAGCGGCAACGATGCCCCAGCCCGCGTCCTGAAGATGCTCGAAAAGCGCATCCTCAAAGGCAAACGTAATGTCCGAATTTTTATCGAAACTGCTCAAGGGCACGGCGAATATGGTGCTGAGTGGGAAGTCCGCCTTATGGGGGAAGTCCTTGAGCGGCGTATTAATCCGCAAGGCCCCAGCGCGGTCGCCGCTTAGGGTGCATACTGCCCAACTGTCTGGGATGTCGTAGGCTTTCCGGGGAAACAACGCGCGAAAAATCATCCTGCAAACACTCCCAAAACCGCCCGGAGCGCAAGCTTACATCAAGCCTACCGCTTCGCTACAACCCCGATCTCGGCCAAGGCGCGGTCCAGCGCGCTTTCGTCCGGCTGAGTCCCGGCTCTCAGCGCATCGAACCGCACCCGCAACGCGTCCTTTTCGGCCCCCTTGGCATCGTTCCAGGGGCGTCCTTGCAGACCCATGACAAGCGCATAATAGGCAATGAAATGCGCCCGCTCGCCTGCATTCAGCAGTTTCAGGTAGGCCGTATCCGCGCCCATATCGCGTAAATCCTGCGCCGAGGTGATGCCGACACCCGCAAAGGCCTGCGCCATCGCTGGCCCCAGATTGCGGATCGTCGTGATGTCATCCTCTGCCATAAGGCCTAAGCTAGCGCGCCTTTACAGCGCCGCCCAGTCGTCAAAGCGCACAGGCGGCTTTTGCGGCGGGCTGGGAGGCGCAGGGGCGGGGGTTGGTTTTTGGGCGGTGGCCATTTCGGCTCTCCTTATTTCTGCTCTGCTGGTCACCCAGACACATAAATTGGGCGAAAACGTGGCATAGCCTGCCGCCTTGGACCTTGCGTCACATCCTGTTCGGCGCAATCGTGGAGCCATTCTGCCAGATGCCGGGGCCAAACCCGGCGCGTCCCAACCTTCGGAGGATACCCCATGAAACGTCGCCATCTGCTCGGCACCCTCACGGCTTCGGCCCTCGCCCTTGCGGGCTTTGCCACCACCGCCACCGCCCAGGACGTCACCCTGCGCCTGCACCAGTTCCTGCCACCGCAAGCCAACCTGCCTGCCAATGTGCTGCGCCCTTGGGCCGAGGCGATCTCAGCTGCCAGCGACGGTCGGATCGAGATCCAGCATTTCGATGCGATGTCGCTCGGGGGCCGCCCGCCCGAACTGCTCGACCAGGCGCGTGACGGCGTGGTCGACATCATCATGACGCTGCCCGGCTACACCCCCGGTCGCTTCCCGCGCACCGAGGTGTTCGAGCTGCCCTTTATGATGACCGACCCGATTGCCACGGCCCAAGCCTATTGGCAGATGATGGAAGCCGACTTTCAGCAAAGCGAATTTCAGGACGTCAAAATCCTTGGTGCATGGGTCCATGGCCCCGGCGTGATCCATTCCGAAGACGCGATCACCAGCCTCGAGGACATGTCCGGCAAAACCCTGCGCGGCCCGACCCGGGTGATCAACGATCTGCTGGGCGAGCTGGGCGCGACCCCCGTCGGCATGCCCGTGCCCGCGATCCCTGAGGCCCTGTCCAAGGGCGTCATCGACGGCACCGTGATCCCGTGGGAGGTCACGCCGTCCCTGCGCATTGCCGAGCTGATCGGCAACCACACCGAGTTCGGCGGCGACACGGCGCTTTATACCGCGACCTTCGTGCTGGCGATGAACAAGGCCCGCTACGAGGCGCTGCCGGATGATCTGCGCGCGATCCTCGATGCGGAGTCGGGCCTCAAACTGTCCACCTTCGCCGCCGAGGTGATGGAGGAATGGGATATCCCCGGTCGCGACGTCGCCGTTGCGGCGGGCAATGCAATCACCACGCTGGACGAGGCCGAGGTCGCGCGCTGGAAAGAGGCAAGCCAGCCCGTCATCGACCGCTGGGTCGCCGAGATGGACGGCAAGGGCATCGACGGGGCGGCGCTGATCGAGCAAGCTCAGGGTCTGATTGCCAACAACTCATCGATGTAAGCGCTGATCAAAGCCCTCGAAGGCGGGCCGCGCGGAGAGGTGCGGCCCGTTTGCGTTTCGAAGCACTGTGTCTAGCATTGCTATCTAGGGGGATGCGACTTTGGCACCAATTGCACTGCACTATCGCACTACGACGACCGACAGGTGTGCTCTACTTCTCCGCTAACTCACCAAATAGGACTCCACGACCAAGGTGCTTAGGCTATGAAACTCAAGAAATTTGCACTGATATGTGTCGCGGCATTTGTTGTTGAACGCGTTGCATTGTTCGCCGTCATAAACCCCTTGCGAGATCTTACGAGAGCCAACAGGATGAGTTCCTTCGCAACGTCTTGGTGCGTTATCCGGCTCTAGACTTTGCTTCATACGAAGTTTGTAAGACCTATCTGGTTTTGTTGTTATACCGCTATCAGCTTTGCATTGTTCGGCTAAACCTTCTTCAGGAGGATGATAGGGAGGAGAGGTTTCGATTGCTCTTTATTGGTGCTCCGCCTTACACGAGTTTAATTCCCAGTGACTATCCCGATCGCCGACTTTGGGTTGGGAAGGCGGTCTTCGGTCTGGATGTAAAGGGGGACGTGGTGAGGACAGACTTCCAATCGGTAAGTGAGTTCTAGGCGTCTAAGTTTCACGCTCGACATGCTCGCATTGACCCTATCCACGTGGTCTCAGATGTCGCGTGTCTTTCGACTATGCTTAACGCGGCCCCATACGGATCGCGGCATCCAACCGGATCACCTCGCCATTCAGCATCTGGTTCTCGGCAATATGGGCCACGAGGTCCGCAAATTCACTGGGCTTTCCAAGCCGCGCGGGGAAGGGGGCCTGGGTGCCGAGGCTATCTTGCACCTCTTGCGGCAGACCCTCCAGCATCGGCGTCAGAAACAACCCCGGCGCAATCGCGCAAACGCGGATGCCTTTGTCCGCAAGGTCGCGCGCCATCGGCGGGGTCATCGCCGCCACCCCGCCCTTGGACGCCCCGTAGGCGAGTTGTCCGATCTGCCCCTCATAGGCCGCGACCGAGGCGGTGTTGATGATCACACCGCGTTCGCCATCTGCGCTAACGGCGTCTTGTTCTGCCATGATTGCAGCGGCTTGGCTTGCACAGTTAAAGCTGCCGATCAAATTGATCCCAACCACTTTCTCAAACAAGACCGCATCATGCGCGGTCCCGCGCGAAACGGTTTTGGCAGCGGGTGCGATGCCCGCGCAATTTACAATCACATGCACCGCGCCAACTTCGGTAAAGCCTGCTGCGACGCTTTCTGCATCGCTGACATCGACGCGGTGAAAGCTGCCATGAAGCTCCGTAGCCAGGGCCTCGCCCGCCTCGGCGTTCAGGTCGAACAACGCCACGCGCAGTCCAGCCCCTGCCAAGCGTCGCGCCGTTGCCGCCCCAAGTCCCGATGCGCCGCCCGAGATGACAGTGTCAAACCTGCCTTAAGCTCCATCTCAAAACTCCTACTTCAGCCGGATCGCCACGTTCTTCGTTTGCACGTAGTTCCAGAGTGCCTCGCGACCTTTCTCACGACCGTATCCCGACTTGCCGTAGCCGCCAAACGGCGTCTCGACCCCGCCTGCGAACCACTCATTGACGAAGACCTGGCCCGCGCGCAGCTTGCCCGCCGCCCGCGTTGCGCGGTCCAGATCGCGGGTGAACACCCCGCCGACAAGGCCGTAGGGCGTGGCATTGGCCATCTTTATGGCGTCGGCCTCGTCGCGGAATTTCAGGACCGACAGTACCGGGCCAAACACCTCCTCATTGGCGATGGTCATGTCCTGGGTCACACCGCTGAGCACCGTGGGGTCCAGAAACGCGCCCGGTACATTCAATGGACGCCCTCCGGCGGCAATCACAGCACCTGCCTCCTCGGCGGCGCGCACCATGGAGGCCGCGCGGTCGCGTTGGGGCAGCGAGACCATCGATCCCATATTCGCGCCAGAGCTGTCCCGCTCGATCCCCGGTCCGACCGACAAACTTGCCGCAATTGCGCTGGCACGCGCGACCACCTCGTCATGCACGCTTTCATGGACAATCACGCGGCTCATCGCGGAACAGACTTGGCCTGCATTGAAGTAAATTCCCCAGCGAATGTCGGTCTCGAACGCATCGAGATCGGCATCGGAATGCACAATCGCTGCTGATTTGCCGCCCAGTTCCAGCACACAAGGCACCACGTTCTGCGCTGCCGCCGTGGCAATCGCGATGCCTGTGCCGATGGAACCGGTAAACACGATCTGGTTGACATCTGGGTGGCTGGATAGCGCCGCACCTGCCTCAGGCCCATAGCCACACAGGATGCTCAGCGCGCCTTGCGGCAGGCCCGCGTATTCGCCTGCCTTGGCGAGGTAAGCGCATGATAACGGGGTCAATTCCGGTGTCTTGATCACGCAGGCATTGCCCGTCGCGAGCGCTGCCGCAATGCCGCGCGCGGTCATCTCGACGGGGTAGTTCCAGGGGATGATCTGGGCCGAGACGCCCATCGGCTCGTAGGTTGTGAAGTCGAAATAGGAGGCACCCAGCGGGATGGAGCGGCCTTCGACGGTCTCGGCTTGATTGCCGTAATACTCGAAATAGCGCGCGGCCCCTTCGATCTCGATCACCGCTTCCCAGAGGGGTTTGCCCTGCTCCAGCGTCAGCACCCGCGTGATCGTATCTATGTTTGCCAACAGATATTCGCCCATCCGTTTGACGATCCGTCCACGCTCGACGGGCCGCAATCCGGCCCAGTCGCCCGCCAGATGCACCCGCCGTGCGGCCTGCACGGCGCGGTCCACATCGGCGGCATTGGCGAGGGCATGCTCGGCGAGTATTTCGCCCTTGCCGGGGTTCTCGACCGCCAAGCGTCCCGCGCCGCCATCGACCCAAGCGCCGTCGATATAGTTCTGCCAATAGGGTTCGATCTGGGTCATCAGGACACTCCTTTTGCGCCCTGATGACCCGCGAAGGCCCCGTGCGCTAGCTGCTTTGCGACAGAAGTGCTACATTCCCGCCCGCCGCCGTGGTATCGACGCAGAGATGCCTCTCAAGCGTGAGGCGCTCGGTCAAATCGGCCTCCGAGAGCAACGGGATCAGCGCCCCGTCGCGCGCCGCGAGCGCTTGGCGGTAGGGCTTCAGCACCGCGTCGGGGGCGAAGCTGATCACCGCGTCAAAGCCTGTCAAAGCGCAAAGCGCGTCCGGCTGGACGCTTGCGGCCACCCCGACACAGCCCGCGCGGTCGGCGGCTGCGGTTTGCTGCGCCGTCGCCTCCGCCCCGGGCCCGAGGCAGAGGACAACCCCGCGCCCATACTCTGACAACAGGTTCGACTCGCCCGTGGGCCCCGGCAGGCTGTGCGCGCGCAAAGCTCTATGCGCAGGACGTTTTGCTGCGTTTAATGCTGTTTGCGCATCCGCCTCAGCGAGGGGGGCCGCGTCCACCACCACCCGCTCGGCCCGTGCAAAGCGCGCCACATACTGCGGCCCACCTGCCTTCGGCCCGGTCCCGGACATCGCCTCGCCTCCGAAGGGTTGGCTGCCCACGACGGCCCCGATCTGGTTGCGGTTCACATAGATATTGCCGCAGCGGATTTTACCGACAACCTGTTGAACGCGATCATCAATTCGGCTGTGTATCCCGAAAGTTAATCCGTATCCGGTGGCGTTTATTTCCGCGACGACCTTGTCCAAATCGCGCGCCTTGTACGTCGCGATATGCAGCACGGGGCCGAAGACTTCGGCTTGCAGATCTGCGATCCCGTCGACCTTGATCACGCTCGGGGCGATGAAATGGCCTGCCTCTGGCACCGACAATTCCTTGAGGACCCGGCCCTGCGCGCGCGCCGCCTCGATATGCGCCGCGATCCCGGCTTGGGCCTGCGCCGTGATCACCGGGCCGACATCCGTTGCGACCTCCCACGGATCGCCCAAGCGCAACTCGTCCATCGCGCCGTAGAGCATCGACAGGATCGTATCTTGTACATCGTGTTGAATATACAAAACCCGCAAGGCCGAGCATCTTTGCCCCGCCGATTGAAACGCCGAGGCCACGATATCGCGCACCGCTTGTTCCGGCAGGGCCGTGCTGTCCACGATCATCGCGTTCAGCCCGCCGGTTTCTGCGATCAAGGGCGCGGTTGGCGCGGCGTTGTCGGCCATCGCGCGGTTGATCCGCTGCGCCGTTCCGGTCGATCCGGTGAAGCACATGCCATCGAGCGGCAGGGCCGTCAGCGCCGCGCCCACATCCGCGCCGTCGCCGGGCAGCAGGGTTAAGGCCGTCGCCGGAACTCCCGCCGCGTGCATCAAGCGCACGGCGAAATCTGCGGTCAGGAGGGTCGTTTCGGCGGGTTTGGCGAGCACCGCGTTGCCCGCCGCCAGAGCCGCTGCGATCTGGCCCGTGAAGATCGCCAGTGGGAAATTCCAGGGGCTGATACAGCCGAAGACCCCTCGCGCGGGCGCATCAAGGCGCTGCGCCTCATCCGCATAGAACCGCAAGAAATCAACGGCTTCGCGGATTTCGGCCACGCCATCGCGCAGGGTCTTTCCGGCCTCGCGCGCCAGCAGCGCCAGCAATTCGCCGGTATGCGCTTCATAGGCATCCGCCACCGTGCGCAACACGTCGCCACGCGCCGCAGCATCCGCGCCCCATGGTGAGGCCGCCTCAAACGCAGCGCCCACATCTGCGACCGTGGCCAACTGAACCGACCCCAACAGGTCCGACGGCACCGCTGGATTCCAGACCTCGCGCACCGCGCCGGACCCGCCAAGGGCCTGCCATGTCACCGCCTTAAACGGCGCGCGCATCGCCTCGAGCCGCCCTACATCGCCCGCCTCGGTCACGTTCCAGCCTTGCGAGTTGCGCCGCCCCGGAAAGATGTCGCCGGGCGAGGTCACTGCAGGCCCGTCGCCCGCCGCCGCAAGCGCTAGAAACGGGTCTGCGGCCACAACCGACGGGGGCACCCGCGCATCCACGATCTGGTTCACAAACGAGCTGTTTGCCCCATTTTCCAATAACCTACGCACCAGATAGGCCAGCAAATCGCGGTGCGCGCCCACCGGCGCATAGATCCGGCAGCGCACCGGATCCTCGGCGCGCAGCACATCATAGAGCGCGCGGCCCATGCCGTGCAGGCGCTGAAACTCGAACGTGTCGCGGGCCTCGGTCATCGCCAAAACCGCGGCCACGGTTTGGGCGTTATGCGTGGCAAATTGCGGATAGATGCGGTCGGTCATGCCGAGCAATTTCGCGGCACAGCACTGATACGACACGTCCGTGGCGACCTTGCGGGTGAAGACCGGGAAATCGTCGAAGCCTTCGACCTGAGCATGCTTGATCTCGGTGTCCCAATAGGCGCCCTTGACGAGGCGCACCATGATGCGGCGGTCCAGCGCTTCGGCCAGCGCGTAGAGCAAGTCGAGAACCGGAGCCGCGCGCTTGCCATAGGCCTGCACGACCACGCCAAAGCCGTCCCATCCGGCGAGGCTGTCATCGCCCAGAACCGCCTCGATCACGTCGAGCGACAGGTCCAAGCGATCCGCTTCTTCCGCGTCGATGTTCAGCCCCATGCCAGCGGCTTTTGCAGCCCGTGCGAGGTCCAGCACAACCGGCACCAACTCTGCCATGACGCGCTCTTTCTGCGCAAACTCATAGCGCGGATGCAGCGCCGACAGCTTGATGGAAATGCCGGGATTATCGCGCAAATCCGGTGATTTAGCCTCCGCTGCCAGCGCCTTAATCGCGCCTTGGTAGGCGGTCAGGAACGCCTGCGCATCGCGTGCCGTCATCGCGGCCTCGCCCAGCATGTCGTACGAGTAGGTGTAGCCCTTCGCGGCACTGGCGCGCCCGCGCGTCACCGCCTCGGCAATCGTCTGGCCCAGCACGAACTGCGCGCCCATCTCGCGCATCGCGCGGCCCACTGCCGTCCTGATCACCGGTTCGCCGAGGCGCTTGACGGCCCCGCGCATCACGCCCGCCATGCCCTCGCCGTCGCTCAGAACCTTGCCCGTCAGCATCAGCGCCCAGGTGGAGGCGTTGACCAGCGACGAGCTGGATTTGCCCAAATGCGACCCCCAAGCCGAGGGCGCGATCTTGTCCTCGATCAGCGCGTCCATGGTGTCGGCGTCGGGCACCCTGAGCAGGGCTTCGGCGAGGCACATTAGCGCCACGCCCTCGCGCGTGGACAGCCCGTATTCGGCGAGGAACACATCCATCAAGCCGGGGCGGTCATCGGCTCGTATGGCGGCGACGAGCTTGGCGGCATGGGCCACCGCAGCCTCGCGTTGCTCGAGCGAAGGGGCGTTGGTTTGCAGGTGCGCGATCACGTCTCCTTCTGGAGCAAGATGGGCGGCGCGGATGGCGGAGCGGTGTGTGGCAAGGGACATGGCGGGAACTCGCTGATGAGAGGGCGTTGAGGCTGAGTATGTCATTCGCTCTGGGCATGTTGCCTTCAATCGGGCAGAATGGCGGGCATCAGGCTAAATTTACGCCCCAAGGAATGCCCTATGCCTAGCAAGCCGCCTTTGATCGGGCATATAGACCAGTTCGATCGTGCGATCCTCAAGCTGCTCGCCCTCGATGGGCGCATGCCGGTGACCGAGCTTGCCTCCAAAGTCGGCCTCTCGAAGACGCCGTGCCAAGTGCGGGTCAAACGGTTGCAGGCCGAGGGATATATCCTCGGCTTTCGCGCGATGCTGAACCCCGGCAAGCTGGGCCTCGAGCATATCGCCTTTGTCGAGGTCCGCCTGACCAGCACCACCGAAGCGGCGCTGAAGGCGTTCAACCAAGCCGTCGCTCGCGTCCCGGAGATCGAGCAATGCCATATGATTGCCGGTGCCTTCGACTACCTCCTGAAGGTACGCACCAGCGATATCCGCAGCTACCGCGAGGTGCTGGGCGAGGTGATTTCGGCTTTGCCATACGTCGCGGGCACCTCTACCCATGTGTCGATGGAGGCGGTCAAGGATGGGGCCGTTCTGGAAGGCGGGGAGGGCGCGATCGATGGCTGAGGGGCGCTGGCCGCAGGTGCGCACGATGGGCCTGTCGGGACTGCTGGTGCGGTTCGGCGATAGCCTCGACGCTGGGTCCAACAGGGCCGCGATTGCCTGCCAGGCGGGGCTAGAGGCCGAGGCCTGGCCGGAGGTTGACGAGACGGCGAGTGCGCTGGCCTCGGTCTTTTTGCGGGTGGATTTGGCGCGCTATGACGAGGATGCGTTGATCGCGCGACTTGAGGGCTGGCTGGCCGCACAGGACTGGACCGCGGCGGGCCTGCCGGAGGGGCGCAAGCTCTGGCATATCCCGGCGGTGTTCGGCGGGGATCATGGCCCGCAACTGGGCGAGGTTGCGGGGCTTGCGGGGGTGTCTGAGCGCGATGTGATCGAGGCGATTGCGGCGGAGCGGACGCGGGTGCTGACCTTGGGCTTTGCACCCGGACAGCCCTATCTGGGGATATTGCCAGAACTGTGGGACCTGCCGCGCCAAACCGGCGTCACCGCGCAGGTGCCTGCGGGCGCTTTGGTGATTGCGGTGCGCCAGATGGTGCTGTTTGCGAACCCGTCGCCGACCGGATGGCGGCAGATCGCGCAGACGGCATTTCGGTGTTTTGACGGCGCGGCGGCGGAGCCAATGCCCCTGCGCCCCGGTGACGAGTTGCGGTTTGAGCCGGTTGCGGAACTCGGCGCGCCGGCGCGGGCGGAGGCGATATGAGCGGCTTTCTTGAGGTTCTGTCAGTGGGCCCGAGTGTCACCGTCCAGGACCAAGGCCGTATCGGACGGCTCGGCCAAGGCGTGGGACAGGGCGGGGCGGCGGATAAGCTGGCGCTATGCGAGGGCGCGGCGTTATTGGGCGGCTCCAGTGAGGCCGCAGCGCTTGAGATGGCGGGGATGGGCGGCAGCTTTCGGGCGACACGCGCGATCCGGATTGCGCTGACAGGCGCGCCGATGACCGCGACGCTCGACGGGCAACCGCTGCTGTGGAACGCCGCACACGCGATGCCGCAAGGCGCGGTGCTGCAAATCGGCGGGGTGCGCGCGGGCGTTTACGGCTACCTGCATATCGGGGGCGGGATCGCAACCGAGCCGCTTTTGGAGGCGCGCAGCACTCATTTGCTTGCGGGCCTTGGGCGCGCCTTGCACGCGGGCGACACCTTGCCCTTGGGCGCGGACACAGGCGGGCCGACGGCCATCGCGCTCGACATCCCTGACCGCACCAAGGGCGGCACCTTGCGCGTTGTGGACAGCCTGCAAACCGACCTGTTCAGCCCCGAAACCCAAGCCCGCTTCTACGCCACCGCCTTCACCCGCGACTCGCGCGCCAACCGGATGGGGGTGCGCTTGGCGTGGGAGGACGGGGAGGGGTTTTCCTCGGCAGGCCAACTCAACCTGCTCAGCGATTTCGCCATCCCCGGCGATATCCAGATGACCGGGGATGGTGCGCCTGCCGTGCTGTTGGTCGAGGCGCAAACCACGGCAGGCTATCCGCGCCTCGGCACCGTGCTGCCGTGCGATCTGCCGCGCGTCGCTCAAGCCAGCCTTGGCGCACCCCTCCAATTCCAACGCATTTTCCGCGCCGAGGCCCTCGCCATCCAACGCAAGGCCGACACCGCAGTCGCCACCCTCAAATCCCGCCTAAAACCCATCCACCGCGACCCGCGCGACATCCCTGATCTGCTGAGCTATCAACTCGTCGATGGGGTTATTTCCGCCGCTGAAAAGGACACGCCATGAGCCAATCCGTCGATCTGAACTCCGATCTGGGCGAGGGCTATGGCCCCTGGACCATGGGCGATGACGCGGCCCTGATGCAGGTGATCACCTCGGCCAATGTGGCTTGCGGCGGTCATGCGGGCGACCCCGATGTGATGGCGCGCGCGATGCAGATGGCGCTTGAGAATGGCGTCGGGATCGGGGCGCATCCGGGCTTTGCGGACCGGCAAGGGTTCGGGCGGCGGCGCTTGCCCTTGAAGCGCGCTGAGATCGTCAATCTGATCCGTTACCAAGTGGGGGCCGCCGACGGAATGGCGCGCGCGCTTGGCGGGCACTTGCATCACATCAAGCTGCATGGGGCGCTCTCGAACATGGCCGCTGAGGATGCGGAACTTGCGCAGGACTGCTACGCGGCGGCGCTCTCGGTGGCGCCTGACGCGATCCTCATGGCCCAAGCCGGGACGGGGATGGAGGCGGCGGCGAAAGCGCTCGGCGCCAAATGGGCGGGCGAGGTCTTTGCGGACCGGGCCTACAATGCCGACGCGACCCTCGTGGATCGCAGCCTCCCCGGCGCGGTATTGCGCGACCCGGACGCGGTGGCCGCGCGCGTGGTCGAGATGGTCCAGACCGGCAGCGTCCCGATCCTTGGCGGGGGGCGTCTGGAGGTGGCCGTGGACAGCATCTGCGTGCATGGCGACACCGCCGAAGCGGTGAGCCTCGCCAAAGCCGTCCGTGCAGGGTTGGAAGGCGCAGGTATCACGCTCGCCCGCCTAACGGCCCGTTAGCGATTGCTATCGATCCATTTCGACATCAGCCCTTTGTCGCGAAAGCACTCCGGCGGAACCTGACGGCGCTTCACGCGCGCGATCCGCTCGGCAAAGGCGACCTGCTTGGAGGACGGATAATTCGAGAATTGCGTCTGCGGCGCGCGCTTGTAATGGGCGTCAATCCACTGCGACAGGCGGGCGCGATCGCTTTGCAACTCGGCGGGTAAATCAGCCTTGGCGCGCGCCGCCAAAGTGCGGGCGAATTGCAATTGCTTGGGCGTGGCAGGTTGCGCGGCCTGAACCGGGGCAGGGCGCGGGGCGGTGGGCAGATCAAAGAGGGTATGTTGCATGGGCAGGCTCCGTTCTCAGTCCTAGACACGTAGAACAAAGATAGAACAAATGCAACATAAAGAGAACATCACGAGACTGCGATCTGTGATTTACAGCGTTCGCACCAGTCTTAAAGCGTCATAAATCGCCGCATGGGTGTTGCGCGCCGAGACCGCGTCGCCGATGCGGTAGAGCGCGAATGTGCCGTCGGGATTGGCCCCAGCGGGCTGTGGATGTCCCGCGATCAGTGCGTCATAGGCCACCGCCCCAAGGTTCCGGCTGGCCGGGCGCAGATCGTGATAAAGGTCGTCATTCGGCAGAGTGCCGTAGTTGACCACCACCTGATCATAGCGCTTCTGCGCGGTGTGATCGGAGTAATCCGTGCCAATCGTCGCCGTCAGCTCGTTCCCGTCGCGCGCCACGCCCAAGAGCCGCTGTGTGACGGTGAAGGTCACGTCCTTGTCTTGCAGCGCGCGCATGTAAGGCACCAAATTCATCGCCATGATATCCGGCGCGAAGACGCGGTCCGGGGTCATCACCTCGACACTTGCGCCCGCCGAGGCGGCCACTTCTGCTGCCATCAAACCCGGATGATCCCCGCTTTCGTCATAGATCAAGACCCGCTCGGCTGGCTTCACATCGCCCGAGATCAGGTCCCAGGCGCTGATGACATGGGAGGCTTCTGCGCCGCTTTCAAACAGCTCAAGGTTCGGCAGGCCGCCCGTTGCTATGATCATCACATCCGGCGAAAGCGCCTCAACATCAGTCACTTCCGCCCAGGTGTTAAAGTGAAACACCACATCGCGCGCCGCACATTGCGCCATCCGCCAATCTATGATGCCCAACATCTCCCGCCGTCGCGGGTTCTGCGCAGTCAGCCGAATTTGGCCCCCCGGATCGCCTTGCGCCTCGAACACCACCACCTCATGCCCGCGCTCAGCCGCCACCCGAGCCGCCTCCAACCCCGCAGGCCCTGCGCCGATTACGACAACCTTGCGCGGCACCTCTGCGGTCTCGATCACATGCGGCTGGCTCAGCTCGCGCCCGGTGGAGGGGTTGTGGATGCACAACGCCTCCCCCGCCTGATAAATCCGGTCCAGACAGTAGGTCGCCCCCACGCAAGGTCGGATATCATCCTCGCGCCCCTCGCGGATCTTCTGCACAATATGCGGGTCCGCCATATGGGCGCGGGTCATGCCGACCATGTCCAGAAGTCCCGCCTGCACCGCATGGCGCGCTGTCGCCACGTCCGGAATGCGCGACGCATGGAAGGTCGGCAGGCCCGTGGCCTTGCGCACCTCGCCCGCGAAATCCAGATGCGGCGCGCTGCGCATGCCTTGCACCGGGATCACGTCGGTCATGGCCGGATCGGTATGGATGCGCCCCCGGATCACGTTCAGGAAGTCGATCTGGCCCGTGGCGGCGAGCCGTTTGGAGATGTCCAGGCCCTCCGCAGCCGTGATCCCGCCCTTCTGCGCCTCGTCCGCGGTGTAGCGAAAGCCGATGATGAACTCGGCCCCGACGCGCTTGCGGATCGCCCCCAGCACATCCATCGGAAACCGCATGCGGTTTTCCAGCGTATCAGCGCCATAAGGCCCGGTCAGATCATTGGTCAGCGGGGACCAGAGCTGGTCGAGGAGGTGGCCGTAAACCTGCAACTCGATCCCATCCATGCCACCGGCTTTCATCCGCTCGGCGGCATCGGCGAAATCCTCGATGATCCGCGCGATATCCCAGTCTTCGAGCAGCTTGGGGAAGGCGCGGTGCGCCGGTTCGCGGTGCTTGGAGGACGAGACCGACGGCAACCAATCGCCCTTGTTCCAAGTTGTGCGACGGCCCAGATGGGTCAGCTGGATCATCACCGCGCAGCCATGTTCGTGGCAGCTATCGGTCAGGCTTTGGATCCACGGCACAACCGCGTCATCATAGGCGAGCACGTTGTTGAAGACCGGGGGGCTGTCGCGCGAGACGGAGGCCGAGCCTGCGGTCATCGCCAGCGCCACACCTGCCTTGGCGCGTTCCTCATGGTAGGCGCGATACCGCTCGGTGGGCATCCCGCCTTCCGGGTAGGCAGGCTCATGCGCGGTGGTCATGATCCGGTTGCGCAAGCGTAGGTGCTTAAGCTGATAGGGCTGAAGAAGGGGGTCGCTGGACATGGGGGCCTCGTCGCTCGGCAGATGGGCAATAAGAACGCCAGATGTCAGGCCGGGGCAAGAGGTGGGTGGATTTCTTGTCGGTTCGGGATATGCCGTGCCAGGCAGATGACGCGGAGGGCCCCATGGACCAGACAGAGCGAGGCTCAAACGAGACGCATTCGCGCGCGCTGCGGGTCGATTTCGTCAGCGGGGCCGTGGCCCACAGGTTGCGGTTCGGCGGGGGGCGCGGGCAGGCTTTGGCCAAGGCAATGGGGCTGCGGGCGGGCAAGACGCCGAAGATCGTCGATGCAACCGCCGGGTTGGGGCGCGATGCGTTCCTTTTGGCCTCGCTCGGGGCTGAGGTGACATTGATCGAGCGGTCGGACCAAATGCACGGGCTTCTGGCCGACGGTATGGTGCGTGCGCGCGAGGAGGGGGGGCTGTTTGCCGAGATTATCGGTCAGATGACGCTGCTGCAGGGCGATGCCAAGGACATTCTGCCGGGGCTGGACGGGGAGGCGATCCTGATCGATCCGATGCATCCGCCCCGTACAAACTCCGCCTTGGTCAAGCGCGAGCTGCGCCAAGTGCGCGAGATCGTCGGCACAGATGAGGACGCTGCCGATCTGGTGCGCGTGGCCCTCAGATGCGCGCGCCAGCGTGTGGTGCTAAAATGGCCCGCCAAGGCTGATCCGATTGCGGGGATCAAAGCGTGCTCGCATCAGATCAAGGGGAAATCGACGCGCTATGATGTGTTTATGGTGGGGTGAGGAAGACAAGGCGGCAAAGCTTATTGAATTGCGCTGGATGCATTGCTGTAGGTCGCGGCGGCTAAGGAGCGATATGGTGGTGCAGATACGCGCTTCGGCCCGTGCTATTTTGATATGCACCCTGCCACGGTCTTAGTCGATGTAGCACACAATCTGGGCTGATTTCATGTTTCCAGATGGCGCTCCGATCAGATAGATCCAGCCAACTAGCCCAAGGTGCTGGACATGCAGACCTGACGGAAAGCGGCTTGATCCCCCACGGAGATGGGCAGTTGTGGCAGGCCTGCGCGGACCGTAGCCCGCGCCGCGCTCAAACGTTCGGTAAAGTGATCTTCAAAGGTTTTGTTGTAGATCACGGAAAGCGCCAGCAGGTCCTCCAGTAGGGGGAGGCAGTTGCCTGCCTCGAGCCGCCCGACATAGCCTCGGCCACGGTTCATAAGGGTGCGCAGTCCGCTTGTGTCAGACCCGCGATTTTGCGGGTGAGACACAGGTCATGCGCAAATTGAGTATGCATAAGATGTTGGTCTTAGGGACTAATACTGCTCCACGAAGCCTCGTGTAGATCGCATTTTGGAAGGCACATTGCCCCCAGTTTGTCTTTCGTCTCGCGTTGCGCGCAGTCAGTTACCAAGGCCGGGTTCTCCGCTATGCCTTCGCCGGAAGGGTGAAACCCTTCCGGGGCTGCGGAAACCGACGCTGGTAGTTATCTGCGCGACCTGCCCAATCGGTCATGCTCAAGACAGAATACCGCGTTGAGACCCGCAAATGCTAGTCACCACCAAGGGCTGGGCGGAGGGCATTGGGGCCGTAGGTCGAGGTCCGAAAGCCTCGATCGTGGCCTGTTCGCCAAAAAACCGCCCAACCAAAGGTTGGGCGGTGCAGCTCAATACTCGCTTGAGAGCATGATGGTGAGAACGCGGTGGGTGACACCTGCATTGGCCGGGTTGGGAGAGCCGGCGGTTTTTGTCAGATCATAGCAGTCGATTTTCCAGTAGATCGTCTCGCCGTCGTGCTTGAACATCCCAAAGTCGTGCTCTCCCCATGGATCGCTCTCAGGCGAGAAGTCGTCAAACGTCCGAACGGTCTCGATGATCCGCCTTTCGTTAGCTAGGCCCAAGGCTTGGATGCCCTGCGTGATCAAGAGCGTCCCAGTCCCAACCCCATGCTCGCGGAACCGATCATTCAACTCACGCACTCGTTTGGCGGGAAGCGCTCCATTGACAGCGTGCCACTCCAAAGTGGTCTTGGCTTCGCAGACAAGGCAGAGGGCGGTGCTGAACATGTCTTCCAGCTCCCATAGCCCGGATTGGTGGTTCCAACACAACCGTGCAGGCTTGACCACAAGCTCTGAGCCGCAGGTATTGCATGCTGGCGCGCGGCACTGGTTTTCGCTGTCATCTTCCAAAAGATCATTCATGGCGTCTCCTTCCGTTGAGGTGGGCGCCGGACCCGTTGTCCGACGCACCCCGCGAAAGGCGACGCATCTGAGATTATTCTACGCGGGTTAGGGTGCTCCGCACGTCACCCCCGTGCTCGTGCCGCGCATCTTGCTGACATCGTGCAGGTTCGCTGGTGGCGCGGCATCCTTGGCCAATGCTCACCACACCTCACGACCTCACAACGCTTGGTATGGCCTATGCGCGCTATGGCTCGTACCCAGTGGCGCAGGGTTTGCCCGACCGATTGTTGCATCTGTTTATCCTCGGGCAGACCGGGACCGGCAAATCCACGCTTCTGAGGAACCTTATCGCTCAAGACGTGGCACGGGGCAGGGGCGTGATGTTGATCGATCCGCATGGTGATCTTGCGGCGGACCTAGACGCCACGCTGCCAAGGGACATCCACTATTGGGACCCGGCTGATCCAAGCTGCCGCCTTGGATACAACCCGCTCGTCCAAGCCGGACCCGCACTGAGGCCCTTAATCTGTGCTGGGTTGATTGATGCGCTCAAGAAGCAATGGGCTGATGCATGGGGCGCGCGCATGGAACACCTTCTGCGCTATGCGATCCTGGCTCTGCTTGAATCACCTGATCCTGATCTCCGAGACATCATGCGGCTCTATCTGGAGAAGCCGTTCCGCGCTGAAGTTTTGTCGCGCGTGACTGACCCTCAGGTGCTCAGCTTCTGGCGCGATGAGTTTATGGCCATGAACTACACCAACGCCATTGATGGCGTGGCACCGATTGCCAACAAGTTGGGGGCCTTCCTTGCGCACCCCTTGGTGCGGCGCGCGGTCTGTGAGCCAGAGGAGCCTTTGCGTCTGCGCAGGATCATGGATCAAGGCGAGGTCTTGGTGCTCAACCTCAGCAAAGGGCGGCTTGGCAATGACAACGCCAAGATACTCGGGGGATTGATGCCCGCAAGCGTTCTGCATGCCGGGTTCTCGCGGCAGGTGCTTGAGGCCCAAACCCGACGCCCGTTCATGCTCTATGTGGACGAGTTCCACAGCTTCACGACTGAGGCCTTCGCGGATCTGCTCTCAGAGATCCGCAAATACGGGATCGCGGTCACCTTGGAACAACAATACCTTGGCCAAAGCGAGGACGCGGTTTTTGACGCAATCATGGGCAATGTTGGCTCACTGATCGCGTTCCGCATAGGTCCCCTCGATACAGCGCTTCTGGGCCGTCAGCTGCCTGAGGTTGATCCGCGAGATTTGATCTACCAGCAGAACTATCGGGCTTATGCGCAGTTATTGATCAATGGCACGCCGCGCAGACCCTTTACGCTCGAGACCCTGCCACCAAGCGCCTGAGAACAGGCAGGGGTCAGCGTGTGACCGTCGGTCAGCCAGACTAAACTGGCGTTATGATGGATGACCAAAAGCTCGAAGAATACCTGCTAATCTGTTTTGCAACGCATGATGCGCTCCGGGCGCAGGGCAAATGGCCGTGGCCGGATTCGACAGATGAGGACAATTTGGTAGAGTCTGAGGACACCCCAAAATTAACATGACAACCTATTATGCCTACCTGCGGGTCTCGACCGTCAAGCAGGGAGAAGGGGTCTCTTTGGAGGCCCAGCGGGACGCGATCAGCGTCTACGCAGACAAGCACAACCTTAATATTACAAACTGGTTTGAAGAGAAGGTCACAGCTGCCAGGAAAGGACGACCTCTGTTCAACAAAATGATCACAGATCTGCGCCGGGGCCAGGCCCACGGCGTGGTTGTTCATAAGATCGACCGGTCGGCGCGCAACTTTGCCGATTGGGCAATGATCGGTGAGCTCTTGGATGAAGGCATTGATGTGCGGTTTGCCCACGAGGCGCTGGACATGCGTTCGCGCGGGGGGCGTTTGACCGCCGACATCCAAGCGGTGATCGCTGCGGACTATGTCCGGAACTTGCGAGAAGAGTGCCTGAGGGGGAGAGATGGACGGCTCAAACAGGGTCTTTTCCCGTTTGGTGCGCCGATCGGATATCTCGACCAGGGCAAGGGCAAGCCAAAGATCCCGGACCCAGAGCGGGCTCCATTTGTGCGCATGGCGTTTGAGCTCTATGCATCAGGCCAGTTCTCGATCAGGGGTTTGCAGTTAGAGCTTCGTTCGCGAGGCTTCCGGAACCGCAACGGAAAGCCCATCAGCAAGGGCTGCATTGAGAACCTATTGGCGAACCCATTCTATTGCGGCCGCATTTATCTGAAACGAACTGGACGCACTTATGCCGGGGTTCATAAGACGCTGATCTCAGAAGCGCTGTTTGCGCGTGTGCAGTCAGCCAAAGCGGGTAAGCAGAACAAGCGTCAAACCAAGCATAATCATACCTACAGGCGATTGATCAAATGCGGTGCCTGCGGACGCTCTTTGATTGGAGAGCTGCAAAAGGGGCAGGTCTATATGCGGTGCCACAAGCCCGGATGCCCAACGGCAACGATACGGGAGGATGTCGTCGAGGGGCATATCAAGGCGGCTCTGATCGGCGTCCAGCTCAGCGACCAGGAGTTTGCGCGACTACAAATGCTGGCGGAAGAGAAGCTGACCCTCATCTGCGGGGCAGATCGACGGCAAGGCCTCGAGTTACGCTTGGCAAACCTAAAGGCGCGTGAAGATCGACTGACAGATGCCGTTGTTGACCAAATAATCGACCAAGAAGCCTACAAGACGCGCAAGGCCGATCTTGTCATCGAGCGCTCAGAGATCGAAGCAGACCTAAAGGAACTGTCCGCTGAGCACGATTATCGAACATCAATGCTTCAATACCTCGAACTCGCAAGAAGCCTTTATTTGCACTATGAAACCGCCGAACCGGCCGAAAGGCGCAGGATCGTCGAATACGCGTTATCGAACTGCACAATACGAGGAAAAAACTTCGATATATCAATGCAGAACTGGCTCCAAGAGCCCGAGCATGCCCTCGATGTCTTATGCGGTCCACCACACAGGGACAGAACTCGAACTTTGGAGAAGCTGAAGGCGCTATTTGTTATAGCGAAGGTAGACCGATCTTATGTCAAAGACCGGGATGATGTCAGGCTTGTGGGTACATAAGACGACCGGAGCTCGAAGCTTTCTACATATTTGCGCTGTATCCTAGGGCTAATCTGAACCGACTCGTAGCGCAACACGAAAGTGCGTGTTTAAGTATAACGCGCTGGGTCATACCCGTCAGTCATGCCCGTCGATGATGAGGTTCTGTCCCAACGCCGATGCGCGTAAGATCACCCGCGAGGAGCACGAAGAAGCGCGCCAGGTCGCCAGGGATTTGGCCAAGACCGAAGAATACGAGATCGCAATGAAGCTCAGAAAGAAGGTCGAGATGCTCTTTGCCCACCTCAACCGTATTCTGGGCCTGGGGCGGCCCCGATTGCGTGGGCCTTGTGGTGCAAACGATGAATTCCTCCTCGCCGCTATCGCCCAAAACCTCCGCAAACTAGCCAAGCACTGCCCGGCAGGGTATTGGCAAAGCCAATGCACGAGAGGGATCTTTCCTGCACCGCAGCATCCGCGAAAAGCCTAATCAGAAAGGTGCTCGGGATCCATTCAGCGTGCTACTTTCTGCACCCGCAACACGTTGTTTTTCCACAGAATGGCGAATTTTGTTGAAAAACTCTTTCTTGATCGGATGCCCATTCGCTGATTCAATTCCCATATTGTCTGGGAGATTTGGCGATGATGGGACCAAAGCAGGAAGCGCAGGCGGCACTATTCTACGAGTTCTCGCTGGAAGATCATGTCCCACAAGATCATCTGTTGCGGTCGATTGATCGGTTCGTTGATCTGGACAGCATCCGCTCCTACCTGACTGATTTCTACAGCCACACCGGTCGCCCTTCGGTCGATCCTGAACTGCTCATCCGGATGTTACTGGTGGGGTATTGCTTTGGGATCCGGTCCGAGCACCGTCTTTGCGAAGAGGTGCATTTGAACTTGGCCTATCGCTGGTTCTGCCGTCTTGATCTGAGCGACCGCGTTCCCGACCATTCCACCTTCTCGAAGAACCGCCATGGCCGGTTCCGTGAGAGTGAGCTGTTGCGCCACTTGTTCGAGACCACGGTGGCGCGGTGCATTGAAGAAGGCCTCGTCAGCGGCCAACGCATGGCAGTTGATGCCAGCCTGATTGAGGCGGATGCCAATAAACAATTCTCTGCACCCAAAGAAGAATGGGATACCGACCGAATTGACGTGGATGCCGCACCGCGCGCTGTTCGCGAGTATCTAGACACGCTGGATGAGGCGGCGTTTGGTGCTGCGAGCGAGGTGCAGCCCAAGTTCACGTCCTTTTCCGATCCGGCCAGCCAATGGACTGCTGCGCGCAAGGGCCCCGCATTCTTTAGCTATTCCGACAACTATCTGATCGATACAGATCATGGTGTCATCGTTGATGTTGAGGCAACACGGTCGATCCGGCAGGCCGAGGTGGGATCGACAAAGACCATGCTTACCCGTGTCAAAGACAAGTTCGACCTGCATCCGGAACGCCTGATTGCGGACACGGCCTACGGATCAGGCCCCATGCTGGACTGGCTGGTGAAGCGCAAGATCGCGCCCCACATCCCGGTTATCGACAAAGCCGGTCGCACCGATGGCACATGGTCTCGCGCTGACTTCGAATGGGATGCTGAGAACAACCAATATATCTGCCCTGAGGGTGAAGCGCTCAAGCAATTCCGCCGGAACTATTCCGATCCAAACCGTGGCCCGACCGGCAAAGGTGTTGCCAAGTATCAAGCCCTCAAACACACATGTCAGGCATGCCCATCGAAGATGAAGTGCTGCCCAAAGGCTGATGCCCGCAAGATCACCCGCGAAGAACATGAAGATGCCAGAGACGTCGCCCGCGCCATTAGAAAGACCAAGCAGTACAAAGTCTCATCAAAGCTCCGCAAAAAGGTCGAAATGCTCTTCGCTCACCTCAAACGTATCTTGGGCCTTGGGCGGCTCCGATTACGCGGCCCCTGCGGTGCAAATGATGAATTCCTCCTCGCCGCCACCGCCCAGAACCTCCGGAAACTAGCCAAGCACTGCCCGGCAGGGTATTGGCAAAGCCAATGCACGAGAGGGATCTTTCCTGCACCGCAGCAAACGCGAAAAGCCTGAGAAGAAAGGCGCTCGCACCCCGTTCAAAACGCCACTTTCTGCGCTCGCAACACGTTGTTTTTCCACAGAATCGGCGGAAAGCATGCGTAATTGGGCTTACCCTTCTCTGAGGTCAAGCTCCCGATAAGATCACAGCATAGCTGTGAGAAAGGGAGACAGATGATGGAATACTATGTTGGATTAGACGTGTCGTTGCGGTCGTGCGCTCTGTGCATCGTTGATGGCCGTGGCAAAGTTTGTATGGAGCGAGAGCTGCCATGCGAAGTTGATAGCATCGCAGATTGCTTGAAGACGTTTCCCCATTCAATCGAGCGGATCGGCTTCGAAGCGGGCGCGCTCAGCCAACACCTTTTCTTCGGTCTGCAAAACAAAGGTTTCGACATCGTCTGCATGGAAGCCAGGCAAGTGAGCGCGGCGTTGTCGGCGATGCGGAACAAAACGGACAAGACTGACGCCAAGGGCATTGCTCAGATATTGCGCACTGGCTGGTTCAGTCCGGTGCATATGAAGAGCCGTGAAGCGCATGGTCTGCGTGCTTTGCTCAGCACCAGAAAGGCGCTACTCAAGAAGACGATGGATCTGGCCAACGAGGTGCGCGGCCTGTTGAAGATCTTCGGAGTTCGCCTGCCAAGAACCGTCAAGCACGGCAGTTTTGACGGCTTGGTCCGACCGATGATCGAGATGGATGAGGTGCTCGCGCATGCGATCATCCCCCTGCTCGACGCGCGCGCAGTTCTGTTCTCACACTATCTCGAGTTGGACCGGCGCGTTAAACGAGCAGCTTCGCAGGACGAAGTGTGCATGCGAATGATGACTGTGCCTGGGGTCGGCCCTATTGCCGCGCTCACATTCAAGGCTGCAGTTGATGATCCCAGCCGGTTTAAACGTTCTCGGACTGTGGCCGCACACTTCGGACTGACGCCTAGACGCTTCCAATCCGGTGAACATGACAATCCAGGGCGTATCTCGAAGGCTGGTGATCGAGATGTCCGGGCTACCTTGTATGCCGCCGCGAATGCGCTGCTCATGCGCACGATGGCGGGATCACAGATCAAGTCTTGGGGGATGCGCTTGATGCGCACCAAGGGACGCCGACGTGCCGTTGTAGCCGTCGCCCGTAAACTCGCCGTCCTTCTGCACAGGATGTGGATCGACGGCACAGAATTCCGTCAGGATCAGGTGGGAGGCAAGGCATGACCCAATAGCCAACCACCAATCCTGACGGGATCGTCCAATCCGGACGAGGTTCGTGGACGAAGCCGAAAATGTCTGCTGCGCATCTTGAAGCGCGCCGGAAAGCGGGGCTCTCCACTTCCAATCCGACACATGCATGCAGCGGCGCCCTTTCGAACGCCAACACAGACTGCGAAGAGAAGCGTGACCCGGATAAGCGATCTCAGACATACAGTAGAAGGAAAATGAGCTTGATCCAGACACCCAATTAGAGAAGCGGACCTTCGCTGCACGAGCAAGCAGTCGTGGCCAAGTTAAAAAGCTGACATTTAAACGGACTATCGATTGGAGCATTTTGGGAAGCTCTAAGTTAGTTTGCAGCCGGTAAATGCGGTTTGAAAGGTCGTCTGCAGGGCTGCAAGAGGCGATACCTTCGCATTAAGACCATTCGAACAATTTGAGAGAGCGGGTTAAATCGGTGATAAGTGCAACCCGCCGTCTTCATTTGGCTGTCGAGAGCTTTGTCCCTCGATAGAGCCATTGCTCCAAGCAATATCCAAATCATGGACATCTCAGTCCGTAATAGAGTCGGAAACGAACGTCCTTGTTTCTCAATGGGTAGCAGAAGCTCCACCGCTAGATGCCCTCGAATGGGCCGTCGGCAACAAGGCGCATTCCTAAATGTGCCGGGGGTGTCCCGACGGCGCATCCACCGCGTGCCGGATCGCGGATCAGGTAGGACATGGCGGCCACGTGCTCGCCGCCTACGAAGAAGGCCGGGCAGCGAGATATATCGACCCCTTCGGATGCGCCCATGTAGCATTCTTGCGTCCATTCCCAGACACTGCCGTCAAGGTCAGCAATGCCTTCTGGCGATATCGAAAAACTGCCCTGCGGTTTCAGGGCCCGGGGCGCTTCGCCTTCGATCAAGTACGAAGAGGCCCAGGTCAGGGACGGGTCCGTGAACAATGGATCGGGGGCTTCGGGCAGAACTGACGCGGCCATTGCGTCCCATTCGCTTGCGGTTGGCAATCTGTAGGCTTGGTCTGTCTGGCGATTGATCCAGGCGAGGAATTCTTGTGCATCAAGATAGCTCAGGCCCGTTGCCGGCGTTTTCGCCGCGTCTTGATCCGGGCGTGCCCGCAGGCGTTGTGTGCAAGCCCCTTGATCATGGCACATGTTCCATTCGGCGATTGTCACCTCGTGACGTTGCACTTGGATTTGGGTGCCACCCTCAAGGATGACAGGCCCTTCTGCCATCTGGGGGCGGTAGCCATCGTCGGGGGCGCGGTGCAGGACCGCGCCTCCGATAAGGCCCACCACCCCAAGCCCAAACGCGGCCAAACGAAGGGACAACTTCGGACTGGGTTTGAAGCTTGGAGTGGTCGGCATGATATCGTCCTTTGCGTGCTAAGGGCTAAGTCGAGAATTCCCGCGGTGCGACGACCTGTTCCATCAGGTTATTGTCCCACTCGCCCTCGACGACGAAGTGTGCGGTGGCCCCCAGCAGGACGCCCTCGATCAAGTTGTGGTTCACATAAGCGTACACGCCGGGTTGCTCGAATGTGTACATCGCGGCCACGGCACTGCCACCGCGCACGAACCATGTTTCCATGTCCCGCAAGGGTGCATCTGTGAACGACGATTCCCAAACATAGGAGCCGTGTCCACCGATCAGGTGTGGGCGTGAATCCCGGTTGGCCTGGTTGTGGATCATTAAGACCGTCTCACCGACTTTGGATTTCAAGGCATGCTCACCGGTGAGGGCACCGACTGCCCCGTTGAACACCGAGTGGGATGGGATCAGCCCGCGCATCGCCTCAAGGCTGTCGGAATAGTCGTCACCGGCCACCTCATACTGACGGTAGTCGCCGTTCTCGTCCATCGGCAGGTAGTAATCCTGCTCGCCAATATAGGCGATGCTGTCATAACGCAGCGGATTGCCGTCCTTGTCCTTCAGCCCGTCGCGCGGCAGCACCATAACGGCCCCGTTCATCCCGTGAGTTACGTGGTACGGGATCATCGCCCCGCCGGGTGCGCAGTGGTAGGTAAAGCAGCCGGGCTTTGTGGCCTTCCAACGCAGCACCGTTTCCTCGCCGGGATAGACGTGGGTCAGCCCACCGCCGCCCAACGCACCGGTCGAGGCATGGAAGTCGATGTTGTGCTCCATCATGCTGTCAACGGGGTTGCGAAGGGTCAGTTCGACCATGTCGCCCTCGTGGCAGATGATCAGCGGACCGGGGACGGACCCATTGTAGGTCAGCGCCCAGATCGACGCGCCGGTGTCTTCATCGACGACCATCAGCCGTTCAGTGGTCTCCATTGTGACTTCCACAATCTTCGGACCGCCTGTCGCGACCTGTTCATGCGCAGGCGCAAAAGGAGGGGCGACCAACTCTTGTTTTACGCGGGTATAGCCCGACAGGTCCGCAGGCTTCGCGTTCGAGTCTGCTTCTTGCGGATCGGCTGCGCGGTAGAGTTTTTGCGAAGTCGCGTTGATCGCATTGATCTTGGGCGCGCGGTGCATTGCCATCGTGGAGGCACCGGTCATCGCGGCGGCACCTGCCAGAACGGATCCGCGCAAGACGTTGCGGCGGCTGGTTTTCATCAGGCCTGGATTGATGAACTTGGTCATGTCTTACTCCTGTCTGTTTAGGATGTGCGCCAACCGCGTGATCGGCGCTTTATAGTGTCAAAGGTTAGAAAGCTGCTCTTCAAAGCGTTCCTTGGTCCGGCGCGACATACGGCCTTCGAGAAAGTCATCGGGCGCTTCAGCATCACCCACGGCAATGACCATCACCATGCCCATCCCGTAATGGGGCTTGCACATGACGCCATAGACGCCTTCGACATCGAGGGTGACTTCAACTTCTTCGTTGATCTTGCCCGCGAAGCCTTCTGCCCCATCAGGGATCATGCCTGCGACCGTTTCGGCGTTATGGCCGCGATCAACGGCGATAAACTTGATCGTGTCGCCGGGCTGCGCCTGCACGAAGGACGGCTCGAACACCATGCGTTCGCGGTCGCTGCCCACATTGAGCATCTGAACCTCGATGGTGTCGGCGAAGGCGGCGCTGCCAAGAAGGGCTGCAAAGGCCAGTCCGGTTGTGAAGCTGCGGATCATTGTATCGTTCCTTTCTGATCGCTTGAGTGCTTGACCTGAAAGATATCGATTCGAGGGACCGAAACGTTGCGCTGGATCAAACTTGGAAAAAGAAACATCTGAGAGTCGCATTTAGCGTGCAGAATAGTAGCAACTGTCGCGCAGCTATGGCACACCCCGTCTCATGACGGACCTGTCGCCCCGAAAAACACTGCCACGGCTTGATGAAAGCTTACTGACGCATTTGCCGCCCTTCTCGAAGCTGGAGAAGCGCCAGATCAGGCATGTCCTGGATCAAGCGACCTCGCGGCGTTACGCGGAAGGCGTTGCGATCTTTGAGGAAGGCCAAACAGCCGACCGCTTCTACATGTTACTCGACGGCTATGTTCGTGTTGTGCGGATTACGCCTGGTGGCGAACAGGTCACGGCGCTTCATATCCCGTCTGGACAGCTGATGGGGATCGCGAAGGCCCTTGCGCGCGACACCTATCCCGCCACGGCGATCACCGCGACGGAGTCGATCGCATTGAGTTGGCCCATGCATCTGTGGGACGGCTTCATAGCGGACTTTGACGGCTTTGCGACGGAGACCCACAAAACGGTCGGGCACCGTGTGGGCGAAATGAACAACCGCATCGTTGAGCTGGCGACCCAACAGGTCGAACAGCGCGTCGCCAATGCTCTGCTGCGGCTTATCAATCAGACGGGCCGCAAGGTCGAAGGTGGCATCGAGATTGATTTTCCGATCACGCGTCAGGATCTGTCTGAGCTGACCGCAACCACGCTTCACACCGTCAGCAGGTTGCTCAGCGCGTGGGAAAAGCGCGGGCTTGTGGCCAGCAAGCGCAAGCGCATCACCGTTTGCGATCCTCACGCCTTGGTCGAGCTGAGCGTTGAGAAGACCTAGGGGCAGGATTAATGGGTCCTGACCTTAAGGTAAGCTGCACTTAGCGGCGTCCTGCAATTCAGACACGAACGCATCTTCATCTAAGTCATACTCGGCACATGCATCGATGATCGTGTGAAACGGACTGATAAGACACCCCACGCAGAGCATTTTGTGTCGCAGGAAGACGGGAATTGTCTGCGGCCATTCTGCCATCAGGTCCGCCAAGGGCAAATCCGGGTCGTCTAGACGTTTGCGTCGCATAGTCCTCTCCCTTTTCAACCAAGCTACTGCGCCAATCGCTTCAAACATTGCGCTGGCGCAAACTTCGCGCACGCCCGCGCCCCTAGAAATGGCCATCCCGAGTTCAAGGAGGCCGAACGCATGGCTGAAATTCTGACCAAATCGCGGGCGCGAAACATCTTCTACGGAGGCTCGATTTTCTTTGTCGTGGTCTTCATAGGGATGACCGTCCATTCCCATAGATACGTCGTGAACGTCTCGACCGCAGGTATGCCGCTGAGCGAGGCCGTGGTTCACGGCAAGCATGTCTGGGAGCGTCATTCCTGCATCAACTGCCACAGCTTGCATGGCGAAGGCGCGTATTTCGCACCCGAGGTCGGCAATGTGATGACCCGTTGGGGTGTGCAGGACGATCCCGAGGTCGCTTATGACGTGCTGCGGGCCTGGATCGAAAGCCAGCCCAGCGGCATTGAAGGGCGCCGCCAAATGCCTCGCTACGACCTGACCGAAGAGGACATTCGCGGCCTCGCGGAATTCCTACGCTGGGCCGATCAAACAGACACGCAGGGCTGGCCGCCCAACGACGCCGGATAAGGAGGGCGCACAGATGAAATATCAATCGCAAAGGGTGGCATACTGGTACTTCCTGGCCGCCATGGCGCTGTTCGGCATTCAGGTGCTGGGCGGTTTGGTGGCAGGCTGGATCTATGTCTCGCCCAATTTTCTTTCGGAAATCCTGCCGTTCAACGTGATCCGTATGATCCACACGAACGCGCTGATTGTCTGGCTGCTGCTGGGCTTCTTCGGCGCGGCTTACTTTCTGATCCCCGAGGAGTCAGAGCGCGAGATTTACTCGCCCAAGCTGGCTTATATCCAACTTATCATCCTGCTTGTGGGCACGCTGGGGGCCGTTGGGTCCTATCTCGTCGGCATCCATGGCGGGCGTGAGTTCTTGGAACAACCGCTCTGGGTCAAGTTCGGCATTCTCGTTGCCGCGCTGATCTTCTTGTTCAACATCTCGATGACCGTGCTTGCGGGCAAGAAAACCGCGATCACCAATGTGTTGTTGATGGGCCTTTGGTTGCTGTCGCTGTTGTGGGTCTTTGCCTTCATCAACCCCGACAACCTGAGCCTCGATAAGATGTACTGGTGGTTTGTCGTACACCTCTGGGTGGAAGCGACATGGGAGCTGGTTATGGCCGCAATCCTCGCCTTTCTTCTATTGAAGCTGACCGGTGTGGACCGCGAGGTGGTCGAGAAATGGCTTTATGTCATCGTCGCGACTGCACTGTTCAGCGGCATTCTTGGCACGGGCCACCACTTCTACTGGATCGGCTTGCCGGGATACTGGCAGTGGATCGGGTCGATCTTCTCAACGCTCGAAGTGATCCCGTTCTTCCTGATGATGAGCTTCGCGTTCGTCATGGTCTGGAAAGGCAAGCGCAATCACCCCAACAAGGCAGCCCTCTTGTGGTCGCTGGGGTCCAGCACTGTGGCCTTCTTTGGGGCAGGCGTCTGGGGCTTCCTGCACACGTTGCACGGCGTCAATTTCTACAGCCACGGCACACAGATCACTGCAGCGCACGGCCACCTAGCCTTCTACGGCGCTTACGTGGCTCTGAACCTCGCAATCTTCACTTATGCGATGCCACTGCTGCGGGAACGTGCGCCTTATAACCAAGTACTCAACATGGCCTCGTTCTGGCTGATGACGGGCGGTATGGCGTTCATGACCTTCGTGCTGACCTTTGCCGGAACGATCCAGACGCATATGCAGCGCGTGATTGGCGACTACTACATGACGGTCCAGGACGACCTTGCGGTCTTCTACCTGATGCGCTTCGGCGCGGGGGCTGCGGTGGTGATCGGCGCGCTGTTGTTCATCTATTCGCTTCTGGTGGTGCGCAAGTCCGAAATCATCGAACCCGGTCCTGCCAACCCTGTTCCGGGAGAATAAGCCATGAACATGCAAAATACGCCGACCCTGCCGTTCTACCAACCCACGGGACGCGAATGCGACCTGTTCGAGACGGCCCATGACAACGGTTTGCCCCTTCTTTTGAAGGGGCCGACCGGCTGCGGCAAAACCCGCTTCGTCGAGCACATGGCGGCAAAGCTGGGCAAGCCGCTTCATACCGTCGCCTGCCATGATGACCTGTCGGCGGCGGATCTGATCGGGCGCTATCTGCTGAAGGGCGGCGAGACGGTCTGGGTGGATGGCCCTTTGACCCGCGCGGTGCGCGAAGGTGGCATTTGCTACCTCGATGAGGTCGTCGAGGCGCGCAAGGACGTCACCGTCGTGTTGCACCCACTGACCGACACGCGGCGCACGCTGATGATCGACCGGACGGGCGAGGAGCTGGTTGCTCCGAAAGGCTTCATGTTGGTGGCCAGCTACAACCCCGGCTATCAGAATGTGCTGAAACGGTTGAAGCCCTCGACACGGCAGCGGTTCCTGTCGATCTCGTTCGACTTTCCGCAGCCGGAAACCGAGATTGCGGTGGTCGCCAGCGAAAGCCGCCTTGAGCCGGGGCGCGTCGCACCGCTTGTGCGCTTGGCGGGTCATATTCGCAAGCTGAGCGGTATGGATCTGGAGGAAGGCGTCTCGACCCGTCTGCTGATCTACGCGGCGACCTTGATGGCCGGTGGCATGGGTGTGGACCAAGCCCTTGAGGCCGCGATCATCGAGCCGCTGAGCGATGAGCCGGACGTGCAGCAATCGCTGCGCGACCTTGTCAGCACCATCTACGGATAAGCGCCATGCATCTGCTCGACTTGATGGAACCCGAAGAAACCGTTGGCAATCTTTGGCACGACATGGCCAGCGGGATCGGTGCGGGCCAGACCTTTCCCGAGGCGGCTGTCACGCTCGCCTCGGTTCGGCCCAGCCTCGCGGTCTTGTTTCGTGCCCTTGGCGGTGCGCCGGGCGTCGAGTTGGGCGAGGTTGCCCTGACCCCGGTCGCGCACCGCCAAGTTCTCCAACGCAAACTTGGCACCGCGCGCGACCGCGAATGGGTCGCCCGGTTTGACGATGAAAAGCTATTGTTACCCCCGGTCATGGATCTTTTCTCCGAGCGGGATTTGAACCGCGCCGCGTATTTCTGGCTGACCGCTTTGGCCACACAAGTGACCGTGGCGGACCTAAACTTGCCGGACGCCAGACCTGCGCGGGACTGCGTTTACATCCAGGCAAATGCGGCGGCGTCGGACAAGGTCTATGAGGCCTGTCCGGGTCTGCGCGACCGCTACCTCGCTATGGCGGCCTGTTGTGCCCAGACGCGGACGATGCTGCACCGCGCACCGCATGAAGCCGCGCTAGAACAAGCAATCCGTGACCAGCTGGGCGGGACTTCTCCCGCGCCGCTCGCGGAAGAGCCGCCCAATAAAGGTTACATGCCCTGCGCCCCCGTTCCAATTTGGCTGCGCTTTGAGCGCCCCGGACAGGGCGGCATCGCCGCACAGGACGCCGAGACGGACGCGGTAGCACCGCCCCCGACCACAGCCGTGAGCACGCGGAAACTGGGCGAGCGCAAGGATCAGGACCAGCACAATCGCAAGGACAGCTTTATCCTGCACCGGTTCGAGTCGATCCTGTCTTGGGTCGAGTCGATGAATATCAACCGCAGCGTTGATGACGATGATGACGAAAACGCCCAGAAGGCCGCAGACGATCAGGACCGCATCACCCTGTCCAAGCAGGATCGCAAGATTGCCACGCGCCTGCGCCTACATCTGGACCTGTCGCCCGCCGATGCCGATCACGAGGCGCTCGCGGGCACCCACACCTATGCCGAATGGAACCACCGCAGCCGCAGCTATATGGCGGATCACTGCCGCGTGCTGGATGCGCCCGCACAGCCCGGCGAGACTGTGTTCGTGCCCAACGACAAATACGTCCGCGAGGTCCGCCGTCAGTTCGAAGCGCTGCGCCCGCGCCGGATCCTGCAACCGCGCCAGATAGATGGACAAGAGCTTGATCTGGATGCCGTGCTGACCGCGCGCGCCGATATGATCGCAACCGGGTCCGGGTCTGACCGCATTTGGCAGGCCGCACGACAACTGGATCGCGATGTGTCCGTCGCGTTCCTGATCGACACGTCCCGCTCGACCGAGGCCGCGATTGGCGACACCTCGGTCATTGATGTGGCGCGCGATACGATGGCCGCGCTGGCCGCCGGGATTGACGCGGCGGGCGACAGACTGGGCATCTGGGGGTTTTCCTCGCTGCGACGTGACCGTGTGTTTTTGACCCGGTGCAAGGATTTCGGCACGCGTATGTCGCCAGAGATCACCGCCAATATAGGCGCGCTGAAGCCGGGCCATTATACACGGCTGGGGGCTGCTATACGCCATGTCAGCGCACAACTGGCGCAAGAGCCTTCATCCCGCAAATTGTTGATCGTATTGACCGATGGCAAGCCCAACGATCTGGACCACTATGAGGGGCAGCACGGGATCGAAGACAGCCACATGGCCGTGCGCGAGGCCCGCTCAGCACAGCAAAGCCTGCATGGCATAATCATTGATGAAGATGGCCAAGACTGGTTTGCCCGTATCTTCGGGCGTGGTGGTTTCACGCTGCTGCCCAACCCGGAACGGCTGTCACGGGCCTTGCCGGACATTTACCGCACACTGACACAGGAGACCTGATATGCGTATCGCCACCACCTTCCTCGCCATGATCCTCGCCACACCCGCCTTGTCCGAGGCCTATGACAGGCCCATTCCGCAGGCCCAATCGGCAACGGCAGAATTCTGGTATGCGCTTGCGTGCCTTGCTCTGATCGCGGCCATGGTCGGGGTCCAGCGGCTGGTTGCGCGCAGATGACGCGCGCCGGTTGGTCCACAGGCCAAATCGCTTGCGCGCTCTATCCATTCGGGGCGGGGGCCGCAGCGGTCAATGTGTTCTTTGCCTCGCTGATTTTTAGCTGGGTGGGATTGCCTGTGGCCTCGACAGCGTGGTCAATCTCGCTTGGGTGTCTCGTGGGCATGCCCGCAACTTGGTATTTTGCAAGACATATCAGACACCTGATGGATGTTGCCGACGGAAGGCCGGGACATGAAGATTGAGATGCAAGCTGGCCAACCCATCATAGATGCCAAGGACTTGGCTGGCCTGCTGGACCTGACCCCGGCTGAGGTCCAAGCAAGAATGCGGACCGAGGATATCAACACGCGATTTGAGATCGGCGAGGGCGAAGATGCCGGGCGCATCCGTCTGAGATTTCTATACACGACAAAAACAGTGCGCCTGACTTGTGCCGAGGATGGGACAGTCCTGACAACAGTGCGCACTGATACCGGAGGCCGCTAATGGCACAGACATCCGCAGAGCAACTCCGCGCCTGGACGGGACCGGCGCTTTTTAGCTTCGGGTTTCGCCCGTTCTTTTTCTTCGGCGCGGTTTGGCTCGTCTTTGCCATGCTGCTTTGGCTGGCCGTGTTGGCGGGACAGTTTGATCTGCCCTCGCGTTTTGATCGCGGCTCATGGCACGCGCATGAATTCCTCTTTGGGTATCTTGGCACGGTGCTTGCGGGCTTTCTGCTGACCGCCGTTCCCAATTGGACCGGGCGGCTTCCAATGGTCGGGTGGCGCTTGGCCGCCTTGTTTGTTCTGTGGATGGCAGGACGGGGGGCGGTGTTCTTTTCCGGCCACCTCCCTGTGATCGTCGCACCGATTGTAGATCTGGCCTTCCCCCTGGTTCTGTGCGGCCTGATCCTACGCGAAATCGTGGCGGGCAAGAACTGGCGCAACCTGTTGGTTCTGGCGCTGCTTGCCGTCTTCACGCTGGCCAATGGCGTGTTTCATTTGGAGGCGTTGCGTGGAGAATACGCGGCCCAAGGATACGGTCTGCGCTTGGGTCTTGCGACGGCGATTATGATGATCGCAGTCATCGGCGGACGCATCATCCCGTCTTTCACCCGCAACTGGCTGGCCCGTTCGGACAATCCGGCCCGTCCGGCACCACCCATGCAGCGATTTGACAAGTTGGTCTTGGTGGCAAGCTTGGTGATTTTGGCCGTGTGGGTCGCCCTGCCTTTCGAGCGCCTCACGGGTGTCGCACTTGTCCTCTTCGGCCTGTTGCACCTTGCGCGGCTGATGCGGTGGCAGGGTCATCACTGCCTGTGCGAACCGCTCGTTTGGGTGCTACATTCTGCTTATCTGTTTATCCCGGTGGGTGCGTTCGCCATGGGCCTTGATCGGCTTGTCGGCAATCCCGGGAGTGCTGGCGCGCAGCATTTGTGGATGGCAGGTGCGCTCGGGTCCATGACACTGGCGGTGATGACGCGCGCCACGCTTGGCCATACCGGGCAGGCGCTGACGGCGGACCGCATGACGATTGCGATCTATGTCTGCGCGTTTGGGGCTGCCTTTGCCCGCATGGGAACATCCGTGTGGCTGGAGCTGAGCTACGTCTCCGGGGTGCTTTGGCTCGCTGCTTTCGCAGGGTTTGCGGTCGCCTATGGTCCGCTATTGCTCCGACCCAAACCGGAAAAACAGGTATGAATTGGCTGGCCTATGCTGGGGTCTTTTCGTTGTTCTTTGCAACGCACTCCGTCCCGGTGCGTCCTGCGGTCAAGGCGCGCGTGACCCGCTGGGTCGGGGCGCGAGGGTTCGGGATCGGCTATTCGATCCTGTCCATTGCGATGCTGTCTTGGGTGATCTGGGCCGCAGGGCAGGCCCCGTATGTGCAGCTTTGGCCACAGATGCCATGGCAACGCCATATCGTCCATCTGGGGATGCTGCTGGTGTGCTTGATCCTTGCATTCACACTCGGGCGGCCCAATCCATTTTCGTTCGGTGGGGCTAGAAATGACCGCTTTGATCCGGCGCGTCCCGGTATGGTGCGGATCAGCCGCCACCCGGTGCTGCTGGCGCTGGCGCTTTGGGCGGTGGTGCATGTGCTGCCAAACGGGGATGTGGCTCATGTTATTCTCTTTGGCACTCTGGGCAGCTTTGCCATTTCTGGGCGCGTGTTGATCAATCGCCGAAAGCGGCGCGAGATGGGTGCAGATCGGTGGGACGCCCTAAATGCAGCGGTCAGTCAGGCCGCGCTGATGCACGCCCCATCCTCTTGGACAGGTTCGGTGTTGCGGGGGCTCGCAGCCTTGGCGGTCTTTACGGTGTTGATAGCCTTGCATCCGGTCGTAATCGGTGTGCCTGCGCATTGAAGACATAAAGCCGCGCCCGGTCAGTGGCACGGCTTTGTCTTGGTTGCAACTGGTTCAAGACGCCCGCGAATACCGAACACCCTCGGGCACATGTTGATCCAGCACCGAGGCGATAATGCGGGTCAAAGGCTGACCCTCTGGGGCAATACTCAAGCGGTGCCCTTCTAGGTCCACAAAGGGCGCGAACTGGGTTGCCATCTTGTGCAGATAGGGCATCAACAAATTTGCTTCCTGACCGAACGGGCCGCGCAAGTGGTCCAGATTAAGCGTGAACGTACACATCAGCTCTTCGATGGCCCGCGCGTGCAGATGGTCTTGGGCGGTCATTTGATAGCCACGCGCACCGGGAAAAGTTTTGGCGGCGATACGCTGCTTGTAGGCGGCGGTCGCCGGGGCGTTCTGCACATAGCCATCTGGAAAGCGCGAAATGGAGGAGGCCCCCAAACCGATCAAGGTCTGACATGTATCGGCGGTATAGCCCTGAAAATTGCGACGCAAACGCCCATCATCCAGTGCTGTGGCAAGATCATCGCCCGGACGCGCAAAGTGGTCGATCCCAATTGCCGTCAGACCTGCCTGCGTGAACCGCTCTGCCGCGCGGCTGGCCAGCGTGTAGCGTGCCCGATCATCTGGCAGCGCGGTCTCGTCGATAAGCTTTTGCCGTTTCGACACCCATGGCACATGGGCATATCCGAACAGCGCAACGCGGTCGGGCGCAAACGTCAGGACTTTGTCGATGGTGTCTTCAATCCGCGCAAGGCTTTGATGTGGCAGACCGTAAACGAGGTCTGTGTTGAGCGAGATGATACCGGCCGCGCGCAGATCATCGACGCAGGCGCGTGTCACATCAAAGGGTTGCAAGCGGCCAATGGCCTGCTGAACCTCCGGATCAAAGTCCTGGATGCCGATGGAGGCACGGGTCATCCCCTGGGCCGCCAAAGCTTCGATCTTTGCGCGGTCAACCATCGTTGGGTCAATCTCGACCGAGAATTCAAAATCGTCCGCCGGAGGGAAGACCTTGCGGATCGCCTGTGCCAACCGATGGATTAGTGCGGGCGGCAGAATCGTAGGTGTGCCGCCGCCCCAATGAAGCCGCCCCATGCGCAATTCCTCAGGAATTGTATCACGCAGCATGTCTAGCTCGGCCTCAAGCGTCTCGATATAGCTCTCAACAGGTCCGAGAGTTTGTGTGCCTTGCGTATGACATGCGCAAAACCAGCAAAGGCGTTCACAAAACGGGATGTGGATATAGACGGAAACCGGATCATGCGGTGACAATGTCTCGAGCGCGCGCTGTTGAAAGCTGGATCCGATGCTGGCCGAGAAAACGGCAGCCGTCGGGTAGGACGTGTAACGCGGGACGCGGGCGTCAAAGAGGCCCAGTGCTTTGAGTGTGTCGATATATTTCATAGCGACCGTTCTGCGTCGAATGTCGTCCGGATTCTTTGCTGTAGATCAAACTTGCAGTTCAATTGAACGGGCTTCAAAAGACGCGAGCTTAGGATTGGCATTGTCTGCAAGCCACTGACGAACTGGCTCGAGGGGACGCTGTCGGTCCTCGCATAAGCGCTTTCGGCTATGTTTGATATTGTGCCTGCGGTGAATGTCGGCAAAGCGGGCTGCGACTGCAGCATCGGGTGCTTGACATCAACGGCTGCTAAGGGCCGATTTTACTATGGATCGTACCGGTGTCTGTTGATCAATTGAGTTGGCCCTAAAAGGCCCATGGGGCTTACGCCCCCTTAAAAACCAAGCTCACCCCATTCAGGCAGTGCCGTTTTCCGGTAGGTGCCGGTCCGTCGTCAAAGATGTGGCCGAGGTGGCTTCCGCAGCGTCGGCAATGGACCTCGGTGCGCACCTGGAAGATGAAACGGCGGTCTTCTTTGGTGCGCACTGCATCAGGCAGATTGTCCCAAAAGCTGGGCCAGCCTGTTTCGCTATCGTATTTCGTCTCGCTTGAATAAAGCGGCAGATCGCATCCCCGGCAGTGGTAGGTGCCCGCATCATAGAGTTTGTCCAAGGGGCTGGATCCCGCGCGTTCCGTCTCCTCTTCGCGCATGACGGCGTATTCTATGTCGGTCAATATCGCGCGCCATTCGGCCTCGTTCCGCGTGATCTCGAAGGGGCCTTCGTTTGCAAGTGCCGCTGGGAAGGCGGTTGGGGCCAAGGCGCTGGCTGCGAGTGTAGTGAAGAAGTGGCGGCGTAACATGTGTCGCCCCTTTCATTCTAAAAAGAGAGCGGCCCTGCTTGGCGACTTGTTGGGGACAATGCCGAGACAGGGCCAGTTTTGTGCTGCGGACAGGGGTGCAGCACTGGGACAGGTCACTTATTTCGGGAGCAAGACGTCCTGGATCACGTGGATCACGCCGTTCGACTGATCGACATCGGCGATGGTTATCACGCTTGCGCGCCCGCTCTCATCATAGATGTAAGTGTTGCTGCCTCGGACCTGCGCGCTCAGAGCATCGCCTGAGACTGCGCGGAAGTGGTAAAAGCCGTCAGTCGAGGCGCTTGCACGAGCGCGGATGGTGGCGAGCGAGATGTCGCCTGCAACGACATGGCTAGTCAGCACCTTGGTCAGCGTGTCCTTATTCTCAGGTTGAAGCAGCGTAGCGACGGTGCCATCCGGCAGGGCGGCGAAGCCATCGTCTACGGGTGCAAACACGGTGAATGGGCCGGAGCTGGCGAGTGTATCGACTAGGCCTGCGGCTTGAACGGCTGCGACAAGCGTGTTGTGAATGGGCGAGTTCACCGCGTTCTCAACGATGTTGCGCTCCTCAAGCATCGGCGCGCCGCCGACGGTTGGGTTCATGGCAGACGCGGCGGTTGCAGCGATGCCAACAATGGAAGCGACGTTGGCGGCGATAAGGGCGGGCTTGAAAGCTGATTTGAACATTTTGAATTCCGTTTCTGTTTTATTTGGATTGGCAGCTGGGGTCTTCCCACGCCCCACACAAAAGGCTTGGGAAGACCAACTCGTTACGCGAGACACTCGTAACGAAAGCGCGGTTTAGCTGGCGGGCAGCAGCACGGTGTCGATCACGTGGATCACGCCGTTCGATTGCTTGACGTCGGCGATGGTGACGGTGGCGACACGACCGTTTTCGTCCGTCAGCGTGATCATCTCGCCGTCCATGCGGGCTTCCAGCATGCAACCACCGAGGGTTGGAACGATGTGCATACCGCCATCATCGGAGATCATGCCGCCAATGGCGTCCGACATCGCATCCGCGGCCACAACGTGGCAGGTCAGGACGGTTTGCAGCGCTTCCAGGTTCTCGGGCTTAAGCAAGTTTGCCACGGCACCTTCGGGCAGGGCTGCAAAGGCGTCGTCAACCGGCGCAAAGACCGTGAATGGCCCTTCGCCTTGCAGGGTCTCAACAAGACCAGCGGCTTGGACAGCGGCCACAAGGGTGGTGTGGATCGGCGAGTTGACAGCGTTTTCAATGATGTTGCGCTCGACCAGCATTTCAGCGCCACCCACTTCGGGGTTGGGCTTGGCATGGCCCGCAGCAAATGCAGCAGTTGCAGAGACAGCGAGGGCAGCAGCGGTCATCAGAGGCTTGGAGAATGTCATCGTGTGTATTCCTTTTAGCAAGACCAGACGTTTTGTCCGGAGATGCTAAGAACCACGAAGGGTGGGCGGGATAAGTTTCAAAGAAAGTGAAAAAACTTCAGACTTTCTTCTAAGCCTCTGTAATTAAACCGATCGCAAGGACTTCGCCAGTGGGTGCGCCGGTGGGGGAACCGCCCAACGGCTCGTCCGAGATCGCCAGAACGGCCCCGGCTAGCAAGGGGCGTAGCTCGGCATTAACGGCAAGCTCAACCTCGGCGGCCTCTATCAGTCCAAGAGAGACTGGTGCCGTTGCGCCTTCGGCAATGATCCATAGTTCCAATGTTCGACCGTCACGCGGCCCACCCGCAAGACGCGCAACACGCAGAGTGTTCGAGCGCGTCTCAAAACGGGCCTCGACGATTAGGGATGCGTCGTCTGCGGCAATCTCGGCGATGTAACCCGGGCCAACTGGCGTCAGTAGGTTAGGGAGGAGCACGGCGGCGGCTCCGAGCATCGCGAGGCCCGCAAGAGCACTACCCCAGAAACGCATCCCAAAACCGGTACGTACAGGCTTGGCGTCAGTAAAGAGCGTGTCTTCAATGGCACGGAACACCTGGGCGGGCGGGGCAACCTCAGCCACCTCATCCGCAAACGGCGCGAACTGGTCTTCCCAGTTGGCCACCAAACGACGCAGCGCAGGCTCGTCGCGCAAACGCGCCTCAAATGCCGTTTCCTCTTCGGGCGAGAGCACGCGTAGAACGTACTCGCCCGCGAGGGCAAGATCGTCGTCGCTATGATCGGGTCCGAGGCTCATCGGCTCAGGCACTCCTTCAGGGCGAGCAAACTGCGGCGGAGCCACGTTCGCATCGTATTGAGGGGGACATTAAAGCGTGCTGCAAGATCGGCATAGCTTTCGCCCTCCAGATAGGCACCGCGCACGGCACCGGCTTTGTCCTCGTCCAACTCGCTCAAGCAGCCCGACAAGCGCCGGGCCTCCGAGCTGGCAATCGCTGCCGCTTCGGGCGTCGGCCCCGCATCCGGCAACTCAGGCATATCATCGATATCAGCGCCGCTTTCTTTGCGGGTCCTCAACCGATCAATTGCCGTGTTGCGCGCGATGGTCACAAGCCAAGTGATAGGCGAGTAGCCATTCACCGCATAACGATCTGAGTTGTTCCAAACCTTGACGAAAGTGTCCTGCAAGACCTCCTCCGCTTCAGCCCGGTTGTTCAAG
Source organism: Dinoroseobacter sp. (assembly GCA_965279125.1). Lineage (GTDB taxonomy): Bacteria > Pseudomonadota > Alphaproteobacteria > Rhodobacterales > Rhodobacteraceae > Dinoroseobacter. Next base: position 69,261 of record CBDIHL010000023.1, read on the forward strand.
ACACGCAAGCAAACGCCAAAAAGTTTCGCCGAGGTTGCAGAATAAAGTGCAGCAAATGCGTCGCGGTCGCCCAAGGCGATCCGGGCGATATGAGCTTCAAGGTCTGAGATGTCGGTCGGGGGCATCTTGAGTGTCGCTTCCTAAGCCAGCTGAGGACTTAGAACAGTTTGCAAAGCTTTGCCATATCGGGACATTGATAAGTCCAACCGTTCTGGCCCACCAATGCCGCCCGCCCTGTTTGCCAGAACTGCACGCTAGGTTCGGACTATATCGTCTAGACCTCGACCGGTCCGCACAAGAGGATGGAGGTCTGTTCGCCAACCTAGTCGGCAATCTTCACCTCAACAGACTGGTTTTGCAGCCTGACCTGGCTAAAGCTGGATAAGAACGACACTTCGGCCGCGTCCATTCCGACGCCAATACGTGCGATCTGGTTTGCGGCAGCCATTCCTGTTGCGTCAACGAGATGCCATGTCCCGTCGAGGTAGATCTCGGCCACCGCATGAAAATCTTGCGGCCTGACATAAGGCGCATAGACACTGGCAAACCGCGCGGGAATGGCAGAGGCGCGTGCCAAGGCAATCATGACATGCGTATAGTCCCTGCAAACGCCCTGACGCTGAACGAAGGTGTCAAGGGCGGTCGTCTGCGCGTTGCTTGAACCCGGAACATACATGAAGCGGTCAAAGACCCAGTCGCGCATTTGGGCGATCCGCGCGCCGCCCTGGCTGGACCCGAATTCAGCGGCGACAAAGTTCTGCAATTCGTCGGACGGACAATAGCGGGATGGCATCAGGTAGCGGATCGCGTCGCTAGGCAACATATGGGGTGGAACAGCTGGCAATTGCGAGATGTCCAGTGCGGGACGGTCAACTTCCACATGCGTTGTGTAGCTGCACAGGAAGTCCCTATCAACTTTCAGCAGCCTGCGGTGCCCTACGCCTTCCTCCGTCGACACCTTTGCCGCATGCAGCGTATCACTGATGTTCATGGTTTCGTGAACGACGCGCTGATCAGCAAAGCTGGGAACCTCGATCTGCAAAATGATATCGGTTGGAGCCTCGACCGCGTACTGCATGTCAACGCTGATCTGAAGTTTCATGGATGGTTTCCTTCGGACAATGGAAGACCTAGCAGATTTATTCTCATCGATTTCGCACAGAGCACAAACTAAGGCTAGGTTGGCTCTTTAAAACGAAAAACCCTAGGAGAGACACTGTTGCAAAGACAAAGCTGCGTGTTGTCCGCTCTGACAAGATGGCGCTGTGCATAAGTTGGCGGGCGTATCGAATGTCCGGAATGACGTACTGCACCTTGGCGGCGCTCGGACCCAATAAATGTCCGCTCTGGGCCGTGAGTGGCAGTGTTTCTACGAATGTTTACACCTCGTTGCCACGGACAATACGCGTCATCAAAACTCCGACTGTGAGAACAAGCTTCGACGAGAGACTGTAGCGAAAGAACGGATATGTCAGAAGAGTCGCACTGTTTTGGTAACTAAAAAGGTACTAATGGCACCGAGAGGTGCGACCGATATTGCACAACTATTTGAAACTATTGGCTCCGGCGGTAGGGATCGAACCTACGACCAATTGATTAACAGTCAACTGCTCTACCGCTGAGCTACGCCGGATTACCAAGGGCCGTGTAGCAAGACGCATTTGGGGTGTCCATAGCTTCGCACGCAAAAACTTCATCAACAGGTTACCTAAGTGAAAACACCGCATCCGCGCGCGCATCTCCCGCAACTGACACCTCAGATTGCGCTTCCATTTCAAGCAGATGCGCCAGCACATTGCGCGCAGCCGCAGGCAGAAGGGCAGAGGCCACGTCGGTATATATTCGCTCTGCAAGCGCGCGTGAGGTCCCGGGAGCCTCTGCCAGAGCCGTCTTGATCTGCGCATGTCGCTTCAAACGATGCGCCTTCAAAGCCGCGATCCGCGCCAAGGGTTCCTCGACCGCGCCCCCGTGTCCCGGCAAATAGATCCGGTCTCCCGCACGCCCGGCCAAACGATCGAGCGAGCGTAAGAAGGCCCCCAGATCGCCATCAGGCGGCGACACGAGCGAACTGGACCATCCCATCACCAAATCCCCGGTGAAGACGCTGCCCGAGGCCTCCTCTGCGAAGCTGAGGTGATTGCCCATGTGCCCCGGCGTCCAGAGCGCGCGCAAGGCCCAGCCATCGTCCTCGACCACCGCTCCATCTGCCAGGCACATGTCCGGCGCAAAGGCGGTATCAACCCCTTCGCCCCCGCCCGCCAAACCACCCTGCGCCAAAGCGGCCATCACTGCCGAGCGGCCAGCCTGCCAGTCGCCGAACGCCAAGACTGTAGCGCCGGTCGCGTTTGCAAACCGGGTCGCCCCCGCTGAATGATCTCGATGCGCATGGGTGACAAGGATGTGGCTGACAATGGCCCCTGCGGGCAATGCGCCCAGAACGGTGCGCAGGTGATCCGGGTCGTCCGGTCCGGGATCGATTACAGCAACCCTAGCGCGACCCAGCACATAGGTATTGGTTCCCCAATACGTCATAGGCGAGGGGTTCGGCGCGATCACCCGCAGTAAATCCGGGCGCAGGCGCGTTACAGTTTCGGGGCGTATCTCGTCCATCGGCTCTTCCCCCTTTGGGCACGCCGGCTTAGGCTTGCCTGATGTTCGCTTGGCTCAAAGATACGCTTCCAAACCGCCTCTATGCACGGGCGGCGCTTATTCTTGTCGCGCCTGTCATTGTGTTGCAACTGGTCATTACGGTTGTGTTTCTGCAACGCCATTTCGAAGGTGTCACGCTGCAATTGACCCGGGGCATCGTGCTCGAGACAGAGTTGATCCAGAGGGCTCTCGCCGAAAATCCAGGCATGACGGACAGCGTGCTTACCGACATTGCCGAGCGTCTCGACATGCAGGCGGACCTCAGCCCGCCCCGCTTGCCGCAAACCTTACGGCCATTTTATGACATCTCAGGACTCGTTGTCATCGCCACGTTTCAAGCCGAGCTTGACGGATTTCGCGCCGTCGATCTGTCCACGGACCCGCAAGTTGCCAGCCTCAGTGTCGATAGCGCTGCGGGCCCGCTGGTCTTGACCTTCGACCGCGAGCGGGTCTCGGCGTCCAACCCGCATCAGCTTTTGATCATCAGCATTCTTGTTGGCGGCTTGATGACCGTCGTGTCGTACCTGTTTCTGCGCAACCAGCTGCGCCCGATCAAACGCTTGTCGGCGGCGGCAGAAGCTTTTGGCAAAGGGCGAACGCTGCCCTATCGGCCTTCTGGCGCGCTGGAAGTCCGCGCAGCGGGTCATGCGTTTTTGGACATGCGCAACCGGATCGAACGCCAGATCGAGCAACGCACACTTATGCTCTCTGGTGTCAGTCATGATTTACGCACGCCTTTGACCCGGATGAAGTTAGAGTTGTCTATGCTGGATCCAAGCGCCGAAGTGGATGCCCTTGTGCGGGATGTGACCGAGATGGAGGCGTTGCTGGAAGCTTTCCTCGATTTCGCCAAGAACTCTGCGTTGGAGGCGATGCATGAGACGGATCCACTTGCCTTGGCGCGCGATGCGGTCCTGCGGGCCGAGCGGGCGGGTCATGAGGTTGCCTTTGTTATGAAGGGGGAGGCCTCGGGCGCGACCCTGCCGTTGCGGGCCCGGTCGGTGGCGCGCGCGCTTGACAATCTCATTGGCAATGCAGGGCGCTATGCGGGGCGGGCGCAGGTGTCGGTGACGCTGGATGAAAGCCGACTGACCATGATGGTCGAAGATGATGGGCCTGGTATTCCCGCAGATCGGCGTGAGGAGGCGGTGCGCCCCTTCGCGCGGCTCGACAGGGCGCGCAATCAGGACAAAGGCAGCGGGGTGGGCTTGGGACTTGCGATTGTGGCGGATGTGGCGCGCAGCCATGGCGGGATGCTGCGGCTGGATGAGAGCGAGACGTTGGGCGGGTTGCGGGCGTCGCTGGTGTTGCCGCGCTAAACGGCGTTCGAGGCAGGTGCCAAATCCTCTTGAGAGGATTTGCAAAACTCCGCGTGGAGTTTTGGGCCGTTGCGCATCGACGCGATCTGGCGCTCGGTTGGGTTACGAATGCTTAACGCAGGACAGCTATACCCCTGTCCATCGGATCCGACATGACGAAGGCAGTGGTTTTATGCGGGGTGACGCCCGCAGTTTCGAACCGCGCGCAAGGATGGGGGGAGCCCCCCAAAGAGCAGATCAGCGGCTTAACGCCCCGCTGGGACGACCACAGACCACGCCATAAACTCGATGCGGGCCCGTGTCTTTGCTGACAGAAATATCCGCGAGAATCATCCCACGCGACAGGCCCTGCTCATCGCGCCACACGCATATCAGAAAATCTTACGAGGTTTGGTAGGCCCGGCACCTACTCTTAGTGCCTTGCGCAATTGGATGCAAGTGCGCGCAACTGTGTTCAATCTATACGTTCAAGACTCTGAAATGTATATATTTTAACTGAGGTTTTGGTGACAAGCCTATTGCAATCGCGTGCAAGCTCGCGCATACGAGCGCATTATGTTAGGCAGCTAGGAGGGTGGGTATGCCGCGTCGAGTCAAGGAGCTAAGTGCTATTGAGGTCAAGCGACTCGACTATGCGAGCTTGCACAAGCCGGGGAACAAACGCGTGCCTGTATTCCAAGCCGTGGGTGGTGTGCCGGGGCTGCAACTTCAACTTACCTCCGGTGGTGGCAAGAGTTGGATCTATCGATACAGTGTCATGCTGCGCGGCAAGCAAAAAAGGCGTAGCTTGGGTCTCGGAAGCTACCCGATGGTCGGTGTTGGTCGCGCTCGCGAGCTGGCCTCCGAGGCTGCTCAGGCGCTTAGGAGGGGCGAGGACCCTATCAAGAAGCGTCAGGAGGCGAGGGAGGCGCTGGCGCGGGAGATTGCGAAGCCCACGTTTGCAGAGGCGATTGAGGGCTGGGAGCGAGCGAACCCATACAGGCCCGCCAACCCTGGCCACCGCCAACGGTGGCTCAATAGCGTTCGTTCGCTCGACACACTGGCCGACTTGCCAGTGGACCTCATCACCAAAGAGCTAGTCTGGAAGTCGTTGCAGCCATGGATCGAAAAGGGAGCGAAGGATACCTCCGAGCGCGTGTTGCAACGCATCGGTGCTGTGATGGATTGGGCTGCTGACGAGGGGCACCTTGAAGGTAGTAACCCGGCCACCGAGGGGTGGGTCAAACGAAAGATGAGCGCCGTCATGGCGGGCGTTACAAAGAGCAACCGTCCCGCCGTGCAAGTGGCGGATATCCCGCGCTGGTACGCAGAATTGAGCTCCAACCGTGAAGGCACCGGGAGCAGGGCTTTGGAGTTCCTGACCCTAACAGCCGTTCGGAGTGGCGAGGTGCGCGGGGCGACGTGGGATGAGATAGACTTTGACAACAGGGTCTGGCGTATCCCGGCGGCACGCATGAAAATGAAGCGTGACCACATTGTGCCGCTGTCGGACCGGGCCATAGCTTTGCTTGAGGCCATGTCACAGCGGAGCGACAGCGCCTACATCTTCGCAAACCAGAAAGGCGGTATGATCAGCGACGCAACCATGAGTTCAAACGGCACGATGGGTCGGATGCACAACGACGACATTGCGGCAGGCGGCTCGGGCTACGTGGATGGCGAGACAGGGTTGCCAGCGGTGCCCCACGGCCTGCGCAGTACATTCCGTGTTTGGGCGGGCCGCAGGGGCTTTCCGCGCGAACATGCGGAGCTTGCGCTGGCTCACAAGTTTGGCGATGCGGTGGAGCAAGCCTATCAGCGTGACGTCTACACTGAGCAACGAAGGCCAATGATGGACGCTTGGGCGGCGTTCCTTCAGGGGCATGAGGCGGATGCAAACGTGGTGGAGATTCGCCGTGCCTGAAGCAAGAATACAGTTCTCGATCAAGGAGTTGATTGCACAAGGTGCGACGTTGAAGCAGCGTTTCCATACGCTCGATCAGCTTGCCGAGATGACGCCTAGAGAGCAACTTGCCGCCGCTACGGACTTTGCAGAGTACGAATGGTTCAAAGAGATCGATAAAGCCGAATTTGCTTTCCATGATCTTCAGATGATTGTCGAGCTGGCATCGACCGACCTCGACTACTGGGAACTTGCTCGAAAGATTGCTCAGGAGAACCGAGACGAACTGACCAATGAGCAGAAAGTGCTTCTCTTTGATGCGCTCGCTGCTGAAAAGCCGAAAGGTCGTGCTTCTGTTCCTGTGAAGAACCGCCGAGTCATGCGCCTCCGATCCATCGCAAAGGTGTTGCGCGATCACTATGGCTTCGCTCTGACGCGAAACGACGCCACAGAGCATGAATGCGCTGCAAGTATCTTTGAGAAGCTAGGCATTGAAGGAGAAAATGGAAAGTCGCTCTCAGAGGCTACTCTTAAGGAGTACCTAGAAGGGCTTGCGTAAAGTCCAATGTTTATGCGGGTCAACTGCCCGAGTTGCCCCGCATGTTGATACGTTATCTTGCGCATACTGATTTACCCATAGGCAAAAAATTGCCATCAATGAGGTAAAACTAAATGCAAAAATTCCTAAAGATAAAGCAAGTAGCCGAGCGCTATGATGCTAATACCAGCACTATACGTCGATGGTGTGCAAACACAGAAATTAACTTCCCAAAGCCAATTCGATTTGGCCCTCAAACAATTCGTTGGAGACTGGCCGACCTCGAAGCGTGGGAAGTCTCGCGAGGGGCGGACCCCGCATGAACCTTTGTGCATATAGCTATTGCAGTTCGATGATGCGCACTGGGCTGGACCAAGTAGACAGCCAACCCGCGTAGGGCAGCACTCCCGCCCCGCACAAGCACCCAACCAAAAATTAAGACCCCACGGAGAACCGCAGGGCCTTAAAAAATTATGAACTTTCGGAAGAGCGACAGCGACCAAACTGGCACTCGCAACACACCTAGCACTCCCGGCGGCTGTTTGCAAACTAAATTTTAGTTAACCCTTTGATTATTCAAAGAAAAATGCGCAAAAGGCCGCCTTTTCGCTTGCTTCTGGTGTATACAGCCTATAGCTAGGTTAGCGGCACCAGCGAAAGGGTAAGCCATATGCAATACACAACACTAACAAAGCAGCTGAAGATGCGGGCAACGCCCGACGAAATGGCTGCTTGGCACGATCTAGCTGCGTCACAGGGCGAAACCCTGACCAGCCTTATTCGTGGCTCATTAAACGAAAAGTTGCGCTCCGCAGACGCGGGCCGGGACACCAAAGCCAAAACACCCGCGATCTCCAGTGCGGTCAAAACTCCAGGAGCTAAAAATATGAACTCAAATCGGAAAACCCATGACCAAGCTACAAACGCGATCCCAGCGCCGCCGCGCGAAGCGGCTTACAGATAACTACGAAGCGAAGGGCTGTCCGCGTTGCGGGCAATGCCAAGACCTAGTTGCCCTGCTCGTCTCCTTCGGGGATCCCGGCAACTACACCAAAGCCGTCTGCATGACCTGCGTTCGCGGTCACGAACAGGTTGGCTCCGCTACCATACTCTTCGATTCCAACGCTGACGGCACCGTGGATTCCGCGACTGCTAACCGTGTCGTTGCGCAAGTTTCGACGTTGCGAAAGGCTGCGGATATCCAAGCGGAACAAGTTCGAGAAGCGCAGGGCGAAGCCGCCCACGCCACAGCGCATTAGGGAGCGGGCAAATGATAGAACTAACACCTGTAGAAAAACCTGCACTCGAGCAGGTTGACCCAAGCAGTGACGGTTTCAAGCTGCCCGACATAGTTTCGTATTACAAAAACCATCGCATCTTTGGCCTGTTTGATGTTGGCGACGGTCATAAGAAGGCACCCAGAAAAATGCCCCATGGCGGGCACCAGAGCGCGACCAAGGAAGAAGACCTTTGGACGTGGAACAAAATGTGTGAGCACTGGAAACCGGGGAGCTACGTCTCGGTGTCCATCCCAATGCTTACAAAGGTGTCGGGTTACGAACCGCTTATCGCCGATCTGGACGAGTATAAGCCCGACTACAATAAAGAGTTCGGCGATACACAGCTTAGATGCGCGGTAGAGGACGGCGTTTTCGTCGGCATCAGTTCCTCGGGCAAGGGCAAGCACATCTGGCGCTGCACCAACGAGCCGTTGTTGATGGGCGGCTACTACACGCGCCGCCTAAACGACAAAGGCGTTGACGGCTTAAGGACCTTCGTCGTCATGAGCGGTCACGTGCATAGCGACGGCGCGGCAAAGCCGATAATTCTAACGCCCGAAGAACGGGAACTGGTTGCGAAGACCAAAGCGGACTACGATGGCGTGCGCACCAGCCCTGCTACGTTGTTCAATGACAAAGGCGAAATGTCGCCAATCGTTGCAGCCAACATGCAAATCAATATGGAAGCAGAGCTTGGTAGGGCCGGGTTCACCACCAAGGACGGTCGGCGTTGGGCAAGCCCGCATGGGCAGACGACAGCGGGCGGCTTCTTGGTCCCCAGCAAGCACGGTCCTTGGGACGTGTTTGTGACCTATCAGGAAACGGGCCTTGAGTGGCTAATAGAAACCAAGTCGGGCCGCGTAGGCGACCCGGTGCACCTATGGGCGCACAACAACGGCCACACCAGCCAGAAATCCCAAATATACAACCTAGCGCGCAGCTTTGCCGCCATAAGCGAGGACGGCGAGGTGCTGGCGGACACCGTGCACGCGTTCAACGAAACTGTGAAAGCTGAGGCGTTGGCCGCGCAGGCGCAAGCTGCGGCTAAGTCGGAGGAAGCCGCGAACGCAGCCGCCGACCAAGGCGACGACGACGATTGGCTTGATTTGCCAACTTCCCCGACAGCCCAACAACGAGAAAGGCCGCCCGAAGTGAAACCTATGACTATTGCCGCATATAATCGGCTTTTTCCCGACGAGACTTATGTCTTTCCGTATCACAACCCCGAGGCGCAGTTACCCGGCTTGCTGGGGGCGCTTGCAGGGGGCTTACAGCGCCTGAGCGCGGTGGACGTGGAGAATGGGGGCCTTACGGCTTGCCTGCCCCTACTGTCCTGCTTGGTGGGCGACACAATGGCGACGGGCGGGCGCATGACCCGGTCAAACATGAACATTATCGCGCTTGAGGACAGCGGCGGCGGTAAGACTTCGCTGCTCAACATTATCGACGACTTGTTAGGGCGCTCCGAACTCGTTGCCGTTAAAGGGGCTTCGTACTTTCACAGCGAAAGCGGCATCCGCAAAATGATGCACGAAGCAAACCGTCCGCAAGTTAGCTACATGGACGAGATTGGCAAAATGTTTGAGAAGGCCACCCAAGGACTTCACGGCGATCCCAACATGCGCAGCGCGATTTCGTTCCTCACGAAAGTGTATAGCGCAAGCAACGGATATGACGCAGGACAAGCCGGGTCTACGACGGAGAAGTATCCGTTGGACCACCCCCACTTGAGCATCTTCGGGGCCAGCACGCCCGAGGTGTTTTGGAAGGCTTTCACTAGCGGCAACCTGTCCGACGGCTCTATTGCGCGTTACATGGCCGTGCCGATCACGGACGGGAGGCCGCAGCCTGTTGGAGACCTCAGGAGTTGGACTGCAACACGCGATGCGCTGGCCGCTCATTTGAAGGCGTTCAACACATTCGTCGCCGCTCGCAACGGTTCAAAGTCCGATCCGTACTGTTTTGCGTGGGCACCGGGCGTCGAGGAAATGCGGAACAAGCTGCACAACACGATGGAGGCGGCGGCCATTTGCGCAACCGAGCAGGGCTTTGGGGGCGCGCCGTCCATTATCCGCCGGGTAGCTGAGAACGCGGCCAAGCTGGCGCTGGTGCAGGCGGTGTGCCGCAACTACTGGAACGCGGCCAACAACCCAGACATGACCATTACCGAGGCTGACTTCAATTTCGGTTACTCCTTCGCGCATTGGTCGGCCCTGAATATGGTCAACGAGATACGCAAGCACGGTGTAGGATTGGGCGAGCGCGGGCAGAAGCTGGAGCAGCTTAAGGTCAAAATTCGCGAGCATGAAGAATCCAGTAAAATTGACCGCCTGTTTAACGATCAAGGTCTAATTCAGTTGGGCCAGTTTAAGAGCCGAGTATATCCGTTCATGAACTGGAACAAGAACGAGTTTTACGAGCTTATAGACGAATTGGCTGAGTCTGGACAGATTGTCAAACTTCCCGCTGGCACTGGTTCCTATACAATTCAGACAATCGAAAAATGGACAGCAAATAAGGTACTATATATACCAGCGCCTTACGGCTAAATATACTGGCCCGCAAACGCCTTATTTTTATGGGCAAAAGCTTAATATACTAATATACTATAGGGGGGTTATTAAGGTTAAAGAAACAAGCGCCCTTGGGGGCAACCCCCCATATAGTATTATGGTATTTGTAGTACGCCAGCAAACGACCCATTTAGAACAAACCAAGAACGAGAAGGAAAGAGAAAATGGAAACTATTGATAAAATCATGTCAGCCGAACCCGGCTATAGCGTTTTAATCCCATACGAGGCAGACGGGTGTTTCTTTGAGGAAGCAGTTATTGCGTGGCTTATTAATGTCACTAGAGAAGATGTTTATGGGATCCGCCCTTATTCCCTGCCAATTACAGACGCGTGGGAGCAAGCGCACTGGGACAACCCTAGCCAGATATATCTCAAGCTGCCTAACGGAACTGTCAGGGATAACGATGGTAAGTTGTGGGCCAATATTGATGAATGGTTCAAAGCCATGAAGGCCAAGTGGGGCGCAGCCTAACAGCCCTGCTACATCAAATTCCCTGTGACCTTTACATCTTACGTAAGTAATCAAACAAGTGAGTATGCAAAATGAAGAAACTTCCACCACCACCCCCCGAGGCCAATCGTCAAACGCCGCCGCTTGCGGTTAGCGTGCCTCCTGCGCCGCCTGCCCCAACGGAGGCTCCAAAGAGGAAGGCCCCCGCTGGCGGCACCCTAGCTCTGCTCCGAGAGTTCCAGAGAAAGCGGACACCCGGTGCAGGCCGCCCGAGCGCGATCCCGCACGCGGAATTTCTGTTGGAGCAGTTTGAGGCTTACGTTCAGTTCGCCTACGACAACCCCACGAAAGCGCCATTGGCGGCGCATGGGCGGGACGGCTGGGCGGACCATGACCGCCGGGTTCACCCCATGCTCAGCATCGTTAGCTTCTGCACCTTCATGGGCATGTATGACTCCAACTGGTACGATAATTGGCAGCACCGGGAAGACCTTAAAGACGCCTGCCGATACATCAAAAAGCAGATCGAGGCGCACAACGTGGACGGCGCTAGCAGCGGTCTACTGAAGTCCGATATCATTGCGCGCTACCACGGGCTTGCCGACCGCCAGAAGGTTGAGAGCAACGTAAGCGCCAAGGTGACGGCGGTTGCGGACTTCGGCGAGGACGACGCCCCGCGTTACCACCCAGACGACACGATGTGCCAAGGCCCGCTTTACACCAGCGCGCAGATCGCCGCCGGGGTTGAGTGGTCAGGCCCGCCCTCAAATGCTGCATTGCAGCATGTCAAGTAAACATCCAACGTCGGTAGCGTCACTATGAAAGTGGATTTTGCCTTTGTGCCAGGCGGCCAGTTTCACCCCCCGTGGAACACCGCCGCAACGCTGACAGCGCGCCAGATCGACATGGCGGTTGCGCTGCGCAGTTTCTTGAACCTGCCTAAGGACGCCATGCCTGCGACGGTCACGCGGGCGGTGGCTGACCTGCCCCCGGCGACACGTGCGGACCTGCCTGCCTTGGTGACGGCGCACATGCACAGGCTCGCAGCGCTGCACCTAGCGCCCGACACGCCACGTGCTGACGTTGGCGACACCCAACCCACGGCGGAGGCTACCGTGGCCGCACAGGCGCGATGGGAGCGGTTTGTCGTGAGGTTCGAGCCATGAGCGTGCGTTTGACGGTTGGCGAGAAGTTTAGGCCCCTGTTCGCGCCGCCCGGCACGTGGCGCGAGGCTGGCATCTTTGGGGGCCGGGGCAACGCCAAAAGCTGGACGGTTGGCGGCTTGGCCACCATCCACGCCATCCGGGAGCGGGCCGAGCGCGTGTTCGCTTGCCGGATGCACCACACCAACACGGGCGGCTCCATCAAGAAGGTGCTTGAGGACTGCATTGACCTCATGGGCGTGCGCGCAGAATTCGAGATAACGGAGAAGGGTTTTACGCACCTGCGGACCGGGGCAACGTGTGAATACCTTGGCCTCAAGAACCCCGAGAACCTTAAGTCGCTTGAAGGTGCCACCCTAACGATCTTCGAGGAAGCGCAACAGCTCAAGGCCGCGCAGATCAAGGTGCTGATGCCCACGGTGCTGCGGACCCCCGGCGCTCGGGCGGTGTTCATTTGGAACCCTAACCAGCGCACCGACGCGGTTGACGTGCGGTTCCGGTGCCCTGACACGCCACGGCCTGAGAAGTCGCTGGTGGTGCCCATCACGCTTGCCGACAACCCGCACTTCTTTCGCAGTGAGTTGGACGCCGACGAACGCCTAGCCCGGCATAACGCTGACCTTTGGGAACACGTTTACGGCGGGGGCTACGACGAGGTGTCCGCCAGCAAGGTATTCCCAGCGGGCAGTTACACTGAGGGCTACCTTGATTGGGGCGATGTTGAGCCACCGAGCGACACCATGTGCGGTTTGGATTGGGGCTGGAACGATCCCTTGGCGGTGCTGAAAGCCCGCATCTATGACGGTGCCCGCAACCCGGTTAACGGCAAGCCAATCCTGTACGTGACCAAAGAAGTGTACGGCTCCAACATCACGCTCAACGAGCAAGACGAAATGATGCAGGAGGTCTTTGGGCGCACAGCAAAGACGCTGACTTACACCTGCGACACCAGCCACCAGCAGAGCGCGGCTGACCTCTACGACCGGGGCTATCGCGACATTCGCACGGCGCACAAACCACAAGGCAGCATCCGCGACGGCCTACGTGCCCTGCTCGGCTATCACATTGTGATCGCGCCTGACTGCGTGAACCTGTTGCGTGAGATGGCGGCCTATTGCTGGCCGACAGATGCGCTGGGGAACATCGTCCAAGGCGCTAACCCGGTTGGTGGTCTGGACCACGCAATCGACGCGCTTCGCTACCTGATCCAAGGCCAGCATAACGCGGCCCGTCAATACGCGCCAAGCAACCGCCACGGTGGCTCGGTCACGTTCGTTAACCACTAGGAAAGGCTTACCCATGAAGATCACGCAAACCAAACCCAACACGCCTGACGATACGGACCCTGAGTTCGTAACGGACGAGGCCATTGAGCGCGCCATATACGCCGCGCATAGGGCCGCCAGCTTGTGCCACGGGGGCTACAACCCGGCGGGGCTGCCTATGGCCACCTTGCGCGCCCTACGCAGCGGCACGGGCCGCCTAACCCGGCCACAGCTTGCCGCCTGCGTTGCGCACATACCAGCGCTACGCGACAAGGTTGGATGGCTACTTGAGGTGGACATTCCCGAGGCGCTTTTGGGAGGTGGCGACGTGACCTATTTGGAACTGCCCAACCCCGCGCGAGGTGGTTTCTGATGGTCGCCCGACACGCATTTACAGATCGCAGCAATGCCGACGCTTTGTTGAAAAAGAACCGGGACGAGGTACGGGTCAGCCGGGCCGCCTTGCGTGCGGTCGCCAACGCAGCCGCCGAGGCCGTTAAGTTTGAAGGCCGCCAAGAGCCAAGGCCAGCCCAACCCGTACGCCTCAGCTTGAGTGCAAAGAATGAGTGAGTACGTAAGCAAATATGCGCTCAAGAAAGCGGCTAAACGCACGGGAACCTATGTTGCGCCTGACCAACCCCGGCGGGGGCCACGACAGGCGGACGTGTGGTTGAATGCTAATGAGGAACCCGACCCGGTGCCAGCGCCACCACCTGAACCAAAGAAGCGCAAGCGTAAGCGCAAACGAAAGTCCTAGCGTACGTACTTAAACGATCACTTAAATGCTACCACCGTTGGTAGTTTACTTGAAGGAATAAGAACCATGACTTCGAAGAACACTTTTCAAACCTCTGACAGCTTTTCCAAGCTGCAAGCCAAGGCGCTAATGTTGAACTGGCACGCGCACGAATTCGGCCACGCCTTCGCCAATGTGGTGGGCACGCTGAACTACACCTTCACCCATGTTGAGGCTGCGCAGTTGATTGACTTTGATCGTGCCTCAATAACCAGCCTAGTCGAGCATGAGTTTGACGAGCCTATGGGGCCGATCCAGCGCGAACATGAAGACCGGGCCACCGAGGCAGCGTTCCTAGCGATGAAGGTCGCGCCGCCGCTTAAGCGGGCTGAGTGGGTAGGGGGCACCGAATACCAGACAATTGAAGCTTACCTGCGGGAACGCGCCGTGCTGATGCGCAAGACGGCTAAGTTCCTTGCGGAGCAACCTGAACCGTTTTGGCTGCCTTATGTCTTGAACATTAACCTGAAGGCTGCGCGGCTGGAAAACCTTGTCGAGGATCAGCTACCGATGTTCCACATGCGGCCTCGCCCGCCAATGCTTAACCCTGAGGATCCTTAGCGGTCGGCTAGGTGGTTCTGCAAAGCTTTTTCAATTATTTTCTGATGGGTGAGACCAGTCTCCACAGCCATCATGCGCAACGCTCTGTAGTCCGCTTCGCCGAGGTGCAGACTCAGGCGCTTACGTGCGCCACTCACGGGGGCTGTTGCCGTGCTGCCCTCGTTGACCATGCCGTCCATTGAAACCGTTTTCTTGCTCATTGCGCTAACTCCTTCACGTACTGCCAAAGGGCATCTATTTCCGTTTTCGCTTTAGGGTCCGTGCCCTCAACAGCCCCCGCGCCAGTGGCCGCGCTTTCCGCATAAGCGATCCGCTGGTTAAGGTTGACCGGGGCAAGCCTGCCATGCCCTGCTAACACCCTCGCCGCCTCGTTTGTCAGGTTGGCTCGGGGGGCCTGTGTAAGCACGAAGGCGTAGGGCACGCCTGCGCCGCGCCTAGCGCCTGCACCAGCCATGCCGGGACCGCCGGGGGCGTGTCTACAAATATCCAGTCAAAGGACTTTGCCGCTGCCCCCACGGTAGCTACCAGATCGGTCGGTGCAGGGTCTTTGTCCAGCATCGCCGGGTTGTCGCCCGGTCGAACCTCCCACCAATGGCGAAGGCTTTGTTGCGGGTCCAAGTTCAGCATCAGAACCTTGTGACCTTCTTTGGCCGCCGCTGCGGCGAGGTTGCTGGTGATGGTGGTTTTACCTGAACCGCCCTTGTGGCTCGTTGTGATGACTACTGGCATAATTGATCCCTTACGTAAGTGCGTTTCTACACAGGTTCGACAGAAAGTGCAAAATCATACTTGCGCTACGGGCGTTGGTTGTTTACTTAATGCTTACTCGCTTACGTAAGTGAGTGACTACACCGCGCGCCGCAAAGGGAAACAAATCATGAACGCCCCCGAAAGATTCGTAGCATATTTCCGCGTCTCCACACAGCGCCAAGGCCAGAGCGGCTAGGGCTTGAGGCCCAACAGGAGGCCGTTGCCGAGTTCCTGCGCCAACGCGGGGGTGAAATGATGTGCAGCTTTAAGGAGGTGGAAAGCGGCAAGCGCAACGACCGCCCCGAACTGGAAAAGGCGCTCGGCGTGGCCAAGGCAGCGGGGGCCACGTTGTTGATCGCTAAGCTTGATCGCCTTGCCCGTAACGTGGCCTTCATCGCCAACCTTATGGACGGTGAGGTTGAGGTTGCCGCGTGTGACATGCCCGAGGCTAACCGCTTCATGCTTCACGTTATGGCCGCCGTAGCAGAGCATGAGGCGCGGGCCACTAGCGAGCGCACCAAGGCCGCGCTGGCAGCCCGCAAGGCGCGAGGTTTGCCGTGTGGCTGGGCCATAGCGGGCAGGGGTGGCGATCAAGCCCGTGCAACCGCCAACGCGGCAAAAGACCGGATGCAGCGGGCGGATGCCTTTGCCATTAAGATCGGGCCGCAAGCTGCATCGCTGAGGCAGGACGGGCTAAGCCTTAAGCGCATTGCCGAGCAGTTCAACCAGATGGGCGTGCCCACTGCACGCACTGGCAAGTGGTACGACACCACAATCGGCAACCTCCTCAAGCGCTACGAGGCCGTGCATCGGGTCTGACCCTAAAGCGCTACAGAACAGAAAAAGGGCCGCCACGTTTCCAAGCCATTTCCGCTAGTATGGAGTTCGGTTCCGCGACCTAAGGTGTCGAAGTTGATGTCCGCCGCCCGCCCTAAGCCTAGAGGGCCACCTGCGATGGCTCTATCGAAAATTGATACGAGCGCTATCGATGGTATAAGCCACAGATATGAAAAAGCATTTTGGCTGATTTCGACATATCGACCAAACGTTGGGCAACAACCTAATCGAGAGCGATGACGTTGCCATGAAGCGCCTTACTGCATACAGCCAAAGCTTCCGAACCATACGATCGGCGGTGGCAACCTTCAGCGGGGCACAAACGATAAGAACCATCCGACGAGGACATCATAGACAATCAGGTGTCATTGGTGAGTTCAAATTCATCGGCATGCTCTTCGAAGCCGCCGCGAAACCTAGTCGGGCCGACACATCGCAACGTTGCGTGGCGAGAGACAAATGCAACAGTCCCCTCTTCGTCGACTGTAGGCCAACCAGAGCGTTGGACCACCTCGCAACATTGAGTTCTACTGAAGGTGGTTTGTGAAGCGAGGCAGGCACGAAGGTCAAAATCCGGCAATGGAATAAAGTTCGGTGTTGGGTTTATGACCTGTACAAGATACTGGTCCGTTAACAACAAAAACTGGTAAGTTTGAGTAATGTCCGGCATCGTTATGGCAAGTTCCAAAGGAGGGGATGGAACACCCAGATGTGCCGCTCTTCTGTCATCCGATTGCGCTCGAATGAGCATGATACAGGGCTAGTTCGTTGAACAGGTGTGGGGCTTGTATCAAGCCAATGCTACCCACAAAAAACAAAGGGGCTAGACTATGGTTAAGGGAGTGAGTATTTTTTCCGGGGCAGGGGGCCTCGATGTTGGCGCACATCAAGCTGGCTTGGACATTGTGGCGTGTGTCGAGAACGACCGTGATGCAGCACAGACATTGCGTATTAACAATGGCTTGCTTGGCGCAGATGTGCTTGAAACGGACATTGCGGACGTTGACTTCCGAATTTGGTCAAGCTCGGAACCGAGTGTCCTAATCGGTGGCCCGCCTTGTCAGCCCTTTTCCAAGAATGGTTACTGGGTCAAGAACGACAACCGACTGATCGAACATGATCCCAGAAACATGCTTGGTCAGTTCGTGCGCGCTCTCAGTGAAATGCTACCCACAGGTTTTCTGTTCGAAAACGTAGACAGCATACTTCATCCGACAAACAAAAGCACCTTCGAAGCGTTTGTCAAAGAAGCCGAAGCACACGGTTATTCCTGTACGGTTTTTCGTACGAATTCTGCTGATTTTGGCGTTCCGCAAAAGCGGAAGCGAGTTTTTGTGTTCGGAGTCAAGGGCGGCGCAAGTTCGATACCTTGTCCGGAGGGCCGATATGCAGATCCCAAGAAACCGCATCAAATGAATGGGCATGACCCCTATGTTGGAGTTGGCGATTTCATCGCCCCCTATGCAGGGCCGGAGTTCTCTGAGCCACAAGAGGACGCAAGTAACGGAACTTACTACCAGGAACTTCTCAACGTGCCCTCTGGAAGAAACTACATCGGGCTACGAGACGTGGAAGGCTATAGCGGTCGTACCTTCCGGCCCGGAGGGCGCTTCTGGAACTTCCTATTCAAACTGCATCCAGACGAACCCTCCATCACGATTGCTGCTCAGCCCGGGCCATGGGTAGGCCCTTTCCACTGGGAAAGCCGACGACTGAGGGTTCCAGAAATTGCGGCGATACAAACCTTTCCGAAAGACTATCAGTTCTACGGTACTCGAAGGTCAATTCAAAAGCAGATCGGCAACGCCGTTCCATGTTTGCTCGGCCAGGAAATGGTTGCTCATTTGATAAAGCATTTGCCCTGATGGATATACGGGAGGCAGGAGGCAACAAGCTGATAGGCGTGTACCACGGTGAGAAAGACGCACCCTTGTCGGTCGGTGGTTTTGCGTGCATCCACTCAATTTCGGTAGAGCACATCGAAGCAGTTCAACGGCATTCTGAAGAGGCTGAAGAGAAGCTTTCATATATCTCTCGATGCAAATCTGAGCATGAGCGCAAAAAGCTCGGGTCGTACTACACGCCGACTGACGTAGCAGATTTCTTCTGGAGAGAGCTCTTCGCACAGAACGATGTACTCGACGGCGAAGATGCGCTTTCGTTCTTGCGTAAGCATCATTTTGTTGAACCCGCTGCCGGGGCAGGGGCCTTGATCTTTGCGCTCTTCAAGAGGTTTCTGAATCTTGGTGTGACCGCTGAGCAGCTGAGTGAGATCGAACTATCTATTGTTGATGTGAACACCAACGCTCTCGCCTTCGTAGAAAACCAGTTGGAAGTTCTGGCTGATGCTTGGGATGTATCTTTCAACACAGTTCGGCTTGTCCGCGACGACTTCCTCTCAGCTGATCTGACCAGTGGATTTAAGCCCTACTTCTTCTTCGGAAACCCGCCGTTTGTTGCAAACGAGAAAGGACGGTCTCCTTGGAAAAACATCTATGCTGATTTTCTTGAGAAGGCTTTGACGCATGTCGGTAGGGAGGGCGGCGTCCACTTTATTGTGCCACTTTCGGTCGCCTTCAGTCGCGACTACAGCGCTTTGCGTACGATGATCACGGATACTCGCGGAACCGTCTGCCTATCCAATTTCGACAACATTCCGGACACTCTGTTCAAATCTGGGAAACCGAGCCACACGAATACCAACAAAGCTAACAGCCAGCGTTGTACCATCCTCACAGTACTGCCGGGAAAACCCAAGAAGCTTTTGGCAACGAGCCTGCTTCGGTGGAGTAAAAAAGATCGGGTCGGTCTGCTTAGTCGATCACCTAAGTACGTTGACGTATCAGACTATAGTTTCGACCGGCAGTTTCCTCGACCAAAGAGTCAAGCCGTTATGAACTACCTCGACCTTGCGGCGTACAGCCCGACGCTTGGCTCAATTATATCGAAAACGGGTAAACACAAGCTGTTTGTTGCAGGTGTGGCGCGCAACTACGTTAGCCTGCGAGAGGGACCAGCAAGTGGTGTTCATGCCCTTGGGTTTGAAAGCGAAGACGACTTCCTCTTGGGTTTGGGCGTGTTGAGTTCTGATCTGTTCCTATCCTATTGGTTGTCGATCGGTGATGGATTTCACCTGACCAAGGGGAACATCTTCAACTTTCCTTTACACGATGAACTTGTTCGGAAATGCCAGCGTAACGCGGCAGCGCTTCGAACGACCTGGAAGGCCCGTCAGCGCTTCCAGAAGGGAAAACTTAATTCAGGTAGAATGACTACGTCCTTTGACCTGAGGGATGCTGTCCCGTCCTTGGCAGATGTTTAACCTGTAACGGGATTCATGATGGTCAAATCGCCTCCATAAGAGTACTGTCCTCTCGAAAAACGACACATTGCGAGGCAGTGCATGGTTTGGCAGGCAGCTATCGACGGAATTCTGTTTGAAGGAAACGACCCTGGGCATCCGACCGTTGATCAACGCCGGGAGAT
>CBDIHL010000024.1:0-36334 GCA_965279125.1 Dinoroseobacter sp.
CTCTTGTGTGTTTCCGCCCGCATCGATCTGCAGGTACCCGTTTTCCACACCTAATATCTTCTCGCCGTTGGGAAGAACGTCGCCGGCCACGGACCGCTGAACACGCCCATCGCTCAATTGTATAACCGCGGCAAATGTTTTGCCCTTACGTACCGTGCCGACAAGCTGCCAGGTTTCCTGCTTCTGCACCGCTTGTTTAACAGCGGCTTTTGACGCCTTGCCGTCCCATATATCCATGGCCGCGAGCGTGGCCCGCTCTGGGCCCGCACGATAAGGCGACCACGCAGGTTCGACCCATGTCTCCCTCAAACTAGGGTTGTCGACCGCTTTGTGCCCTTGAAAATAGCCGTTCACCCAACCCAGCAAGCCGAAAAAAAGCAAAGCCGCCGCATGGGGGAAAAACGGCTTCATCTGCGGCAGATGCCGTCGCCATATCGCCAAAATCTGCGCCATCATGGCTTTGCCTTTGCGCCGGGGCGCGGTTCGGCGATGCGGATGAATGCGGAAATATCCATTTCGACGCGGCTATTGGTCCCGGCTCTCACGATAAGGCGATCCACGACAATGAGTTTGTCGGACTCGGCGGCATCCGCCAGAATTTCCATGATCGCCGATTGGTCGAAGGGGGCAATGACCTTGGCGGTCATGCGTTGCAATCCCGTGATCGTCGGACTCGCCTGTCCATCCCGCCCGGCGGCGGGGCTGCGTGTGATTTGAATTTGTTGGGGTTCGCCGCCGTAGCGGTTAAAGCGGTTACGAAGCCAGGTCTCAAATCCGGCTTCAGCCAAGCCGGGAGTCGCCGCATCCCAGAGGCGGATGTTGAGTTGGGTCTTCAAGGCTTGCGTCGTCTCAAGGCGCTTCGGCCAAGCATCCCCGGTGACCTCCGCCTGCAGGCGGGCCAGTCCGGTTTTTGAGGTTGCGAGCTGCCCGCTCATATTGGCAGCCATACTCCAAAAGCCGTACAGGCCGGACAGCACGACGAGAACACTCGCGCCGCCGAGCAGGAGAATGAGCCGCTCATTGCTCACCATCTCCTGGCTGATGTGGCGCCTGAAGTATTCAAATGCGGGTGCGAGGCTGTCTGGGAGGTTCATGGGTTCATTTGCCGCTGTGCTGTCTTCGTCTGTCTTGGCAATACGTCCATGTGCATCCTGACTTGGCCGTCCTGTCCCACGCGCGTTGCGGTGACATTGGTAAAAGCCCCGCTTTTCTCAAAAGCTGTAATCAAGAAGGTCGCATCAATATTTTTTTCCGCGCGTAAAGTGAAGGACAAAGTGCCGACATCGTAAGTCCATTCGGGAATTTTGACATTGAGGTTTTGCAGCAGCCCAAGGGCTGTGGACAAAATTTCGAACTGGCTGGGGTAGACTTCAAGCGACAGGTAATCTTCGATTTCATCCAGGTTCGCTATGGCCTCGCTGCGGAGCTTGCGGACGCCTTGTGTCTGAACGGACAGGGCCTCGCGGCTGCTCTCAATGCGGGTTTTGGCGACCGCGAGCGTCGCATATTCTACGCCTATATATATGAACGGCGCGGCAACGAGAGTTGCGAGCGCGGCGGCATAACGAGGGTCTTCGAGCAACGACCACGTCGCGCCCAAGGAGCCTTCCCGGCCGGCCCAGGGCGTTTCGAGAAACTCTGGCGCCGATGGTTCCGGAACTTGCCCGCCGAATTGTTCCAGCGGCAGCGCGGCAGAGCGCAGGAACATGTCCCACTCCGTCTGACTCGGCTTATGGGGCCACCATCGGCTGAATGCGAGGAATCCGTCTTGCCATACCTGGGCCTCGAAGCCTTCAATCGCGGCAATCAGTCGCGGGCCGTTTTGCAGCGGGCTGCGCATAAACGTTTCAGGGCAGATAATGCAGCGACGTTCGTTGAGGCCGGCCTCGGCGATGGTCTTCTTTATCGCGTCATCGTCCCAAGCGTACACGCTGACGCGATTTCCGGCCCACTGAGCGACATACTTTACATTCGGGAACGGCGCCCAGCGGCGAACCTGCACGCGCAGGACCGCTTTCTTTTTGTTTTCGGGAATATCGGACGGGAACGTGAATACGTTTTGGCGAGTTGACCGGCGGCTGACGACCCAGAAAACGCGGCTACTGGGGTTTGGCAGTTCCGTCGCCGCGTTCGCCGTCTGGCCCGGGCGATAGATCAATACTTTCGGGTTTTGGGAAAATGTTTTCTGGATCGAGCCGATCCAGCGCCGAATGATATTGAGCGGGGATTCTGGTTGCATAATCAACTCGCCATGGCCGCGTTTGTGATATGGGTTCAAGTGTAAGGGAAAAGCGCAGGTGTTGCTCTGAAAGTCTGTCGATCATGTCAACGACGATGCATCTTCCCGGTGTAAATGCATAAAAGAACGGTTCATCCGTCATCAGGAGGTCCGCTGTTGCTGCGAATTCCCTTATGTTTCGAAATGACCTCTCAGCACGTCTTTCCAGGACCAGCTCGGCCTTGTCCCGCGTCATGCCCCGTATGTTTGCCATCAATACAGGCTGCGGCGCGGTATTGAGGTTGAAGCTGGTGCTTTGACAGGTTGTAAGCAGCGGAGATGCCATATCGGCTTCCCAAAGCGCATCGAGTTTGTCCCATCCTATGATCCGTTGGGCCTCAAGGGGGGACAGCAGAAGCCCGTTGGGGGGGGGAGGCAGGCCCATGCGCTCGTATTGCGTTTTCTCGGCGCCTGCCAATCTTGTTAAGTCGTCGTCATCGATATAGTCCAGGAGCGCATCGATAGCGCGGTTGATTTGCGGCTCAGAAACGTTGAAGGCCGCCAGCGCGCGGCGCAGATTCGGCGGCGACGTTATGTTCAGGTTCAGGAGCCCAGATCCGTCTTGGACGGCTAAAACCACATTCGGATCGCTTTCGGTCGCATAAGAGCGGCCGTCAAATTTGAGGGCGCGCCCGGAATCCATAGGGCCTACCATGACGGCGCTGAAGTCGCCGGAATTGGAGAAGTTTACCTTTGGACCGATTTCCAGGCCGCGGTAGCTGCTGGGGCGCGTCCCGAGCATATAAACCAATTCGTTGCGTATATTGGCTTGGGTCAAGGCTAACTGCGTGCGCTGCGCGAGCGCGCGGGAGTTAGCAACGGTCCCCGCGACCCAGACATTGAGCGTTGCGGCGAGAAGGCCGATGATAGCGATCATCCACAGAGTCAGCGGCAGAATGAATCCCTTGGCGCGCCTAGGACCGGCGCAGCCACGACCTTCGTTCCAGTATTCTGCGTCTGCCGGAAACATGTGATGTCCAGAAAAATCGCGGCGTTTGTGCTGGACGGATGTGCTTGAGCACTCCGACGGCCCGCGCTTTGCGCTGACCGCAGCAATCATCCCCGTCGCATATCCCCTGACGGTAGGGTCATCCGCTTCTATTCTTTAGTTAATTTGCTGTAACAGCTAAGGCGCTTGAACATACGCCGATAGCCTTTCTTTGATCCGGGATATGACGTCTTCCCAGGCGCCCAGGCGGGCTTGGCGGAAGATGGTGACGGCCGAATACCAAGGGGTATGGTCAGTGCCGCGCATCCAATACCAGAGATTGCCGAACGATGCGGGAACAATGACCCATGTGGGCGTGCCCACGCCTGCTGCCAAATGGACGGTGGTGTTGCTGACCGAGATGACAAGATCGCAAGCTGCGGCCAGGGCTGCGACGCCATCGATGTCCTCACGCAGGTCGAGGTCCGGAATATGTTCGATGTTGACCCCCAGTTCGGCTTCCACGGCGGCCCGTTCGGCGGCCGTATCGCCGTACTGCAAGTCCACAAAGCGCACGCCGGGCATCTGCAGGATCGGCGCCCATTGCCTCAAGTCCAGGGTCTTGTGTCGACCGATGTTGGGGTTGCGGCTGATCCAGGAGATGCCGATGACGGGTTCGGCACCTTTGGTTTTCAGATGCGCCCTATAGCCTGTCCGGCGGACCGCATCGGGCACGAGGTACGATGGCCGTACCGGAAAACTGGCGGCCTCGGGCCGCAGCCACCGCCCGAGGCTGGCCAAGGGCGTGTGCCAGCGGATGTCGGGCCGTTGGGTGGCGGCATGTGGCGGGTTCTTCTTGGCCACCGCTTTGACGCCAGGGAACGAACGCTCGAACAGTGCCACCAGCCGGCCGTCGGTTTCCATCACCACGCCATATCCGCGCGTGAGCAGATCGGGGATCATGCCGGAATACAACACTTTGTCGCCTACGCCCTGTTCACCCCACACGACGATGCCGCCGCCGTCCGCAGGCTCTCCCTGCCACCGCGGATAGGGGAAATCACGGACGCCTGTGCCAGGACGGAATCGGCGCCAGCGATACTCATAGGCGCTCCACCCATCGCTGAAATTTCCATTCATCAGCATGAGCAGCGCGGCGTTTTGCTCCGCAACTAAGAACGCCGGATTGAGATCTTGCGCGCGCTTAAAACGTTCTAAGGCCTCATCGCTTCGGCCTTCGGCCTGCAGCGCCAGGCCCTCGTTGTGGGCGGCTTCCGCAAGTGCCGGACGCAACGCAAGAGCCTTCGCATAACACTCCATAGCTTCGTCAAATTTTCCGCTATCGCGCAGGCACGCCCCAAGATTATTAAAGGCCGCCGCGTCCCCCGGATTGAGTTTGATGGCGGTTTGGGTGTGCAGGATGGCTTCCTCCAGGTATCCGAGATCATGCAGGACCACGCCCAGATTGACATGGGCCTCGGCCAGATCGGGGAGAAGGGCGATCGCGCGGCGGAAACTGTCGGCGGCTTCCGCCGGCTTCTTTACATCCTTCAGCACTACACCCAGGTTGTAATGGGCCCGGCCGTGGTTGGGCTGGAGCGCCACTGTTTGCCGGTA
Organism: Dinoroseobacter sp.; assembly: GCA_965279125.1. Lineage (GTDB taxonomy): Bacteria > Pseudomonadota > Alphaproteobacteria > Rhodobacterales > Rhodobacteraceae > Dinoroseobacter. The sequence continues at coordinate 4,824 of CBDIHL010000024.1, forward strand.
GCATGCCGCCGCCTCGTTATAGCGCTCTAGAGCCTGGAGGGCGTTGCCCAGGTTGTTATGGACCGAGGCATTGTTGGGCTGCAGCGCCAGGGCTTGGCCGTAGCGCGTCACGGCCTCTTCCAGGCGTCCTAAGCTCTTTAGCGCGTTGGCCAGGGCAAATTGGGCGGTAAAGGACGACGGTTCTAGGGCCAGGGCCTGCTCCAGCACCGTCACCGCCTCGGCACTGCGCCCCAGGGCCTCAAAGGCGACCCCCAGATTGCCCAGATAGGGCGCCTGGGGCCCGCTCAGCGCCAGGGCCTGTTGGATATGCTCCACCGCCTGGGCCGCCTGGCCGCGCTGCTGGGCAATCACCCCCAGAAGATGCCAGGCGTTCGCATGCTTGGAGTCTGCCGCCAGCACCGCGCGGTAACCCTGCTCGGCTTCCTCGAGCCGCCCCGCCCCGTGCGCCGCAAAGGCGGCTGAAAATTCCGCGACCATCGTGTTCATCCAACTTTCGCCAAGCGCACTAAACGGATATTAAAACGCTTTCCTACGTAGGGCGTTCGAAAGTGCAGGCTGATATACGGAGAAGCATATCCAAGTTCCATGATAAAAACGCTGACCCGTTTTAGCCGGAAAACACCAAGACCATGACACGCAAAGCCCAGCTTCCTATGCCGGCGGCGCTCTTAAAAGCAGACGCTATCGCAAGAGCGCTTGCGACAGGACGGTCTCACCACAATGAGGGAAACCTCAATCTTGCCGAAAAATGTTATCGGCAGGTCCTGGCGCTCGACCCCAACAATGTCGACGGTCTTCACCTGTTGGGGGTCATCGCGTTCCAGTCCAACCATTGCGAAGAGGGTATTCGTCTCATAAAGCGCGCGGCAAAAAAAAAGCCCGATGATCCGGCAATTCTGGTGAACTTAGGGGCGGCCTATCGCAAGGCCGAGCGCAGTGCGGAAGCGCGCGATGCGTACCAAGCGGCGATCAAGCTCAAGCCGGACTTATGGGAGGCCTATTTTAATCTCGGCAAAGCGCTTCTGGACCTGGAAGACGGCGACGGCGCTATCGCGGTTTATAAAAAGTGCATCGCGATGAAGCCGGCAGATCCGGAAGCCTACGTCAACCTTGGCAACGCACATAAGGCGATGGGTGATGGCGACAGCGCGATTGCGGCCTATGAACAGGCGTTGCGGCTCTCGGGTGTCATGTCTCAGGCTTACGGCAATATCGCCGCGGTGTTTTTTGATCGCGGCTGGCTATTGGCCGCGCTTGGGATGATGGACAAGGCCATCGCCATCGATCCGCGCCCTGGAGAGTTGAGATTTAAGCGCTCGCTTATGACGCTGCGTCTTGCGCAGTTCAATGTTGGCTGGTCCGATTATGAAAGCCGATACTTCGCCGAAACCGAACGTATTCCCCGGCCTTCGACGCCCCCGCCCTTTTGGGCGGGCGAAGATCTGAGCGGAAAGGCGATTTTAATGGGGACGGAGCAAGGCCTCGGCGACGAGATTTTATATGGCAGCATGATCCCGGATATTATTGCGCGCGCAGAGCGCTGCATGATCCGATGTTCCGTGCGCATGGTGCCGGTGTTCGCGCGGTCGTTTCCGGATGCGGTCGTGGCGCCGTATCCAAGTCAGGACGTGCGTCCCGCGCCGCAGATGCCGTTGGACTACCAAATCGGCGTCCCCAGCCTCGGCCAGTATTTGCGGCCGGACTTTGCCCCACTTTCCGGCCCATAAGGGCTATTTGAAAGCGGATCCCGACCGCACGGCGGCGCTGCGGGCACGTTATCAAGCTATTGCGCCGGGAAATCTTGTTGTCGGTCTCTCCTGGCGCAGCAAAAATGACCGGATTGGGAAAAGCAAAAGCGCGGATATTTCTGCCTGGAGCGAGATTTTTCGCGTCCCGGGCGTGACCTTCGTCAATCTGCAGTACGGCGATTGCGCGGACGACCTGGCCGCCGTGCAGCAGGTCTTTGGTGTGCGTGTGATCCAGGATCATGAGATTGACCCGCTGAAAAACATGGATGACTTTTTTGCCCAGGTTGGCGCCATGGATCTGGTGATCACCACGTCCAATACCACCGTCCATGTGGCCGGCAGCCTCAATGTTCCTGCGTGGCTCCTGCTGTCCACGGGCTTGGCGAGCTTGTGGTACTGGTTTTTGAGCGGCGAGGACAGTCCGTGGTATCCTTCTGTACGGATTCTGCGCAGATTGGCCGGCACCGCGCGCGGCGATGCGCCGTGGTGGCATGATGTTATCGCCCGCGCCGGATACGATCTCGCCCTCAGGGTCAATGATCGCGTTTCACATCAGCAGGCGCGTTCCTCATAGTGATATGGTGACCAAAACCTCATCAATCACGGCGCTGCTGCATAAAGCTGTCGCCCATCATCAGGCCGGTCGACTGGATGCGGCGGAAAAGCTGTACAGCAAAGTCATAAAGGCGGACCCAGGTAACGCTGATGCTTTAAACCTGCTCGGCGCCATTGCGCACGGCCGTAACCAGCTGAATAAGGCGAAGAGTTTTTTCAAACGTGCGGTTGCCGGCGGCCCCAATATCCCCGAGATCCAATTCAATCTTGGAAATCTGCTGTCCGCGATGCATGACATCGACGGCGCACGTTCCGCCTACCTCCAGGCCACGGTGCTTAAGCCCGGATTTGCCGATGCGTACCTGAATTTGGGTGTGCTGCTGCATAAGGCTGATCGGCTTGAGGAAGCTGCCGCCAGCTTTCGCAATGTGATCGCAATCATGCCTTTGGATCCGCGAGGACACTTCAATCTCGGGCAATGCCTGGTGCAGATTTCACGGCCCGATGAGGCGGAAGTCAGCCTTAAACGTGCGGTGGAATTGGCCCCGGACTATCTCGACGCTCATCTCGCGTTGGCGGAGCTCTGTGAAAAAGCCGACCGCGTTCATGATGCCATCGCCCACACGCGGCGCGCCATCGCGCTGAAACCGATGCCGGAATATCTGAGCAATCTGGGCGACCTTCTGCGTCGCGCCGGCGCTTTGGATGAGGCTTTGGCGGTGCTGCGCGCGGCTCTCGCAAGCAAGCCCGACGAGCCCATTATTTTGCATAACTACGGGGCGGCCTTGCATGCGAACCGGCAGCTTGATGAAGCGCAGCAGGTTTTTCGCCGCATTCTCGCGCGCGATCCGCGCTTCATACAGGCGCATATCGGATTGGCGAAAGTCTATGAATTTCAGGGATTGTACGATGAAGCCGTTGCGGCGTTGGAGCGGGGCTTGGCCCTTGACCCTGATTCACCCGACCTTCTTTTCAAGATGTCATGGCTCCATCTGGCGACCGGCGATCTGAAGAAGGGCTGGTGGGAATATGAGTTTCGCACGTCTTGCACCTTCAAGAAAACCGACAGACAGGCGAAGCGTTCGTCCCCCCCAGCATTTTGGACGGGCGAGGATCTGACTGGAAAAACGATTTTGGTTTGGACCGAGCAGGGACCCGGAGAGGAAATCCTATTCGGCAGCATGATTGCCGACGTTGCGGCCCGGGCTGGACGGTGCATTGTTGAATGTTCACCGCGCATGGCGCCGATTTTTGCGCGGTCATTCCCGGAGGTAGACGTGGTCAGCTACCGCGAACAAAGCATCGCGATGACGCCAGCGGCGGACGTCGACTATCAAATCGCAGCGCCCAGCCTCGGCCGGTTTTTCCGTCCGGATTTAGCTCATTTTCCGCGTCACTCAGGCTTTCTCAAGGCGGACCCGCTGCGGACGGGGGAACTCCGGGCGCGCTACCAGGCGCGTGCTTCGGGCCGTCTTATCGTGGGGCTTTCCTGGCGCAGCAAGAACGAAGCCATCGGTGAATTCAAAAGCGCCGATCTCTCCACATGGACAGATATACTCACGGTGCCGGGCGTGACTTTCGTCAATCTCCAATACGGCGATTGCGCGGCGGAATTGGCGGCGGTGAAGCAGGCTCTTGGCGTTGATGTGTTCCACGATCATGAGGTCGATCCCCTTCAAAACATGGATGACTTTGCCGCCCAGGTGGCGGCGATGGATCTGGTGATCTCTACCTCCAATACGACGGTCCATGTGGCGGGCGCGCTTAACATTCCCACATGGCTCCTGCTGCTCAGCGGGCCGGTCAGCATGTGGTACTGGTTCCTGAAGGATGAGGGCAGCCCGTGGTATCCTTCCTTGCGTATTCTGCGCCATGGTGGCGATGCGCTGAAGCGCACATGGTGGCGCGATGCCGTGGCGCGGGCGGGGCGGGACCTGCACCTCCAGGCCCCAGGTTCTCATTGACTCGCGTTGCGGCGCGGTAGCTTCAGATGCGTGCCTCCCGGATCGCGCCGGATAGGCCGCTATGCGCGGCACCAGCATTTTGGCCATTTCACAAAGGTTAATGGGCTATTAAATAAGCCCTGGTCAAAGGCTTATCGTGCCCAACCCCTATTAAAGATGGGCTTGACTTTGGTCGGTGGGCGGGGTGTTATGCATGTGCGCTGACGGGCGCAGCGGTGTTTGCCTGTGCGCAGACACAGCTTTTTACCAGATATCTGTAACCTTCAAGGGGATCCTAGAATTATGAATAAACAATCACTCTATTTGATTGGCGGCGCGCTGCTCGCTTCGACAGCGCTCACGACGGCCAGCCAGGCCGCGACAATCAAAACCAATCCGGGTACGGGTACGGCCGCGGGCGTTCCGGCCACTGTTGCCATCACGGCGAGAGGTTTGGCCACTCAGGTGTTCAGTGGTACCGCAGCGACCGCCGCTGCCGTGACCATCGCCGGTGCGAACGCCACGACCACGGCGGCGGCACAAATCCTGGTCGACTACGCTTCGACCTATAACACCTCGTTCAACATCCAGCTGGACATCTCCGGCGGGGAATTCACGGGCACACCGTCGTTGGTCCATTACTTCCAGTCCACCAGCGGTGGTTCTCTGGAAGTTGTTACGTCGGTGACCGGCTGCCAAGTGCAGACGCTGTCCGACAAAATCCTGATCTCGAGCTGTGACCCATCTTCGTCCTTCACGGCCACTTCTACCAGCCGCGTGGACGCGATCGCGATCGTGGGTCTCGGCTATACCAGCGTCGGCGCTCTCGCGACGGCCGGTACGTCGGTAACCTTGAGCGGCCTGATCCGTAACGCCGCCAACACCATCACGTTCGAAAACATCACTGCTGCTGCGGTTATCACCAGCAAGAGCGCGATTTCCGCCTCTGTTGATGCGGCGACCGCTCTGACGATCGATAACACCGCGTCGCCGGCTTTCGCTAAGCTGGTAACGGCGGGCGCCTCGGCGACCCTCGGCTCCATCACGTTCTCGAGCACTGCGGCTTTGGGCACCGACTTGTCTCTCGTGGTCACGAACTCGACAGCCTTAAGCACGGCGGAAGTTAAGATCACGCACGGTGTCTTGACCGATGCCGCGTTGACTGAGCTGCGTGTTGTTTCCTCGGTCGGCACGGTTCTCTCACGTTCGCCTGGCCAGCTCACGACGGGCACCGCCTCGTTCCAGGTTCCCGGCATCAGCTTGGCTGGTTCCGCCATCATCGTGTCCTTTAACGGCACGACGGCGATTTCTGCGGCCACCGGTTCGGCCACAGTTACACCGACGGCCATTGCCCCGTTCCCGACGGCTGTCGCGGCCGTCTCGGGCGCCTTGGCTTCGTTCAGCCGCGGCGGCTTGAGCATCCAGCTCAATACGCTTCTGAACACGGCGATCACCGGCTACTCGTCGTTCGTCCGTCTTGTCAACACCAGCGCGATCGCCGGTACGGCCGTCGTGACGGTGACCAACGATGCGACCGGCGCCGCGATCGGCAGCTACACCACCGCGTCGATCAATGCGGGTGGTACCCTGACGATCAGCAGCAGCGATATCGAAACGGCTCTGACTCTGACGCCGTCTGCTACGGTCAACTACAAGGTGACCGTAGCCGGCAGCTTCAACGGATATGCTCAGCACCTGGTATTCAACCAGACCTCGGGCGTGTTCTCGGACTTCTCTGGCTTCCGCAACGGCTCTCTGACGCTCGATCCGTAAGCCTCGTCGTCTAGTCTAAATTGATAGAGAAGGGGGGATGAGCTTTCATCCCCCCTTTTTCTTTGTAAAAGGCCGTTCGACGTAAAGGCCTTTTCCACTGGTTCGGCCCGTAACGGCGGGTCTACCTGACACATTCTTAAGTCGTGTCTTTTCCCAGTCTGGTATTAATAGCGCACGGTTTTCACCCCATTTCGGTTCGACACCCGTGGCGATGGCCAGCAGCTTCGACTATCAGGCTCTCGATAACGGCGGCCATGTTGTAAAGGGCACCGTTGTGGCTGGGAGCGAGCGTCACGCTTTAAGGGCCATTGAGGCCCAGGGGCTGTCCCCGCTTCATGTTTTACCGTCTAAGGCCGTTGTACAGTCGCGGCAGTTTTTTCAGCGCCGGCCCCAAGTCCAGGAAATCGTGCTCTCGATGAAGCAGCTCTCGCTGCTCCTGACGTCCGGCGTGCCGATGATTCGTGCCATCGAGACCCTCAAGCAGCAGCGCCTGCACCCGGATATTTCGAGCGGTTTTGCCGACCTCGAGCGCCGCCTGCGCACCGGCCAGGCGTTCACCACGTCGCTCCCGATTTCGTTGCCCATGTTGCCGGCCTATGTGACGCAGCTGGCTGCCGCCGGTGAAGCCATCGGCCGCTTGGGCGAGGCCCTGTCCGATGCCGTGCAGCAGATGTCTTATGAGCATCAGGTGCGTCAGGATATCCGCAATGCTCTGACCTATCCCGCGGTTTTGATCGCTGCTGGCGTCACCGCGGTGATGTTTATTTTCATTGTCGTGGTGCCGCGCTTTTCCGCCATGCTGGCTCAGGCCAAGTCACCCCTGCCATGGATATCGGTCGTGGTGCTCAATACCGGCATGTTTCTGAACGCGCATCGCCTCTTGCTCATCGTGACCGCCGCCGGTTTTGTTGCCGCGGTGGTATGGGCCCTGGGCAACAAGCGTTTTATGTCGGCGTTGCGCGAGTATGCGGCCAAGGTGCCGATATTGGGGTCGTGGCTTCTTGAGTCCGACTTGGCGCGCTGGGCCTTCATGCTCGGCACGATGTTCGCCAACGGCGTGGAACTGACCAAGGCGCTGGATCTGGCGCGCGATAGCGTCTCACTGCAAAGCCTGAAAGTGCGGCTTGAGCAGGTCAGCAAGATGGTGCGCGCGGGCAAATCCCTCTCTGCCGCCATGGCGGAGCAGCGTGCTTTCAACGACACCGCCGTCAGTCTTGTGCAAGTGGGCGAAGAGTCCGGCCAGATTGACGAGATGCTGCGTTCGCTCGCCAAGCTTTACGATGACTCCGGCCGCCAACGCATGAAGCAGTTTCTGATCCTGCTGGAACCCGCGGCCATCCTGCTCATAGGGGTGGTCGTCGGTGGCATTGTCGCGGCAATTATGTTAGCCATCACCAGCATCAACCAAGTCGCCCTATAGCTGCCATGAGGAGATCCGTCGTGTCCATTTCTCGAAAAGCGGGTGAAGCCGGCTTTACCTTGCTAGAGATGTTGGTCGTGTTGGTGATTATGGGCTTGCTCGCGGGCTTGGTCGGTCCGCAACTTTTATCCCGTGTCGATACCTCGAAGGTGTCCGCGGCATCTACTCAGGCCCGGATGCTGAAGACGTCCTTGGAGACCATGCGTCTCGACATCGGCCGCTTTCCGACCAAAGAAGAAGGCCTTGAGCTCTTGAATGACCCGCCGAAGGATGAGCGGTTGGCGCGCAGATGGCACGGCCCCTATCTGAGCGAGGCCGTTCCGCTCGATCCCTGGGGCAATCCCTATGTCTACGCGCCCGAATCCGATTCCTATCTGGTCCTTTATAGTATGGGCGCCGACGGCAAGGCGGGCGGTGAGGGTACTGACGCAGATGTTGGTTTTATACCGAAAACGCAAGCCCAATCCACCCAGCCCTAATGAGCGCGCGGCGGTGAGGGGCTTTACGCTCCTGGAAGTGCTGGTGGTGCTCGCGCTGGTCGGGCTGCTGACCGGGTTCTCGCTGCCTCAATTTTCGGTTGTGCGTGACAGGCTGGAGTTTGCCCTCAATCGCGAATCTTTTGAGCGCGATCTCGGCAGTTTAAGCTATCTCGCGTTCAAGGAAGGCCGTCCGATTGTCCTCGCTGGCCGCTATCCGCGTCGTCCCAGTGATGCCCAATCGTCCGCGGGAAGCACCCAGGCCCCTGATGATGGACCGATTTACCTCGAACCCGGACAACTGAGCGCGGTGCGGCCGATGTTATCGTCCGAAGCCACCCTCAACTTGCCCGCAGAATGGAATGTGACCGTCGATAGTCCGATTTATTATCAAACATCGGGGTTTTGCAGCGGCGGCGCGGTCAAGTTGACAATCGGGCAACGTCTGTATGTCTACGATGTGAAAGCGCCGCTGTGCCAGGCAGAACTCGCCAAATAGCGCTCCCTGTGAGCTGGAGAAGACGGAGACGGGGGGACGTCCGGTCTAGCCGTGGATTCACGCTATTGGAAGCGATTGTTGCCGTCGCCATTGTCGGCATTGCGCTTGTTCCGGTCATCACGTTCGTTTCGCAAATGGTCAGCGCCTTGACCCGGGCCGGCGATAGCAATGCCAGAAATCTGGCCCAGCACTCGATCATTGAACTCATGGAGACCCTGAATCCGCTTGAGCGACCTGTGGGCGAAGATCAGATTGGAGATCTTATCGTACGCTGGGAGAGCGCCAATATCATTTCGCCCAACAAAGAGATTAGGGCCGGCGTGGGTTTGCCCGGGTTCAGCATGGGGTTCTATAACGTCACGGTTTCCGTCGATCGCGCCGATCGGGGGCCATGGTTTTCCTTTGACATGCGCAAGGTTGGCTACCGGCGGATCTTCGCAACTCAAATACCAGGGGCTAGCGCACCATGATCCCCGCATTTCAGCAGCGGCCTGCGGCAGCCGGATTTTCCCTCTTCGAGATGCTGGTCGTTCTCGTCATTACCAGTCTGATGGGGGCCGTGCTTATGCAGGGCTTCGGAATCATCCTCGCGACTCGCATGTCGGTTTCGAATACGATTTCCAACCTGCAGCAGGTTGTGCTCAGCCAAAATATTATCGTCGATCCGTTGCGCGGCATCCTTCCGGATTATGAGAAAAATCCTAACCAGTTTCGCGGGCAATCACGAAACTTGAGCGGTCAGACATTGCGTCCGTTGCTGTCGCCCTCCGGTGCGCCAACCCCCTTTAAGATGACTCTCGACTTCGATTCGAGCAGCGGCGCGATGACCTTGATTTATGAGGAACCCGGTAGACCGAAGGCGGAGTTGGCGCGGTGGGTGGGGAACACCGCCGAATTCAAGTATCGTGATATCACGGGCCCTTGGGCGTCCAATTGGCCGCCGCCGTCCGGCTCGCCGCAAACCCCCTGGCTGATATGGATTGATATCGGGCCGTCGCTCGCGCCGTTGATCGCGTCCATTGACGGACCGCATACAAGGGTGACCCGGCTCGAGGATATGCCGTTTTTCCAATCGCGCGGGGCCAACTAGTTTGTCGCGCAAAGGGACAAGCTATGCCGGATGAGTTGAAACGCGCCGCGGCATGCTTTGCGCGTGGAGCCTTCGATGAGGCTGAGCACCTGTGCCGAGAGGCGCTCAAGGGCGTGCCACTTGATCCGGCCGCTCATGTGCTTCTGGGGAGAACTTTTCAAGCCAAGGGGCAAGTGGATGCGGCGCAGGCAGCGTTCCTGTCGGCCGTTGAGGCGGCTCCGGCGCTTGTCGATGCCTGGTTGCATTGGGCAAAGTTTCTGCAGACCCAAGGCTATCTTCAGAAAGCCGAATCCTGTTTGCGCATGGCCCTCACCCATGCGCCCAACGCATTCGCGATCCACAACGACCTAGCCTTGATCTTGTTGGCGTTGGGAAATCCGGAAGGCGCCGAAGGTCATCTGGAGCGCGCGCTGGAGATTTTGCCGCGATCCGAGATGGCTTTGTGCAATCTCGGCATCGTCCGCTTACATCAGGGAAAGGTGGATGAAGCAATCGCCGCCTATCGGCAGGCAATCGCTATCAACCCCCTCATTCCGGAAGCGCACAACAATCTTGGCGATGTCTTGAAAAGTCGCGATGCAAAAGCCGCAGCCGAATCTTTTGAAACGGCCCTGACCTTGCGGCCCGATTTTCCGGAGGCCCTAGACAACCTCGGTGTGGTCCATTTTTTCAACGGCCGGCTACAGGATGCGCTCGATAAATTCGACCGGGCGCTGGCCGCTCATCCCGGCTTTCACCGCGCCATGGCTCATAAAACAACGACGCTTTTTATGTTGGGACGCCTCGGAGAGGCCTGGAGCGCCTACAGGCAAAGATTTACAGTGGCCGGCATCAAAACGCCGCCCCATGGCCGCTTCTCCGTGCCTGTATGGAATGGCGAGCCCTTGGCGGGCAAGGCACTGTTGATCTGGACCGAGCTTGGCTTGGGAGAGGAAGTTCTCCAGGCCGGCATGTTTCCCGATGCGGCGCGTATCGCGTCGCGGCTTACGGTCGAGTGTTCCCCGAGACTGATGACTTTATTTGCGCGCTCGTTCCCAGGCGTATCCTTCATTCCCCGCCTCAATGCCGCGCGGGCGTCCACCGCCCCGGTGGTGGCCGACTATCAGATTGCCGGCGGAGACCTTGGCGCGGCCTTCAGGAACGACTTTGACGCGTTTCCGCGTCATACGGGATATCTCACCGCGGACACACGTCAGGTCGAAGCCCTAAGACGGAAGTATAGAAAGCCGGAGAGTCTTGTCGTAGGTCTGTCGTGGGCCAGCCGCAAATCCCCCTTGGACGCGGTAAAAACCATGGCGTTGTCGGAATTTGCCCCGATTTTGCGGCAGCCCGGCATTGTCTTTGTCAATCTGCAATACGGATATGAGCCCGACGACATCGCCGCGATGCGCGCGGCGCTGGGCGTCGAGATAATTTGCGACGATGCCGTGGACCTGTCGGGGGATATGGATGCGGTCGCGGCGCAAATCGCCGCCATGGACCTCGTCATTTCGGTCAGCAATACCGCGGTCCATATCGCCGGGGCTTTGAATGTGCCGGTGTGGAACATTGTCCCCGGCCACAATGCCTCGGGCATGTGGCATTGGTTTTACGAATCCGAACAAAGCCCATGGTATCCGTCGATGAGAATTTACAGACGGACGCAGAGCGGGAATTCCGATCTCATGGGCAGGATTGCCGCTGATTTGCAGGACTTTCGTATTCGCCATTTGAAGGATGCCGAAGGCTGAGGCATCGCCGGTCTCTGAGCCGCTCTCCTTGTTTGCCTTGCATTAAATACAGCCTGTTAATACTGTTCCTGCCACAATTCCCGGCTCTTAAATCTCCAACTTGAAAACCCCGCATGACTGCAGTTTACGATAGCGCTTCGGTGATAAAGACGATCGAAGAAAAAATCCCGCCTGGAGGCAGGCTGGTTTTTGTCCACGGCAATTTCAACATTGTTCATCCCGGCCATTTGCGTTTGTTGCGGTTCGCCTCGGAGTGCGGCGACTATCTTGTTGTCGGTGTTTTAAGCGATCGCGTCACGCCCGGCTCGATTATCACGCAGGAGCCGCGCCTCGACGGTGTGGCGGCCATAAGTTGGGTCAATCATGCGTTTATTCTGGACGAGGAGCCGGAAGATTTTATCGCCAAGCTTCGTCCCGCGGTTGTCGTCAAAGGAAGCGAGCATAAAACGTTCGAGAACCCGGAACTCGAGGTCGTAAAATCTTACGGCGGACAGCTCTTGTTCGGATCCGGCGATACCAGCTTCTCGTCGCTTGATCTTATTCGTAATGAAAAAGAGATTGTTAATCATTCCTCGATCATCCGGCCGACGGCCTTTATCGAGCGTCACGGCCTCAGCGGGCTGGAACTACAGTCTGTCCTGGACCGGATGGCCTCCCTCAAGGTCTGCGTCATCGGCGATACCATCGTCGATGAGTACGTCCAGTGCGATCCTCTGGGAATGTCACAGGAAGATCCCACCATCGTCGTGGCACCGATCATGACCGACAGGTTTGTCGGCGGGGCGGCCATTGTCGCCGCTCACGCGCGCTATCTAGGTGCGAAGTCGGTCGACTTCATTTCCGTGGTGGGTGACGACGACATCGGTCGATACCTCGGCGACAAGCTGACGTCGTACGGGTTGAATCACCATTTGTTGGTAGATGACAGCCGTCCTACGACGTTGAAAAAGCGTTACCGCGTCGGCAATAAGACGCTCCTGCGCGTCAGTCACTTGCGCCAGCATAAGATCAGCGAAACGCTGCAGCAGCGCGCGATTGGGCATATCCGTCAGGTCATCGCAAATGCCGATCTGGTGGTTTTCTCAGACTTCAATTACGGATTTCTGACGCAACCGCTTGTCGACGAGATTACGGAGGAATGCCAGCGGCGCAAAATCATGATGGTCGCCGATAGTCAGTCGTCTTCCCAGGTCGGCGATGTCTCGCGCTTTAAGGGCGCGGCGCTTCTGACGCCGACGGAACGCGAGGCGCGTATAGCGCTTGGAAACTATGAAGATGGCCTGGTGGTCATCGCCGACAAACTCCGGCGTAAAGCCAACGCCGAGAACGTCGTCATCACACTCGGCGCCGAGGGTATTCTTGTGCATGCCAAGGTGACGCAGAAAGGGCAGTGGCATACGGACCGCCTGGAAGCCCTGAACCTGGCGCCGAAAGATCCGGCGGGCGCGGGAGATTGTCTGTTGGTGTGCACGGCCATGGCTATGGCCCTGGGACGGTCGATCTGGGAAAGCCTTTATCTTGGATCGCTCGCGGCGGCCTGTCAGGTCGGCCGGATCGGCAACACGCCCCTCAGCGCTGATGAGCTGCGCGTGGAAATGAATAAAAGCGCGCGTAAAGGATAGGTCTGGTGCGCGCTTTGCTTCTTGCCGCCGGTTTGGGAACGCGTTTGGCCCCCATCACAAATACCGTGCCCAAGTGCCTTGTCGAAATCGAAGGCCGGCCGTTGCTGAGCTATTGGCTCGAACTTCTAGATAACGGCGGGCTTCGGGATATCCTGGTCAATCTCCATTACCTGCCGGACTTGGTCAGAACTTATATTGCCGGCAGTCCTTACGCCGGGCATGTGGCAACCGTCTATGAAGATCGGTTGCTGGGTACAGGCGGAACGCTTCTCAATAATAAAGCCTTTTTCAAAAACGAACCGGTCATGGTCGTTCATGCCGATAACCTGTCGCTGTTTGATCTTCAGTCTTTCATCGCGCGGTTCGAATCGCGCGCCCCCGGCATTGAAATCACGATGATGACATTCCGCACCGATGTCCCTGAAAGCTGCGGTATCGTGGAATTGGATGATAACGGCGTGGTGCAGGCTTTCCACGAGAAGGTGGAAAATCCGCCGGGCAATCTTGCCAACGCGGCCGTATACATCCTGGCGCCTTCCGTCATGACTTTTATCGAAAGCCTCGGTAAGGAGGTGGTGGATTTAAGCACCGAAGTGCTTCCCCGGTATCTCGGTAGAATCAATACCTTCGAGAACGAGATCTACCATCGGGATATCGGGACCGTGGAGAGTTTAACGGCAGCGCGAGCGGAATACCCGGCCGTGGCGGCTCGGGCTAAAACGTTCCTTCGCTAAAAATGCGGGCATTGCATGGGTCATGACCCATCCGAATTTTCAGCCGCCTTTGCGGCGCACGGGGCGGGTCGGCTTGAGGAAGCCGAGCGGGGTTACCGCGCGGTGCTGGCGGCGGACCCCAAGCACGCGGATGCCTGGCATCTTCTGGGGGTGATCGCCCAGCAGCGCGGCCAGGCAGCCCAGGCGGTGGAGCATATCCAACAGGCCCTGGCGCTGAGCGGGCCCCAAGCGCCCTATTTGGCCAACCTGGGTATTGCTTATGAGGCCCTGGGGCGCAGCACCGAGGCCGTAGCGGTGCTGGAGCAGGCCGTGGCTCTGGAGCCGACGTCCTTCACCGCCCAATTTACCCTGGCCAGTGGCCTGAATAGCCTGGGACGGTTGGAGGAGGCGGTGGAGCGCTACGGCCGAGCTCTGGCCCTGCAGCCCAACCACGGCCGGGCCCATTACAACCTGGGTGTGGTTCTGAGGCGTGCCAAGAAACTGCCGGAAGCTGCCGACAGTTTCCGCCGGGCCATCGCCTTGATCCCTGACCTCGCCGAGGCTTATGTCAATCTCGGCGGCCTTCTCCACGACCAGGGCCATCTGGAAGAGGCCATCCAACACACCAAAACCGCCATTAGACTCAAGCCGCAAGACAGCCCCGCCATCGACAGTTTGTGTTTGATGCTCTGTGACCTTGGCCGGCGGCATAAAAAAAGAGGGGGCGCATGGCGTCCGCTGTGGAGAATCTTTTGGCGGCGGTCGAACTGCGGCCCAAAAATCCGGTTTTTCGCAACAATCTCGGCAATGCTTTACTTGCTGCGGGCCGGATGGGGGACGCGGAACAGCACTTGCGCGAAGCGGTTTCGCTGGCCCCGGATAGCCCGGAGTCTGCCTACAATCTCGGCAATGCACTGAAAGACCAGGAAAAGCACGAAGCGGCCGTGTCTGCTTACGAGGCGGCCATCGGTTTAAGGCCGGATTTTCCTAAAGCCAGAATCAATCTCGGCATTGCGCTTCAGAAACTGGAAAAATATGAGGACGCACTGCGCGTCTTTGAAGACATGGTGCTGATGAACCCCGTCTCGGCCGAGGCGGTAAACGGCAAGGGTTTGATCCTTCAAGCCCTGGGACGGGAAGACGAGGCGCTGAAAGATTTTCAACGGGCGCAGGTATTAAATCCGACTTTCGCGGGCGCCCAGCGCAATGCAGGACTTGCCCTCTTAATGCACGGCGTCTTCAAGGCCGGTTGGGAAGCTTACGAATGGCGCTGGAAGTGGGAAAGCTCTGCGGCCGATTGGCGGAATTTTTCTTATCCACTATGGCAAGGCGAGCGCGGAGACGGCGCGCTTCTGGTCTGGCGTGAACAAGGCATCGGCGATGAGGTGCTTTACGCTGGCATGATCCCCGACCTTTTGGCGCGCGGGCACAGGGTCGTGATGGAGACTGATCCGCGCCTTGTGACGCTGTTCGAACGCTCGTTCCCGGGCGTCAAAGCCGTGGCCAAGCAGAACCCCGCCCGATGCGGCCACCCAGCGCCCCGACATCCGCTGGCATAGCCCCTTGGCCAGCCTGGGCCGCTGGCTGCGCCCCGATGCGGCCAGTTTCCCCGCGCGGGCCTCATATTTGGTGCCTGATGAGGCGCGCCGGGCGCGTTATCGGGCGCATATGGAAGCCACGGGCAAGACGGGGCCCATCGTCGGCATCTCCTGGGTCAGCGCCAATCTTAAAATTGGCCGGCACAAGACCCTGAACCTCCATCAATGGGCACCGATCCTGAAGGTTCCCGGCGTTCGGTTCATCGACCTGCAATACGGCGACACGACCGCGGAGCGCGCGGCGGTGGAAGCGGATCTCGGGATCCATATCGAACATATCCCAGACCTTGACCTGCGCGAGGATATCGACGGCGTCGCCGCTCTGGCAGCCGCCTGCGATCTCGTGATCTCGGTCAGCAATACCACCGTCCACCTGGCGGCTGCCTTGGGGCGGCCCACCTGGATCCTCGTGCCGGCCTCGACCGGCAATCTCTGGTACTGGATGCGCGGCGGCGATCAGACCCCGTGGTACAAAACCGCGAGTATCTTCCGCCAAACAGAACGCGCCGCCTGGGATGATGTGATTGTGCGGATTGAGGGGCGCCTCAGAGCATTTCTGGAGAAATTCAGCGCTCCGTGACCGCTTTAAATCATTCCGCCTAAAATCATGCAGTCGCGTGTACGAATTTTCTTAGTTCATCGAGGCTCACGGTAAACTCAAAGGCCTGACTCTGAAATGCCGCCATCCTGACCTTCTGACGCTGAGGCGTGAGATGAAAGATATCTGTTCCAAGCCACTGGAACAGCCGGTCGAACTCCGGCGTATGTTTTGTTTGAATCATGCAGGTCGGCGCATTTTTTTGCAGAATATCGCATTGGCGAGGGCCGCGCCAAAGGGCGCGACAATGCGGCGCGCCGACGCAAAGGCTTGGGCCTGATCCAGAAAAGACAGTTCCTGAGGGTGAACAATGTCAAAGCCGTTACCCGCGAGATAACCTTCAACCTCGGTTTCATTCTGTATCCGCCGGTCGTGTGTTAGCCCCAACTTCGATCGCGATATATATAGCGATTTCCCCGCCTGACTCGGGCTTTTATGTGCCGATAAAAAATGCGCTCTGAGCATGCCAATGCTCTCGAATGACATATTCTGATGCATGAATGTCGGGGTGGCGTAATAAAATGCCCCTCCGACAATGCTCGATTGTTTGTCGACCACGATGACTTGGTGTTTTTCGATTCGAACAGCGCTAGGGACTGAAAATGAAAATGCCTGGCGTCGCCGTGCAGTGCGATCTTGATCTCCGGAGACAGTTTTTTGTAGAGCGCGATGCGCGGCAGTTCGCCAAGTAGCCAGGCGGAATAATTTGGAACGGCCGTGAGAACGCCGACGGGTTCGGTCACCTCCATACGGTCATGCGCATCGGTGAGCTGAAACCGCAATTTTCCGTCGACTGTCTTGACCCTCAATGCCTGGTCGTTCTGGGACAGGCCAACAATTTCCAAACTTCCGTATCCATTATTTGAATCGATTAAGGTATCGCCTGACAAAAGATGTTCGGCCAAATACATTCTCCGTCCGTGATTTTCAAAAGATAAGCGGGGATCCCGGAGAAGGCCCCCGTCGGGCGGTGAGTCATGTCCGATAGATTGGAGACAATCGGGCCGTTGGAAACGGCTGTGGCGGGTAGCCTGTGTGGGCAGCGCTCCGGTGTATCTTTTATGAAACCCTTAACGCTCGACAGTTCCAATGCGCCCGCCGCGCGTACAATGCTGATCGGAGAAGAGTTGAGTCTCCCCATCCGGCTGAGGCACCGCACAACGTGAAGTGTGCGGGCTTCATTCAGATCGTAGGTCAGCAATTTTTGAAAGCACGCGTAGGCCTCACCTGTTTTTTCCTGCTTGAGCAGAGTCGTGCCTAAGTTGGTCAGTGCGGAAATATGCCGGGGGTTTACGGCCAAGAACTCTGCGAAAGCAGTCGATCGCCTGATCGAAGTTGCCCAAGCCGCGCTCTATGGCGCCAAGCGTATCCAATGTCTCAATATCATGCGGGTTGGCCGCGAGGAGCTTTCTGTAGCATGCGACGGCGTCGGCAAGTTTTTGCTGCTGGGCATAAATGCCGCCCAACTTCGCCAACATCGAAACGTCGTCCGGGCGAAGGGCGATAATTTTTTGATAGCATATCGCCGCCTCGTCGAGTTTTCGTTGCTTTCCGAATATGATGCCGAGATTGGTCAAGGCCGAGATATCTTCGGGCTTTGCGGTCAGGGCCCGTTGAAAGTGGGTGACGGCTTCCTCCAAATTCCCCACGGCCATCAGCGCGACGCCTAGGGCATTGAGTGCATCGGCATATGCCGGATTTATGGCGAGCGCCTTGCGGCAAGACTCGGCCGCCGCTTCGAACGCCTCGCGCCCGATATGTGCATACGCGGTAAGCAGATGGAGGATGGTTGTGGTCGGAAACGACGCAATCAACCGTTCCGCTTCGGTGATAACCTGGTCGTGTTCCTTGGCGCTATACAGATCGAGCAGCCGATCAATATCTTGTTGATCAGGCTGGGATGCGTGCGCGGTCGTCATGGCGTTCCAGTTTCCAAACTCGCCGCCGTGGCGGTTTCAACCCGCGGAGAGCATCGCATCCCGTTCGCGGATCCACAAATCTGCGTAGCCGCAGTTTTTGTAGGCTTCGAAATAGGGGCCGCCCTCGGTGTAGTGGATCAGGGAAAGGTCGGCGACCGGTGCGGGCGGATCGTAATCCACCAGATGATTCCAGCGATGGGGAATTTCACCGATCAACCCATCATCATTCAGCCATTTGAACTGATGCAACTCCAGCCCGGTCGCGGTGTTGGCGTAATCAGGGGTCAGGGCCTTGCACTTGGCGTTATTGAACAGCATCACGCTCGACCAGTTCTTCTTGGCGTATTTACTCTGGGGCTGGTTGAGGAATTTGATTTGTTCGGGCGGCACATGGTCGTGCTTGACGACCTGCACGGCGAACCGCTCATCGCGCAGGGCCCACAGTTTCGCGATATCGTCGAGCATGAGCATGTCGCAATCGCAGAACAGGCTCCAGCCCTCGTAGCCGGATAGATAGGGCACCAGGAACCGCGAAAATGAAAACTCCGTGGACTGAAGCGCATTGCGCTCGCGCTTAAACATATCCTGCAGCTGCGATAGCATCAGCGGTGCGATGACCACGGGCTGAGAAGCCCGCGCATGAATGCTGTGCGCCAGCACATGGAATGCCACGGTCTCATGGGAATCATAACCGATAAAGACCTTGATCATTGTCTCATCCTTTTTGTGCGCGCGGCTTGCAGCTATCCTATAGCTGACCTTAAGGGGTCATCTCAACTATCGCATGGGCCACATGCTCCACGACCGGCTGCCAGGCCCCGGTACCTGGCTGCCGGAAAATACGCATGGACGGATACCAGGGAGATTCCGTACGGTCCCGAAACCAGTACCAGAAGCACCCAGGCCCATCCGGCACAAGCGTCCACACCGGTACGCCTTGAGACCCGGCGAGATGGGCCGTCGTATTGCTGACCGTGATGACAAGGTCCATGGCCGCAACCTGGGCCGTCGAGGCGTCCAGGCTTTTGAGGGCGTCCACTTCGCCGTCTAGGGTTAGTACGGTATCAAGGCCAAGCCGTTTGATGTCGGGGTTATCCGGTCCGACGCCGTATTGCAGGCTGACAAAGGTGATTCCCGGAAGGCCCAGGATAGGCGCCCACATTTCCAACGGCAGCCGCTTGAGGCTGCCATGACGCGCGGTGCTGTCCCAGGAAATTCCAATGACGTGCGCGCCGGGATTTTTCGCGCGGTAGCGCTGCCGCAGCCGCGTGGCCAAGTCCGGGTCCGGCACCACATAACCGCTATGTTTCGGAAAGGCGGAAAAGTCCGGCCTGAGAATTCCGCCGAGACTTGATGCGGCGATTTGGAAATCAAAGGCGGCACGGGTGGGCGGATCCTGGCGGGCGATAACGCGGGCGTTGTTAAAAGAGCGTTGGAACAGCGGCGCGGCGCGGTCCGAACATTCAATCGTGCAAGACCGCGCTTTCGCGATGACCTCGGCAAACATGCCGGCGGCCAGGATTTCGTCGCCGAGACCTTGTTCGGTCCAGATCAAAATATCCCGTCCGCTGAGGTCTTCGCCTTTCCAATGTGGTGCCGTGAATGGGCGCGCCTGGAGGCCGTGCTGTGATGATTGGAAGCGTGACTCGTAAGATTTGAATCCTTCGCGCAATTTGCCATGCCGCAGCAGCGCCAAGGCCCGGGCCTGGTGGATCTGGGGCTCAAGGGGGGCAAGGCGCGCGCCGGCTGCGAACCACTGTTCGGCCTCGTCGAGGCGGCCGCGATCTCCCGTTAGGGCGATCAGCGAAATCAGTGCCGGGAGGAAATGCGGCACATGGTGCACCGCCGTTTTAAAAGCAGCCTCGGCTTCGTCCAACCGGCCGACCTCGCGCAAGGCTGTGCCGTGATTGAAATGCGCAATAGCGGCATCGGGCTTCAGGGCAACAGCTTTCGCAAGAGAACTCACGGCTGAGGCGGCCGCGCCCTGCTCTAATTGTGCCGTTCCCAAGTCACACAGGATGTCCCAGGCGTCCGGGCTCAGCGCGATGGCCCGTGTTAATGCGGTGCCGGCGTCGGCCGGACGTCCGCTTTGCAGGAGGCTGCGTCCCAAATCATGCCAATACCCTGCGTGCGTAGGCTGCAGGTCGGCTGCACGCGCGTAGGCTTCGACGGCGTTCGGAGACTGCTTGAGCGCCAGGAGGACGTCGCCTTTTAAGTTCCAAGCCTCCGCCGTGTCGTGTTGGTTGAGGGCCTGCGACACCGCCGCCAGGGCCGCGGCATTGTCGCCCGCGCGGTGGAGTTCCTTGGCTTTCGCCATGAGGGCTGCGGCATCGCGGGTCATGATGACGCCGCCGTCCGGCGCTGCAAATCCGCCGCGCAGTGTGCGATCAGCCGGCTCCAATCGCCTTCGTCCGGCGACGTCAGCAGCATCACAGATGGATGCCAGGCACAACGCTCCAATCCTCTGAACCAGTACCAAAGGCGTGCGTGCCCCTTCGGCAGCAGCACCCATGTTGGTATGCCCGCGCCGCCCGCAAGGTGAACGGTCGTGTTGCTGATGGAAATCACCAGGTCCATAGCGGCGGTTTGGGCCGCCACCGGGTCCATATCGCCAAGGGTGTTGATGTCCGCGTCGTTGATGATGTCCACGCCATGGTCACGGCGCAGGCTTTCAATCTCTTCGCTGCAATCGCCGTACTGCAGATTGACGAAGGTCACGCCCGGCACTTTGAGGATCGGCAGCCACGCCGCCAGCGGGACGCTCTTTTGCGCGCCGATCTCCGGATTGATGCTGCGCCAGGATATGCCCACCAGGGGGCGTGCCGTGCGGCCAGCAAGATATTTGGCCCGCAAGGCATCGCGTGTGTTTGCGTCAACCACCAGAAACGTCTGCCGCTCCGGGAATTCATCGAAGCCTTTGCGGAATACGATACCCAATTCAGCGATCGACATTTGCAGGTCTATATCTTTGGACACGGCGGCGGCCGGCAGCGGCGCGGCGCGCGTGTCGACGGTGACGCTGGGAAATGAGCGCCGCATCAGCGGCACAAGCCGGGCCGAGCACAGCAGCGTCACGCGCCGGGCGGTAGCGGCAAGGTCGGGAATGATGCTGGCCGCGAGGATTTCATCGCCGAGCCCGAGGTCGGTCCACACAAGGATATGTTTGTCCGCCAGAGGTTCGCCGGACCACACGGGTTGCGGAAAATCCTCGTGGCGGACATGGACCTGGGACCGCTTCATACGCCATGTGAATTCCCGCCATCCGTCCTCGAGCTGCCCCAAGGCCATCAGCACAAGGGCACGATTGTAATGGGCATCCACATAGTCGGGCTTCAGGGTAATCAGGTCATTCAGAGATGTCAGGGCTTCCGCGAGTTTGTTGATCTCCGAAAGCGCCATCGCGTAGTTGAGCAGGATCGACGGGTGGTCGGGCTTCAGGCGGTGCGCCTCGGTATAAACTTCGCAGGCCTCAAGATTATGGCCGGCTCTGCGCAAGGCCGTGCCGAGATTATTGTAAAACTCCGCCTGGGCCGGGGCCTGCGCGATGGCGCGGCGGTAGGCCGACGCCGCATCCCCCAGACGCTGTAGGCGGGCCAGGATCATGCCGTGCATGTTATGCGGTTCGGGTGAGTCGGGTTCTTGCGCGATGGCGCGTTCCACCAGCGGCAACGCTTCCGCGGGCGCGCCGCGCTTCAATTTCAGATTGGCCGCCTCGCGCAGGAGAGGTACCGAAGACGGCGCATACAACAGTGCTTGATCGTACGTCTTCTCCGCTTCCGCGGTCATGCCCGCGCTCAGATAGCCCCGCGCCAGGCGCTCCAGGAAATGCGCCGGCTGATCCAATACGCCGGCCGACGCCGCTGCATCCACCAGCGCCAGGCCAACTTCCGCCAGCACGTCGGTCCACGCAGGCTGGGTCTGGCGAAAGACCGTCATGGAGCGATACCAGGGCGAGGCGCGTCCTTCGCCGAACCAATACCAGCGGCGCCCGCTGCCCAGGGCGCGTGGGACCATGCAGAACGTCGGTACGCCCACGGCGCCGGCGATATGGGCGGCCGTGTTGCTGGAGGAAATGACCAGGTCCATGGCCGCCACCTGAGCGGCAAAGCCGTCCAGGTCGGTCAGGGCATCGACCTCCGGGTCGTCAATAATCGTGACACCGAAGTTTGCCTGCGCTGCGGCGCGGTCTTCGCGGGTGTCGCCATATTGCAGATTGACGAAGGTCACGCCCGGCACGTTCAACACCGCGCCCCATTGATTGAGGCCGACGGTTTTTTCCGCCGCGTCGGTGACGTTGGCGCTGCGCCATGCGAGGCCCACTACGAGGCTGTGCGACCGTCCGCCGGTGTACTTCGCGCGCAGAGCTGCGGTTCGTCCGGGCTCGGCTTTGAGATAGTCGCTGGCGGCAGGGAAAGAACCGAACGAAGGCCTGCGCCACTGGCCCAGGCTGCCCATGGAACTTTGTACATTGAGTGTTTGCACGATGGCGGCGGGAACGGGGCCGCCGTAGACCTCGACGTTGGGGAAAGAGCGCGCGAAAAGCGGCGCCAGACGCGGTGTAGTTTGCAGCACGCATTTTTTGGCCTGGGCGGCGACGCCGCTGATCATGCTGGCGAAAACAATCTCGTCGCCGACGCCTTGCTCGCACCAGATCAGAAGGCCTTTGCCGGCGAGATCCTCGCCCTTCCAGAACGGCAGGGCATAGGGATGCACATCCACCGGCACCTGGGGCGTGATGAAGCGCCATTCGTAATCCCGCCAGCCATCCGCCAATCGTCCCATGGTGAACGATGCTTCCGCACGCAGCAGCTT
Source organism: Dinoroseobacter sp. (assembly GCA_965279125.1). Taxonomy (GTDB): domain Bacteria; phylum Pseudomonadota; class Alphaproteobacteria; order Rhodobacterales; family Rhodobacteraceae; genus Dinoroseobacter. The sequence continues at coordinate 27,320 of CBDIHL010000024.1, forward strand.
AAGTTGCGCGCGCTGGGGGGTCTACGGCCAAGCCTTGATCGGCGACGTTCAGAATGCCTGTTTCATTGCAGGTGTCGCGGTAGGTGTTGCAGAGGTTGATGTAAGCCTCGATCAGGCGCGGCTCAAACCGTATGGCGCGCTCAAAGGCCGTGCAGGCTTTGTCATAGGCGCGCTGAGCCCTGTATATGATGCCAATGCCGTTATGGGCCAGGGCGTGGCCGGGTTTGAAGGTCACGGCTTGTTCGTAGTGGTGCTTGGCGGCCTCCATGTCGCCCACGGTGGTCAGCATCCGCCCCAGATTAAAGTGGGCATCGGGAAACACGTTTTGAACAGCCAAGGCCTGGCGCACCAGGGCAATGCCTTTGGCATGATCGCCGCGCTGATCCAGGAGGACGCCCAAAAGATGCAAGGCATCCGGATGCCGCGGCGTCTGCTTCAGAACAGCCCGGTACAGGCGTTCGGCATTATCGAGTTCATTATTCTGATGAAATGCGGCGGCTTCGTTCAACTGCCGCGCAAGCTTGGCCGGGTTCACATCAGCCTCCCAGCCGGTGCGTAAGGTCTTCGGCGACGGCGGCGATGGCTGACGCCCAACCCTCGCCCTGCCGCTGGCGGAAAAGCCGCATGGAGGGATACCAGGGACTGTCGGTACGGTCCAGAAACCAGTACCAGATCCGCCCGTAAGAGGCCGGGATCATGGTCGATGTTGGTATGCCCAAAGCACCAGCGACGTGGACGGTGGTATTGCTCACGGAAACCACATGATCCATGGCGGCCACTTGCGCCGCGAAGCCGTCGATATCTTTGAGAGGATCGACGGACTTGTCGATGATGATGTCGCATCCGACGGTTTCCCGTACGGCCTTCGCGGCCTTGGCGTGTTCGCCGTATTGCAGACTGACGAAGGTTGCGCCGGGAATTCTCAGGATCGGTGCCCATGCTTCCAGAGCCACGCTCTTTTGCTGTTCGGCGCCGACCTTGGCGCTGTGCCACGCGATGCCGATCAGCTTTGTGCCGGGTTGTGCGGCTTGATAAGCCGCGCGCAGCTTTTGGCACCGGCCGGGGTCGGGGGTGAGATACCTCTGCCGCGCGGGGAAGGTATCCATGGACGGCCGCAGCACGGCGCCCACATGGGAGAAGGACGCCTGATAGTCCGGCAGGTTGTCGCCATCGCTCACGCGTTCCAGACGCTCGGTTGAAACGATGCGGCAGTCTTTGAAGGTGCGGCGGAACAGCGGCGCCAGGCGCGGTGAACAGACCAGGGTCAGCTGCGCCCCGCGTTCCAGAAGGTCGGGGATCATCGAGGCCAGTAGAATTTCGTCGCCCGGGCCTTGTTCCGTCCATACCAACAATAGGCGTCCGTCCAAAGGCTCGCCTTGCCAGAATGGATAGGGAAACGCCGCGTGCAACGTGCGCGCTTCGGACCGGCGGAAGCGCCACAGATATTCATCCCAGCCCTCGGCCAGTTTCCCCCGCGCGAGGATGGCCAGCGCCCGCTGGAAATGGGCATGAGGCTGATCGGGGTGACTCTCGAGCAGGCGGTCGTAGGTTGCGATGACCTCGTCGCGGCGGTCGGCGGCGTCATGCAGCAGGGCGAGGTTCATAAGGGCCGCAAACATGGTGGGCTCGGAAGCCAGCGCGGCGGTCAGATGTGCTTCCGCTTCTTTTATGGCGCCCTGGCGTGTCAAAATCGCGCCGAGATTTGAATGTGCCAAGGCTGATGCGGGATCGATCTGCAGACTGCGTTTGTAGGATGCCGCGGCTGCGTCTTCGTCGCCCACCTGCTCTTGGGCGTAGCCGATGTCGGTGATGATGTCGGCTCGGTCCGGCCAATAGGTATGCACGGTTTCCAAGGTCGCCAGGGTTTCGCGCCACTTACCTTTGAGGCGATAGACCTTGGAGAGATTGAAGGCGGCTTCCGGCATATCGGGTTTGAGTTTAAGGGTCTGCTTCAAGTGACGGATGGCGTCCTCATGACGCCCGGCATGGATCGCAATGACACCCATCAGATGATGTGTGTCCACTTGGTCGGGCCTGGCCTTGAGGATTTTCCGGCAGATCTCCTGCGCGTCGCCGTAGCGCCCGATGCCGTCCAGGCGCATGGCTTCCCGGAAAGCGTCGGCGACCGTCATTTGCTGTGGGGGCAGGGGCGTCATGGTGTTTCTGTCATGCGCTGCGTGATGCGACCGATAACCTCATCCCAGGCGCCGGCGGTGGTTTGTTTGAAGGCCGTTGCCTGAGGATAACACGGCGTGGCGCCGTGCCCGCTGCCCCAGTACCACAGCTTGCCGTTGCCGCCGGGGATCATCACCCACAGGGGAACGCCCAGGGCCCCGGCCAGATGGGCGGTGGTGTTGGACACCGTAATGACCAGATCGCAGGCGCTGATCAGCGCGGCCAAGCCATCAATGTCATTAAACAGGTCCAGGTCATCCATATGGGCGAGATCGAGGGGTGTGGCGGCGCGCTCGGCGGCGGTGTCGCCGTACTGCAGATCGACAAAAGTGGTTCCCCCGCCGGCAGCCTGCCAGATCGGGGATAGGGCTTCCAAAGAACTGCTCTTATGCATGCCGATGTCCGGATTTTTGCTGATCCAGGAGACACCAATCAGGCGGCTTTGGCCGGTCTTCAACAGGCGTGCCCGGTAAACCTGCGCCCGGCTTGCGTCGGCTTTCAAATAACTCCGGCGTGCCGCAGGGAAGTCGGCGGCGTTGCGCCGTAGATATTGCCCTAAGCTCGCCGTCGAAATCTGACTGCGGATCGCGGGGTCAGATGTCGCGGGGTCGGGCGGCGTTGTGCGGGCGATGGTTCGCACGCCGGAATAGGACCGCCGGATCAGTGGCGCCAGCCGTGGATCGGACTCCCATATGACCGAGATGCCGCGCGCCATCAGATCGCCGACCATGCCGCCGTACAAGATTTCGTCACCGATGCCCTGTTCGCCCCAGACGAGGAGATCGCCGTGCTCCAATGTCTCGCCGCGCCACTGCGGCTGGGTGAAGCCGCGCGGCGGAAATCTGAAACCGGCGCACTTCCAACGCCATTCGTATTCCGGCCAGCCTTTCGCGAAATTTCCCAGCATCAACAGCGTCAGAGCCTTGTTCCAATGGCTCTCGGGGTGATCGGGGTTCAAGGCCTGGGCCTTATCGAAGCTCGCTAAAGCTTCGTCCTCGCGCCCCAATTCGTGCAAGGCCGTGCCGCGATTCACAAGCGCTTCAATATAGTCGGGCTTGAGCGCCAGCGCTTTGTCGAAGCTCGCCAATGCTTCCGCGTACCGCATCGTGTCGCGCAAGACTGCGCCGCGGTTGTTCAAGGTTTTGATATGATCGGGCGCCAGCGCCAGGACTTTATCGTAGGTCGCTAGGGCGTCTTCATAGCGCTGTACCGTGCGCAGCGTGCCGCCGTAATTGACGAGGGCGTCCACCAGGCTTGGCTCGAGCGCCAAAGCCCGCGCGTAACTCGCCAAAGCCTCCTCATACCGCTCAAGGGTGCGCAGTGCGTCGCCCCGGCTGCTGAACGCCGCAGCGTAAAGCGGCCTCAGGGCCACGGCGCGGTCAAAGCTTGCCAGCGCTTCGGCGGGCCGGGCGAGCGCCAAAAGCGAAACGCCACGATTTTTAAGTGCTTCATCGTAATCGGGTTTGGCCGTCAACGCGCGGTCGTAGCTGGTCAGCGCATCCTGATGGCGCCCGAGGCTTTGCAGGACGTTGCCGTGATTGTTGAGGGCGACCGGCGCCGTCGGGTCAATCCCCACGGCTTTGCCGATTAAACGCAAGGCTTCTTCATTGCGCCCATTTTGCAGGTGGATGACGCCGAGCATATGCAGCGCATCGAAGTGCTTCGGCGCGGCCTGCAGGATTTCTTTGTAGAGCGGTTCGGCCTTCGCAAGTTGGCCGGCTTTGTGAAAGGCGAAGGCCTGCGCGAGCTTTTGTTGAAGCGCGGGCGGGGTCATGGACTGTCAGCCAGTTGCCGCGCGATACGCCCGATCACCTCGTCCCAATCGTCCAGCCGCTGCTGCTTGAAGACCGTCGCCGACGGATACCACATCGAACCCATTTGCCCGGCGCCCCAGTACCACATCTGGCCGTGGCCGGCGGGGATCATCACCCATGTTGGAATACCCAAAGCCCCGGCAAGGTGCGCGGTGGTATTGGAAACGGTGATGACCATGTCGCAGGCCGCCAGCAGCGAGGCCAGACCGTCGATGTCGCTGAACAGATCAAGGTCGGGCAGATGCGCGAGATTCAAACCGGCGGCTGCGGCGGCTGCGCGTTCGGCGGTGGTGTTGCCATACTGCAGGTCGACAAATTGAGTGTTCTCTCCGGCGGCTTTCCAGATCGGGGTCCAGTCCTCCAGGCGGCTGGTTTTGTGCATGCCGAATTCCGGGTTCTTGCTGAACCAGGACACGCCGATCAACCGTGTCTTGTTTTCGCCCAGCAGGCGCTGCCGGTAATCCTGGGCGCGGGCGTCGTCGGCGCGGAAGTAGCTGCAGCGGCTGGCGGGGAAACTGGCGAAGTCCCGCCGCAGATATTGGCCCAAGCTGGCGATGGAAATCTGTGCCCGGATCGCCGGGTCTAACGTCGCGGGATGCGTCGGCGCGCCGCGCGGCACGGCTTGAACGCCGGGAAAAGCGCGTTGCACCAGCGGCATCAGCCGCGTGGCGCACTCCCAGATCACGGTGATGCCCCGGTCCAGCAGGTCGCCGACCATGCTGCTGTACAAGACCTCGTCGCCGAGGCCTTGCTCGCCCCACAATAAAAGTTTGCCCTCTCCGAGGGCCTCGCCCTGCCATTGCGGGTGAGGAAAAGTGGTGCGGGGATATTTGAAGTCGCGGCATTGCCAGCGCCATTCGAATTCTTTCCAGCCTTCCGCCAGGTCGCCGTTGGTCAGTAGCGGCAGCGCGTTGTTGAAATGCGCTTCGGCATAATCCGGCTTGAGGATGGTCGCTTGCGTGTAGTGCGCGGCGGCGTTGAGCGTGTCGCCGACTTTCATCAGCACGTTGCCCAGGTTGTTATGGGCCTCGGCCAGAGTCGGTTTGAGGGCGAGGGCATGCCGGAAGCTGGCGATGGCGTCTTCAAACCGGCTGAGGGTGAACAGGGCCACCCCGCGATTGTTGTGGGCATCGGCATAGTTGGCGCGGCGCGCGATAGCCTGGTCGTGCAGCGCCAAGGCTTCCTCCGCGCGGGCGAGGTCGGTCTGATAGATCCGCCCCAGGTTGGTATAGGGGTTGGCCAAATCGGGCGCGGCGGCAATGGCGCGGCGGCTCATGATCTCGGCCTCGGCGATCTGGCCGAGATCGAACAGCACACCGGCGTATTCATCAAGGGCGCGGGCGTTATCGGGTTGGATGGCGATCGATTGGACATAGGCCGCCGCGGCTTCGGGGAGCGCGCCCTGCGTCCGCAATGTGGTCGCGAGCAGATAGGCGGCGTCGCCGTATTGCGGGTTCAGCGCCAGCGCGCGGCGTAAGGCGGTCGCGGCCTCATCGTGTTGACCGGCGAGAAAGAGCGCGTGGCCGTGCCGGGTGTGGGCTTCGAGGTCTGTCGCCTTTTGGCCGGCGGCGGTCTCGAAGCAGCGTGCCGCCAGATCGAACTTTCCGGCCTTGAGGGCGACGGCGCCGAGCATCTCAACCGCCGGAAGGTAACCCGGCCGCACCGCCAGCGAGTGTTCCAGCTTGCGCAGGGCTTCATCCACGGCCCCGGTTTGATGATCGAGGGCGCCTGAAAGGTAGAGCGCTTCAGGATGGTCCGGTGATTGCGCCAGAACCACACCATACTGCGCGGCGGCGGCTTTGAGATCCCCGGCCTGATGACGGCTCACGGCCGCGCCGAGGAGCGCGGCAAGACCGGGGAGCATCTTTGGCGGGCGCTGCGTTCTTAGACATTATTTTGTGCGTCAAGATGCCGTTGGACGATGGGGCGCCGCCGCATCAGTCGCCGTCAACGCCCATTTGACCGGCAATGCGCAGAACGTCCTCGACACTGGTTTCGCCTTTCCAGGCTTTGATGAGGCCGTCTTCGAGCAGATCGCGGTATCCGGATTTGCGCGCGACCGCGACCATTTCATGCAGCGGCTTTTGGTGCAGAATCATGTCGGCCAATTCGTCTGAGACAACAGCCATTTCGTAAATGCCCAGACGGCCGCGGTAACCCGTGTGCTGACATTGTTTACAGCCCTTGGCGGCGAACCATTGCGGGGCGCCGGTCAGCAGCTGCGGAAACAGTTTCTGCAAATCCATGCACTTCTGGACAATGGCGGCGGGCGGATCGTGCGGTACGCGGCACAGCGGACACAGTTGGCGCACCAGGCGCTGCGCCATGACCGCGCGGATCGAGGACGCAACGAGGAATGGCTCGACGCCCATATCGATCAAGCGCGTAAAGGCGCTGAGTGCATCGTTGGTATGCAGCGTCGAAAACACCATGTGACCGGTCAGCGATGCCTGCACAGCGATCTGCGCCGTTTCAACGTCGCGAATTTCACCGATCATGATGGTGTCGGGATCCTGGCGCAAAATCGAGCGCAGGGCCCTGGCAAAGGTGTAGCCGATGTCGGCTTTGGTCTGCACCTGCGTCACGCCGGGGATGTTGTATTCGACCGGGTCTTCGACGGTGATGATCTTGCGTTTGCCGTCCTTGATGGCTTCCAAGGTGGCTTTCAGCGTCGTGGATTTTCCCGAACCGGTCGGGCCGGTGACCAGGATGATGCCGTAAGGTTCGTTGGCCAGCCGCGCGAAGGCGTCCAGGTGATCCGCCGCCATGCCGATTTTGGCCAGCGAGAAATTCTTATGCTCCTTCAGCAGAAGGGCGCATGACGATGGACTCGCCCCATACGCCCGGCAGGCACGACACGCGTACATCGAGATCCTTGCCCGAGATGCGCAGGCCGATGCGGCCGTCCTGCGGCAAGCGCCGCTCGGCGATATCAAGGCCCGAGATGAGTTTGATGCGCGAGGCCACGGCGTCGAAACGCGAGCGCGGCAAGGTCAGGCGGTTTTGCAGCACGCCGTCGATGCGGTAGCGGATGTCGAATTCATGTTCGCGGGGCTCAACGTGAATATCCGATGCACCCTCGTTGACGGCTTGCGCCAGGGCGTTGGAGACCAACTCGACCACCGGCGCTTCTTCGGCCAGCTCGCGCAGCATCGCCACGTCGCCGGAGATGTCCCGGCCGTCGTCGGCCAGGGCGCGGCGCACCAGATCGAGCATTAAGTCCAGATCGCGGTTGCGGATCAGTCCCCAGATCAGGGTTTTGTCGGGAAAGGCACCGATCAAAGTTTCTTGCAGGCTCGGCAGCAAGGGGTCGCGGCAAATGCAGCAGACTGAGATTTCGTCGACCGCCCAGGCGATGGCGCCTTGATCGATCCACCACTCGGGCTCGATACCCGACTGCTGCATGGTCTCGATATAGGTGCTGGGGTCCTGCGGCATGTGCTCGCTGGTGACCAGGTCCAAACCCAACTGTTGCGACAGCGCTTCCAGCACGTTGTCCTCGGACACTGAACCGATGCGCACCAGGATGGCCCCGAGACGCCCCCCGAGGGTCGACTGGAACGCGAGGGCCTTGGCGAGGTCTGTATCCCCCACGAAGCCCCGCTGCAGCAGAATCTGCCCGATGGGCGGCTGCGCGAGGTTCTCGCTGCGGGAGTCAGGGGTTTTGGTCAAAATATTCATGTGGTCCGGATTAGTCCCTAGCGCGGGGATTTTAATCTGAGGCATGGCTTAACGTTAAGCTTGTTACAAACCCTTAAGACGGCTCAAGAAAACCGGTTTAAGGCAGCACCGGCACCAGCATCAGCCACGAGGCTCCGGCGGCGGCGGCCACGAAGGTGCCCAGGATACCTGCCGCCAGCCCCGGCCCTAAGGGCATTTCCCCCCGCCAGACCGGCTTACGGGTCACCAAACCGACGATTCCGGCCCCCAGCAGGGTCAAAATGCCCCCTGCGGCCATAATATAGGCCAAGGCCCAGGGGCCCAGCCAAAGCCCCCCGGCGGCCACCAGTTTAACATCGCCGAAGCCCATGGCCTCGCGGCCCTTCAGGCGGCTCACCAGCCAGCGCAGGCCCCAGAATACCCCGCCGTTGACCGTGGCCCCCGCCAGGGCCGCCTGCCAGGTAATGCCGATGGGGGAGCCGATGACCGCGACCGCCAGGCCTGAGACGGCCAGGGTGATCTGCAGGGGGTCGGGCAGATAGCCCGTGCGCAAGTCCACAACCGCAAGCCAGATCAGGCAGACGGCCAGCACGGCCAGGCAGCCCAAGGGCCAGGGCGCGACGAAGGAGGTCGTGGCGAGGGCTGTCGTCATCATGGGCGGCACCTTAGCTAAAATACGCCTATCCCCATAGATCGGCGAACGGCGCGGCGACGATGGTAAAAATCCCCAGGACGATAAAAATCGCCGCGGCGACATAGCGCACCCAGGGGCCCTGGATTTTCGCCGTCGCCATGCGGCCCAGATAGACCGCCGGGACATCGGCCAGCAGCATGCCGAGGGTTGTGCCGGCTACCACCAAAGGCACCGACCCCAACCGGGCGGCCAGGGCCGCTGTGGCCAACTGGGTTTTGTCGCCCATTTCAGCGATGAAAAAGGTCAGCGTCGTGATCCAGAAAATCCCCAGGAAGGTTGCGGCATCCTTGACGCTTTCATTTTCATCCAGCTTGTCCGGAATCAGCGCCCAGATCCCCATGCCGACAAACAGAAGGCCCAGAACCCATTTCAGGACATCGGGATCAACCGCGCCGGCGATCAAACCGCCCACGGCCCCCGCCAGGGCATGGTTGAATAGCGTCGCCACCAAAATCCCGGCGATGATCGGCACCGGCCTTTTGAAGCGCGCCGCCAGCAGCAGGGACAAAAGTTGGGTTTTGTCGCCGATCTCGGAAACCGCGACGACACCGGTAGAAATGAGAAATGTTTCCATGTGACGCGTATAGGCGCGAGGCTTCATCAACGCAAGCGTGTGCGATTGATTCGCATCGATATTTGCATACGCGGCATGCGCTATATGCATGTGCGTTG
>CBDIHL010000025.1:0-13455 GCA_965279125.1 Dinoroseobacter sp.
AGAATTCCCTCAAGTGCCTTCCGCTTCTCCTCGAAGCGCAGACTCAAACGGCCTCACCAGGATTTTCTTTATACCTCATACCCTCAGCTCACGCCCTCGCCTTTTCACAACGCATGTGCACCGGAACCTCACGTCTCCCGACATAGAACGAGTGATTCCCACTGCCGGATCCAACTCCAGAATTCCACGTGCCCGTCAAACGCTCTTTCATCGGACACTTTCCTGACACATGGCATGCTTTCCCTTGGGTCCCTTGCTTCCCTATAACCTAGGTCTCCATTTCGAGCCTCGTTTCCTTCCCGGCAAGACACCTTAACAGACTCCAAACGATCCTCACGATATTCTCCCATCACGATGCACGGCAGCATGAACATCCACAACACGGGGACCCCTTAATGATTGTATGGCCGGCACTTGTTTTCTGTGGTTGTTTTTCCGATGCGCGCTTCTCGCAGCACGTTTTTTGGAGGCATTTCTTTTCGGTTTTGCCTGGTTTGGGCCTTCTGCTTTTCTGGAGGTCAATTTTTCCTTAAAAAAGGGGGGGGGCGAAGCAGAAGCGCTGGGAAAGGCTTTTAAATATTTAAAGCGCTTTCCAGCGCTTCGGCGCTTCGGCCCCTTTTTGTTCTTCATTTTACACTAGGTTTGGACCATTTAGGGCCGAAGCGCTAGGGAGATTTCCACGCTTCGGCCACTGTTTTCGCCTCGATGTTGGGCAATTGTGTCCACAGAATTTAGCCCAATTTCCCCGATGTTTTCTAAGATTTTCGCGATTTCTCTGGATTTGGTTCGGGCATTTTGTGTGGAAATTTCCACATTTTCACCGAATCTGGACCGATTTTCCTGTTTTTTTGGGGAGTTTCGCGATTTCCTTCCATTCCCGCCTCACACTCTTCCCCCTCTTCTTATGCATTTTCGCGATTTATTCGCCAAATCTGGTCCCATCTCGGTGGTCATGGCCGGTTCTGTGCGATTTTCAGGGATTCTCATCGATTAAGGCTATTTGTTCGCGATGTCGGTCGGTTCTGGACGATCTTTCCGATTCTGGTTGATCTTCGCTGTCTTTCTCTCTCCTCTCCGTGGTCCAAGGACGCATCACTCTTCGCCGATTTCGCTTCTTATGTCGTTGAGGTGCGTCTGCTGGGCTCCTTTGGCTAGCCGGTGGTCTCCATGCAATAGCGCGTCTCTTCCGCCGCAGTTTCTTTCGCCTGAGAGTCATCCATGTCATCATGCGCAATGAAACACAATACACAATCCATGGCATGCTTCCCACTCAGCTGTCAAACCACCACACTTCCATGAAGTATGTGGCAATATGATGCTCGCGTGGCGCGCCTTCACGCCTCCTTGGCCGATGAGTTCTTTTTCGGCTTTTTTGGGGCGGCGGATGACGACGCCGCGTCGCCAGCCTTTTCGCTGCCGGCGTCCGGGCGACTTGCCTCCCGCATCAGCATGACCTCGGCGAGGTCGTCGTTGCTGAGACGACGTGCGTTGGCCTTCAAACGGCGACGTCGCTTTTCGTGGTTGCGGAGGTCTTTTGCCACCCGCTTTCGCTCGGCTGTCATTGCCGCCTGTTTCGCGCGCAACTCGTCGATTTTCGCCGAGAGCGGCTTCGACGGCACGCCTCCGGCAGGTGTCGTTGCCGCAGCGACTGCGTCGTCTAGCTGCCTTTCTTCTGTTACGGCCTTCGCGTCGCCGGCCAGAGCCGGCGCGCTCTCGGCAGCGACGATGGTGCGCTCGTTGTCGCTTTCGGCCTCGCTGCGGTCCGACATGCCGGCACTTCCGAGCGAAAGGCGCTCGCGTCGCCCGCGGCCCCGTGTGGGGCGGCGATTTCTGGCGCTGCGGCTTCAGGGCGCGCTAGAGCTGCAAAAGCTGCAGGTGGGGCACTTTCGCCTTCCGCGCGAACGGGCAAATGGAACCACCACCCGAGCGGTAACCGCGCGCGTGCTGTGGTACAAAGTTGGAGCTCTTCCAGCGATGGAAGCTCGTGTCCTACCGTCGGGGGTGCTTCCAGTCCGGTGCGAGCTTTGCATCGGGTGCCGAGGTGCTCCTGACCTTGTCCGAAGCCACAAGAGAGAAACGCGAATTTCCAGCACCGCGCCTGCAAAACTTGCTGCGTGGCCTTGGTCCACATGCGCACGATATCTCTGTTCGGAATTGGCCCCACTGGTTGTTTCAGGTACAACTCTTCGAGGCCATTTCGCGCAGCGCGCTTCAAATGGTGAAAGACGTGCACATCGAGCGGTTGCAGGAAGGACGTCGTGCACGGTGGCACGAACACAATTCTGATTGCGCTCTCCGCGGCTGCGCGTGCGACGCTCTCTGTCCAATGCGTCGGGCAAGCATCGAGTGCGAGAATGAATTCGTGCGACGCCTTCCATGGCTGCAACGCGCGGCCTGCAAGTCGCACAATGCGACCGAGCTCTGGGCCTTTCAACCACGCGGTTTTCCGCCGCTCTACAGTCACGCCTGAATTCCGCGTTTCTTCGCGGATCCACGTCGTATCTGCCGCGGATATGGTGTGCGAATTCACCAAGAGAATTTGTGGCAATGCTTTCTGTATCTCCGCATTGTCTGCAAGGAAAGCGAGAAGAGAGAAAGCCGTGCGCTTGCTCTTGAGGGAGGCCACCTGTCGCGGGACACGCCCGCGCCTCACTTCGAGGTGTGTTCGGGCACTCAGTAAACCTGGCTTCGGCGGTGTCCACAGGCGGCACGAACTCTCGTCGAAATTGAGGAAGACGGTCGTTTTGTTGTGCGGCACGGTGTGCTCCAAAAAATTCGCCCACTTCCACATGGCCGTTGCCTCGTGTTTGCCGGGAACGCGGTGGTCTGTGGGACGATTTGGCGGGCCCGATTCTGCGGCCGGAATCCGGCCACCCCCCATGTGGTGGAATGAATGCGTGGGCCCCAAATCGTGGCCATTTTCTGGCCGCCAAACTGGGCCCGCAAAAGTGGCCCGGGGGGCGATTTTTTGGGAGCCGCCGGTGGGGCAAATGTGGGGCTCTTTCCTGCCGGAACCTTCCGTGCCGCCTCCTCCGTCGTCGTGCCCGTCCCGGAGGGGAGCGTGCCGCGGCGTAGCGCCCATCGACGCATAAAGCCACGCATCCATTTTTTCCTTCGCGGGGGGAGCGCTGCATGCAATGGGACGTCGTGAGCGGCAGTGGCCACACTTTCGCATGCCGAAGCGCGCGTACGTTGTGTGTAGACGGTCCGAGTACTCGGCGCGAGACCGCGTCCCCGGTTCTGCTCATCGATCCATTGCACCAGATCTTTTTCGCGCAGATACTTCTCGGCGTCGCTTTGTCGTCGATTCCACCATCCCGTCGTGGCCTCGTTGTTCATGTTTGTTGCGGTACTTCTCTCTCGCACCACGTTCATGAACTTCGCCGCGTTGACGGGCACGCCCAATTTCCGCCCGAGGGATGCTTCCAGGAAGGTTTGTGCTGCCTTCCCGCTGTCTGGGACACGCATGTAAATCACGATCGCGGTGTCTCGATATCGAGGTGTGCAGTTCTTGTCGGTCACCTCAACATCGCTCGCCGTGTCTGCGGTACGCTCGGCATCGCGTCGCTCTTCCGCCCGGATTTCGCTCCGCATTTTGCGTAAAGCATCCGTGAGGTCATTGCGGCGCGCACGTGCGTCGGTGATGGCGGACCTTTTCATCGTTCGGGCCTCAGCTTTTCAGAGGCGGCTCGCGAAAAGGGCTGCAGACAAGATGCCGCTGTCGGGGGGCTTTCGTGCCGGGTTACAGGTCCCTGTAGGGAAGTGTGCACTGGCGGATGCGCTTGCAGTGCGTGGTTCTCGTGTTGCGGGGTGCGCTAACCACAGTTCGTCATTTGCGTCGTCGTCATCAAGTTTCGCTGCATGCTCGGCGGGGTTTTGGTACAGCCCTTTTTTCACGGATCTCGTATGTTGAGTCCTGCTCTCCTGTGGCCCTTTTTCCAACGTGCCCCAGATCATTTCCGGAATAAGCGTTTGGCCTAGGTAATCGCGGCATCATAGAACTTGGGATTCCCTTTCCCCGCGATTGCGGACTCAGCCATGGTGAACTTCCGCCCTCTACCTTGGGCTTTTCCTGCTTCGACTTCTTCGTGGAATGTGCCTGGGGTCGCCATCATACAACCAAAAATCCACGAGAACAAGGAACGACTCCGTTCTGCAAAAGAGTCTGCGTCCGCTGGTTCCCGCCCACCCGCTCGTCCGCAAGTCCACCCGCCCGCCCGCCCGCCGGCCCTCCTGCCCGCCCGCCCGTTCTCCCGTTCGCCCTTGGTCTACCCGCACATTAGCTCGTCCGCCCGCCCGCCCCCCCGCTCGCCCGCCCGCCCACCTGCCCGCCCGCCCTCCCGCCCACCCGCGTGTCATTCCGTCCATCAGCTCGCGCGCCCGCCCGCCCGCCTGCAAGCCCGTCCGCCCGCCCGCGCACCGGCCCGTCCGCCCCGCCGTCCGCCCGCCCGCCCGCCCGCTAGCCCGCCCGCCCGTCCACCCGCTGGCCCGTCCGCCCGTCCGCCCGCCCGCTCGGCTCCCCGCTCACCTGCCCAGTCGCATGCCAATTCTTACTGTGATGAATTCCATCATGAGAAAATTGAGCAACTCACACATGCAAACGCGACACCGGCAGCTCACGTGGGCGCACGGCGATGTGTCTCTAGATGGAAGCGTGGGCATGAGCTCGTGCTAGTGAAGCGTCACGCGCTTTCACCATTTCCTGCATGTCGTCATCATAACATTGACCAAGTGAGACATGCCAAGGGTACACCGGCAGCTCACGTGGGCGCACGGCGATGTGGATTTTCCATGCACGCGATCACAGTCCATCGCATTCCATCGCAGCAGAGGACACGTATCCTTCTTAGACAACCACGTCCGCTGCCTGCCTACTCGCATGCAAAAGGTATTCCCAGCTTGCGTCTGGGTGTACTTCCAGCGAATGCTGGAATGCCGGTTCCGCGTACAGAGACACACCCGCGTCTGCGGGATGCAAGTACAGCGTTGACACGTGCACAATGTGCACCCAGACATGCGTGGGAAAAGTGCTATCGGGGTAGGAGATCCACTGGTGGCGGTCCCCTCCGCCTGATCGGCGCAGGACGGTTTTCCGCTTTTGCGGATCATCGTGTGGACTGCGGACCTCTAAAAAAGGACCATACAACCACCCCGAGTCGTCGAGGGCACTGTACAATATATACGACGACAAAAGATGCGCACGTTGAGGCGCGAATGTATAAATTCCCTGCAACTCCCGCCCGGCCTCAAAATTCCGAGCCCACCCGGTCGCGAGACCGCCAAAAACAATGCGGTGAAGTACTTCCAGCGCTGTACCATGGAAGCTCGTTCGGAACCGGGTCTCGTCGAAATCCGTGGCGATCCTGTCTGCCGCGGGCAAATCGAATCGCACATAGAAACCGAGGGGAGAAAAAGAACCCTCCGGGCGGTCTATGGCACCGCGAAGAATGCCATTCACCAACCGCGGTCGGGTCGCGATCCATTCCCACAAGGTATGGACCGCTGTAAACGGTCGGGCGTCGCGTCGCCCTATCGAACCGCCTGCGGCGACCCAACGAGTGAAGCTTCGGGTCCGACCAGCATCCAGAGCGATGACTGGATTAGTTCCGCGCCACCGCCGGATGTGCGGGGCCGGCGCGTTCTCCACGCCGTCCCACATGAAACGGCCCATACCGCCTCGCCAAGCCAGGGGCCCGGCTGGCCTCTGGGCCGTGGGCGGCCACGGCGGAACGTCGCCAGGCATGCCCTTAAAACGCCGTGCGTATGACGGCAATTCATCGACCATGAGATAGGCGCCTAGGGTCGTGCCGCTCTCAGTCGTCACCCGGCTTGCCGTTGCGGCGGGCATTTCCGGCGCGTTCGCTATCTCCGCCTCGGAGACCAGCTCTGCCGGAATGTCCGCCCTCGCGACCGCCTCCGTGATCGACGCCTGGTCGACGCTGCTTGTCGCCATCACCTTTTCTTTCCAAGGCCCAAGCCATGTTTTGTATATAGAGGCGCTGGAGACCTGGGTATGAATCCAAGAAGAAAAAATGCTCGGTCCTTCCCGCGTTCAGATTCACATTTCTGGACAAAACACCGGCAGCTCACGAGGGCGCACGGCGGAAAAAAAAGACCACTGAATGGATACACTCCGCCCGTGGCGACCCGCCCGCGCGCCCGCCCGCTCGCCCGTCCGCCCGTCTGCCCGCCCGCCCGCCCGTACGACCGCTCGCCCGCTCGCCCTTTCGTCCGCCCACCCGCGTGCACCCGCCCGCCCTTTCACCCAATTGCCCGCACGCCTGCCCGCCCACTCGACCGTGCGTCCGCCCAGAGGCCCGCCCACCGGCCCGCCCGGGCGCCCACCCGCCAGCCCGCTCGCCGGCCCTCAGGCCCGTTGGCCGGTTTGCCCGCTCGCGCCTCCGTCCGCCCGTGGCCCGCCCGCTCGCGAACCCGCTGGCTAGCCCGCGCGCCCGCCCGCCTACACCAATCCACTCGCGCACGCTCGCTCCCGCCCACCCGGCCGCCCGTCCGCCCGCCCGTCCGACAGCCAGCCGACCCGTCCGCCCGCGAGCCTGCCTGCCCACGCGTGCGCGCGCTCGCCTGCTTGCGCACACCCGCGCGCGCTCACGCGCGTACGCGTGGCGACCCGCGGGCTCGCCGGCCCAACAGCTCCACCGGATAGCCGCTCGGCTTTCTGCCCGCTCCCCCGCCCGCCCGATCGCCCGCGCACCCACCCGATCGCTCGCCCGACCAGTCGCCCGCCCGCCCGCCTGCCCGCCCGCCCGCCCGTCCTCCGCCCGCCTGCCCGCGAACAGGCCCGCCCGCGCGCCCGCACGCCGGGCCGCCCACCCGCCCGGAAATGTCAGACATTCCCTGTCATAAGGAAACTGTTGCGCGGTGAGATGCATCCTCAGAAAAACTCCACGCTCGTATGAAAACGCCAAGAAAAATGCTCGAGGAAAGTACCCAGATCACTCAAACGAATGACTGCAATGTTCCTAAAAGCCATGCCGTGTCCCCGCTACAAGTACGCATGCCGATATTACCTCCGCCATCGCTGCTGCAACACTCGACGACCGAAGTGGTGGCGGCGTGCGCTCGCGCGACGAGGAGGCCGCGCTCGAGCTCGCTGACAACGACGAGATCGGAGTCAACGCCCGCGCCCACATGCGGGCAACTCGCATCCCGACGTCAGCAACGTCTGCGGCATTCATAGATGACCGCAAACTCTCGAGCATGCGACCCCCTCGAGTCGCCCCCAGCGCTTCGGACAACGTTGTCCAAGCCACCGCGACACATGCGCGATGCTCCGTGGGCAACGTGTCCCATGCAAGACGCGCCGCAAACACCGCAATCACGAACTTCATCGCACCAGTGACAGATTCGATGTTGTACGCGAGGCACAACATCTTCTCATCATACACCAAATACGTGCCGCAATCACGGAGTTCCCAAAGCGCCTCATACCGAATTCCATGCAAGGAGCGCCTGAGTTGTGACCCCTCTCCACGACGCGCGCCGGGGCGCGAGAGTCGATGGCTGTGTCCCTCACAACTGCAGTGCGCCCCACAGTAAGGTCCGCCGACAGCCAGACAGCGGACCGCAGCGACGTTCGAGCATCCCTCAATCGCGCACGACCGAGAAGCCATGATACGCTCGCGGGTTTATTGCGCGCGGATCGTTTCGGGACGCTCTGACACTCGCTGAAAAAATCATGCGAAACACATATAACTCACGCTCGGTTCTAGGCCGGAAGACCGCCCGTCCGCTCGCCCGACTGCTCGCCTCTCCGAAGGTCCACCGTGCCGCCTGCTCATTAGCGTCCCCGCGTGAACGCCCGTTCCTCATAGGGAAGTGACCTGCAACATCACTCTCGCACTTGCTGCGAAAACACCATGCCTGTACCAATCAATGCTACCGCTGTGACGAGCATGACCAAGATTGGAAGAAGATCAGAGCTGCAAGTTTCCATCACCATGTGCACCTCCGCAAAAAAAAAGACGTGATGAAAGCACAACTTGTTTCCACCGGCAGCTCTCCTTGGGCGCACGGCGAGACATGAAAAAGAAAACAATGATCAGTCCGTTGCTCGAACATTCACATACCAATGCAGGAAGGCATTGTTAATGACATTCTCCATCGCGCTTTGCGCTTTCTTCTCACATGCGCCACAGATGCAGACACACTTGCCCGTCCGACTCCCTGATGGCACAAGCATGTGATCGGCTACGAAAGGTGACGGAAAAAAACAGCCAATGCAGTGTCGTGCACGGAACTCATGCAAATCCGAATGGACTGCTTCCGAGATATGAGACTAGCCACATTGGTGGATCGATCAAAAAATGATAACACTTTCACACACACACACACACACACGGTATGGTCGCGGCCGGTCAATTCTTTTCGTGTGACAATCACCAAGACCAAATTCTGACAGAGCGAGTAAACATATGAAATTGCCTTCTGCACAGACATGTTGTCCGACAAGCCGTGCGTAAGCATCATCAGACTCCGGCAACGGATCTTTCCATCCGAACCGCAATGACAACGGATGCTCAAGGTTTGTTGCGGGACACAAGCACGCACTATACATTGAAAAAACAAGCTATACAAAACAAAGTTCGCGTTGCCCGGCACTGTCTGTTTCATGCCGGTCGTCACGAACACAAAGGCGCCATGGCGTTTTACGGCCATTTGACACCGACTTCGCGAGCACGACGTCGGAGTTCGACGCCCTGGGTCGGCGTACATCCGAGCCACCGAATGCGCCGATTGAATTCTTGCCACTCGGCGTGGCCGATGGGCACCAGATCAGGGTGCTTATGGAAAACAATCCATGGCAACCCTTTCTCCGTCCCGAAGGCAGGGCTCTCACACGGCAACCGCGGCGGTACGCCGGCTTTGCGAAACTCAGCGTCTGTCCACCACTGATATTTCACGCCCTCGTCCCTCGAGTCGTGGAGCGACTGCACCCATCTCCTGTACTGCGCTTCACACGAGCGCATATATGAGCGCACCCATGCGGACGGGTCGCTCACTTTTTCGCCAGCAGCGCTTGAGGACGCCGGCATGTCCACCACCTCTTCCGCTTCATCAGCCGGAGAAATGGGCGAAGCACTTCCATACCACGCCATACCCACGGATGAAGAGGAAACTCGGGATGGGGCGACAAAAAGACGCAATCAAACGACGTCTGAATGCGAGCACCAACATTTCGGAGAGGAATGAATGATCACTTGGAAAAGATGCATGCGAGAAAACAATGCCATGATACGCTCATGCTGTTCCACGCAGACATGGGACAATGACATGGCCAATCTCCGTATTGTCCTGAAAATCGCATATCAAGGACCGGCAGCTTACCATGGGCGCACGCAAAAGAGAAGAAACTATGAGATAAAAATATTTTTCCCGCCCTCGCTTCCGCAACAATGTAATACACAGACCACACGTCTACACAAATGCCCGCACCCTACAGGACACACCAGGACCGCAAAACCGCACGCCAGCACGGCGGGTGCTAGACAACAATTTGGCGCGCTCTCCTGTGACGGACTTGTGCCACAGGGCACCGACACGGATAACGCAGACTGCCTCAGACGCCCCTTGTTTACCATGACGAGGCACAGACCCACAGGGAGGACCGCAAAACGCGTCCACCTGGCGGACGCGAAATTGGGCCCAGAATACGGCCACCATTTCGCGGCCGGAAAACGGCACCAAAACCGGGGGCAAAAATGGGGGACCCGACTGTTGGGTCCCCCTTTTTTCCTCTATTTTTTGTGGCCGTTTTCCGGCCGCCGAAATAGGCCCGCGGCGCGGACCGCCGAGATGCACACCTCCGGGGGGGCCACTGTACACAGTTCCCCGGCCACACGCGCCCTGCTGGAGAATAACACACGGCGCCCGCGGACAAACTGTACTACACGGGTGCGGAAAAAACACCGACCAACCGAACGCACAGGCACGTTCTACGTGTAGGCTGCGCCACACCTTTGCCGACCCAAAACAGTGTGCTGCATTTGGACACATGCGGTACAGAAATTCCCAGAGATTCTCACGAAGTTCATCGAATCTTTGTCCACTTGCACCCCATTTGCCAGAAGTGTCGCGATTTATAAACCAAGTCCGGTCCAATTTCGGCAATCATAGCTCATTGTCCACGACCGTGATTCCCGCGAAAAATGAGCAACATGTGTCGGCGATGAAGACAACTTCTCCGCGATTTCGGTCCATTCAAGGCAATGTTGGCAGGCTTTCCCTTAGCGGTCCATACCAAAACAAATCGCTAGTCTCTCTCGCGATCTGCTCTCTCACGCCTGCACACCCGCGGGCCCACCCGCCCGCCCGCTGGCCTCTCCGCCCGTCCGGACGCCCGCTAGCCCGCCCGCCTGCCCACCGGTCGGCCCGCGCGCCCGTCCGACCGCTCACCCGCCCGCCCGTCCTCCCGACCGTCAAGAGTAAAAGAACATCTATATTCGAAAACGCGTCCAGAAGCAGGGTTGTCTAGGGAAACGGGGGATTTTTCAAGTCGTGCGACTTGCAACAAAATTCTGGCATGAAAACGCCATTTTCTATCAGCCTACGGAACGGTGGATGCGGCAGTTTACCTTACCTTACACAGACACGGTCATGGATGCGCCAGTTGGGTTTTCCACAAGAGGACCAGGTCCGGACCCCTTCTTCACATCGTATTTTCAAAACAAAGAACCCAATCCACGAGGAGGCAGGCGACGGAGGGCGGGCGGGGGTCGGGCCAGCCAGCCATGTGCGTACGCAGGTGGAACGCGACGTCTTGCAAGACGTCGTGCATGGTGAGATGCGGTTTGACGATGACGTCGTCGACCGCGTCCTGGTGCCTTTCGATACAGGTTCCTTAACTTCAAAATCTGAGCGGAGGAGAAGCTACCTTTCGCGTACGACGAGGGCGTCCACACAGACGCGGCCGTGGCGGGCCTTCCCGCTTACCTCTCGCCGAGTCACATTGGCGGGCTGTGTGGCACACCTGTTGCCGAGTCGGACGGGACCGCGCCAAAAGAGCCTGCCGTTTTAAAACGGGCCCGGTAGACGGGACAGGGTCCGAAAAGCCAACTGACGCAATCATGACCTCGCCGTTTAGCCGCCCGACAAGAATGCACGACTCGGAATGATCTGGGAAGTTTGAAATGGGTCCGGACACATCATGGGAGAGTGAGATGGCCAGACGTCACGGTGTCATGAAAACCCACAATCGGTGACCGGCAGCTCACCATGGGCGCACGGAAAACAACGACGTTTGAAAGAAACAATTTTTCCCGCCGTCGCTTCCGAAACAAGATGATACACAGACCGCACGCCTACACAAATGCCCGCACCCTGCAGGACACAGCATGACATTAAAACCGCATGCCCGCACGGCGGCCGCCAGGCAACAATTTGGCGCGCTCTCCTGTGACGGACTTCGACCGCAGAGAACCGACACGGATAACGCAGACTGCCTACGACGCCCCTCGTTTACCATGACGAGGCAGAGACCCACAGGGAGGACCGCAAAACGCGTCCGCGTTTCGGACACGAAATTCGGCCCAGAATACGGCCCCCATGTGACGTCCGGAATATATAAAGACGACAGTCCCTTCTACAATATCTGCAGGACACGCACCTCCGACGCACAGCAATCGCGTTTGCATTTTCCTGCCAAGAGACACGCTTTGGAAATACAGATTCAATCACAAGAGAAAATTACAGCGCGGTACGCGGGACCCACAGCGCTTCACCGGCATAGTAATACCGGCTGTTGTCCTGGATCCACTTTCTCTCCGACGCTAGCAAAAGATTTAAACCCGCGTTCCAATCGTTGCAACAAACAACAATCTTCGCGCGGTGAACCCACTGGCGATAACTGTACATATTCGTCGCCGTGTGGGACAAGGACACCCACTCCGCAGGCGCCTGAAAGAGACGTTTGTTCTGGATGACTAAAGATGCCGAAGCCTCATCCATCACAATCACCTCATCATGCAGCGGTCGAAAAGACCGAAGATCGGGCTGCGTTGCTTGTTGGCAATCACAGAAAAAGACATGGCCGGTATCGGCCAATGAGCATGCATACTGCGTCTTTCCGACGCAGGAGGGGCCGTCCAAAATTAAAAAGCGATAGCGGGATGCCAGACGGTTGAACTCCGCTA
Organism: Dinoroseobacter sp.; assembly: GCA_965279125.1. Taxonomy (GTDB): domain Bacteria; phylum Pseudomonadota; class Alphaproteobacteria; order Rhodobacterales; family Rhodobacteraceae; genus Dinoroseobacter. Next base: position 12,150 of record CBDIHL010000025.1, read on the forward strand.
ACCACTCGGAGACAACGTCTATCTCTCGAAAGGGGCACATCCCTCCACGCAACTCTGCTTGGACAGCCTGTACGTGCGCTGCCAAACTCGCCTCGGATGTGGCCGATTCATAAGCGGCCAGGGTCCGGAGCATGTTTGGAAGATTCCGCACTACACGCACAGACAACCGACGCGCAGTGCCAACGGCAATCTTGCCGGACTGGAGTAGCTGTATAATCCAATCGGCTTGAACGAGATCGTCATGAAACATCTCGACACTCCCACCGCCGTCTACGCGACCAAACTTCGGCGCCTGCACGTAAAAAAACCCTTGAACACCGCGTGCAGCACCACGCACACGTTCGGCGACGCACAAAGACACAACAGGCGGGGATATTCCTTGAAACATAATCCCCGTGAAGTACTCTAACACCGCCGAAGACGCACGCAATGCAACGTGAAAATGAACACGGGCTTGCGAATTGGGAGCACGAATGGTCGTCGGCGACACTTCCGCGCACCACACATACTGTACAACACGCCAGTGCTCCACAAAGGGCATGAACCACGCAAGAAAGGCAACACGCAAAGCCATAAACCACGCCGATAACGACACAGACATCGCAACCGTGTCGACGTCCACTTCCGCGTTGCCTGGTTGAAAAATCAACGAAGGCACAAGCCCCCATGGCCCATTCAACGAAAACAGACGAGTGGCCGGACGGCTCGCAGAAGCACCGCCTTGGACGCCTTGGGAGCCAGACCTGTGCCCATGGATGAGGCACGCGCCAACCTGCTGCGCACACTCCGGAAGATCACACTGGCTATCCAGAAAACGGCGCAGCAGCGCGCGCTGCTCATCCCGCAGGGCACTGCCGGCCTCGCGGCGTAAACCGTGGGTCGCCCACACAGTCTTCTCCGCCGCCGTCCCACTCGACGCCACCCATCGCGACAGGCGTCGCCACAACCTCGTGTACGCAGCGTGATCCAGAGAAGTGCTCAGGGACTCATCTGCGACAGACCCGAGGGCAATGTCGCGTCGGCGCGCGCCGTCGGCACTGCCTGCGGCTTGGGAGGCAGACGGGGATGGGTACACAAACGGAGCGGCGGAGCTCGCCTGAGACACAGGCAACACCGGCTCAGGCACGGCCACGCGCGCTGACGCCACCGCAGGGGATCGCTTCGAAGAAAAGCGACGGCGCTTAGTCGGATGCTCCGAAGCTTGCCCGGACGAAGACAACATCGCACTGCAAAGCGTTACAATCCGTTCGGCGCTCGGACATCTCCGACTGAAAACACTGCAAACTAGGCGACGATGATTCGGAGC
>CBDIHL010000026.1:0-8755 GCA_965279125.1 Dinoroseobacter sp.
AAGAGCAGATTGAGGGCACACAGCAGAGTCTGCGCCAGGGCGATTCGGCTATGGGTCCTACAGCCATGATAGTTTTCGCTAGGACGAGCAGTCTAGTTGCCTATTTGTTCTCCCTCTTTATTTCAGCGGGGTACCTGGCGTTGGTGGCGAGAGTTTTCGGCCGTACCATAGGCTTTCTCCATTGGCTCAGCGTGGTGAGTTGGGTAAGCGTCATCGGTTCTTTGTCGTTGCTAGCAAGTGCTGTCGCGATCTTAGCTGCACCGGAAGGCCGTTTGGGGTTTCTGGAAGCCAACCCCATAAGTCTATCGAATTTCTTGGGAAGAGAATTTGAGATGATTTCAGTCGCACAATTTGATGTCACCAATGCTTGGCGTTGGGCGCTGCTGTGTCTGGCCTACAAACGATGGACCAGCGTATCCTGGATATTGTCGATATTGGTTGTGCTAGCACCCGTTTCGCTCCTCTACTCAATTGCGGTAATGATTTCCCCCTAGTGGTCTTCCGTATCGGTTTGTCTTGCCATGGGAAAACGTAGGGTCTCTGCCGTAACGCTCATCGTCCTTGTTGTCGCGACGATTCCGATGGTCCAGCGCTTCCTGCAGGATGACGAACCAAGGCTCGTTGACATTGGATATCCCGAGCGCCTGGCAATCCGTCCGTCCGTTATTGCGTCCGGAAAGCTGGCTCACGCACAAACAGTCCAGTTGTCGGCGCAAGTGATCGGTCGGGTAAAGGCCGTTCATGTAGTTGAAGGCCAGACAGCGAACAAGGGGGAGTTGGTTCTGGAGATCGATGACGATGCACTCGTTTCCGAGGTGGAGCAGAGTGAGGCTGCTGTACGTTTGCAACGCGTGGACATAGAACGTAAACAAATTCGCATCGCGTATGTGCAACATCGAAAGGAACGACAGGAGTTGTTGTTCAAGAATGGGGGGCTTGATGAAGCGGCGCTGGAGGCGATAGCGCACGAGCTATATATGGCCGAAGTCGATTTGAAGTCCAGCAGAGAATGGCTGGCGCAAAAGGAGGCCGCACTGGACAAAGCCAATGACCTTGTAGCACGAAGCCGCGTGTATTCGCCCATCGAGGGAGTGGTGACGTCCGTGAACATCAGAGTAGGTGAAACCGCCGTCGCAAGCACGACCAACATCAGAGGTAGTCACTTGATGACGATCGCCGATCCTTTGCATTTGATGACGGAGGTACAAGTGGACGAGGCCGAGATCGCAAGCATTTCGGTCGGACAGAAGGCTTGGGTGACGGCCATTGCCTGGCCCGAGCAACCCCTGCCCGGATCGGTGGAATCTGTTGCCGGCACCGCGAGGGTTGTGTCGGGGAGAAGCAGTGCGAGCTTCGCCGTGCGTATTCGTATCGATGATTCCAAGGGTATCGAGTTGCGCCCGGGTATGTCGTGCAGGGCTGAAATTCTCACGGATGATGCCGAGAAGGTGCTGGCCTTACCCCTTGGTGCAACATTGTCCGAACGAGACTTGGCAATGGGCGTCGATGAGCTCTATGTGTTTGTCTATCGCGATGGGGTTGCGAACAAGAAGAAAATTGAAGGAGGCCTTTCCGATGACGAGAACATTGAGATTCGATCCGGTTTGAACCCCAAAGACATGGTCATTGTCGGGCCGGTACAAACGCTGTTCGAACTGCGTGACGGCGACGCTGTATCTACCTTGGACGGCACGGACTAGTCGCAATCCATGCCATTGATCGTGATGCAGGATGTGAAGAAGCACTACCACGTGGCAGGGCAGGCTGTAAAAGCGCTGGATGGTGTGAGCGCAGTCATAGAGAAACGTGAGTACGTAGCTATCACCGGCGCGTCCGGCTCCGGAAAGTCGACTTTGCTGAACATCCTGGGCTGCCTGGATCAGCCGACATCAGGCAAGTACCTTCTTTCCGGGAAGTCTGTTGTGGGTCTATCGTCGGACGAACAGGCAGATGTGCGGAATTTGGATGTCGGATTCATATTTCAGAGCTTCAATCTTCTCGCGAGGGCCACAGCCCTGAGAAACGTAATGCAACCACTTGTATACCGCAAGATGCGACACTGCGATCGACGTTATAGAGCGACTGAAGCACTGCAGACCGTTGGCATGGCCGACCGCATGCACCACCTGCCCAATCAGCTGTCCGGTGGGCAGCAACAACGGGTGGCCATAGCCCGTGCGCTCGTAACTCAACCTTCCATTTTACTCGCGGATGAACCTACCGGTAACCTGGATTCCACCGCATCCGGACAGATTATGGATCTGTTCGATGCATTTCATGCCTCGGGGTATACGGTAGTCCTGGTCAGTCACAACCCCACCTTCGTGGACCGAAGTCAGCGAGTGTTGCGATTGCGGGATGGGCGAGTACACGAGGCGATCTTCTCGTAACTCGCATGTTCCTGCTCGAGAGTGTACGGGCGTGCGCGCAGTCGATATGGGATAACGCGTTCCGAAGCGCGTTGACCGTTGCCGGCATCGTAGTGGGGGTGCTTGCCGTGATCGTGATTGTTTCCTTGATGGAGGGTTTCAAGAGATCCCTCGAATCCCAGTTCCTTGGGTTAGGAGCCAACACGCTTACGATTCGATCCAAGAACATCCGCGACAACTGGAATCGGCGCTCCAGGATCACTCCAGAGGATTATCGCCTGGTTGAACGTGTTGAAGGCATTCAGGCAATGACCCCCCTCCTGTTTGCCAGAAGCAGCGCTGACAATGTGATCAGATACGGTGACCGGCAGGTAAGTTCCTCCTTGCGCGGCGTCACTTCAAGCTACCAGGAGGTATTTGGCTCATACAGTACCCTTGGTCGATTCATGGCACCCTCCGATGATTTGAAACGTCGCCGAGTTTGTGTGATTGGCCACTACGTTCGAGAAGAACTGGCACTGCCTGACGATCCTGTGGGAACGTACATCCACGTTGCCAACGAGTGGATGAAGGTGATTGGCGTTATGGAGGAACAGGGAGGGATTTACGGCGATCAGCTCGACAACCATGTGCTCGTACCCTACGGTACGATGCAAAGCATAAGCGGTGCCCAGCATCAGTCTGACGTTCCTATTCAACTCAAGGTGCGCAACCCTGAAGACCTGGAAGCAGTCACGCGGCAAGTCCGGCGCGTCTTGCGGTCATCTCATGCGTTGGCAGGTGAGCAAGAAGATGACTTTACGATTCGTTCCATGAAACAGGTGCTCGACACGATGAGCGACGCGCTCGACACCGCTACCCGGGTTTTCGCTGGATTTGTAGGTATTTCCCTTTTGGTTGGTGGCATCGGCATCATGAACATGATGCTCGTGTCCGTGACGGAACGAACACGCGAGATCGGCATAAAAAAGGCGCTCGGAGCGAAGCGATGGCACATTCTGATGCAATTCTTGCTAGAGAGCGTCGTGTTATCCCTTCTCGGCGGAGTGATCGGTCTCCTGCTCGGGTACATGATTGCGTTGTTGATGGCGGTACTGATTCCCGATTTTCCAGCGCTGATAGTTCCGGCATGGTCGATTTGGTTGGCAATGGGTTTTTCCGGAATCGTGGGTCTTGTGTTCGGAATCGTTCCGGCGGCCAAGGCGGCCGATCTCGATCCGATTGAAGCGCTGCGGTTACGAATGATCGTGGAATCCCAACAATCCGGGTCACCCCATCGTTGGAGTTCCCCAACTCGAAATAGAGCCGCCCGAGCTTGTCGGGTGCCACGTGCGTTATGATTTCGCGAACGATCACATGGAGGCGCAAATGAAGAAGTACACTTTTCTCGCCGCAATCCTGACCCTGTCGGTGCTCGAGGCTTTCATGGCGCGGTGCGCAGCACAACCTGCCCGGCGGCACGCCGATGACGTTCTTCGTCACCAGCCGCCCCATCGGCGACGGCGGCAACCTCGGGGGGCTGGAAGGGGCGGACGCACATTGCCAGGCGCTCGCCGAGGAAGTCGGCGCGGGCGATCGAACCTGGCGCGCCTATCTCAGCACCCAGGATCGCCCCGGGCAGCCCGCCGTCAACGCGCGAGACCGCATCGGCACCGGCCCCTGGTACAACTTCGAAGGCGTGATGATCGCCCGGGACGTGGCGCACCTGCATGGCGACACGCTGGAACTTGCGCGACTCGGCAACAATCTTCACAAGCGCTCGGGCCTGACGGAGAAGGGCCAGATCGTGCCCGGGCTGAACGACTACCCGGATTCCCGGGACGGGGATTGGGAGTACGTCAAGACGACGCCGTACAGCAACCGGCACGAGGTGTTGACCGGCTCCCGGCCCGATGGCCGGGCGTATCCACCGGAATTCGACTACACGTGCAATAACTGGACGAGCAACGAAGACCCCGATTTCGATCAAAATGGAAGACCCATGGGAGCGGCCCCGGGCAAGCCCAATGCCCAGATCGGGTTCCCGGACCGCAACGGCGGCGGCGATGGCTCCTGGAACTCATCCCACGGCACCCGCGGCTGCAGCCAGACGGCATTGCCGATGACCCACGGCGTGGGCATGTTCTACTGTTTTGCCGTCGACACGACGCCCTGACCGGCTCGAATACGCTCTAACCGGCATAAATACCTAAATATAAGGTGACGGGAACGACACCGATACCTATAGCTCAGAGCTCCTCCAACATTCGTGTCAATTCATCGAGGTCGGGTGGCATATCTTTCACGCCCAGGTCGACACAGTTCCACGGGCGGAGCGCCGGATCATACGCATCGAAAGCCCGCCGTCCCTCCGCGGTGAAAGGAATCGCGTCGGGTTCGGTATCCGGCGACGCTGTACCAGCGCCTGCGAGAAAATATCGCTGCGGACGCAAAAGGTATCGATTGAGTTCGGGTCCGAACCGGGAACCATTGACTTGGAATTGACCTGGGAGGATCCTCATATGGATGTAAGCGCTGTGCCGACCCCACCTTCCTATTGGTGAGCCAATGAGGTTGGATGACTCCTTGGATATAAGGGGTGTTGTGCGATGCGGAACGATGATCCGGATGCCAGGGGCGAGGCCCGTGGCGGGGCGGCTGCGGCCAACGGAGCGGCTGCGGTTGTGCGCAAGCGAAGGAAGCGAAAGACGCGGCGGTCTTGGAGCGTGGGAGAGAAGATTCGGATCGCGCGCGAGAGCCTCGCATCCGGGGAGACGATCACGGCGGTGGCCCAGCGACACGGCATCCCGCGCAACCGATTGTCGTCGTGGCGCACGCAGCTGCGCCGGGGCCAACTGGTAGCGCCGTCCTCGGCGCAGGCACACCCGGATGGGGGATTTGCCGCCGTGGCGGTGGAGGCGGCGCATTCGGCGGTGATCGAAGGCCGCGGGGTGAGGGTGCGGCTGGAGGGGATCGCCGACACGGGCGGGATCGCGGCGGATCGCCGTGGCGCTGGCGGGGACGTCGTGATGGTGTCGTTGGGCGGCACGCGGATCGTGGTGGCGACCCGGGCGGTGGATTTTTCGCAAGGGCCATGACGGATTAGCCGCGGTGGTGCACAACGAGCTGGGACTTAACCCGTATTCGGGGGTCGCCTATGTCTTTCGTGCCAAGCGGGCCGACAGGATCAAAGTGCTCTGGTGGGACGGCACGGGTCTGGTGCTGGCGTACAAGCGGCTGGAGCAGGGTCGGTTTGCGTGGCCGGCGGTTCACAACGGGGTGATCAGGCTCACAAGAGCGCAGTTCGAGGCGTTGTTCGAGGGGCTGGACTGGCGCCGGGGCGTGGAGTCCGAGGGTACGGCGCCCGCGCACCGCAGCGTAAGCCTCTCCCACGGGTGATTCAACCCTGATGACCGGCCCGTTTTTCGGGCCGGTTATCGTTTATAACTACCTGATTATATGGTAGTATTCAGTCATGCAGAGCCGCCTCCAACCGATCGATATCAAGGCGTTTCCGCCCGCTCACCGGGCGATCTTCCAGGCGCAGCAAACGGCCAACGACGAGCTTCGCGCGAGGGTGGATTTGCTCACCGATACCAACCGCCGCCTGGAACATCTCATCAGCGAGCTGCGCCGGGCGATCTACGACAAGGAAGTCCGAGAAGCGCCCGCTTGACGATCGCCAACTGGCGTTCGAGGACCTGGAAGGCGCGGTGGCCGAGGCCGAGGAAGCCGCGGCTGCGCCGGGCACCTCAACAACCCCGTCTCTCCGCCAAGCGCCGTGCACCGCGACGCAACCTCGGGCATCTGCCCAGGGGCCTGGAACGGATCGAACACGTCATCGAACCGGACAGCACGCAGTGTCCCTGCGGGTGCGGGGACATGGTGCGCATCGGCGAGGACCGCACCGAGCGGCTGGACATCGTGCCGGCGCAGCTGCGGGTCATCGTCACGGTGCGCCCGAAGTACGCCTGCCGCACCTGCGAGGCCGGCGTGATCCAGGCCGCCGCGCCGGCGCACCTCATCACCGGCGGATTGCCGACCGAGGGGGCGCTGGCCCAGGTGCTCGTTTCCAAGTACGGCGATCATCTTCCGCTGTACCGTCAATCGCAGATCTACGCCCGCTCGGGCGTGGACCTGCACCGCTCCACGCTTGCCGGCTGGGTGGGCAAGGCGTCGTTTCATCTGACCCCGGTGGTGGATCGGCTGGCCTGGCATCTGAAGCAGTCCGACAAGTTGTTCATGGACGAGACCCGCGCGCCGGTGCTGGACCCGGGCCGGGGCAAGACCAAGACGGGATATCTGTGGGCGCTGGCCCGCGACGAGCGCCCCTGGGCCGGTCCGGACCCCGCCCGGCGTGGTGTTCTTCTACGCGCCTGGTCGCGGCGGACGCCATGCCGAGCGCTTTCTCGAGGGCTTCAACGGCATTCTCCAGGTCGACGGCTACGCCGGCTACAACGCGGTGGCCGCGCCCGGCAAGGGGGTGACTCGGGCGTACTGTTGGGCGCACGCGAGGCGCAAGCTGTGCGAGATCCACGAACAGCCACCGCTCGGAGGTCGCCGCGCAGGGATTGCGCCGGATCGCGGCGATGTACGCCATCGAGAAGCAGATCCGGGGCGAGCCCGCCGAGGTGCGCCTGGCCGTGCGCCAGGCACGCACCGCGCCGCGGGTCAAGGAGTTCGGGGCGTGGCTGAAGCGGCAACGCGCCCGCGTCTCACCGAAGTCGCGCCTGGGCGAGAAGCTGGCCTACATCGGCAATCACTGGAAGGGGCTGCAGGTGTTCCTCACCGATGGCCGCGTGGAGATGGATTCCAATGTGGTGGAAAACACGATCCGCCCGCTGGCTCTGAATCGCAAGAATGCGCTGTTCGCCGGCCATGACGAGGGTGCGGCGGCCTGGGCCCGCATCGCTAGTCTGATCGAAACGGCGAAAATGAACGGGGTCAACCCGCATGCCTACCTCAAGGCCACGCTCGAGGCCATCGCCGCCGGCCACCCGGCCTCGGACATCGATCGGCTGCTGCCCTGGGCCTTTACGCCAATCTCACGCTGAAAGCCAGGTGGTGTAGAGACACCGCTTACATATGGATCGGATAGTGGAGAACTCGACATGAGAGATGGACCCCGGGGGTTGGACAGGGATTGTGACCTGATAAGTGGAATCTTCTAGCTTAGGATACTCGAGAGAGAAGGAGCAGAAGATGACCCGGAGAAAGAGACGTAATCATTCATCGGCGTTCAAGGCGAAAGTGGCGCTGTCAGCGGTGAAGGGCGAACGCACTCTAGCAGAGCTGGCCGAGCAGTTTGATGTTCATCCCAACCAGATCCAGGACTGGAAGAAGCGCCTGGTCGGAGGGGCCGAGGATGTGTTCGGTGGGCAACGCGGTCAAAGCCCAGCACAACGAGCAGGAGGTAGAGAAGCTCCACGCCAAGATCGGTCGGCTGGCGATGGAGAACGATTTTTTGTCCAAGGTGCTCGGGGCGCGACCGATGAGCGAGCGCCGAGGCCGGATTCACGAGCAGCACGCCTTGTCCAAGACGCGGCGCTGCGAGCTGCTCGATGTGGCACGCTCGAGCGCGTACTACCGGCGCGAGCCGGTCAACGAGGCGGACCTTGTTGTGATGCGGCTCATCGACGAGATCCATCTCCAGTGGCCGTTCTACGGCAGCCGGCGTATGCGTGACGCGCTGGAGGAGCGCGGCCACACGGTCAACCGCAAGCGGATCCAGCGCCTGATGCGTCAGATGGACTTGAGGGCCCTGTATCCACGGCGTCGAACGAGCCAGCCGGGCCAGGGGCACAAGATCTATCCCTACCGGCTCAGGGACCTGTCCATCGAGCGCGCAAACCAGGCCTGGGCAAGTGACATCTGTTACATCCCCATGGCCAAGGGGTTCATGTACCTGGTGGCGATCATGGACTGGTATTCTCGCCGGGTGCTGTCATGGCGGGTGTCCAATACGCTGGATACGGACTTCTGTATCGACGCCCTGGAGGACGCTCTACAACGCTTTGAAGCGCCGGAGATCTTCAATACCGATCAAGGGTCCCAGTTCACCTCTGAAGCGTTCACCGACGTGCTCAAGAACCACCCCATTGCGATCAGCATGGATGGCAAGGGCCGGTGGGTGGACAATGTGTTCATCGAGCGTTTGTGGCGCAGCGTGAAGTACGAAGATGTGTACCTGCGTGCCTACGAAACCCCAGCCGAACTACGAGCCGGGCTGGCCCGGTACTTCGAGTTCTACAACTCCCGGCGTCGTCATAGCGCGTTGGGCCGACGCACCCCGGATGCGGTGTACTATGATCGGGCGACCCCAGAAATGGCAGCCTGATCACGATGGCAGATTCCACTTAAGGGGCTGTCCAAGATCCGGGGTCCACTTCTATGAACCGGCGATTACT
>CBDIHL010000027.1:0-7656 GCA_965279125.1 Dinoroseobacter sp.
CGATGATACTCGACGTGGCCATGCCGGTGAGGATATCGATGCACGTGATAACCGTCACCTGCTCGTCGGCCTCGCGCGTCGTGAGGAAGGCATAGTCAGCCTGCAACGCGGGGCGTTTGTCATAGACCTGTTTGTGCTGGTCGTCCTTCGACTTGCACCTGGCGCAGATAGGGCACCACGACTTGAACGGCATATGCGTAAGCTCGTGCTGTGCCTTTTCTTCTGGCGTTGGTTCGGCAGGATAGCCGACCGCACGTGGCTGTCGAACTTCTCCTGTGCCGTCGTGCTCATAGATCTGCGGATAGTCGTACTTTCCCTTGAAGAGAGTGAAACCGGTCCACGGGGCACCGTCGTTGATAATGGGGTCCTGGTCATCCGTCCAGAAGTCCTCATACGAGATCTCCTGACCGTCCTTGATGACCACCGTGGTCCGCACCGGGTCGATCTTGGATAGGTCTGGTCCGCCTTCATCCTCGCTGGGCTTGTAGACGTGCACACGCGGGTTCCGGTCGGATACGTCTCCAGAGGTGTCCTTGACGTGCAGTGTCGGTGAACGTGCCGGTCTGTCCTGGTCGAGGAAGAGGGAACTCGGTCTCGCCTGTCCATAGACCTGGCATAGGCCTGGCCGTGTCATCACTGAGCCACTCGTCGTCGATCATATGCATCTCGTCGGGATTGTCCTGATACTTGATCCGAGTCGTGCGCTGTGGTCCAAGACGTGATAGGACTGGCTCGCCCACGTGTCCAGTGATACCTGGCGACGGAACAACGAGTCGTCGTCGAGGCCGTCGATGGACACGGATAGCGATGTCGTCCTTGAACACCCAATAGTCGTCCATGCCACTGCGTCGCCGACCTTGGATCATAGTCGGTGGTCTGATGTCCTCCGATTGCATACGTCGACGATCGTCCTCCTGAGCGCCTGCACCTTCGTCATGGATAGGCGCCACGAGGTTCGCCGGGAGGAACTTGGGCTTCTGGTGCCGTTGGGGGAATAGGGAGAACATGCCTCTGACGGTGTAGATATTCGCGATCTTCTTGCTGTCATACGTGAGGAACGTCTCCTTATCCAACACAACACCATATCCTGATCGTCTGAGCGATGCTACCGATACTACCGGAGTGTCCACATCGCATGCCCAAAACACGATAGTCATGGCATGTCCATGCTCAAGCTGATACGTCACCAGTGCGAATGCCATGAATCTGCATAGCGTCACCTGTCACTGTCCGGAGCTTCGGTGTGCGGAACTCGCCATCGATAATGGTCTCGCAGTTCGTCGCGTAGTCCACAGGACATACGTTCACTTCTGCGCCCGAGTCGATGATGAGGCTGCCGTCATAGTCCTTGTTGCAACCCGTGATGGAGAGCACGTGATAGTGTTGGGACTGCTCGTTGGCTAGCCCTGGAGGGGGCGCGGCCTGCGATACGGACCGCACCTGCGATGCACTCGAATTCAAGCCTGACGTGATAGACATCGTCTCCGTTCTTCCCGCAGACGAGGTAGATACGTGAGGCGCGGCCGTCGGAGTCGAAAGAGGATACTCCGTCGGAGAGCTGTGCGGCAACGCAAGCGTCTCGCCCTGCTCGTGATACGGCCCTGACTGGCCCGTGTTGGACCAATCGCTCGCATCATAGACGTCCCAGCTGTCATAGTAGTGCCACACGCCGTAGTCATCGTAGTCCCCGACGTCGGCATACCACCAGCTGTCGTAATAGTCGAATTGTTCTCCTTGTTCTCCTTGGTCTTCATACTGTCGCACGTGCTGTGCTGCTCCTCCTCCTGGCGCCCGGCAATCTCGTGCATGATGTCCGGGTCGTCCACAATTGTGACACACTGGCATAGTGGACTTGCCACCTTTGCCCTTTCCTTTGCTCTTGGCCTGCATCGACTTGCCTTTCGATCCTTTTCCTTTGGGATAGCCCTTGCTACCTTTCTTGCCCTTGCCTTTGCCGAAGGGATACTTGCCTTTGCCACCCTTGATGGCTGCGACCTGGTCCCAGTCGCTGAACTGGCTCACGTCCATAGGAACTTGCTGCTGGTACGCGGCCTTCGACTTTGCATAGTTCTGGATGATCGATCTCACGTCCTGATACGTCATGTCCACCCGATAGTTCAACAGCAGGTGGTCCTTCAACTTGCCCTGGATAATGTTGATCAACAGGGATACCTTCACGATGTCCGGCATGGGACTGTTAGTCGACTTGTCATACTTGGTGATCTCTCTCTCCCAAGTGATGAGGTGGCCCTCATAGTCCGACTCCGTGATCTTCATGTTCACTGATCTTGTTCATGGCCGATATGGTCTCGTTCTGCTTCGTCTTGTCATACCTCGCGCACAACTGACGATAGGCCTCCAAGCCATGGAAGTCGTTCACAGCGGTCACGATAAGCCTAGCGGCTCCGTCCGTGAAGCTGCAGAGGTAGAAATAGAGCCTGGTATTGAGCTTCTTCACCTTATCCTTCTCGTCCATGTCGGCCACATCATACCTGTGCTCCAGCTCCTCGCTGGTCATGATGGCTCCGTTGTGATGCCTCTCGCAATCCGTGGGATAGGCATTCGTGAGCTCGATGTACCTGATGTTCTCCAGCGCCACATAGCTGAAGAAGCTGATCTTCCACTGGTCAAACGGTGTCGTTCCGTCATACGCCAGAGGTTCGCGTCCTCGACTCCGCGGCTCGCGACGATCGTAGTCCGCCATGGCTGCGGGTAGACGGATACTGTGGTCTTAAACCGACAGCTCCGCTACCATGTCAAGTTTCACTATCCGGGATACACACACACCCGCAAGTGAACTGGGCTCCTGATACGCTTCCTGACGATCTAGCGGAGTGGATGCTGCTCGGAGATACGCTGCTTTCCTTTTGCCGGCGCTTGAGCCAAGCGGCATAGGATACCGCTCGTGCTGTCGGCTTGTGCAAGTGATAGTGACGGCGCGATGGGGATACTGTCTCTCACCCCCCCCCCCCCCCCCGGCACACACACACACACACACACATTCGCTCCGCTTAGGGACCCCGGACGTCTAGCCGCGGGGCCTGCACGGCCCGCGCCTAGCGCCGGGGCGCGCTCGAGTCCGCATGGTCGCTCGGGCGCCGGGCGCCCCACACAGCGCCCCCGGCCCCGGGACGCTCCGGGGGCTCGCCGCCTTCAGGCGGGCGCACCCCATCGCTCGCACCGGCGACGAGGACATCCCCCAAATCCGGGCCCGGCTCGGGCCCGGGGGGCCGCCCCGGCACGGGGCCCCCGGATTTCGTCCTCCTTCTCCGCTTCGCGGAGTCGCGCGACATCGGATCGCTTGGCGATGCGACAGACCGGGCGCGCACCGCGCCCCGCTCGCCCCGACAGCGCCCGGCGCCGGGCCGCGTCCCCACAGCGCCCCGCTCGGGCCGGGGGCCTTCTGCCGGCACGGCAGGCCCCCCGGCCCGCCCGCTGGCACAACGGGCCGCCTACGCCCTCCGGCACACCGCCCGGCGGGGGCCCGGGCGGCCCGCGTTCCGCATCAGCGGGCCCCCCGGGCGCCACAGCACCACTGCACGCACAGCGCGTTGCGCAAGGCCTTGAAGCACTTGCGCTCCCCGGCGCGTCCGCCGCGCCGCCCCGGCCCGACAGCGCGCCCCGGCCCGCGAGCGCGCCCTGGCCCCGGCCCCGGCCACCTACGCGGCTGCCGGTCCCGATCGCGGCCCGGGGTTGCCCGGGCGCGAAGCGGGCCCGGTCCGACCCGGCCCCACAGCCCCCGCGCCCCTGGCCGCTCGGCGGCCCTACGCGCGTGCCGCCCCCAGCCGCGGGCGCCGGTTCCCGGCCCACGGTATGGGGACGGTCCGGATGACCGCCGCGCCGACGCCCCGCGCATTCGCAGAAAGTCCCGGCGGATCGGCAGCATGCCGATCCCGCTGCGTGGCAGGCCGTGCCTCACTAGGCCTCCGCGAACTAGGCCCCCCGCCGGGTCCGACGTCACGCTGGTCCTGGCGGGGTGCTTGTCGATCCGGGTCGGCGACACGCCAACCTCCGTCCCCAAGTCCTTGCAGACTGCGAGCTATGTCACACGGCGGCATTCCTCCGTCCTCCGCTCCGCACCGGACACACCCGGCGCCAAGCGCCACACGCTGCCCGACACCCCCACTCGCACGCCGGGGGGCACCGGCCGGCACAACAGTCGTCCGCGGTTCGTCCTCGGTCGCTGGGGGTGCGACGGCTCCCCCCCTCGCCACCTCACGGCAGGCCGAACTTCCCCGGCCTTTGCCAAAGCCAGCCCCAGCGCCTGCGGTGGCACACCGCATCCTCTCCGGGGCACGAATTCCCTGTCGGCCCCCGGGTCCCCCCGGCCTCCCATGTCGAGGAAAGACTGTTGCATATGATTTGCACCTCCTTGGTCGGCGGCACGCCGGCCCCGGTCCGAGTCCTGCCCCCCAGCCTCGGTGGCACACCGGGCGGGGGGCCTAACGGAGCGCCGTCCATCCGCACCACCATCGGTGCAGGGGTCAGCGGGGTAGCTCATGTCCCCCCTATCGCGACTTGTTCCCCCTTGCCCGCTCCAGCGGGGCCCCACTCTCTCCGCGGCCCCAATCAGACGGGGCGGCACGTCCCGTCCGACCGGCTCCACCGGCCTGCGCCCCCGGTCTGCAACGCGAGGGTCGTGCGCCGATCCTCGTCGCCCCAGGCCCTTGGGCGGCCCTCCACACACCTCGTCAGGGCGGCCCGCCCCTCCATCCACGTGGCCGAGCTCCCCCCCGGCGACTACGGCGGCACGTCGCGGCCCAGCCGGGGCATCGCCATGGTTCCTCTGCGTGGGTCCTCGCTCGTCGTCCCCGGGAAGTGCCGGGCTCCCCAACACCGAGGCAGCGGGCTCCGGCGGGCCTTGCAACCGCGCCCGCACCCGGCGGGCCGGGGAGGTTGATCGCCGCACACGTCGGCGATTTCTGCGGGCGGCACGCCCACATAGGGCGCGGCTACCCGATGACTCCCCCGCCCCGCACTCCTGGCAGGTCCATCCCCCCGGCCCCCATACCGGCGTATGCTCATTCAGCAACATGGCGGAATAGCCCCAGGGGTTCGCAAGGTTCCCGCCACTTCTGGAATCGGACCTGCCGTTTGTTATCGACGCGGGTGCGCCTCCCACAATCCACACAGACCTCATGCGTCCCGCACACTTCAATCTGATGCCTGGCCATGGCGTCACGCAGACCGTCCCGCCGCGGGACGGCTCGTCGCCGAGGCATTCTTTTGACCAACACACCCTTCGGGCACTCACGCCCACGCGTGAGATGATCCTTTTCCGCCGCATCATGGACTTTATGGATATACAACTGGACAGATTTCGCGAGCGCCGCCCGCCGGTTCCAGGTCTTCTGGGCCTCCCGGGGCTCCCGGTGGGCGTTTTGTCCTTCCGTGGCGGCTTTATCTGCCTTGTCATTCCAGCCCCAGTCTTCCCCGGGCGATAAGTGCGAGCGAATCCACCGCACCTCCTTCAGCCGGTGAATGAGGTGTTGTATAACCCGCCAGTAATCGCCATGTCTGGCGTGTGGGCCGCGCTGAAACCCACCTTGGATCGCTTGCGCTCTTTGCCAAACATACATGTTATCCACAACTAAGACGAGCGGCCCGCTTGTCATGCAAGGTGCGGTGGCTAGAGCCGCCACTTCCGCACGCTGCGCCGTTTGTCGGCGCCCGGCAAGGGCGCGCGCAAAGCGCACCCCATTATTCAATACCACCCCGAACCCGGGCCCGGGCGCCAAAAGCCAACTTGCGGGCACCGCCATCTGTGGCACCGAAGACCTCGGGGTTATCCGGGTCATAGTCGACCATGACGGGGTCCCATGGTTCCCGCATATGCAAGCTGCTGGGATCCGGCGCCCAGCCCTTGGGCACGTGTCCGAGCGTCCAAAAACACCTGGGGGCACCCCGGTGCTCTCGCCACGCGGCACGCGCCTGTCGGCCCAAGTCCCCTGCGACCGCCGCATACCGGGGGCATCTCCATAAGATATGCTCGAGGTCGCACACGGGACTCCCGCAATGCGGGCACGCAAGGTCACCCCCGGCCCTCTGATGCTGCCTGTACGGGGTATGTACCCCGTCTGCCTGGATCACGGCAAAGCGTCCTTTATCAAAGCCCGTTTTGAGCCCCCGGGCATGGATCTGCGACAGCTGGTCGTCACGGCCAAGCTCAAGCCCCTGGAAACGCCATCTTTCCCGAGCCAGTACGCCCCAACGATGGTCACGTGCACCATCACGGACGAGGGCGTTTATATCCGGCAAGGCGTCCGCCCGGTAAGCTCCATCACGGGTGTGCCATATCACGCCCTCCGGGCTGGTCACCCCAATCTCGGGTCACCCATACCATTTTTGGTCAGAAGCAACGCCGCGGCCTTATTACGGCCCGAGCGCTTACCCCACGCAGCTTCCCCCATACTTTGCCTCAAGACTTGGAGTTGCCTCACCGTCAGCGGGTCAACCTCGCACCCGTACAGGCCGCCGGCCAACACCAAGGCCCGTCCCATGTTGAGGCCTACGTCCGCCGACTGACCCAGTCGGCGGATCCGCGGTCCGTAACGGGCCGCGGCCGCCACCCGCTAATCCGCTATCGGGTTGCGCACTCCAAGGCGCCTCTGACAAGCACCAAGATCCTTGGCCTGCCGGACCACATTGCCTTGATAATCCGGCCACAAATCGGCCCATGCCTGGCGGACCGCCGCCGTAGGGCCCAGAATCTGCTCCTTAGCATCATTGAGCACCATGTTATCATCTCGCAGGGCTTGTTTCACCTGACACAGGTCGTGTCCCAAGCAGGCGGCTGCACCCCTGGCCGTCGCGTGGACCGCCTGCAAGGTGGCGTCATCGACGTGCCCACGGAAGACACACTGTGTGCAGTGGCCCGCCATCGGCCTCAAGAATCCTTCCAGCACGTCCTTGGCGTAGGCGCACCCCGCCGGCAGTCCGCAATGTCCCACTGCGGCCTCGCTGACCGCCCCATGTACCCGCACCCGCCTCGGGGCGCGGTACATATCAAACAACATCTGCGCAAGTCTGGGTGGCACACCCAGATCAAGCGCCCTCCTCGCTGCGAGCCGATGCGGCACGCGTTCATAGCATTTAGAGCAATCCAGAATGGCCTGATCCCCCGCGGCCTCCGCAAGCTCATCCGTAACCCGCGTGACCCATGTCTTTTCGGTAGCTCCGAGCGTCTCGCCCCCTTGCACATTCCGTCGCCAAGCTGTGGCATCCCGACGGCGGCACGCCATCCAGATCCGGTATATCATAGGTAGAAGCCCAATAGGTCGCAATTGGCCCTCATGCACAGCCTTGTCCTTAGGGTTTAAGGCCACGAGGACCTGCCGTGGGTCTTCCGGCCAAGGCCCCTGTCGCTCAGCACCGTTCAACACTCGGGCCAAGGCTACCAGAAGTTCCTTCGGAAGCACACGAATTTCTTCAGGGCCCCAATGGTCCAGCCCCCTCGCTTTGCGACTGGACATCCGCCGGGTCACCCGGAGGATCATGGTGGCTAGTGATGGGCACAAGCGGCGGGCCCCGCAAGTCCTCACACCCTTCATCCGGCCCGGATGTCCAGAAAGCGCTCCACTCCTGAATGCCTTTATGGGTCCGGTCCCCCAGCCCCATTGGACAATCATCGCATCCCCAATTCAGGGTTTCTTCCCG
>CBDIHL010000028.1:0-30000 GCA_965279125.1 Dinoroseobacter sp.
ACCCCGCATTCGGGCCAGTGCAACCACGGGCGGCCCACATATGTATCGCTGAAACTGTCTGATATCGAACGGCTTTTCGGGCGCACATGATCCAGATTGGCGGGCGGTCTTTTGCGCTGAGCGACCCCAGCGTGCTGGTGGTCATCGGGGGCGCGTTGGCGATCCTCGCGATCCTGATCCTGCTGATTGTGGCGCTGCGGGGCCTCAGCAAAACCGCTCGCATGACCGAGCCAATGTTCCAGCATATGAACTATCTCGGCCAATCCGTGCAGAACCTCGCCAACGGACAACAGCAACTCGCAGGGGGGCTGCAAGCGGTGTCCGAAGCGCAAGCGCACGCGCAGACCCAAATGTTAACCACAATGGAAAAGAGGCTGGAGGAAGTGACGTTGCGCATGGGCGAATCGCTGCATGGTTCGGCCAATCGCACCGCGCATTCCTTGGGCGAGTTGCAGCAACGCCTCGCTACCATCGACAAAGCACAAGCCAATATCGAGAAGCTGTCGGGCGATGTGCTGGGCCTGCAAGACATCCTGTCGAACAAGCAAACGCGGGGCGCATTTGGCGAGATTCAGCTGCATGATATCGTCGGCAAAGCGCTGCCCTCGGACGCATTTACCATGCAGGCGACCCTGTCGAACGGCAAACGCGCGGATTGCCTTGTGCACCTGCCGAACCCGCCCGGCCCCATCGTGATCGACAGCAAATTCCCGCTGGAGGCCTATGAGGCGCTGCGCCGGGCCGAGACGAAAACGGAGGCCGAGCTTGCCGCCCGTCAGATGCGGATCGCGGTCAAGACCCACATCAAGGCCATCGCCGACAAGTATATTCTCGAGGGTGAAACGGCGGACGGCGCGTTGATGTTCCTGCCCTCGGAAGCCGTCTATGCCGAATTGCACGCGAACTTTCCCGAGGTCGTGCGGGAGGGGTTTGCCGCAAGGGTCTGGATCGTCTCGCCGACCACTTGCATGGCGACGCTGAACACGATGCGCGCGGTGCTCAAGGACGCTCGGATGCGCGAACAGGCGGGCACGATCCGCAAGCAATTGGCGATGCTGCACCGCGATGTTGCGTTGGTGGTCGAACGCGTGGACAAGCTGAACACGCATTTCGGTCAAGCGCGCAAGGATCTTGAAGAAATCACCACGGCGGCCGAGCGCGCGGGCAAGCGAGCCACCCGCATTGATGCGTTTGAGTTTGAGGACGAGGGGGGCGATCCGCTGTCTCTAAACCGCCCTAAACCCTAGACTTACGTCAAATCCGCAGGAACGGCTGCGCGATTTTCGGGATGAAGCCGGTGAATTTCAGCGGTGCATCGGTCGCGGCAAGGCAAATGCAATCCTCGTCATCCGTAGCGATTGGCGTGTGTTCCACATTCGGATCGCAGATCTCGACATCGCCCGCGCCGAACATGGCAAACTCGTCGCGAAACGCGCCCTTCAGAACCAGCGTCATTTCAGTACCGGTATGCCCATGATCCGGGACCTCGCACCCAGCGGGAATATAGAGCAACCGCACTGACGCGTCCTTAGAGGTCGGCAAAATCGCTTGCTTCACGCCACCACCAACCTTGCGCCATTTCACAGCGTCCAGATCGCCGCCTATATAGTCCTGCAAGGGGCTGGGGAAGACATCAGCCGCAGATTTCGCGGTCATCTTGACCTTAATCGCATCATCAACCGGAGCGGCCTCGATCATCGCGAAGCAGGCGTTCAAGGCATCCTCGCTTAGCTCCATCTCGCGCACGTCTTCGAGGACGACACCGCCCACGGCCTCATGCGCTTCGACCATCGCGCGACATTCGTCACACAGGCTCACATGCGTCGCTACGATAAGGTTGAACGCCTCAGGCAACGTCCCGGCTGCGTAGGCCATGACTATGTTGTCGGTCAGGTGATGTTTGATCGTGTGTGTCATGGTCATTTCAATTCATATCGTGGCGCAGGCGCTCGAGGGCTAACCTAATGCGGGACTTGATTGTGCCAAGGGGCAATCCCGTCTCGGTTGCAATTTCGCTGTGGCTGAGGTCGCCGTAGAACGCCCGTTCCACCAAGATGCGCTGCTTTTCGGGCAGCTCTGCAATCGCGACGCGCAACCTTTCGGTGTCTTGCTGCAGCGCCATGGCGTCGGCTTGATCCGGTTCGGCCTCTGGACCCCAAGGCAGATCCTCGGGCTCAGGCCTGCGTTGCTTACGCAGCATGTCGATCTTTCGGTTCCGGGCAATCGTAAAGATCCACGTCGCTACGCTTGCGCGCTGCGGATCAAACAGATGTGCCTTTTGCCAAACGGTCGCCATAACGTCCTGTGCCACTTCCTCGGCCAGCGCATCGCTGGTGCCGGATTTCATCAAAAAACCCTTCAGCCGTGGCGCGAAATGCCGAAACAGGTCGGCAAATGCCTTCCGGTCCTTATCATCGCGCACCCGCAAAAGAAGCGAGACCCAAAGCAGGTCTTCCTCTTCACGGCTTCGAGCCTGTTTTGCGACTGACACCTAAAAAGCGCTCCGTTCGATCACATGCGAGTTGGCACGTTGCCCTTGATATGGACGCCAACGCACCTGCGCATCAGGAAAGTTGCGCCTTGTTGGTGTGTCACATAGGTCTTTACGCGCCGTTGGTCCAACTGGATCACAAGAAAAACTGCACAAGGGCGGATCACCGCCAAATCAATCCATTTCGGAAGCTGGGCCGTATCCCTGCTACCAAGACCAAGTGGGGACTATTCTTTATGCCGTTCGAGACCTTCAAAGGCGCGCCCAAGCGTATCGCCGTCATTGGCGCTGGCATCTCCGGTATGGGGGCGGCGCATATGCTGTCGCGCCAGAACAACGTGGTGCTGTTCGAGGCGGAGAAGCGTCTAGGTGGCCATGCGCGCACTGTGATTGCAGGCAAGAACGGGGACCAAGCTGTCGATACGGGCTTTATCGTCTTTAACAATGCCAACTATCCGAACCTGCTGAGGCTGTTTGGCGAGCTGGATGTACCCATTGCGAAAAGCGATATGAGTTTTGCCGCGTCCATCAATGGCGGCGCTTTGGAATATGGATTGCACTCGCTTGGGGCGCTGTTTGCTCAGAAAAAGAACCTCGCGAACCCAAAGTTCCTCGGCATGTGCCGCGACGTGCTACGGTTTAACAAGCGCGCGCTGGAGGTTGCCGATCATCCCGAGATGACAATTGGTCAGTTTCTAGAGCGTTTGGGCACCGGCGATTGGTTCCGCGACTATTATATACTCCCCCTTTCCGGTGCGATCTGGTCCACACCGATAGATAGAATCCTCGACTTTCCCGCGCAGGCGATGATCCAGTTTTTCAAGAACCACGCTTTGATGGGCATCACGGGTCAGCATCAATGGTACACCGTCGAAGGTGGATCGATCGAGTATGTGCGAAGGCTTGAAGCCGCTATGGTCAAGCAAGGCGTCGAGTTGCGTTTGGGCGCGCCTATCGAGGGTGTGAGGCGCGCTGAGGGCGGCGCGATGATCAAGGCGCAAGGGGCGGAGTGGGACATGTTCGACGAGGTGGTCTTTGCCACCCATTCCGATCAGACCCTTGCGATGATGGCCGATCCGAGCCCTGCGGAACACGCCGCTCTATCGGCGATCAAGTATCAGCCAAACACCGCCGTGCTGCATGCCGATGCGCGCTTGATGCCGACCCGTCGGGTGTGTTGGGCATCGTGGAATTATGTCGAACCGAAGGGGCCAAAGCCCGAGAAGATCGACCTGACCTACTGGATGAACTGCTTGCAGCCGATCCCCGAGAGCGATCCGCTTTTCGTAACGCTGAACTCCAACACCCCGATCCGCGACGAGCTGATCTATGATGAAGTGACCTTCGCCCATCCGGTCTATGACGTGGCCGCGCAAAACGGGCGCGAGGCGATCCGGTCGATGCAAGGGATGCGCAACACTTGGTTCTGTGGGGCGTGGATGAAGAACGGCTTTCATGAGGATGGTCTTGCAAGTGCCGTGGACGTTGTCGCGGGCATGGCCGAACGCGGCGCGCCGGAGACGGTGCCTGCATGATCTCGGGCGTCGATCATATCCGGGGCGAGACGTTCCATGGCCGCAAAGGGGCCGTGGAGAATGCGTTCAAATACTCCATTGACTATGTGCTGCTGGACCCTGATGCGCAGGACACGCGGCCCGCTTTGTTCGGTGTGAATGCGGGCAATGTCTCGTCGGTCCAAACGGTCGATCATGGCGGCGCGCGCGGGTATGGGCGCGGAACGGCTTGGGTGCGTGATGTGCTCAAAGAGCATGGGCTTGAGGTGGAGGGAGGGCAAATCCTGCTGCTCGCCCAACCACGCTTCTTGGGTCATGTGTTTAACCCGGTGAGCTTCTGGCTGGTCTATGACGCACAAGATGCGTTGCGCGTGGTCATCTCGGAGGTATCCAACACCTTCGGGGACCGGCATTCATACCTGTGCCACCACGATGATCTGCGCCCGATCACGCGCTCTGATCTGATCACCGCCCAGAAGATATTCCATGTCTCGCCCTTCCAGCCGATTGAGGGGGACTACACGTTCCGGTTCGACATCAACGACGATCGCGTCGGCGTCTGGATCACCTATAAGACCGGCAATGAGACGCTCTATGCGACGCTGACCGGCAAGCGCGCCCCGATGACCAATTTGTCGATCCTGACCTCGCTTATGCGGCGTCCTTTAGGCTCGCGGCGTGTGCTGGGTCTGATCCATTGGCAAGCGTTGAAGCTGTGGTGGAAAGGTGCGGAATACCGCGCGCGTCCCGAGCCGCCACATAAGGAAATCTCGTGATGCGCAACGCACGGGCAGATGCGCTTCCCGCCTATGGGGTGTTTGCGGCTATGCTGGCGTCGGCTGGCTTGCCGATCTACATCCATGCGCCGAAGTTCTTCGTGGACAGCTACGGGGTCAGCCTCGCGTCCTTGGGCGGCGTCTTGTTCGCGCTGCGTTTGCTGGATGTTGTGCAAGACCCGGCCTTTGGCTGGCTGGCGGACAAAACACGGTCGCGGCGCGCGTTAACCGTCTTGGTGGCGGTTGTCGTGCTCGCGGCGTCGATGATTGGGCTCTTTGCGGTCGCCCCGCCTGTTGCGCCGTTGTTGTGGTTCGCGATCTGCCTAACGGGCCTGTTTTCCGCGTTTTCCTTCCTGACGATTTGCTTTTACGCGCAAGGTGTCACCAAGGCCGAAACCATGAAGGGCGGGCATTTCCGGCTTGCTGCTTGGCGTGAAACCGGCGCACTTTTGGGCGTTTGCATCGCGGCGGCGGCACCTACGCTTCTTCTGGGGTTCTCCTCTCCGTTCGCGCTGTTCTCGGCGGGGTTCGGGGTCGTGTGCGTGCTGGCCTATCTGTCGATGCGCCGCCAATGGCAGGCCTCCGAGATCGTGGGCGAGACAGGGTTTCGCGAGGTTCTGCGGGATGCAACCGCGCGCCGTCTGTTGTTGATTGCCTTGGTGAACGCGGCCCCCGTGGCGGTGTCCTCGACGCTGTTTTTGTTCTTCGTTGAAAGCCGTCTTCTGGCACCGGGCTGGGAAGGCCCGTTGTTGCTGTTGTTCTTCCTTGCCGCCGCAGCCTCCGCCCCCGTTTGGGGCAAGCTGGCTGAACGGTTTGGCGCAAAGCCCGTGCTGCTGAGCGCTATGGTGCTGGCGATCCTCGCGTTTGGGTATGCCGCAGCACTTGGCCCCGGCGACACGCTTGCCTTCGCGATCATCTGCATCGCATCCGGCGCTGCGATGGGGGCGGATCTGACGTTGTTGCCTGCGATCTTTGCGCGGCACATGGCGGTGATCGCGCCCAATGCGGCCCAAGCCTTCGGACTTTGGTCCTTCGTGTCGAAATTCACCCTCGCCTTTGCGGCGGTGACGCTTCTTCCCCTTCTCCAATCTGCTGGATTCACTTCGGGTGCTTCGAACCCGGCAGAGGCCCTGACCATGCTCAGCGTTCTTTATGCGCTGGTGCCTTGCGCCCTGAAACTGATCGCAATCGCCCTCTTGGCAGCGACGCAACTACCGGAGTCTGCATGATGTTTACGACTTTCCTCCTTGGCCTCGCAGTGGCCTTCGCCTCGGTCTGGGCGTTTTCGCGGTATCTGAGCTTTCGGGCACAATCGCCCGAGGATTACGCAAGCCAGACACCCGTGCTTGATATTCGCGAGCAGCTGAATGGAGCGATCTTGTGCGAGGGGGTCATCTACGGCCCGACGGGCAAAGTCTCGTCGCGCTTCGTTGCTGATTTCGAGGCCAACTGGGACGGCAATACAGGCGTCATGGCCGAGCACTTTCGCTATGACAGCGGCACGACCCAGGACCGGGAATGGACGCTGACCCTGAATGCGGATGGCACGATCAAAGCCGAAGCGCCCGATCTGGTCGGCACAGGCACCGGGCGCCAAAGCGGGTCGAGCGTGCTGCTGAACTACCGCATCAAGTTGCCCGAAAGCTCGGGCGGGCATGTTCTGGATGTCACTGACTGGATGTATCTGATGGAAAACGGAACCATCATGAACCGCAGTCAGTTCCGTAAATATGGTATCAAGGTGGCTGAGTTGGTCGCCACGATGCGCCCGGCTGCTGCCGAGGCTGCATTGGCTGATGCCAACAAGGCCGCATAAGGAGAAAACCCGTGAGAGATTGGCAAGGCAAACGCTACTGGTTGGTCGGCGCATCCGAAGGGTTGGGGCGCTCGGTCGCCATGCAACTCAGCAAGCTGGGCGTCGAGGTTATTCTATCCGCCCGCAGCGAAGACCGGTTGCAGGAACTGGCGTCTGAGCTGCCGGGCAAATCTCAGGTCGTGCCTGTCGATATCTCAGACCTCGCGTCGGTCAAAGCCGCCGCCGAGGCCGCAGGCGAGCTTGACGGCGTGGTCTTCCTCGCGGGCGTTTACTGGCCGCAATCCGCGCAGAACTGGGATGTCGAACAGGTCGAAGCGATGTGCGACATCAACTTCACCGGGGCCGCGCGCGTCGTGGGATCAGTCATCGGCGGGATGGTTGCGCGTGACAGCGGCCATGTGGTGTTGACCGGATCGCTATCGGCCTTCCGCGGCTTGCCGGGCGCGATTGGCTACGCGGCGTCCAAGGGCGGCGTGCAAGCGCTGGCGGAATCGATGGAATGCGATTTGCGCGGGTCGGGCGTTCAGGTCCAGATCATCAATCCCGGCTATATCAAGACGCGTCTGACCGACAAAAACACCCACGCGATGCCGTTCATCATGGAAGCCGACGATGCGGCCCGTGAAATGGTCGAGTTCATGGGCACGGATCGCTTCAAAAAGAGCTTCCCGCGTGCGTTCAGCCTGTTCTTCCGGGCCAGTCAGTTCTTTCCAGATTGGCTCTATTACCGGGTGTTTGGCAGCGGGGGCAAATAGCCGCTGCACCTTGGGGTTGCGCCGAGGGGGCGTTTTGCCGTTGACTTGGCGCACCCTGTAGGAGGCCGACCATGCTTGAGATCAGCACATCTAAACTCGTCCGCGTGATAGCCCTTGCGCGGGAAAACGGCCCCGAGTCGGTGCATATGCACGACTATATCGCGGGCATGAACGAGGACGAAAAGATCAGCCTTGTTGCCTGCATGTGGATCGGGCGCGACAGCTTTGACGCGGATGATCTGGCAGAGGCGAAAGCGACCGCGCGCCAGGAAGCCACCGCGCCAACCGAGGAATACCTGAGCGGTATCCCCGAGCTGGCAGATTATCTGGAAAGCGGAATGGACGCGCTCGGCATCGATGTGACCGACGCCGAGGACGATCTTTAGCGCCTAGTCGGCTAGGTGATCCACGACGGTCAGATACTGGGCGAGGTCTGAGACCGTGCCCAACCAATCGCCAACCAGCTCCGGCGCGTTTGGCGCGGCTGATACGCCCGCACCGATTTTGCCAGCGATTGCCGCCTCAACCGCCAAGGAGACGGGCACCGAGACCAGACGCGCCATCGCCGTGCCGTTTGCATCGCCCCACGCATCCATCACGTAGGTCTTGTGCCAGACCGCCTTGCCGTTCGCTTCGGCCTTCAGGTCAACGCAGAGCACCACGCGGTCCGGCTCGCCCTCGTCATACGCGTTTTCCGCCCAGAACTGATCCGACATCTCGCGCAAACGGGCCTCGCCCGCCTCGCCTGACAATGTTTCGATTTCGGTGAACACATCGCCCCAGGCCTCTGTCCAGCCGTTCAGGCGCAGGGTGCCCCGGACAAAGGTTTGCGTGTTCCAGTCTTCGCCAAAATCGTACTGCGCCATGAACGGCAGCGAGTCGCGGTTCGGATACACCTCGAAGCTTTCGGGCGTTGGCAGCGGGGCGGTGTAGGTGGAAATCGCGTCCCAAGGGCGCGCCACATCGAACGGCTTGCCATCGCGCAAGGATTTGGAGGGCGAGCGTAGCGCTTTCAATACCCCCAGCGGCGACCAGCTGAACTTATAGCGAAACGGGTTCGGCGTCTTCGGGATGCCGCCACAATAGCTGAGGAAGTGCGTGGCATTCGCAGGCGCAAAGGCCTCAGAGGCGCGGTAGTCTTCAACCAAGGCGTGGGCCATCAGATGGTCGATGCCGGGATCAAGGCCGACCTCGTTCACAAGGGCCACACCGGCCGCCTTTGCCACCGAATCAAGCGCGCGCATGTCCGGCGCGATATAGCTGGAGGACACGAAATGCGCGCCTTTGCCAATGGAAAGCTCGGCAAGCGGGACGTGCCAATCGCCCGGCAGCATGGACACGACGACATCGCCGGGGGTCAAAACCGCCCCAAGCGTGTCGATGTCAAACCCCGCGATCTTATCGGTCAGGTCACCCACAGCCTCGCGCGCTTTGTCTGGCGTCCGGTTCCAGACCTGCACATCATGGCCAGCCTCGATCAGTCGCCGAAGACCGGGAATCGCACTTAGGCCAGTGCCGCACCAATGAATTGTCATACGCGTATCTCCCTAGCCGCGATGGGTGTGAAAAAGGGCCTCGGCGCGCGCCCAGACGGGGGCGTTCAAATCGCCAAGGCTGAGCAAAGTGGGCAGCAATTGGCCCGCATAATCTTCCGAGCTCTCGACCGGCAACAGCGACGGCAGGTTATCAATCGCCGTCACATCCAGCGGGGGGGCGTCGGCCACGCGAAGGGCGGGCGCGTCCCAATCGGTCGCGCGATCATAGACCTTGATCGGAGAGAAATCGCTGCCCGGATCACAGGCAATATCCCCGATCACGGTTAACGTGCGCGGGGCAGCTTTGGCGCTTTGGGGCACAAAGACGGGTGTGCCGGGGCTGGCGAAAATGCAGTTCAGGAAAATGTCGTGCTGAAGGATCTCGGGAAATGGCCCCCCATGGGCGGTCTCAGCCATGTCCCAATTGGTTGTGGTTAACCCCATCGCGGCGCAGAGATCCCGTGCGCCGGAGCCAACCCGTCCGAGGGCGCCGATGATGATCACGTTTGGGCGTGTATTGCCGAGGCTGGTTTGCAGGTCGTCCAGTAATTTCGGCGCACTCGCATAGGTCGAAACCGCCCCGGCTATCCCACCTGCTTGCTGCGCCAACCAGCACTTTAGGGCCACTGCGGCCCCGGCATAGCCCGCCCAATACCCGAAGGCAGCGACGCGGCGACCGGTCTCATCCACCAGATATTCCAGATCATAGAGCGTCCCGCCCCCCGCTTTGAACCGATCAAGCAGCACGCGCCCATCGGCTTGGCCCTTATAGGCGTGACCGAACATGATGTGGCGGTGCGGCAGGGGGGTGCCATCGTCTGGCAGCTCTTTGAGGCCAAAGATGACCGCGTCCTTGGGCGCATCGGGCCATGTGTTCTCTGGCGCGATCTCTGCCCCGGCATCGTGGTACCCCTGAATGCCGATGGCGCGAACGGAACTGTCCTCGACGGTGACCCTGATCCCAGCGCCGACCAGTGCGGCAACCCCTTCGGGTGTCACGCCCACACGGTCTTCGTTAGGCCTCTGTTCGGCTCGAACCCAGAGATGCGTCATGACAAGACCCCCGCCTCACGCATGGCCGCGACGGAAGGGCGGGCCCCGAAGGTCTCAAAAAACGCGCTGAGTTTTGGGTAATCGGATACCGACACACCGTCGCCCTTTAACCACGTGCAGACAACATAGAGATAGGGATCGGCCAAGGACATCGCATCGCCCAGCACATAGGGGCCTCGCACAACCTCGGCTTCCAAATATGCGCAGCACTCGGACATGGTTTCGGGGACCTTGGCCTGCATGTCGGCAAAGCTTGCCTCCTGCGTCGCCCAGCGAGACCCACGCAGTTTGTGGGCGTGGTTCACGTGCATCGTGCTGGCGAGGTAATACATAACAGCGCGCATTTTTGCTGCCTCGAACGGATCGCGCGGCACCATGCCCGCGTCGGGGTTCAGCCGCGCGAGGTAGTCGAGGATCGCGCCCGTTTCCGTCAGCACGCCTTGCGGGGTGACCAGCGCAGGCACGCGGCCTTTGGGGTTCACCGCCAGATACGGCGCTTGCATTTGCGCGCCGCTGGCGAAATCCACGCGCACCAGATCAAGCGGAATGCCCATCTCGTGTGCGGCAAGGGCGACGGTAACCGCGACGGTGCCGGGCGAATAATGCAGGCTGAGGGCTGGATAATCAGACATATGTCCTCGCATGGGCGCGATCCGGGCTGGCCAGATGGGCCGCGTCGTTAAAGCCGTGAAGATACGGTTTGTGGTTAATGAACTCGATCCGGTGGGCGGAGGAATTCATGGTGTGCAGGATGATCTTAACCATGCCGTCAGTGTCAAAACCCAAGAGGTTGCGCATCACGGCACCGATCACGCCCGCAGAGGTGACCACCAAAACACGCCCACCGGGTGCAGCGATTTCCGTCAAAGCCTCCAGCACGCGGCTTTCGAATTTGGCGAATGGCTCGGTCTCGTCCTTGATGCGCCCCTCTTTCCAGGCGCGGAATAGCTGGGGTGCGTGCTCGGCAAAATCATCGGGTTTTTCGGGGAAAGGCAGGCCATGCTCGGCCTCCATCGCTTTCGACAGGCTAAAATAATCGAGCTCGTTCCAGCGATCATCTTCGATCACCTGTTTACCATATCCCATCGCCTCGGCTGTCCCGCGCTGGCGCTTCAGGGACCCCGCATAAACCCGGTCGAAATGGGGATTGGTCTCGCGCATCCGCTGCCCGAGCCATGTTGCCTGCTGCTGACCCAAATCGCTGAGGCGGTCATAGCTAACGGCGTCGCGGGCCTTGGAATTGGCTTGGCCGTGGCGCACCAAAATGATCTCAGCCATGCGGCCTCCGGTGTTGGGAACAGGCGCGCAGAATAGGCGGACGCGTCTCAGGGGCAATCCCAAAGTCGCCTATGGGAAACAAGCGCTTGCCCGCGCGGCGCAATTGGGACGCGCAATGTCGGATCAGAGGCTCGCAAAGACACGCCAAATGGTTAGGATTTGCGCAATTGGAGGACGACGATGGCCGATACGATCACATTTACCCTTGATGGCGAGGCGGTTACCGCTGAGGCGGGCTTGACCATTTGGGAGGTCGCCAATGGTCGTGGCCTCGTGATCCCGCATCTGTGCCACAAGCCCGCGCCGGGGTATCGCCCCGATGGCAATTGCCGGGCCTGCATGGTCGAGATTGAGGGCGAGCGCACTTTGGCCGCCTCGTGTATCCGCGAGCCGTCCGAGGGGATGGTCGTTGTGACGAACAACGCGCGTGCGACCTCGGCCCGCAAGATGGTCGTCGAGATGCTGCTGGCCGATCAGCCCGAACGCAATGTCGCCCATGATAAATCCAGCCACCTTTGGGACATGGCCGAGGCGAATGGCGTTACCACATCGCGGCTTCCGACGCTTGAGGCCGGGCGCATTCCGCTTCTGGATAACTCCCATGTCGCCATGAGCGTTAACCTTGATGCCTGCATTCAATGTGGGCTCTGCGTGCGCGCCTGTCGCGAGGTCCAAGTCAACGATGTGATCGGCATGGCCGGTCGCGGGCATGATGCCTACCCGGTGTTCGACTTCGATGATCCGATGGGCGAAAGCTCTTGCGTGGCCTGCGGTGAATGCGTGCAAGCCTGTCCGACCGGGGCCTTGATGCCCGCGACTGTCGTGGACGAGGCGCAGGTGGGTGATAGCGCGGATTATGACGCCGAGGTCGAATCGGTTTGTCCGTTCTGCGGGGTCGGCTGTCAGGTCAGCCTTAAGGTTAAGGACAACAAGGTTAAGTTCGTCGAAGGCATCAACGGTCCTGCGAATGAGGGGCGTCTTTGCGTCAAAGGGCGTTTCGGCTTCGACTATATTCACCACGATCATCGATTAACCAAGCCGCTGATCCGACGCGCGGATGCGCCTGCAAAGGGCCTCAACGTTGATCCGGGCAACTGGCAAACCCATTTCCGCGAAGCGACATGGGACGAGGCGCTCGATTTCGCCGCGAACGGTCTTAAGGGGCGCGGGCGCGAGGTGGCTGGATTTGGTAGCGCCAAATGCACCAATGAAGAAGCCTATCTGTTCCAAAAGATGATCCGCCAAGGCTTCGGCCATAACAACGTCGATCACTGCACGCGGCTGTGCCACGCGTCCTCGGTTGCCGCTTTGATGGAGAATGTCGGATCGGGCGCCGTCACGGCCACGTTCAACGAGATCGAGAATGCCGATGTCGCCATCGTCATCGGCGCCAACCCGACCGAGAACCATCCGGTTGCGGCGACCTATTTCAAGCAGTTCACCAAGCGCGGCGGCAAGCTGATCGTGATGGATCCGCGGGGCCAAGCCTTGAAACGGTTCTCAAGCCATATGCTGCAATTCCGCCCCGGCGCGGATGTGAGCATGCTGAACGCGATCATGCATGTGATCGTGGAAGAGGGTCTCTATGATCAGCAATATATCGAGGCCTATACCGAGAATTGGGAGGCCGAAAAGGCGCATCTAAAAGGCTTCTCACCCGAGAAAATGTCCGAGATTTGCGGGATCGAGCCTGAGGTTCTGCGCGATGTTGCCCGCACTTTTGCCGGGGCCAAAGCGGGCATGATCTTCTGGGGCATGGGTATTTCGCAGCATATCCACGGGACCGACAACTCGCGCTGTCTTATCAGCCTCGCGTTGATGACCGGTCATGTGGGCCGTCCGGGCGCGGGTCTGCATCCGCTCAGGGGGCAAAACAATGTGCAAGGGGCGTCTGATGCGGGCCTCGTTCCGATGTTCTTGCCGGATTATCAAAGCGTTACCGATGACGGTGTGCGCAGCGCGTTTACGGATGTTTGGGGCAGTGGGGATTTTAGCAACGAAAAAGGCCTGACCGTGACTGAGATCATGGATGCGGTGCACCGTGACGAGATCAAGGCGATGTATATCCTTGGCGAGAACCCCGCGATGAGCGATCCGGACGTGGATCATGCGCGCGATGCGCTCGCCAAGCTGGATCATCTCGTGGTGCAGGACCTGTTCATCACGGAAACGGCCAATTACGCCGATGTGATTCTGCCCGCCAGCGCCTTTGCTGAGAAGAGCGGCACCGTCACCAACACCAATCGCCAGGTCCAGATGGGTCGTCCTGCGGTCACACCTCCGGGTGAGGCGCGCGAGGATTGGTGGATCGAGGTGGAACTGGCCAAGCGCCTTGGCCTTGGCTGGACCTACACGCATCCCAGTGAGGTTTTCGCCGAGATGAAGCAGAATATGCGCTCACTCGACAACATCACATGGGACCGCCTCAGTGGTGAGAACGCGGTGACATATCCCAGCCTTAGCCCCGAAGATCCCGGTCAGCCAATTGTCTTTGGCGACGGTTTCCCACGTCCCGACGGACGCGCACGCTTCACGCCTGCGGATGTGATCCCGCCCGACGAGGCGCCCGATGCGGACTATCCGATGATCCTGACCACCGGTCGCCAGCTTGAGCATTGGCATACCGGGTCGATGACGCGGCGGTCAAAAGTGCTCGACGCGGTGGAGCCTGAGGCGAATTGCTCGCTTCATCCCAAGACCTTGCGCAAACTGGGCGTGATGCCCGGCGGTTGGGTGCGGCTGACAACGCGGCGTGGAGCGGTGACCTTGCTGGCGCGCGCCGATCGGGCTGTGGCTGAGGATATGGTGTTCTTGCCGTTTGCCTATGTGGAGGCGGCGGCAAACCTGCTGACCAATTCGGCCATCGATCCCTACGGCAAGATCCCCGAGTTCAAGTTCTGTGCGGTCAAGGTCGAGAATGCCGAAAGCGCGGTGGCCGCAGAATAACGCCGCCTACCAGCCGGTAAAGGCGGTGAACTGGCTCTGCACCTCGGGCATCCAGAAGGCTGCGGCAATGCCGACGATCCCGCCAAGAATGACACGTCCGGTCAAACCGATCAGGCGCGGTGTGAAACCTGCGAGCATCGCGCAAATCAGACCGTAGTAAACGAGGGGCAGGGCATCGATATCCATGCCAAAGCCTTAGCATACGGAATTCACGTCTTGGGCAAAAATTATTCCGAGTATCGCGCATAGTGGATTTTGCACCGAATTCTGGATATGACGCGCGCGGTGTTGCGCGTGGTGGAGAACCCTTATGATCCTTATCGGTGTATTGTTTTTCGCGCTCGGCCTTGGGGGCTGCTACGCTATCGGGCGGTATGTGACGAAATTTGCGGATCTTGCCCAAGGCCTCGTTGTGGGGCTGTGCGGCGTGGGCGGCTTGATCTTTGGGCTTCCCGAGCTTTGGGCGGATCAGTTTATCTGGTCGCTTGGCTTGCTGTTCGTTTACGGTATCGTTGGCAGTCTGGTGTTCCGCAAAGGCCGCGCGCAGGCGCAGGAACGGGAGAGAGACGAATGAAGAAGAAACTGATCGCACTGATCGCGGTGATCGCATGGTGCAGCTTTTGGGCCTTTGGGGCGCTTGCGGTCTCGGCCCCTTCGGGCGCGTCGGTCGTGCCGCTGATGTTGGTGGCCTTCGCAGGCATGGTCGGGGGCGTTGCCGCAACACTCTGGCTGCAAAAGCGCGACTACAAAGACCTGCTGCGCGGCAAGGTCTGAGGTGCTCTCCAAGCTGATTTCCAGCGCTGGGCTTATGGCCTTGGTGATCGGGATCATGCTGGCCTTTGGGTCTGAGGGGGTGCGCTGGATCTGGCTTGGCGCAGGCTTGCTTTCGGCGATATTTCTGTTCTGGATGGCTGGAAAGCTTGCCCCGAAAGACGACTGACTTCGCGGCGGGGTCCGTGGTTTAGGTTGTCATGTCGCCCGCACTGCCCAATGATGGGGAAGCCAAAGGGGGGCGGCGGCCATGCCTATGCTTCCTTGGGTCGGTCCTGGGGAGGAAACATGATGCGCTTGATTATGCTAGCCGGGCTTGCTGCCCTTTGGGCCACAACCGCAATGGCCCGGGATGTGGCCGTCGTTATCGGCAACCGGGATCATGACCGGGCCGGCACGGTGCGCGATGCTGATGCGGTATTTGATCTGCAATTTCCGCTGCGTGAGGCTGGGTTTCAGGTGATCTCGGGCCGCGATCTGTCCGGTGCTGAGTTTGAAGATGTGCTCGACCTGCTGTTTGACCGGATGGATGACGCTGATCGTCTGATTTTCGTGCTCGCCGGGCATATGGTCAACCGCGACGCGACCAGCCTGTTTTTGCCCGCTGATGCCAATCCGGGCAACGGATTGCGCCTGTCCCGCTCGGCGATTTCCATGACGGAATTGTTGCAGATCGCGGCGACCCGGCCCGGCGGTGCCGTGATTGCGATTGGGACCGAACGCGGGACGGTGCGCGATCTTGATCGACGCTGGCGCGAGGGGCTTGGCGCGGTCGATATTCCGCAAGGGGTGACTTTGGCCACAGGCAGGCCGGGGGACATTTCGGAGTTCATCGAGCAGGTCGTGCTCAGCGACACCGTGCCGATGCTGGACGGAATTCGGCAATTTGACGGTGCCGTGGTTGTTGAAGGGTATTTGGCGCATCTGCATCCGTTTCTGAGCGAGGCCGGATCAGGTGCCGACCCCGAGACGGCGCGCGAGGAAGGATTTTGGGCCGCGGTTCAGGCGATTGGGACGACCGAAGCGGTAGAGGCTTATCTTGACCGTTACCCGAACGGAGCGTTTTCTGCAGAGGCGACAGCGCTTCTGGGCGATATACGCGAGCGCCCACAGCGCGAAGCCGAAGCCGCCGAAGCGGCCCTTGGGTTTGACCGAAACGACCGGCGTGCGATCCAGCGGTCCTTGGTGTTGCTGGGCTATAACACGCGCGGCATCGACGGGATTTTCGGGCGCGGAACGCGGGCTGGCATTCGCGCCTGGCAAGCAGATAACGGCCTGTTCCAAAGTGGGCACTTCGATGCGCCGCAATTGGTGCGGCTGAACGATCAGGCGCGGCTGCGTCAGGCAGAACTGGAAGCCGAAGCCGCCGAGCGTGCGCGCCAGGAAGCGGCCCGCGAAGGCGCCGTCTGGCGGCGGACCGAACGGACCGATACGCCCGAGGCCTACCGCACTTATCTGGAGCGTTACCCGGATGGCTTATTCGAGGCCGAAGCCCTGCAACGCCTGCGCCAGTTCGAGCGCCAAGCCCGCAGACAGGCCCGCGCCGAAGAGAGGTTGTTTTGGGATGACGTGCGCCAGAACGGCAGCGCCGGGGCTTACCAGCAGTATTTGCAGCGCTACCCCGATGGAGCATTCGCGGGCGAGGCCGAGGCGGCGCTGTCTGAGTTGCAGGCGCAAGACAACAGCGCTCAGCTTGCGGCGGTGGAGAATCAGGTGCTGGGCAATCCGGTCATTCGCCTTCTGGCCGAACGGCGTCTGGCGGATCTGGGGCTGGAGCCGGGGCGCGTGGATGGTCAGTTCGATGAGGCCACTCGGCGTGCGATCCGGCGGTTCCAGCGCGCGCGAGAGATAGACGCGACCGGATATGTGGACCAGGCAACGGCCGTGCGGATGCTGGCCGAAGCGGTGGGTGGCAACTAGCCGCCCACATATCCGGGACGCGGGCGCTTAGCCGATGCCTCGACACAAGAAAAGCCGCCGGAGCATCTGCTCGGGCGGCACATCTTGCACGACGCGCAGTCGGTCTTGATCAGCCCTGACGGGCCTTGAAGCGACGCTGGGTCTTGTTGACCACATAGACGCGGCCTTTACGGCGCACGATGCGGCAATCCCGGTGACGGGCTTTGAGCGAACGAAGCGAGTTACGGACCTTCATGGTCTTTCTCCTGACGCGCGGCGCTTGTGACATGCGCCGTTAAATTCTGGCCCCCGAACCCGGGGGAAACGATGGTGGGCGATACAAGGTTCGAACTTGTGACCCCTTCGATGTCAACGAAGTGCTCTACCACTGAGCTAATCGCCCTTAAGACACGCGAAGGGACCTCCGCCGTCTAAGTCGCGCTTCTATAAAAGGGTTACGTGGGGGGTTCAAGCCTTTTGGAGGACTGAATTTTTGCGCTATATGCATCTGTATGAGCAGTGACGCCTTTACCCTCCGCAGCCCCTCGGTCTGTACCACGTCCGTTATGTTTGCCTCCCCGCATTCAGGACGTAATTATCCCAAAACCTTCTTGAAACAGACGGTTTTGGACGAACTGAGCGTGCGCTCTTCGGAGGATGCGTATGTCGATGATCTGATCTCTGCGGCCCCGGATCTTGGGGCGCAATCGATTCTCGCCACGATGCCGCGTGCCTATATTGACCTGAACCGCGCCGAGGATGAGTTGGACGCCGCCGTTATCGCAGGCGCGCCACGTATGGGGCACAACCCGAGAGTGGCCTCCGGGCTTGGTGTGATTCCCCGCGTGGTCTCGAACGGGCGCGCGATCTACCGGGGTAAATTGGCGTTGTCGGAGGCCGAAATGCGGGTGCAGCGCTATTGGCGTCCCTACCATGCGCAATTGCGCGCGATGATCGGGGCGACAAAGGCGAGGTTCGGTCATGCAATCCTCGTGGATTGTCATTCAATGCCCCATGAAGCGATTGCCACCCTGCGCGACAGTACGGGACGCAGGCCGGATGTCGTGCTTGGGGATCGGTTCGGGGCTGCGGCCTCCGGCCCGGTGATCGAGCATATCGAGGCCGCATTCGCTGCCGCTGGCCTTGTGACTGCGCGCAATGCGCCCTTTGCGGGGGCCTATATTACCCAAGCTTATGGGCGACCTGCCCAAGACGTGCATGTGGTACAGGTGGAGATTGATCGCGGGCTCTATATGGATGAACGCGGGGTTCGGCCCCATGAGGGATTCGAGGCGTTTCGCGCGAAGCTGACGCAAGCCATGACCGAGATCGCGGATTTTGGACGCCCTACAGTCAGTTTGGCCGCAGAATAAACGCAAGGTCGTCATGCTGTCTCAGCGCAAGCCGCGGCCTTTCACAATCGCATCGTTCCCAAACCTTGCCTTGATTGCATCCGTTGCACGCTCGGCCGCGGCGCGCTTGGCCGCTTGGGGGTCCAGCAGATCGCCGATGCGGTCGGCCTGATCAGCGGGCACAAGTTCCGACAGGCCGACGCCCAGCAGGCGAAACGGACCGGGATCGGTGACACTGGCCAGCAAATCGGCGGCCTCCCGGTACAGCGTGTCGGCCATTTGCGTCGGACTGCGCAGGCGGTGGCGGCGGCTGAGGCTTTGATGATCGGCCCGCTTTAACTTCAAGGTCACCACACGACCCGCCAGATTGCGGGCCTTCGCGCGGCTGGCGGCCTTCTCGGCCATACGCCACAGGTGCCCGTCAAGAAGCGCCGTATCGGCTGTATCTGTGTTAAATGTAGTCTCATTGGAGATACTTTTGATCGGGGCATGGGCGGATACGCGTCGCTTGTCTTGCCCCCGCGCGAGATGCCACAGTCGCTCGCCCATGCTGCCGAATCGTGCGTTCAAATCACGCCGCTCCCACCGTTTCAGATCGGCAAATGTGCGGATACCAGCGGTATTGAGCGCGTCCTGCCCGGCGGGACCAACCCCCCAGATCAGCCGGACAGATCTGTCATGGAGAAACGCTTCTGTTTCAGCCGCCCCGATGATTGCATAGCCGCGAGGCTTATCAAGGTCGGATGCAATCTTGGCGAGAAACTTGTTGTGGCTCAGCCCGATGGATCCCGTCAGACCCAGTTCATCTTGCATGCGCTTGGTCAGTTTCGCCATCATGACGGCAGGCGGCGCGCCATGAAGTCGTGCTGTGCCGCGGAGATCAAGAAAGGCCTCATCAAGACTGAGCGGCTCGATCGAAGGGGTCAGGTCTTCCATCATCGTGCGAATGGCCTTGCTGGCCTCGACATAGGCTTCGAACCTCGGCTTGAGGACGACCGCATCGGGGCAAAGCTTCATGGCCTTAAACATAGGCATTGCGGATTTCACGCCTCGGATACGCGCGACATAGCACGCAGTTGAGACGACACCGCGTTGGCCCCCGCCTATGATCACGGGCTTGTCGGCCAGATCGGGGCGGTCGCGTTTTTCGACGCTCGCGAAGAAGGCGTCGCAGTCCATATGTGCGATGGACAGATCGTAAAGCTCGGGATGGTGCAGCGTGCGCGGGCTGCGGCAGGCTGGGCACCGACCGCGGGCCGCAAACATCTCAAAGCAGTCTCGGCACAAGCTGGGCATAACCGAAGTCTACGTCTTTAAGGCAGCTCCGCCAACACAGCATCGGCGGCTTCACGCGGCAAGGTTGCTTGCCAGATCGGGCGGCCAACCACGATATGATCGGAGCCTGCACGGATGGCATCGCCGGGGGTCATGACGCGTTTCTGGTCGCCTTTGGCACTGCCTGCGGGGCGCACACCCGGCGTGACTATCATACGACCTGCGGCTTCAGGCAACGCGCGGATAAGGGCTGATTCCTGTGGGCTGGCGATCACGCCATCTGCACCCGCTTCAAACGCGCGCACGGCGCGGTCGACGACCAAAGACGGGACATCGCCGGGCCTGATCAAGCAGTCATCGAGATCCCTGCGATCAAGGGAAGTCAGCACTGTTACGGCAAGGATCTTCAGATCAGTCCCCGAAGCACCTTCCTTGGCCGCGCGCACCACATGCGGATCGCCGTGTACCGTCAGAAAATCCAGATCGAACTGCGCTAGACCCCGGACAGCAGCCTCCACCGTTGCGCCGATATCGAAGAGCTTCATGTCGAGAAAAATACGCTTGCCCTGCTCGGATTTCAGCTCATTTGCGAGCGCCAGACCGCCCCCCGTCAGCATCCCGAGGCCGATTTTGTAAAAATTCACGCTCGGGCCCAGTTTTTCGGCGAGGGCGAGACCGTCCAGTGCGTTAGGGACATCAAGGGCGACTATGAGGCGATCGTCGGACATGTGAGAACTCCGGGGGGTTTCTTTGCTGCTGTGTCTCTAGTGAGTATTTAGAGCAAGAAAAAGTGGAGGTTGTGATGACACGCGAAGAGGTGCGGTTGGTTCTGGCGGCATGGGACGGCACGTCGGTGGCTCCCTTGCGGAATTTGATGTCTGTTGAGCCGAGTATTTTGTTGGCCGAATTGCCAGGTCCAAATGAAGTTGCTTCAACGTGGATTCTTAAGGCGCAAGCCGAAGCTGGGCAGACGACCGTTGACGTATTTGAGAAGTTTGCGGAGCTGACTGCGGCGGACGCC
This sequence comes from Dinoroseobacter sp., assembly GCA_965279125.1. Taxonomy (GTDB): domain Bacteria; phylum Pseudomonadota; class Alphaproteobacteria; order Rhodobacterales; family Rhodobacteraceae; genus Dinoroseobacter. The sequence goes on from CBDIHL010000028.1 coordinate 20,483, forward strand.
ATCCTCCATGTCTTGCAAATGGTGCAACATGCCCCCGAAGCTGCCACCATCCTACGGGACCAACTGGTGCCGCATAATCGTCATCCACGCATTCTGGTGCGCGTTTGGGCGTTCGACGCTTATATAAGGACGACCCCAAAGGGACAGGAGCAGGATCGCGACGCGCGGATTGCTCAAGCCCTTACCGATCGCTCCAAGGCGATGCAGGCGCGCGGGCGTGCGCTACAAAAGCTCTATCGTCTTTGACCCTTGCAGCGGGGCTGGCTGCTTCCCACATATTGAATGAGGCCCAGATCGGGGTGTGCCGCAAAGCGGGTGCCACGAAAACGGGTGCTAATCATAGGAGAAAACCGATGGACATGGAAAAGTTCACGGAGCGCTCGCGCGGGTTTATCCAAGCGGCGCAAACGATTGCGATGCGTGAGGGTCACCAGCGGTTGGTGCCAGAGCATCTTTTGAAAGCCATTTTGGATGATGAAGAGGGGCTTGCGAGCAACCTCATTGCGCGTGCGGGTGGGGCCCCGGATCGCGTGAAACAAGCCGTCGATATTGCGGTTTCAAAGTTGCCGAAAGTGTCCGGCGATGCAGGGCAGGTGTATCTTGATCCGCTCATGGCACGCGTCTTTGACGAAGCCCAGACCGTTGCCAAGAAGGCCGGTGATAGCTTTGTACCGGTGGAGCGCGTTTTGATGGCGCTCGCAATGGTCAAATCCAAAGCCAAAGATGCCATGGAAGCGGGCGCAGTAAATGCACAGGCCCTGAATGCCGCCATTAACGATATTCGCGGTGGGCGCACTGCGGATACGGCGAGCGCCGAGGACACCTATGAGGCGCTGAAGAAATACGCGCAGGATCTGACTGAGGCGGCTCGAAAGGGCAAGATCGACCCCATCATCGGCCGTGATGAAGAGATCAGGCGCGCCATGCAGGTGCTATCGCGCCGGACCAAAAATAACCCCGTTTTGATCGGCGAGCCGGGTGTGGGCAAGACAGCGATTGCCGAGGGGCTCGCGCTGCGCATTGTTGATGGCGATGTGCCGGAGAGCTTGCGTAACAAGCGGCTCATGGCGCTTGATATGGGGGCTTTGATTGCGGGCGCGAAATACCGTGGTGAATTTGAAGAGCGTTTGAAAAGTATCCTGACGGAGGTGACCGAGGCGGCGGGCGAAATCATCTTGTTTATTGACGAGATGCACACGCTTGTAGGGGCTGGAAAATCCGATGGCGCAATGGATGCTGCGAACTTGATTAAGCCCGCCTTGGCGCGGGGGGAGTTGCATTGTGTGGGGGCCACAACCCTCGATGAATACCGCAAGCACGTGGAGAAAGATGCAGCGCTTGCGCGGCGATTCCAACCCGTCGTTGTGGAGGAGCCAACGGTCGAAGACACCGTCTCGATCCTGCGCGGTATCAAGGAAAAATATGAGCTGCATCATGGTGTTCGGATTTCCGACAGCGCGCTCGTAGCTGCGGCAACGCTGTCGCATCGCTACATAACGGATCGGTTCCTGCCCGATAAGGCGATCGATCTGATGGACGAAGCGGCGTCGCGCTTGCGCATGGAAGTGGATTCCAAGCCGGAAGAGTTGGACGCGCTCGACCGCGAAATTCTGCAAAAGCAGATCGAAGCGGAAGCCTTGAAGAAAGAAGACGATGCCGCGTCGCAAGATCGCCTCGCAAAACTGGAACGCGAGCTGAGCGAGCTGCAGCAGCAATCGGCTGGTATGACGGCGCAGTGGCAGGCCGAGCGTGACAAGCTCGATGCCGCACGCGGGTTGAAAGAAGAGCTGGACCGCGCGCGAGCTGAGCTTGACCAAGCCAAGCGTGCTGGTGATTTGGGCAAGGCGGGGGAGCTGTCGTATGGTGTGATCCCGGGGCTCGAAAAGCAGCTGTCTGAGGCCGAATCGCGCGAGGAAGAGGTCATGGTTGAAGAGGCCGTGCGCCCTGAACAAATCGCCAGCGTTGTTGAACGGTGGACCGGGATCCCGACCTCGAAAATGCTCGAAGGGGATCGCGAGAAACTTCTCCGGATGGAGGATGAGCTGGGGCGTCGCGTGATCGGCCAGCATTCTGCCGTTCATGCGATTTCCAACGCAGTTCGCCGTGCGCGGGCGGGTCTTAATGATGAAAATCGGCCCCTTGGTTCGTTTTTGTTTCTGGGACCAACCGGTGTTGGAAAAACCGAACTAACCAAGGCTGTGGCTGAGTTCTTGTTTGACGATGACCAGGCGATGGTTCGCATTGATATGTCGGAATTCATGGAAAAACATGCGGTTGCGCGATTGATTGGCGCGCCTCCGGGATATGTCGGCTATGATGAAGGCGGTGTTCTAACGGAGGCGGTGCGCCGCCGCCCGTATCAAGTCGTGCTCTTTGACGAGGTCGAGAAGGCGCACCCGGACGTATTTAACGTGCTCTTACAAGTGCTTGATGACGGTGTGCTGACCGATGGTCAGGGGCGCACGGTGGACTTCAAGCAGACACTGATCGTCTTGACCTCAAACCTAGGGGCGCAGGCCTTGTCGCAATTGCCCGATGGGGCGGATGCCGGGACCGCCAAGCGCGATGTAATGGACGCGGTGCGGGCGCATTTCCGTCCTGAATTTCTCAACCGTTTGGATGAGACGATCATCTTCGACCGGCTGGCGCGTGGGGATATGGCGGGCATTGTGGACATCCAGCTTGCTCGGCTTGAAAAGCGGCTCGCTGCGCGGAAAATCACCCTCGATTTGGATGGTCCGGCGCGCGACTGGTTGGCCGAGGAGGGGTACGATCCGGTGTTCGGCGCGCGACCGTTGAAGCGTGTGATCCAACGTGCGCTGCAGGATCAACTCGCCGAGATGATCTTGGCGGGCGAGGTTGGCGATGGCGAAACCGTGCAGGTCAGTGCGGCGGCTGATGGGCTGATGGTGGGCGATCGGATTTCGACGTCCAAGCGCACGCCGCCTGACGAAGCCGTTGTTCATTAAGCTTAATGGGTTAATGCGTTAACAACTTACGCTCGGTCAGGCTTTGCGGCTGGCCGGGCCTTTTCTATGGTTTTGTCGTTAGGGAGGGGACCGATATGGCACGGAAGATCGAGGCGTTGCTGGCCGAATATGGCGAAAGCCACCAAAACGAGACCAACAAGGCCGTCCATTGGGTTTGTGTGCCTGTGATCGTGTGGACAGTTATGGCAGGCCTCTACGCGATCCCGCAGCCAGGGTTCATGACGGGCTTTGCGTGGATGAACTGGCTTACTATCGTTTTGGTGCTCTCGCTCACCTATTACGTTGTTTTATCGCCAACATTGGCGCTGGGCGTTGGTTTATATGCTGCCCTTAGCTACTGGATCATCTTGACGGTCGAAGGCGCAGGGCTGGTTGTCTGGCAGGTCGCGCTCGTCTTGTTCGTGCTCGCATGGGTTGGCCAGTTTTGGGGGCACAAGATTGAAGGCAAGAAGCCCTCGTTTCTCAAAGACATCCAGTTCCTGTTGATCGGTCCGGCTTGGTTGCTGAGCTTCCTCTACAAACGCGCCGGGATCCCAGTCTAGCGTGTTAAGGTTAACGCAGTCGGAGTTAACCTTTAGGTGCGCAACGCAGGCAGGCCGATTCCCGTTGCCTCGAACCCGCCATCGGACGCAATGAGCTGTCCCGTGACAAAGCTTGCTTTGTCCGAGCTCAGGAACGTAATGACATTCGCGATCTCGTCCTCGGACCCATAACGGTTCAGCGGAATGGCGTCGTGATAGGCATCGATGATCTCTTGGCTATGCACCGCCATAGCCAGCTTCGTGCGCACCGGACCCGGGGCTACGACATTGGCGCGGACCCCGTACTCCCCCAACTCGACAGCCTGCTGCAGGGTCAATTGGATGACGGCGGCTTTCGAGGTTCCATAGGCCACGCGCAAGGTCGATGCGCGCAGGCCGGAGATGCTGGCGATGTTGACAATGGTGCCTTTGGTCTCGCGCAAGGCCGGGATGCAGGCCTGAGTACAAAGGAAAACCCCGTCGAGATTGGTCTCCATCACGCGCTTCCAACGGGCGAAGGTTGTGTCCTCGATCGGGCCGAAATCGGCCACGCCGGCGTTGTTGATCAACGCATCGATTTGACCGAACTCGGTGAGAACTTTGGCGACCATCGCCTCGACTTCGTCAGGCTGGGAGACATCGCAGACCACAGGCAGAACGCCGTCGAGCTTGGCGGCTTCCTCCATCAACACATCAGCGTCGCGGTCGACCATGGCGACGCGGCGACCCTCGGCGAGAAATAGCTTTGTGGTGGCAAGCCCGATGCCGCGTGCGGCCCCGGTGACGATAGCGGTTTTGGTCATGGGTATCCTCCTTTTGGCGCGAAGGTGCAGAGGATTTATGCGCAAGGAAAGCTGTTTTGTGGTAAACGCATCGGCAAACAGAAGGAGCTTACTATGAATCTCGGTGCATTTTCGATCAGCCTTAGCGTTAAGGATTTAGCCAAAAGCCAAGCCTTCTACGAGCAACTCGGCTTTACCACGTTTGGCGGCATGGCCGAGCATGGCTTTTTGATTATGAAGAACGGCGATCACTTGGTCGGGCTGTTTCAGGGAATGTTCGAGGGCAACATGCTGACTTTCAACCCGAAATGGGGGCAGGATGCCAGCGAAGTGGCGGGCGATGACGTGCGTGACATCTATGCGAAGGTGAAAGAAGCGAGTCTCGAGACCAGCGGAGAGGCGGGTCTGGAGGCGGAGGCGGGACCTGCGAGTTTCGTGGTCGTTGATCCAGATGGCAATCCGGTTCTGATCGACCAGCACGTTTAACCTTAATGCATAAGGCCCCGCTTGAAGCGAGGCCTTAAGGTTAACGCAGCGGGTGATTAATGCGGCAGCAGCACTTTGTTGATCACATGAATGATGCCGTTAGAGGCCATCAGGTTCGGCGTGGTCACAGCTGTGCCGCCGTTCAGATGGACCGCACCCGAGCGCCCGTCCGACAGGATCGACGCGCCGTTCACGGTGATCAGACGACCGCGACGACCCAGCAAAAGCGAAGCGTCGAACTGGCCTGGAAGCACGTGATAGGTGAGGATCGAGGTCAGCTGCGCCTTGTTCTCGGGACGGAGAAGCGAGTCCAACGTGCCGTGGGGCAAAGCGGCGAACGCTGCGTTGGTCGGGGCGAACACGGTGAATGGACCGCGGCTTTTCAGGGTGTCGACGAGGCCAGCGGCGGATACGGCGGCGACCAGGGTCGAGAAATTGGCGTTGCCCGCGGCGATATCGACAATGTCGTTGCCCATGGCGAGGGCTGGCGTAGCAAGGCCTGCGCCCATGGCTGCGGCTGCGGTGGTTTTCAGAAAGCTGCGACGGTCCATTTGGTGTCTCCTCCGATTGGATAGGTTTTAGTCAAATTTGAAAAAGAAAAGCGCGGCCCGCCAAAGGGGCCGCGCTGGTCGGGACTGGGCTTAGCCCTCTGGTGGCAGGATCACTGCGTCGATGACGTGGATCACGCCGTTGGTCGCTTCGATGTCAGCGGCCACAACGTTCGCGCCGTTAACCTTAACACCGTCCATGGTGCCGATGGTGACTTCTGCGCCATTGACGGTTGCAGCCATCATGTTGTCGCTCAGATCGCCGGACATCACTTTGCCGGGCACGACGTGGTAGGTGAGGATCGCGGTCAGTGTTGGGATGTCCTCGAGCAAGGCTTCGACCGTGCCTTCGGGCAGGGCTGCAAAAGCTTCGTCGGTTGGTGCGAATACGGTGAAGGGGCCTTCGCCTTTCAGCGTGTCGACGAGACCAGCGGCGGTCACAGCGGCGACGAGCGTGTTGAAGGTGCCAGCTTCGACAGCGGTGTCGACGATGTCCTTGGAGTGGCCGCCGGCAAAGGCTGCGCCCGAGGTCAAAGCGGTTGCTGCGGTCAGGGCGATAAAGGTTCTGCGGATCATTGTGTCGTTCTCCAGATTTTTAGCACGTCCCGCCATCAGCGGCGGGTCAGGTAGAAAACGTGGCAAAAGGTGTATTGGATTTGCATAAAATCTGCTTAAACGCGCTTGACCCAAGACGTTTGCTCGCTAAGCGCGCGCCCAACAGAATGTCCCATCACAAACGGGTGAAGCGTTGTGAGAAATCCAGCGACTTTGTTTCACAGTTTTTTGCATGAAATCCCTCTCGCGCCTGATCCGACCGCCGCATAGGCTTGCCCCGGAACAGGGAGATGCACCGCGATGATGATGGAATGGACCGAATATGTGGTGCAGGGGCTGATCTATGCCTTCGTGCTGGTTGTGGGGCTTGTTGCGTTAACCCTTCTGATCCTCCTGATCATCGACCGCACCCAGACCCGCGACGCGATCCGGCGGAATTATCCGGTCATTGGGCGGTTCAGAAACCTGTTCTCGACTTTGGGCGAGTTCTTTCGACAGTATTTCTTTGCCATGGACCGCGAAGAGCTGCCGTTCAACCGCGCCCAACGCCACTGGATCGAGCGGGCTGCCGACGACAAGGGCAACACTGTCGCGTTTGGATCCACCCGTGATTTGCGCGTTCCGGGCACGCCGATTTTTGTGAACTCGGCCTTTCCGCCGCTGGATGACCAAGCCACACCTGCGCCCGCGATGATGATTGGCCCGGATACGCGGCATCCCTATCTTGCGACCTCTATCTTTAACTTGTCGGGCATGAGCTACGGCGCAATTTCCGCCCCAGCGGTGCATGCGCTGTCGAAAGGCGCGCAGGCGGCGGGCATCTGGATGAACACCGGCGAGGGGGCTGTCAGCGAATGGCATCTGAAAGGCGGCGCGGATATCGTGTTCCAGATCGGCACTGCGAAATATGGGGTACGTAATAAAGACGGACTTCTGGACGACGCAAAGCTCGCCAAGATGGCCGAGCATCCGCAGATCAGGATGTTCGAGATCAAGCTGAGCCAAGGTGCCAAGCCCGGCAAAGGTGGCATCCTGCCCGGCGCGAAGGTCACGCCTGAAATTGCCAAGGTGCGTGGGCTGGAGGTCGGTCAGGCCTCTCATTCGCCCAACCGCCATGTGGAGGTCGATGATTGGCGCGATCTTCTCGATTTCATCGCCCATGTCCGCGAGGTCACGGGCAAACCGACCGGTATCAAGCTGTGCATTGGCGCTCTGGAGCCGATTGCCGAGTTCTTTGCGCTGATTCAGGCGCGGGGGGAGGCGAGTGCGCCGGACTTTATAACACTCGACGGGGGCGAAGGCGGGACGGGCGCGTCGCCGATGCCGCTGATTGATCTCGTGGGGATGTCGATCCGCGAGTCGCTGCCTTTGGTGGCGGATCTGCGGGCCGAGTATCAATTGCAGGATCGCATCCGTCTGGTTGCTGCCGGAAAGCTGGTTAATCCGGGTGACGTCGCTTGGGCTTTGGCGGCGGGGGCGGATTTTGTGACCTCGGCACGGGGGTTCATGTTCTCGCTCGGCTGTATTCAGGCGCTCAAATGCAACAAGAACACCTGCCCGACCGGAATCACGACCCATGACCCGCGCTTGCAACAGGGCCTCGTGGTTGAGGAAAAGTGGCACCGCGTGCAGCACTACGCGCAAGGCATCGTGCATGAGGTCGAAACGATTGCCCATTCCGTCGGCGTGCCCGAGCCGCGTCAGCTAAAGCGCGCGCATGTGCGGATCGTGCAGCCGGATGGCAGCTCGACCCCGATGAATGTGCTCTATCCCGGCAAGCGGATACCGAGGGTTGCATGATCTCACGGGCCCGTGTTGTTTCAGCAACCGCGCCCCGCGTGACAGCAACGTGAAAGCGGTTACAGCAAAGGGTGTCTATATACTGTCAGCAAGCAGATAGGAGACACCCGCATGAAACACCGCCTGACCAGTGACGACGTCACGCCCAAGCACCTCTATATGAACCGCCGTCAGATCATGACCGGCTTTGGCGCGCTTGCCGCCGGAAGCATCGCGGGGCCAAGCCTTGCACGGATGCCCGATGTGGCACCCGGTATCGATATGGCCGGCGGCGAGACGCCCAATAGCTGGGAAGACATCACCACCTACAACAACTTCTACGAATTCGGCACCGGCAAGAGCGATCCCGCCGCCAACGCCCATATGCTGACCATCTCGCCTTGGGCGGTGGAAATCGGCGGTCTGGTCGATAAACCGGGTATGTATAGTCTCGAAGACATCATGCAGGGCAAAGACGTGGAAGACCGCATCTACCGGATGCGCTGCGTTGAGGCGTGGTCGATGGTGATCCCGTGGCAGGGGTTCGAGCTGCGTCAGTTGCTGGAAATGGTCGGTGTGCAGTCGGCAGGCAAATACGTCGCCTTTGAAACGCTGGTCCGGCCCGAGGAAATGATCGGTCAGAACCGGGGTACCGTGCCTTGGCCCTACCGCGAAGGTCTGCGCATGGACGAGGCGATGCACCCGCTGACCCTGATGGCGACGGGCCTCTATGGCGAGACACTGCCAAACCAGAACGGCGCGCCCATTCGTTTGGTGGTGCCGTGGAAATACGGCTTCAAGTCGATCAAGAGCATCGTAAAGATCGTCGTGACGGATACGCAGCCCGAAAACTCGTGGAACCAGATCCTGCCGAACGAGTATGGCTTCTATTCCAACGTAAACCCAAACGTGGATCATCCCCGCTGGTCACAGGCGTCCGAGCGTCGGATCGGCGACGGTATCTTTGCGCGCCGCCGCGATACGCTGATGTTCAACGGCTACGAGGAAGAAGTTGCCGGAATGTACGAAGGTATGGATCTGGCGGAGTTCTACTGATGAACGCCGTCGCCACCTTCAACGGGGCCGCGCGGAAGCTGCCGACTTGGCCCTTATATATAGTAGGGGCGACGTTGCCCGCGTGGCTGTTCTATCAAGGCGTCACCGGGGCGCTCGGCGTGGATGCCGTCAAAGCGATGGAGCACCAGATGGGTGTGTGGGGATTGCAGTTGCTGATTGCGTCGCTGCTGATCACGCCTTTGCGCAAATATGCGGGGGTGAACCTGTTGAAGTTCCGCCGCGCGATCGGGCTTTTGGCGTTCTTCTATATACTAGGTCACTTCATGATCTGGCTGGGCCTCGATATCCAGTTCCGCTGGGGCGAGATCTGGAAGGATATCGTCAAGCGTCCGGCGATCACCATCGGGATGGTCGGCTTGATCGTGATGCTGCCTTTGGCGCTGACCTCCTGGAACGGGGCGATCCGTCGGATGGGGGCGCAGGCTTGGGGCAAGTTGCACAAGTTGGCGTATCTCGCCGTGCTAGCGGGCGGCATTCACTATGTAATGGTGGTGAAGACCTGGCAGACTGAGCCGCTGTTGTATCTGGCGGGGATCATCGGGCTGTTGGCGCTGCGGGTGAAGCTTCAAAAACGCAAAGTGGCGGCTGCGTAAGCGAGTCGTCCAAAAAATCGCCCGCGGATTGGGCAGAAACGAGTCGCCTTGGCAGATGTCAGGGCGACTCGTTCGCGTTTTGGGCGACTCAAACCGAGTCAGCCGGGGTGAATCGCGACTGATTTGGGTCCGATTCAAAAAAATCGCCCGCTTTACGCTAGGGCAGTTTGGGTAAATCACGGTTAAC
>CBDIHL010000028.1:32500-64678 GCA_965279125.1 Dinoroseobacter sp.
GAGTATGGGATGATCATCTGGCGGACTTGATCCGACCAGAAAGGTAATTTTGTCCAAGTCAAGTACACTAACCAATAGAGTGATCCGCACGGATCGCTCGAAAGTGTTTCTTCTAAGGAAGAAACGCGGGAAAAAGTATGCTTTTGGTCTGGAAGAGGCCTGTCTTCTTCTGGATCAAATCAAGCGCGAGAAGGGCGTTTGGCGGATGCCTTGGCAGTAAGAGGCGATGAAAGACGTGGTACTCTGCGATAAGTCATGGGGAGCTGAGAACAAGCTTTGATCCATGAATTTCTGAATGGGGCAACCCACCTGACAGTTTGCTTTAATTATCTTCGGATAGCTTAAAGTTGGCTGAACCAGGTACTTTTTGACTGAATACATAGGTCTTAAAGAGCAAACCCGGGGAACTGAAACATCTAAGTACCCGGAGGAAAGGAAATCAACAGATACTCCCCTAGTAGCGGCGAGCGAACGGGGACCAGCCGAGCCATGAGAGTGACAAGAATGATCTGGAAAGATCAGCCATAGTGGGTGACAGCCCCGTATTGGAAGCTCAATTGGACGTATTAAGTAGGGCGGAACACGTGAAATTCTGTCTGAACATGGGGGGACCACCCTCTAAGGCTAAGTACTCCTTACTGACCGATAGTGAACCAGTACCGTGAGGGAAAGGTGAAAAGCACCCCGACGAGGGGAGTGAAACAGTTTCTGAAACCGGACGCCTACAAACAGTCGGAGCTTGACTAGACTATAATATCAACTTGAAACCATGGCACTTTCATGTGCATGTCCGGATGCGAGAGCAGAAGGAAGTAAGCATCATGAACGGTATCTTGGCAGTCTTGTTTACCATAATTGGCCCCACAGTGATGTGGACCGATTACTGTGAAACAGGATGCTTGCAGCGTTCCAGCGCCGATGGCGGTTGGACGTTGAGCGCAGGAAGCGTGATATTCGAAGGCGAAATGATCGGAACCGAGCTTTATGCTCGCTACGACATGGACCATAAATTCGGACCATTCCAACCCACATTCGGTGCTTCGGTAACCGAAACAGGTGACGTTTGGATCGGAAATGGTGCTGCCATTGAATGGACCTTCGGAAAGCGTGACGGCGGCTTTGTTGAGCTGTCTCTAATGCCCGGATTTTACTTTCAGGGTAGCGGCCCGGATTTGGGCGGCATTCTAGAGGCACGAAGCGGCATCGCGGTCGGTTATGAGTTTCAAAATGGCGGAAAGATGGCCCTGTCCTTCGATCACAGATCGAATGCAGACATCTATCCAACGAACCCCGGCATGGAAACATTAGCTTTACGCTACACCATGCGGTTCTAAAGTTGCTATTATTGTCTAGTCTTGTGACGGCGTACCTTTTGTATAATGGGTCATCGACTTGGTCTCACGAGCAAGCTTAAGCCGATAGGTGTAGGCGCAGCGAAAGCGAGTCTTAATAGGGCGTTGAGTTCGTGGGATCAGACCCGAAACCGAGTGATCTAGGCATGACCAGGATGAAGGTAAGGTAACACTTACTGGAGGTCCGAACCCACACCTGTTGAAAAAGGTCGGGATGAGTTGTGCCTAGGGGTGAAAGGCCAATCAAACTCGGAGATAGCTGGTTCTCTGCGAAATCTATTTAGGTAGAGCGTCATCCGAATACCCCGGGGGGTAGAGCACTGGATGGGTAATGGGGCCCCACAGGCTTACTGATCCTAACCAAACTCCGAATACCCGGGAGTACTAGATGGCAGACACACTGCGGATGCTAACGTCCGTAGTGGAGAGGGAAACAACCCTGACCTACAGCTAAGGCCCCTAATTCATGGCTAAGTGGGAAAGCAGGTGGGACGACCAAAACAACCAGGAGGTTGGCTTAGAAGCAGCCATCCTTTAAAGATAGCGTAACAGCTCACTGGTCTAAATAAGTTGTCCTGCGGCGAAGATGTAACGGGGCTCAAGCCATGAGCCGAAGCTTAGGATGCACATAGTGCATGGTAGCAGAGCGTAGTGTGACATAGCTCCATGCCTCTTTTGCACCTTCGGGTGTAGCGGAGGCTCGGAGTTTACTGTGAAGCCGGCGCGTGAGCGATCCGGTGGAGTGATCACTAGTGAGAATGATGACATGAGTAGCGACAAACAGGGTGAGAGACCCTGTCGCCGAAAGTCCAAGGGTTCCTGCTTAAAGTTAATCTGAGCAGGGTAAGCCGACCCCTAAGGCGAGGCCGAAAGGCGTAGTCGATGGGAACCAGGTTAATATTCCTGGGCCAGGAAGTAGTGACGGATCTCGAAGGTTGTTCACCCTTATTGGATTGGGTGGGCCGCTAAGAGGTTCCTGGAAATAGCTCTTCCGTGAGATCGTACCCTAAACCGACACAGGTGGACTGGTAGAGAATACCAAGGCGCTTGAGAGAACGATGTTGAAGGAACTCGGCAAAATACCTCCGTAAGTTCGCGAGAAGGAGGCCCAGTTTCTAGGCAACTAGAGGCTGGGGGCACAAACTAGGGGGTGGCGACTGTTTACTAAAAACACAGGGCTCTGCGAAGTCGCAAGACGACGTATAGGGTCTGACGCCTGCCCGGTGCCTGAAGGTTAAAAGGAGGAGTGAGAGCTCCGAATTGAAGCCCAGGTAAACGGCGGCCGTAACTATAACGGTCCTAAGGTAGCGAAATTCCTTGTCGGGTAAGTTCCGACCTGCACGAATGGCGTAACGACTTCCCCGCTGTCTCCAACATCGACTCAGCGAAATTGAATTGCCTGTCAAGATGCAGGCTTCCCGCGGTTAGACGGAAAGACCCCGTGCACCTTTACTACAGCTTCACACTGGCATTAGGCCGAACATGTGCAGGATAGGTGGTAGACTTTGAAGCAGGGACGCTAGTCCTTGTGGAGTCACCCTTGAGATACCACCCTTGTTCTGCTTGATGTCTAACCGCGGTCCGTTATCCGGATCCGGGACCCTGTGTGGCGGGTAGTTTGACTGGGGCGGTCGCCTCCTAAAGCGTAACGGAGGCGCGCGAAGGTTGGCTCAGAGCGGTCGGAAATCGCTCGTTGAGTGCAATGGCAGAAGCCAGCCTGACTGCGAGACTGACAAGTCGAGCAGAGTCGAAAGACGGCCATAGTGATCCGGTGGTCCCGAGTGGAAGGGCCATCGCTCAACGGATAAAAGGTACGCCGGGGATAACAGGCTGATGGTGCCCAAGAGTCCATATCGACGGCACCGTTTGGCACCTCGATGTCGGCTCATCTCATCCTGGGGCTGGAGCAGGTCCCAAGGGTACGGCTGTTCGCCGTTTAAAGAGGTACGTGAGCTGGGTTTAGAACGTCGTGAGACAGTTCGGTCCCTATCTGCCGTGGGTGTAGGATACTTGAGAGGAGTTGCCCCTAGTACGAGAGGACCGGGGTGAACGATCCACTGGTGGACCAGTTGTCATGCCAATGGCAGTGCTGGGTAGCTATGATCGGACAGGATAACCGCTGAAGGCATCTAAGCGGGAAGCCCCCCTCAAAACAAGGTATCCCTGAGGACCGTGGTAGACCACCACGTCGATAGGCCAGAGGTGTAAGTGTGGTAACGCACTCAGCTGACTGGTACTAATGGTCCGATAGGCTTGATTTGATCCAGTAGAAGCTAGACTTCTTCGGAAAAATCAAAAGCATACACAACGTGTGACTTGGATATGATGTTGTTGACTTGGTTTGGTGGTCATAGCGCGAGCAAAACACCCGATCCCATCCCGAACTCGGCCGTTAAGTGCCGCCGCGCCGATGGTACTGCGTCTTAAGACGTGGGAGAGTAGGTCGCCGCCAAACCTAGCCAGCAACATCATATGTAATCTCTCTTCGATGCCTCAGTATTAACCGCTTCAAGCCGCCTTCGGGCGGTTTTGTTGTGTTTAGGGGCCAGATCTTGGCCATGATCACAGTCTAGCCCCCAAAATCACACCTAAGGCGCTAAAACGGGCAGCATTTCCGCCACCCGTTCGCCAACTCAGGCCTCAATTAAGCGAAAACAACTCATCCACCGTCGTCTCTAGCACCCGCGCCAGTTTCAGCGCGAGGATGGTGGAAGGCACAAACACCCCATTCTCAACGGTATTGATGGTCTTGCGACTCACCTCGACCCGATCAGCCAGGGCGGCTTGCGTCAGATCCAACACAGCCCGCCGCTCCTTGATGCGATTGCTCAGACCACTCATCCCGCGCGCCCTGTCAGATACGCCCAAACCATATAGGCGGCGGGGGCGACGGCCAATGGCAGCCCCATCATGAAGAACGCCTCGGCACCGCTTAAAGCACCCCCCAGAACCAGCACCAGCTGCCCCAAGAAGACCGCCATGACGACCCAGTACCCGAAGACGTAGCTGCGCAGATGCGACAGGTTCACCTGCTCGTCCCAGGCAGCGCGGGCTTCTTTCGGGCGAAACAGACCGGCAATGACGGGGGCAAATCCGCCTATCATCGCCAATGCGAACAGAAAAAAGGCCACGCCCCAAGCTGATCCGCTACCCGGTGCCAGATTGGGAATGATGACGAAGATGACAAAGATAAAGCCGACCGCAACGCAGAAATTGCCGACAAATCGGACGACAGAAACGATATTCATAGTTAAGCTCCATAACCTAAGGGTGACGAAATGATACTCCAAGGTTACATATACCTCGCCGAAAGTAACGTCAAGGTTACACGATCAACGCTTCTCCCTCCGCGCCAAATCGCTATGGTGGCCCCATGTTTCGAACACTCCTTGCTCTTCTGATCTGTCTCGCCACCCCCAGCCTTGCGCAGGTCGAGGTCGTGACCGAACGCAAACCAACCCGTGTCACAGTCTACCTCTCAATGCCGCTTGCAACTGTGCCAGAGATCCTCGGCGTCACGCTTCCGCTCACCCAGTCCGAGCAAAACGCGGCTGATCTCATCCCCGGCCTCACCTTGCGCACGCTCGACGGGCCGCTTGAGCTGACACCGATTGCTGCGGTCCTCCACCCAAGCGCCGATCCGATCGATTTCAGCGCGCCGTGGGATGCATCAATCGCCGTAGATTTTGGGGGGCAAAGCCAGACGTTCGATCCGTCCATTCCGCTGACGCTCTATGCCAGGCTCGAAGCGCGCGCCGTGGATGGATATCAGGTGCTGTCGTTCTCCTTTCCCAACAGCACAGGGCCCGCAGTGGAGCTGGTCCTTCATGACTACGTGCGCGATCAGGTGCGCGACCGGATCGTGGTGCAGCTGGACGAGGGGGGCGTGATCCTTTTGCCGGAGGTCTTTGCGAGTACAAATGGCATCCGCTGGACAATCGCGTTCGGTTTCGTGTTCCTCGCGACGCTTGGCTACGATCTGTGGAGGCGGCGTCGGAAAACCTAAAGACAATCAACGTGGTGAAGGCCGCCATCCTTCGCCATGCCATAATCTGAAAGCGCAGACATGAGTTATCGATATGTGCCGGAAAAAGCGCCCCTTTCCTAACTGAGCGGGGTTGCGCCTGCTGCAGACTCACAATACATACCCGCTATTGGCGCGGGATGGAGCAGCCCGGTAGCTCGTCAGGCTCATAACCTGAAGGTCGTAGGTTCAAATCCTACTCCCGCAACCACTGACAACGGACGCCCCGCAGCATCAACTGCGGGGCGTTGTTCGTTTTCATCCACCATTTCCATGATAGCACCCAGTTCACCGTGCAACTCAACGTCAAACCCAGTGTTTGTTGGGGTTACCTTGATGTGGTCGATCAGACTTTGGATCGTATCGATGGCCTTCAGACGGATTGCAGGGTCATTCAAACCATCGGTGGGTTGCCTGATCTTGGATCGATAAACTTGACCGATGTTGTGGATCGGAACGACCGTGGTCTGTGCTTCACGCTGGCTGACCTCAGCTTCCAGTGATTCTTGTTCAGCTTCGAGGTCACCCAGCTTATCTGTGACATTCTTACTGCCTGTGCCGTTCATGATGTGCTCAACAATCCGGTCAATCTGGCCAGTAATCTGTGTGAGCCGCTTCTTCTTCGCGGCAAATTCAGACGTGTTGGTCTTCCGAAGTCGATCAACCTCTTTCTGAAACTCAACTGTGAATGCGTCCAGGTATTTGGCGTCCAACAAGCTGCACTGCAATCCAGCGAAGACCCGATCCTCGATTTCGTTGCGAGGCACGGTCTGCTTGTTGTTACAGGTGCGGGAGGCACGATAGGCAGAGCAGCCGTAACGATCTTTCGCTGTAATGGCCATCGTGCCGCCGCAGCATCCGTAAACCAGAGTTCCAGACAAAGCATGAGTCTTGCGGTGTTTTCGGTTCAGTGCGCGATTGTCACCATCCCGTGGCATGACAATCGTGTTTGCCTCTTGCCGCTCCTTCACACGCTGCCAGAGATCGTCGTCAATGATCCTAAGCTCGGGCACCTCAGTTACAATCCATGCATCCTCAGGCTGTGGTACTGCAACCCTTCGCCCAGACTTTGGGTTTTTTACGTATGCCGTCCGTCCATAAATCAAACGTCCAATGTATGCTTCATTGTAAAGCAAACCCGTCCCACGGGCACGTTGGCCGCGAATGGTCGTATCCTTCCAGATATTCCCCTTGGGCCCTTTGACACCTTCATCATTCAACACTTTTGCAATCGTCCTGGGACTCACCCCGTCGGCATACATGCTGAAAATGCGGTTCACGACGAGGGCCTGCTCAGGGTCAATGCTGCGTTCGCCAGGCGCTTCGACTCCATGCCCCGGTGAGACGCATCTTTGACACAGCCAAGGTGTATCATAAGGGCGTGATGTAGGTTTTTGAGACGCTTCCTTGTAAAGATCTAGACTCAAATGATACAATGAGGAGATCGCATGCGGGTTGGATACCGAAGAGTCAGCAGCCTTGACCAAAACCGCGACCGTCAGCTTGATGGTATCCCAAACCTAGACAAGGTGTTCGAGGAGAAGGTGAGCGGTGCCCGTGGGGAACGACCTGCCCTCCGAGAAATGATTACCTTTGTCCGTTCCGGTGACGTCGTGGTCGTACACTCCCTCGATAGGCTGGGTCGCGATATCCGAGACCTTCTGAACATCGTGGAGGAAATGAACGCCAAGGGCGTCGTGGTGGAGTTCCTATCTGAGCGCCTTCGGTTCGGGCGGGATGACGAAGACCCATTGGCACGGCTTCAACTCCACATGCTCGCTGCCTTCGCCCAGTGGGAGCGAACGATCTCAAAGCGTCGTCAGGCCGAGGGTATTGCCAAGGCCAAAGCGAACCATCCGGAGAAGTACCGTGGGAGGCCCGCGAAGATCGATCCAACTCAGATCATCAGTCTTCGACAGCAAGGCGTTGGTCCAACTGAGATCGCGAAGAAGCTAGGGATCGGTCGAGCGTCGGTCTACAGGGCTCTGCGGCCAAGCTGATCGGCTTAAAAGGAGCTAAGGCTTAATTGGAGCGGACCGCCTCACAAATCGCGGGGAGCGGTCATTGGCTGCGGTTCGTGTGAAGGTCGGCTATGCGGGAGAAGCGCCGTTCCGCTGCGTTAGCTCCCAAGGCCTGCTTTACTGGAAAATGGTTCCCCCGCCGGACCTTCATTCAATCGGTGTCCCTCGCTCGGCACCGCGAAGCCGACTGAGTGTGACCGGGGTGACACCGAGATAGGACGCTATCAAATAGTGACCGAAAAGGTCTTCATAATGCGGGAAGCCCTTGCGAAACCATGCAAGGCGATCTGCGCCACCAAGTGCAGAAAGGCACCATTCCCGATCAGCCTTACGGGCCAGTTCTTGCTGCAAAATGCCGTTCGCCCATTCGCGAATTGGCACCGAAGTTAACATGAGTTCAGTCAAAGCGCGGCTGTCCATTTGCGCAACCAACGCGTCCGAAATCACATCTATTGATGCGAGCGAGGTCCCATTTCTGGTCCTCGCGACATTTGGTGTAACCACGCAAGGACCAGCGTGAAAGCCAACGCAAACGGCCTCGACCTTCGGCATCGCTGATTTGGGCTGATCGCGCGTCCATCAAGAATGATGCGCTCCATTGATTCTGGTTCGCCTTGTGCCGCAAGGCGACGCCCCTTTTCGACATGTTCAACGCTCCAGGCTGAGGCGAACATGCGCGTGGTCTCTTTGTCCAAAGCGCTCGAAGAACTGCTGAGAAACGTCAAAAGGTCCAAATTGCGAATTCCTTATCAAACGATAATGCCCCGCTTTTCTCGTACTCAGTACGACGGCTCCAACGGTAAGGAGAACAGCCAAATGACGATACCACCTAAGCAGAACAAGCGACAAGCGGCCAGCTTCGGTCTCGTAGGCAGCGGAGTCCGCATACAACGAACAAAGGATTTTCGCATGGTTGCGCGAAATTCAACCCCTATCAGAATGAAGATCATACGAGCAGTTAGGGCCATTCTCGTCATCTCAGGTGGCGCTATTGGGGCGCTGATCTTGGCTGCGTTTGGTTTGTATTTCGCCACGTCCGGGCAATACACGGTGGCCGCAACGGTGGTGGACGATGCCTCGCTTCCAAACGTCGAAATCGACGGCGTGCGTCTGCATGCCAAGACATACGGCGACCCATCGAACCCTGTGATCATTGTTCTGCACGGCGGTCCCGGCGGGGATTATAGATCACAACTTGGCGCAAGAGCACTGGGGGATACCAATTTCGTCGTGTTCTACGATCAAAGGGGTGCGGGACTGTCTGAAAGAGTTTCGGCGGAAGACTTGACCGTCCCAGCCTATATCGCAGAGCTTGACGCCATCATTGATAGATATTCTCCGGATCGTCCCGTAACCCTGTTGGGGCATTCTTGGGGCGCGATGCTCGCGACGGCCTATTTGGGAGAAGAGCCAGATAAGGTCGCAGGCGCAATTCTGTTGGAACCAGGCCTTTTTCACTGGCGAAGAGGCTCAGGATTGGATGACACAAGCAAAACCATATATGTCCGGACTTGGGTTTTATTGGCAGGCCGCAATCGCCGCGTTTCAGTCTCTGCATGTGTCTGGTCCCGACTCGAGCGCCGGTCAGGACTATATGATGGGCGAGATCATTCATGAATTCGTCAATCACCCGGACAACCCCTATCACTGCCCCGGTGAAGACTTCGATGCGGCGGCGTGGCGATTTGGGGCAACGGCCAGCCAAACGGCCGGCAAAACCGGCGCTGCCGAAATTGAACTCATTGCCCAAGGCGCCGAAAGCTACCCCGGACCTGTCCTCTTGCTCGCCGGTGCCTGTAACGACTGGCTTGGCGAAGACGCGCAACGGGTTCACCTAAGCTTTTTTCAAAACGGAGAGCTATCGATTGTACCAAACTCTGGCCACGATTTGATCTGGGACAATCCGGACGAAACACTGCCGATAATCCGTGCATTTCTTGACAGGTAATCCCGAGACAAGGGCTGTTCTGTGTGGGCGCCCGTTTCAGCTAAACTCACCCAAGGCGGTCATTGGCCCATTAGGCAGTCGCGGTAGGTTTGGGATCGAAGAAGACGTTAGCTGCAACGAGCACGAAGGTCGGCAGAGCGGACGAAGCTTCTGTTGAACTATTCTGATTGAATGTCTGCTTTGCTCACCGAAGAAGAATACTATGAAGCCCGTGCCAAGTGGTGTTTGGGGGAGCATCCGAATTTGCGGGAGTAGTCGCGGCTAAAATGGGTGGAACTTTCGTAGCCGACTTCAAACCCCGCAATCGACACAGAAGGTATGCCGCGCTCCAAGAGTGCGCGTGCCTCGATCATCCGAAGGTCTTTTTGATACTGTAACGGTGAGGTGCCAGTCACCGACTTGAAGTGCTCGTGAAATGACGATTGGCTCATTCCGGCCACTTCGGCCAGTTCACTGACCACCAACGGCTCTCGAAAATTGGTCCTGATCTTTTGAATGGATTTGGCGATACGGCTGGCATGGCTGTCGACCGATAACAGGTTCCGCAACATGCCGCCAATCGGAGACAAGAGGAGGCGATAATGGAGTTCCTTCAAAATCATCGGACCGAGGACCTGCACATCAAGGGGTGCATCCATCAATTCCAGATAGCGCACCATTGGACCGATCAAAGCAGGATCAGCGGTACTGACTGAGAGAGATTTCGCGTCATGAGCGTCGGACACCGCTTCG
The DNA here is from genome assembly GCA_965279125.1 of Dinoroseobacter sp. Taxonomy (GTDB): domain Bacteria; phylum Pseudomonadota; class Alphaproteobacteria; order Rhodobacterales; family Rhodobacteraceae; genus Dinoroseobacter. The sequence continues at coordinate 42,578 of CBDIHL010000028.1, forward strand.
CCGACCTGTTCATAAAGGCTCCGCAGAATACCTAACTCCAACGACAATATGAGTGCGCGGTACGGTACATCCGGACTGGCCTCGGTGATCTTGGACGTCACGGGAAGGTCGTGGCTGACCAAGAGTGCGTCCCCCTTCTCCAGTTTTAGGAACTGCTGACCGACGTTCATTTCTTTTCGCCCCTGTAGGATCAGACAAATTACAGGGTTATAAACGATAGCTTCAAAGTCGGTGACTTTTTCACGTTTAAAAACGTGCGCAGCAGGAAGAACTTTGCCTGAACAAGCGATTTCGCGGGCCGAAAGCTCTGCCGACAGGTGCTGTAATCTAACGAATGTCATAGGCTCCTCCTTTCGCGAGCCCTATCAGGTGCGGTCACTGAGATCACGCATTTTCAAGTCATTCGGAGGAATCGGCATAATTTCTGTAGAACTTGGCAGGACAGGTTTCAGCCATGCTCGTAGCCTCCAATCAACATGACGTATGAATGGAGCGCCGCATGTCTGTACTACCCACCACCTTCGCCCTTAATTCGGGAATCTTAATCCCCGCAGTCGGGTTTGGAACCTACTTAGTCTCGAACGATGATGCGGAAGCCACGATCAGTTCGGCGATCAAAGTCGGCTACAGGCACATCGACACCGCGTCTGGCTATCGCAATGAAGAAACGGTTGGGGCCGGGATCGGAAAAGGACTCCAGGCCGAGGGGCTATCGCGGGCTGATCTGTTCGTAACGGCCAAGCTCTGGCCCGGAAATCCGGCTTGGGGCGATGCACCCAAAACCGCCGCTCAAACCATCGCGGAATGCGATGCAAGCCTCTCGCGTCTGGGATTGGACTATGTCGATCTCTACCTAATTCACGCGCCCTATGGCGGCGATATGCGGCTGGAACAATGGCGTGCCCTTTTGGACCTGCAAGCCAGCGGCAAAGCCCGCTCCGTCGGCGTGAGCAACTTCAATGCAGGTCATCTCGATGAGATCAGCGCTGCGGGCCTGCCGATGCCTGATGCTAACCAGATTGAATTGCATCCTTGGTCTCAGAAACCCGACCTGCTTGCCCATATGGCCCATTACGATATCTCGCCGATTGCCTATAGCAGCCTTGTACCGCTTTCCACTTGGCGCACAGAGCCCGGCCAAGACAGTGCCAAGACCGATGATATGAAAGCGGATGGCGCAGTCTTTGAGGACATGGCGCGGAAGTACGGCGTATCCGAGGCACAGTTATTGCTGCGATGGGGCGTACAGAATGGTTATGCCGTGCTGCCCAAGAGCCTGAACCCGGATCGAATGGCTCAGAACTTGGACCTGTTCTCTTTCAGCATCGACGAAGCCGACATGGCGCAAATAGCCACTATGGACCGTGGCGATGGCGTAGCTTGGGCGTCTGGCGATCCCAGCAAGTAGCTGAAAACTCACTCTTCTCTTCAAGACACCGAAACACAAACTTGATTGGATTCATCATGAACCGTTCTTTCTTTTCTTCATCAACCGCAGTTGCCGCCCCTTTGCTTGCAATCGCGCTCAGTACACCTTTGGCGGCAGACACTCCCTGCGATACGCATTTGATGAGTGGCAGCATCGCGCAACTCAACCCGACCCATGCAACAGTCGAAACATCGGTGCTTATTGATGCCGCGCCGGAGGAAGTCTGGGCAACCCTGACGGACTTCGACAATATGGCAAGCTGGAGCAGCGGCACATTGCAGGGCATGACCGGTGATATCCAAGATGGAGGCAGCGTGACGATCACCTTCATATTTGGCACCGACGAGAACGGTGAGCCCAATTTGATGAAAATTCCACATACGCTTATCTATGATGAAGGCCGCTCTTTCGGCTGGTCCGACCCCTTCCCCGAAGACATTGGCGGCGGCCATGACAACCATCTCTATCTGGTCGAAGCCTGTGGTGATCAGACCCTGTTCGTCCAGTCAGACGAAGTTGTCGACAACCCCTATGCCGCAAACTTCGTGAACCAGTTACTGCCCATGTATCAGACGTTCAATGCTGAGCTTAAAGCCGTCGTTGAGAACTAGGCATTTCAGTCTCGTGGCGCGATACTGTCGGAAAAGTTGTCGCGCCACTCCAGCCAAAGCTGATATTCATACACGACGCAGCATCAGCAACTCTGGGCTCAAACCTGCCGTTAGCGGCGTTTTGCATGAAGGCCGACTACGAGCCGGGGACACACAATTCACGGAGGTGGTCTTTCCAAAACCGACCCCAGCATAGCGGCCAACCGCTAACCACCATCACGAAATTGATATCCCCTGTGATCGGTGATCCAGATACACTGAAGCCAGCTTGATGAGGTTAGGAAGTTGCCTGCAACTTGGGTTTCTTGGCCAACCGGTCCAAGCTGACTGTCGCGGTTCACCCAAAACTCGCGATGCCTCGATTAAGAAACCAAGCGCCCCACTCCGGAACATCTGAGCAAATTGGGAAATTTTAGCCCAGCAGCATGCTTCCATCACATCCGAACGGCGCGGCGATACTAGGCTGGCGTCATCTCAAAGCGCACACGCCCGACAGGAATGCCAAGCCTGGTGACTATCGCATCATTTATAACGCGACCGTCCTCACCAAAATATATGACATCCTCGAACCCCAGTCTGGTAACCTCGCCACCGGACCGAAAGTCAGCCAAATAGGACAGGCGAATTTCACTGCCCGTTTCGATGACTTCTGCCTCTCCAACAGTGTCCTCTCGTCGCCCTTTCCATCGGTTCTGTCCGGATCGGTCGAATACCCATGTCAGGCGGTTTTCTTCACCATCATCGTAGAAGAAGTCTTCAACAACAGTCAGCCGATCTCCTTCAAGACGGCTGTTGAGGCGCGCTGTAAAGCGGCGCTCTGATCCTGTCAGGTCCACTCTAAAAACTCCCGCCCCGACGGCCTTACCTGCAAAAGCTTTGTCCAGTGTAATGGGGGTCAGCGGACCTTGCGGTGAAGACGGGACACGAGCACATGCCGCAAGACCAAAGGTGCCGAGAATTATAGAGCGGCGCGTTATCGACATATCCGGAACCTGTTCGTTGTAGTGCGCGTTCCAACAACGCGCTGTTGGGTGAGAGTATAGCTCCGATGCCTATAATTTCGACTGCTGAGGTTATTTTGCGAGCCTGGTATGCATATCGATGCCGTCATCAGCACCACGACCGCGCAATTCGACACCACACTGTTGCTGCACCTAGGTGAGTAACGGCACGGGCAGTGGCCGCTCCAAGAATTCAGGCCGGTTCCCGCCGGAATTTTTGGAAACGCCTCGGTTGTTTAGGCATGACGCTTCCCCGCATTACGAAAGTCCAGTCAGCATCCACAACATCCCCTACGTACAGATCACCTCGGCTGTCGTAGGCAATGCTGTGAGGGGAAATGAACTGCCCAGGTCCCAATCCAGCACCAAGCTCTGAATCAATACGGGAAAGCAGGCTGCTGTCTTGGTCGAAGACGCTAACGAAAGGGCCTATATTCGGAAAATCATGGTTTACGTCGAGGTAGCTGGCCAACTCACCTACAATGCAATCGGGACAGGAGCCCGCCGTGATCGCAAGGCCACTCGGGCGGTGCATGTTGTTGATCTGGGTTTCATACCGCCCGTTTTCATCGAAAATCTGGATGCGAGAATTTTCACGGTCTGCCACATAAATCCAACCATCTGGATCGCAACAAATGTTATGCGGAAGATTGAATTCGCCCGGTCCGGTTCCCGGCGACCCCCAGCTTTTCAGGTGCTTGCCGTTGGGATCAAATTTGTGAATGCAGGCGTTTTGATACCCATCGGAGATAAAAATATCGCCCGACGGTGACACCGCGGAGTGTGTGCATTTGCAAAAAGGCTTACCGCTCATGAAACCCGAGCCGACATCAGCGGTTCCAATCTGTAGCAAGAGCGTTCCATCGAGCGTGAACTTTCGCACCGTATGGTCAAAGTTATCGGTGAGATAGATGCATTGATCGGGCCCGATAGATGCACCATGAGGGTTCTTAAAAACCTTGTGCCCCCATGTCGATAAAAGGTCTCCATCCCGGCTAAGTACGACAACTGGCGCTTCGCCACGGTTGAAGAGGTAAACCCGGTCCTGAGCGTCAACGGCGATACCAGCGACGTCACCCAGCACGACTTCAGGCGGTAACCGTGCAAAATCCACCACGGGCGTGTACGTATGACGGCCGGTTCCCAGTGAGTTGAACATAGGCTTACCTCGAATTTGAGTGCGCTCACGCATGCAGTGTCATGACGTCAGCTTGCAGAATAGTTTGCACTAAATCTAGCGGCCAATTCAGCTAGAAACGCTCATGAGTACGCTGGTTTAGGGCCTGCCACCGACCCTCGTTCCCATGTCACTCTTCGGCAACCGAACGCTTCTACTTCACGGCTTGCAAATATAGCATATGCTACACCGATAAGGGACTTGCGTGTCTCTCAAAGCCGGAGGGTGACTAATGTATCAAAAAACATCCGCGAAGGCACTCCAAGCACTGTTGACGTGCCTTACCTTCTTGCTCGCAAGCTTGGCTCCACTTGATGCGCTCGCAGATACAGAGATGACCGGTTCGGAATTGTTCGAGGCCAATTGTGCGATGTGCCACGGGTTTGAGGGTAAAGGTGACGGTCAGATTGCGAAATCCCTTCGAACGCCGCCACCAGACCTCACACAGATTGCGCTCCGTCGTGATGGTGTTTGGCCGTTGCTCGAAGTGATGTCGATCATTGATGGTTACACCAAAGGCACCAACCCTCGGACTGGAATGCCTGTTGTGGCTGCGATCACCGAAGGCCCGCTGGTAGATTTTGATCCAGGCAACGGCGTTTCGGTTCTGACACCCAAACGACTGGTCGATCTGGCCACCTACCTAGAAACCATCCAAGACCCGCAACCCGAGCGTTATGTGCCGTGAAACTTGCATCAACCTTGGGTGGGTTTGAGGTGCGAAGCATCGACTATAATTATCGATAGACCGCTGTATTTGGAACCGGTCTGGGATCGTAACATACAAAGTCGACTTGCTTGATCAGTTTACCTTGGCAGAAATCTCTTTGAGCACGCGGGCTTCTGCCTCATCATAGACCGTCCCGTCAGTATCAAGAATATCATGGAACCAGATCGTACGGTCAGGGTGCCCTCCGTGGGCCGCGACAAGTTCGGCAGGCCAAGGAAAATGCGTTTGGGTGCGCCCCTTGACCAGCCCCCATTGGAAGCAGCCAACGTTTTCCCGGTGGAATAGGTCGAGTTGGTCAGCAATTCGGCTATCAACCGCTCGTGCCATCCATTCCGTGCAAAGCAAAGGACGATCAAAGGTTCTGAGGTGATCGATGAAACCTGCAACATGTGGTGCATCCCAATACGCGTGGAATGTTATGATGTCTGACAAATCGAGTGCAGTGCGATCAACCTCGGTTTGATAGGGTGCTCCGGTGCAGCCCGGTTCTGGGGTTGTCCAAGCTGCAACTGTAATTGGGTGCATTGGTGCCTCGTTGCGGGCCCACTCAAAACTCATACGCAAGAGCGCGAGGCTAGCCGCCGTCATGTCTGGCTCATAGACGCGAAAACCAGATGCCCCAAACACCATCCGATTACCCGGTTCATTGTAGAGGTCCCAAAACAGTATGCGTCTATCGTCGCGGAAGGACTTAACGACATCACGGACATAGGCTTCAAAACCGTCCCACTCAGCCTGATCAAGAAGTAGCGCCCGGCCTGGGCTTGCGACGGCGCGGCTGTTATGGACACCAGGCACAGGCTCTGGTTGTGGGCCATATGCGGGCTCGAACCCGCCAAATCCACAATCATCGAAGAGGCACGGAACAGATGTAAGTCCCAATCCATCTGCCACCCCCATAATCCAGTCCAAGCGGTCGATCAGGCCGTCGCGATCATGCTTCCAAACGAGATAGTGCAGATTGATGCGAAATGAATTGAACCCAAGGTTGGCTGCCCAGCCAAGTTCCCGAACAATGGTGGCTTTGTCGAAGGAATCGACATGCCACATCTCGATGAAGTTCACCGCTGTTGAAGGTAGGAAGTTGAAACCACACACCCAGGGACGGGCATCCCACCAGGCATTGGCTTCTTGTGCGGTCCATCGGTCCACGGGCGATCTCACTTTTAGTCTTTGCCTTACGGAAAAGCCCTTCCCGCTCATGTCGGGAAGGGCCAGTGTCATTTAGCGCTCAAGTAGGTCCTGTACTTCGCCCTCGGCATCTGCCAAAGCCATGTCCACGGATTTCCCCGTCAGCCAGATGGCTTGAAGCTCGCGGTTCAGAACGTCTTGAATTGCCCCGTAGCGCTCAGATGGAGGCGTATCGCGAGCAATAGACGCTGTGCCCGTGTATTCAGCCCGATGGGGAAGGTTGGCGTACTCGTCGCTCTCAACCACAGAGGTGCGGACTGCCATATGACCGGTTCGCGCCCAATCGACATTGTGATCGTTGATGAAGGCCAAGACTTTCAACGATGCAGCATAAGTTTCTGGATCGTTGGCCTTAACGGAAGCTGGGATCGCCCACATGTGGCTGTCGGCCCAAGTCGCACCGGTGTCGAACAGAGTTGGGAAATCAGCGACGTAGTAGTTGTTGAGACCAACTTCTGCCTTTGCAGCTTCGGCGGCATAGAAATCCACCACCCAGGTGCCGTTGACCAGGATTGCCGCTTCCCCATTCAGGAACGCTTGTTGGCTATCTGCATAGTTTAGTTGCGGATTGGCCAACTCGGCGTCGAAGAGTTGCGTCATCGCGCTGACAGCCGCTTTGGCCGCGTCGTTGTTGATGGTCGCGGTATCGCCATCAAAGATGTTCGCGTTCTGCTGCCACATCAGCGCCAGCACCAATCGAACCCCAATCGGGAACTGCGCGAAGTCTGCGGCCAAATAGTCTTGGCCGGTTGCATCTTTGACCATCTGAGCATGCTCTAGCAATTCGGCTGGGGATGTTGGAAGGACGGGTTTGCCATCTGCGACGAGCCCTGCGGCCTCCATCACATCCATGTTGACGTGCCAAAGGTTGGCATGAAAGTCCATTGGAACGCCGTAGATGCCACCCTCGTAGCTGACAGCGTCGAGGGCAGTTGCGGACCAATCACTGGTGTCTATCCCGGCAGAAGCCAAATCATCCGACAGGTTTGCCAAAGCGCCAAGACCCGCAAACTCGGGAATACGGTGACGGTGCATGACATGCACGTCCGGAGGAGTTCCACCCGCATAGGCCGCTTTAATCTGGTCGTAGTAATTGCCCCAGTCCGTCGGAAGCGTATTGATCGATACACCCTCAATCTCGGCATCGGCAGCGTTGATGATCGACTGGATGATGCATGCTTCACCAACACTCACTTTGGTATCGGTGCCCGCATCTTCGCAGGCTCCAAAAAAGCGGCCTAATGTGACCTCTTGGGCAGAGGCCCCAGTGACGACCGTTGCCGCAATTGCGGCTCCCATCATTAGATGTTTCATCGTTTTCCTCCCATGAAACGGTTATAGGCTTGCGCCCGGTTTAGCCTTTGCTTCCACCCACGGTCATGGCTTGGACCACATACCGCTGGAAGATCAGGAACAGGATGACGACCGGAAGCGAGGCGATGACGCCCGAGGCCATCACGCGGCCCAGCCCTTCCGATTGAGCGAAGTTTGATTGGATGCTGGCAAGGCCCAGTGTGATCGTGAAGTATTCGCGCTGTTGGGCGGATACGAGCGGCCAGAGGTAGTCGTTCCAAGCATAGAGGAACGTGAGGATTGCGAGCGTCATCATCGCTGGCCGGGCGAGCGGCAACATCACGTACCAGAAGATTTGTAGCCAGGTGACTCCATCAATCCGTGCGGCTTCTTCGATGTCGTTGGGAATTGCCTTGAAGAACTGCATCATCAGGAACACCCCGATGGGCACGGCCATACGAGGCAGGATCAAGGCGTGATAACTGTTGTGCCAGCCTAGATCAGCGAACATCGTATAGAGCGGGATAAAGACGGCTTGTTCAGGCACCATGAGCCCGACAAGGCACATCAAGACGATGGCGTTCTTGAAGGGGAATTCGAGGCGGGCAAGGGCGTAACCAGCAGTGGTCGAAACGGCCAAAACCCCTAGTGTCATGCCCACAGCGACAATGATCGAGTTCAAGAACCACATTGGCGTCTGACCGAATGAAAATAGCGCGGCGTAGTTGTCGGTCGTGAACGGCAAGGGGATGAGGCCGAATGCCGTGGTCGATGTGGACCGTGCCAGCACTTCGTTGGGCTGAAATGACAGCGAGACCATCCAGATGGTTGGCACCAGCCATAGGAACGCGGGGATCGAAAGGGCAATGACGAGCCAGTAATAGCTGCGATTGATCATCAGTCTTTCTCCCGCCCAAGAACGAACTGGAGAAGTGAAAACGCCCCCATGATAACGAAGAGGAACACCGCCATGGCCGAGGCACGCCCAAGCTCGCTGTCACGGAACGCAGTTTGGTAGATGTACCGCACGAGCACTTGCGTGGTGTCATTCGGCCCGCCTTGGGTCATCAGATGAGACTGTCCGAAGATTTGAAAATGCAGGATGATCTGCAAGACGATCACAAGCGTGATCGTGCGCTTTAGGTTCGGCAGGGTGATGTACCAGAACGCCTGCACGCCTTTGGCATTATCTAAAGCGGCGGCCTCGTAGATGTCCTTCGAGATGTCCTGGAGACCGGCGAGAAACAGGATCATCGCAATACCCAGCGACCACCAAACGGTCGTTATAACGATGGCCGCCATCGCGAAATTCTGGTCCGTCAGCCATACGATGGGCGAGCCGCCAAAAGTCTCGGTGATGTTGGCGATCAGACCCTGGCGCGGCGAGAACATGATTTGCCAGATCAGTGTCACGACGGTGACCGACAAGACCTGGCTCAAGAAGAAGATGGTACGCAACGCGCCCATTGCTCGGGTCTCTCGGTTCAGCGCGGCGGCTAGGATGAGAGCCGTTATGGTGACACCGGGCACGGCCCAAGCAACAAAGATCAAGGTATTGCCGACGGTTGGCCAAAAGCGCCGATCATACCAGCGTCCTCCTTCGCCGGGATGAAAGCCGGGTAGGATAATGAGCAGAATAGCAACGACGCCTAGGGCAATCGCTGTGACTTTGCTCACCCGGTTCATCCGGCGAAGGAGTACGGCCCCCAAGACCCCGAGGATACCAAGGGCTTGGAGGATCGGGCTGGAAAACGCGCTCCATTCGATGTTGCGGCCCCACATAACGCGCTCGTAGTTACGCAGCCCCACGAACTCCTTGGCGTCTGGGTTGAAGGCGACGGCAAGCAGGTTCCAGTCATGCAGACTAATCCAGACGCCGCGAAAAAAGGGGTAAACAAGAAATAAGCCGTAGGTGATCAAAAATGGCGCGAGCAGCACAGCAGCAGCCTGCGTTTCCGACATCGGGCGCTTGGTCTTGACGGTCTTCGACATCCAGCGTCCTCCCCGACACGGTCCGAATCTTCTTGTGCTAAAATTATTAGCAATATTTATTAGCCGTCCGCAAGTGTTTTACTTTCGACGAAATTATGAGGGGCCAAGGGTGGCTGCACGCATCACTATGAAGGACGTTGCGCTTAAAGCAGGCGTATCCCAATCAACCGTGTCTTTCGTGCTGAATGGTCAGGAAGACATGCGCATCAGTTCCGAGACCCGCAAGCGCGTGCTGGATGCAGTTCGTGCGCTGGACTACCGACCTCGCTCGGCTGGGCGTCCGCCAAAGAGCATCAGCAACGCTGTTATCGGCCTAATGTTCGATGAGATCGCGACGTCTCCGTTCGCGTCAATCTCCATCGAAGGCGTCCAAGAAGAAGCCTGGAAGCACGACATCTTAGTCGAAGTTGTCATGACGGGTGGCGACCCAGGCTATGAAGCCGCTGTCTTGCGCAAGTGGTCCGCAGACCGGGTTGTTGGTATTGTATATGGTTCAATTTTGACACGTGCTGTCCGTCCACCTGACGTCTTGGCAAAGCATCGGGCCGTGCTGCTGAACTGCTACGACCCCGAAGGTCGGTTCGTGTCTGTTGTCCCTGCTGAGCGCCGTGGTGGCGAAGTGGCGACCGAAGCGTTGATCGCAGCAGGGCATACGAAGATTGCGTTTATTTCAGGTGAGCCGTGGATGGAGGCATCCGATCAACGGATGGAAGGGTACGAACGTGCATTGCGCAAAGCACGTATCCCTGTCGATCCGTCCTTGATTGTTGAAGGCAATTTCTTACCGAGCGGAGGTCGGATTGCGACCCAGAAGCTGATGGCTGCCAGCGACCGGCCCACCGCGATCTTTTGTGCGAACGACTTGATGGCCGTTGGCTGCTACGAGGCCCTCAAGGAGATGGGGGTGTCTGTCGGTAAGGATGTCGCGGTGATGGGCTATGATGACCAGGAAATTGCGCAGCATCTGTCCCCAGCGCTCTCGACCGTGTTGCTGCCACACCGAGAGATGGGGCAATGGTGCGCGAGCCGTTTGGTACAAGATGGCACTGCCGGTCAGGATCAGCATCGGATGGAGTGCCCACTGGTTCCCAGAGGCTCGCACTTGGACGAAGAGGCGTAAGTTCGTCTGGGTAGTGTCAGCTATTTCCGTTCCCGTACAGCCTGCGGCACCCGATCATCACTCAGGCTCTAGGTCTTGCGCCGCGCATCCATGACCGTATGCGCGAGTTTCTTGGTGTAGGCCTCAAGCCGATCCAGCTGGTGACACACCGCGTCGCCGTCTTGTGCGTCCATCGCTGCAAGCACTTCGCCGTGCAGGGCCAAAATTTCCGCGCGCGACCGGGCGGTGAAGGTGATCATGTTCATCAAGGGCTGCATCGCCTCGATGGACCCGGCCAACTGATAGGCCAGCACCGGGTTCTGCGCCCCGTCCACAAGCGCGCGGTGGAAGGCCACGTCGGACGCACAGAACGCCTCGTCGCTTAGGGCTGCCTCGCCTTGGCGGGCGATTTCGTCTCGCATGGTTGCAAGCTGCTCCGGCTCACGACGAGCGGCGGCTAGGGGGGCACAGGCGCGCTCCAACGCAAACCGTGCCTCGCAGGCGGTGTCGAAACTGACCGAATTCATGCTCAAAAGCAGCGTCGAGGTCGTGATCATCTGCGCGCGCGCATCGCCGTAGGACAGCTTGTTCACAAACGCCCCGCCGAACGCGCCACGCTGGGTGCGGATCAGGGATTGCGCGGCCAGTCGCTTCAACGCCTCGCGGATGGTCGAGCGCGACACATCGAACTGCTCGGCCAGCTCGGCCTCGGACGGCAACCGCTCGTTCACGATCAAATCGCCGGAGATAATCGCGTCGCGAATGGCGCCTGCGATCTGTGCTGACAGATCGGCGCTGAGGGTAGGATCAATTTTCATTTGTCAGACATTTAAAAGTCTGACATTTAATTTGCAACCGACAACGGAGTCGCAGGTGTTCGCAGACCGCATAAGATCCATGATGGGCCTGCACTGGCTCGCGCTGTTCGCGGCGATCTTGCTCGCGTGGGGTGCGCTCTACGCGATGGCGATCCCTGACGAGCTGCGCGATGCGTCGCGCTTGTTCGGGTCCGAGTTCTGGGTCGCCCTCTGCACCATCACGCCGGACGCCGCAGGTTTCGCGAAAGTCGCGCTGATGTGGCTGCTCATGTCCACCGCCATGATGCTGCCCACAGCCCTACCTGCCTTCGCGGCCTATGACGATCTGGCCAACTCAGCCCCAGACACAAGCCTCAGCGCCCTCGCAGGCGGGTTCCTCGCCATCTGGGGTGGGTTCGCCATAGTCGCGGCGGGCCTGCAGATGGCGCTCTTCCATTATGATCTGGTCTCCAGCTTCGGCGACAGCCGCTCCACTTGGCTCTCGGCCACGCTCTTGATCATCGCAGGCGGCTATCAGTTCACCCCGCTCAAAGAAGCATGCCTCAGCAAATGCCGCGCCCCGGTGATGTTCTTCATGCAGCACTGGGGGGAAAGCCCCGCGCGTCTGGGCTTCCGCTTGGGCGCAACATGCCTTGGCTGCTGCTGGGCGCTCATGCTGCTCGCGTTCGTCGGGGGCGTCATGAGCCTCGCGTTCATGGGCCTCGCCACACTGATCATGACACTTGAAAAACTGCCCGAGATCGGGCGCTGGCTCAGCCAACCCCTCGGGTTCGTGCTGATCGGCAGCGCCGGGTTCATCGTGGCCACAGGACTTTAACGGGAGAGAGACTACAATGGCACTGGACGGCACACTCGGCACGATCCCCTGGACGATGAAGGGGGAATTGATCCTCAACTGTAACTGCACGGTGTTTTGCCCCTGCGTGATCTCGCTTGGTCAGCACCCGCCCACCGAAGGTCATTGCCAGACCTGGGGCGGTGTGCGCATCGACGAAGGTTCCTACGGCGATATCGACCTGTCGGGCCTGAACCTCGGCCTGATGATCGAGATCCCCGAGCGGATGGCGCGCGGCAACTGGAAGGTTGCGCTGTTCGTCGATGACCGTGCCAGCGACGAGGCGTTCGAGGCCCTCACCAACATCATGTCCGGCAAAGCGCGCGGCACAACGGGCCTCTTTAGCCTGCTTGTGGGCGAGTTCCTCGGGTCCGAGCGTCAGCCGATCAGCTACGAGAACGAAGGCAAGACCCGCCGTGTTGTTGTCGGCAAGAAGATCAAGGGCGAGGTTGTGCCTGTGCCCGGCAATGACCCAGAAAACGATCTGGTCGTGACCAACACGAAATACTGGATGGGCGCCGATATCACCGTCGCCACCGCCAATCAGGGCCGTTTGCGTGCCTTTGGTCGGGTCTGGGACTTCGAAAACCGATCCGCTGAGATTTGCCAAATCGATTGGCACGGTCCTAAGTAGGCCACCACACGTCAACTTTGGGAGGAGGGGACGAGATGCGCGCGCATTTTGAAGCAGGCGGTCGGCAAGGGGCAAACTTCGTGCCCCTCTCGCCGATTTCACATCTGAACCGGGCGGCGGCTGTGCATGGGCCGCGCACCGCCGTTGTCTATGGCGACGTCCGCTACGATTTCACCACGCTCAGCAATCGCATCCGTGCGGTGGCTGGCGCGTTGCAAGCGCGTGGGATCGGGCAGGGCGACACGGTCTCGGTCATCTGCCCCAACATCCCCGAGCTCTACGAGCTGCACTACGCCATCCCCATGATCGGCGCGGTCCTCAACACGATCAACACCCGGCTTGAGGCCGAGACCATCGCCTATATCTTCGGCCACGCCGACACCAAGCTGGTCATCGCCGACAGCGCGTTCGGCAGCCTTGTCCATGCCGCGTTCGATATCTTGGGCGAAACAAAGCCCCTGATCGCGATCCGTGACCCGCAAGGGCCGGATGCCGGGACAGTGGGCGAGAGCGACTACGACGACCTGCTGCAAGGCCCCGCCTACGAGGGCACCGGCATGCCCGAGGATGAATGGCAGGCCATCGCGCTCAACTACACCTCCGGCACCTCCGGGCGTCCCAAGGGCGTGGTCTACCACCATCGCGGGGCGGCTCTGATGGCGAGCGGCACGGCCAATGGCTGGCAGATGCCGCATTACGCCAACTACCTGTCCATCGTCCCGATGTTCCATTGCAACGGCTGGTGCCATCCGTGGATGCTGCCCTTGATCGGAGCCAAGATGGTCTGCACCCGCGACCCGGTCCCCCAGCGCATTTTCGAGGCGATCGAGGCGGAAAACGTCACCCATTTCGGGGCCGCTCCGATCATTCTGCAAATGCTCGCCGAAAGCCCTCATGCACCAGCGCAGCCCTACGAGACGCCCATCAACGTCTTCACCGCAGGGGCCCCACCCCCGCCCGCGATCTTGGAAAAGACCAAGGCGATGGGCTTCAATGTGGAACAGGTCTACGGGCTGACCGAAACCTACGGCCACATCTCGCAATGCCTCTGGCAGGACGAATGGGATGACCTCAGCCCGTCGGAACAGGCCGAGTTGCAAGCCCACCAAGGCGTCGCCTTCCCGATGATGGAAGAGGTCATCGTCGTGGACCGCGAGACCGGCGAGAAGGTCCCGATGGATGGCGAGACCCAAGGCGAGATTGTCATTCGCGGCAACGCGGTGATGAAGAACTACTACAAGGACGAAGCGGCCACCGCCGAGGCGTTCAAGGACGGTTGGTTCTGGTCCGGGGATGCGGCGGTGATGCATCCCAACGGCTATATCCAGATCAAGGATCGCCTGAAGGACGTGATCATCTCCGGGGGCGAAAACATCAGCTCGGTCGAGGTCGAAGCGGTCCTCTACCGTCACCCGGATGTGCAGGCCGCCGCCGTGGTCGCCAAGCCGGACGCCAAATGGGGCGAGGTGCCCTGTGCCTTTGTCGAGTTGCGCGAAGGCACCAGCCCCACAGCCGAAGACATCATGACCTTCTGTCGAGGTCATCTTGCGGGCTTCAAGACGCCCAAAGCCGTTGTGTTTGCCGAGTTGCCCAAAACCTCCACCGGCAAAATCAAGAAGTTCGAGTTGCGCCAACAGGCCCGGTCAGAAGGATAAGACCAATGGCAGTGATTTCTCAGTCGCGTCGGCTCCGCCGCACGCCATTCTCTGAGGGTGTCGAAGCGGCAGGTGTGGGCGGCTACACCGTCTACAACCACATGCTGCTCCCGACGTTTTTCGAAAGCCCCGAGGCGGATTACCACCACCTCAAGAAGCACGTGCAAGTGTGGGATGTGTCCTGCGAGCGCCAAGTTGAATTGCGCGGCCCCGATGCGATGCGCCTGATGCAGACGCTGACGCCGCGTGACTTGCGGGGGATGCTGCCGGGGCAGTGCCTCTACGTGCCGATTGTGGACGAAACCGGCGGGATGCTGAACGATCCGGTGGCGGTGAAAATCAGCGACGATCGCTTCTGGATCTCCATCGCGGATTCCGACCTGCTGCTCTGGGTCAAAGGCATCGCCAACGCCTACCGGTTCGAGGTGATCGTGGACGAGCCTGATGTCAGCCCCCTCGGCATCCAAGGGCCGAAAGCCGACGAGTTGGCGACGCGCGTGTTCGGCGAGGACGTCGCCAACTTGCGCTTCTTCCGCTTCGGCTATTTCCAGTGGGAGGGCAATGATGTCCTGATCGCGCGCTCGGGCTTTTCCAAGCAGGGCGGGTTCGAGATTTACGTGGAAGATACCGAGCTTGGCATGCCGCTCTGGAACGCGCTGTTCGAGGCGGGCGAGGATCTGAACGTCCGCGCCGGCTGCCCCAACGGGATCGAGCGGATCGAGGGCGGATTGCTCAGCTACGGCAACGACATGACCCGCGACAACACCCCCCATGAATGCGGGTTGGGCCGGTTTTGCAGCACCCAGACGGCGATTGGGTGCGTGGGGCGCGACGCACTTTTGCGCGTGGCCAAGGACGGCCCGATCCGGCAGGTCCGGCCCATCGCGATTGAGGGGCGCACCGTGCCCTGCGACCGTGTTTGGCCGATCATGGATGGGGACGAGAAGGTCGGTCAGATCACCTCGGCCGCGTGGTCGCCGGATTACGACTGCACCGTGGCCATCGGGATGGTCCGCATGACCCACTGGAAGCCGGGCACGCAACTCGACATCCAGACCCAGGACGGGATGGTCAAAGGCGTCGTGAAGTCGGAGTTCTGGCTCTAGCCACACCTTGACTTCCCCTCCTGCGCGCGCCCTTCTTTGGCCAACGCAGGAGGGCACCATGCCAAACGATTTCGACACGGAACTGGCCGAGCGCCTGATGCGCTACGCCGCCATCGACAGCCAAAGCGACGAGGACAGCCCGTCGCAACCCAGCACCGCGATCCAGTACGATATCCTCAATCTGCTACGTGACGAGCTGACCCAGATCGGCGCGCAGGACGTTGAGCTAACCGACTACGGCACCGTCCTTGCGACCATTCCCGGCACCACTGACGGACCGACCGTGGGCTTCCTCGCCCATGTCGATACCGCGCCGCAGTTCAACGCGGCGGGCGTGAAGCCCCGCCTCCTCAAGGGCTACAATGGCGGCGAGATCACCTTCCCCGACGATCCCACGCTGACCCTCTCGCCCGAAGACTTCCCGTATCTGGCCGAGAAACAGGGCCAAGACATCATCACCGCCTCAGGCTCCACCTTGCTGGGTGCCGACGACAAGGCAGGCGTCGCGATCATCATGACCGCCGCGCGCCACATGATCGAGCACCCCGACACCCCCCACGGCCCCATCCGCATCGCCTTCACCCCGGACGAGGAAATCGGGCGCGGCGTGGACAGCAAACTGCCGAAAGATCTGGGCGCGGATTTCGCCTATACCTTCGACGGGGGCGCTGTGGGCGAGATCGAATACGAGACGTTTTCGGCAGATCGTGGCGTCGTCAAAATCACCGGCGTGTCGATCCATCCGGGTCAGGCCAAGGACAAGATGGTCAATGCAGTGCATCTGGCCGCGAAGATCATCCAGACCCTGCCGCAAGCGACGATGACGCCCGAGGTCACTGATGGCTACGAGGGGTTCATCCACGCGACCGATATGCTGGGTGGGTCGTCCGAGATGGAACTGCGCTTCATCCTCCGCGATTTCGAGCGGGATGGGCTTGAGGCCAAGGGCGCGTTGCTGCGCCAAGTCTGCGAGGCGGTGCAGGCGACCGAGCCGCGCGCCGAGATCACTTGCGAGATCACGCCGCAATATCGCAACATGCGCTACTGGCTGGAAGACGACATGCGCCCCGTCGAGCTGGCGCGCGAGGCGACCCGTGCGCTTGGGATCGAGCCTGTGAGCGTGCCTGTGCGTGGGGGGACAGACGGGTCGCGGCTGACCGAGATGGGGGTGCTGTGTCCGAACCTGTTCACGGGGATGCAGAATATCCACGGGCCGCTGGAGTGGATCTCGGTGCAGGATATGGGGATCGCGACGGAGTTGTGTTTGACGCTGTCGAAGATGGCGGCACAGAAGTAGTGGGTTTCGTCCGGCATCGCCGGACAGCCCCCGACCTCCCCCCGGGAGGGGGCTTTCGCCCCACCCGAGGTCGGGGGCTGTCCTATGTTGTGAGAAGCACCGCAAGAGCAGTGGTCTCGTTTGCCACCACCGTCATCCTCGGGCTTGACCCGAGGACCTCTCAACCAGGAGATCCCCGATCAAGTCGGGGATGACGGAGGGTGGTACCCTCGCCCTCAAAGCGAAACGCCGCCCCTGTCTCCAAGGGCGGCGTTTCGCATTCATATCGCGGCAAGACTTACGCCTGCTCGCACATATCGTCCGCGCTGATCCCAGCCACCTCGACCGGGGTCTTCATCGCGTCGCGGCGGAACGGATCGCCCAGCTCTTGGTTGATCATCGCCTCGATCAGCGTGGTCTTGCCGTGGTTCATCTGGTCGTCGATGGCCTTGGCGAGCACTTCTGTCAGCTCTTCCATCGTGCGCGCAACCACGCCTTCCAGACCGCAAGCCTGCGCCATTCCGGCGTAGGACACTTCCTCGTCCAGCTCGGTGCCCACGAAGTTATCGGCGAACCAGAGCGTCGAGTTCCGCTTCTCGGCCCCCCACTGATAGTTGCGGAACACGATCTGCGTGACCGGGGGCCAGTCGCCGCGACCAATGGCGGTCAGCTCGTTGACGGCAATGCCGAACGCGCCGTCACCGGCAAAGCCCACGACAGGCACGTCAGGCTGGCCGATCTTCGCGCCAACGATGGCAGGCAGACCGTAACCGCAAGGACCAAACAGACCCGGTGCGAGATACTTCCGCCCCTGATCGAAGTCAGGATAGGCGTTGCCGATCGCACAGTTGTTGCCGATGTCGGAACTGATGATCGCCTCACGCGGCAGGGCTGCTTGGATCGCACGCCATGCCATGCGGGGGCTCATCCACTCAGGTTTCGCGGCACGCGCACGCACGTTCCAGTCGGTGCCCGGATCGTCGTTTTCGTGGGTCAGCGAGGTCAGTTCCTGCGCCCAAGCCGACTTCTTCTGCGCGATGTGCTCTTTACGCTCTTTGCGCCCTGCATCGCCTGCATCATCGGACAGACCGTTCAGCAAGCCCTTGGCGACCTTCGCCGCATCGCCGACGATCCCAACGGTGACCTTCTTGGTCAGCCCGATGCGGTCGGGGTTGATGTCGACCTGGATCACGGTCGCGTTTTCGGGCCAGTAGTTGATGCCGTAGCCCGGCAGGGTCGAGAACGGGTTCAGACGTGTGCCGAGGGCGAGGACAACATCCGCCTCGCTGATCAACTCCATCCCGGCTTTCGATCCGTTATAGCCCAAGGGGCCTGCGAACAGTGGGTGGTTGCCGGGGAACGCGTCGTTGTGCTGGTAGCCGACGCAGACCGGGGCATCCAGACGCTCGGCCAGCAGGCGCGAGGCCTCGATGCCGCCTTCGGACAGGACCACGCCCGCGCCGTTCAGGATCACCGGGTTCTTGGCGTTCGACAGGATCTCAGCGGCCTTCGCGACGGAGTTCTCGCCGCCAGACGAGCGCTCGAAATCAATCGGATCGGCGATCTCGACGTCGATGACTTGGGTCCAGAAATCGCGCGGGATGTTGATCTGCGCGGGGCCGGACAGGCGCTTGGCTTGGGCGATGACGCGGGTCAGAACCTCGACCACGCGCGAGGCATCGCGGACCTCTTCTTGGTAGGCGACCATGTCCTGGAACAGGGCCATCTGCTCGACCTCCTGGAAGCCGCCCTGACCGATGGTCTTGTTGGCCGCCTGAGGCGTGACCAACAAAAGCGGGGTGTGGTTCCAATAGGCGGTTTTCACGGCTGTCACAAAGTTGGTGATGCCCGGACCGTTCTGAGCGATCATCATCGACATCTTGCCGGTCGCACGGGTGTAGCCGTCGGACATGAACCCGGCCGAGCCTTCATGCGCGCAGTCCCAGAACTTGATGCCCGCGCGCGGGAACAGGTCCGAGATCGGCATCATGGCCGAGCCGATGATGCCAAAGGCATGGGCGATGCCGTGGCGTTGCAGGACCTTCACAAAAGCTTCTTCGGTGGTCATTTTCATCGGTCGGGTTCCTCCGGACGGGGGTGACATTTTTTAGTGGGGCTGAGTTTCCATGCCAAGTTTGGCGATAGTGGGTTAGGGCCAATTCGGCGGGTTGCATCAGTCCAGAGCGTTGCTGGTTTCGAAACCCTAAGTCTCAATACTGCGCAATGGCCTGTGCGATCAACTCTATCCCCCGCTCGATCTGTTCCGAGCGGATGGAGGAATACGCCAGACGGTAGAAATGTCGCGGCGGAGTTTCGCCCGCAAAGAACACATGGCCGGGCTCGATCACCACGCCTTTCGCATGCAGCCGGGTCGCCAGCACTGAGGTGTCCACATGGGCGGGCGCGCGCATCCAAAAGCTAGACCCACCGGTTTGGGCATGGCCCGCGATCTGGAGCCCGTGATCCTTGATCGCCTTCTCCATAATCGCGCGACGTTGCCCGTAAGCCTTGCCCATCCGATTGACCTGCGCGTCGTAATGGCCAAGCGACAGGAAATGCGCCGCTGTGCGCTGGATATGGCCCGGCGGGTGGCGCAGCACCAACGCCCTGAGCGCGCGCGCCTCATCGATAAACGCGCTGGAGGCGACGATGTAGCCAAGGCGCAACCCCGGAAACAGCGACTTGGAGAACGATCCGACATAGATCACCGACCCGGTCTCATCGAGGCTTTTCAGGGCGGGCAGGGGCGATTTCTGGAACGCGATCTCGAACTCGTAATCATCCTCGACGATCACGAAGCCCTTATCGACCGCGCGGCGCAGCAGGGCTTTGCGGCGGCTCAGCGGCATCGTCGCGTTGGTCGGGCAGTGGTGGCTGGCGGTCACGAACACCGCGTCCAGATCGTCGGGCAAGTCGTCGGGATTCAACCCCTCCTCGTCCACATCGATCTCCAGCGTGCGCCCGCGCGCGTGATCCATGATCCAGCGCAGACCGGGATAGCTGGGGTTCTCAATCGCCCGCCGTCCTGCGCTGGGTCAGCAGCAATTGCGCGGTCATCCACAGGGCGTTCTGGGCGCCTAGGGTGATCAGGATGTTGTCGGGCTTGGCGCCAATCCCGCGCCGGGGCAGGATATGGCGCAGGATGTATTCGATCAGCTGTGGGTCATCACGCTCGTAATAGTCCGAGGTCAGCGCCTCGAAATCCTTCTGCCCCAAGGCCTGAAGCGCGCAAAGCCGCCAGTTTTGGTGGTCCAGCAGATCAGGATCGGTCTGGCCATAGATGAACGGATGGGGATAGCGTTGCCAATCCTCGGGCCGGGTCAGCTTGTCGGCCAGCGTGTAGGAATGCGACAGGATCCGCCCCCAATCGAGGTCGCTGTCCTGGCTGGGGGCGCTCGGCGCGAAGGTCGGGTTTGTGGGCGCGGTCTGCGATACGAAATAGCCCGAGCGTCCGCGGGCAACGAGGTAGTCGTCGGCCACAAGGTTCGTGTAGGCGATGGTCACGGTGATGCGCGAAACGCCGAGGTGATCGGCGAGCTTACGGCTCGACGGCATCCGCTCGCCCGGACGAAAGCGGCCCGACAGCACGCCATCGGCGATCAGGCGCTGGATCTTGTGCTGAAGCGTGCCGTCGTCATCGGCGTTCAGGAATATGGATTCGGCCGGTATCATCAGAATTGGACATAGATCGCGCGCGGGTTTGCGGCAAGGATAAGTCCAGTCGCCCCGGCACATGAAAAAGGCGCGCCCGAAGACGCGCCCTTTGAGCGTTGGTCTGAAAGGTCGCGCCTACGAGCGGCCTTTCCACGGCACCAGAATATCCTCGGCCCGGCGCATCAGGATGTCGATGCCATAGCCGATGATCCCGATGAGGATGATGCCCATGATGACAATATCGGTCAGCTGGAACTTCGAGGCCGCGATAATCATCATACCGGCACCCTTCTGCGCGGCGACAAGCTCGGCCGCCACAACCGTGCCCCAGCACACGCCCATCGCAACCCGCGCGCCGGTGAAAATCTCCGGCAGCGAGTTGGGCACGATGACATGGCGCATGATTTGCCACTTCGAGGCGCCCAGCGAATAGGCCGCGTGGATCTTCGAGATGTTCACGCCCGACACGCCCGCGCGCGCGGCAATCGTCATGATCCAGAGGGCGGCGAGGAACAAGAGGATGATCTTGCCGGTTTCCCAGATGCCGAACCAGATGATGACCAGCGGGATCAGCGCCAGCGGCGGGACCGGGCGCATGAACTCGACGATTGGGTCGAACCAACCGCGGAACCAGCCCGACAGACCCATCGCATAGCCCAGCGGGATGCCGACCATCGCGCCCAAGGCAAAGCCCGCAAGAACGCGGATCAGGGACCAACCCAGATGCTCCCATAGGGTGAAGTTCTGGTAGCCTTCGGTGGCAATCTCGAAGAAGCGCGAGACGACCCGTTCGGGCGAGGGCAGCCAGATCGGCTCCATCTGCATGCCCTTGGCGGGGGCGAAGTTCAGCGAGCCTTTGGGCGTCATCGTGATCGTGCCATCGGCCACATCCACCCGCTCGCCCGGTGCAATCGGCTGATCGTCCACGGCGATGACCATATAGCCGTCCTGGTCGCTTCAAGAATTATTCTGTCCGTGATAATCTGCGTAGCCGTTTTACCAAGAATCTTGTTACTCACCCTGTTCAGGTGCTTGGGCGTGAGGTGAAGTAGTGCGGCATATTGAGCCGGAGATTTGATTTGCTTAAAATGTTTATCTACAGCCAGCTCAAAGTTTCTGAGCAAACTACCATAGCCACTTTCGCTGACCCGGACCCCTTTCGGATCATAGGCCCGTTGCAGTTCAATATAGATGAGCGTTATCAGGGCATGCTGCTTCGAGAGTCTTCTGGAGGCATTGCCCTGACGCTCTTCCAACAAGGTCTCAAACCAGGGCTTTATCAGTGTTTGTTTCACAGCATCCAGCCGAACTTCAGAGCTATTCTGTCGCGAGTAAAAGAAAGGGAAAATCTCCGGCTCAAAACCTCCACCCCCAAGATTCGCTGTCTGGCTAAAGTCAGCAGAATGAAAGAAAACGAATCCATCTGTCTCCTTAGATAGTTTCCAATGGTGAATCTGTCCCGGATTCAAGGCATAACAATACCCCGGCCTCACCTCATGATCCACAAAATCGATTTCATGTGTACCTCTTCCTGAGGTGAAGAACACTACCAGGTAGAAATCATGTCGATGAGGTACGGATATTTTGTTGTGATGCTCAA
>CBDIHL010000029.1:0-56119 GCA_965279125.1 Dinoroseobacter sp.
CGCTTAGGTCCTCGCCCGACAACTCGGCAAACAGCGCCGTCACCTCCGTTTGCAAACGGTCGATACGCGGGGCGGAAACGGGGGCGGATTGAGACATAACGGGCAACTCCATAGGGGCAGCAGGACTGGCAAATAGGGGTTCGGCAAGCACGGCGGCTTGCGAGGGCACGGGATCGATCCAATGCCTCTTTTTCAGGAAAACGGGTCCGGGGAGGACGACCTTGCGCGCGCCCCTCTTGGACAGGCGCGCCCACTCAACCGGCACGCCAGAACACCACAGCGCCCCCGCCGCTTGGGCGGTTGTCAGCGCTGCTGTGCCGGCGCCGTCGATCCCCGGCAGGGTCGTGACGATCCCGGCATGCTGGTCGCGCTTCAAGGTCTGCGCCGCGAAGGTCGCGAGGGTCTTACCCGGTCCGGCCTCCATCAGCACGGGCGCGTCGGCCTCAGCCAGCGTGCCAAGTGCTTTGGCGAACATCACCGGCGCGCGGGCTTGGGCGGCCCAGAAGGCGGGGCTTTGGGCCTCTTGCTCGGTCATCCAATTGCCTGTGACGGCGCTGACGAGCGGGATTTCGGGCGCGTTCAGGGGGACCTGCGCCAGCGCATCCTCCAGATCGGCGATCACCGGATCCATCATGGCGGAATGAAACGCGTGGCTGGTGTGCAAGCGGCGGCTGGCGATCCCGGCGGTGTGCAACCGGGCCTCCATCCGCGCGATGGCCGCCTCGGACCCGGACACGACCTGCAATTTCGGCGCATTGGCCCCGGCCAGATCAACGTCCTCCAGCAGCGGCATAACCTCGTCCAAGGACGCGCGCACCGACACCATCACACCGGGCGCTTGGGCCTGCATCAAGGCACCGCGCTTGGCCACGAGCGCCAATGCCGTTTCAAACGGCATGACCCCTGCGAGGGCGGCAGCCGCAAATTCGCCGACGGAGTGGCCGATAAAGGCGCTCGGCGTGAGGCCCTTGGCGATCCAGCTTTGGGCAATGGCGTAGGAGGTCAGAAACAACGCAGGCTGGGCCAGTGACGTCTGGCGCAGTTTTTCAGCAGCACCTTCATCGCGGGGATCAGCCGTGGTCAGCAGGTCGCGCAGATCCGGGCCGAGCACCTCGGCCCCGCGATCCAGCCACTTGGTGACCTCGCCGTCCGGGCCATACAGCCCCGCGCACATGCCCGGATACTGCGCGCCTTGGCCGGGGAAAAGCATCGCCACCGATGGCGTGTCTGCGGCGCGGCGTATTGCTGGGGAAGCGCGTAGCGCGTCGACGGCTTGCGCAGCCCCCGAGGCCGCAACGGCCATCCGAAACGCATGCTCGGTACGCCCCTCTTGCAAGGTTAGCGCGGCGTCTTCCACAGGGGTGCCAGCGTCCAAAGCCTCGGCAAGTTCCGCCGCTGCAACACCCAAAGCCTCTGCCGATTTCGCCGACAGCGGCAGGATTTGCATCTTATCAGCCTCCGCGACCTCCGCGACCCTCTCCGGTGCCTCCTCCAGCACCAAATGCACATTCGTTCCACCAACGCCAAAGCCGCTGATCCCCGCGCGGCGCGGGCCCTCGGGCGACCACTCACCTAGCCCCTCGGGCACGAAAAACGGGCCATCCTCAAAGGAAATACGAGGGTTCGGCGACGTATAATGCGCCACGGGTGGGATTTGACGGGCCTGAAACATCTCGACCAGCTTGATGACGCCGACCACGCCTGCGCCGGCATCCAGATGTCCGATGTTGCCCTTCACCGAGCCGAGCGCCACGCGCCCCTGCCCCTCGACACCCTCGAACGCCTGCGACAGCGCGCGCACCTCAATCGGATCGCCCAGCGGCGTCGCCGTACCGTGGCATTCGACGTAGCTGACCGTGCCCGGATCAAGCGCCGCATCGCGATACGCCGCCTTGATCGCACCCACCTGACCGCCCACCGAAGGGGCCGTGAACGCGATCTTGTCGGACCCGTCATTGTTGATCCCCACGCCCTTGATGATGCCCACGATCCGGTCGCCATCGGCCTCGGCCAGTGCGAGCGGTTTCAGCACCACGACACCCGCGCCGTGCCCGAAGACGGTGCCCTGGGCCTGCGCATCAAAGGGACGGACCGTACCATCTTGCGAGGCCATGCCGCCCTCTTTCGCCACATAGCCGCGTTTCTGCGGGAAGGTGATCGACACCCCGCCCGCGAGTGCCACATCGCATTGCCCCGCGCGCAAGGCTGTGACCGCTTGGGCAATCGCCGTCAGCGAGGTGGAGCATGTCGTGGACACGCTCATCGCCGGACCCTTGAGGTTCAGCTTGAACGCCACGCGGGTTGCCAAAGTGTCGGTGATGTTGCCGGTATAGGTTGCGTAATTCTCCAGTTGAAAGCCGGAGGTAAACGCCTCAAGCCCTGCGCGGTCCGGCATCACATTGTTCAGCAAGTAAGTCGAATGGGTCGCCCCGGCATAGACCCCGATGGGGCCTGTGGGACGGGCGGGATCAATCGCGGCATGGTCGAGCGCTTGCGCGCAAATCTCAAGGAACACGCGCGCTTGCGGGTCCATTTGCGCGGCCTCCGCGGGAAGAATGCCGAAGTATTTGGCATCAAACATATCCACGTCTTTCAGGACCGAGCGCGCGGGCACAAAATCCGGGTCGTCATGCGCTTGGGGGCCGAGCGTGTCTTCCAGATCGGCTGTCTCGAACCGCTCGATCAGGTCGTCGCCGCGCTGGATGGCAGACCAGAACGCATCGGTGCCGTCGACACCCGGCAGGCGTGCAGCATAGCCGATGATGGCGATGGCGTTGGTGGCGATCTCGGGCGCTTTTGGCGCGTTCCGGGAGGCCTCCCCGGATGCACTCGCGGGCAGCTCAACGGGTGCTGCTTCAGCCAATTGCGCCGCAAGGGCGCGGGCCAGATCCGCGAGGCGTGGGGTCTCAAAAAACTGTGTCTGGGCGATCTCGATCCCAAGCGCCTCTTGCATCTGCACCCGGGCGCGCAGCAACAGCAACGAGGTGCCGCCGCACTCGAAAAACGTGCGGTCATCGGCGATTGTGTCAGCACCCAGCAAGTCTGCCCAAATGCCCGCGATGATCTTGCGCACCTTTGATGTCTTGAGGCTGCGCCTGGCTTTGGGCTTTTTGGCTGGGGGTGTCATAGATCGCTCCTGCTAGCCTGGGATTTGGGCGTGCGGTCGGCATTGCCCGGCGCATAGGGGCCCGACATCGTAAAGTCCGGTGCGCGGTGGACCGGGGTGCGGTAGCGAAAGGCCTGATCGCGCATGGCATCGACATCAAGAGCGCGCCATATAGCCTTGTTCACAATCGCCTTTAGGCGTTTGGGTCTCGGCAAAGGAGTTCGGTTGATCATCTCAGCCTCACATCCGCTCAAGAAAATAGCCCATGCTCTGGCTTGCGCCGAGCCACGGATGCGTGCCGACGCGGTGGCTGAGCGATGGGATGTCCCAGCGGTCGCGGATCGTGTAGCCAGCGGCGTCCAACTCGGCCTCGAACCCCGCCTTGTCGCGCATGCGGTAGGGCACACGGGCGGTCCCGATCAGCTCCAGCGTGACCAGATCGGCACCGGGCCGCGTGGCGACCTTGTTCAACAGCACATATCTGGGACGCGTGTCCATCTGATCCAGCAAGTCGGTCAGCGAGATGTCGAGATATTGCAGCAGCCCCGAGGCCAGCAGCAGATCAACCCGGCCTGCCTCTTTGGGCGTGTCGGCAAAGCGCAACGCTGCGGGCAAGCGCCCCTCGCCCTGCCAATGACGCCCGGCTTTCAAAAGCGCTTGCAGGTCCCAGACCGCCCAATCCACCTCGTCGAGCGGCAGGTAGTCGGAGAACGCCAGAAACTTCGTGCCCACATGACCGCCCGCATCCAGCAACGACAGCCTGGCATTGTCGCGGATCAGCCGGTCAAGCCAGTAGATCATCGGGTAGTCCCAGACGGAGGTTTTGCTCATCGTCTCGAACGACACCTCGGCAATGTCGTCGCGGTCATAGGCGACGCGCTCAGGCGCCGGCAAACTGGCCAGAGCCGTGTCGCGATTGGGGAAGGCTCCGGCAAAGCGGGGCTCTTTATCGACCACCGCCCGCAGGCGCGTTGCGGCCCCTTGAGCCACCCAATATCCCTGTTTGAGAACGTCTCTCGACCCCATTTGCGATCCTAACCTGATCCAAAAACACACAATTCTACACGAGACTGATATGCGCCGCAGAAGGCAGAATGATGGCCAGATCGGCACGGATTTCGGGTGCTTGTTGAAGGTCGCGAGACAATGAAGATGACAGATGCGGAGTGTTTCCGAACCAGAGCATATGTTCTGGCGCAAGCCCTTGCTTAGACGCGTCCAAGCGGAGTGTCGCCGCTGCCAAAGCCCTCAAAGGCTTCCCATGAAGCTGCCAGTACGCTAAGTTCTCGCTTACAGGTTGACCTTGCTTCGAAAGGAAGTGGCCATGGCCCTTGTCCTTCTGACCACCGCAGCGCTTGCTGCCAGTCTTCACCTCGCGCTGATCGCGCGGCGTCCCCAGCGCAAGACCGTGCGCCAGCGCAAAGACTGACACCGCCTCTTTTTCAGGTCACGCCGCGCGGCTTAGGTCACGCGGTTTTTGGTCTTGTAAACGGGCTGATCCCAGAGCCGATTGTCGAGGATATCTGCGAGGATATCGACGGCTTTGGTTACATCCCCCGCATCCAGATAAAGCGGCGTGAACCCGAACCGCATCACGTCAGGCGCGCGAAAATCCCCGATGACACCGCGCGCGATGAGCGCTTGCATGGTCGGGTATCCGTGCTCGAATCGGAACGAGACCTGACTGCCGCGCGCGTTTGAATCGCGGGGGCTGGCGAGGGTGAGGGCTGGGCAGCGCGCCTCGACCTCGCGGATGAACAGCTCGGTCAGCTTGATGGAGGCCGCGCGCACCTGCGCCATCGTCACCCCGTCCCACACCTTGAGCGCCTCATCCAGCGCCGCCACCTGCAACACCGGCGGCGTGCCCACGCGCATCCGCTCGATGCCCGGCGCGGGTCTGTAGCCCTGCTCGAACGCGAAGGGGGCGTCGTGGCCGAGCCATCCGGCAAGCGCAGGGTCAATGCTATCGGCGAGGTCCGGGCGCACATAGATAAAGGCAGGCGCGCCGGGACCACCGTTGAGGTATTTATAGGTGCAGCCAACGGCAAGCTCGCAGCCTGAGCCTTCCAGATCGACCTCCACCGCCCCTGCGGAATGCGCGAGATCCCAGAGCATCACCGCGCCTGCATCTTGGGCGATCTTGGTGAGCGCGTTCATGTCGTGCATCCGGCCCGTGCGGTAATCCACTTGGGTCAGCATCACGACGGCAACCGTGTCATCGATGGCCCCCGCGACATCCTCAGGGGCCACAGTCTTCAAATCATAACCCTGCCCTTTCAGGCGCGCGAGGCCCTCGGCCATGTACAAGTCCGATGGGAAATTCCCGGTATCCGACAGGATCACCTTGCGCTCGGGCCGCATGTTGAGGCCCGCACACAGCGCTTGAAACACCTTCAGCGACAGCGTGTCCCCGATCACCACCGACCCGGCGGGCGCGCCGATCAAGCGGCCCACCTTGTTACCCACCTCAGACGGTTGCGCCATCCACCCACACGCGTTCCAGCCCTTGATCAACTGCTCGCCCCACTCGGCGGATATCACCTCAGCCACCCGCGCCTCCACCCCCTTGGGCAGCGGCCCAAGCGAGTTGCCATCGAGGTAGATCATGCCCTCGGGCAGATGAAACAGATCTTTGCGGGGAAGTGTCATAAGGGGCCACCATCAATGCGTCATAACGCCGATTAGTGCCCGCCCCGGCGCTCGGGGTAAAGAGGCGCGCGCCGAACGCGAGGGTCCGGCGCGCGCAGTTTTGAGGGCTTACTCGATAACGCCAGCCTCGCGGTAATAGCGCGCCGCACCGGGGTGCAGTTGCGCCAAGCCGCGCTGGGCGGAGGCGAACTCAGCGTTCAGGCCCTTGGCCCATGGCGCATCGGTCGTCACCTGATCAAGGTTGTCCCAGAACGCTTTGGTGATCTGGTAGACGGTTTCTTCGTCCAGATCCGCGCGTACGGTTATACCCACAGCGGTGTCGAACGATGTCACGGGGCCGTCGTTACGCTGGCCGTCATAGCCATCGGGCGCGATCTCGGCTTTGTAGCGGAATGCACCGAGGAACTCGTCCACCGCGTCGCCGTCACTGCTTTCCGCACCCAAGAAGCGGACTTCTTCAGTCTCAGTGAATTGCAGGAACGAGCCGCATGGCGTCAGGCAGCCCACAGTGTAGACGTCGATATTACCATCCAGGAACGCCTGCCAGCCGGTTTGCCAGTTGGCGACGATTGCGTCGTAATCCTCGCCCGCAACCAGACCAGTGGTTGCCGCAACCCAACCGCGCGCGGCGTTATACGCACCGCCACCCTGAGGGCCGAGGAACACCGACGCGCCCTCCAGATCGTCGAGCGTCTGGATGTCGCTATCGGCGCGCACCGCGTAGTGGTAGGCGCCGAACGGATACCACATCAGCAGGCGCAGGTTCTCGGCCAGCTCAGGGGCTTCGGGCTCGTTGGCATACATCGCGCGGCCAGCGGATAGCAGGTTGTAGATCACGGGCGAGGTCATCGCGAGCTCAAGGTTGCCGCGCGCCACTTCGACTTGATGCAAGGTCGCAGCCCCGCCGCCGGAGACCTCGATCTCGACGTCATCTAGGTTGTCATTCACGATATTTGCGAAGGTCGCCATGGTGATGGCTGCGCCCAAATTTGGCGCGATGGTTGCCATGCGCAAGGTCTGCGTTTCGGCAAAGGCCGCGCCGGAAAAGGAGACGGCGGTGATTGCTGTCAGGGTCGTAAGTCGCATCAGATATCCTCCCTAGATGCTGGTCGTATTGTGTCGCTCTTGATGTCGACTGATGAAGGCTCCCCTTTGAGGAACCGGTGTCCGATCACGAGAGCCACGCCAACCGCAAAGGCAGGCAGCGCAACTGTCATATCGGGAATGAGGATCGCGAAACCGATCACGAAACGGATGACGCGCTCGGCTGCATGCAGTCGGTTTTTCTCGAACCCGGTCAAGGCCGAGGTCAACAACCACAGCGCCAAAGTGAATGCCACGAGGATCCAGCCAAAATCGCCCCAAGTTACGGTCGCGATGTCGATCATCGCACGCGATTGGACCGGGTCCTCGCCGAACCATTCAAAAGCCACCTGTAGCTTATACAGCACCGCCGGATGGTAGACGAAGACGAACGGGATCAAGAAGCCCGCAAGCGACAAGCGCGCCGCTTGAAACCCCGTCTGCACCGGATCGGCCCCAGCAATGGGTGCGGCAGCAAAAGCCGCAAGCGCAACGGGCGGCGTCACCGTGGACATGACCGCGAAGAACACAACAAACAGATGCAATGTCAGGGGGGCGATACCAACAGCATCGATCCCGGAACTGAGCGCGATCACGATGATAAAATACGTAGCCCCCGGTGGCAGGCCCATGCCAAGGACAATCGCGCCAAGGGCAACAACGACAAGCGTGCCAAAGAGCGGCCCATCCGCAAGCTGGGTCAGCAGCAACGACAAGCGGCCCGAAAAGCCCGAGACTTGGATAAGCCCGACGATCAATCCAATCGCGGCCACGATCACGACTATGGTGCCCGCCATGCGCCCCGCGCTGACGAAGGCGTCAAAGATGCGCCCCCAGTTGCGAAAGCTTGGGAATAATACAAGCGCACTGCCAAGCGCCGCCACCAACCCATAGAAACCCGCCTTGGGCACGGAAGGTTGCGCAAACAGGAAATAGCACAGCGTGCCAAGCGGAATGATGAAAACAAGGCACTGCAGCAGCTCACCCCCGCTCAGACCCGCACGCTCGGCCTTGGGCAAGGGGCCGACGCCTTGGCGACGCGCCTCGAAATAGACCGTCAGGAACACGCCGAGATAAAACATGATCGCAGGCACAATCGCGGCCACGACGATGTAGCGATATTCCAGCCCAATCTGACCTGCCACAAAGAACGCCACGACCCCCATCACCGGGGGCATCACCTGCCCGCCAGTGGAGGCCGATGCTTCCACCGCCGCGGAAAACGCTGGCTTGAAGCCCGAGCGTTTGATGACCGGAATGGTCATCACGCCGGTCGAGACCACGTTGGAAATCGCAGCCCCCGACAAGGTGCCAAACAGGGCCGAGGACGCCACAGCCGCATGGGCCGCCCCGCCTGTCAGCCCGCCCGTGAGCCGGTTGGCGATCTTCATCAACAGATCGCCCGCGCCCGAGGCCATCAAGACGGCACCAAACACGATAAAGATCAGCACATTGCCGGACACCACTTGCAAAGGCTGCCCGAAAATACCGCCCGTTTGCGCCCAGAAATTCAACACCATGGACCGCATCGATTGCGCCAATGTGCTTTCAGATCCCGCCAAGATCCCGGTCCAGTCCGGCAGCCACCCGCGCATGAAGAAATAGATGATCCAGAACAGGCAGAACCCAACGATAAACGAGCCGAACATGCGGCCCGTCAGATAGAGCGTCAGCAAAACTGCGATGGGGAACATGATGAAATCGCGCATGTTCGCCGACGGTATTGCCCCCGCATCGACGGAAAACAGGTTCAGGATCCACGCAAACATCACCAGCGTGGACACCCCCGCCAAAGCCCAGTTCATCCAGTGCGCTTTTTGCGGCAAGCTCAGGAATGAAACCGCAAAGGAGATCAGGATCGGCAGGCCCAGGATTAAGCCCGTGGGTAGAAAAATGGCGCGCTCAATGCTCTTGTAGCTTGCCCCCAACCAATGTTCGCGCATCAAAAGCCGCTGGTCGCGGCGCGACAGCTCGTCGAAATCCGCCGTCGTGACCTCAACCCCCCAACGCACCAACTCGGACAATGGACCAGACGCGGCATAGACGATGATGACAAGCGCAAAGAAGAACGACAACAGATTGGCCGCACGTATGTGAATGGGTGTCGGGGTCATTGCATCACCTCCGACACATATACAGTCCCCGCCACAGCAACCAGATCGGGATTTGGCATCACGTATCCTCTGGCGTGTAGATGGCCCCGGCGGGACCCGTGTATTTCGACAACAACTCTTCAGGCACCTCAGTGCCATCTGCGAGAAATGGCAAAATACCATGGCGCAGCGAGCGCCCGCGCATTGCCTCAATATCTGCATCGGATTTCGTAACCCGTTGAGCGCAGCGGCGTCCCCAATCCGCGAGCAAGCCATACATCCGGTCGATCTCGCCCTGATGGGCTGCACTCGTGCCGAGATCGGTGAACTCGTCCGGATCCGTCTCAAGATCAAATAGCATCGGGTCAAAACCGCCCTCCGCATGGATCAGCTTAAACCGACCGTCAAACACCATGAACAGACGTGCATCCTTCGGGGTGACACTCAGGGCATTGGCCAGTGGCGTCACCGAATAATCGTATTCGCTGATGACATAATCGCGCCAATCGGAAGGTGCTTGGCCATGCAGCCAAGGCAACAGCGAGCGGCCCTCAAGAATATGATCCGGCACCGTGCCCCGTGCTGCGTCGACAAAGGTGGCCGCGAGATCAATCGCCTCGACCAAGGCGTCGCATGTCGTCCCCACGTGTGCTGTCGGCCTTGGCGCGCGGGTCGAAAACAATCATGGGAATTTTTACGCTGGGGTCGTGAAAGAAGTTCTTCTCGCCCAACCAATGATCCCCCAAATAATCACCGTGATCGGAGGTCAACACAATCATGGTGTCCTCCGCCTGCCCCGTCGCATCCAGATGGTCGAGCAGCCGTCCAAGCTGGTCGTCGCATTGTTTGATCAGCCCCATATAGGCCGGGATCACCGAGGCGCGCACATCGTCGCGCTGAAACGCTTGCGCGATTTTACTGTCGGTATAGGCCTTGTAGACCGGATTGCGCGTTCTCACGCTCGGCGGCTTTGCGCACGGGGGCCGGCACATGATTTGCGCCGAACATGTCGTGATACGGGGCCGGCACGATTATAAGGCCAATGCGGCTTGATATAGCTGACATGGGCCATCCACGGCCCGGCACCTTTTGCAGCCTGCGCATCGATAAAGTCGATGGTCTGCGAAGTCAGCCAAGGCGTCTCGCTGTCCTGCTCGCGGATATTGGCGGGCTTGTCGGTGTTCAGCAGGATCCAGCCCGTCGCCATATCGCCGTTCTCGACAACGCCTGCATTGGCATAATGCGCCCAAGGGTTGTCGCCCGCATATCCTTTTGACTTTAAGTACTCATTGTAAGGTGATCTTTTCTCGTCATAAAACCCATCTGGCCCCTGCCCCCAAAGCCCGTCATCGCGCGCCCAGGCATCAAACCCGCATTCGGCTTGGCGCACCCCGATCACACTGTCGGCGCTTAGGCCCAAACGCGCCATCCCGGCGGCATCGGCCTTCATATGGGTCTTGCCCAAAAGCCAGCACTCCATCCCGACATTGCGCAGATGATCTCCCATCGTCATCTCGCCCACACGCAAGGGAAAGCCGTTCCAATGCGCGCCATGGGAAGAGGCATAGCGCCCGGTGTAAAAGCTCATCCGAGAGCCGCCGCAGATCGGCGATTGCACGTAAGCGTTTGTGAACCGAACACCTTTCGCAGCCACGCGATCGAAATTCGGCGTGTGCAAATGAGGATGGCCCGCGCAACTGAGGTAGTCGAACCGCAGCTGATCATACATAATAAACAGTATATTCATCGCTGTGCTGCGCCTGCGTTGATTGCATGTATCGCCATGCATCCCTCCCTGATTCGACATGTAGTATTGGCGAGAATGCGCGCGGGCGCTATCGTGCAGTTCGCTAGATGAACTGAGGGCCACTATGGTCAAGCAAGACAGTGAAAAACACACCCGCGCCCTGAACCGAGGCTTAGTGATCATCGAAACCCTTGCCCGCAACGGTGCCACCTCGCTTGCGGGGTCTGCGCAAGGCGACGGGGGCTCAGCAATGCCACGCTTGTACCGTCTGTTATTCACGTTGCAAGAGCGCGGCTGGGTGCGGCGCAATCTGGTCGAAGGTCAGTATGAGCTGGCCCATTCGCTGGGCAACCTGCTGGGAGAAACCTCGCGCGCGCATCCCTTGGCCGAACATGCCGCCCCGATTTTGATGGGGCTGCGCGCGCGCGACGTGGGTCTGCCCTCGGATGTTTCGACCATGCTTGCGCCCGGGCGGATCGAGATCATTGAAAGCACCCGGTTGCGCGGCCCAATGGCCCCCTCGCGCACATCACTGGGGATCCGGCCCTCGATGCTGTTTTCGGCCCATGGACGGATCATTCTGGCGCTTTGCTCAGCCCCCGAGCGCGCTGCCCATCTGAGCGCCATCATGGCAAGCGGCTCAAAGGACGAACGCGCGATGCTCGAAAGCGGGGACGCTAGAGCGCATATTGGCCGACACGCGCGCCCGCGGTTTTGGCCTGCGCGAGCGTGATTTCTGGGTCGCGCCTTTCGATCCCGGTCCTGAACTGGGCGCTATGGCGGTGGCGATCACTGGCAAGGACGGGATTTACGGCACGCTGAGCGTGCTGTGGATTCAGGACGATATGAGCCTTGATGAAGTCCTGCGCTTTGGCTGCCTTGACGAGTTGCGCAACGCCGCCGACGAAATCGCCGCTGCGATGGAGGGCTTCGGCCTCGTTCCGCCGCGATTTGCGCAAAGCCCGCCCGAGGGATGAGACATGAAAAACGCGCGCGGCTTTCGCCCACGCGCGTTTGGTGTGATGTGATGCGGCCGCTCTAGACGTTTGCCAGCTTGCCGGCTTTGGCTTTCGCTGCCTCAGTGGCCCCGACGCGCTGGCTGAGCAAACCCCACAGGAACCCTGCGGTGATCGTCTGCACCCCGAGCGATCCCATGACCACCGCGAAGACCGCAGGACGCGCGATGATGCTGGGATCAAGATCGCCCCAGCCGGCCTGCGCCCAGACAAGAACCGAACCGATGGCTGCAATCAGACCCGACGCGAGGAACAAGCCGCCAAACTGGCAAGCCTTGTCGACGGTGATGCGGGCGGACAAACGCTCGAACCGCTCGGAGCTGGGGAGCAGTTTGAACCGCACCGAAAAGAGCCGCGCCAGACCGTAGAAACACGCCATCTGGAAGCCCACAAGGATCAAGGCCGAGCCAAGGATAAGCGCCGCGATATCGAAGGTCACGCCCCCCACCGTCAAGGGTCCAGCGATCAGCAAGGTAAACAGCGCCGCTCCCACGGCAAGGAAGGCAAGCCCCGGATAGTAGAACAGCCAATGCGGCGCGAAGGTCAAAAGCAGCTTCAAATGCAGCCACCCATCGCGCCAGCTGCGCAGATGCGGTGGGCGCGAGCGGCCATCAGGGCTGAGCGTGGTTGGCACCTCCTCGATGCGCATATCCGCAAGCGTCGCCTTGATCACCATCTCGGACGCAAACTGCATCCCCGGCGTGTTCAGCCCCAGTTTCAGGATCGAGGCCCGGTTAAACCCGCGCAACCCGCAATGGAAATCGCCCACAGGTGTGCGGAAGAACACTCGGCCGATGGTCGATAGAACCGGGTTGCCAAGATAGCGGTGCAAGGGCGGCATGGCGCCTTTTTCGATGCCACCGGCAAAGCGGTTGCCCATCACCAGATCCGCCCCCCCGCGCAGTCGCTCGACAAATCCGTCGAGGCGCGAGAAATCGTAGGAATCGTCGCTGTCGCCCATGATGATATAGGTGCCTTTGGCCCCCTCGATCCCGGCAATCAGCGCAGCTCCATAGCCTTTTTCGGGCGCATCAACGACACGCGCGCCCAACGCGCGGGCCAGCTCTTGGCTGCCATCGGTGGAGCCGTTGTCCGAGATCAGAACCTCGCCATTGATACCCGTGCGCTCCAGAAAGCCATTCGCCTTGACGATAACGGCCTCCAGCGTTTCGGCTTCGTTCAAGCATGGCATGAGAATTGTAAGTTCGGTCATTGATAGGGCCCCTGACGTTTGGTCATTCTGCGTTTGGGCGGCATCCACCCTGTCGCTCTGTTTCCAATTCAGCAACCAATCGTGGCACAAATGAGGTCAGACTTGGGTCTTTTGGGACTGTCTGCGGCCCATTTGAGCGGAAAAATTCTATGCTCGACTGCCATATTCATGCCGAAAACAGAGATTAAACCCGCCGAGCGCGCAACCGCGCACATGACCCGTTCTCAGAGGCAGTGATGACAAATCCGAAACAATCCTTGGCCAGTAGCGCAGGTTTAGCGGCTCTATTAGGGCTTGCGGCAATGGGCTATATCCTCTTGCAAGCGGTGTTTTTGGCAGCACCCGCCCATGTCCTTCTGTCCCAAAGCGACAATGATAACATCATGCGGGTTCTATCCGTGCGCGCTTGGCTGGACGGACAGGATTGGTTCGACATGACCGCCTACCGGGTGCTGGCCCCCGAGGGCATCTCGCTGCACTGGTCACGCTATGTCGATCTGGGCATCGCCGCCCTGATCTGGCCTTTGGCGCTGTTTATGCCGTTTGAAGCTGCCGAAGCCTTCGCGCTGATCTGGTGGCCGAGCTTGATGCTGCTTGGCATGATGGGGCTGACATGGCTGGTGGGACGGCGTGTGTTTGGCGCGTGGCCCGCGGCAATCGCCCTCGTGTCCATCGCGACATGGCCGATCCTGTCGCAGAATTATTTTCAGCCCGCGCGCATGGATCATCATAACGTGCAGATCGCATTGATGAGCGTAATCGTCCTAACGCTTCTGGCGCGCAGATCGCGGATCTGGCTGGGATGCGTCGGCGGTTTGGCCGCGTCACTCTCGCTGGCGGTCGGGTTGGAAAACCTGCTGCCGATTGCGCTTGCAGGCGTTATTCTGTGTCTCCGTGTGGTGCGAGATCCCCATCACGAGGGCGCTGCCTTGCTTGGCTTCAGCGCAAGCCTTGGCTTGGGAAGTCTCGCGGCCTTCGCAGGTCAAACCCACCGCGCAGCGTGGGGTGTTGCGCAGTGCGACCAACTTTCTCTGCCGTTTCTGGCGGTGGCTTTCAGCGCGATTTTCGTCAGCACTATATTGGTATTCGCTGCACGCCGTCTGCCTCATCGCGGTCTGCGCCTTGGCGTTCTGATCGGGGCGACCGGGCTAAGCCTCGCGCTGCTGGCCCCGCTTCTGGCCCCCTGCTTGGGCGGGCCCTACGCGCATCTGCCGATGGATGTGCAACGCCTGATCTTCGAGGGTATTCGCGAGGCCCAACCCTTGGCCTATTTCCTCAGAAATGCACCCGGCATTGTCTACACAACGATCCTGCCTGTTACCGTCGCTCTTTCGCTGGCTGCCTTGATCCTCGCAAACCGTATGCGGCATGATCTCTGCGCACCAGGTGAGGTGCGTGCGGTGACAGTGCTCTTGGCCTTTGCCGCCCTCGGGCTGCTCGGCGCAGCGTTCCAGATCCGCATGATCCTGATGGGGGCCGCCGCCGTCCCGCTTTTGACCGGCTACGCCATCTATGCGGCCGTCCAGATGCGCGTGACCCGCCCCGGCTCGTCCATGGCGAGCCTTGCGGTGGTTGCGGCGATTTGTGCGACGCTGTTCGCCCCAATCCTTTATCCCGCCACTTTGCATCTAGGCGGCGCGATCAGCCCTGCGACGGCCACGACACCACCCCTTGGCGCGGACGCGCGCACATGTCGTCATCCCGCGCATCTGACAGCTTTGGCTGACCTGCCGCCCGGCATTGTCTTGGCCCCCAGCGGGATCAGCACGTCCTTACTGCTCGTCAGCGACCACACGGTCCTGTCGGCCCCTTACCATCGCAGCGGCGATGCGATTGCCAACGGCCATAAGCCGTTCAACGCCGACGAAGCGTTCTTCCGATCCACACTCGCACGGACGGACGCGCAATACGTGCTTTTATGTCGGTTCATGCCGCACAACCCGAGCGGCTTTGCGATGACCTTGATCAACGGTGCGACGACGACGGGCCTGACGCGCATTGCGTTGCCAGAGGGCTCCCCTCTGCTCGCCTTCAGGGTCACGCCATGATCGCGCGCGTTATATCGGGACGCTTTGTGCGCTTTGCACTTGTCGGCGGTGGGTTCAGCTTGGGCTATGCGTTGCTGACAGCCTTCCTTGTCGGACCGCTGTCTGCCCCGCCATTTGCGACCTCCGTGGGCCTTTATGCGTTGTGTATTCCGCTGGCCTATCTGGCGCAGAAGCACTTCACCTTTGGGGCATCGCGCGCCCATGGCGGCAGCTTCGCGATCTATGGGGCAACGCAAATTGCAAGCCTTGCGGTGATCGCGCTGATCACCACGCGGTTCGTCAGTCAGGTCTATTGGATGGATACCGGGATCTTCTTGGCGACCGCCGCCGGTGCGGCGGTCGCCAGTTTTGCCATCAACCGAAGCTTTGCCTTCAACCGG
This sequence comes from Dinoroseobacter sp., assembly GCA_965279125.1. Classification (GTDB taxonomy): domain Bacteria; phylum Pseudomonadota; class Alphaproteobacteria; order Rhodobacterales; family Rhodobacteraceae; genus Dinoroseobacter. Next base: position 15,336 of record CBDIHL010000029.1, read on the forward strand.
TCGGCGTAAGCCGCGCTACAAAATGCAGCTTGCGCCCGAAGACCGCGCTGAGTGGGAACGGATAGAGCGGCACATCAGTGTTGAACACGTCTTGCGCCAAACATGCGGTGGCGAACCAGTCGTTCCACTGCGCGCGCGACGCATAGTTGTAAGGCAGCACGACACCGTGGGGCGCATTGCCGACCCAATCCATGGCGCGCAAAGTGACATGATCCAGCGCATTTTCCGACAGGTGGTCCTTGATCACCACCGCCTTGCGCGCCACCCGTGCGGCTTCCGAAATCAGCACCTGAGGATCATTGGTATGGTGCAACACATCGACAAAGCTAACGACATCGACCGAGTTGTCGTCCATCGGGATCTTTTCGCCGTCAAAGAGCGTCACCGGAATGGCCGTCGTCGGGCGCAACATCACATCGATGCCCTCGACATGGACATTGGGCTGCTCGGCGGCAATGCCCTTGGCGATCTGCCCGTCCCCGGTGCCCACATCCAGCATATGGCTGCCCACGGGAATAAGCGCGCCAAGGCTTTCGATCAAAACCCGAACCCTGCGGTCAAAAACGAGCCGGTTGTGAACCTGCCCCATAACGGTTGCTGTCATGCTGTGCCTCATGTGTTTCTTGGTGTTTTGCCTGACAATGGTGAACAAGCCGTTCAAAAGAAAGGCACAGAGCGGGCAATGACGTGATCGGAGCCTGAATAGATGTTGTTTTTAGACAATTGTTGCCGCTGGGACTCGCCCTCCTGTCCCCTTGCTTGCGATCTTTGCGGTTGTCTCCGTCCTCAGACCTCGCCAAACTGAACACAATGTCGCACCAAGACGCAGCGTCAGATCCCGCCCGCCGTTGTGCCAAACGGCCAAGTGATGTTCTGTCGCCCAAGGGTTAAGGCGGCGTGAGGCTCTCTAGAGAAGGGTCAGCGCCAATATGGGGGGGAGCCGGGCTTTGCTCGACATCCAAGATTTGCACCTGTCCTTCGGGGGCATCAAGGCGCTGCAAGGCGTCAGCTTTACCGCGAAAGCGGGCGAGATCACGGGCGTGATCGGGCCGAACGGGGCCGGCAAGACGTCGCTGTTCAACTCCATCTCGGGCTTTTATGCGCCTGACAAGGGGGCCATCCGCTTTGACGGGCAGAACATCACCAGCCTCAGCCCGGACAAACGCGCCCAGCTTGGGATTGCGCGCACTTTTCAAAACATCGCCCTGTTTCGCGGCATGACCGTGCTCGACAATATCAAGCTTGGCGGTCACACGCGGCTTGAAGCTGGGGTCTGGTCGGCGTTGCGCTATTTCGGATCGGCGCAGCGGGAGGAGCTGAAGTTCCGCCAAGAGATCGAAGAGCGCGTTATCGATTTCCTCGAAATCGACCATATCCGCAAATACCCGATCACCATGCTGCCCTACGGCCTACAAAAGCGTGTCGAGCTGGGCCGCGCTTTGGCGATGCAACCGAAAGTGCTGCTGCTGGACGAGCCTGTCGCGGGCATGAACCGCGAGGAAACGGCGGATATGGCGCGCTTTATTCTCGATGTGCAGGCCGAGTTCGGCACCACCATTCTGCTGGTCGAGCATGACATGCACATGGTCATGGATATCTGCACCCATATCGTCGTGCTGAACTTCGGCCAGCAAATCGCCGAGGGCACCCCGGACGAGGTGTCGAACAATCCGGCGGTCATCGAGGCCTATCTGGGGGCGGCTGCATAATGGCTCAGTTTCTTCAATTTACGCTCAATGGCCTCATGGCGGGCGCGATCTATGCGTTGATCGCCGTGGGTATTGTCAGTGTATACAAGGCCACCCGCGTGGTGAACTTCGCCCATGGTTACATGATCATGTTCGGCGCGTATTTCTATTACACCTTCGCCGTGCTGCTGCCGGGCATGGAGATCGCGCCCGATTGGCTCGCGAAGTGGGAACCTGAGTGGCTGCTCGCCGCCCGCGACGGCCTGCCGATGTTTTCGACCATGGGCGCGGTGCTGGATTGGGTGGCCAACCTGCCCCGGATACTCCTCGGCCTGATCGGCGCGGTGGTGAGCTGCGCGATCCTTGGCCGGGTGATCGAGCGGTTCTTGATGCGCCCGCTTATTGGCCAATCCACCTTTGCGATGATCATGATCACCGTCGGGCTGATCTCGGTCCTGTCGGGCACCAAGGGTCTGATCTGGACCGCTGACGCGGCGTTTGTCCCCCACATCGCGCCGAACGCGCCGATCCGGTTCGAGGCATTTGGGTCGATGATCTTCATCTTCGGCGCAGATATCGTGAACGTGGCCATCGCGCTGATCATGTTCGGCGGGATCGTGGCCTGGGTGCGATACTCCAAAGGCGGGGTCGCGATCCGGGCGACGGCGGAGGACCAGCAGACGGCGTATTCCATGGGCATTTCCGTGCCGAAAGTGTTTGCACGCGCTTGGGTGCTGGCGGCTGTGACCGGGGCGATTGCCGGGGCGATCCTTGCGACCAGAAACGGCGTGTCGCCCTCGCTGGGGCTGTTCGGCTTTTCGGTGCTGGCGATTGTCTTGATGGGCGGGCTGGATTCTTATGTCGGCGTCTTCATCGCCGCCCTCGGCGTCGGCTTCCTCGAGGCCATGGCCCAGTGGCAGCTTGGCGGCGAGTGGGCCGAGGTTATCCCCTATATCGCCGTGCTGATCGTCATCGTTATCCGCCCGCATGGGCTTATGGGCCAGAAGGAGGTTGAACGGATATGATCAACGGCAACCTCAAATCCACCTATGCCGCCGACGAGCGGGTGCTGAACAACCGCTACAAGCAGGCCTTTATCGCGATCATGTTGGTGCTCTGCGCCGCGATCCCGTTTGCCGCGAACGACTATATCGTGCTGGTCGCAGCCCAGATGGGCATCATGCTGATCGCGGTCGTGGGCGTGAATGTCGTCATCGGCTACACGGGGCTTCTATCGCTCGGTCATGCCGCGTTCCTCGCCATCGGTGCCTATTCGATCCCTATCCTGCACAGCCTGTTTGCCAGCCTCGGTCTGCCTGAAGGCATCATGCCCTTCCTCGCCATTCCCGGTGCCATCGCCATCTCGGCATTCATCGGGATTATCGTTGGATTGCCTTCACTTAGGGTCAAAGGCCTGTATCTGGCAGTTGCGACCCTGTCGGCCAATTTCATCGTTATCTTCCTGATCGAGCTCGACGCCATGTCCGCCTTCACCGGCGGCATGAACGGAGTGAACACCCCCACGGCGAGCTTGCTGGGATGGCAGCTCGACACCCAACGCGAGATGTTCATCCTGATCGCGGTGCTGGCCTTCGCCACGATCCTCTTGGTCCAAAACCTGTTCCGCACCCGCATCGGGCGCGCGTTCATCGCCATCCGCGAGCGGGATTATTCGGCGGAAGTCCTCGGCATCTCGCTGCTGCGCTACAAGCTGATGTCGTTTGCGATCTCGGCGGGCTGTTGCGGCCTCGCCGGAGCGCTGTTTGCCTATTTCTACGCCCGCATCCTGCCTGAGCAGTTCGAGCTGGCGCTGTCGCTGCAACTCGTCGCCGCCCTCATCGTCGGCGGCATGGGCCGCACCATGGGGCCGGTGTTCGGCGTCATCATCGTCGTCATGGTGCCCGAACTGCTCAAGTTCACCTTCGGCATGATCGCAGGCGGAAGTGCCGATGTCGCGGCGTTCCGTGCGCCGGTGCAAGAGATCGTCTTCGGCGGCCTCATCATCTTTTTCCTGATGTTCGAGCCGCTCGGCATCACCCAAATCGTCGACCGAGGGTTTCGCGCCCTCAACCGCTGGCCCTTTGCCCGCGGCTAATCAAGCACTGCAACCTAAGTCTCAGGGAGGAGACCTATGAAACTGAACCGCCGCGCGTTTATCGCCAGCTCCGCCGCTGCCTCCGCAGCATTGACCACACCCGCGATCCTGAAAGCGCAACCGACCGAGTATGTCTTCGGCGCATCCCTGCCCCTGACCGGCCCGTTCGCGACCGCAGGCCAGCTTGTGGCCCCGGCCTTCGCGCTGGCCCAGCGTCTGATCAACGAGGAAGGCGGGATCGGCGGCGTGCCGATGCGCTTCACGACCGAGGACTCGGGCTACATCCCGCAGAACGCGCTTGCCAACTATCAGCGCGCCTTGGCGACCGAGGGCGACGCGCTGGTTGCGTATTTCGGCGACAGCACCGGCTTCATGAAGCTGGTGGCGCCTGAGTTGACCGGAAGCCAAGCGCGCCTGATGGGCTCCACCTCCTTCGCCTCTGAGCTGGCGAACCCCGAGGTGAACCCCTACCAGTATCTCGCGGGTCCGACCTATGAGGACCAGTTCGACATCCTGTTGCAGAACATCAAGGCCGAGGGCGGCACGACCGTCGCGTTCATCTTCTCAAACACCGAGTTTGGCCGTGATCCGATCGCATACGGCAAGGCCCGCGCGGAGGAGTTGGGCATTCAGGTCGTGCTGGAAGAGTCGACCAAAGCCCAAGGCGCGGATATTCCAACCCACGTCACCAAGCTGGCCCAATCGGGCGCGGAGTATTGCATCCTGCAGGGCTATGTGACCGGCGTATGGCCGCAGCTGATCGGTGGCGCGCGCCAGTTCGGTCTGCCCACCAAGTTCATGGGCACGTTCTGGGGCATGGAAAAGCTGATCGCGGACCGTGTGACAGCGGAAGCCGGACCCTTCCTCGACGGCTATCAAGGTGTCATGCCCTACCGCTATTTCTACGACCGCGAAGGCGCGCCGCGCTACGAAAAGTTCGCCGAGCTGTCCAAAGAGATGTTCGCGGGCACACCGCTTGAGAACTACATGCCGACTTGGACGATCCAGACAATGTGCGCGATCGAGCTTGCCGTTGCCGCCCTGCGCGCGACGGTCGAGAAGGATCAGCCGCTGACGGCGGACAACACGGCGGCCTCGCTGTCCGAGATCAAGGACTTCGACATGGGCGGCTATTTCGGTGGGCCGGTCACGATGCAGAACAACAAGATCGGCACGGGGCGCGTGTATCAGTACAGCGCCGAGAGCGGGTTGTTCACGCCCACGTCGGATTGGCTGTCGGCCTAATAAGCGCACTGCGCCAGACATCTGGCCCGCCCGGCGGAAACGCCGGGCTGCGCCGACCTCCCCCCGGGAGGCGCATTCGCGCCCCCGAGGTCGACGCACCCCTCACCACCTTGCTCGCACCTTCGGACCCCAACCATGCTGACGATTGAAAACATCGAAGTCACCTACCACCACACCGTGCAAGCCTTGCGCGGTCTGTCGCTTGAGGTGCCCACCGGAAAGATCGTCACGCTGCTGGGAACCAATGGCGCTGGCAAGACCACGACCCTCAAGGCCGCGTCCAACCTTCTGGGGATGGAAAACGGCCATGTCGGCGAGGGGCGCATCGTCTTCCGCGACGAGAGTGTGTTCGCCATCACCCCCGACAAGCTGGTGCAACGCGGCCTCTTCCATGTGCGCGAGGGCCGCAAGATTTTCTCTGAAATGACCGTGGACGACAACCTGATCGCAGCGTCCTATGCGCTCGACGGGCGCGCGGCCAAGCCTGCCTATGACAAGGTCTACGACTTCTTCCCGCGCCTCAAAGAGCGCCGCAGCCAGATCGCGGGCTATCTGTCGGGCGGCGAGCAGCAGATGCTGGCCTTCGGGCGCGCGATGATTGCACAGCCCCAGATGATCCTGATGGACGAGCCGTCCTTGGGCCTCGCCCCAAAGGTGGTCGAGGAGATTTTTGGCACCATCCGACGGCTGAACGAGGAGGACGGTGTGTCGATCCTGCTGGTCGAGCAGAACGCAGGCGTCGCCTTCTCGGTCGCGGACTATGGCTACATCATGGAAAGCGGCCAGATCGTGATGGAGGGCGCGGTTGAGACCCTCAAAAACGACAAGGACATCCGCAGCTTCTATCTCGGCGTCGCCTCCGAAGGGGCCGAGCGCGAGAGCTTCCGCGATGTGAAACACTACAAACGCCGCAAAAGGTGGCTGAGCTAGACCCATGATGAATTACGACGCCAAAGCCTTCGCCCATAAGGGGTTCCGCCCGCAGGTCGCCGTGGTGGCCGAACATGCCGCCAACCAGCCCAGTGCTGTCGCGATGCGCCAAAAACGGCTTGGGATCTGGCAGGAATTCAACTGGTCCGATCTGGACGAGATGACCCAAGCGCTCGGTGCCGGGCTGATCTCGCTCGGCGTGCCCCAAGGCGGGCATGTCGGTATCTTGTCAGAGAACCGCCGCGAATGGGTGCTGGCACAGTTCGGCATTCAGGCCGCCGGTGGGACGACCGTGGGGATGTATCCGACGAGCCCTGCGGCGGAGGTGGATCATCTGGTCAACGCGTCCGACACGGAAGTGCTGTTCATCGAGGATCAAGAGCAATTCGATAAGATGGTCGCGCTGGACGGCAAGGTCCCGAAACTGCGCAAGCTGATCGTGTTCGACCCCAAGGGTCTGAAGAGCGAGACGCATCTGGACCTGATCACTTTTGAGGCGCTTCTGGAAAAGGGGCGTGCCGCGCTTGCGGAACATGGCGCAGAAGTCGCCCGCCGCATCGCCGCCATCCAGCCCGATGACACCGCGATGATGGTCTTTACCTCAGGCTCCACCGGCCTGCCCAAAGCCGCCGAGATCAGCCATGCCAACCTGCATGTCGCCGCCGAGGTCGCCGTCAAACTGTTCGAGGGCTATCCAACCGGCACTAACATCCTCAGCTACCTGCCGCTGTGCCACATCGCCGAGCAGAACATCACTGTCGTCAACTGCCTGACCAACCAGTTCGTGATGAATTTCGGGGAAAGCTTGCGGACAATCACGCTCGATCTGCGCGACGCGGCCCCGCAGATTTTCTTCGGGGTGCCACGGATTTGGGAGAAGATGCAGGCGGGCGTGATGGTGCAAGCCCAGACCGCCTCGCCCCTGAAACGCAAGCTGATCCTGATGGGGCTGAAAACCGCAGCCGAGCGTGCCAAGACTCCGCGGGCCGAGTGGAGCACCGCGCAAAAGCTGGGCAACACCATCTGGGACGCGCTCGTCTACCGCCATATCCGCAGCTATCTGGGCCTCGGGCGCTGCACCTTCGGGATCACCGCTGCAGCCCCCATTTCTGAGGAACTGCTGACCTTCCTGCGCTCCATCGGGCTAAACGTGCGCGAGGTTTGGGGCATGTCGGAAACCACCGGGGCGGCCACCGTACAACCCGATTGGGGGGCAAGTGCGGGGCGCTGCGGGCATATGCTGCCGGGTGTGGACTACAAGATTGCCGAGGATGGCGAGCTGCTGGTCAAGGGCGGGATCGTCTTCAAGGGCTACTACAACAACGCTGCGGCCAGTGCCGAGACCATCGTCGATGGCTGGCTGCATACGGGCGATGTGGCGGAGGCGGCCTCGGACGGGTCGATCTCCATCGTGGACCGCAAGAAGGACATCATGATCAACGCGGCGGGCAAGAACCTGGCACCGTCCTTGATCGAGAACACGATGAAAGCCTCGCCCTTCATCAAAGAGGCCATCGTGATCGCGGATCGGCGGCCTTATGTGACGGCGCTGATGCAGCTGGATTTCGACACGATGCGCCTGTGGGCCGAGGGTCAGGGGATCGCCTACACGACGTTCCGGTCCTTGGCGGAGCATCCTTCGGTGGTTGAGAAGATCGACCGCGAGGTGGCGAAGCAGAACGCGCTGCTGGCGCGGGTTGAGCAGGTCAAGAAAGTGTGGTTGCTGCCCAAGGAGCTGGACCACGATGACGGAGAAGTGACGGCGACGTTGAAGGTGCGTCGGTCGAAGATTTACGAGATTTATGGGGGAGAGATTGAGGGGTTGTATGGGTGAGGTTTAGTTAGGGTAACTTCGATTGAATATTGAAGTTTTTTGAGGACCCTATCGTCGCTTTCGATTTCTCGCTTGCAGCAAAGAGACTGGTATTCAAGAGATGGCAGATTCCGAAGACCTTAAGCTCCTAATGTCAGGCGAACTTGATTTGAGTAGATGCGACTTTAGGGAAGCAAATCTCAGCGGTATGGATCTTCGAAATCGAAACTTTTCGCATTGCCTTCTTGAGAATGCAAAATGTGAAGGAACCCACTTTGATGGATCCGACTTTCGGAATGCCAAGGTTAGCTTTATGCAGGCCAAGAACGCCAATTTTAATGACTGCATTCTCACTGGGCTGCATTTTGGATATACTGATCTTTCAGGAACCTCCTTGAAGCGAGCAAAAGCAACCAAGACGATCTTTCAGCACACAAAGCTCAGTGGAGCTGATATTCGAGGCGCATCACTGGGTGGTGGCCAAATGGACGTAGATACAACATTGAACGGCGTTGTGTCAGACCAAAGAACAGATTTTGAAGGCTTGAAGGTCTTAAGATCGACATCGAGGAACCCACTATTTCAAGATTACAGTTTCGAGAACGGAGTTTTGCGAAAGCAGGCTATGGCTGATCTTGCTGAAACTGAGATGTCGCAATTGGAAGAGGGACCTGTTGCGAGCGTGTCTTCATCAGAAACCACGCAGGTCGAAGTCACGAAGGCGCACATTCAACATTTGATGCAAAATGCCATTGTAACACGGCTTACAGCGCAACAGTTTGCGTACCAAATTGAAGAAGCTCTGAGCAATGTTCCGGCAACCAACGGCAACGAACTCCCTGAGCCATTGCAGACAATGCTAGAATTTGCCGATGTCTTGCGAGGTCTGGCCCCAAATAACGGCATGCCGGATGAACGCTTTGATCATGGAAAGTTAAAAGCGCAAATTGCCGAGCTAGAAAGTCTAGTCTATCAGCTGACTGAACAGCTTGCAGATGAGACCAAAGCACGAAGCGCAGCTGAGGAATTTGCTCGAAGTGATGGCTTCAAGGCAAATTTTCGCAAGTCAGCTGGAAAAGCGGCTGGTGTCGTTGCCGTATCAGTCGCTACCTCAGTAGTTACGGTCGGTGTACCAACCGCCGCAGTGTATTTCCTCGGTGTAGACCATCCAGCGGTTAAGTTAGTTCTCAACGCAATCGGACAACTAGAAAACTAAATCAGAACGCTTGAAACTGTTTAGACTGTAGCCAAGCTGATTGCCTGTTCTTGACTACAACGTCTACAATCTCCTCCCCCCTTCCCCCTCCCCCCCGTTACCGCTAAACCCCGCCAAACTCCAAGGGGACCCAGCACATGACCGAATGGTGGCGCGACGCCGTAGTCTATCAGATTTATCCACGCTCGTACCAAGACAGCACCGGCGATGGCGTGGGCGACCTTAGGGGCATCACCCGCCGCCTTCCCCATGTCGCGGCCCTCGGCGCGGACTGCATTTGGCTCTCGCCGATCTTCGCCTCCCCGCAAGCGGATATGGGCTATGACGTGTCGGACTACACCGCCATCGACCCGCTCTTCGGCACGCTTGAGGACTTCGATGCGATGATCGAGACGGCCCATGCGCTCGGCCTCAAGGTGATTGTCGATCAGGTACTCTCACACACCTCCGACCAGCACGACTGGTTCAAGGAAAGCCGCAAGGACCGCGAGAACCCCAAGGCCGACTGGTATGTCTGGGCCGATCCGCTGCCCGACGGCTCCCCCCCCACCAACTGGCACAGCCATTTCGGCGGCCCCGCGTGGGAGTTTGATCCCGGGCGCGGCCAGTATTATCTGCATAACTTCCTTGGCTCGCAGCCCGACCTGAATTTCCACAACCCTGACGTCGTGGACGCGCTGCTGGAGACGTGTAAATTCTGGCTCGACCGGGGCCTCGATGGCTTCCGCCTTGATACGGTGAACTACTATTTCCACGACCAAAAGCTGCGCTCCAACCCGCCGGCCAATGCCAAGCCGCAGGTGATGGCGACGGACCTTTATGGGATGCAGCAGAACATCTACAACAAAACCCGGCCTGAGAATATCGCGTTTCTGGAGAAGCTGCGCGCCCTGACGGATCGCTATGACGACATCATGATGGTGGGCGAAGTGGGCGAGATGGGACATCGGTCCATCGAGATTATGGGCGAGTATACGCAAGGCACCAACCGCCTGCATATGACCTACTCCTTTGCGATGCTCGGCCCGGATTTCACCGCCGCCCACCTGCGCAGCTGCATCGAAGGCTTCCGCAAGGGCGCGCCGGAGGGGCATCCCTATTGGTCCTTCTCCAACCACGACGTGCCGCGTCAGGTCAGCCGCTTTGCCGAGCATGCCGTGTCTGAGGACGCCATGGCGCGCCTGACCTGCGCGATGCTGATGAGCTTCGAGGGCACCATCGGCATCTATCAGGGCGAGGAGCTGGGTCAGACGGAGACGGAGCTTGTGTATTCTGAGCTGACCGACCCGCCTGCCCTGCGCTTCTGGCCTGCCGTGAAGGGCCGCGATGGGTGCCGCACACCGATGGTGTGGGAGGCTGGGGCCGTGAATGCGGGCTTCTCTGAGGGGAAGCCGTGGTTGCCGGTGAAGGCTGAGCAAGCGGCGAAAGCCGTGGACGCGCAGGGCAATGACGGGATCATGGCGTTCTACAAGGGCGCGATTGCGTTTCGCAAATCGAGCGCTGCGCTGTCGCGGGGTAAGACGACGTTCCTGGAGCTGCCCGAGCCGATCTTGGCGTTTGAGCGGGTTGCAGAGGGCGAGACGCTCACTTGCGTGTTCAACCTGTCGCCAGAGCCGTTGTCGCTTGCCGTGACCGGGACGCCCGCGTTTGAAGGCCCACATGCGGCGACGCTTGATGGAAACACGCTGGATTTGCCGGACAACGGCTTCGCCTATCTGTCGGGTGTGACGGGCTTGGCGCTGTCCTGAAGCGCGATTTCGAAATCGCGCAAGCAGGGCTCTTCGAAGAGCCCTGCCTCGCACCGCTAGAGCAAGCTCTTTGCGTCCCAGACCTGCGCCATATAGCTGCGAATGGTGCGATCTGACGAGAAGTAGCCCGAGCCTGCGATGTTGCTGAGCACCAGCTGATCCCAGCGCGCAGGCTCTTTGAACGCCGCATCCACCTGCGCCTGCGCGTCCGCATAGGCCTCAAAATCCGACGCCACGAGGAACGGGTCGTGGTTCCACGTCGCGTCCACCAACCCGCAATAGCGCCCCGGCGCGTCTGGGCTGAACCGCCCCTCGACCACCATTTGCAAAACGTCTTGCAGCGATTGCGAGGCCAAAATCGCCTCGCGCGCATGGGCAGGGTTTTGATAGCGCGCCTGCACCTCGTCTGCGGTCATCCCGAACAGGAAGAAGTTCTCCGGCCCCACATGCTCGCGGATCTCCACATTGGCCCCGTCGAGCGTCCCAATCGTCAACGCCCCGTTCATCGTGAACTTCATATTGCCAGTGCCGGACGCCTCTTTTCCGGCGGTCGAAATCTGCTCGGACAGGTCCGAGGCCGGGATCAGGCGCTGCGCCATGGAGACGTTGTAATTGGCCGGATAGACCACTTTCAGCAGGTCTTTCGTCACCGGATCGGCATTCACTACGCGCGCCACGTCGTTGATAAGACGGATAATATCCTTGGCCACAAAATACCCGGGTGCAGCTTTGCCCCCAAACACCTTCACGCGCGGCACCCAGCCTGCATCGGGGTTTTCGCGGATCGCCTTCCAGCGCGCAATCGTCTCGTAGATGTTAAGAAGCTGGCGTTTGTACTCGTGGATGCGCTTGACCTGCACATCGAACATCGCGTCCGGGTCGAGCGAAATCCCCATCGAGGTGCCCACCCAGTTCGAGAACGCGACCTTGTTCTCGCGCTTGGCACCTCGGATTGCGGCCAGCAGATCGGCGTCGTCGGCATGGGCGCGCAGATTTTGCAGGCGGTCCAGATCCCGCTCCCATCCCGACCCGATCGCCCCGGTGATCACCTTCGACAAAGCCGGGTTCGACAACCGCATCCAGCGCCGGGGCGTCACGCCGTTGGTCTGGTTCAGAATGCGTCCGGGATAGAGGCGGTCCAGATCGGCAAACACCGTCTCGCGCATCAGGTCCGTATGCAGGGCCGACACGCCGTTCACATGGGCGGCCATCACAAAGGCCAGCGTCCCCATATGCACTTGATCTTGCCAGACAATCCGCAACTCGGGCGCACAGCCCGTGGCGGCTTGGTGTTCGGCATCGACCCGCTCGATGATCTGCATATGGCGGGGCAGCACCCGGCCCATCAGCCATGTGGACCAGCGCTCCAGCGCTTCGGGCAAGAGCGTGTGGTTGGTATAGTTCAAACACCGCGCGGCGATGTCCTTGGCGCGGTCCCACGCGAGCCCATGCACATCGACCAGCAGGCGGATCAACTCCGGCCCGGCCAGCGCGGGATGCGTGTCGTTCATCTGGATCGCCACCTTTTCGGGCAGCAGGGCCAGATCGTCATACTCGGACAGGAAGCGGCGCAGGATGTCCTGAAGCGCGGCGGAGGTCAGGAAATACTCCTGCTTCAGGCGCAGTTCCTTACCGCTATCGGTCGTGTCCTCAGGGTACAACACCCTGCTCAAAGTCCGTGCCAAAGCCTCGGGCGCGGCTGCAGCGGTGTGGTCGCCGGAATTGAACCGCTCCAGATCAAACAGCTCCGTCGGCAAGGCCCCCCAGAGGCGCAGGGTGTTCGACCACTTGCCCTCCCAGCCCACAACCGGCGTGTCATAGGCCCGCGCCAAAACCGTCTCGGACGCATACCAAACCGCGCGCCCGTCCACCTGATCGACATAGCCCTTGAACGGGATCGTGTAATTCGCCTCGGGGCGTTCAAACTCCCACGGATGGGTCTGGTTCAGCCAATCCTCAGGCGTCTCGACCTGCCTGCCGCCTTCAAAGCGCTGGCGAAACAGCCCATGCTCGTAGCGGATGCCGTAGCCGTAGCCGGGGCAGCCCAAGGTGGACATCGATTCCAGAAAACACGCCGCCAAGCGCCCGAGGCCCCCATTGCCCAAAGCCGCATCCGGCTCATCCTCGACCACATCGCGCAAGGACACGCCGTCGGCCAAAAGCACCCCTTCGAGCGCATCATGCAGCCCCAGATTGATGACCGCGTCCTCTAGGATGCGCCCGATCAGGAACTCCATCGACAGGTAATAGACCCGCTTGCCTTGCGCCTCGTAAGTCTTGCGCGTGGCCGCAAACCAGCTGTCCATGATCCGGTCGCGCACGGCATAGCTGACGGCCATGCGCCAATCATAGGTGCTGGCATGTGCTGCGTCCTTGCCCATGGTATAGGCGAGGTGGTGGGCAATGCGGGCGCGCAGCTCGTCAGCCGAAAGCGTGGTCATAGCGTTCATGTCGGGGCCTTCTCAGGTCAGCCAAACCCGCCCGTAAGGCGGCAAGGCGTAGGTGTCTGCATCCACACGCAGCGCCGCATCTGACAGCGCATCGTGGAACTGGCTGACCCCTTGGGCGCGCAACCAGTCGAGCGGCAGGTGTTGCCACGTTTCCGAGACGTTGAAAAGGCAAACCAGATTGCCGGTGGGGGCGAGCCGCGCGAAGGCGAAGACGGCGGGCATGTCGGTCGCAAGCACGCGGGTCGGGTAGCCCCCGTGGATTTGCGGGGTCGCTTTGCGGCGCGCGAAGATGTGGCGGGTGCCCGCGAGGACCTGCGCCTCAGGGCTATCGCCCTGCCCTGCGGCCTGCACCAGCTCCCAATCCATATGGGGTCGGTGGATCCAGCGGCTGTCATGGGCCTCGCTATCCCTTTGCGCGTAGCCGTAGTCATTGGTCAGCGCGATCTCGTCGCCCATATAGATTAGCGGCACGCCGCCGTAGGACGCGATCAGCGCGTTGCCGAGGAGGATACGTTGCACGGCCATCTCGACGCCCGCGGCATCGCCCTCGGCCCGCGCACGCTCTAGCCCCGCCAGCGAGGCAAAGGCACCGGAGATACGCTTATCGCCCGTCTCCTCGTTCTCCTGAAAAAGCGCGCCGCGCGCGAAAGAGCCTTCGAAAACGCCCTCGTAGAAATCCGACAGGAACGCCCGGTGGTGATAGCCCGAAAAGCCCATCGCACCGGCATCCTCGTCGGTGATCGCCCAGCCGATATCGTCGTGGCAGCGGATGTAGGTGGCATAGGTGGCGTTGGTCAGAAGCTCGGGGAAGTGGGTGCGCAGAACATGGCTCATCAGCCCGGCATCGCGGGTGGCCAGCGCCGACCAGAACTGCACCATGAGGTTGTTGTGATAGGCAAGGTTGCCTTCGCGCCCGTCATGCGCGCCGCGCCCGAAATAGGTCAGCATCTCGGCGGGTCCGACAATGGCCTCTTCCAGATGCAGGACCGAGGCCGCGCAAATCCGCGTCACCGCCCTGAGGGCGCGCAGGATCATGTGGACCTCAGGCTCGGACTGGCAGCGGGTGCCTAGGCGCTTCCACATGAACGCCACCGCATCGAGGCGCAGCACATCAACGCCCTTATTGGCGAGGAATAACATGACCTTGACAATTTCCAGAAATACGCGCGGGTTGGCCCAATTGAGGTCCCATTGATGCTCGTTGAACGTGGTCCAGACCCATTTACCCAAGCCCTCATAATAGGTGAAGCTGCCGGGCGCGTTGTCGGGGAAGATCTCGATCAGGTCGCGCTCGTAGGCTTTGGGCTGGGTGTCGTCGTCGAACATCAGGTAGAAGTCCTGATATTCGGCGTCGCCTTTCGCGGCCTTCTTGGCCCAGGCATGCTCCTTCGCGGTGTGGTTCAGCACCATGTCGATGCAGAGCGACATGCCCCGCGCGCGCAGCGCTTTGGACAGGCGTTGCAGGTCCGCCATCGTGCCCAGATCGGGGTTCAGCTTGCGGTAATCCATCACCGAGTAGCCCCCATCGCTGTCGCCGGGGCGCGGCTTGAGGCAGGGCATGAGGTGGACGTAGGTAACGCCAAGAGTTTCGAGATAGTCGAGCCGCTCGTGGATCCCGTTGATATCGCCCGCGAACCGGTCGATATAGAAAACATAGCCAACCATCTCGGGGCGCTGGAACCAGTCCGGCTCAAGATCACGCTTCAGGTCGAGCGTCTTGAGGTCGGCAGGCCGCGCCGTCCACGCCTTGCGCATCTCGGCCAGCAGGTCGGCGCGCATGGCGGCGTAATCCGCGTGATCGCCGTAGAGCGCGTCGAGCATCGGCCAGAGATCGGGCGCGCTTCGTGCCAGGCGCAAATCGAAGATATCGGTCTCGCGGGGGGCTTTGGGCATGGGCAGGGGCTCAGGCTAGGTGATGACATCCGGGGCGTCGCGCCCGGTGATGGTTTTGAGGTCCGACAGTGTCAGCGCCGCGTCGATGATGTTTGCGAGCGCGTCGCTCGGGTCCAGATCAAAACGCGCCCGGTCGGTTTCCAGCTGCTCCAGATAGACCCGGATCGTCGCGCCCACGGTGCCGGTGCCGGACAGGCGGAACACGGCGCGGCCCCCGCCGATGAAGCCGATGCGCAGGCCTTGGGCAGAGGAGTGCGAGCCATCGACCGGATCGTCGTAGGAGAACTCGTCCGCATAGGCGATCGTCATCCCGGCAACCTCCGTCCCGGCCAACCCCGACAGCTTTGCGCGCAACCCGTCCACCATCGCCCCGGCCTTCCCGGCATCCACATCCTCGTAATCGTGGCGCGAGTAGTAGCACCGCCCGTATTCGGCCCAAAGCGCGCCCATCAGCTCGGCCACCGACTGGCCTGTTTCCGCGAGGATGTTCAGCCACAGCAGCACCGCCCACAACCCGTCCTTCTCACGCACATGGTCCGAGCCTGTCCCGGCACTCTCTTCCCCACAAAGCGTCACCTTCCCGGCATCCAGCAGGTTGCCGAAGAATTTCCATCCCGTGGGTGTCTCGTAACACGCGATCCCGAGTGCTTCGGCCACCCGGTCAACAGCGCCCGAGGTGGGCATGGAGCGCGCGACGCCTGCGAGGCCGTCTCGGTAGCCCGGTGCCAGATGCGCCTTGGCTGCGAGCAAGGCGAGGCTGTCGGACGGCGTCACATAAGCCCCGCGCCCCACGATCATGTTGCGGTCGCCGTCCCCGTCCGAGGCAGCCCCAAAGTCAGGCGCATTCGGCGCGTACATCTCGTCCATCAAGGTCTTGGCCCAGATCGGGTTCGGGTCCGGGTGGCCGCCGCCAAAATCCGGGGACGGTGTGCCGTTGATGACAGTGCCTTTGGCGGCCCCAAGGCGACCTTCGAGGATCGCTGTTGCATACGGTCCGGTCACGGCATGCATCGCGTCAAAGCGCATGGTGAAGCCCGAGGCGAACAGCGCGGCGATCTTGTCGAAATCGAACAAGTTCTCCATCAAGGCCGCATACTCAGCCACCGGATCGACGATCTCGACCACCATGCCCGCCACGGAGGTTTCGCCGAGCGCACCCAGATCGATATCGCTCGCATCAACCGTCTTGTAGGCCGCAATATCCAACGTGCGCGCGAAGATCTTATCGGTGACCGTTTCCGTCGCAGGCCCGCCATTCGGCCCGTTATACTTGAGGCCGAAATCCGAATCCGGCCCGCCCGGATTGTGGCTGGCCGACAGGATCAGCCCGCCGCTCGCCTGACGCTTGCGGATCAGATGCGAGGCCGCTGGCGTCGACAAAATCCCGCCCTGCCCGACGATGCAGCGCGCCGCCCCATTCGCCGAGGCCATCCGCAAGATCACCTGAATGGCCGTGTCGTTGAAATAGCGCCCATCGCCGCCCACAACCAGCGTCGCCCCAACGACGCCGCCGATCCCTTCAAAGGTCGCTTGGACATAATTCTCCAAATACCCCGGCGCGCTGAACACGGCCGTCTTCTTGCGCAACCCGCTGGTGCCGGGTTTTTGCCCCTCAATCGGGCGGGTCGGGATGGTCTGAATTGTCATGCTTAAACCTCTTCCAAATCGAAGACGACGACGCTGTTTGCAGCGATCTCCAGCCCCTCGAACGGGCCGAGTGCGTCGTCTTGCGCGGTATCAAACTGGCGCACCCAGCGCGTGTCTTTGGGCGTTTTGGGCAGCGTTATCGTAACCGCTGGCCCGTTGTTCAGCGCCACCAGCAAAGCCCCCTCGCGCACCACATATTCGGGCGAGCCTGAGGCCATGCGTAACTCGGCCACCAAAAGGCCCAGCGCCGGATTGTCCCAATCGCTTTGCTTCATCGCCGTGCCATCGGCGCGCCGCCAGAACAGATCCGGGGCCCCGTCGAGCAGCCGGGATTTGGAATGCAGGAACCGCTTTTGCCGCAGAATGGGATGCGCCTTACGAAACGCGATGGCCTTTTGGCAAAACGCAAAGAACGCATCATCGCGCGCCGCCCAATCGACCCAGCCGATCTCGTTGTCCTGACAATAGGCGTTGTTGTTGCCGCCTTGGCTGTTGCCGATCTCGTCGCCTGCCAGCAGCAAGGGCGTGCCTTGGGACAGCATCATCGTCGCGATCAGGTTGCGCTTGCGCCGGTCGCGGGCGGCGAGGATGACAGGATCCTCCGTCGCCCCCTCAACCCCCATATTGTCGGAGTGGTTGTCCGAGTGCCCATCGCGATTGTCCTCGCCATTGGCCGCGTTGTGCTTCTGGCTATAGCTGACCGTATCTTCCAGCGTGAACCCGTCATGGGCGGTGATGAAGTTGACCGAGGACGTGGCCCGCCGCCCGTCATGGTCGAAATACTTGGCCGATCCGGTGAGTGATCCCGCCATCGACGCAACCATGCCCTGATCCCCACGCCAAAAGCGCCGCGTCTGGTCACGGTACTGGTCGTTCCATTCGGCAAAGGGTGCCGGGTACGCCCCCAGTTGATAGCCCCCCGGTCCGATATCCCACGGCTCGGCCACCAGTTTGACGCGGTTCAGCACCGGGTCTTGGCGAATGGCCCGAAAGAACGGCCCGTCGCGATCAAAGCCGCCACGCGAGCGCCCGAGGGTCGAGCACAGATCGAACCGGAACCCGTCCACATGCATGACCTCGACCCAATAGCGCAGACTGTCCATCACCAGACGCAGCGCAAACGGGTTCTCGAGGTCCAGCGTATTCCCGCACCCGGTATCGTTGATGTAGTGGCGCGGATTATCGGCCAGACGGTAGTAGCTGGCGTTGTCGAGGCCTCGGAAGGACAAGGTTGGCCCCAACTCGCCCCCCTCAGCCGTGTGGTTATAGACCACATCTAGGATCACCTCGATCCCGGCACTATGAAAGCGCGCGACCATCTGTTGGAACTCGGCGATTTCCGTCCCGTGCATATAGCGCGGCTCGGGCGCGAAGAACCCGTAGGTCATGTAGCCCCAGTAATTCGTCAGGCCTTTGTCATGCAGGAACTTGTCGTCGATGAAGGCTTGAACGGGCAGCAGCTCAATCGCGTTGACGCCGAGCTGGTTGAGATGCTCGAGGATCGGATCGGACGCCATTGCCATATAGGTGCCAGCACGCTCCACCTTCGGATGTCCGGCGGTCAGGCCCTTTACATGCGCCTCGTAGAACACCGTCTCGGACATCTTGTGGCGGGGTCTGGCCTTGTTGCCCCAGCTGAACGCCGGATCGGTGACCACGCAGCGCGGCATGTAAGGCCCGCTATCGCGCTTGTCGAAACTCAGATCGCCCTGTGCATCGCCCACCGTGTAGCCAAAGAGCGCATCGTTCCAAGTCGGATGCCCCGTCAGGCGCTTGGCGTAAGGATCGATCAGCAGCTTGAACGGGTTGAAGCGGTGGCCTTCCTCGGGCTTGTACGGCCCGTCCATCCGAAACCCGTATTGCTGGCCCGGACGCATGCCCGGAATGTAGCCGTGCCAGACATGGCCTTCGAACTCGGGCAGCATGACGACATCGGTCTCATGGCCCTGCTCGTCGAACAGGCACAACATGACGCGCGTGGCGTGTTGCGAGAACACCGCGAAGTTGACGCCGTCGCCATCGAAGGTCGCGCCAAGCGGATACGGATGCCCCGCCTCTATCGGATAATTCCCGGCCATGGTTACGCAGGCCCCACCAGATCGGTGTAAAGTTCGTGGTACTTGGTGGCAGAGATCTCCCACCCAACGGGCTGCTTCATCGCGTTGCGTTGTAGCGCCTTCCACGTTTTGGGATCGTCGTAGAGGTCATGTAGGCGGGTAAAGGCGTTGGACAGCGCCTCGCCGGTGATGGGGAAATGCTGAATACCGGTGGCGACACCGCGCGCCAGCGCAGCCGGAGAGGCGTTGATGACCGTGTCGGCGAGCCCACCTGTCAGCGCCACGAGCGGGATGGTGCCGTAGCGCAGCCCATAGAGTTGCGTCAGACCGCACGGCTCGAACCGCGACGGAACAAGGATCGCGTCGCCCCCGGCCATCATCCGGTGCGACAGTGCCTCGTCATAGCCGATCTTGACGCTCATATTTGGCTCGCGGGCGGCTGCGGCGAGAAGCGCTGTCTCCAGCCGTTTGTCGCCGGACCCGAGCAGCGCCAGTTGCCCGCCCCGGTTCAAGAGCGACGGCAGAGCGTCGAGCAGCAGGTCGATCCCCTTCTGCTCGGTCAGCCGCGACACAAGCACACAAAGCGGCCCGTCCGCCTCCCCCAACCCGAACTCTTCGCGCAAAGCCACCTTGTTCGGCGCTTTGCCTTTCGCGGTCTTGTAGGGCGTGATCTCAGGGTCCGTCTCGGGGTTCCACACCTCCGTGTCGATCCCGTTCACAATCCCCACCAGATCACCACGCCGCGCGCGCAGCACCCCGTCCATGCCCATCCCGAACTCGGGCGTCATCAGCTCTTCGGCATAGGTTTGCGAGACGGTGGTGATGCGGTCCGCGCCCATGAGGCCCGCTTTGAGGGCAGAAATCTGGCCGTAGAACTCGAAATGCTCTTGGCGCAGCCGCCACGGATCGAGGCGCAGCGCTTTGAGGCGGTCTGCGTTGGTGTTGCCGTGAAACGCGATGTTGTGGACCGTCATCACGAACGGGGTGCGTGCGCCCTCGGGCTGCAATTCGTGCAGGTATTCCGGGATCAGGCCCGCTTGCCAGTCATGGCCATGGACCACCTCGGGCACCCAGCCATCCGCGCCCTCAACGGCAATCGCCGCCGCCGCATAGCAGAGGGCCGCGAACCGCTCGGGGTTGTCGGGCCAATCGTTGCCGCCTTCGTCTACGTAAGGCCCGCCTGCGCGATCAAACAGATGCTTGGCCTCGAGCACCAACAAGTCCACCCCGTCAAGCGTGATCGCCAGAACCCGCGCCGCGCCGCCAAAGAACCCTTTGAAGCTCGCGACCGCCTTACCGCCTTTGCCGACCCGCTTCATCAGACCCGCATACCCCGGCACCAAGGTGCGGACCTCCTCCCCGTGCTTTGCCAGCGCCCCCGGAAGGGCACCGACAACATCGGCCAGCCCTCCCGTCTTGACGAAAGGGGCGCATTCAGACGCGACGGAGAGGATACGGGTCATAGTTTGGACGCTCGGATATCTAGCATGGTCTGGGTGATCAGGGTCGTGCCCTTGTCGGTGACGCGGAACCACTTGGCGTCTTCCGTGGGGTCCTCGCCGACGATCAGGCCCTCGGGGATGATCACGCCGCTGTCGATGACGACTTTGTGCAATCTGGCCGAGCGGTTGACCACCACATCCGGCAGAACCACCGCATGATCGAGCACAGCATACGAATTGGTATGGACGCCTGTGAACAGGCACGAGTTGCGTACCTCGGTGCCCGAAATGATGCACCCACCCGACACCATGGACGAGATCGCCATGCCGCGGCGGTCCATCTCGTTATGGATGAATTTCGCAGGGGGGACGGACTCGGAATACGTCCAGATCGGCCAGGAGCGATCCCACAGATCCAGATCCGGGGTGAAGTCGGTCAGGTCGATGTGAGACTCCCAGAACGCATCCACCGTGCCCACGTCTTTCCAGTAGGCAGGCGCACCCTCGTCGCGCACACAGCTTTCATCAAACCGGTGCGCCATGGCTTTGCCCTTCGCCACAATGTCTGGGATCAGGTCGTTGCCGAAGTCGTGGCTGGAGTTCGGATCAGCATCATCGGCCAGCAACAATTCGCGCAGGAATTTCCAGTCGAACACGTAGATACCCATCGAGGCGAGCGCCTTCGAGGGATCTTCGGGCGTTCCGGGCGGGTCAGCGGGCTTTTCAAGAAACGACGTAATGCGCCCTTCCGCATCGGTGGCCATCACACCAAAGGCAGACGCCTCCTCGCGCGGCACGGTCAGGCAGCCGACGGTCACGTCTGCGCCGCTCTCGACATGCTGGCGCAGCATGATCTCGTAGTCCATTTTGTAGATGTGATCGCCCGCAAGAATGATGACGTAATCCACGTTGTAGCTGTCGACGATATCGATGTTTTGCGTCACCGCATCCGCCGTCCCGCTATACCAGTTCTCGTTGCCGCCGCGTTGCGAGGCCGGAAGGATGTCGAGAAATTCGTTCCGCTCGGCCCGGAAGAAGGTCCAGCCCCGTTGCAGGTGCCGGATCAGCGAGTGCGCCTTGTACTGCGTCGCAATCGCCATGCGCCGGATGCCCGAGTTCAGCGCATTCGATAGCGCAAAGTCGATGATCCGCGTCTTGCCGCCAAAGGGCACCGCAGGTTTCACACGCCGATCGGTCAGCTCCTTCAGGCGGCTTCCACGGCCCCCCGCCAGAACGAACACCATCGAGCGTTGTGTCAGTCGCTTCGTCTTCATCACCTGATCCTCCCCAGAATCCTAGTTGTCTGTCCGTAGCCGCAAGATCACCGTCGAGAGCGGCGGTAAGATCACTGCAATCGACGCGTCATGGCCGTCCCTCGGCTGCGCCCGCGCAGTGCACCCGCCCAAGTTGCCAATATTGCCGCCGCCATAGAGGTCGCTGTCGGTGTTGAGCACCTCGTCCCAATGGCCCATCGCAGGCACACCCACCTCGAACCCCTCGCGCGTCACCGGCGTGAAGTTGCACAAGACCACCACGGGCGCGTCGCCGTCGTTGCCATAGCGCACAAAGGCCGAGGTCGATTGCGCCGGATCGTTGGACAGCCACTGGAACCCACTTGGGTCGCAGTCTTTCACATGCAGCGCGGGCGTGTCCCGGTAGACCGCGTTCAAATCCTTCACCAGCCGCTGCACCCCTTTATGGGCCGGCACATCGCACTTGTCCCAGTCGAGCGCTTTATCGTGGCTCCACTCCTCAGCCTGCGCAAACTCGCACCCCATGAACAAAAGCTTCTTGCCCGGATGCGCCCACATGAACCCGTAATAGGCGCGCAGGTTGGCGAATTTCTCGGCCTCGGACCCCGGCATCTTCGCCAGCATGGACCCCTTACCATGGACCACTTCGTCATGGCTGATCGGCAGAATGAAGTTCTCGGAGAACGCATAGTCGATCCCGAAGGTCAGATCATGGTGGTGATGCTGGCGGTGGATCGGCTCGCGCTCGATATAGCTGAGCGTGTCGTTCATCCAGCCCATGTTCCACTTATACCCGAACCCCAGTCCGCCCGCATGCACAGGCTGCGAGACCGCCGGGAAGGACGTGCTTTCCTCGGCCACGGTCATGATCCCGGCGCTGGCCCCGTAGACGGCGATGTTCATCTCCTTGAGAAAATCAATCGCCTCGTAATTCTCACGCCCGCCATCCTTGTTCGGAACCCACTGGCCATCATCGCGCGAGTAATCGCGGTAAAGCATCGAGGCCACAGCATCCACGCGCAGCCCGTCGAGGTGGTATTCCCCCATCCAATACAAGGCATTAGACACGAGGTAATTGCGCACCTCGGTCCGGCCATAGTTATAGATCAGCGTGTTCCAGTCTTGATGAAACCCCTCGCGCGGATCGGCATGCTCGTAAAGCGGCGTGCCGTCGAATTTCGCCAGACCGTGTTCGTCGGTCGGGAAATGCCCCGGCACCCAATCGAGCAGAACGCCAAGCCCCGCCTCATGCGCCGCCTCGATCAGGTCGCGGAACTCGTGCGGGGGGCCGAAGCGGATCGTCGGCGCGTAAAGGCCGACGGGCTGGTAGCCCCAGGAGCCATCGAAGGGAAACTCGGACACGGGCATCAACTCGATATGCGTAAAGCCCATCCAGGTGACGTATTCGATCAGCTCCCAAGCGAGTTCTTTGTAGGAGAGCGGTCTGCCGCCCTCGTCCCAGCGCCTGCGCCATGAGCCGAGGTGCACTTCGTAGATCGAGATCGGCGCGCTGCGATCTGCCCGCGCTGCGCGCCCTTGCATCCACGCCGTATCCTTCCAGCCATAGCCGCCGATATCGCGCACAATCGAGGCCTTCTCCGGCGGATGCTGCGAGCCAAAGCCAACCGGATCGGCCTTCTGGATGACATTGCCATCCGCGCCGAGGATTTCGTATTTATAGAGGGCTCCGTCACTGATCGCAGGCAGAAAAATCTCCCACACGCCCGAGGCCCCAACCCAGCGCATCGGATGACGGCGTCCATCCCAGATGTTGAACTCGCCGACGACCGAGACGCGCTGCGCATTCGGGGCCCAGACGGCAAATTGCGTGCCCTTGGTGCCTTCATGTTCGCACACATGCGCCCCAAGCGCGCGCCACAGCTCGCGATGCGTGCCCTCGCCCATCAGGTATTGGTCAAACTCCGACAGTTTGGGGCCGTAAGCGTAAGGGTCGTCAAAGACATGCTCCGACCCATCGCCATAGACCGCCTTCAAGCGGTACGGCCCTGCCGCCACGGGGCCTGCAAACAGATCCCCCGACAGTCGCGGGATTGGCTTCTCAGTCTTGCCGAGCACCGCAAACATCTCCGCCGCCCCCGGCTGAAACGTGCTGATCCAGCGCAAGCGCCCGGATTTATGCGAGCCGAGCACCGCGAACGGATCGCCATGACGCGCCTCGGCCAGCGCGCTCAGATCACCATCGCTCAGAAAATCCGGGCGTTTGGCAGGCTTGGAGGCCGCTTTGCCCGCCGCCGCAGGTTGTTTCTTTTGCCCCATTTCATCCCTCATTTCGCGCGCAGCCCCGGTGTCGCGCCGCCCCTAGCATCGAATGTTAGCGGAAACAATTGGTGCGCGTCCCGCATTGACGTCGTGTTGCGCCTTCACCCTACCGTTTCCCCGCCTCTTGACAATGCCGCCCCTCGCCCGCACGAAAAGACCGTTGGTTCCTGCGCTTTGCAGGTGAAAAGGGAATGCGTCCGGGCCTTGGTCCAAAGCGCAGCCGCCCCCGCGACCGTGACCGGGATTGGTCCACCGCAGCCACTGGCGAGATGCTGGGAAGGCAGGTGGGCACCTGATGGGCCGTTTGGCCCGTCGGATCTCGCAAGCCGGGAGACCTGCCAGCGTAAGATTTGACGTAACCGGACGGGGTGTTCTGGGATGTCGGGAGCCGCCTTATGTGCCGCCCGCCATCGCTGCCCGCCAACAGATAAAGGCCCGCGCGATGAGTGCTGAGACCCCCGCCACCGAGCTGCTGGTTTGCATCAAGTGCAAGCGCGAAGGCATTGATCCCGAAACCGAAACCCGCCCCGGCGCGGTGTTGCTTGAGGCTCTGTCGCGCGTCGAGGCCCCCGAAGGCGTCACGATCAAACCCACCGAGTGCCTGTCCAACTGCACCCGCGGCTGCACGGTCGCGCTGCGCGGTGGAAGCGCCCGTTACAGCTACGTCTACGGCAATTTCTCCGAAGACAGCGCCGATCTGATCCTTGATGGGGCTGCCAAGTACCAAGCCACGACAGACGGCCTCGTCCCGTGGCGCACCCGTTCCGAGCATTTCCGCAAAAACTGCATCGCCCGCATCCCCCCTCTGGAGGCCTAATCCCATGGCAAACCTCGAAAAACTGCCCGTCACCATCGTCACCGGCTTTCTCGGCTCCGGCAAGACCACCCTGATCCGGCATCTCATGACCAACCCGCAAGGCAAGCGCCTCGCCATCGTCGTTAACGAGTTCGGCGATGTGGGTGTGGACGGCGAGATCCTGAAAAGCTGCGCCATCCCCGATTGCCCCGCCGAGAACATCATGGAGCTGGCAAATGGCTGCATCTGCTGCACCGTGGCCGATGACTTTATCCCGACGATCGAGGCGCTGATGGCACTCGACCCGCGCCCCGAACATATCATTATCGAGACCTCCGGCCTCGCCCTGCCCAAACCCTTGCTGAAGGCCTTCGACTGGCCCGATATCCGCTCCAAAATCACCGTCGATGGCGTGATCGCCCTCGCCGATGCCGAAGCCGTTGCTGCGGGCCGTTTCGCGCCAAACGTGGCAGCCGTGGATGCCCAACGCCTCGCCGATGACAGCATCGACCATGAGACGCCGCTCTCCGAAGTGTTCGAGGATCAGATTTCCTGCGCCGACATCATCCTGCTGACCAAGCCCGACCTCGCAGGCCCGGAAGGCGTCGCCAAAGCCCGCGAGATCATCGCCGCCGAAGCCCCCCGCCCGCTGCCCGTGGTCGAGGTTGCCGAGGGCGTCGTCGATCCGCGCGTCCTGCTGGGTCTGGAAGCCGCCGCCGAGGACGATATGGAGGCACGCCCAAGCCACCATGACGGCCATGACGACCACGAGCATGACGACTTTGAAAGCATCGTCGTGACCATCCCCGAGGTCGCCAGCCCCGAGGATCTGGTGGCCAAGATCGAGGATATGGCCCGCACCCAAAACATCCTGCGCGTCAAAGGCTACGCCGCCGTCACCGGCAAACCCATGCGCCTGCTGGTCCAAGCCGTCGGCGCGCGTGTGCGTCACCAATATGACCGCCCATGGCGTCCAAACGAGGCGCGCGAGGGCCGATTGGTCGTAATTGCCGAGCATGACGACGTGAACACCGCAGCCATTACCGGCGCGCTGGTGGACACAGTGGCAGCCGAATAAAGGACGCCTTGACCGATGCATGTCGTTTTCCGCGAAAGCCACGGGCTGGAGGAGACGGAGACCCCCACAGATCTGGGCCAGGCGCCCGCCGATCTGGTGGTGCTCTCGTTTTCCGACAGTGATCTGGGCGCGTTCGCGGAAGGCTGGCGGCGCGGGCGCGAGAGTTTGCCGTCGTTGCGGCTGGCGAACATCGCGGCGCTGAAGCATCCGCTGTCGGTCGATACGTATGTCGAGAATACACTGGAAGGCGCGAAGGGCATCCTGATCCGCCTGATCGGCGGCTTGCCCTATTGGGCCTACGGGGTGCAGCAAATCAAGGCGCTGGCTGCCGAGCGTGGCATCGCACTGGCGGTGCTGCCTGCGGATGGGCGCGAGGATGCGAACCTTGATGCGGCTTCAACGCTGCCCGTCTCCACCCTGCGCCGCCTGTCCCACCTTTGTGACACCGGGGGTGCTGTCGCCGCCCAAGCCGCCCTCGCGCAACTGTCCCTCGCCGCAGGCCTCTATGCAGGCCCCGTGAAAGGCGCGAAGTCCCTACCCAGCGTCGGCGCTTGGACGCCCGAGCACGGCCTCTCCTGCCCGCTGATCCGGCCCGTCTCTGACAAGCCGCTCATCGTCGTCTCCTTCTACCGCGCCTTCCTCACCGCCGCCGATCTCGCGCCGATCGAGGCCGTCTTCGAGGCCTTACGCGCCCGAGGCTTCGACGTTCTCGGCCTCTTCGCCCCCTCGCTCAAAGCCCCCGGAGCCGCCGAATGGATGGCCCGCCAGGTCGCCTTCCTGCGCCCCGCCGCCATCGTAAACGCCACCTCGTTCAGCGGGCGCGGGGCGTCCGGCACCTCGCCGCTCGACGCAGGCGATGTGCCGGTCTTCCAGATCGCGCTGGCCACCTCGACCCGCAAGGCGTGGGACGCGGCAGAGCGCGGATTATCGCCCGCAGACCTCGCCATGCATGTGGTACTGCCCGAGCTCGACGGTCGCCTCTTCGCCGGGGTTGCCTCGTTCAAAGAGCCGCAAACCCGCGACCCCGACCTAGAGTTCTCGCGCTTCGCCCACGCGCCAGAGGCCGCGCGGATCGAGGCGATTGCCGATAAGGTCAAGGCTTGGACCGACCTCGCTGCTCGTCCCACAGCGGAGCGTCGCCCGGCGCTGATCCTGTCCACCTATCCCGGCAAGGCGTGGAACATGGCCCATGCGGTCGGCCTCGATGCGCTGGCCTCGGCGGAGGCGATCCTCGAAGACCTGCACGGCGCGGGCTATGCCACCGCCCCCGGCGATCCGCTGCAAGCGGACCTCGACGCCCAAGCCATCTCATGGCCCCTAGACGCCTACGAGGCCGCCCTCGCCCGCCTCCCCACCTCCTTGCGCGACGCCCTCACCGAAACATGGGGCCCACCCGAAACCGACCCTGCCTATCGCGACGGCGCATTCCATTTCGCTGCCACAAAACGCGGCCACGCCACCATCGCCCTGCAACCCGAACGCGGCACGCCCGAGACCCGCGACGTTGAGTACCACGACCTCAGCCGCACCCCCCGCCACGGCTACGTCGCCTTCTACCTCTGGCTCCAATCTCAAACCGATGCCCTGATCCATATCGGGGCACACGGGACGCTCGAATGGTTGCCCGGCAAATCCGTCGCCCTGTCTGACGCCTGCTGGCCCGAGGCCCTGATCGGCGCGACTCCGGTGATCTATCCGTTCATCGTCAACGATCCCGGCGAGGCAGCCCAAGCCAAACGCCGGATCGGGGCCGTCACCTTGGGCCATATCCCACCGCCGATGAAGGCCAGCGAGACACCCGACCGCTTGATCCGGCTGGAGGCGCTGCTGGACGAGTTTTCCAACGCCGACGGCCTCGACCCACGACGCAGGGATCGCTTGCAGGACGACATTAGAAGTGAGGCGCAAGCCCTTGGTGTTGAGGCGGATTTGGGCCTTGAGACCGCCAGTTGTTCAGCCGAGGCCATCACCCGCATCGACCGTTTCGTCTGTGACATCAAGGAGAGTCAGTTCGGCGACGGGCTGCATGTCTGGGGCCGCTTACCCGCCGCGCCAAGCCCCGTCGATCTAGCCCCTGCGGTCACGAACGAACGCCACGCGCTGCTCGCAGCCCTCGACGGCAAACGGATCGAGGCTGGCCCCAGCGGCTCCCCCTACCGAGGCCGCACCGACGTGCTGCCCACGGGCCGCAACCTGACCACCACCGATCCGCGACTCGTGCCCAGCCGCAATGCTTACGCCCAAGGCTGCAAGCTTGCCGACGAGCTGATCCGCCGTCACCTGCAAGACCATGGCGATTGGCCGCGCGGGCTGATCGTGGATCTCTGGGGATCGGCCACCATGCGCACGGCGGGCGAAGAGTTCGCGATGGCCCTCGCGCTGCTCGGCGTCCGACCCGTTTGGGACAAGGGCACCGAGCGCGTCTCGGGCGTCGAGGTCCTGCCGATTGCCGAGCTCGACCGCCCCCGGATCGACGTGACCTTGCGCGTGTCGGGCCTGTTCCGCGATGTATTCCCGACGCTATCGGCCCTGTTCGGAACGGCTGTGAAGGCGCTGGCGGCGCGCGACGAGGCCCCCGATTGGAACCCCTATGTGGGCCGGGAAGAAGCGCACGTGTATGGCCCCAAACCGGGCAGCTACGGCCTCGGGATGGGCGCGGCGCTGGAGGATTACTCGGACGAAGGCAAGGCCCGCGCGGGCGCGGCATGGCTGGCCGCGAGCGCCTATGCGCTCGATGGCGAGGCGGCGGTCCTCGACCAAGAGGGCCTGCGCGCACGCGTCGCGAACGCCGACAGCTTTGTGCACCTGCAAGACCTGCCGGAAACGGACGTTCTGCTTGCCTCCGACTACGCCGCGCACGAGGCCGGGTTTGCCGCCGCCCAAGCGGTCACCGGGGGCAAGGCTGCGCTCTATCACCTCGACAATACCAACCCCGACGCGCCCCGCGCCCGGTCCTTGCCGGAAGAAATCGCCCGCGTCGTCCAAGCCCGCGCCGCCAACCCCAACTGGCTCGCAGGCATGATGCGCCACGGATTTCGCGGCGGGGCCGAGATCGCCGCGACCCTCGATCACATGGCGGCCTTCGCGCATCTGGCAGCCGTCGTGCCCGCGCATTTGTTCGATTTGTACTACGAGGCGACCTTGGGCGATGACACGGTCGCCGCTTTCCTTGAGGCCGCGAACCCGGAGGCGTTTGCCGCGATGCAGGACCAGTTCGCAGCCCTCGATACGGCAGGTCTGTGGGTCAGCCGCCGCAACTCCATCCGCGCCGCGATGCAGGCCGCGCAATGAGTTTAGCGCCGGAGGTCAAAGGCTGGTGCCCCGGCGCCTACCGCCCGATGATGTCGGGCGATGGGCTGGTGGTGCGGGTGCGGCCCGTGCTGGCGCGGTTTGAGGCGTCTGTGCTGCGCCGGATCTGCGCGCTGGCGGAGGCGCATGGCAACGGCATTCTGGAGTTCACCAATCGCGCGAACCTGCAATTGCGGGGGGTGCGGGAGGAGAGTTTGGAGGCGCTGCTCGACGGTCTAGGCGCGCTCGGCGTGCTGGATGCGGACCCGGCGCTGGAGGGGCGGCGGAATATCCTCACCGCGCCGCTCTACGCAGACAATGATCTGACCGTGCAACTTTCAAACCAGCTGCGCGCGCGGCTGTCCGATTTGCCCGCGCTGCCCGCCAAGTTCGGGTTCGCTGTGGATACGGGGGCCTCGCGGGTGCTCGCGGAGGCGTCGGCAGACATCCGGATCGAGCGTTCTGAGCGGGGCTTGATCGTCCGCGCCGACGGCTCCGTAACAGGTGTTACGGTTGCAGAGGACGAGGCGATTGACCGGGTGATCGCGCCTGGCGAACTGGTTCGCTGAGACCGCGCCGCGCGGCACCAAACGGATGGCGAAGCTGCTAGCCCAGGTCGCGTTGCCTGATGAATGGAGTGGCACTGCGCCTGTCCCTACTAGCCCGCCGCCAAAGCTGGGTCCAAGCGGCCTCGGCCAGCTTGTAGCGCTTCCGTTCGGGCAGATTGAGGCGGGGGCGCTGGTGGAGGTTCTTGAGGGTGCGACTGCAATCAGACTGACGCCTTGGCGTACCATCCTGCTCGAAGGTGCGTGGGGGACCACGCACCCTACGGTGTTGACCGATCCAGCCGACCCCCTCCTCAAAATCGACGCCTGCCCCGGCGCCCCCCGCTGCGCCCATGCATCCGTCGATACCCACGCCACCGCCCGCGCTCTGGCACGCCACATAACCAACCGTCTCCACGTCTCCGGCTGCGAGAAAGGCTGCGCGCGCGCCGCCCCCACTGCCCTAACCCTCGTCGGCCGCAACGGACGGTTTGACATTGTCCGAGACGGCACGGCACAAGCGACCCCGACCTTGCGCGGCCTCACCCCCGACGCCCTTATCAACGAGCTGACCTGACCCATGCCCCACACCTACCAAACCGACGGTGCCGCGATCTATCTGCAATCCTTCGCCACCATCCGGGCCGAGGCCAATTTGGGCCGGTTCAACGCCGATGAAGAGCAAGTCGCGGTGCGCATGATCCACGCCGCCGGGATGGTCGGGCTGGAAGAGCACGCCCATTTCTCGCCCGGTTTCGTGACCGCCGCACGCGCCGCATTAGAGGCAGGTGCCCCGATCCTCTGCGATGCGCGGATGGTGTCCGAGGGGATCACGCGCCCGCGCCTGCCCCTAAATAACGAGGTGATCTGCACGCTGCATAACGACGGGGTGCGCGAGCTCGCAGCCTCGATGCGCAACACGCGATCCGCTGCGGCCCTCGAGCTGTGGCGACCCCATCTAGAGGGCGCCGTCGTCGCCATCGGCAACGCCCCCACGGCGCTGTTCCACCTCTTGAACATGCTCGAAGACCCCGACTGCCCCCGCCCCGCCGCCATCATCGGCTGCCCGGTGGGCTTTGTCGGCGCGGTCGAGAGCAAGGACGCATTGTGGGAGGCGCAACCGGTCCCCTGCTGCATCATCAAGGGCCGCCTCGGCGGCAGCGCGATCACCGTCGCCGCCGTCAACGCCATCGCGAGCCGGATGGAATGAGCGCGCCGGTCAAAACAGGCACCCTCTACGGCGTCGGTCTCGGGCCGGGGGCGCAGGATTTGATGTCCGTGCGCTCGGACCGCCTGCTGCGCTCGGCCAAGCACGTCGCTTTCTTCCGCAAGGCGGGCCGCGCGGGCCAAGCGCGCAAGATCGTCGAGGGGATGCTGCCCGAGACCGCCATCGAGTTTCCCATGGAATACCCCGTCACCACGGAAATCCCGCTGGACGATCCCGAATACAACCGCGTCTTGTCGGGCTTCTACGAGGATTGCACCGCCCATGTCCGCGCTCTGCTGGAAGGCGGCGAGGATGTCGTGACGCTCTGCGAGGGCGATCCATTCTTCTACGGCTCGTTCATGCATCTCTACACCCGCCTAAAGGACGTCGTTCCGGTCGAGGTCGTCCCCGCCATCACCGGCATGTCGGGCGCGTGGACCGCGACGGGCGCGCCGATCACATGGGGCGACGATGTGTTGTCGGTGCTGATGGGGACGCTGCCTGAGGACGTGCTGGTGAGCCACATGGAGGCCGCAGACGCGCTGGTGGTGATGAAGATCGGGCGCAACATCGACAAGATCCGCAGCGCATTGCGCAAGGCCGGTCGCTATGAGGCCGCGTGGTTGGTGGAATACGCGACGATGGAGAACCAGACCGTAACGCCCCTGCCAGAGGCCGAAGGCAAGGTCACGCCCTATTTCTCGATCATCGTGGTGCATGGCCAAGGGCGCAGGCCATGAGCGGTTGGGTTGTGATTGCGGGCCTCGGGCCGGGGGCCGAGGCGATGGTGACGCCCGAGGTTTCTGCCGCGATCTCCGAGGCGACGGATATTGTCGGCTACATTCCTTACGTCGCGCGGATTGAGGCGCGCGAGGGGCTGACCTTGCATGCCAGTGACAACCGGGTCGAGATTGACCGCTCGCGTCATGCGTTGGAAATGGCTTCTGAGGGGCGGCGTGTTGTGGTGGTGTCGTCCGGCGATCCCGGTGTGTTCGCGATGGCCGCTGCGGTGCTGGAAGCGGTCGAGCATGGCGAGGCTGCGTGGCGCGACCTCGACATCCGCGTGCTTCCGGGGATCACCGCAATGCTCGCCTGTGCCGCCGCAATCGGCGCGCCCTTGGGCCATGATTTCTGTGCGATTAACCTTTCAGATAATCTGAAACCGTGGAGCTTGATCGAAAAGCGCCTGCGCCTTGCAGCGGAAGCAGATTTCGCGATGGCATTCTACAATCCCCGCTCGAAGTCCCGGCCAGAAGGCTTTGAAAAGGCTCTAGATATCCTGCAAGAGGTCTGCGCGCCGGAGCAGTTGATCATCTTCGGGCGCGCGATCTCGACCCCGGATCAGGAGATCAAGGTCGTGCTGATCAAGGACGCCACGCCGGAGATGGCCGATATGCGCACGATGGTTTTGATGGGGGCCTCGACCACGCGGATGATCCCTCGGAGCGGCGCACCGCTGGTCTATACGCCGCGCTCGGTGGTGTCGTGAACCCACGTCAGCACCTCCTCGGGCGTGGTGACCTCGCGCCGCGCCGGGATTGCCGGACGGTCGATCATCAGGACCGGCAGGTTGAGAGTTCTTGCCGCCTCGATCTTGGCGTAAGCGCCCGTGCCGCCTGCGTTTTTGGAGACGACTTGGGTGATTTTGTAGCGCTCCATCAACGCGCGGTCGTCTTCAGCGGTGAACGGCCCGCGCGACACGAGGACCTGGTGGTCGGGGAAATCCGGGGCCGTGTCGGGCGCATCGACGAGGCGCAGCAGGTAGAAGTGCTGCAGGTTCGGCGCAAACTCGGGCAGGTGCATGCGACCGACGGCGAGCATGACGCGTTGGGGTTCGGTGTTCAGGGCTGCAACCGCGCCCGCGATATCGGGAACATGGGTCCAGCGGTCGTCCGGTTGCGCGCTCCACGGCGCGCGGGTCAGGGCGATCAGCGGCGTATTCGTTTGGGCACAGGCGGTGACCGCATTGGCGCTCATCTGCGCGGCGAAGGGGTGCGTGGCGTCGATGACATGGGTGATGTGGTGCGCGCTCAGGTAAGCGGCCAGCCCCGCAACCCCGCCGAACCCACCGATCCGACGCGGCACGGGATGGCGCGCAGGCCGCTCCACCCGGCCCGCGAAGGACACGGTCGCTGTCAAACCGCGCTCGTCGATGCGCTTGCACAAAGCCGTCGCCTCGGTCGTGCCGCCCAGGATCAAGAGGTTGGTCTGCATG
Source organism: Dinoroseobacter sp. (assembly GCA_965279125.1). Taxonomy (GTDB): domain Bacteria; phylum Pseudomonadota; class Alphaproteobacteria; order Rhodobacterales; family Rhodobacteraceae; genus Dinoroseobacter. The sequence continues at coordinate 48,222 of CBDIHL010000029.1, forward strand.
GCTAACGCTCCGTGGGTCACGATCATCGGGATGGGCGAGGACGGACGTGCCGGGCTTTCGCGCGCCAGTCAAGCGGCCTTGGAGGCGGCGGAGGTTGTGATGGGCCCGCCCCGGCACTTGGCGCTGCTGGGCGAGACGTCGGCGCGGCAAGTGGCGTGGCCGGTGCCGTTCGCGGATGGGGTGGCGGAGTTGCTGGCCATGCGCGGGCAGTCTGTCGTGGTGCTGGCCTCGGGCGATCCGTTTTGGTTCGGGGCAGGCGCGGTTTTGGCGCGGCATCTGGAGGCGTCGGAATGGGTGGCCTATCCGGGCGTATCGACCTTCTCGCTGCTGGCGGCGCGGATGGGCTGGGCTTTGGAGAGGACCACCTGTCTGGGCCTGCACGCCGCGCCGTTGTCGCGGATACGCCCGCATTTGGCGGCTGGTGCGCGATTGATCGTGACCTTGCGCGATGGCGCGGCTGTTGCTGATCTGGCGGCGTATTTGGACAGTGTGGGTTTCGGCGACAGCACCGTCACGGCCTGCGAGGCGGTCGGAGGCCCGAACGAGCGCCGCACCTCTTTCCCAGCAAATGCGCTGCCATCGCGGACCTTCACCCACCCCGTCTGTGTGGCGCTGGAGATCGCGGGAGATGCCGCCACTCTCCCGAAATCAAACGGTATACCTGACGCATTCTTCGAGGGTGACGGCGTGATGACCAAACGCCCCGTGCGGGCGCTGACGCTGTCGGCCCTCGCCCCGCGTCCGTTCGAGACGCTTTGGGATATCGGGGGGGGCAGCGGCTCGATTGCGATTGAATGGCTCTTGAGCGATCCCACGACGCAGGCCACGGCCATCGAGACCCGCCCGGACCGCGCCGAGATGATCCGCGCGAACGCGCTTGCGTTGGGGGTGGATCGATTGAAGGTCATTGAGGGGACAGCCCCCGATGCGCTGACCGACCTGCCTACGCCGGACGTCGTGTTCATCGGCGGCGGGCTGTCGGAGGCGCTGTTGCAATATCTGCAAAACACCCTGCCCGCAGGCACCCGCGTTGTGGCCAATGCGGTCACGCTGGAAGCCGAGGCTTTGCTGGCCGCTTGGCACACCAAGCTCGGCGGGGATTTGATGCGGATCGAGATTGCGACTGCTGCGCCGCTGGGCGCAAAACGCGGCTGGCGCGCGCGTTTTCCGATTGTGCAGTGGAGTGTGACCTTATGATCGTGGCAGGGTTCGGGTGCCGTGAGAGCGCGTCGGAGGCGAGCCTGCAAAGCGCGCTTGATCTGGCGTGTGCGGGGCAACCGCGTCCGAATGCGCTTGCGACGCTGACCGCCAAAGCCGCGCAGCTCGCCCCCCTCGCCCGCACCCTCGGCCTGCCGCTGATCGAGGTCGCGCCCGACGCCCTCTGCGCCCAACAAACGCGCACCCAATCCGCCGCCTCCCAAGAGGCCCACCACACCGGCAGCGTCGCGGAAGCCGCCGCCCTTGCCGCCGCTGGCCCGAACGCGGCGCTTCTCACCCCCCGCCATATCTCGCGCGACCGCCTCGCCACCTGCGCCCTCGCCCTTGGAGACCCCAAATGACCGTTCATTTCATCGGCGCAGGCCCCGGCGCGCCGGACTTGCTGACCTTACGTGGGCGCGACCTGATCGCCGCCTGCCCGGTCTGCCTTTACGCAGGATCGCTCGTGCCCGAGGCCATCCTTGGCCACTGTCCCGAGGGCGCGAAGATCGTGAACACCGCGTCGATGGACCTCGACGCGATCATCGCTGAAATCAAACTGGCCGAGGCTGTGGGCCATGACGTTGCCCGCCTGCACTCGGGCGATTTGTCGGTCTGGTCGGCGATGGGCGAGCAGGTGCGCCGCCTGAAGGCCGAGGGCATCGCCTATACCGTGACGCCGGGGGTTCCGTCCTTCGCCGCTGCCGCTGCGTCCTTGGGGGCGGAGTTAACCCTGCCGGGCGTCGCGCAATCGGTGGTGCTGACGCGGACGCCCGGTCGCGCGTCCTCCATGCCCGAGGGCGAGAGCTTGGTGAATTTCGCCGCCACTGGCGCGACCCTCGCGATCCATTTGTCCATCGGCAATGTGGCCCAAGTCGTCGCCGACCTGACGCCCGCCTATGGCGCGGATTGCCCGGTTGCCGTCGTATTCCGCGCCAGTTGGCCGGACGAGCGGATCTTGCACGCGACGCTTGCGACGCTGGCCGAGACGCTCGACAAGGACATCACCCGCACGGCGCTGATCCTTGTGGGGCGTGCGCTTTCGGCGGAGGGGTTTACCGAAAGCTGCCTCTACTCCGCCGAGTATGACCGCCGCTACCGCCCCCAAACCGCAGACAGCCCTTGGGCGAGTTGGAGCCATGGTGATGACTGATATGCCCCCCGGATTGATGATTTCCGCGCCGTCTTCTGGCACCGGCAAAACCACCGTAATGCTGGGCCTGCTGCGCGCGCTGCGCGAGGACGGCCACACGGTGCAGCCCTTCAAGAGCGGGCCGGACTATATCGACCCGGCCTTCCACTTGGCCGCCGCCGGGCGCGCCTCGTTCAACTTCGACAGCTGGGCGATGGATGAGGGGCTGCTCGGCGCAGTCGCGGCCCAAGCGGAGGGTGCGGATATCGTGGTCGCCGAGGGCTCCATGGGCCTTTACGACGGGGTCGCCACGCGCGGGCAATCGGGCTTTGGCACGAGCGCTGAGACGGCGCAGCGCATGGGCTGGCCCGTCGTGCTGGTGGTTGACGTGAGCGGGCAGGCGCAATCGGCGGCGGCGACGGCGTTGGGGTTTGCGAAGTACAATCCGGACTTGCCCTTTGCGGGGGTGATCCTGAACCGCGTGGCCTCGCCTAGGCATGAGCGGTTGACGCGGGTGGGGATGGAGGCGGCTGGGATCAAGGTGCTCGGCTCCCTCCCCCGGCGTGGCGATTTGAAGCTGCCCGAGCGGCATTTGGGCTTGATCCAGGCGGTCGAGCATCCAGATCTTGAGGCGGCGATCTCGGGCTATGCCACCTTCCTGCGCGAGAATGTGGACCTTGCGGCGATCAAGGCTGCGGCGCGCTCGGGGCCTGCCCCTGCGCGCGGCGCATTTATGAAGCCCCCCGCCCAACGGATCGCACTCGCCCGTGATGCCGCGTTCTCGTTCACCTATCCCCATGTGCTCGCGGGCTGGCGGGCGGCGGGCGCGGAGGTCTTGCCGTTCTCGCCGCTGGCTGACGAGGCCCCGGATGCAAGCGCCGACCTGGTATGGCTCCCCGGCGGATACCCTGAGTTGCATGCGGGTGTGTTGGCGGCGGCCCAGACCTACAAAACGGGCCTGCGCAAACATGCCGAGACCAAGCCCGTCCATGGCGAGTGCGGCGGCTACATGGCCCTCGGCGCGGGGCTGGTCGATAAGGACGGGACGCGCCATGAGATGGCCGGATTGCTGGGGCTTGAGACGAGCTATGAGAAGCGCAAATTCAACCTCGGGTATCGCCGCGCCGTGCTGTCCCAGCCGATGCCGGGATTTGCTGTGGGCGATGCGCTCAGGGGGCACGAGTTCCATTACTCGACGATCCTTTCGCAACCCGACCCGGCGCTTGCTGAGGTTTTTGACGCTGACGGCAATGCAGTGGCGCAATCCGGCTCGGTCCGCGGCCATGTCTCGGGCACGTTCTTTCACCTAATCACGGCGGACCAGCCATGAGCGGGTTTGTCAGCTTCGTCGGCTCCGGCCCCGGTGATCCGGAACTGTTGACCTTGAAGGCCGTGGACCGGTTGAAGCGCGCCGATGCGGTGCTGTTTGATGACCTCTCGTCAGGGCCGATCCTGACCCATGTCGGCGCCGGGGCGGATCTTGTGGGGGTCGGCAAACGTGCCGGGCGGGCCTCGCCGAAGCAGCACCATGTCAGCCGTTTGTTAGTGGATTACGCGCAGGCGAACGCGCGCGTCGTGCGTTTGAAATCCGGCGATGGCGGCACGTTCGGGCGGTTGGAGGAGGAAATCACCGCCTTGAAAGAAGCCGGGATCGACTACGAGATCATCCCCGGCATCCCCTCGGCCTGTGCGGCAGCGGCGGCGGCGGGCATCCCGTTGACCCGGCGGTTGACCGCGCGGAGGGTGCAGTTCGTGACCGGACATGACGTATCGGGGGCTTTGCCGGAGGACTTGAACTTGGCCGCTTTGGCGGATGCGCAGGCGACGACGGTGGTGTTCATGGGCAAGAGGACGTTTCCGTTGTTGGTCGATGCGCTCAAGGCGCACGGATTGGCGGGGACAACCCCCGCCCTACTCGCCGAGAGTGTCAGCACCCCGGATCAGGCGCTGCACCGGGGGACCATCGATAGCTTTGCGTCGCAGCTCAGGGGCGAGATCGGAACGGCCCCTGCCCTGATACTATATGGCGCGCTTGCGGACGCCTAAGCGTCGCAGACAGAGCTTGTCACAGAGGCGTTACCTCGTAAGATCACGGGTGATGGTGGCCTTCGAGAGGAGGTCTTAATTGGGAACCGGGTGAGAGGCCCGGACTGCCCCCGCAACTGTAAGCAGCCAAACGGCCCATGCGCCCAAAGCTGCAAGTCAGGATACCAGCCATCTTAACGCAACCGCCGGGATCATCCGGCCCTTTTCATGCGTCGGGTGGACGCGGAAGGAACTCTACTATGCATATCGAACCGGGCGTCGTTGATGGCGCAAAAATGGTCCTCGCCTACGGGACGGCTGCGGCCGCAGCGGGCTATTCCCTGAAACTGGTCAAGGATGACCTCAAGACCCACTCCGTCGCCTCCTTCGCGGTGCGCGCGGTGATTGCGGCCATCGGCGTGTTCATCTTCTTCGAGGTCTTGCCGCATTTCGCGGTGGGTATCTCCGAGGTCCATATCATCCTTGGCACGACGCTGTTCTTGCTGCTGGGGGTCGGGCCTGCGGCGGTCGGATTGGCCCGGGGGGCTCGCCATTCAGGGCCTGTTCTTCGCGCCCTCGGATGTGCCGATGTATTTCGTCAACGTCTCGACGCTGCTCTTCCCGCTCTTTGCCGTGGATGCGCTGGCCAAGCGGGTCATTCCGGCCAGCACGGCTTACGTGGATTTGCGCTACATGGACGTGCTGAAAATGTCCGCCGTCTATCAAGGCGGCGTCGTGGCCTGGGTCGCGTTCTGGGCGCTCTATGGCCAAGGCTTCGGGGCTGAGAACCTCGCCGCCGTGACCAGTTTTGGCGCGGCTTACCTGCTGGTGATCCTGATCGAGCCTGTGGCCGATCTTGCGGCCCTCGCCGGGGCCAAGGGCCTGCGCGCGCTGACGGATCGCGGCGTGTTTGCGCACCGTTTGCATAACGCCGCCGCTTAGGGCGAAAAAACTCTGGACTGCGGCCTGTCATTTGCCGCAGTCCTTCCTTCATGAAAACACTCCTTCTCATCGGCATCGGCACGGGCAACCCGGATCACCTGACGGGTGAGGCGCGCAAGGCGATTGCCGCGTCGGAGGTGATCCTGATCCCCCATAAGGGCGACGAGAAGTCGGATCTGGCGGATCTGCGCGCTGGGATCGTGGCGGATATTCGGCCCCTCGACGACACGGTGCGGCTTTTTCAGATGCCCGTGCGCGACCCGGCCCTGCCTTATCTGCAGGCGGTCGAGGCGTGGCATGACGAGATCGCGCGGCGGTGGGCTTCGGTGGCTGGGGAGGCTGAGACGGTAGCGCTGCTCGTTTGGGGCGACCCGTCGCTGTACGACAGCACCTTGCGGATTGCCGAGCGGTTGGACCCAAAGCCGCAGTTGAAGGTCATCGCGGGGCTGACGTCTTTGCAACTGCTGACCGCTGCCCATGCGATCCCGCTGAACACGCTGGCCGCGCCGGTGACGATCACGACGGGGCGTCAATTGCGCGATCATGGCTGGCCCGAGGGGGCTGAAACGCTGGCGGTGATGCTCGACGGGGCGTGTGCGTTTCAGGGGCTTGAGGCAGAGGCGTTTGAGATTTGGTGGGGGGCGTATGTGGGGATGGCGGAGGGAGGTTTTGGTGGCTGGGCCGCTGGTTGAGGTCGGGACGCAGATTGTCGAGACCCGCGCGCGGGAGCGTGATCGCCATGGTTGGATTATGGATATTTACTTGCTCAGGCGGCGCGTGGGGTAATCGGGCTAAGATGAGTATTTACGGCAAGAAAAAGCGGGCGCGGACTGGACATCTTGGCACGCGCTGGCCCTACTGAGGGCGAGGAGTTCCGCCAATGCCCCATGATCACGACCACGATCCTAGCCACTCGCACATGACCGATATCGAGGCGCGGGTGCGCGCGCTGGAAAGTCTGCTCTCGGAGAAAGGCTATATCGACAGCGCCGCCGTGGATGAGATCGTCCAGACTACGAGACCAAGATCGGCCCGCAAAACGGCGCGCATGTGGTGGCAAAGGCGTGGAGCGATCCGGCTTATGCCAAGTGGCTGGCTGAGGACGCGACAGCGGCGATCCATTCGCTGGGCTACACCTCGCGTCAGGGCGAGCATATGCAGGCGTTTTTCAACTCCGCGTCCGAGCATCACCTCGTCGTTTGCACCTTATGTTCCTGCTATCCGTGGTCAATCCTTGGCCTGCCGCCGGTGTGGTATAAATCGCCTCCGTTTCGCTCTAAGGCAGTGATTGATCCGCGCGGGGTTTTGGCTGATTTCGGGTTGCACCTTGGCGCGGAGGTGGCGGTTCATGTCCACGATTCCACGGCTGAGATGCGCTACTTGGTGGTGCCCGCGCGGCCCGAGGGGACCGAAGGGTGGAGCGAAAGCGGAGCTGATGCGGCTGTGACCCGGAACGCGATGATCGGCACGGGATTTGCCCTGTCCCCGGAGGCCACGCGATGAACGGTGGCGCAGATCTTGGCGGGATGATGGGGTTCGGCCCGGTGGTGGGCGAGGCCGACGAGCCGAACTTTCATGCCGATTGGGAAGCCCGCGTGCTGGGCATCATCGTCGCCCTCGGGGCGTGCGGGCAATGGAACCTCGATCAGTCGCGGTTCTCGCGCGAAAGCCTGCCGCCTGCGACCTATATGAGCTTGCCTTACTACGCGATCTGGCTGGAGGCGGCGATCAAGCTGATGAGCGCGCGCGGGATGGTGACGGAGGCAGAGCTGGCATCGGGCAAAGCGCAGACCGCACCGATCCCGGTGAAACGCTGCCTTGCGCAGGCGGATGTGCAGGCCGCCCTTTATGCAGGCGGTCCGGTGGATCGACCCGCCCAAGGAGAGCCCGGTTTTGCTGTGGGCGATGCGGTTCACACCATCAACCTCCACCCCGAGGGTCACACCCGCCTGCCCCGCTATGCGCGCGACAAGGCCGGGGTCGTCACGCGCGTTCACGGCTTCCACGTCACCCCCGACACCAACGCGCGCGGTGAGGGCGAGCAGCCGACATGGCTGTACCAAGTGTCCTTCTCAGCGCGCACGCTTTGGGGGGAAGATCGCGCGGAGGCGGATACTGTAACGCTCGATCTGTGGGGAGCCATACCTGAAGGTACGGTCGTGACGCCCGACCTGTCCACGCTTGCGGGCATCAAGCTGGCCGAGGACGAGCCGGTCTTTGCCGAGCCGTGGGAGGCGCAGGCCTTCGCGATGGTCGTCGACCTGCATGCCAAGGGCGCGTTCGCGTGGGACGACTGGGCGGCGATGCTGTCGGCGGAGATCCATAGCGGGGTCGCGCGCGGGTATTACGAGCACTGGTTGGTGGCTTTGGAGAAGATCGTGGCCGTGAAGGATTTGGCGTCGGAGGAGGCGTTGGCGCAGCGCCGGTCCGACTGGAAAGACGCCGCCGCGCGCACGCCCCATGGGCAGGCGATCGAGCTTTAGAGGAGGGCCCCATCGCCTCGCTTTGCCCAATCGCGGACATGCCCCCGTCGACGCAGATGTCGATGCCCTTGAGCCAGAAACTCTCGGGCGCGGTCAGGTAGACGATCACATCGGCCACC
>CBDIHL010000030.1:0-77108 GCA_965279125.1 Dinoroseobacter sp.
TTGCTGCACCAACGGCCACCGGGATCGCGACTGCATGGCCATCTCGGACACGTATTCCAGCGACATCCTGTAGATCGTCTTCAGCAGAATGTCGCGGATCATGGTCTTTGACAGGCCAAGATCCTCTAACACGCGAGGGCGCGGTGGGGCGAAGGGGTGCGTAATCTCTTGGTTCATGGCAGCGATCCGTTATCTCGGCATACACCGAGGCGGAACGGTGCATGGGGTGGTCTTATGTCAGAAGCGGCAACGCCAAATAGCAGGCCAGCGTGCCACCGAGTGCCAGACCCATAGGGAAATCACGTGTTTCCCCCCATGAAGCCCAGTCAGCGGTCGCGGTGCGGATGGCCGAAATGCGCCCAGCCAAACGGTGCGCCACAAACGCTCCGATCAGCATGGCGGCAAAAAGTGTCAAAACGAGGGACAGATCGGAAAAAGCACAAACGGGGCCATTGCGGTGGCGAATTTTGCATCGCCCGCACCCACCAGCCCGGCGGACGCGACGACAAAGCCCAAAGCGAGCACGGCCCCGATATGGGCATAGCGCCACAGATATTCATCCAGTGGTAGCGCGAAAAAGCCAGTGATCGCGAAACCCGCCAGCAACAAAAGCACGGCTTTGTTGGGGATCTTCATGAACTTCATGTCAGTCCATGCAATATAGAAACAGATCGGCAGGGCGACGGGCAGGAACCAAAGCGCCTGCATAAGGGTCAAGGTGATTGTCACGTTACCCTCCGCTCGTCTCAAGCGTGCGCAGCGCGCGCACGGCGGCGTCGAAATGCTGCGGATGTGTATCAATTGCTTCTTGCAGCAGAGCTTTACCGGTTGAAATATCGCCTTGCTTGATCGCGCTCAGCGCCATGGTGTGGAGCAGTTGCGCCCGCTCGACCTGTGACGCAGGCACCGCAGGCATCCGGTAATTGCGTTGCGCGCCACGCGCGAGCACAAGGTTGTTTTTGGCGGTGAACAGGCTGCCATCATACTCGATCGCTTGGGTAAATAACTGTTCTGCCTCGGAAAAATCCCCGCGCGTCAGCTTGGAATAGCCCCAGTTGTTCAGCACACCTGCGGGCCGCAAGGTCAGACCCGCGGCAGTTTCATAAAAGCTGTCGGCGCGCGCCCAATCGCGGTTGCTGTCAGCGACCATCGCTTCAAGGCGGTAGCGCTCGTAGGTCTCAAACGTGGGGGGGATCTGGTTGAGTTGTAGCTCAGCGGTGTCCCAATCACCTGCGCGTACCAGCGCAGAGGCATAATCAACGCGGTCCTCATGGGTGCCTTCCGGGCTGCCCACGACGTCGCGCCATACCGGCAGCGCGCTTTGCGGCCTGCCTGCGCGCACGAAAGACCGCGCCAATCCCCGCTTGAAATCAATCCGGTCAGGTTCTTGTGCGGAAGACCGCTGGAAATACGCGACCGCCTCTTCGGGGTCTGCTACGGTCAGCATGATGTCGTTGAGGTTGCTTTCATCGATGACATTCACGCCATCCAAGGATCGAGACACGTTTCCGGAAGCGGGCTGTTGGCACCCCGATAGCGAGATCACCGCGCACGCGGCTGCAATGACAGTGTGGCGCATTTCGATGCGTCCTTATGCTGCTCGTCTTCGTTTATGGTGTGGAAAGAAGCTGAAAGGCTCCTGGACCGCGTCGCACCAGATCGAAGTTGTGGTTATCCACAGGAGTATAGGCCGGATTTTCCATTTTTGCGAGCGCCAAGCGTAAATTATCACGGATCATCGGGGTTTTTGCCCCATCAAGCGCGAATGCGATGCGAAAAACGCGCATCGCCTCGCCGGTTTCGCCCAACTCCATCAGTACGACGCCCAGATTGTTCCACGCGGGCACGAAGTCTGCATCCTGGGTGGTGGCATCGCGCAGCAGCGCTTCAGATTGCTGCAAGCGTCCCAGTTTGAGGTTCGCGGATCCCAGCGCCGAAAGCACATCGGTGGTCATGCCTTGATCTCCGGCTGCGCGGTAATAGGCCTTCAAGGCCAGCTCATATTCACCCGCGGCCATCAGGCGATGGCCCACCAGCAAGCCATCGACGGATTGGTCCGCCGCAGCTCGCGTCGCAGGACCGGGGGCGTAGGCCCCTTGTGACAAAGGTTCCAGCCGCCCGACCGGCTGTTGGCAGGCTGCCAATATCAAGACACCTGCGATGGGCAAGGAGAGGCGCGCCATACTTCATAGCAGCCTACCTTACCCCGATCCCGCCACCCGACAACGTCTCGTAGATCGAGTAGATCGAGGGGCCGATCAGAATGATCAGAAGCGGCGGCAAGGTAAACATCATCGTGCCCAGCGTCAGCTTTGTCGGCAAGACGTTGGCTTTTTCCTCAGCGCGCATCACGCGCTTGTCGCGCATCTCGTTGGCATAGACGCGCAGGGCTTCGGCAATGGATGTGCCGAATGTCTGGCTTTGGATCAACACGGTCACGAAGCTGGCCACATCGGGCACGCCCGAGCGGTCGCCCATGTCTTTCAGCACCGTGGCCTTATCCTTACCGGCTTTGATTTCCCACGCAACAATCTCGAACTCTTCTGCCAGCGCGGGAAAGCTGGGACGGATTTCGTCGGACACGCGGATGATCGCCTGGTCGAGGCCCTGTCCCGCCTCCACACAGACCAGCATCAGATCGAGGCTGTCTGGAAAGCCGTCCTGAATTTCCTGCTGGCGCGTGTCGATGCGTTTGGTCACCCAGTAGCGGGGCAGGTAATAGCCGACAAACCCCGGCACCAGCGTCGTCAGCACCGCCTTGGTCGAGGTCTGATCTTCGCCGCCTGTCAACAGGGTGTAGATGACGCCCAAGGTCAGCAAGCCAATACCAAGCGCAAACTGCGCGAAATAGAACGTGCGCACAGCGGATTTCGAGCGGTAGCCCGCTTGGATCAGTTGCTCGCGGATGGCCGAGAACTCTTCTTCGTTCTGCGGCTCAAGGTAATCGGCAAAGCGGTCAAGTTGCTCGATCCCGCCTGCGTGACGCAATTGGCTATTGGGGTCTTCGGGCACGTGCTTGTTGGCGTTCACCCGTTCTTCGCGCAGCTTTTCCATGCGGTCGGGCTTCTGGCTGAGCAGAAGCGGAACCGCAATCAGCAGCAGAACGAGGCCTACGCCCCCCATCGCAATGATGGGGCCGAGCGGGCCGAGTTGCGCGACCAGAAACGCGTTGAGATTTGCCAGCATGAGAGCGACCTAAACCTTAATGTTAACCATGATCTTCATGAAAACGATGTTCACGACCAAGAAGACCGCCACGACAAGCGCTGCCGGGATGAAGAATTGGGTGTCGATGACGTCGGCGTAATAGTCGGGCTCCATCACGTTGATGGTCACCAGCGCCAAAAGGGGGAAGGCCGACAGGAACATACCGGACCATTTCGCCTCGGCGGTGATGGCCTTGACGCGGCGGAACAGCTTGAAGCGCGCGCGGATCACCTGGCTTAGGCCATAAAGGATCTCGGCCAGGTTACCGCCCGATTTCGACTGGATCGACACCGCCACCGCGAGGAAGCGCAAGTCTTGCATATCCATCCGCTCGGCCAGTTCCTTCAGCGATTCCGTGACATCGCGCCCATACGCGGCCTCGTCGGCGATCATGCCAAATTCCGTGCCCAGCGGATCGGCGACTTCTTTTGCCACGATATTGATCGCGCTGGAAAACGGGTGGCCCACGCGCAAGCTGCGCACCATCAATTCCACCGCATCGGGCAGTTGTTCTTCAATCATTGCAAGGCGCTGCTTGGCCTTTTTGTTTACCCACATATAGACGCCGCCGACGCCCATCACGATGGACACGGCAACGCGCACCACAAGACCCGCGTCAGTCATGATCGTCAGCGCGACAAAGGCCACCACGCACAGCGCACCCATCACCGCGATCAGGGCGCTGGGGGCAAAGGCGATATTGGCCTTCTGGGCTTTCTCGGCGAGCAGCGCATAAAGCGGGATGTTCTGCCCTTGGATGTGCTGGCCAACTTCCTTGCGCAGCTGTTCCAGAACCTGGTCGCGGGCCGCCCCGGTATCGAGCATCTCAAGACGGCGGTTGACCCGCGAGGTCAGGCTGATCGAGCGACCGAAAATGACCAGATAAATGCCTTCGACAAGCAGAAGGACACCGATAAAGATACCGATATAAATAAGGGGTTCGACGCCGATATTCATGAGTTGTCCACCCGCGTTGGCTCGTAGATTGAAGACGGCAGATCATAGCCCCACTGCTTGAAGCGGTCCGCATAGTTCGAGCGCACGCCGCAGGCGGTGAAGTTGCCTAGAATCGTGCCGTCGGGCATCAGGCCCGTGCGCTGGTAGCGGAATACTTCCTGCATCGAGATCACGTCGCCTTCCATGCCGGTCACTTCCGTGATCGAGACCATCCGGCGCGAGCCGTCCTGCAAGCGCGAGGCCTGCACGATCAGGTTCACAGCCGACGCGATCTGGCTGCGCAGCGCGCGGATCGGCATCTCGATCCCGGCCATCGCGACCATGTTTTCCAGACGGCTGACGCCATCACGGGCGGAGTTCGCGTGGATCGTCGTCATCGATCCGTCGTGGCCGGTGTTCATGGCCTGCAACATGTCGATCACTTCCTCGCCGCGCGTCTCGCCAACGATGATCCGGTCCGGACGCATCCGCAGCGCGTTGCGCAAACAATCGCGCTGGGTCACAGCGCCTTTGCCTTCGACGTTTGCAGGACGGCTTTCCATCCGACCCACATGGACCTGTTGCAGCTGAAGTTCGGCGGTGTCTTCGATGGTCAGAACACGTTCAGTGTTGCCGATGAAGCTGGACAAGGCGTTCAGCGTGGTCGTCTTACCCGAACCCGTACCGCCCGAGACGATGATGTTAAGGCGGCACGCAACGGCGGCCTGCAAATAGGCGGCCATTTCTTCGGTGAACGCGCCAAACTGCACCAGGTCATCGACGCCCAGTTTGTCCTTCTTGAATTTACGAATGGATACGAGCGAGCCATCGACAGCAATCGGGCTGACCATGGCGTTGAAGCGCGAGCCGTCTTGCAAGCGCGCGTCCACGTAAGGATTGCTTTCGTCAACGCGACGACCCACGGCGGATACGATCTTGTCGATGATCCGAAGCAGGTGCTTTTCATCGCGGAACTTAACACTCGACAACTCAAGTTTACCGTTGCGTTCCAAGAAGATACGCTGCGGGCCATTGACCAGGATATCCGAGATCGTTTCGTCTTTGAGAAGTGGCTCCAGCGGGCCGAGGCCGCGCACTTCGTCGTAAAGCTCGTCATTCAGGATGCGGCGGTCGTCCTTGTTCAGAACCACGGCCATGCTGGAAAGCATCTCGGCGCTGATCTGGGAAATCTCGGCGCGCAGATCTTTTTCGGCCGCGTTTTCAAGGGCGGCAAGGTTCAGCTGCTCAAGCAGCTCCTTGTGCAGCGCGACCTTCAGCTCATTCATCTTTTTCTTGCGACGCGCTTCTTTATCCTCGGGGGCCGCTTGGGCGGCACGTCGCGGCGGTTGGGCAATCGGTGTTGGGCGGCGCTGGACATCCGCTTCGGCCTTGACGGCAGCAGTCGCGGCCGGGGCTGCGACCGGGGCCGTGCCGTTCACCGGTGTTGCAGCAACATCTTTGCGGTAGCGTGAAAACATAAGTGGTCTTCCTTCTAGTTCTTGGCCTTGGCGAGATCGCTCATGCCGAGCTCGAGAACTTGTTTCGCGATACGCGCGACTTCCTTGCGCACCGCATTCTTTGGGGCCGCCTCCGACAGAGGTTGGCCTTCTTCATTTGCTTCGGTCAGCTGCACGCCGCCATCTGGCAACATCTCGCCGATTGTGATGTCGAGGCTTTCTGCCATTCGCTTCATTCGCGTCCGCCCCGACAGGTCGGTAAAGCGAGGCGCACGGTTCATTACGAAGTTCAGCTTCTCAATCGGCAGGTCTTCAGCCTTCAATGTTTTGAGGAACCGAAGCGCGTTTTGGGCCGAGCGCATATCAAGCTGCACCACTGGGTAGTATATATCTGCAAGCGTCAGAACGGTTTCCGTCCAACTGACCAAGGTGCGAGGCATGTCGATGATCACGAAATCGAACTGCTCGGCGGCAAAGCCAATCACCCGCTCGACATCTTCTTGCGTGATCAGGTCAAGTGGCAAGACATCGCTGGGGGCTGTGAACACGCTCAGTTCGTTGCCATAGACAAGCATGGCCTGCTTGAGCGCATCGGCGTCCGCAGATGCCGTGTCGGAGAGCAATTCATAGATTGCATCCCGCCGGGGCAAGTCGAGATATGTCGCGGCACTCCCAAATTGCAGGTCAAAATCCAGAAGCGCCACACGCGCCTCGGACCCTTTGGTGTTCGCCAATTCCCAAGCGAGGTTCACCGCAAAGGTTGTCGCACCGACGCCTCCGGCAAGGCCATGCACCGCAATTACCGTAGATTGTCCGGTGTTCTTATCACCAATATTGGCGGCGGTTTGCGTCTGCTGGGACATCACTGGCACAGGCGGGGCCGTGACGCGTGCAATCGCGTCGTTCAAGCCGCCTTCAGGCACTGGGTAGGGCAAAAATTCACCCGCGCCTGCACGCATCAGACGGTGCAGATTGACGGCATCCAGATCCGAGGCAACCAACACAACGCCCAAATGGCGCGCTTTGGCAGCATCGATCACATCCTCGATCAGCAAAATATCCTGGCTGTCTTCTTCACTAACGGCGACCACGATAAATTCGAGGCTGTTGGCGTCAGGTTGGTCCAAAAACACCAATGTATCCTCAAACGACAGATCCCCCCAGGCTTCGCCCAAGGTGGCTTCCATATCGTCAATCAGGAATTCAAACGCCTGGACGTCCCGCGATACCGTGCAAGCACGGATTGGGGCGGGGTCCGATTGTCTGATCAATGCACCCATTACCTGCTACCAACCTCACTCGTTCCAATCATTCCGCGCAGTTTTTACGAACTGCATCCGCGCGGTTTTTTCACAAAGCGGCTCCGAGTCGACGGATTTGCCCTCTGCGTGGAAACAATCTGCCCCTCAAAGCGGGCAGTATTGCGGCAAGAACCGCAAAACTTGAGGACAAGGTGAGAAAAGTTAGCCGCCGAGACCCGGTGCAGGCACGGCACTTGCTACGTATTCGCGGTAAATCACGGCTGCATATTGACCATCAAGCAGCATTGGATGATCGGCAACAAAGCCCGACACTTCAGTCACCGTGCGGCGGTTGCGTTGCTCGCGGCCTTGCGTGAACACCACGGGACGGGTTTCCCCGAAGGACGCAACTGCCTCCAAACGCGCACGGCTGATGCCGTGACGTGTCAGATAAGCGACAACAGCATCCGCGCGGCGTTTACCAAGCCGTTGGTTGTAGCTGTCGGAGCCAACAAGGTCGGTATGCCCAAACACCCGGAAGCGCACTTCTGGGAATTGCTTGATCCAATCGGCTTGACGGTCCAGTGTCGCGCGGGCGGATTGGCTCAAGAGGCTGGAATTAAACGCGAAAGTAACTGTGCTGTCGACCTCGTCCGCAAAGCGGTGTGCGAGGTCGATTTGCACCTGAATCTGGCCTGACTGCACGCCGATATTCTGCATCGTCGGATTGCCAAAGCCGCCCTCGTCTATGGACGCACCCATTTCGGGCCCGTCACAGGCGGCAAGCGTCAACAGGGCTGCAGCAGCGATTAGAGAAGGGCGTGTTGTCCAAGCCATCTGACGATTACTCCAGCACATACCCGTAGGGGGCTTCAAAGTCTTGTCGCGCGACTTCCCCCACTGGGCCCTGCTGCGGTTGATCGACCATCCGACCAAAGAGGAAGAAATCACGCTCATTTGGGATCCGGATCCGATCCGTGGGCAGCGCAATCGCGTCGCTTGAGGTCGGTGTGACCAGATGCGGTGTGATCATGATGACCAATTCACTTTGGTCCCGCGCATAGGAGGAGGATCGAAACAGCGCTCCCAAAATCGGGATATCGCCCAACCAAGGCACTTGGCCTTGCAGGTTGGTGAAATCATCTTGCAACAAGCCCGCAATCGCAAAGCTTTGGCCATCACGCATCTGCACCGTGGTGGAGGTTTGGCGCCTTGAGAAGCCGTTGACGGATATACCGCCTGCATCGGTGACAGATACCGCGCTGTCCACGCCGCTGACCGATGCGTTGATTTCGAGATTGATGATGCCGTCATCCAGAACGCGCGGGATGAAGCTTAACTCCACACCGAAGGGTTTGTAGTCGATCGACACGCCGCCTTGGCCGTCGGATACGGGAACCGGATATTCGCCACCGGCTAGGAAATTGGCCTCCTGGCCTGATAGCGCGGTCAGATTTGGTTCTGCCAAGGTGCGTACCACGCCGCGCTGCTCAAGCGCTTCGAGCAGGATATTGACCTGCACAGCCGAGTTGCCGAGCGCGATATTGAACGCGCCTTGCCGGTTGTCGAGACCAGACGACGCGGCCGCGTTGCCGATCTGCCCCAATCCCGCGACCGAACCGAACGCACCGCCACCGGTCAAGACACCATTCGATCCGGTGCCGGTCGATATGCCAAGGCTGGCGTTGAGGTTTTTGGCAACCGAGCGCTGCATTTCCGCAAAGCGCACTTTCAACATCACCTGTTGTGTGCCGCCCACGGTCATAAGGTTTGACACGCGGTCGGGCGCATACCGTTGCGCCAGCGATAAGGCGCGGTCGAGGCGCGTAATACTGGAGACCGTGCCTGACAGAACGATGCCGTCATTAGCTGTGCGCACTTCGATGTTCTCATTGGGCATGATTTGGCGAAGGCGCTCTTTGAACTCGGCAATATCTGGTACAACCTGCACTTCGACATTGGTGATCAGACGACCATCGGGGCCGAGCAAGGTCAGCGTCGTGCGGCCTGGTGATTTGCCCAGTACGTAAATCGTGCGGTCTGATAGCGTTGCGATATCTGCGATGCCGGGATTGGCCACGGACAACTCTGCAAAAATCGTATCGCTTTCTACGACCACCGCGCGATTCATCGGAACCGTCAGCACGCTCGACGTCTCACCGCGCATGACACGCAAATTATCGGCCACACCTGCCGTTGGCAGCGCTCCGAACATCAGCGTAGCCCCCATCAGGCTCGCCGCGATCCACCGTCTGACTGTCATTGTGATCCTGCCTCTATGATCACTTTCGCTGGGCGTTGAGTGGCCCTTTTGCGGTGCAGTGTGCCCGCTTTCTAGATTTATTGCAAGAATCATTGGGTTGCACAGTGTTGTGAATGCAGTTCCGCCGCACTGTGGGACCAGTGCGGCGGAGTTATCCACATCAATTTGTGCAAGGGATCGGGATGGCCACAACTTCTGCTCCACGACGCGTGCGGATTGTGCAGACCTTGGGCGGCTCGGGGGCCGCAGTGGCGACCGCTTCGTCCTCAAGCCCGAGAATATCACGGCGATCCACCTCGACCGCTTCGGCAATTGTGTCGTCTTGCGTGCCGAGCAATGCCAGCGACAAACGACCGGTTGCCTGAGCTTGCGCGAGCTTTGCGACCTGTGTCGGCATGGCCTCCACAGTGACGGTGCGCGCAATTGTTGGGCGACCGCGGTCTTCGTCATCGTTTTGGTCAATGGCAATGATCTGGATCCCAGGCTCGATCAGGCGCGTGACGCCGCCGTCATCGCCGTTGCCGGTCCAGTAGACATCCACGCGGTCGCCTGGGCGCAAGAAGCCCGACACGCCGGTTGCAACATCAACATTGATGGCGAACGCGCGCTTGCCTTTGCCCAACCGGGTGGACACGCCTGCATCTTCGCCTGGAAGCGTGATCTTGACGGCGAGGACGGGCTCATCGCGCTCCATCACCCGCAAGACGGTGCGCCATTCGCTCGCGTCTTCCGGGAAAAGCTGCTCAGGGTCACTGAATGCACCAGCGGGCACGGCCCCTTCGGGCCATGGGATTGGGCGCACATCGGCGCGCGTCAGCGGCTCGCCGTAGCGGATCTGGCGGTTGGCCACGAAAACCTGGGTCGTTGTGATCTGGTTGGCAAGTGCGGCTTGCTGGTTGGCAAGCACGGCTTGATACTGACCGATGCGGTCTTTGGCCATGTACATGGCTCCGCCGGCGAGTGCGACGCCAAGAATGAGCACCAATCCGAATACGAGTCGCATGTTTTCGTCCTTCCTAAATGGCAGCGCGGAGTGACGGTGTCGCGCAAAACTAGTTACTTACCCCCAACATGTATTTTGCCGGACCACAGGGCAGGGGCATGACCCAATTGTGGCGGAAGTGTGAATTCTTGCGGGGATACCGCAGCAAAAAGGCCGCGCGGATGCACGGCCTCTGAGCTATTGGTCAGGTTCGACTTAGAACGAGGTCGAGATCGCCTGGTTCGTCAGCTGGTTGTCGATGTCCTGCGACAGATCCTGGATACCGCCGGAAACAACGCCATACACTGCGATGCCAAGGCCAACGATGGCTGCGGTCAGAACGACCCAGTCAACGGTCACGGCACCGGATTCGTCGTTGCGGAAGGTGTTTGCAAGCTTGAAGAGTTTCATATCTGTAGTCCCTCTGAGGAGTTGGTTTTCAATCATATCCTAGGCGGTAGTCCGGGGCCCCAACCCTCTTAACTGCGGGACCGCCCTTCGCTTTGGACAGGATCTGTATCTCCCTCAATCTGGGCATGAATGTGGAAGCTATGGGACGTCTTGATGGTATTTTAGGATTTACTCTGTGGCGATGCGCAGGTTGCGTATTTCGGGGTAAGACTGACTCGCATAACGCGTAAGACGCATCTGAAATGCAAAAAGGCCGCGCGGATGCACGGCCTCTGAGCTATTGGTCAGGTTCGACTTAGAACGAGGTCGAGATCGCCTGGTTCGTCAACTGGTTGTCGATGTCCTGCGACAGGTCCTGGATGCCGCCGGAGACAACAGCATAAACTGCGATGCCCAGGCCAACGATGGCTGCGGTCAGAACGACCCAGTCAACGGTCACGGCGCCGGATTCATCGTTGCGGAAAGTGTTTGCAAGCTTGAAGAGTTTCATTGTTTCGTCCCTCTGGGAAAGTTAAAAATGTATTTCAATCCAGTGCGCCGGGATTGGACCTTACCCTCTGAAGCAGGCCCTCGGTGTTTGCCTTGGACAAGAATGTTATCGGCTTCAATCGCGGCGAGAATGTGAAGCGTGTGGGGAAAGATCATGAAACTTGCAGGTCGATTTGAAGACATTTCTCATGGTCTGCAGACGGCATCACAACGCGAAAAGGCCGCGCGGGTGCACGGCCTCTAAGCAATTAATCGCGGTCGACTTAGAACGAGGTCGAGATCGCCTGGTTCGTCAGCTGGTTGTCGATGTCCTGCGACAGGTCCTGGATGCCGCCGGAAACAACGCCGTATACTGCGATGCCCAGGCCAACGATGGCTGCGGTCAGAACGACCCAGTCAACGGTCACGGCGCCGGATTCGTCGTTGCGGAAAGTGTTTGCAAGCTTGAAAAGTTTCATAGTTCTGATCCCTCAAAGGTGTTTATTTGGTTTGCTCTTGTCCGACTTGCCCAGATGTTCGCGTCTTCTTGCTGGCATCCTGTTCGCCTCGGCATGAAAACAATTTGCCTTTTGATTGGGGCGAGAATTGGGCGCGTTCCGGCTAATTTAGAGGAATGTTCGCGTGCTATTCATGGTCTTTGATCTCTGCTAGACAGATCAAAACCGCGATGGGCAGAGAAATGCGGATCCTAACAGGCTTACTTATTGTGGCTGTTTCAGCAAGTGTTGCGGGGGCGCAAACCCCGGCACCATTCCCGGAATTTACCTTCAAGCGCGTGACGCCGCCGGGGGCTGCGAGCGGTCCGAGAATTACCGTGCAGATCGACCCTGCCGAACGAACGGTGCCAGCGCAGCCACCCCAACCCAGTGCGCAGCCTGCGGCGATCAGCGGAATGCCTGCGGTGACGGCCTTTTGGGATGCGGTGGGCTTAACCTTGGATCAAGCCAGTCCTGCGCGGCTCGATGCGGCGCGCGAGATCGCCCGAACTCAAGGGATCGGGGCCCCCAGTTTGCAGGTTATGCAGGAGATTGCCGATCAGCATGGCCGAACCCTATTATCTCAGAGCATCGAGACCGGAGTGTCGCCCGCGCTCGCTCTTGCGGTCATTGCCATTGAGTCGAGCGGTCGCGACGCTGCTGTCAGCTCTGCGGGCGCGCAGGGCCTGATGCAATTGATCCCAGCCACCGCTGAGCGTTTCGGGGTCACGGACGCGTTTGATGCGACCCAGAACATCACAGGCGGCATGGCGTATCTTGAGTTTTTGCTAAATCGGTTCCAGGGCGATGCGCTTCTTGCACTTGCGGGTTACAATGCGGGCGAGAACGCGGTGATCCGCGCGGGCGGCGTGCCGGATTTCGAGGAGACCCGCGCCTATGTGCCAAAAGTTGTGGCGGCGTGGGACGTGGCGCGTTCGCTCTGCCTGACGCCTCCCGAGCTTCCGACGGATGGATGTGTCTTTGGGGTTTTGGCGGCGAACTAGGCTTGAAACACATCCGCCCAATCAGGATGCTTGCGCCGTTGGGCGTTCACAAACGGGCATAGTGGAACGATCTTGCGGCCCGCGCGGTGCGCGTCATCGACCAAGCGTTGGGCGAGCTTTAGGCCCGCTCCGGTGCCGCGCATGGTCTCAGGAACCTCGGTATGATCGGCAATCCAGAGCGCGTCCCCGGCAACGGAGAACGTCAGTTCCGCCGTCCCGAGGTCCGTGGTCAGAACATACCGCCCCTTGGTTCCGTCAACCTCCACGGTGATCATGTCAGTTGACAAGAGTTGCCTCAGTCGCCGCGCGGATGTCGTCTTCACTGACGCCCGGCGCGCTTTCTACGATGCGTAGACCACCTTCGACCACTTCGAGCACCCCAAGATTGGTGATGATCATGTCAACCACACCCTTGCCGGTTAGCGGCAAGGTGCACTCGCGCAGAAGCTTCGTCTCGCCCTTCTTGTTGGTGTGGTCCATCACGACGATGACTCGGCCTACGCCTGCGACCAAATCCATTGCACCGCCCATGCCTTTGATCAGCTTGCCCGGGATCATCCAGTTGGCCAGATCGCCGTTTTCAGCGACTTCCATGGCCCCTAGGATGGCCATGGCGATTTTGCCGCCCCGGATCATCCCGAAGGACTGGGCGCTGTCGAAATAGGCGGTTTGGGGCAATTCGGTAATGGTTTGTTTGCCTGCATTGATCAGGTCTGCGTCCTCTTCGCCCTCAATCGGGAAAGGGCCCATGCCGAGCATTCCGTTTTCCGATTGCAGGGTGACGGTCATGCCGTCCGGGATATAGTTCGACACCAGCGTCGGAATCCCGATGCCGAGGTTCACATACATGCCGTCTTCAAGTTCTTGCGCCGCGCGTGCGGCCATCTGGTTGCGATCCCAAGGCATCTTAGTAGGTCTCCTCATCGGGCAGGGGGGCCGTGGCACCGCGCAGGGCCTCGGCCATAACCTCGGCGGCTTCCATTTGAAGCATCGCGGAGGCGAGTGTGGTGGTGATCATTGGATTGCGGCTGACGGCAGCTTCCCCGAAGCGCGCAGTGGCGACGCGGTTGGCTTGGTGCATGTACTTCATCATACGGTTTGCCGTTTTGCCGGGCAGAGTGCGTAAGGTTTCGTCGTCCATGCGTTTGACCTCTTATGCTGCGCGCGTGGTGCGCTGTTCGATCCGCTTTTCATGCGTGCCCTGGATCAGGCGGTGTACGTAGATGCCGGGCAGGTGGATGGTGTCGGGATCAAGGCTGCCTGTTGGCACGATTTCTTCAACCTCGACCACGCAGACCTTGCCGCACATCGCCGCTGGCGGGTTGAAGTTGCGCGCGGTTTTGCGGAAGATCAGGTTGCCCGTCTCATCCGCTTTCCAGGCTTTGACGATGGACAGATCGGCAAAGAGGCCTTCCTCCATGATGTAGGTCTCGCCGCCGAAATCTTTATGTGTTCTTTGCCCTCGGCAATTACCGTACCCACACCGGTCTTGGTATAGAAGCCGGGGATGCCACAGCCTGCAGCGCGCATGCGCTCGGCGAGGGTGCCTTGGGGGTTAAACTCGATCTCCAGCTCGCCGGAGAGGTATTGCTGCATGAACAGATCGTTCTCGCCCACATAAGAGCTCATCATCTTTTTGACCTGCTTGGTTTGTAGCAAAAGACCGAGGCCAAAATCATCGACGCCCGCATTGTTCGAGGCCACCGTCAGGCCCTTCGTGCCTGCGTCCTGAATGGCCTGGATCAGCAATTCGGGGATGCCGCACAGGCCAAACCCTCCTGCGGCAATCAACATTTCATCAAAAAGCAGGCCCTCAAGCGCTTCGGATGCCGAGCCGTAAATCTTTCCCATAAGACGGGTCCCCTACCAAAGTGTGCGTTTGAATAGGGTTGTGACGATGGCACGGCAGGGTGTCAATTGCCCCACCGTCAGGTTGCTTGCGCGCGCGGAGCCTCCGGCGGGGATATTGGACAACGGAAGATTGCCAGAGCTTACTCTGCCTTGGGGGTGGCTTTCTTTGGAGGAGCTTTTTTGGCCGCAGGCTTTTTCTTCGCAGCGGGTTTTTTCTTCGGCGCTGCCTTCTTCTTGGCAGGCTTCTTGCCGGATCTTGCGGCCTTCTCGGCAATCAGATCGACGGCTTGGGCAACGGTCAGCTGATCCGGCTCGATCGTGTCGGGCAGGGTTGCGTTGATCTTGTCCCACTTCACGTAAGGCCCGTACTTGCCCTTCATGACATTGATCGGACCGCCGAATTCCGGATGCTCGCCGAGCTCGGCAATCGGTGTCGCCGGGGCCGGTTTGCCGCGCTTGGGTTTGGAGGCAAGCACCTCCACCGCGCGGTTCATCCCGATTTCCCACACATCCTCGACCGTCTCGAGGTTCGCGTTGGTCCCGCCCTTGAAGCTGATGTTGTCGGCGTGTTTCAGGTACGGACCATAACGCCCGATATTGGACCAGATCATCACGCCGTCTTCGGGGTGCGGGCCGATCTCGCGGGGCAGGGCCAGCAAGCGCACGGCTTGTTCAAGGACCACCTCGCTCGGCTCCCACCCTTTGGGGATGGATTGGCGCGGCGGTTTGGGTTGCTCGTCGGTCGCCTCGCCACGCTGAACGTAAGGACCAAAGCGGCCCTTGAAGGCGTAGATCGTGTCGCCCGCATCGGTGCCTAGGTTTTTGCCTTCGGGCGGGATACCGCTGGCATCTTCCTGACCGGGAGGGCCGAAAGCGCGGGTATACCGACATTCGGGGTAGTTCGAGCAGCCGATGAAGGCCCCGCCAGAGCGCGCCGTGCGCATGCTGAGCCGACCAATGCCGCAATTGGGGCACAGGCGCGGATCCCCGCCGTCTTCCGTGGGCGGGAAAAGGTGCGGGGACAGCACATCGTTGATCTTCTCCAAGACCTCGCCAATGCGCAGATCTGCCGTCTCAGCAATCGCTGCGGAGAAATCGCGCCAGAACCGTTCGAGCACCTCTTTATAGTCGCGATCGCCTGCGCTGACCTCGTCGAGCTGATGCTCCAGGTCCGCGGTAAAATCATAGCCGACATATTTGCGGAAGTAGTTAGACAGAAAGACCGTGACGAGCCGTCCCTTATCTTCGGGAATTAACCGGTTCTTATCTTTTAGGACATAACCCCGATCCTGAATGGTCGTGACAATCGAGGCATAGGTGGACGGGCGCCCAATGCCGAGCTCCTCCATCCGCTTCACAAGTGTCGCCTCGGTGTAGCGGGGCGGCGGTTGGGTGAAGTGCTGTTCGGGCGTGACCTTGTCTTTGGGCGTCGCGTCGCCTTGGGCGATTTGCGGCAAGCGCTTGCCGTCATCGTCATCCTCGGCTTGCTCGTCTTTGCCCTCGGTGTAGATCGCCATGAAGCCGTCAAAGAGCACCACCTGACCGGTTGCGCGCAAGCCAACCTCGCCATCCGCGCTGCCGATCTCGACGGCGGTGCGTTCCATACGGGCATTGGCCATCTGGCTGGCAAGCGTGCGCTTCCAGATCAGATCGTAAAGCTTGCGCTGATCGCCATCCATCAGCTTGAGGCCATCTGCATCCTTGGTCATGTCCGTGGGGCGGATACATTCATGCGCCTCTTGGGCGTTCTTGGCTTTGTTCTTATAGACCCGGCCCTTTTCGGGCAGGTACTGCGCGCCGAAGCGGTCCTTGATCGCATCGCGCGCGGCCCCAACGGCCTCGGGCGCCATGTCGATGCCGTCGGTCCGCATGTAGGTGATGTGACCCGCTTCATAGAGGCGCTGAGCGGCACTCATGGTTTGGCGCGCGCCCATTCCGAATTTGCGGCTGGCTTCCTGTTGCAGGGTGGAGGTCATGAACGGGGCGGAGGGCGAGCGGCTGGCCGGTTTCGCTTCGACGCTTTGAACGACCAGATCGCGTGACTGCACGGCGGCGACGGCCATCTCGGCGGCGGTGGAATTTTCCAGATCAAATTTGTCGAGCTTTTTACCGGATAAGGACACAAGGCGCGCGTTGAACGCTTGTCCGCGCGGTGTCTTCAGATCGGCGGAGACCGACCAGTATTCGCGCGCATCAAACGCTTCGATCTCCATCTCGCGCTCGACGATCAGGCGCAAGCACACGGACTGCACCCGGCCTGCGGATTTTGCGCCAGGCAGTTTGCGCCACAGGACCGGGGACAGGTTGAAGCCGACGAGGTAGTCGAGCGCACGGCGGGCCAGATACGCTTCGACCAATTCCATATCGACTTGGCGCGGGTTCTGCATCGCCTCGGTGACGGCGGTTTTGGTGATCGCATTGAACACAACGCGGCTGACGGGCGTGTCTTTCTTGATCGCACGGCGTTTGCGCAGGGCCTCTTCGAGGTGCCAGCTGATCGCTTCGCCTTCGCGGTCGGGGTCGGTCGCGAGGATCAAGTTTGGGTCGTCTTTGAGGGCCTCGGCAATCGCGCGGACATGCTTTTGGCTATCGCTTGCGACCTCCCAAAGCATCTCGAACCCGTTCTCGGTATCGACGGAGCCATTCTTTGGCGGCAAGTCCCGCACATGGCCATAGGACGCGAGAACGGTATAGTCCTTGCCCAGATAAGTGTTGATTGTCTTGGCCTTAGCAGGCGACTCGACGACGACAACGGGCATGGAGCTTCCTCGAACGAACAGGGGGCGGGATGCGCGCAAGATGTGGAGGGCGCGCGCAGATTGTCAATGCTGCATCTGCGGGGAATTGCCAGATGCGCTCAGGCGACGCGGGCCACGAGGCCGCCGGGGTGGCGGGCAACAAGGCCTTCAACCTCTAATTCAGTGAGGTGATGGGCGACCACATCAGAAGGTGCTTTGACGGTCTCGCCAACCAGATGCTCGGCCACTGGATCGGCGGCGAGACAGGTTAGGATTGCGCCACGCAGATCGCTTGTGATCGAGGTCGGCGCGGGGTCAACTTGGGATGTTTCCACGCGGGCAATGGGCATAGCATAAGGCAAGGCCGCTAGGATGTCGTCGGTCCCCCGTACCAAGAGCGCGCCGTCGCGGATCAACTGGTTGGACCCGCCCGAGCGCGCATCGAAAGGATGCGCTGGCACCGCCATAACCTCGCGCCCTTGATCGAGCGCGTCGCGGGCCGTGATCAAGCTGCCGGATTTCACGGCCGCCTCAACCACCACCAAGGCTTGGCTAAGCCCCGAGATCAGCCGATTGCGCCTCGGGAAGTGCCGCGCCTGAGGCTGCAATCCCATCGGTTGCTCGGACAAGAGCAGCCCTTTGCGATAGATTTGGCGCGCCAATTCCGCGTTCTCGGCGGGGTAGGGCACGTCCACGCCGCCTGCGAGCACGGCGATGGTCCCGGTGTCCATCGCGGCCTCGTGGGCAGCGGCGTCGATCCCACGAGCAAGGCCTGAGACGACGACCTGATCGGCCTTGCCCAAACCCATCGCCAAGTTTCGCGCCATCCGCAGACCCAAGGCCGAGGCATTGCGCGCGCCGACGATTGCGACGCCCGGGCGCTGGGCCAGGGTGACATCGCCGAACGCCCAGAGCAGCGGAGGGGCATCGTGCAAGTCCAACAGCGCGCTTGGATAATCCGCCTCGCCCATCGTCAAAAGTCGCGCACCTGCCTTGGCCCCGGCGTCATATTCCGCCTGAGCGCGCTCGGCAGTGCAGACCTCATAACCGGACGCCGACGCATCCTTCGCGATCCCCGGCAAGGCCGCGAGCGCCGCCGCAGCGCTTCCATGTTCTGCCATCAACCGCCGAAACGTCACCGGCCCGACCCGAGGCGAGCGGATCAGGCGCAGCCAATCCAATGCCTCCGCCGGGTTTGAGGGGGGCTTGGGGACGGCATTTGTCATGGGGAAATTCCGGGCACACACCAAGAAGGAGGGGGGCCAGACGGGGCGGACCGAAGCCTCAAAGCCTGAGGTGGTGCGAGGGTGGGTGGGGTTGACCAAGAAGCCTTCAGCCGATCCAGCCCGTCTGGCCTGCATTCGGTGTAGCGCGCACAACCTTAACGAGAGGTAAACGCGATGCAAGTTTTCCTTAAATAGGCGGCAAAAAAGTTAAGCCGCTGATCCGCCCACCGTCAAACCACCGATAAGCAGCGTCGGCTGACCCACACCCACAGGCACCCATTGCCCGTTCTTGCCGCAGGTGCCCATCCCCGGATCAAGCGCCATGTCGTTGCCCACGGCCCGGATCTGGCGCATCGCCGTCGGTCCGTCCCCGATCAAGGTGGCACCTTTCACCGGCGCGCCGATCTTGCCGTTCTGAACACGGTAAGCTTCGGTGCAGGCGAACACGAACTTGCCGTTGGTGATATCGACCTGACCGCCGCCAAAACCCACGGCCCAAATCCCATCCTTTACGTCTGCCACAATCTCGTCGCGCGTGGCCTCCCCTCCCAGCATGTAGGTGTTGGTCATCCTCGGCATCGGCAGATGCGCGTGGCTCTGACGGCGTCCATTGCCGGTGGCCTCGACCCCCATCAGGCGCGCGTTCTGGCGGTCCTGCATATAGCCCACGAGGATACCGTCCTCGATCAAGGTGGTTTTGGCGCTTGCGGTGCCTTCATCATCAACGCTGATAGACCCGCGCCGATCCGGGATCGTTCCGTCATCGAGCACGGTCACACCCTTCGCGGCCACCTGCTGACCCATCAAGCCCGCAAACGCACTGGCTTTCTTGCGGTTGAAGTCGCCCTCTAGCCCGTGGCCCACAGCCTCGTGCAGCAAAATTCCCGGCCAGCCAGAGCCAAGTGCGACATCCATCGCCCCCGCAGGCGCGGGCACCGCATCAAGGTTCACGACCGCGATGCGCAACGCCTCGCGTGCCACCGCTTCCCAGTTCTCGCGCGGCAACAGCGTGGCAAGCCCATAACGCCCGCCGCCCCCGGCACTGCCGGTTTCACGCCGCCCGCCTTGCTCGACGATAATTGAGATGTTGAGCCGCGTCAGAGGCCGCACATCGCGCGTGATCCCGCCTTCGGGGCGCAAAATCTCCACCTCTTGAATACTTGCCCCCATCGAGGCACTCACCTGCACAACCCGCGGATCAAGCCCGCGCGCATAGGCGTCAATTTCCTTCAAGGTCTCGATCTTCACGCCGAACGTGGCATCGGCCATCGGGTCCGCATCGGTATAAAGCCGCACATTTGTGCCCAGCGGGGCCTCGGCCAAAACCCCACCACCATCACCCACGGCCAAGCGCGCTGTCTCAGATGCCCGCCGGATCGCTGCCTCGCTGATCTCAGTCGAATGCGCATAGCCCGCCGTTTCGCCCCTCACCGCGCGCAGACCGAACCCTTCGGACGCGTCATAGCTGGCGTTCTTGATCCGCCCATCATCCAACACAATCGATTCCGAGCGCGACCGCTCAAGGAACAACTCGCCGTCATCGGCCCCGTTCAAAGCGGCGCGCAGCACCGACAAGGCGGCATCAGCGTCAAGATGGGTCTCAAACGGGCGGAAGGGGGCGTCTGCCATGGGGCGTGGTCCTTGATCTGGGTCAAATCGCGACGGAAAAGCGCAGGGTGCGATGCTTGTCTCACCCCCTCTAATATGGAACATGACACGCAAGACACAACGGCTGGCTTGCGCATTGATGCGCATTCGCGGCTGAACAGCGAACAGGATAACGACATGGCATTGACCAACCGGGTCGCCGGGGCTGTTGCCTCGATCAACGCAGCTTTCTTGGGCCTTGGGTCCGCAGCCTCAGCACAGCCGATTGGCGATCTGGAAATTGTCGGTCGTCCCGTGCCCGGCGGCATCGGCTTTCAGCCCGCCGCGACCGAGCTTGCGCGCGATATTCACTGGCTCGACGGGTTCTTGCTGGTTTTGATCACCATCATCACGCTGTTTGTGACCGCGCTGATCGTGTGGTGCGTCCTAAAGTACAACGAAAAGGTGAACAAAACGCCTGCGCGCTTCACTCACAACACCCCGATCGAGATTACGTGGACGGTCGTGCCAATCGTGATCCTCGTGTTCATCGGCGCGTTTTCCCTGCCGATCCTGTTCAAGCAGCAGGAAATTCCGGAAGGCGATGTGACCATCAAGGCCACCGGCTATCAGTGGTATTGGGGCTATGAATATCCCGAGCACGAGCTGTCCTACGAGGCGTTCATGCTTCAGCGCGACGAGCTTGAAGAGTTCGGCTACAGCCAGGAAGACTATCTGCTTGCCACGGACATGGCGATGGTCGTCCCCGTGAACAAAACCATCGTCGTGCAGGTCACAGCGGCGGACGTGATCCATTCCTGGACCATCCCGGCCTTTGGCGTGAAGCAGGACGGCATTCCCGGACGCCTCGCCGAGTTGTGGTTCAAAGCCGAGCGCGAAGGCGTCTATTTTGGCCAGTGCTCCGAGCTATGCGGCAAGGACCACGCCTACATGCCCATCGTTGTCAAAGTCGTCAGCGAAGAGGCCTACGAGGCATGGCTGGCCGACACCATCGAGGTCTTCGGTGGCATCGCGCCCGCCAACACGAATGTGCAACTGGCCTCCAACTAGGCCAGACCTGAAACCCGGCCCCACCGGAGAGCGACATGAGTGACGCAAGCTTTGACAGCCAGCCCATCGCCCGCGAGGACGAGGCGCAGTTTGGCGACTTTTTCGCCCTGCTGAAGCCGCGCGTCATGTCACTGGTGGTCTTCACGGCCTTTGTCGGCATGCTGGTGGCTCCGGTCAGCGTCCATCCGATGATCGGCTTTGCGGCGATCTTGTTCATCGCGGTGGGCGCAGGCGCGTCGGGCGCGTTGAACATGTGGTGGGACGAAGACATCGACCGCGTGATGAAGCGCACCGCCAAGCGCCCTATTCCGGCTGGCAAAGTGACCGGGGGCGAAGCGCTTGCCATCGGTCTGGGCCTGTCCGGGCTATCAGTCGTGATGCTATGGCTGGCGACAAATGCGCAGGCCGCCGGCCTTCTGGCCTTCACGATCTTCTTCTACGCCGTCGTTTATACCATGTGGCTCAAGCGCTGGACCCCGCAGAACATTGTCATAGGTGGGGCTGCGGGCGCGTTCCCGCCGCTGATCGGATGGGTTGCCGCGACAGGCACGATCTCGGTTGAGGCGGTGTTGATGTTCGGCCTGATCTTCATGTGGACGCCGCCGCATTTCTGGGCGCTGGCACTGTTCATGAAGTCCGACTACCACAAGGCCGATGTGCCGATGCTGACCGTGACCCACGGGCGCAAGGTGACGCGCAATCATATCCTGATCTATACGATCTTGCTGGTGCCCGTTGCACTCGGCCTCGCGCTGACGCCGATTGCAGGCCCGCTTTATCTTGCCGCTGCTGTGGTGCTGAATGCGATCTTCCTCAAAGGCGCGTGGGACATCTGGCGCCGGGACGAGGGGCAGGCCGAGGCGGATAACTATGCCGTAGAGAAGAAGGTCTTCCGGTTCTCGCTGCTCTATCTCTTCGTGCATTTCGGTGTGCTGATGATCGAAGGTCTCGCGATGCGCGCGGGTCTTTGGTCGCCGCTGGCGGGGGTTTGATCGATGGCCTTTGGTAAGACGCACGAAATCCACACCCGTCGCTCGGGCCGAAATATCGGCGTGGCGGCAACTCTGATTGGCTTTATCGCGGTTGTGTTCGGTTTGACGGTCGCCAAGATCTCGACCACCGGCCCGATTGAAGGCTTTGACCATGCGCCCCGACCCGCATTGGCTGACCGAACAGGGGACAACTAGACCATGATGGAAACACTCGATCCGAAACTGAAGACCGCTGGCAAGCTGGTGGGCGTTGTTGTGTTCATGGGTGCGCTCGGCTGGGCGTCGGTGCCGCTTTATGACTGGTTCTGCCGTGTCACCGGCTATGGCGGAACGACCAACTACGCCGAGAACGGGTCCGACCTGATCCTTGATCGCACGATCACCATCAAGTTCGATGCCAGCCTCGAGCGTGACATGCCGTGGGAATTCCGCCCCGAAGTGCGCGAGATGGAGGTCCGCATCGGCGAGACTGGGCTTGCCTTTTACGAGGCCTATAATCCGACAGACCGCCCAGTGGCGGGGTCCGCGTCTTACAATGTCAGCCCCTTCAGCGCGGGCAGCTACTTCGCCAAGATCGATTGCTTCTGCTTTGAAGAGCAGGTGTTGCAACCGGGCGAGCGCGTGATGATGCCGGTGACGTTCTTTGTTGATCCCGAGATCGTCAATGACCGCGATGCGGGCGATATTCCGCATATCACGCTGTCTTATACATTCTACCAAATCGAGCTGCCGGAAGAG
This sequence comes from Dinoroseobacter sp., assembly GCA_965279125.1. GTDB lineage: Bacteria > Pseudomonadota > Alphaproteobacteria > Rhodobacterales > Rhodobacteraceae > Dinoroseobacter. Next base: position 22,670 of record CBDIHL010000030.1, read on the forward strand.
ACCGCATCGCTCGCGATCCAACCCCAGACCAGCCTTAACTGAGCTCCGAGGACGACCCCATGGCCCACGCAAAGAATCACGACTATCACATCCTGCCCCCCTCCGCTTGGCCCTTCATCGGTGCGGTCAGCGGGTTCATCATGCTGTTTGGCGCGGTGCTGTGGATGCACCAGAGCGGGCCTTACATGTTCCTCATCGGGCTTGCAGGCGTGTTGATGACCATGTTTGGCTGGTGGAGCGAAGTTGTGCGCGAAAGCCACGCAGGCGATCACACGCCCGTGGTGCGCATCGGTCTGCGCTACGGCTTTATCTTCTTCATCATGTCCGAAGTGATGTTCTTCGCGGCTTGGTTCTGGTCCTTCTTCAAGCACGCGATGTATCCGATGGGCCCGGAATCGCCCGCGGTCGATGGTGTGTGGCCCCCGGTTGGGATTGAGCTGTTTGATCCATGGCACCTGCCGCTGATCAACACACTGATCCTGCTCTGCTCGGGTGCGGCGGCGACATGGGCGCACCACGCGCTTGTGCATGACGAGAACAAGGAAGACATGAAGATGGGTCTGCTGTTGGCCGTTGGCCTCGGCATCATCTTCACGTTCTTTCAGGGCTACGAGTATGTCCATGCAGGCTTCGGTTTTGCCGGCAACATTTATGGCGCGAATTTCTTCATGGCGACGGGTTTTCACGGTGCGCATGTGATCATCGGCACCATCTTCTTGTTCATCTGCTACCTGCGGGTGCGCCGCAATCACTTCACCGCCGAAAAGCATATCGGGTTCGAAGCCGCCGCTTGGTATTGGCACTTCGTGGACGTTGTATGGCTGTTCCTGTTTGCCTCGATCTATGTGTGGGGAAGCTAAGCGGTTTCGCCCTTCGGGCGAGGATATTTAGAAAAGCAAAGAGGGCGCGGGCAAAGCTTGCGCCCTTTAATGTCGGAGAGGCTTCTTGATGCGCATGTTGATCCCCTTGATTTTCGGGATTGTTGGAACGGCCATTTTGGTCGGACTTGGCACATGGCAGCTTCAGCGCTTGCAGTGGAAAGAGGGCATGATCGCCCAGATCGACGCGCGGATCGCGGATGCGCCGATTGCATTGCCCGAGAGCGCGGGCGAGGCTGCGGATGAGTATCTGCCCGTCGAAGTGACCGGGCGTTTCACGGATCGCGAGATTGACGTGCTGACATCGGTCAAAGGCATCGGCCCCGGCTACCGCGTTATCACCGCGTTTCAGACAGAAGATGGGCGGCGCATTCTCGTGGACCGGGGCTTTATCCCGCAAACCGACAAAGCCGCCGCGCGCCCGCCTGTGGATGCGACCGTCACGGGCAATCTGCTGTGGCCAGACGAGACCGACAGCTTCACGCCTGAGCCGGACCTTGCCGCCAATATCTGGTTCGCCCGCGATGTGCCCGCGATGGCAGCAAGCCTCAAGACCGAAGAAATCCTCGTCGTCTTGCGGCAGACGACGGAATTGAGTAGCCCCGTGATGCCCTTACCAGTGGACAGCGACGGGATTCCGAATAATCACTTGGAATATGTCATCACCTGGTACGGCATCGCTGTGATCTGGGTCTTGATGACCGGATACTTCCTCTGGCGGCAACGCCGTCCTGCGATCTAAAGGCCCTCGCTTATGCGCTATATCTCCACCCGTGGTTCCGCCCCTGAATTGCCGTTTCACGAGGCGATGCTGACCGGGCTTGCCCGCGATGGTGGGCTTTATGTGCCCGCCGAGGTGCCGTCGTTCACGGCTGAGCAGATCCGCGAGATGGCCGGTTTGCCCTATGAGGAAATCGCCTTCCGCGTGATGCGCCCCTTCCTGGGTGACAGCTTCACCGACGCGGAGTTCCGCGAGGATATTGCCGCCGCCTACGCGGGTTTTGCCCATCCTGCGCGCGCGCCCCTGAAGCAAATCGCGCCCAACCAGTTTCTGCTGGAGCTGTTTCATGGACCGACGCTCGCCTTCAAAGACTTCGCCATGCAGATCATCGGTCGCCTGTTTCAGCGCGAGCTGACCCGGCGCGGCAGTCGCATCACCATCGTGGGGGCGACCTCCGGCGATACCGGGTCCGCGGCGATCGAGGCGTTTCGCGGTCTCGATGCGGTTGATGTCTTCATCCTCTATCCCCATGGGCGCGTGTCCGAGGTGCAGCGTCGCCAGATGACCACACCGACGGAAGCCAATGTCCGCACCCTCGCGCTGCACGGCCATTTCGACGATTGCCAAGCGCGCCTCAAGGACATGTTCAACGATTTCGAGTTCCGTGATGAGGTGCGCCTTGCCGGCGTCAACTCGATCAACTGGGGCAGGGTTCTGGCGCAGGTGGTCTACTACTTCTCGTCCGCCCTCAGCCTCGGCGCGCCGGACCGCAAGGTCAGCTTCTGCGTGCCCACCGGCAATTTCGGCGACATCTTCGCGGGCCAGATTGCCAAACGCATGGGGCTGCCCATCGACAAGCTGGTGGTCGCAACGAACCAGAACGACATTCTGCATCGCTGCCTCAGTACAGGCGAATACCGCACCAGCGAGGTGCATCCGTCGATCAGCCCCTCGATGGATATTCAGGTCAGCTCCAACTTCGAGCGGGCGCTGTTTGACGCCTATGACCGCGACGGGGCCGCCGTGGCCCAGCTGATGGACGAGCTGAAAACCCAAGGCGGCTTCACCGTCAGCCAAGGCGCGCTGCAAGCGTTGCGTGAAACCTACATCTCGGGCCGAGCGTCCGAGGACGAGACGAGCGCCGAGATCACCCAATCGCTGGCCGAGAATGGCGAGTTGCTCTGCCCGCACTCCGCCATCGGCGTCAAAGTGGCGCGCGAAGCGGCGGATGCCAGCACGCCGATGGTCACCCTCGCCACCGCCCATCCGGCGAAATTCCCCGCCGCCGTCGAGGCGGCCACGGGCGTCCATCCGCCCCTTCCCCCCCATATGGAAACGCTTTATGAGCGGCCTGAGCGCGTGACCGAGATTGCCAATGATCTGGCCGCGATCGAGACCCATATCCGAGCCCAAATCGCAGAAAGCCGCACCGCGTGAGCCCTCGTATCGACACCCTGCCCAACGGTTTCCGTATCGTGACCGAGACCATGCCTAGCCTCGGCTCTGCTGCCATCGGTGTGTGGGTTCTGGCTGGGGGACGTCACGAGACTGCGCCCCAAAACGGCATCGCGCATTTTCTGGAGCATATGGCCTTCAAAGGCACCGACACGCGCTCAGCCGTGCAAATTGCCGAGGAAATTGAGGATGTTGGCGGCTATATCAACGCCTATACCTCGCGCGAAGTCACAGCCTATTACGCGCGCGTTCTGAAAGATGACGTGCCGCTTGCGATGGACGTGATAGCCGATATCTTGCTGAACCCGGTGTTTGACGAGGACGAGATCGAAGTCGAACGCGGCGTGATCCTGCAAGAAATCGGTCAAGCGCTCGACACCCCCGACGACGTGATCTTCGACTGGCTGCAAGAACGCTGCTACGCCGATCAGCCCTTGGGTCGCACGATCCTTGGGGCGGAAGAGCGGGTGCGCAGTTTTGGCAAAGACGATCTCGCGGGCTTCGTGAACCAACATTACGGGCCGGGTCAGATGATCTTGTCGGCGGCAGGGGCCGTGGACCATGACGAGGTGGTGAAGCTGGCCGAAACCCTCTTCGGTGGTCTCAAGGCGCGCCCTGACACACCCGCCCCGCAGGCGATTTTCACCGGCGGCGAGCACCGCGAGATCAAACCGCTTGAGCAGGTGCATTTCGCCTTCGCGATGCCCAGCCCCGGCTATATGGACGAGGACGTCTATACCGGCCAGATTTTCGCCACCGCCCTCGGCGGCGGGATGTCCTCGCGCCTGTTCCAGGAGCTGCGCGAAAAGCGCGGTCTGTGCTATTCGATCTTTGCGCAAGCCAGCGCCTATGCCGAAACCGGGTTAACCACGGTCTATGCCGGAACGTCTGCAAGCCAGATCTCAGACCTGTCGAACCTGATGGTGTCCGAGCTGGCCCGCGCCGCCGATGACATGTCGGATGCCGAGGTCAATCGCGCACGCGCCCAGCTGAAAGCGGGCCTCGTGATGGGCATGGAATCGCCCTCCAGCCGGGCCGAGCGTCTGGCCCGTATGGTCGGTATCTGGAACCGCGTGCCCGATCTGGCCGAGACCGTCACCCGGATCGAGAAGGCCACCACCGCCGATATTCGCGCGTTCGGCAAGGGCCTTTGCCAAGGCGGATCGGCGCTTGCCCTTTACGGTCCAGCCGACGCAGCCCCGTCGCTTGCCACCTTGCAGGGGCGCTTGGCAGCCTGATGTTCAGACCCAAGCGGACGGTACGGATCGAGACGGAGCGCCTGACATTGCGCCCGCCGATACATGCCGATTTCCGCCCCTGGGTGGCCTTGCGTGAAGCCTCAGCCGCGTTCCTGACCCCGTGGGAGCCGACTTGGGCCGTCGATCATCTGACCCGCAAAAGCTTCACCAACCGCGTCTATTGGGCAGGACGGTCGATCAAATCAGGCACGGCCTATCCGTTTTTCATGGTGCGGCGCGAGGATTCGGCGCTGGTAGGTGCGATCACGCTCGACAACCTGCGGCGCGGGCCTGCGCAATCGGGCACGCTCGGCTACTGGATTGGGCAGCCCTTTGCGCGCCAAGGGTATATGGCCGAGGCGATTGCAGCGCTGACGCACCATGCGTTTACCAAGATGGACATGTCCCGGCTTGAGGCGGCGTGCCTGCCCGAAAACGTCGCGTCGCGCGGGGTGCTGGAAAAGGCCGGGTTCAAATACGAGGGCGTCGCGCAAAGTTATCTTCAAATCGACGGCAGATGGCGCAACCACGTTCTGTATGCCGCATTGCGCCATGACAGGCGCGGGCGCGCGCCGCTCGATCAAGTTTACGGGTGACGCAGGCCGTGCGCGACCTATCCTTCAGGACACCGGAGGATTTGAAATGCGCATCTTTCTAACCTGCCTTGCCCTAACCCTTGCAACCACGGCCCACGCGCAAGAGCGCCAACCGTCCCACTGCATCGCCGTCGCCGAAGCGCCGGGGGTCGAATACATTCACCGCGCAAGCTTTAACAGGCCTTTGCCCGACTTCACCGTGCGCTTGACCTACGTGAACCACGCAACCTTCATGATCGAAGCCCCAGACGGAACCACAGTCGCGACGGACTATACCGGGTTTCTAGGAAATACCGATCACATCCCCACCATCGTGACGATGAACAACGCCCATGGCACCCATTTCACGAACAACCCCGATCCACGCATCCCGCATGTGCTGCGCGGCTGGGGCGATGGGACCGGGCCTGCGGATCATTACATCGAAGTGGGCGAGGTTCGCGTGCGCAATGTCACGACAGATATCAGGTCGCGCTTTGGAGATACCGCGCGCCCAGACGCCAATTCGATCTTCGTTTTCGAGGTCGCGGGTCTGTGCATCGCGCATCTGGGACATCTGCACCATATCCCGACGGAGGCGCAGTTTGCGGCGCTGGGTCGAATGGACGTGGTAATGGCACCTGTAGATGGAGGCTATACGCTCGATCTGCCCTCGATGATCGGCGTGCTGAAGCGAGCGCGGGCGTCGGTGGTGATACCGATGCACTGGTTCAGCTTGACGGGCCTAGACAGGTTTCTTGCCGGGATGGTGGATGAGTTTGAAATAGAGGTGATAAATTCCAATTCCATAGAGGTTTCCCTAAGGGCGTTGCCAACTACGCCAACAATTCGAGTGCTTGCGCCTGCCTATTTACGCGATAGTCTGGAGTAGTTCGCGTTTTCCTTGAAAGGATATCTAAATATGTTTCGTAAATCTCTGGCTATTGTGTCATCCGCGGTCATCCTCGCAGCGGCTGCCCCGCTTGCCGCCCAGACGGTGACCTGTTCGTATGCGCGCACTATGAGTACCGGGTATGATGATGCGTTGGTGCGCGGATGGTTCTTTGATGCCAGTGATTTACGGTTGGAACTGGGGGCGGACAAAGTGCGTGTTGGCCTTGTTGCGTTGAACCGCACTGGCGAATTCTCTGCGGATCGGTCTGAAAGCCGCCGCGTAAAATGGCAGCACGGCGTCGATATTCAACTCGATGGGCGGTCGGCGCTTATGAAATGGACCTATATCGAGCCTTCTCGTATTCTGCAGGGTGAAATAACGGCCTCGAATTTGCGACCTTTGTCTGTGCAGTATGCCTGTCGATAACTGTCAACCCGCCTCACCGGAATTCGAGGCAGCGCTGCGGGCCAGTTTGCCATCCGCGGCGTTTCCCGATCTAACGGCCAGTTTTTTGGAAGAACCGCGCGGGCGTTATGCGTCCGATGGCGGGGTGTTGATCGCGCCCGCGAACACTGAGGAGGTGGCAACAGTTATGCGCGCTGCCCATGACGCGCGCGTGGCTGTCGTGCCTTATTCCGGCGGCACCGGTCTTGTGGGCGGCCAGATCGCACAGAACCTTCCGCACCCGATCATCCTGTCGCTGCACCGGATGAACAAGATCCGCGCAGTCTATCCAGGTGAGAACGTGCTTGTCGCCGATGCTGGTGCTGTTCTCGCCGACGTGCAGATTGCCGCCGAGAAGGCAGAGCGCTTATTCCCGCTCTCGTTGGCCTCCGAAGGCTCGGCGCGGATTGGGGGGGTGTTGTCCACCAATGCGGGCGGCGTCAACGTGCTGCGCTATGGAAATGCGCGTGACTTATGTCTTGGCATTGAGGCCGTCATGCCCAATGGCGCGGTGATGAACACGCTGACACGGTTGCGCAAGAACAATACGGGATACGACCTGCGCCACCTGATGATCGGGGCTGAAGGCAGCCTTGGGATCATAACCGCCGCCGCGTTGCGCCTGTCGCCGCAGCCTGTGCATAGAGGGGTCGCGCTTTTCGCGGTGGACAGCCCTGCCGCGGCTCTTGAGCTGCTGTCTCATGCAGGTGAAATCGCAGGTGGCACGATCTCCGCATTCGAGTTGATGCACCGCCAAGGTTTTGACTTCCTGCGCCAAACTATGCCCGAAATGCGTCAACCTTGGCCCAGCCCGCCCGAATGGACCGTGTTGGTTGATCTTGGCGGTCCGGGCAGTTTTGATCCCGAGGTTGCGCTGACCCATTTGTTCGAGGCAGGCAGTCTGCGTGATCTCGTCCATGACGGGCTCATTGCCCAATCGGCGCGCGAAGCGGACGAGTTTTGGGCCATCCGCGAAACCATTCCCGAGGCCAATCGCCGGATCGGGTCGGTGTCTTCGCATGACATCTCGGTGCCTCTGTCCGCGATCCCTGACTTCATAGCTCAAGGCACCGAGGCTATCTCAGCACTCGGACCCTTACGCATCAATTGCTTCGGCCATGTGGGCGACGGCAATCTGCATTTCAATATCTTCCCTGATGCGGGCAAAAGCCGGGGCGATTACGAAGACCTCCGACCGACCATCAAACGCGCTGTGCATGACCTTACCGACAGCTTCGGTGGGTCCGTCAGCGCGGAGCACGGGATCGGGCGGCTGAAAGTGGGTGATCTGGAACGCTACGGCGATCCCACGAAGCTGGCCGCGATGCGCGCCATCAAGGACGCGCTGGACCCCCATGGCATCTGCAATCCCGGTGCCGTGTTGCGGCAGGTTTAAGCGCCTCCCTGAAAAGGTAGACGCCCCACCTTGGGGGAGGCGAGGCGTCACTTGGGATAACAGTGGCATCGGCAGAGGGGGGCCTTGCCACAGTTGAGGGTGCTTTCAAGCAAACCCACATATCGTGGGTGACTTAGGATTAGCGCAGCATCCGTTACCGAAGTGTTAAGACGCGCGATAAATCTTAGCCTTCCGTCAGTCGCCCTCGAATGCGGTCAGGGCATGGACCTCCTGGCCCATATCCTCCAGCCGCTTGCGCCCGCCCAGATCGGGCAGATCGACGACAAAAGCACAGCCAACCACCTGAGCGCCAAGTTTCTCCATCAGCTTGATCCCGGCCTCTGCCGTGCCGCCCGTGGCAAGCAGATCATCGACCAGCAGCACCTTCTCGCCCGGTTGCAGGCAATCGTCATGGATTTCCACCGTCGCCTGGCCATATTCCAGCGTATAGTCCTGCTCGATGGTTTTGCCCGGCAGCTTGCCTTTCTTGCGGATCGGCACGAAGCCCCGGCTCAGCTGGTGTGCCACCGCGCCGCCTAGGATAAACCCGCGCGCCTCAAGCCCGGCGATCTTGTCGATCTGCATGCCCACATAGGGGGCCAGCAATTGGTCAATCGCGAGGCGTAACCCGCGCGGGTCCAGAAACAGGGTCGTGACATCGCGGAACATGATCCCCTCATGCGGGAAGTCTGGGATCGTGCGGATATAGTCGCGAACGGTGCGAGCAGGGGTCATGAGGCAGATGTCCTTTGTGGGGAAATTGAGTTACTGGCTGGCCGATTGGCGCAGCCGGTCCGGCGTGGGATAATGGCGGCGCAAAGCGTCTGCATCCTGACCGACAAGCTGCGTAACCGCGTTGGTGTCTTCGTCAAAGATGGAGCGCCCGCGATATTCAGGCCCGCGAATATCCGTCGACAGACCCAGCGCCTGCACGAGTTCTTCGAGCATCACCGACCGAATAGAGCGTCTGCGCACATCCGCACTCAGCGCGACGGCCGCCGTGCTGATCTTGCCGTCTTGCCACCACAGCGTGACCAGGCCTGCCTGAATGATCGACCCGTCAAGACCACGGTAGCCCGTGCCCTCCACCGGTTCGCCGCGCCCGGCCCCGGTGAGGTAGATGGGAATGTCGGCAGGCAGCCCATCGGCGCGCCGGATGATGCGCAGATCGGCCCCGGTGGCGTTGATCTCGGCAATTGCCTCATCAATGGCAGCCCGAGCCCAGCTGAGCTTGTAGACAGGAAAGCCCGCGTCGATCTTTGCGATGCCAACGGTCAGATTGCGCGCGCGCTCGGCGGGCCAGCGGGCCATCGGACGCGAGCACGCGGCATTTGGCGCGGCCCCGCAGGCGACAACCCGGTAGAATGTCTCGTCATCGAGGAATTCGTCCGTCTCGATAAATTCTGTCGCATGTGCGGCCCCGGCCAGGCCCATTGCGATCAAGACCGCCCAAATCTTCATCTCTGTCCCCCAGGATAATGCTGCCTGAGCGCGATAATGTCCTGTCCGCGCAAAGCTGTCACGCGATTGCTGTCCTCATCAAAGATGCTGGCATCGCGGTAGGCCGGATTGCGGATATCCCAGATCAGGCCGAGGCTTTGAACGATCTCTTCGAGGATCACCGAGGCCGCATCACGCGGGCTCAGATCGCGGCTGAGCACGATCGCGGCACGGGTGATTTCGCGGTTGCGGTCCCACAGCACATGAAAGCGCCCGATATCGATCGGCACACCGTCGAGGCCGCGAATGCCGGTGCCTTCGATCTGCCCACCTTCGGGCACATCTTGCAGGTAGATCAGGATATCCGCCGTGCCGCCCGCGCGCAGCTCGGTCAATTGCACATTTGCGCCGATGCGGTTCACTTGCCGGATGGCATTGCGCAGCCCCAAAAGCACAGAGCGCGCGGTCCGACTGGGAAAGCCCGCATCACGCTGGGCAAACCCGATGGTCAGGGATTGGGCTTTGCCCGCAGGCCAGCGGATCGGACCCTCCGCACAAGCCCCCCCGGGAACCGCGCCACAACTGACGAGGCGATAGAATTGCGCATCGCTGAGGATGCCTTCGGTCTGCACGAAATCCACCGCCCGCGCCGGATTGGTCAGGCCGATGAGGATCATCAGGCAGCACAGGGCAAAAGATGCGCGCATCGCGTCAGGCCGTTCCACGCCGCAAGGCCGCTGTGGCGATACCCATCGCGATCAGGGCTGTGCCGTCCGCGCGTGTCAGCCAGGTGATGACCGTGGGCCGCCCAATCGACGCCCGTAATTTATCCGCCAGCAGCGCATAGGCGAGTGCGTTGAGGGCAGCGAGGCCAACAAAGGTCGCGATCAAAATTGCAAACTGCGGCAGCAGCGCCGCCGAAGGATCAACGAATTGCGGCACAAAGGCGATGAAAAACGCAATGCCCTTTGGATTGAGCGCCGTCACCACCGCCGCATGCCCAAAGACACTGCCCGGTGTGACATCACGCTTGGCGGTCATCTCGCCCAAGCCCTCGCTCGGGGCGGAGCGCAGCATTTTGATACCGAGCCACACCAGATACACAGCGCCGACCCACTTGAGGATCGTGAACGCCGTCGCCGAGGCCAGCACCAATGCGCCAAGCCCCAGCAGCGACGCCGTCATCGCGATGAAATCCCCAAGCGCCACGCCCGCGACGGAGGCGAGTGCCACCGAGCGGCCCTTGCTGATCGCATAGCTCAGCACCAGCAAAACCGTTGGGCCGGGGATCAGCAACAAGGCGGTCGAAGCGAGGACAAAGGCCAACCAAAGCTCAATCGCCATTACAGAACCCGCCCGGCAACCGCATCCAGCTTCGCCAGCAACTCAGGATCGCGCTTCTCGGGCGCAGTCATCAGGGCAAATTCCAACGCGCGATCACAGCCATGCTCACACGGCGCACGATCCGCACCGAGCAGCGCAGGCAACCGCGCCACCAACCCCTTGGCATTGGCCGAGTTCGCGCCAAGCGTCTTGATGATCTCGGTAATGTCCACGGCACCATGATCGGGATGCCAGCTGTCATAATCGGTGATCATCGCGACGCTCGCATAACAAAGCTCCGCCTCGCGCGCGAGTTTCGCCTCCGGCATGTTGGTCATGCCGATCACATGGCAGCCCCAGGCGCGGTACATGTGCGACTCGGCAACGCTGGAAAACTGCGGGCCTTCCATTGCCAGATAGGTGCCGCCGTCGTGCATGGTGATCCCCTCGGCGCGCCCGGCCTCGAGGCAGGCTGCCCCCAGACGCGGGCAGGTCGGATGCGCGACGCTAACATGGCCAACAAGCCCGGTGCCAAAGAAGCTTTTCTCGCGCGCGAATGTGCGGTCGATGAACTGATCCACGACAACGAAATCGCCCGGTGCCATCTCGTCACGGAACGACCCACACGCACTGACGCTAATAACATCCGTCACGCCAATCCGCTTCAGCGCATCGATATTGGCGCGGTAGGGCACGGTGGTTGGCGAGTGTACATGGCCCCGCCCATGGCGCGGCAGAAACGCCATCGCGACACCGCCAAGCCGTCCGGTCAGGATCTGGTCCGACGGAGCACCCCAGGGGCTGTCGACAGTTTGCCAGGCGGCATCCTCCAACCCGTCAATCTCATAGAGGCCCGAGCCACCGATCACCCCGATCATCGTGTCCATCTGATTGTCACCCTTGCGAATTCCGTTGGGGCTGATTGTTGCGAAGGGGCTCGGAATTGCAATGCCAGATGGGGGTGGGGGACGCATTCGTGTTCCGAAAACGCGGCCCTGCGGCGTTAGCGCTGTCACGTTTGCGCAAGAATACCGTGCGTTTGTGGGCAATTCGTGCAACAGACGCGCAAAAGCCCTATTCTAGCCCCCCGGAACCTGTCCCAATGCCCCGCACCATGTTGGCTGCCTTCGCGCAGCGTTTGAACGCGTCCGAGTTTTCCTCGTCCCTCAACCCAAAAGGCATCACGCCCGAGCGGTGGCGGATCGAGCTGCTGTCCGGCCTCACCGTCGCGCTTGCGCTCGTGCCCGAGGCGGTGGCATTTTCGTTCGTTGCAGGCGTGAACCCTCTCGTGGGCCTGTATGCCGCGTTCATCGTGGGCCTGATCACCGCTGTCATCGGCGGGCGTCCGGGCATGATCTCAGGCGCAACCGGCGCGCTCGCGGTCGTTATGGTCAGCCTCGTGGCGCAGCACGGGGTCGAATACCTGTTTGCCACCGTTGTCCTTATGGGGGCAATCCAGATCGCGGCGGGCGTGTTCAAGCTGGGCAAGTTTATCCGCCTTGTGCCGCATCCGGTGATGCTGGGCTTTGTGAATGGCCTCGCCATCGTGATCTTCCTCGCGCAGCTCAGCCAGTTCCAGGTGCCCGGCACCGCAGTCGCCTCGGGCCATGGTATGTCCGGCGGTGAGTGGCTGAGCGGGTGGCCCTTGGTGATCATGCTGCTGCTCGTCGCGCTCACCATGGCCGTGATTTGGGGCACGCCCAAAGTGACAAGCGCGATCCCGGCACCCCTTGCTGGCATCCTCGTGGTCGCAGGCATCGTCATCGCGTTCGGCATCGACGTGCCGCGCGTGGGCGACATGGCCTCCATCCAGGGCGGTCTGCCCAGCTTCCACATCCCCGTGGTGCCGCTGAATTGGGAGACGTTCCAGATCATCCTCCCCTACGCCTTGATCCTCGCCGCCATCGGTCTGATCGAGAGCCTCCTGACCCTCAACCTTGTCGGTGAAATGACGAACGAGCGTGGCGGTGCTTCCCAAGAATGCGTCGCCCAAGGCGTGGCCAACACCGTGACCGGCTTTTTCGGCGGTATGGGCGGCTGCGCGATGATCGGCCAGTCGATGATCAACGTCAAATCCGGGGGTCGGACACGGATCGCAGGGATCGCGGCGGCGCTGTTCTTGCTGATCTTTATCCTGTTCGCGGCTCCGCTGATCGAGCAGATCCCACTGGCAGCCCTCGTGGGTGTGATGTTCATGGTCGTGATCGGCACCTTCGCGTGGAACTCCTTCCGGATCCTGCGCAAAGTGCCGCTGACCGATGCCGTGGTGATCGTGTTGGTGACCGCCGTGACCGTGATGACCGACCTCGCCACCGCCGTGGTCGTGGGTGTGATCGTGTCAGCGCTGGCCTACGCGTGGTCCAACGCGACGCGCATCCACGCGAAAACCTACGAGACACCCGAGGGCGCGAAGGTCTACCAAGTCCAAGGGCCGCTTTTCTTCGGGTCCGCCGATGGGTTCACCGAGCTGTTCAGCCCCGCAACCGATCCGTCCCGCGTCATCGTCGATTTCGCCGATAGCCGGGTGGCCGATCAGAGTGCGCTGCAAGCCATCGAGGCTGTGGCGGGCAAGTATCAAGACGCCGGAAAAACCATCGAGCTGCGCCATCTGAGCCGCGATTGTCACCAATTGCTGACGAAAGCAGGTCAATTGATGGTCGATAGCGATGATGATCCCGACTACCAGATTGCAGCGGATTACGCCGTGCGCACCGGTATTCTTGGGGGCCACTGAGGGATTGTGAGTATTTAAGGCAAGAAAAAGGGGCGGCTCTTTTTCTTGCTAAAAATACTCATTCTCCGGGCCGTTTGAGCGAGAACAGCTCGGTCACCCGTGCATAGTCCCGGTAGCCGAGCCTCGCGAGCGGTTGGAACTTGGTGACGTCAAATAGGCCCTCCACGATACAATCATCGCGCATGTGGATACCCGTGACCTCGCCAAACACCGCGAAATTCGCGGCCCCCGGCAGTTGCACGATCTGGGTTAGCTTGCACTCGAGGTTCGCAGGTGCGCCTGCGACGCGCGAGCACGCGATCGTATCGCATTCCACCCGCTCGACGCCCGCTTGGGCGAACTCATCCACTTCGCGCGGCCAAGGGCCTGACGAGACATTCATCGCATCGCGCATCGCGTATTCCACAATGTTCACACAAAAAACGCCTGTTTCTCGGATGTTAGACACCGAATCCTTGGTATCCCCGCGATCCGGCTTGGCGCTGGTCGAGGCAAACATCACCTGCGGCGGCACGTAAGCCACGGCGTTGAAGAACGAGTAGGGCGCAAGGTTCTCCGACCCATCCGTCCCGCGTGTCGAGATCCAACCGATGGGCCGAGGCGACACCAGCGCGTTGAACGGGTTATGGGGCAGGCCGTGGCCGTCTTCGGGTTTATAGAACATCGCGGGCAGGCTCCTCTTTGCGCATAGGCTTGCCCCGTGCTAGGGCCGCGCGGCGAAAAGGGCAAGGAACAGCCGACGTGGAACTGCGCTGCGAGACCGACGAGGACCGCTGGGAGGTCGAGGCCCTCTATGACCTGTGCTTTGCGCCGGGGCGCGAGGCCTTGTCGTCGTACCGCCTGCGCGAGGGGGTGCCGCGCGTGGCTGAGTTGTGCCTGATTGCGCGCGACGGCCTTGGTGTTCTGGGCGGGGCGATCCGGTATTGGCCGGTGCAGATCGCGAGCCAGCCCGTCTTGCTGCTGGGGCCAATTGCGGTGCATCCGACACGGCAAGGGGAAGGGCTCGGCGGGCATCTCATGCTAGAGAGCCTAGAGGTTGCAAGGGCTTACGGCTGGCCTCGCGTCCTGCTCGTCGGCGACGCGCCCTACTACAAACGCTTTGGATTCCTGCCCATGGCGCACATCAAAATGCCGCCGCCGACGAACCCTGACCGTATCCTTGGCCTCGCGCTACAGCCCGACGCTTGGGACGGTCTGAGCGGGCCGGTTGAGAAGGCGGTCTTGTAACGCGCGCGTGAGCCACCCACCTTGAAGGGCATGACCAACACCAAGAGGCCCCGCATGACTGGCACTGAATTGATCCCAGCGACCCCTGATCGCGAGGCCGTTCTGGACGCGCTCGCCGCGCGCTATCGCAGTGCCAATGGGGTCGGGATGCAGGTGCTGGGCCTTGTGGGCGGGCAAGCCGAAGGTATGCTGAAGCGCCTACCAAAAAGCGTTACAGATCAAATGGATGGCGTGACGCGCGCAGCGCTTGAAACCTCGTTCGATGTGGCGGCTAGATCAAGGTCAGCGCTTCCGGATCAGAAGGATTGGTTGAACACGGTTGTGGCCATGGGCACCGGTGCCGCGGGCGGATTTGGCGGCTTGCCCTCGGCCGTGGCGGAGCTGCCTGTCACGACCACGGTGATCCTGCGCGCCGTGCAAGGCATTGCCGCCGAGCATGGCTTTGATCCGGCTGATGAGGTGACGCGGATGGACTGCGTACAGGTCTTTGCCGCCGCTGGTCCCTTAGCCGAGGATGATGGCATCGATACCAGTTTTTTGTCGATGCGACTGGGACTTACGGGGGCTACGGTGCAAAGTCTGCTGACCCGAGTGGCCCCTAGATTGGCGACTGTCTTGGGTCAAAAACTGGCGGCGCAAACCGTGCCTTTGCTAGGCGCTGTTGCGGGGGCGGCGATCAATTATGCCTTCACCAGCTACTACCAAGACATGGCGCGGATTCACTTCGGATTGCGAAGATTGGCGGACGATTTGGGCGAGGATCGTGCGGTGTTGATCGAGGCGTTTCGCCAGCGTGTGGAGCGGCGCAAGGTGCGAAAAGCGGGCTAAGTTGACAGGTTGTGAACCTAACTGCGCCTTATGTTGATCGTTTGTGAACCTTATTCACACATGTCTTGAGAGAGTGTGACCCTCCGCGCGCCTCCCCCTGCATAACTGTCTCCGGCCCGGAAACAGTCTGTCGCTGGGCTTTGCCTTGATCCGCCCGCACGGCCCCCGCATGGTCTGGCAAACTTCTGTCCATTCAACTTAGACTCGTAGGGGGTCCTCGAATGACGTTTCCTAAGCTCTTCTCGTCTGTCCTTGCAGCTGCCATCTTTGCCGGTAGCATCGCGAGCGCGCAGCAGGTCGGCCCGAACACCTATCGCAACCCGTGCGAGCGCGGTCCGGTCCCAACGTGGGAGCTGATCAACTCCACCCATCCGGGCTTTGTCAGCTTCCTTTTGAACATCCGCCCGCAGATGCCGCTGGATGTCGCGGAATACATCGCGTCGGCTGTCTGCGATGACATGTCCATCGTTGGCAACAACGCGGCGCTGACGCGGCGGACGAACTTGCTGCTGCGCCAGACCGGGTATTGATCTGAGAGGCTCAGTCTGCGGTTAGGCGGCCGGGTCCGGCACCGCAGCACTGCCTGCAAGTAAACCTCCGTCAACGACCAATTCAGCGCCGGTCATGTAGGCACTTTCGTCAGAGGCGAGCATAACGGCGAGGGATGCGACCTCGTCCGCGGTTCCAAAGCGCCGCAAAGGCGTATCTGCGACGAAGGCTGCCATGCGCGCGTCGCGATCCGGACCATTGCCGAGCATTGGCTCCCACATGGGTGTAAGGATCGCGGCCGGGAAGATCGCGTTGCAGCGCACGCACAGCCCTTGTTCCGCCGCATAGAGCGCGACTGTCTTGGTGTGATTACGGATCGCAGCCTTGGAACTGGCATAGGCGGCAGCCGCAGGGATACCAACCAGACCCGAACGCGAGGCGATATTGATGATCGACCCCATGCCCTTTGCCCGCATGGCCCGCAGCGCATAGCGACACCCGAGGAAGGTGCCGTCGAGGTTGGTTTCATGCACCGCGCGCCAATCTGCTAAGCTGGCATGTTCAGGAGTGTGGGCGGCTTGACCCTGTTCGAATCCAGTGACGCCGGCGTTATTCACCAGCACGTCGATTTCGGGATAGGAACGGGCGAGTGCGGCCCAATCGGCTTCTGAGCGCACATCAAGCGGCAAGGCTTGCGCCCCGATCCGCGTGGCCGTTGCTTGCGCCTCGGCAAGGTTCTTGTCGGTGACGATAACGCGCGCGCCTTCGTGGATGAACGTTTCGGCAATGGCAGCACCAATACCGCGTGCGGCGCCTGTGATGACGCAAAGTTTGTTGGAAATTCGGGTCAAGAGAGACCTCCGGAAAAGATGAATTCAGACGTGCCGACGCATAGATGCGCCATCGGGAAAGGGCCTGTCAGACGCGTGTCTGATCCATGTCTCGTCCTCCGGGTATTTTGAAATCGTAAGTCCTGGATCGGCTGGGATCAAGTCAATGATGTATCCTAGCGCTGCTCGCGCAACCAGTCCATCAGGGCCGGACGCACGGTCATGGCCCCGTGTGCGCGCGCTTCGTTGATCACACCGCGCACCTCGCGCAGATCGGAGCGTCTGAGCAGGTGTTTGACCGGACCGATGGAGGCCGGGCGCATCGACAAGGTGCGCAGGCCCATGGCGGCGAAGGCCAGCGCCTCGACCGGGCGACCGGCATCCTCGCCGCAGAAACTGAGCGAGGTTTCGGTTGCAGCACAACGGGTTACGATCTGTTCGATGAAGCTGAGGAAGCTGACATTGAGGGTGTCGTAGCGACGGCGCACGCGCTCGTTCTCGCGGTCGGCGGCGAAGAAGAATTGTTTTAGGTCATTGCCCCCGATGGAGATGAAATCGGCAAGCTCGAAGAAATGACGCGGCGCGAAGGCGAGGCTGGGCGTCTCCAGCATCGCGCCAATCTCGACGGTTTCGGGCAGGGTGTGGCCGAGTTTGCCCTCGGCATCGACCTCGCGCAGGAGCATGTCGCGGGCTTGCGTGAACTCGTCAAGCTGGGCCACGAACGGAAACATCACCGTCAGGGGGCGCCCGCTTGCCGCGCGGATAAGCGCTTGGAGTTGCATCCGCATCACGCCGGGCTTGTCGAGGCCCACGCGGATGGCGCGCCAGCCCAAGGCTGGGTTCGGCTCGTCTTGAGGCTTCATATAGGGCAGCACTTTGTCGGACCCGATATCGAGCGTGCGAAAGCAGACGCGGCGCCCTTCGGCGGCGTCCATCACGCGGCCATAGAGCGCGGCCAGCTCGCCCCGGCGCGGCACCTTGGAGCGGGTGAGGAACTGGAGCTCGGTCCGAAACAGGCCCACACCGGACGCGCCTGAGCTGATCAGCGACGGAAGATCCGCCATCAGGCCTGCGTTCATATCCAGCCGGATCGTGGTGCCGCAGGGCGTTGTCGCAGGCTCCTCGCGGATCGAGGCATAGCGTTCCTGGGCCTTGGCCTGCATCGCCATCTTGTCGCGAAACGCCGATTGAACTTGGTCATCGGGGCGCAGATGCACGATGCCTTGCTCGCCATCCACAAGCACCGGATCGCCGTTGAGCGCCTCGCTGGTGATGCGTTTTGTGTTGATTAACAAGGGGATCGCGAGCGCACGGGCGACGATGGTGGCGTGAGAGCCGACGGAACCTTCTTCGAGGATGATGCCCTTGAGGGAGCGCCCGTAATCCAAGAGCTCGGCAGGACCGATGTTGCGCGCCACGAGGATCGGGTTTTCCGGCATCTCGGCCCCGGTGTCCTTGCCTTGGCCGGTGAGCAGGCGCAGCAGGCGATTGGACAGGTCATCCAGATCATGCAGGCGGTCGCGCAGATAGGCGTCGGGCACTTGACCGAGCCGTGTGCGCGCGGCGGTTTGCTCTTTCTCGACGGCGGCTTCGGCAGACAGGCCCCGTTCGATATCCTCGCACATCCGGCGCATCCAACCCTTGGAGTTGGCGAACATGCGGTAGGCTTCCAGCACCTCAACCTGCTCGCCTCCCTTGGGACCGGCCCGGTTGAGCATCTGATCGACGGAAACGCGCAGTTGGTCGACGGCCTCTTGAAGGCGCTGCAATTCGACTTCGGGATCTTCGGCGACGGGATTGGACACGACGACGCGCGGCTCGTGCAGCCAGACATGACCCGCCGCGACGCCTTCTTGCGCCACGCTGCCGCGCAACATGATCTGCGCCATATGCGGGGCGCGCAGGGCTTCGCCTTCGCCGACAAACGCACCCAGTTCGGCCATTTCAGCCAGCACCATGGCGACGACTTCGAGGGCGTAAAGCTCGTCCTCGGAGAATTCGCGCGCCTCTTTGGATTGGATCACGAGCACACCGCGCATCTCGCCGAGGCGCTGGATGGGCACGCCGAGGAACGACGAAAACACCTCCTCGCCGGTCTCGGGCATGAAGCGGAACCCACGGGTGGCAGGCGCGTCGGCGGTGTTGATCGCGCGGCCCTGTTTGGCGACGCGGCCCACGAGACCCTCGCCGCGCTTCATGCGGGTTTGGTGGACGGCTTCGGGGTTCAGACCCTCGGTTGCGCAAAGCTCAAGCGTGTCGGCGTCGCGGAAGAGATAGATGGAACACACCTCGGTGCCGATGCTGTCGGCGATCAGGTGGGTGATTTTGTCGAGCCGTTCCTGCCCGGCCCCTGCATCTGCGAGGGTCGCCTGCAAACGCCTGAGCAGCTTGCGCGATTCCGATTCCTTGCCTGTGGGCATGTGGGGGCCTTCCGGTCGAACTTGGGGCAATCATAGACCACAATGCGCTGTGATGCGAAACGGGCATTTCGCAGCGTGAATTCATGTTAACGATAAAGGGGGAGGGAGGGGCTGATGCGCTACGTTGCTTTGCTCAGGGCCGTAAATGTGGGCGGAACGGGAAAGATGCCGATGGCGGACTTGCGGGAGATCTGCGCAGAGGCCGGGTTCCACGGGGTGCAGACCTATATCGCCAGCGGGAATGTGGTGCTTGAGAGTGCTTTGGGGGCCGATGCGGTTCAGGCTGCGCTGGCGGCGCGTTTGCGGGTCTATGCGGGCAAGGAGGTCGGCGTTCTCGTGCGAAGCGCGGAGGAGGTGGCTGATGTGGTTGCGCGCAATCCGTTTGCGCAACACCCGGGCAACCGCGTGGGCGTGTTGTTTTGTGAGGAGGTCGCGGAAATCGGGCCCCTCGTTGGGCATAGGGCGGAAGAGATGCTGGCCGTGGGGCGCGAGATTTACGTGTATTTCCCGGACGGTATGGGGGTGTCAAAGCTGAAACTGGCCGCGATGGAGGCAGGCACGATGCGCAATATGAACACCGTCGTGAAGCTGGCACAGATGAGCGCTGAGTGAGGCGCGTGGTGTTAAACTGCGACTGTTGCGTGAAATCGTGTATGTGCGAACGGTCTGTTAACCTTTTGAAAATACCCTCTTAATATAGATTTTTCGCCGAAAAATCGTAGAGTTTCTTCTGCGAAGAAACGTATAAGTAAGGTCTTTAGAATCGCGCAAGCGGTTCAAGATCAGCGGACTTTGCTACCCCATACCGCACGCCCGTAAACGCGCCGTTACTGCGACGGCTTATCCAGCCCAAAACTGTCATGCAGCGCCTGCACGGCCAGTTCCATATACTTGCGGTCAATCAGCACGCTGATTTTGATCTCAGACGTCG
This sequence comes from Dinoroseobacter sp., assembly GCA_965279125.1. Classification (GTDB taxonomy): domain Bacteria; phylum Pseudomonadota; class Alphaproteobacteria; order Rhodobacterales; family Rhodobacteraceae; genus Dinoroseobacter. The sequence goes on from CBDIHL010000030.1 coordinate 42,494, forward strand.
TGATGACCTTGATGTTCACATTCTCGTCGCGGAGCGCCTTGAACATCTGCGCCGCCACCCCGGCATGGGACCGCATCCCGATGCCCACAACAGACACCTTGGCCACCTCGGTATCAGCGACCAATTCAGAATACGCAATGTTGCCAGCGGCTTGCGCGTCTTCCATCGCTTTGGTCGCCCGCAGCACCTGATCGGTCGGGCAGGAGAAGGTCATATCCGTATGCCCTTCTTCCGAGATGTTCTGAACGATCATATCGACGTTCACACCGGCTTGGGACAGGGGTCCGAAAATGGCCGCCGCTATTCCCGGACGGTCGGCCACCTGCAACAAGGTCATTTTCGCTTCATCGCGGCTGTAAGCGACGCCTGAGACGACATTGGATTCCATGATTTCCTCCTCATCGCACACAAGCGTGCCGGCAGTCTCAGATGGTTCTTCAAACGATGACAACACGCGCAGCTTCACCTTGAAGCGCATCGCCAATTCCACGGACCGTGTTTGCAAGACCTTCGCGCCGAGCGACGCCAGCTCCAGCATCTCTTCAAACGCGATCTTGTCCAGCTTGCGCGCCTTGTCCGAGATCCTCGGGTCGGTCGTGTAGACCCCGTCCACATCCGTATAAATGTCGCAGCGCACCGCATCGAAGGCGGCGGCAAACGCCACAGCCGTTGTGTCGGATCCACCGCGCCCGAGCGTTGTGATCCGGCCCTCGGGGCTGACGCCCTGGAAGCCCGCGACCACGGCGACGCGCATTCCCTCGGCAAACTTCGCTTCGATGTTGTCGGTTGGAATGGCCTCGATCCGCGCATTGGCGTGCGCAGAGGTTGTTTGCACCGGCACTTGCCAGCCCTGCCAAGATCGCGCCGGCACGTCCATTTCTTGCAAGGTCAGCGCCATCAGGCCCGCGGTCACGTTCTCGCCCGACGACACCACCGCATCGTATTCGCGCGCATCGAACAGAGGAGAGGTCTCGCCGACCCAGCCGACAAGCTCGTTCGTCTTGCCGGACATGGCCGACACGATCACGATGACGTTGTGACCCTTGGCCACTTCCAGCCCAACCCGCTTGGCCGCCCGCTTGATGCGGTCGAGATTGGCCACCGACGTGCCGCCGAATTTCATCACGAGAGTGCTCATGCCCTCTCCCCCTAAACTGTCGCGCGGGGAGTAGGACAATCTGAGGGGCTGAGCAAGAGGCAGGTCAGCGATCAAGGGCGGGCAGCTCTAGCGGAGCTCTTCTGCGGGCTCCCACAGCTCGATTGGGTTGCCCTCGGGGTCGTGGATCCGCGCGTAAAGCCCAAACTCGCTGTCCCAGTCTGGATTGCGCACCACCTCGATCCCTACGGCTTCGAGCTTTTGCAACAAACCAGCAAGGTCGCGCACCCGCAGGTTCAGCATCGCCGTGCGTTCTGCGGGGAAGTAATCGGATGTCTCGCGAAACGCGGCCACGACGGTTTGTCCGGCCTCTTGCGGCCAGAATGTTGTTGTCCCGTCAGGGATGCCCAGATGCGCATGATACCACGCGGCCAGCGCCTTGGGATCGCGCGCGCGAAAGAAGAAACCACCGATGCCTGTGACGTGGGTCATGCCCGCATCATAGTGGATGATCGCGCCCGTCCCAAGTCTCGAAACAGCCCGTCGTCTTGAGCGAGAGCGCGTCAAACCGATCTGCGAGACCTTGCGCGCTTTCCTCGACACTGATTGCGGCTGCGTCGGTGCCCATATCGGTGCGCACCCAGCCGGGATGGTAGATGCCGACAGCAATGCCCAGATCATGCAGGTCCGTTGCCAGATTGCGCCCCAGATTGACCGCAGCGGCCTTGGAGGCGCGGTAGATATAGCTGCCACCGGGCACCAGCGTGTTGGAGCCCATCTGACTGGAAATGATCGCGATTTTGGCGATGCCGTGAACACCAGCGGCCTGTTGTAAATGCGGCAGCAGGGCTTGGATCGCCAGAAACGCGCCCGTGACGTTGACCGCGAAGCCCTGCGCCCAATCTTTGGGCGCGTAGTCCGTGGCCAGATCAAACTTGCGGTCCAGCAGGATGCCTGCATTGCACACCAGCAAAGGCACGGGCTTGCCGTCCAGATGGGTGGCAAGTGCGTCGAGGCTGGATTTATCGGTCACATCGGCCTGAAACAGCGGTGGGGTGGGCACGCGTGCGGTGCCCAGAACCGTTTGACCGCGCGCGCCCAGCTCGGCCAGCAAGCCCGCGCCGATGCCGCGATTGGCCCCGGTGATCACGACGGTCATGGGCTAGTTCGCCTTTTGCTTGGGGCCGAAGGGCAGCGGCAGGATCGGCACGCCGTCCTCGACCAGCGCCTTGGCTTCGGCGGCATTTGCCTCGCCGTAGATCGCGCGCACAGGCGCTTCGCCATCATTCATCTTGCGCGCCTCGGCAGCGAAGGTTTTGCCAACATAGTCGGAGTTTGCCTCCACCTTGGCGCGCAACTCGGCGATTGCGGCTTCGACTTTTGTCGATGGCGTTGCGAGCGACACTGAATCTGCGCGTGCCTCGTCCACCTGAGCAACCTCTCGGCCCTTGGTGGTGCGCACGCCGGGCGTCATCAAGGATTTCTCCACCTCAGGCGAGCCGCAGGTTGCGCAGGTCGCCAGCCCGCGCGCGCGCAAGGTCTCGTAGGCCCCGGCCGAGGCGAACCAGCTGTCAAACTCATGGCCATTTGCGCATTTGAGGGTGTAGCGGATCATCAATCATACCTGTCAGAACACAGCGTTTTATCAAAGTTATAGAGGTTGCCGCAAATATCAACGGTACATTGACCGCGCGATCACCGCCCCTTGAAGCGGATCAGCAGTTGTGCCAGCTCGGCCTCGTCGACCAGCCGTGCGGCCTTGCGCAGGGACACCCATTTGCGCTGACGCTCATTGGCTTCTGGATACGTCTTCTCGAACTCGCGCACCCGTAACGAAAATACCGCTACGACAATGGGCAGGTTCACGCCCGTATCCAGTTCCTTGATATAGGAATAGATGCCGATACACCCATCACTGACCGGACCGCGCACGCCAGCCTCTTCCCACGCCTCGATCGCCGCACATTGCTGGGCGGTTTTGCCGTCCATCGGCCAACCCTTGGGAATGACCCACCGTCCAGTATCGCGGCTGGAGACCAACAGCACCTTGGTGCCTTTGCGTGTCCGCTTGAAACAAAGGGCGGCAAATTGCGTGCGCACATCGCGCTTGCCCGTCCGTTTCAGGGCGAGCGGGAAGCTGTCTAGCTTCGACGAGGTTTGCGTCCGGTGGGCCACGGTTGGAAAGTATCCTGCTCAGATATCATCGCGCGTCTTCATGCGCTTGTTGCGATAGCCCTTTAATATAAGGGGTGTTTCGCGTTTTGAGAAGGGGGTGTAGTTGCAGAGCGCCCGACCAGCGCTAATCTGATCCCCTCAAGATGGAGGCAGCGCAATCACACCGACATTTCTAGGCCACGAGATTTACCGCAACTCGTCCTATGGCGGGCAGCACCCGTTGCGCATTCCGCGTGTCTCCACCGTCATGGATCTCAGCCGCGCCATGGGCTGGTTGCCCAGCGCGCAATATCGAACCTCTCCCCGTGCCAAGCCGGCGGCCCTGCATGTGTGGCACACGCCGGAGTATGTGGCAGCGCTAGAGGCGGCGGAGCGCGACGGTGCGGTCAGTGCCGAGGTGCGCATCCGCCACAACATCGGCACCCACTCCAACCCGGTCTTTACCGAGATTTTCCGCAGGCCTGCGACCTCCGCCGGAGGATCCTTGCTGGCGGGTGAGCTGCTGGCGCGTCCCGGCGTTGTTTACCACCCGGCGGGGGGCACGCATCACGGGCTGCCGGATCAGGCGAACGGCTTTTGCTATTTGAACGACCCGGTGCTGGCGATGCTGTCGCTGCGCCGCCAAGGCCACCAGCGCATCGCCTATGTCGATATTGACGCGCATCACTGCGACGGGGTGGAGGCCGCGTTTGCAGGCGATCCCGAGGTGCTGATGGTGTCGGTGCATGAGGAAAAGCGCTGGCCTTTCAGGGGGCTATTAGAGGATCGTGCAGGTGGATCTGCTATAAATCTACCCGTCCCGAAAGGGTTTAACGATACCGAGATGGCCTTGGCGCTGGGCGAGGTGATCTTGCCCGCCGTCGCGCGCTTCAAGCCGGATGCGGTGGTGCTGCAATGCGGGGCCGATGCGGTGACCGAGGATCCGCTGTCACGGCTGGAGCTGTCCAACAACGCCCATTGGGCGGTGGTGGCGGCGTTGCGTGAGATGTCGGCGCATTATCTGGTGTTGGGCGGCGGCGGCTATAATCCGTGGTCCGTGGGGCGGCTGTGGACCGGGGTTTGGGCGACCTTGCAGAGGGCCGAGATCCCGGATCGGTTGCCTGCGGAGGGCGAAGCCGTGCTGCGCGCGCTGACGTGGCCGCAACGCCAGGCGGGGCGGTCGCCGCAGGCGCACTGGTTCATCACAATCCGAGACGCGCCGCGCGAGGGGGCGATTGGGGCGGAGGTGCGCGAAAGAGTGGCGTGGTTAAAGGCGCAGACATTGGCCGCGCTAGAGGTCTAATTGCACGCCACCCGCGCCCCCAGATCGCGCAACCCTAGACGCCCTTCTGCCCCTAGCATCCGGGTGACATGCGCGATCCCCGCTGCGCCGTCGGATGTCGCCTCGCTGGGCATGATACGCCAGCCGCCAGTGCGGTAAGGCATAATCCGTGTCGGCAGGTAGCGCGGTGCGCGTGCCACGAGGCGGCCGCCTGACGAGGCCAGATCGAAGAACAGAATAGCGGCGTTGCGGCGCGGGATGCTCCATTGCGACGAGATGAAATTGCCCATGGAGTAGGCGATGAAGCCGGGGCGTCCGTCTTGGGTCACATGCGCTTCGATCGGTTGCAGCACATGCGGATGCGCGCCGATGACGGCGGCGGCTCCGGCTTCGAGGGCCGCGCGTCCCAATCGGCGCTGTTGAGCGGTCGGGCGTGGCGCGTATTCCGTGCCCCAATGGGGCGTGAAGAGCACCGCATCGACGCTGCGACTTTGTGAAAGCGCGCGGATCGTGGCCAGCACCTCGGCTTGTTGCGAAAAGCAGCGCAGGGCTTGGCGGTTGGGATCGGGCAACCCGTTGACAGAATAGGTGCAGGCGAGCACCGCGATACGCTTGCCGCCCGCGCGTGTGATGCTGGCCCATGGCGCGCTTAGGTCGCCGCGTGACCGGGTGCCTGTGGCGGCAAGGCCTTGGGCCTGCAACGCCGCGCGCGTGCGATCTACCCCGGCGGGGCCTCGGTCGAGCGCGTGATTATTGGCGGTTTGCAGTACGTCGAAGCCCGCGTTTTTCAACGCGCGCGCAAGGCTCGGATGCGCATTGAACGCCGGGTAGCCCGCATAGACCCGATCATCGAACAGGCCGCGCGGAGGAGATGTCGTTTCGCGCCCACCTGGTAGGATATTTTCGGCCAATGGCGTTTCCAGATTGCCAATGGCCAGATCCGCGCGGCGCAGGAAGGGGGCCACGGCGGTATAGTGCGCATCATAGCCGTTGGTGGCCGCGTCGCGTTGCACGGCGCGGTGAGCCATGATGTCGCCAACGGCTGCGACCGTGACGGCACCCGTGCCGAACACGCCCGCGGCTGCCGCAGGGTTGGTGAACGCGTCCGCACCGCAGGTTTGGGCGAAACTGGCGCTTGGCAAGGACAGCGCTGTGATCGCAGTTATCAGCATCTTGCGCATGGTGCGCCCTTTTCGGCTAGGTCTTGTGGTAGACAAGCCCAGCGCGGGCGCGCAATCAAGCGCTTATTGCAAGATCGCATTCTCCCACTCCTGCAAGAACTGCTGCCGCTTCAGCCGGTCCAGAAAGACCAGCAGTCCCGGCCCCAACCGGATGGGGCGCAGCGCGTTGTCGCCGGGAAACGCATCCGGATCGATGGGTGGGAATGGATCGCGGCCCCCATTGCCTGCATTCCAGCCCGCCGCGATCAGGTAATCCACGAAGCGCCCCCCCAGATCGGGACGCGCACCGCTGGCCGGGATCAGGGCCGAGCGGAGCATCAGGGTGGTGAAATCCGATGGCTCGATAATCTGGATCGTCTCGCCCAATGCGGCGCGCGCCGAGGCGTAGCTGCCCAGCACGTTGTACGCGACTGCAATGCGGCCCGTGCTGACATCCTCGATCATATCCGACGAGCAACAATAGAGCTGCGCGCCGAGCGCGCCCATCACCTCCGTCAGGCGCCAATAGGTGTCGGAGCTGCGCGCATCTTGGGTGGCAAACAGGTAGCCAAGCCCGGAGGCGCGCACATCATAGGTGCCAACGCGGCCCGAAAACCGGTCTGGATGGGCGCGCAGGGTGGCGATCAGCTGTTGGCGCGTCTGCGGGACCTCAAGCCCGGCAAAGGCCTCGGGCGAGATGACGATGGCCGCACTTTCCTGGGTGAAGGCAAAGACCTGATCGCGCCATGTGCCAAAATCCGGAAGCGCCTCGGTCTGGGCGGAGCTGTGCGTGCGTGCAAATCCGTCATTGGCCAGCTTGGTTTGCAAATCCATCGCCGACGAGATGGCCACGTCGAACGCAGCGCCCGTGCTGATCGCGGCCATCACCTGGCTGGAACTGGCGGTGACGTAATCGACGGCAATACCGGGATTTGCAGCCTGAAAAGAGCGCACGAGCGGCGCGAAGAGGTCGGTATCGGCGGTTGAGATCACCCGCAGGGTATCGGCCCCGTCCGCCGGGAAGAGCGTTTGATCCTCGATCTCGAACGCTTGGGCTGCCAGCGCCAGAACGCCTAGGACAGCGGCAAGGATAGGGACACGCATGCGCCACCTCCGGGGTTGGAATTGCCAAATGTCAGCGCACCGCCATGGGCGCGCGCCACCTCGTCCACAATTGTGAGGCCGAGGCCCGATCCTACGGTGCCTTCGGCGTTTGTCCCGCGTGCAAAGCGCTCGCGCAGACGGTCCTCGCCGCCTTGGGGAAAGCCCGGACCACCATCGCGCACATGCAAGGTCAGGCTCTGGACGCCGGGTTCCAGCGAGATGCGGATCGCACTGTCGCGAGGCGAGTATTTGATCGCGTTGTCGACAATATTGCTGACCGCATTTTGCAGCAAGATCCGGTCGCCATTGGCGCTGAGCTGGGGCAGGGGGTCCACGGTCAGGTCGATGTCTTTCAGCTCGGCCACAGGCCCGAGGCGGTCGACCACCTCGTGGATCAGCGCCGGAATATCGACCGCCACTTGCGCCAACTGATCGGCGCGCAGGCTGACCATGGCGTGATCCAGAAGCTGGCCTGCCGCGCGGCTGCTTTCGTCGATGGCGCGGATCATGTCTTTCAGCGAGGCGCGGTTCTCCGACCGCTCCACCCGGCGCAGGGCGACCTCGGCTTGGGTGCGCACGGTGGCCAGCGGCGTGCGGACGCGGTGGGCAGCTTCGGCGATGAACTCCTCAGATCGGCTGAGCGAGGTTTGCAACCGCGCGATAAAGGAATTGAGCGATGAGACCAGCGGGGTCATCTCGTCCGGCACGGGCGCTGTGACCGGGCGCAGATCGTCGGGGCCGCGCCTTGAGACGGCATCAGTCAAGCGGTTGACGGGGCGCACAGCGCTTTGGGCGGCCAGCAAAGCCAGAAGGGCGGCAATGACGAAGAAGCCCACACCCATCAGCAAGGACGTGCGGGTGATCTGCGCCAGGATCGCCTGTTGGCGGTCGCGGGTTTGGGCGACGGTGACGAACATGCGCGCGGTGCGGCCCTCGACACTCAGCTGGCGGGTGCCGGTGACGAACCGCACGTCTTCGCCGCGATAGGCCGTGGTCTCGAAGCGCTGGCCATTGGCGTTGAACCCGGATTTCGACACCGGCAGATCGTCATATCCGGTCAGCACCTCATCGCCGATCTTGACGGTATAGAACACCCGGTCATCGCTGAGCGTGCCGAGCATCGACAGGGCGGTATAGGGGATATCGACGCTGATCTCGCCCGCGCGCACGGAAGCCGCATCGAGGATCGAGGTGACGGAGGCCACAAGGATGCTGTCCTGCGCCTGCTGGGCCAGATCGCGCGCGAAGTTCTGCACCACAAGATAGAGGATCGCAGCCAGCAACGCCGCCGAGCCGACAAGCTGCACCGTCAGGCGGCGGCGGATGGAGCTTGTGCGCAGCCAGATCATTCGAGGGCCCTCATTCGGGCGCCGTCAAACGGTAGCCAAGGCCGCGCACGGTGGTGATCTCGACGGCACTGGCGGCAAGGTGCTTGCGCAGGCGACCCACATAGACCTCGATGGCGTTTTCAGACACGTCCTCCTCATAGGAAAACAGCCGGTCCACCAGCTTGGTTTTCGAGAAGATCATGCCGGGCGCACCCAGAAACACCTCCAGCAAGCGCAGTTCCTTGTTGCGCAGCGAGATACGCGCGCCGCCCACATCGAGCACGCCGGCGAGGGGGTCAAACTCCAGATCACCGAATCGCTTGATGTTGGAACTGGCCCCACCCCGGCGGCGCAAAACGGCGCGCACGCGGGCTTCCAGTTCGGAAAAGTCGAAAGGTTTTGTCAGGTAATCATCCGCGCCAAGATCAAGCATCCCAACCCTGTCCGACACCTCCGACCGGGCGGTCAGAACGATCACCGGCGTCTCGTTCTGGGCGGCGCGGTGGCGGGCGAGAAACGTGCGCCCGTCGCCATCGGGCAGCATAATATCCAGCAAAATCAAGTCGTAATCCGTGGTGGCGGTGTAGTCTTCGGCCGCATCAATCCGGGCCGCGTGATCGACCACATGCCCGTCCAGCGTCAGGCGATCCACCACGGCGGCGGCGAGTTGTGCGTTGTCTTCGACCAGCAGAAACCGCATCCCCTTTCCCTTTCCGTGACAGGCTCGTGTCAGCAAATCGTGGTTGCTTGCCAACAAGGGCGGCAACGTCGGCCCTTTGTCAATTGGGAGGAAACCATGACGAAATTGAACCTGACCCGCCGGGTCATGGTGGCTGCAACCGCGGCCGCACTGAGCTTTGGCACCCCTGCACTCGCAGGCGGCCATCAAGTTGTAGACAGCATTCACTTCCTGATCCCCGGCGGTGCCGGTGGTGGTTGGGACGGCACAGCGCGCGGCACGGGCGAAGCTCTCGTGGGCGCGGGCCTTGTTGGCAGCGCATCGTATGAGAACATGTCCGGCGGCGGCGGTGGCAAAGCCATTGGCTACCTGATCGAGAACGCCGAAAGCCAGCACGGCACTTTGATGGTCAACTCCACCCCCATCGTGATCCGCTCGCTGACCGGCGTTTTCCCTTATAACTTCTCGGATCTGACCCTCGTGGCAGGCACCATTGGGGATTACGCAGCGATCGTTGTGAATGCTGATAGCGAGATCAACTCGATGGCCGATCTGGTCGCGGCCTATAAGGCCGATATGGGCGGCACGGCGATGGGCGGCGGGTCCGTTCCCGGCGGCATGGACCACCTTGTGGCAGCCATGGTGATGAAAGCGGCGGGCGAAGATCCAACGGCCGTCAAGTACATCCCCTATGATGCAGGCGGCAAAGCCATGGCAGCACTTCTGTCGGGCGAGATCGCAGCACTTTCCACCGGTTTCTCCGAGGCCGTGGCCTTGGCTGAGGCGGGCGAAGTGAAGATCATCGGCGTCACAGCACCTGAGCGTGTGGATGCGTACGCAGACGCGCCCACGATGATGGAGCAGGGCATCGACACCACGTTTGTGAACTGGCGTGGCTTCTTCGGCGCACCCGGTATGCCCGAAGAGACGGTTGCGGCTTACCAGATGGCGCTTGAGAAGATGTATGAAACCGAAGAGTGGGAAGCCGTCCGTGCCGCAAATGGCTGGGTGAACATCCACAATTCCGGCGAAGACTTCCGCACCTTCCTGACCGAGCAAGAGCAGGTCATCGGTGATCTGATGCGCGAGCTGGGCTTCCTCTAAAGCGCTGGGCTTCACGACAAACGGGCGTCCGCATAAGCGCGGGCGTCCACCTTGCAGAGGGCCATTGCATAAGGCCCCGCACATTCAATTTCAGGGGGGAGAGGACCATGGCGCTGGATCGTTGGATCGCGCTGATCATTCTTATGATCTGCCTCGTTTATGGCTACACAGCCTTTTTCACGATGGACCAAGGCATGGCCCCGTTCATGCGCCGCAACCCGGTTTGGCCCTCTACATTCCCCAAGATCCTGTCGGTTCTGGCGATTATCTGCTGCCTTCTGATCCTTTTGGGGTTCGAGAAAGGCGCGGGAGGCCCGAAAGACGGCGACATCGATTACACGCGCCTTGGTGACTACAAGGTCGGCCAAGCGGTCCTGCTGTTGGCGCTAATGGTGGCTTATGCGTTGTTGCTGCGCCCGGCGGGGTTCCTGCTGGCCACGAGCGGTTTTCTGATCTTCGGCGCGGTCCTTCTGGGCGAGCGGAAATTCATCGTCCTGATCCCCGTCGCGGTCATTGCCGCAGGCTCGATCTGGTATCTGGTGCAAGAGGTTCTGGGCATCTTCCTGCGCCCCTGGCCCTTCTTTTTGGGGACGTAAGTTATGCTCGAAGGACTTATGATTGGCCTGTCGACGGCCTTCTCGCTGACCAACATTCTGATGGTCATCGGCGGCTGCCTGATCGGCACCTTTATCGGCATGTTGCCGGGCCTCGGCCCCATGAGCATCATCGCCATCATGATCCCCGTCGCCATCACGCTGGGCGATCCATCGGCGGCAATCATCTTGCTGGCGGGCGTCTATTACGGCGCGATCTTCGGCGGATCGACCTCGTCCATCTTGATCAACGCGCCCGGAGTTGCCTCCACCGTGGCCTCCAGTTTCGACGGCTATCCGCTGACGCGCCAAGGCAAGGCCGGAAAGGCGCTGACCGTCGCTGCGATTTCCAGCTTTGCGGGCGGCACCATAGGCGCGATCTTGTTGATGATCTTCGCGCCCATGCTGGCCTCGGTGGCGCTGCTGTTTCACTCGGCGGAGTATTTCGCGCTGATGGTCGTGGGCTTGTCGGCCATCGCGGCCTTTGCAGGCACCGGCCAAGTCGGCAAAGCGCTGTTGATGACGATCTGCGGCTTGATGCTGGCCACCATCGGCGAGGGGGCCTTGTTCAACCTGCCGCGCTTCACCATGGGCGTGATGGACCTGCAATCGGGCATTGGCTTTATCACGCTGGCCATGGCGATGTTCGCGTTGCCCGAGGCGCTCTATCTCGTGCTCGATCCGAACCGGTCCAAGACCGAAGGCGGGACGAACGAGATCAAGGACCTGCGCATCACGGGCGCGGAGGCGAAATCCATCGCCCCCGTCATTGGTCGTCAATCCATCCAAGGCTTCTTGATCGGGGTTTTGCCCGGTGCAGGGGCCACAATCGCCAGCTTCCTCGGCTATGCGGTCGAGCGTAATATCGCGCCCAAGGCGGATCAGGACCAGTTCGGCAAAGGCTCGCTAAAGGGCCTCGCCGCCCCTGAATCGGCCAATAACGCCGCCTGCACAGGCTCGTTCGTGCCCCTCCTGACGCTGGGCATTCCGGGCTCCGGCACCACGGCGATCTTGCTGGGCGCGCTGATTGCGCTGAACGTCACGCCGGGTCCGCGCTTGATGATTGATCAGCCTGAGATCTTCTGGTCGGTGATTATCTCGATGTATTTGGGCAATGTGGTGCTGTTGATCCTGAACCTGCCGCTTATCCCCTACATCGCCAAAGTCCTGTCGGTCCCGCGCACTTACCTGATCCCGTTCATCCTGTTTTTCACGCTGATGGGCGCGTATATCGGGCAGAACAACGCGACCGAGTTGTTGATCCTCGTGGGTCTCGGGATTGCCGCGACGATCCTGAAATTCGCTGACTATCCGCTGGCCCCTTTGCTGATTGGGTTCATCCTTGGGTCGATGCTCGAGAACAACTTCTCACGCTCCATGCAGCTTTACGATGGGTTCGGCTTCATCCTCGAGCGTCCGATGACCATGGGCCTGCTGGCACTGGCGGTGTTCCTTGTGGTGCTGCCCAGCTACCGGGCGCGCCGCGCGCGTTTGCGCCAAGAGGGTGTTGCGGATGGCGACTGAGGCGGCTGGCCCCCTCGCGGGGGTTCGCGTTCTTGATCTGACCAACGTGCTTGCCGGGCCTTATGCGTGCTACCAACTGGCCCTGATAGGGGCCGAGGTTGTGAAGGTTGAGCGCCCCGGCACGGGCGATCTGGCGCGCCAGCTTGGGGCTGATCCGGCGCGCTCGGCTGCGAATATGGGGATCAGTTTTCTGGCGCAGAATGCCGGGAAGGCGTCGGTGACGCTGAACTTGAAGGCGGATGCGGGCAAGGACGTTTTGAAGCGTTTGGTCGTCGGGGCCGACGTGGTGGTCGAGAATTACCGCCCCGGCGTGATGGACCGTCTAGGGGTGGGCTACGAGGTGCTGCGCGCGGTCAATCCGCGCCTCATCTACTGCGCGATTTCGGGCTTCGGGCAGGATGGCCCGTGGAAGGACAACCCGGCCTATGACCAGATCGTGCAAGGCGTGTCCGGCGTCATGAGCGTGACCGGCGATGCCTCAAGCGCGCCCCTGCGCGTCGGCTATCCGCTGGCCGATACGATGGGCGGGATGACGGCGGCATTTGCGATTGCTTCGGCGTTGAATGCCAGCCCGCGCGGGGCGTTCCTCGATGTGTCGATGACGGATGCGGTGCTCTCCTCCATGGGGTGGGTCGTGTCGAACCACCTGATCGGGGGCGTCGATCCACAGCCGCAAGGCAACGAGAATTTCACCTCCGCCCCCTCGGGCACTTTTGCGACTGCTGACAAGCCGATCAACATTGCGGCCAATCGGGACGAACAATGGCAGGCGCTGGCGATGCATCTGGGGCGCGGTGATCTGCTCGCCGATCCTGATTATGCCGCGCGCGAGGACCGCAAACGCAACCGCCATGCGCTGCGCGCGGCCCTTGAAGAGACCTTGAGGACGCAGACTGCTGCCCATTGGGTGGACGCGCTCTCGGCGCTGGGCGTGCCCACCGGGCCGGTCCTCAGCGTCAGAGATATCCTGACCGAGCCGCAAATCCGCGACCGCGATGTGCTGGCGACCTATGGGGACTTGCGGCTGCTGGCCGCCCCGGTCATCGTTGATGGCTCCCGGCCCAAAGCCACAAGCGCGCCGCCGGAGTTGGGCCAAGACAATGCGCGGATTTACGGCGCGCTCGGGCTGGATGCAGCTGCGCTGGACACCTTAAAGGCGGAGGGCGTGATATGAGCGGTAGCGACGTTTCCGACTGGTGGCGCACCTCGATCATCGAGATGGAGCCGGGCAAGATCGCGCTGCGCGGCCATCCGATCGAGGATCTGATCGGCGCGGTGTCCTTTCCGCAGATGATCTGGCTGATGCTGCGCGGCGATATCCCCACCGAGGACCAAGCGCGGCTGTTCGAGGCCGCCCTCGTCTCGGCGGTCGATCATGGCCCGCAAGCCCCCAGTATTGCGGCCGCAAGGATGGCGGTGACCTGTGGATTGCCCCTCAACAGCGCGATGGCGAGTGCGGTCAACATGTTGGGCGATGTGCATGGCGGGGCGGGCGAGCAGGCGGTGGAGCTTTATCACCACGTCGCCGCTTTCGACGGGTCGCTGCCAGAGGCGCTGGACGCGTGGACGCAGGCGCGCGGCAAGATCATCCCCGGTTTCGGTCACCGCTTTCACAAACCCGTCGATCCGCGCGCGCCGCGTTTGATGACGTTGGTGCGCGAGGCGGCCCGCGCAGGCGTGTGCGACGGGCGGTTTGCCAACCTCGCCGAGGCAATCGAGGTCGAGATCAGCACCCGCAAAGGCACGCCCCTGCCGATGAATATCGACGGGGCAACGGCGGTGATCTATGCCGAGTTGGGCTTTGCCCCGCCGTTGGCGCGGGGGCTGTTTTGCCTGTCGCGTTCGGTCGGGATCCTCGCCCATGCGTGGGAGCAGACCGAGCAAGGTGGGCGCAACAAAGGGCCAACACCCCCCAATTACAGATGGACCTATGACGGCGATTGAAACGGCGCGCTCGATTGCGCTGACAGCCATGGTTGCGGCCCTTGGGGCGGGTCTGTTCTGGCTGATCGGATTTCCGGCGGCCCCGCTGACAGGCTCGGCGGCGGCTGTGTCGATTGCAGGCCTCATGGGCCTGCATGTCGCGATCCCGGTCTGGCTGCGCAACACCTGCTTTATCGCACTCGGCATCAATATCGGCACCGGGGTGACCCGCGAGGCGCTGGCGGGGGTCGCGACCTGGCCGATCAGCCTTGCGATTATGGCCTTGGCGCTGCTGGCGTCCATGGTGCTGTGTCGCCGCATGATGGAGCGCCGCTTTGGTTATGATCGCACGACGGCCACGCTGGCCTCGACGCCCGGTCATCTGAGCTTCGTGCTCAGCATCGCACTGGACCGGGGCGCGAACACGTCGGTGGTGGGCATGATCCAGAGCATCCGCGTACTGTTTTTGACCCTCGCGCTGCCCTTGCTGGTCGCGCGCATCTTTGGCGCAACTGGGCTGCAAGTGCTGCCGTCTGAGGTTATGGGCGTGCAGTCTGGTGTCCTCTTGATCGCCGGATCATTGGTCTTGAGCCTGATATTCACCCGCTTGAAATTGCCTGCGGCGTTTCTGCTGGGTGGCATGATCTTCAGCGCAGGGGGGCACGTTGCAGGCCTGACTCCGGGGCGCTTGCCTGATCCGTTGATCTGGGCGGCGTTCTTAATGATGGGCGCGCTGATCGGCAGCAGGTTCTCGGGCCAGGACGCAAGCGCGTTGCGCAAGGTGCTGGCGGCAGGCTGTGCCGTAACAGCGATCACTATGGTTTGCGCGGCCATTGGGGTGGGAGTTGCCTTTGCGGCGCTTGGGATTTCCCCCGCGCTTTTGATTGTCGCCTTTGCACCCGGCGGGGTGGAGGCGATGGCCGCGATTGCCGTTCAACTGGGTCTGGATCCTACCTTTGTGGCAACGCATCACGTGATGCGCTTGGCGATCCTGTCGGTGCTGGTGCCGATCCTGATGGCGCGGATCCCGAGAGGTTAGCGTCGGTGGTACGTTAGGGCCAGCGCGATGCAGCCGCGCAGGGCATCCTCGGGGAGAGGCGCATCAAGCGGCAACACCACCGCGCGGTCGCCTGCAAAGCGTAACTCGGGAAACCGCGCGCGCCACGTATCGACGAGGTTGGTTTGGCAAGACACGAGCAATTGTAAAACCTCAGGGGCTTTGGGTTTCCACGCCATGCGGATGGTGGTGCCGGATTTGGTCGCCTCGGTCAAAAACGCGGGCTCTCCCCATTTGAGGGTCTCGGTCAACGGGCCGACGTGTAAGCGGCTGGCCTCGTCGTGGATCACGCTGGCGAGATGTTCGGCATAGATGCGCGCCGCGTCCGGATAGGCTGCGAGAACGGGGGCAATCATGGCGTCACGACGATGTTGCCGGTGTGCTGTTTGTCTATGAATGCGGTTTGAGCGGCGTGCAATTCGACGAGCGGGTAGGTGGCGGCGAGGGCGGGACGGATTTCGCCTGCCTCGATATATTTGACCAGATTACGCGTGACTTGAGGGTCGATCACCGTCGATCCGGTGAAGGTCAGGTCGCGCAGGTAGAAGGTGCGCAGGTCGAACTCCACAATCGGCCCGGCAATGGCGCCCGAGCATGTCAGCCGACCGCCGCGCTCGATTACGTCGAGGACTTGCGGCCAGTAGGGCCCGCCCACAACGTCTGCGAGCACGGTGATCTTCTCGGCCCCGAGCGCCTTGCGCAGGTTGTCTGGCGCGCGCGGCAGGACCAGATCAGCCCCTAGCGCGCGCACCGCGTCATGCTTGGCCTCGGACGCGAGTGCGACCACCCGCGCGCCGCGCCGCTTGGCCAGTTGGATCAGCCCACTGCCGACGCCGCCGGACGCGCCGGGGATGAGAACAGTGTCGGATTGCGTGACGTTTGCGCGGCTCAGCATGCCCTCGGCGGTGGAGTAGGAGCAGGAGAACGTCGCAAGCTCGGCATCCGACAGGGGCGAATTGATCGGCACGGCGTTGGTCGCCGGGATCGTGGTGAACTGGGCAAAGCCGCCATCCCGCTCGGACCCGAAATAGCCGGTTTTGTTGATGTTGTCCGGGTCCACAGGGTCACGCAGCCAGTTGTCGGTGATGATGCGCTCGCCGATCCGAGCGCTGTCAACGCCGTCGCCTACTGCCACGATCCGCCCGCACACATCCGCGCCCTGGATGCGCGGGAACGAGATCGGCGCGGCCCCCCAGGTCGGGTCCTCGTCATCCACGCTGGCGAACCCATCGCCGCTGGTCGCCTCCGTCACCGCCTTCGAGTACCAACCGACTCGCGTGTTCACATCGGTGTTGTTAAGCCCGCATGCGCCGACACGCACCAACACCTCGCCGGGGCTGGGCTGCGGGACGAGCCAACTATGGTGCAGTTCCATCTTCTCGAGGCCGCCATGGCCCATCGTCACCATTGCCGTCATTGTTGTGGGAAAGGTCATCGGGGCGCTCCGCAGCGTCAGGGTTTCGGGAAGCATGGGGTTTCCTAAAGACTTCGGCGCGCTGAATTTCACCGGGTTGCAGGGCGCAAACGACACCTGAATGTCGCTCAAAGGGGTAGCAGTCACGCGAATCGCACTAGGCTTGGAATTGCGCGGCTTTTCGCCTAGCGTTGTATATCTTAGATTCATTGCTCGCATAGGTCGTGCATTTTCAGACCAGTGAGACCGCCCAGATAGGGTGGCACATGCGCGAGAGATCAGGTGGGCCAACCACCGAATGACCAGAGCGGTCCAAACCGCTCAGCCCCGAGGGAGGGGGACAGAATGCCGATAAAACCACCCTTAACAGAGCTTGATATTAAGACCGCCGAGAGCGGTTTTTATAAGGGCTTCACCAAAGACGTCACGATCACGGCGAAGATTCTCGTGGGCGCGCTGATCATCTGGGCCGTTGGCTTTCCAGATCAGGCGGGCGCTGCGCTGAGCGCGATGAACAGCTTCATCCTTGCCAGCTTCAACTACTGGTATGTCTACGCGATGGCCTTCTATGTGGTGCTGTGTCTGGTGCTGGCCTTATGGCCCGCAGCGGGGCGTCTCAAGCTGGGCTTGCCCGGGGACGAGCCGGAGTTTTCCAATTTCTCATGGTTCTCCATGATGTTCGGGGCCGGTATCGGCATTGGGATGCTGACGTTTGCGACCGCCGAGCCGATCTACCACCTCGGCACCAACCCGGACGTTATTCAGGGCCTGACCACCGGCGGCGACGCCGACAATGTGCGCGCGGCCTATGTGTGGTCGTTTACGCACTGGGGCCTCGCGGCTTGGGCGGCCTACGCCATCGTTGGCCTGTCACTGGCCTATTTCAGCTATCGCCGCGGCCTTCCGCTGACGATCCGCTCGGCCCTCGCGCCAATCTTCGGCAAGTCCTTGTCTGGCCCTGTGGGGCACATCGTGGACATCGTGGCCGTGGTTGCGACCGTTTTGGGTGTGTCCCAGACGCTCGGCTTCGGGGTTGAGCAATTCGTGTCCGGTTTGTCGCGCATTGGCGTGGGGCGATTGGCTTTACACGGCGACTGAGGATGGCGGGCAGAAGACGTCTACGCTCGCGATCATCGTGGCTTTGCTGGTGATCATGGGGGCCTCGACCCTCTCGGCGCTTTCGGGCGTGGGCAAGGGCATCAAGTGGCTGTCGAACATCAATATGGGCCTGAGCTTCTTCCTGCTGGCCTTCTTCATCGCCTTTGGGTCGACCTTCTTCGGGATCTCGACCCTGTTCGTTGGCATCTTCGACTACCTCGTCTCCATCCCCGGCAATATCCTGACGGTCTGGGTGAATGACGGTGTTGAAGGGTCTGAGGCGTCGCAACTTGCCGGATGGCAGGGCGGTTGGACGATCTTCTACTGGGCGTGGTGGATCGCGTTCGCGCCGTTCGTGGGCGTGTTCCTCGCGCGCATCTCCAAGGGTCGCACGATCCGTGAGTATGTGCTGGGCGCCTTGGTGATCCCGTCGATCATGTGCTTCGTGTGGTTCGCCATAGTGGGCGGCACGGCGATTGATCTGGAGCTGTCCGGCGAGGCCGGGGGCGCGATCTTCGATGCACCTGCATCGGATCAGCTGTTCGCGACTTTGGCTGTGATCCTGAGCGAGGGCCTCGCGTGGATCATGTCGTTCATCGTGGTGATCTTGCTGCTGACCTACTTGGTGACGTCTGCGGACTCGGCCGTTTTGATCATCAACACGATCAACGCAGCTGGTGACGAGGGCCCGAAAGCCCGCCCGCATATCCTGTTCTGGGGTGCGGCCTTGGCCTTGGTGGTTGGTGCGCTGATCATCGCAGGCGGTCTGGGCGCGATCCAGACAGCGATGGTGATCGGGGCGCTGCCGTTCAGCTTGGTGATGGTCTTGATGGGCCTCTCGCTGCTGAAGGCGATCTGGAAAGATGGGCGGCGTGAGAAGCACGGTTTGGCCGTGACCCATGACGAGATGGGCGCACCGGCGGAGCCTGCGGAGTAGGTTTGACCATAGGTTAGACGATTGGAGGGGCTGCTTTCGGGCGGCCCCTTTTTTGTGGCGGTGGCGGGTGCGTTTTGGCCGGTTCCCTAACAATGTTAGGGCGTATGCCAGATATAGACGTGGTTCCGACGGACATGGCGAAAATCCGCAACATCTAGACCCCGCCCTAACATTATTAGGCGTGTAATGGATTTGTTAGGGTTTGAGAGGCCTCAAACGCCCCCCAAAACCGCTCTACACTTGCGCCAAATGGATGTTGAACCGCGCCCGGATTGCCGCGTCGATCCCGGCCTCAAACCGCGCTGCAGACATCGTCGCCAAGATCGCCTCTTTCCGCTCAATCGCGCGTTTCACGAGGTCCGGCTTGTCCACCTCGACCCACTCCTTCGGCGAGGTCCGGTCCCCAAGTGCCGGATACACATAGTCCGACTGCATCCGCGCCAGCGTCTGATCCGTCCCCAGATAATGCCCCGGCCCGCCCATGCAGACCTGCCGCATCTGATCGAGCGCCATCGTTTCGTCGCTCACCTCAATCCCGCGCACGCAGCGCATGGCGTGGCCGATCAGATCGTCCGACAGGATCAGCGACTCTAGGCAAAAGCCCAGCAAGGACGCATGCATCCCGGCGGCCTCATAGACCATATTTAACCCCGACAGGCCCGCCATTACGTTGGAGCACATCGATTCCCAGCCCGCCTGCATGTCCGGCAGTTTCGCGTCCGTAATGCCGCCCGCCGCGCCCCCCGGTAGCCCGTAGAACTGGTGCATCTGCGCGCAGCCAGCGGTCAGAAGCGCTTGCTCGCCGGACCCCCCGGTCATCGCGCCTGAGCGCAGGTCCAACCCAAAGGGCCATGTCCCGAAAATCACCGGATGCCCCGGTGCGATGGCGTTCACATAGACGAGGCCCGCAAGGCATTCCGCCGTCGCCTGCACGATCGCGCCCGCCACGGTCGAGGGCGCGGTGGCCCCGGCCATGCCCGCGCTCAGCAGCAAGACGGGCATGCCGCCTTCGATGCAGCGCTCCATGACTTGGCAGGACTCGGTGGCGAATTTCATCGGCGGGACCACGAAGCAGTTGGAGTTGCTCATGAACGGACGCGCGCGCCATTTGTCCTCGCCCCCTGCGATCATGTGCAGCATCTCAAGCGCGTCGCTGACATGATCCGGCTCGGAAAACGAGCAGCCGATATGCTTGGTGCTGCCCGCGCAACACGCATAGACGGAGTTGTAGTCCATCTCGCGATTATCGAGGATATCGCGCGCCACGATGGGCCGTTGCACGAAGTGGATATTGTCGAGTACATCGCAAATCCGCACCGCGTCGTGCAGGTCTTGCAGGGTGCTGTCTCGGTACTCGCGCCCTTCCACATTAACCATGTTTACGGCAGCCCCGGCGGTCCCAAAGTGAACGCGGGTGCCGCTGAGATCCATGTCATAGCGCGGATCGCGGCCATGGATCGTGAGGTCCTTGCAGCACTTCTCAAGCGCCTCCTCAACCACGGCGCGGGGGAAGCGGATGCGGCCATCCTCGCCCCGGATGGCGCCGACACTTTCCATATAGGCGGCGCCGGACTCGGGCGCGTCGACCAGACCGATGGTCTCAAGCGCTTCCAGCGCGGCCTCGTGGATTTGGTTTATTTGCTCGGGGTTTAGCACTTTCAGCGCCCCACCACTCATCCCCGGACGGATGGAGCGGAGCGCATCTTCGACAGGGGCGGCGCGGCTGGCACGGCGGGCGGCACGACCGCCAGAGCGGCGCGGTGGACTTGCGTTCATGGGGATCTCTTTCGAATGGAGTCAGGGAAGGGTCGCGCGGATCTAGCCCGCGCTCGGACCCCCACGCGCCGCCAGCCCACGCGCCGCACCGATGGTGTAATGCACCAAGACCACCTTGCAGGTCGTTGCCATGCCTTCGATCCTTCTCCCGTTGCCGACAAGCGTGGCCAAAAATGCGACAAGGTCTGTCTTGTTCGCGACGCGGTGTCGGAAACGCATATGCAGGGCTTTGGGCTTGACGGCAGGGCACCGCATGGGGCAGTATTTATGAACACATTGTTCATAAATGAACTTTTTGAGGATATGGGACCGCCGATGACCGCGCCGCTCAGACCGCAGGCCGAGACGTTGCAGCGCACGCGCGGGGGCATAACCTATGAGACGCGTGCGGGCGATGGTCCGGTGATCGTCTTCCTGCATGGGATCGGGTCCAGCGCGACAGGGTTCGAAACGCTGTTTGAGCGTCTGCCGCCCGCCTACGGTCTGATTGCATGGAACGCGCCGGGGTATGGTGGCTCTGTCCCGCTTGCCGCCGATTGGCCGGTGGCAGAGGACTATGCAGAGGCGCTGCTGGGGTTCCTCGATGATCTTGCGGTTGAGCGCTGCGTCCTTGTCGGGCATTCGCTCGGCACCTTGATGGGCGCGGCCTTTGCCAAAGCGCATCCAACTCGCGTGACCCAACTGATCCTTGCGGCCAGCGCCCAAGGCTACGGCGTCCCGGTGGGGGATCCACTGCCCGAAAAAGCCGCCAAGCGTATCGAGGATCTCGCCACCCTCGGCCCTCAGGAATTTGCCAGAACCCGCGCCGCTAACCTTGTTCATGCGCCCGTCACGGCACCCGAGATCGTCGCCCAAGTCCAAGCCAATATGGCGCAAGTGGACCCCTCGGGCTATGCGCAGGCCGTGCGGATGCTGGCCAGTGGCGACCTCGCGGGTCTTATGTCCGATGTCACCACCCCCACCGATTTCATCACCGGCGCGCAAGACAAAGTCACGCCGCGCCCACAGACCCAAGCCGCCGCCGAGGCGTGGGCCAAGACCAATTCTCGCACCCCGCGCATCCTTGATATTCGCAGTGCGGGCCACGCGATCTATGTCCAACAGCCAGACGCCTTTGCCGACGCCCTTGCCGGCCTTCTCGCCCCCATCGGAGCCTCCTAGATGACCGACCAAATCCGAGTTCACCACATGCGCGGCCTCGTCATGCGCGCACCGGGGATTACTGAGACGACGCAGTTCTACCTCGATCAATGGGGGCTTGAGGTTGGCCACAAAGCCGACGGCATCACCTATCTGCGCGGCACCGGCGACGAGCCGTTTATCTATGGCCTCAAGGACGATGACACCTACGGGATCGAGTATATCCATTTCGGGATGCCCGACCGCGCGGGGATCGACGCGCTTTACGCGCAAGTGACCGTGAACGGGGCGACGACTATGGGTGCGCCTGCCATGATTGACGACACGATTGGCGGGTACGGGTTCGAGGTTCTGGACCCCGACAACCGCCGCCTGCGCTTCACGACGGACCTTGCAATGCGCGCGGCTGAGCCGGTCCACGCCTATCCCAGCAAGGTCACGCATGTGGTGCTGAACACGCCCGATATGGACGGCGGCGAGGCGTGGTATCGCGAGGTGCTGGGCTTTCGGACCTCGGATTATTCCGCCGATCAGATGGTGTTTCTGCGCTGTGGCAGCGACCATCACGCGATTGCCTTGGTGCGCGCCAAATACGCCTCCGTTAACCATGTCGCGTTTGAGATGCCCGGCATCGACAGCTTCATGCGGGGCATTGGTCGGATGAAACAGAACGGGCAGGTGCCAAGTTGGGGACCGGGGCGGCACGGGCCGGGCAACAATCCGTTTGCCTATTTCGTCTCGCCCTCGGGCTTTGTGATCGAGTTCACGGCCGATGTGCAGCAGATCGACGAAGACACACACGAGGCCAAGGTTTGGTCGCGCTCGGACCCGGAATCGATGGATCAGTGGATGACGGCCGGACCGCCCACGCCTGCGATGCGCGCGGTCATGGCCGGACGGCCTGATCCCGGATTTCCGGCGGAGTAGCGGCGTTGGATCTGGGACTTTCAGGGCGCACAGTTGTGGTCACGGGCGGCTCGTCGGGCATCGGTCTGGCAACCGTGCGCGGGCTTTTGGCCGAGGGCGCGAATGTGGCGTTCTGCGCGCGCGGGGCCGAGCGGTTGGACGCGGTGCATTCGGATTTGGCGGCGGAGTTCGGCGAGGGTCGAATTTTGAGTGCTGCCTTCTCGGTGCTCGATCGCGCCGATGTCGATGCGTTTGCCAGCGCCGTCCAAGCCAAGTTCGGCGGCTGCGACGCGCTGGTGACCAATGCCGGGCAGGGGCGTGTATCGACCTTCGCGGATACCAGCGATCAAGACTGGCGCGACGAGTTGGAGCTGAAGTTTTTCTCGCAACTCAACCCGATCCACGCCTTCGCGCCCATGCTGCGTGCGTCTGGCCAAGGGGCGATTGCCGCGGTTAATTCGCTGCTCGCCTACCAGCCGGAACCGCATATGGTGTGCACCTCCGCGGCGCGCTCGGGTGTGCAGAACCTGCTGAAATCATTGGCGAGCGAGCTGGCTCCGGACATCCGCGTGAACTCTATCCTGTTGGGCCTTGTGGACAGCAACCAATGGCAACGCCGGTACGAGGCGCGCGAGGACCCGACCCAGACCCGCGCGGACTGGTTTGCCGAGCTTGCCGCCAAGAAGAAAATCCCCCTCGGCCGCCTTGGCCATCCCGACGAGCCTGCGCGGGCCTTGATGTTCCTCGCCTCGCCCGCCGCCAGCTACATCACTGGCGCCCAGCTAGAGATTTCCGGCGGGGTTTCCCGTTTTGCGTGACGACCTGACAAGAGAGACCACCATGACCGAAACCGTTGGCCACCAGATCGCGCGCTGCCTGTCCGAGCTTGGCATCACCACCGTCTTCGGTGTCATCTCGATCCACAACATGCCGATCCTCGACGCGATTGCGGAGCAAGGCCGCATCCGCTTCGTGCCAGCAAGGGGCGAGGCGGGGGCGATGAACATGGCCGACGCGTTTTCGAGGGTTTCGGGCGAGGTCGGCGTCTGCCTGACCTCGACCGGCACGGCGGCGGGCAATGCGGCGGGCGGACAGGCGGAGGCGTTGACCGCTGGCAGTAAGGTCCTGCACATCACCACCCAGATCGACCGCGAGTTCATGGACCGCGACCGCGCCGCCATTCACGACGTGCCGAAACAGCCCGAGATGTTGCGGGGGGTGTCGAAAGCTTATTTCCGCATCTGGGATGAGAAGAGTGTGGTTGGGATGCTCGAGGCCGCCGTGCGCGCCGCCTCCACCCCGCCGACGGGGCCGGTCAGCTTGGAAATCCCCGTCGATGTGCAGCGCTTGGTGGCGGTCGCCTCGGCGCCTTGCACGGTGCCTTTGCCCGCTGTGCCGCATCCGCCCCCCGAGGCGCTCGACGCGCTGGCGGCCCGGATCAAGGCCGCCAAACGCCCGATGATCTGGCTTGGCGGGGGCGCGCGGGGCGCGCGCGAGGAGGCCACGGAACTGGTCGCGCGCGGCTTTGGCGCCGTCACCTCGACCCAAGGCCGCGCCACGGTGCCGGAGGAAAACAGCGCCACCTTGGGCGCGTTCAACATGACGCCCGAGGCGCGCGCTGTGTACGCCAAATCCGACCTGATGATCGTCGTCGGCTCGCGGCTGCGCGGGAACGAGACGTTGAACAACAAGATGGCGCTGCCCAAGCCCTTGATCCAGATCGACTGCGATCAGACCCAATCGGGGCGAAATTATCCCGTTGATATGTTCCTGTGCGCCGATGCCAAGCTGGCGTTGCGCGGGTTGCTGGATCGGTTGCCAGAGACCCTCGATGTGGATCCGCAGCAAGGCTACGACATTGCCGTGGCCCGCGCGCAATCCGAAGGGGTTTTGCGGGGCAAGCTGGGGCCGTATCAGACGGTGGCGGATCATCTGCTGGGCGTGGTGTCGCGCGGTGCGCATCCGTGGGTGCGCGATGTGACGATCTCGAACTCGACCTTCGGCAACCGCTATGTGCAGGTCGCAGCGCCGCACCTAGGCGTTCACGCGCTGGGCGGTGGCATCGGTCAGGGGATCGCGATGGGCATCGGGGCCGGGGTCGCCTCGGGCGACAAACGCACGGTGACTTTGCTCGGCGATGGCGGCGCGATGCTGGGGATTGCCGAGTTGATCACCGCCGTTGGCGAGGGCCTCAACATCACTTTCGTGCTGATGAACGACGCGGCGTATGGCGTGATCGAGAATATCCAAGACGCGCAATATGACGGGCGCAGGCACTATTCGGCGCTGAAGACGCCCGACTTTGGCAAGCTGTGCGATGCGATTGATATGCCCCATGTGAAGGTGTCGCGGATCGAGGATTTCGAGGCGGTGTTTGACCGGTCGATGGAGGCCTCTGGCCCGGTCCTCGTCGAGGTGGACATGATCGAGATCGGTCCGTTTGCCGAGCAATTTGCAGGTCCCCCTGCCGGGGCAGCAGGCGGCAAAACATGACCGCACATCTGGGCCTGATCGGGTTCGGCGCGATTGCGCAGGGGATGCTGCATGTGCTGGCCGACACAGCCGAGGGGCTGCCCGCGCGGCTGACGGTGTTGGTGCGCGCGGGAAAGGTTGAGGCGACGCAGACGGCGGCCGAGGCCTTGGTTGCGGGGCGCGCGCAGGTTGCCGTGACCGATGATGTTGCGACGTTGATTGAGGCCAAGCCGGACGTGGTGACTGAGGCTGCGGGCCATTCCGCCGTGGGGTTCGGCGCGGATGTGCTCCGCGCCGGGATCGACTTTATCGCGGCCTCCATCGGGGCGTTCGCGCAGGACGGGGTGTTAGAGCGCCTCCAACACGCGGCCCTTGAAGGGGGGGCGCAATTGACCCTGCCTGCGGGGGCCATCGGGGGGATCGACGCGCTCGCTGCCGCAAAGTTGTCGGGCATCACGCAAGTCATCTACACAGGCCGCAAACCCCCGCACGCATGGGCCGGATCGCCCGCCGAGGCCGTAGTGGACCTTGGCGCATTAACCAAGGCGGAGGCCTTTTTCGAAGGCACAGCACGGCAAGCCGCCAGCCAGTACCCCAAGAACGCCAATGTCGCCGCGACCCTCGCGCTGGCCGGATGCGGGTTTGACGAGACGCAAGTGCGCCTCGTCGCCGATCCCGAAGCCACGGCCAACACGCATGAGTTTTCCGTGCGCTCAGGGGCCGTCGATTTCGAGATGACGCTGGTTGGCAAGGCCTCGCCGTTGAACCCCAAAACCTCTCAATCCACGGTGCTGAGTTTGGCGCGCGCGCTGCGCAACCGCTCGGCCGCCATCATCATCTAGGGGCCCGTCATGGACCACGCATTCGGCAACGGCGAGCTCTATATCGGGGGCGTTTGGGCCAAGGGGCGGGGCGCTCCGATCACCTCGATTTTCGCGGCAGAAGGGGTGGAGAACCAGACCCTGAACGGCGCGTCCCCCGAGGATGTGGAGCTGGCGATTGCGCGCGCGAAGGCGGCGCAATCGGACCCTGCGTGGGTTGGCCTGAAGCCCCATGAGCGCGCGCAATACCTCTACAAAATCTCCGACGGCATCACCGCCAATATCGACCGCATCTCGTTTATTCAAAGCCGCGACACGTCGAAAAACCTCGCCGAAACGCGCGCGCTCGCGATGTCCGCGGCTGCCACGTTCCGCTATTTCGGCGCGGTGCTGGAGACGAGCGATGAGCTGCTGACCGTCCCGCGCGGCGACTACCTGACCTATTCGGTGCATGACGCGCTCGGCCTCGTGGCCGCGATCACGCCGTGGAATTCGCCCATAGCATCAGATGCCCAGAAGGTCGCGCCCGCCTTGGCTGCGGGCAATGCGGTGCTGCTGAAACCCGCCAGCTGGTCGCCGCTGACCGCATTAGAACTGGCGCGGATCATTGACGAGAGCGGTTTGCCGAAAGGGCTGTTCTCGGTGCTGCCGGGATCGGGGCGCGAGGTGGGCAACTTGTTAGTGTCGCATCGGGATGTCGCGAAGGTCTCGTTTACAGGGGGGACGTCCACAGGGCGGCATCTGGCCCATGCGGCGGCGGAGAAGCTGATGCCGATCTCGTTGGAATTGGGCGGGAAATCCCCCACGATCGTGTTTGATGATTGTGATGTGGATCAGGCGATTGCGGGGATTTTGTTCGGGATATTCTCGTCTTCGGGACAAAGCTGCATAGCGGGTTCGCGGTTGTTCGTGCAGAACACGATTTATGCGCGTTTCATGGCGCGGTTGGTCGAAGCGACAAAGGCTCTCAAGGTCGGGCATCCGTTCGATGCGGCCACGCAAGTGTCGTCGCTGGTCCACGCAGATCACCGCAAAACCGTCGAGGATTACGTGGCCCTTGCCCGCGAAGAAGGCGGCGAAGTGCTGACCGGCGGCGCGCGGCCCGAGGGGGCGGCTTATGCAAACGGCGCGTATTACATGCCTACCATCATCCAAGGCTTGCCCAATACCGCGCAGGTCTGCCGGGAGGAGATATTCGGTCCGGTCCTGATCGCCCAACCCTTCGCGGACGAGGCGGATGTGATCGCGAAGTCCAATGACAATGAGTATGGCTTGGCACTGGGCATCTGGTCCAAAGACCACCCCAAATGCTGGCGCATCGCGCGCGCGATCAAGGCGGGCACGGTCTGGGTGAACACCTACAAGCAGTTCTCCATCTCGACGCCGTTTGGCGGGGACGGGGCCAGCGGGATTGGGCGCGAGAAGGGGCGGCAGGGCTTGCGGGCCTACCAGACGCAAAAGTCGATTTACGAGGATATGAGCGGCGCACCCCATCCTTGGGCGCGCTGGCCGTGACGCGCTAGCGGTAGCCCAATTCCATCGACGCGCGGGCTGCGGCCTCGCGCACGGCATCGCGGATCACGGATGTCCCTGCCTCCGTTTCGGCCACAAAGGCCACTTGCGCCCCCGACACGTTCAGCCCGCCCACGGGCGCCCCGGTATGGTCGCGGATGACGGCGGCGCAGGACCCGATGCCTTGCTCGAAATTGCCCTCGCTCCAGGCCACGCCAGCCGCTTTGTCGGCGACAGCTTGCTGAACCACCCCGTCCAACGTGAGGGGCGTTTTGTTGGTCGCTGCACTGAGGGGCGCATCGGCAAAGAGCGCCTCTAGATGCGGCACGGGCAGCTCGGCCAAGATCACCCGCCCGATGGACGAGGCATGCGCGGGCAGCCGCGATCCGGCGCGCACATTGCTGACCAGATGGGTGTTCGGCGTCTCGCGCCCCAGATAGATAATGTCGCGGCCATCGAGGATGCCCAGATGCGCGGACATGCCTGTTTGCGCACATAGATCGGCCAGAATAGGCTGACACACCTGCACAATATCGCGGCCATGGATTGCCTGCGCGCCAAGGCTGATTAAGCCCGCGCCGAGGCGGTAACCTGCGCCCTCGGCAATTTCCTCGATCATGCGGGTGTCGAGCAGCGTGTGGATCAGGCGGATCAGGGTCGTGCGGTTGATCCCGAGGTCTTTGGAGGCGGTCGAAAGGTTGCGGCACGTCTTCCCGTCGCCGATATAGCGCATCAGCTTGATGGCGCGCTCGACCGGCGGGACCGAGTAGGTTGTCGTTCCATCCGGTGTCATGGTCTTGCGCCTCTCTTTTCCGTGCCTGCCCATATTAGAACAATTTTGGCGTATTTGAACATTTATTCCGCATATGAGGGGCGGAATCCGGGCTCCCGCACTTAGAATTCCTTGACCTGTCCCTCCAAGCCTCCTACGCTTTGAACATGATGTTCATAATAGAACACATCCGGGAGTGACAAGGCTAAAATGTCCAAGCTGAAGATTGGGATCTGTGGCGGTGGTGTCGGCGGGTTATGCGCCGCGATTGCCTTGCGCAAAGCGGGCCACGATGTGGACGTGTTCGAGCAAGCGCGCGCCATGAACCGTGTCGGCGCGGATGTGAACTTGACGCCGAATGCGGTCTTCGCGCTCGACCAACTTGGGGTGGGCGACTACCTGCGCGCGCATTCCTCGCGCCCGACATATCGGATCAGCCGCGACGGGGTGACGGGCGAGGAGACGTCCCGGATGCCGATGAGCACGGCGGCGGAAGAAAAATACGGCGCCCCGCAATTGACCATCCACCGGGCGGATTTGCTTGAGGCATTGCGGGCCGAGTTGCCCGAGGGTTGCCTGCATCTCGGCAAATCGGCCAAGGCCCTTAGCCTGCACGAAGGCAGCGCCGAGATCACCTTTGCCGACGACACCACCCGCAGCTTTGATCTGGTGATTGGCGCGGACGGCATCCACTCGGTCGTGCGCGAAGCGCTCTGGGGGCAGGACAACCCGACATTCACCGGCATGGTCTCCTATCGGGGCGTATTCCCGGCGGACAAAGCGAAAGACCTGCCCGACACGGACGCGTTTACTAAGTGGTGGGGCGAGACCTCCGAGAAGCAGATCGTCACCTTCCCGCTGACCCAAGGCCGCGAGATTTTCGTCTTCGCGACCACGCCCCAAGACGGCTGGTCTGAGGAAGGCTGGACGCTGCCCGGCGATGTGGACGAGTTGCGCGCGGCCTATGCGAATTTCCACCCTGATGCGCAGAAATTGCTCGGTGCGCTCGACACCGTGACCCGCTCGGCCCTGCATGTCCGTGATCCGATGGAGCAATGGGCCAAGGGGCGCGCGACGATCCTTGGCGATGCGGCCCATCCGATGGTGCCGTTCATGGCGCAAGGGGCGTGCATGGCGATCGAGGATGCGGTCGTTTTGGGGCGCGCTTTGACGAGTGCGAGTGATGCTAGCCTCGCTGAAGCGCTGGAAACCTACGAGGCCGAACGCAAACCCCGCACCGCGAAAATTCAAGAAAGCAGCCTCGCCAATGAATGGCTGAAGAAGGGCAGTAATGCCGATTGGGTCTACGGCTACAACGCCTGGGCCACCCCGCTAAGCTAAACTGACCAACACCAACAACCGGGAGATACCATGAAACACCTTCTGAAATCTGCGCTGGCCGCCACTTTGCTGGCCGCCCCTGCCACAGCCGAAGTCACCATGAATGCCGTGACCTTGGTGCCAAAACCCGTCTCCATCGCCGCCCCTTTCGGGATGTTTGTCGATGCGGTGAACGAGCGGTTTGAGGGCAAAGTCCAGATCAACTGGCGCGGTGGTCCCGAGGTTCTACCGCCCTTCGGTCAGGCCGAAGCCGTGCGCAATGGCGCGATGGACATGACCTATACCAGCCCCAGCTATTACTCGGGCCTCGTGCCAACCTCGGGCACGATGAACCTGTCGTTCAAGGGCTATGAGGAAATCGCCGCCACGAATTACCACGAGCGGATGACAGAGCTGCATGCCGAGAAAGACCTTGTTTATCTTGGCGAGATCCCGGCATCGGACCTGAACTTCCTGATCTATATGGCCGATCCGGTCAGCAGCCTCGCCGATCTTGAAGGCAAGCGCATCCGCGTGTTCCCAGCGCTTCTGCCGATGGTGCAAGCCCTTGGCGCGGAAGCGATTGTTTTGCCGATGGGCGAGATCTTCACCGCGATGGAGCGTGGCACAATCGACGGCTTTATGCAGGGTCCAGTGGGCAATCACGCGCAGTTTGAAGGGGTTGTGGACACTGTGATCTATCCCGGCGTCTACCGCGCGGGCTTCCCGGTGCTTGTGAACAAGGACACCTGGGCTGAGGTCGATGCGGATACCCAAGCCGAGCTGATCACCTTCCTGCGTGACGAGCTGGCCCCTGAGCTGGACAAGATCTGGGTCGATGATCTGGCCGAAGGCGTTGCCGCGATGGATGCCGCCGGTTTCACCCGGCTTGAGCTGAGCGCCGAAGAAGCCGCCACGCTAGAGCAGACCGCCATGGACGCCGCTTGGGGCGCTTTGGCCGTGAGTGCTGGCGACGAGGTCACGGCCGAGCTGCGCGCGATGATGGAATAATTCCCGCCTTCGCTGTCTAACTCTACCTGTCGGGGCGCCATGTCCCGGCAGGACACCTTCTATATCCATCGCCCCTTCGGGAACACGCTGACCCATGCCGCACACCTACCAGACCGTCGCGCGACTGTTCAGTCGGATGAACCTGATCTGCGCGGGCGCGGGGGCCGCGATCCTGTTTTTCGTCGCCTCCATTATCTTGTGGGAAGTGCTTAGCCGTTCGATTTTCGACCAATCGCGCCTCTGGGTGATTGAGGTCAGCGAATATTCCCTTCTTTTCATTACCTTCCTCGGCGCGCCCTATCTGCTTGAGAAGAACATGCATGTCGTGCTCGACCTCGTGTATGACAGCCTCGGCCCCACATGGCGGCGCATTGCGACTGTGACCAACGCCTCCATCGGCCTCGCGATCTGCGCGATCCTGACGGTTGTAGGCATCATGGTCGTCATCGATCAATACGAGGTCGGCGTCCGCCAAACCACGGTCATGGCCCCCTATAGCTTCTGGATCACCGCCGCCTTGCCGTTCGGGATGTTCCTTATGGGGTTCCAGTTCCTCGACAAAGGCCTGCGCGCGCTCGCAGGCGAGGACGTCTAGATCATGGAGTGGTATACCGTCATCGCAATCGTCCTGACGCCCTTGTTGATCCTGATGGTCATGGGTCTGCCGGTCGCGTTTTCCTTCCTCGCTGTGAACCTCGTGGGTGGCTACATTCTGCTCGGTGGGATCAGCGGTGTGCAACAACTCGTTTTGAACACGGTTAATTCGCTGTCGAGTTTCACCCTCGTTCCCATCGCTTTGTTCATGATTATGGGCGAGGCGATGTTTCAGTCGAGGATCGCTGTGGACCTGATGGACACGCTCGACAAATGGTTCGGGAGGCTTCGCGGGCGGCTCGCGTTCATGGCCGTGGGCGGGGGCGTTTTGTTCTCGACCCTGACGGGCAATTCGATGGGCTCGATTGCGCTGCTCGGGTCCTCGCTGGTGCCGGAGATGGAAAAGCGCGGCTACAAAAAGCCAATGTCGCTTGGGCCAATCCTCGGGTCCGCTGGCTTGGCGATCATGATCCCGCCCAGCTCGCTCGCCGTGGTTTTGGGGGTCATCGGCGATCTGTCCATCGGCCGTATCCTGATCGGGATCATCGTGCCGGGCCTGCTGATGGCGGTGCTTTACGCGCTCTATATCTACATCCGCTGCACGCTCCAGCCCGACATCGCGCCCTCGTTTGACGTCCCCCATGTGCCGCTCAAAGAGAAGGTCAGCGCCACCGTCGTTAACATCTTGCCGTTAACCTTGGTCGTCTTTTCCGTGGTCGGCGTCATCTTCCTTGGCATCGCCACACCGTCCGAGGCCGCCGCCACGGGCGCCTTTGCCACCCTCGCATTGGCCGCCATGAAACGCCGCCTGACGTGGAATGTGTTCTCCAACACTATGTTCAGCAGCGCCAATATCTCCGTCATGGTCTTGCTGATCGTGTCGGGCGCGGTCGCCTTCACGCAAATCCTCGCCTTCACCGGGGCGACGTTCGGGATGGTGGACGCGATCATCTCGCTGGATGTCAGCAACGAGACGATCATCGCGATGATGCTGATATCCGTGATCTTTCTGGGCATGTTCATGGGGCCCCTGCCGATCATGCTGATCACCCTGCCGATCTTCATCCCCATTGTCATCCAGTTCGGTTTTGACCCGATCTGGTTCGCCGCAATGTATCTGGTCGCCATCGAGACGGGCGCAACCTCGCCCCCCCTTGGGGCGGCCCTGTTCGTGATGAAAGCTGTCGCCCCCGCAGGCACGACGATGAACCAGATCTACCGCGCGGCGATGCCGTTTATCATCTGCGATTTGCTGGCCATCCTGATCCTGTTCCACTTCCCGATTTTGGTCACAGGTCCGGTCGATTACATGTTCCGATGAGTGCGCAGCGGCCCAATTTCATCGTCCTGATGACCGACCAGCAACGGGCTGATCACCTCGGGTGCTACGGCAACCCGATCGTGCAGACACCGCATATCGACAGCCTCGCGGCGCGGGGAACGCGGTTCGAGCGGTTCTATGTCGCCAACCCCATTTGCCAACCGAACCGCGCGGCGCTTGCTACAGGCCAGATGACCTCGGTGAATGGATGTCGGCAGAACGGGATTTCGCTGGCCCTTGATGCCACGACCTACGCCGATGTCCTGCGCAGCTCCGGGTATCGCACGGGGCATGTGGGTAAGGCGCATTTTCAGAACGTGTCGAACATTCCGGCGAAAGAACGCGCGCAGGGCGGGCAGGGCGATCCCGCCCCGGCCCCTTATGATCTGGCGCGCCGAGAACAGCGCAAAGGCGAGGGCTTTGGCCAAGAGGTGCGCGGCGCGTGGGCCAGCGATCCCGACCGCGACCTGCCGATACCCTATTACGGCTATGACCATGTGCGCCTGTGCATCGGGCACGGCGATCAGGTGGAGGGGCATTATTCGCGCTGGCTCGCCGACAGGCTGAATGGCACCCCCGATCCGCGTGGTCGCGCGCAGGCCGAGGGCGAGGATGGCACACCGCAGGTCTGGCGCACCGCCGTTCCCGAAGCGCTGTATCCAACGACCTATGTTGGCGAAATGGCGTCCGAGTTTCTGGTCGAGGATGACGACCGCCCCTTCCTGCTGACCGTCTCCTTCCCCGATCCGCATCATCCCTTCACGCCGCCGGGGCGCTACTATGACCTCTACGATCCGGCCAGCGTCGAGCTGCCCGAAAGCCTCAAACATCCCACCGGCGCGCGCACAGACCTGCCGCAACACGTCCTCGACGCTTACGCGCTGGGCGACAAAGCCCCGGACGCCTACTGGCCGTTTCATGTGGACGAGGCGAGCTTGCGCCGGATGATTGCGCTCAATTACGGGGCGATCACGATGGTGGATGACGTGATCGGCAAGCTGCTGGCGCAGGTCGAAGCGCTTGGCCTGACCGAGAACACCGTCATCTGTTTCATGTCCGATCACGGCGATTATATGGGCGATCACGGCACGGTCCTCAAACACGGGGTCCACAGCCACGGCGTTATTCGTGTGCCCTTCATCTGGGCTGATCCCGCAAGCGCGCCCGGCACCTCGGACCAGCAAGCCAGCGCCATCGATTTCGCGCCCACGCTCTTGCAACGGGCCGGGATCAAGGTGCCCGTGGGCATGCAGGGGCAGGACATTTGCGCGCCGAGCGCCCAGAATAAACCGATCCTGATCGAGGATCCCGGGATCGGCGTTTACATCGACCCGGACGCCGATACCTCCATCCGCTCGCTGGTCCATGACGGCTGGCGGATGAGCGTGTTCGAGGGCTCCGATCTGGGTGAGCTTTACGACTTAGACGCCGATCCACACGAGTTAACCAATCTCTGGTCCGACCCCTCGGCAGCGCTTCAAAAAACCGCCATGTTGCAGGCGATGATCCAACGCCAGATCGCGCTGCGCGACAAATCCCTGATTGCCACCAACCAAGCCTAGCTGCCCCATGTCCATTCCGCATCAAAACATCCTGATCGTCGGCGCTGGTATTGCCGGATGCGCGGCTGGCATCGCGCTCGCCGCGCAAGGCCACCACGTTCGCCTGATCGAGAAACAGACCGAATGGCGCTTCGCCAGCTCCGGCATTTTCGTCTACGTCAACGGGTTAGAGGCGCTCGATGATCTGGGCGTTCTGGACGAAATCCTAGGCACGGGGTTCGCGGTGCCCGACGGGCGCAACGCCTATTACGACCACACCGGTGCTCCGATCACGACAACCACCTATCCGACAGCGCGCGAGGGTCGGGTGCCTGCCATCCTTGGCATCAAACGCGCCGAGCTGCACAGGGTGCTGGCGACGCGATTGGGCGAATTGGGCGTCGGCGTCGATCTGGGCCTGACGATCCGGTGCGTTGATCAGGCGGGCAGCGAGGTGCATGTGGCGTTCCACGATGGGGAACGCGCCACGTTCGATCTGGTGATCGGGGCGGATGGCATCCGCTCGACCTTACGCGATCTGATCGGGATGGAGGTCGCACCGCGCTATTCCGGCTTCACCGTCTGGCGCTCGGTCCATGATCGGCCCCGCGATCTGACGGACAAGATCATGATGATGGGGCCTGCCAAACGCTACGGGATCATGCCGATCAGCGACGACAAGCTCTATACTTTCGGAACCATCGCCGCACCCAAGTTGGCCCATATCCCGCCCGACGCATGGGCGACCGAGATGCGCGCCGCCTTCGCCGAATTTCGCGGTCCCGCTGCACCCTTCCTCGATACGTTGGATGCAGGCTCCGAGGTGTTGCTGACCGCCGTTGAGGAGATCGTGCTGCCGCTGCCTTGGCACCGGGGGCGCGTCTTGTTGATCGGGGATGCGTCCCATGCCTCCACCCCGTTCATGGGTCAGGGCGGCGCGATGGCGATGCAGGATGCGGTGGTTTTGGCGCGCGTG
>CBDIHL010000031.1:0-87560 GCA_965279125.1 Dinoroseobacter sp.
ATCCTCCGTGATCCGCTCGACCAGAAGCGAGCAGCGGCGACGGGTGTTTTTGGGGTTCTCGGGGTCGCAGGCCCCCCAATGGCCGCCAAGGCGCGGCACCCCGCCCGACGAGCCGCAGCCGAGGATGGTCAGGCGCAACTCAGCCATGCTGTGCGGCTTTCCAGAAGAGACGCTCGAAATTGGCCTCCGTTTGGGCGGCGAAGTCTTCATAGCTGAGGCCGAACACCTCGGCCCCGACGCGGGCGGTGTGGGCGGTATAAGCAGGCTCGTTCCGGCGACCTCTGTGGGGGGGCGGTGCGAGATAGGGCGCGTCGGTTTCCACAAGGATGCGGTCCACCGGGGCCGCGGCGAAGATATCGCGCAGAGCTTGGGATTTCGGGAAGGCGGAGATGCCGGACATCGACAGGTAGAAGCCGAGGTCGAGGGCGGCCCGCGCCAGCTCTAAGCTACTGGAAAAGCAGTGCATAACACAAGTATACGAGGCGGCGTGATGGGCGTCGGTTAGGATGCGGGCCATGTCATCGTCGGCGTCGCGCGCGTGGATGATCAGCGGCAGTCCGGTCTGCTGGGCGGCCTCGATATGGACGCGCAGGCTCTGTTTTTGGATGTCCTTGCTATCGGCGGTGTAGTGGTAGTCGAGGCCCGTCTCGCCGATGCCGACGAATTTCGGGTGCTTAGACAACGTAAGAAGCTCGTCGAGGGTCGCGAGCGGCTCGGCAGCGGCACTCATCGGGTGCGTGCCAGCGGCGTAGAACACCGGCGCGTGGGCCTCGGCGATGGCGCGGATCTCCGGCTCGCAGCGCAGTTTCGTGCAGATCGTGACCATGCGGTGCACGCCTGCCTCGGCGGCGCGGTCTACAAGGCCCGCAACATCGCCCTCGAAATCGGGGAAGTCGAGATGGCAGTGGCTGTCGGTGATGCGCGGTTGCATGGGCGGCTTTCTGGCTTAGGGCGCGGCCCGGCGGGCGGTGGCCTGCAATTGGCGGAACATATCGAGCAGAAGCACCGAAGGGTCAAGGTTCAGCGCAGCACCTTTGCGGACCTGCGCGGGCACGGTGACGGCGGCCTCGGCCCAAGC
Source organism: Dinoroseobacter sp. (assembly GCA_965279125.1). GTDB lineage: Bacteria > Pseudomonadota > Alphaproteobacteria > Rhodobacterales > Rhodobacteraceae > Dinoroseobacter. Next base: position 1,079 of record CBDIHL010000031.1, read on the forward strand.
TTGCGCGGCATGGGGGGTGGGTGCGAGGCGGGCGCGGATCGCGGCCTCGCCGGGAGTGGCTTCCGGGAGCGCGGTGGAGATCGCGGCTTGGCGGGCGATTTGGCTGACGGCGCGCTCGGTCAGGGTGGTCAGCATCGACAAACGCTCGGTGCCAGCAGCCCCGCCGGGCAAGGTCGCAAGCGCCATCGCGCGGGCGCGATCAAGCCGGGGCAGCGTGTCGAGAAGGGCGATGATCTGGGTATAGAGGTCGGTGCCCCCAGCGGTCCTGAGCGACAGCGCCGTGCGGGCAGAGCCGTCGGCGAGTTGGGTCAGCGGGGCCAACTCATCCGCAGGCAGCTCGGTCCCTTCCACTTGGGCGAGCACTTTGCCCAGATCGCCTGGCCCAAGTGGCGCACAGCGCAGCACCCGGCAGCGCGATCGGATCGTCGGCAACAGGCGCGCGGGTTGGTGGGCGACGAGCAGGAAGACGGTGTTTTCGGGCGGCTCTTCCAGCGCTTTCAGCAGGGCGTTGGCGGCGTTGCGGTTCATCTCGTCGGCAGCATCGACAATGACCACGCGGCGTCCGCCATCGGGGATCGACATGGCGAAGAACGCCTTGAGCTTGCGCGCATCCTCGACGGTGATCTCGGCGCGGGGGCGGTAGGGTTTTTTATCGGTGTTCCAGTTGCGCTTGAGCACAAACAGGCGTTGATCAGTGCCGATGAGGATGCGGCGGACGGCAGGGTCCTCGGGATCGGTATCGAGGGAGGTGGCAGGCTCGGGCGCGAACATGCCGCCGTCGTCAATGGGCGTGCTCAGCAGATAGCGGGCGGCGCGCCACGCGAAGGAGGCCTTGCCGATGCCTTGCGGGCCGGTCAGCAGCCAAGCGTGATGGAGACGACCCGAGGCGAGCGCGTCGAGCAGCGCTTTCTCCGCCGTCTCATGGCCAAAGACCCGCGCCGCCTCACGCGGATGCGGCGCGCCGTCGAGCGCGTCGAGATCGGGAAGGATGTCGTCGTCAGCCATGGGCATTCACCGCCGCAAGGACGCGCTCGGCCACCACATCCGGCGCGGCATCCCCGTCGATGACCTCGCAGCGATCCGAGAACTCAGCCGCCAGATCAAGGAAGGCGGCGCGCAGGCGGGTCTGGAAATCGGTGCCGAAATCCTCGAACCGTTCCTCAGCCGTCTGGCGACCTTTGGCCCGCGCATGGCCCTTCGCGGGATCCATGTCGATAATCAGGGTCAGGTCCGGCTCGATCCCGATGATCAGGGCGTGCAGTTGGTCGACGGTGCTGCGCAGATCGCCGCGCGTCATGCCTTGGTAAAGGCGCGTGCTGTCGGCGAACCGGTCGCAGATGACAGTTTTTCCAGCCGCGAGCGCGGGCTTGATCGTGCGCTCCACATGGTCGCGGCGGGCGGCGGTGAAGAGCAAAAGCTCCGTCTCAGCAGACCAGCGGTCCGGTTCGCCTTGCAGCACCAGCGCGCGGATTTCCTCGGCCCCGGGCGATCCTCCGGGTTCGCGGGTCAGCACCACATCCGTGCCATCCGCGCGCAAGGTCTCGGCCAGACGGCGCGCTTGGGTGGATTTGCCGGAGCCGTCGATACCCTCGAAACTGATGAAGCGACCGGGAGGAGACATATCGCCCTAGCGCACTGCCGCGTCGGCAGCGCCTTGTCCGGTGATTTGATCGAGAATGCTCTGCGCTGCGATCCACAGGCGCTGGGTGAAGCTGCCCTCGGCCACGTCGCCTTCGGTGCGTAGCCCAATGCGACGCGCAGGCATGTCTGGGATCTGGACGATCATCTCACCAACCAGAGTGCCTTTAAAAACAGGGGCTTGAAGTGGGCCGTTAAACCGAATTTCCGCATCAAGCGCATTGCCCGCAGACAGCGGCACCAGCGTCGTGAGATTGTCATCGGCTACCAGTCCCACGGTCTCGGCCGCGCCCATGAAAACCGGGGCCTCAGCCACGCGCGTTCCGGCCTCGACGACATCGCGGGCGACGAATTGGCGGAAGGCCCAGTTGACGATCCGCTCGGATTCCTCGGCCCGCGCGGCGGCGGTGGGCAAACCGGTAATCACGAACACAACGCGGCGGTCGCCCTGTTTGGCGCTCCCTGCGAGGCCAAACCCGGCTTCCTGGGTGTGGCCGGTCTTGAGGCCGTCCGCGCCGATGCCGAGAGGCAAGATCGGGTTGCGGTTGAAGCGGTTGGACGGTGCGCGTTCGGCGAAGTGATATTCGGTATCGTCGAAATAAGCGTAGAATTCGGGGAACTCGGTGATCAGGCGTTTGGAAAGGATCCCCAGATCGCGCATCGACATGCGGTGCCCGTCAGCTGGCCAGCCCGAGGCGTTTACAAAGGTGGAATTCTCCATCCCCAAGGCCCGCGCGCGATCGGTCATCAGACGGGCAAAGGCAGCCTCAGTCCCAGCAAGCCCTTCGGCAATTGCGACGGTCGCGTCATTGCCGGATTGCACGATCACGCCCTTGATGAGATCCTCGGCAGTCGGGCGGTCGCCTTGTTGCAGCATCATCGTCGAGCCGCCCATCGCTTGGCTGCGCGACGAGACGGTGAACGGAGTATCCAGCGACACGGCAGGGTTCTCACGGATTGCCTCGAACAGCATGTTCAGCGTCATCAACTTGGACATCGATGCGGGAGGCAAAGCCTCGTCCGCGTTCTTCTCCAAAAGCACGGTGTCGGTGCCGACATCATAAACCCACGCCGCCGTGGCGCGGGTTTCAAAGGCGGCATGGGCTGGCAAAGCGAGGGCCAGCATAACAGGGAGGGCGCGGAGCAGAATGCGAAGCATGGGGGCGATTGCGTCCTTAATTGCTGACGAAATAGGCGTCGGAAAAGCCGAGGCCCTTGGCGGTTTGCAGCATGGCGGCCCGGTCTGCGGAAGTCCGGGTCGGCCCGACGACAACGCGCCAGAATTTGCGCCCGCGGCTGGTTTGTTCGCGCACGGTGGGCACCATGCCTGCGCCGCGCAAGCGGTCTGCGGTGCGGCGGGCATTGGCCTCGACGCTGAAAATACCGATCTGGATGAACGGTTTGGACAGCGTGCTTGAGGGGGGTGTCGCCGCAGGTGCTGCGGCGGGGGGAGTGGCACCTTGCGGGCGGGCGTTGGTTTCGACCTCGGCGATGGCCCCTTCGACGGTATCCTCAAGCGTTTCCGATGAGATCTCGCCCGCCGCAACAGGGGCGGGGCTTGGCGTTGGGGCTTCGGGCACTTCCTGGCGGCGCAGGGCTGTGACATTCAGCTGAACAGGGGCACCTGCGAGCATGCCGAGGGCTTCTGCTGCGTCAGACGAGACTTGCAAGGCTGGCCCAGGGGTTGTGCGTTCGCGCCGGAAAAGCGCGCCAATGACGAACTGGCCGTTTGCTTCGTTGCGGATAATCACACGTTCGGGATCTTTTACATCCGCATAGGCCACCCAAACGCCCCCAAGGGAGGGGCGACCATCCCACAGACCTTGCTCGGAGGCTTGAAACACTTCAGGCGCTTCAATGTCGCGCTCGACCAATCGGGTGGTTGTGCTCGCGGTTTGACCCGCGCCGGAGCCAAGCGAAAAACTACCAGTTTCGTCACATCCCGACAGCGCGAAGGCCGCAACTCCCGCAAATGCGATACTCAATACGCGTGCCATGCCCACACCTTTCACCCAATGTCGTGCCGTCTGCGCAGCACGTATCGCCCCCTTGCCCGAGAGGCTTTGGCACAAAGTAACCGCAGACGCGTCACAAGAAAAGGGCGCAAGGCGTTGATCACGAAAGGGTGGGCGTGTTTTGGCTGGGGCATCGCAGGGGCGAAAGAGTTTTGCAGAATCAATGACAGGGCGCTAAGCGAGGCGTCAGCGGAGGCTTGGCAGAGTGGTCGAATGCACCGGTCTTGAAAACCGACGAGGGTGAAAGTCCTCCCAGGGTTCGAATCCCTGAGCCTCCGCCACTTTTTAAAGCATTGGTATACAGCAATAACTTGTGCTTTCGTGCAGCCCGTTCTCATTGACGTAATGCGCGGTGAACCAGAGTGCCTTGTTATCGGGTGGTGATCACTTTGACACGCCAAGGGCTGAGGAAGCCGAGTGGAAGGCGTTGGCGAATGCGGCTCTCGGGCATGCGTTGCGCGGCGGCGATGTCGCTGATGCGGTCTCCAGCCTTGATCGCGACAAACCAGCTTTGGGCTTTGAGCATATTTGCCGCGCGTGTTGGATCGGGGTTGCTTAGGGCGAGACCGAGGTTCAGGCGGAGTTCCTGCCCGCGCCGTTTGAGATGAACTGGGGCCGCCATCCTGAGGGCCGTGGGATCTGGGCGGCTTGCTGAGAGATCAAGGCTTTTGGCGAGGGGGGCCATGTCAAACGTGATCGCGATTCCGCTGATGTCGAACCTGGCAGATTTGAGAAGCGGTTCTCAAGCCTCAGGGCCGTTCGGCGATTTGGGAATGTCCTCGATCTGCTGTAGCTTAGCTTGCATTTGAACCAATGCCGCTGCAGCGGCATCCGGCATGAACTTCAGCGGGATGCTTTGTGCTGTCGCGCTTGTGCCTGCGACAGTGCCTCAAGCTCGAGCCGCTGCTTTGTAAGTCGCTCCTGAACAGCATCCCACGTGGCTTGATCAATGATGCCCTCGTGCTGACCATCATAGACCTAGCCCTTTTTGGGCATGTGCCCGGCACAATAAGGTTGGTCAGGATCCGATGGAGATGCGTGCGCCAGTGTCGGTGTTCAAAACCCGAGGTCCAGTCGCAACCAGCGCTCTTGGGGCAGACCGCTCAGCTTTCCTGCTCGGCTTCTGGCACGCTTAGCGTAGACCAGGTCGCATCCCGAGCTGGCGGCGGCGGAGGGGTTTCGCACACGTCTTTGTGGATGTTCACTTTTGCGATGAAATTGGCCGAGATGGGGGCGGTGACGAACAAGAACGCCATGATCAGGATTTCGTGGCTCGACGGCACCCCCATCACAAACGAATGGATGATCGAGGCGACCAGCAGCATCCCGATCCCGATGGTGCCGACCTTGGTGGGGGCATGCAGACGCGTCATCGGATCGTTGAACTTCAACAGCCCCAGCACGCCAACCAGCACGAACCCGGACCCGATCAGCAGCGAAATAGCCACGGCATATGTTCCGATAATCTGAGCGGTCATTCGATGATGTCCCCCCGCAAGATGAAGCGCGCCAGCGCCACGGTGGAGACAAAGCCCAGCATGGCGATCAGCAGCGCGACCTCGAAATAGATCTGCACGCCTTGGGCGATGCCCAGCACGATGACGAGGCCCAGCGAGTTGATCACCATCGTATCCAGCGCCAGGATGCGGTCGCCTGATGTCGGCCCCAGCACCAGCCGCACCATCGAGAAGACCTGCGCCAGCGCCAATGTCACGAAGGTGACGGCCAGCGCGAATTCCATAAGTGTGTCTGCAAACATCATGTGAAAATCTCCAATAGGCGGCGCTCGTAGCGGGTCTTGATGTCCTCGCGGATCGCATCGGGATCGGTGGTGTGCAGCACATGCACCAGAAGGCTATGGCCGTGATCCGACAAATCCGCCGACACGGTGCCGGGCGTCAGGGTGATGGTGCCGGCCAGAAGCGTGATTGCCTCAGGCTCGCACAGCTCCAGCGGGATCACGACCCATGCGGGTTTCAGCTTGGCGTTTGGGACGGTCAGAACGATCCAGGCCACCTCTATATTGGCGACGATGATGTCCCACATCACCACCAGGCTATAGGTGATCATGCGGCCCGCGCGGAAGCCCTTGGGCGTATCGGGCCACCATATCGAGGTGCTCCACGGGATGATGATGCCCAAGATCAGACCGAAGACGGCCATGCCCGCCGACAGCTCGTTTTGCAAAAGCAGCCAGACGAGGGCGAGGATCAGGGTCAGAACCGGGTGCGGTATAAGCCAGTAAAACGCGCGGGACATGTCAGTGATCCTCCGTCGTGGACGTGGGCGTGCTCAGCTTGCCGGGGGTTTCCAGCACGATCTCGATATAGGGCGCGGGATCGAACAGCTGTGCGGCGATGGCGGTGGTGTAGCTGTGTACCTGACCGGCAAAGACCGTGTGAGAGGCCAGCAAGGCCAGCAATCCACCGATGGCCACATACGACATGGTGGGCGGGGCGTGCGGCGCTGGTGCGGCACCTTCGGCGGCGGCCACGCTTTGGGCTTTCCAGAACACGATGCTGCCCGCGCGGGCAAATCCCAGAATGCTGATCAAGCTGGAGCCCAGCACAGTCGCCCAAATCCATACCACGAGGTCCGAGCCCACAGCCGCATCCAACACCAACAACTTGCCGATGAACCCCGACAGCGGTGGCAGGCCCGCCATGGCAATGGCGCTGGCAAAGAACAGAGCCGAGATGACGACAGTGCCTGCAATTGCCGGTTGCGGCGTCAGGCGCAGATCGGCGCGTCCGCTGCGCACCAGATCGCAAATCAGAAACAGCGCAGCGCCCGCCAGGGTCGAATGCACGATGTAGTACAAAGCGGCCGCGATCCCCTCGGGCGTGAACAGCGAGATCGCGATCATCACCATCCCCATGGAGCCGATCACCGCAAATGCGATCAACCGATCAAGCGTCTTGGCCGCCAGCACCCCGACCATGCCGATGGCCAGCGACAACAGGGCTGCGGGCAACAACCAATCCACATGCAGCCCGGAGGTGACCTCCAGATCGGGCGGAAAGATCATCGTATAGACCCGGATGATCGCATAGGCGCCCACCTTGGTCATGATCGCAAACAGGGCGGCGACCGGGGCAGGGGCCTCGGCATAGCTCGACGGCAGCCAGAAATGCAGGGGCACAAGCGCGGCCTTGATGGCGAACACCAGCAACAACAGGACGGAAGCCACGCGAATGCCCACAGTGTCTTCTGGACCAATCAGGGCGACGCGATTGGCCAGATCTGCCATGTTCAGCGTGCCAGTCTCGGCATAGATCGACCCCAGCGCGAACAAAAACAGCGTCGAGCCGATGAGGTTGAACAGCACATATTGCACCCCCGCCTTCAGCCGCGCATTGCCGCCCGCATGGATCATCAGCCCGTAGGAGGCGATCAACAGCACCTCGAAGAACACAAAGAGGTTGAACAGATCCCCGGTCAGGAACGCGCCCATGATGCCCATCAACTGGAACTGGAACAGGGCGTGGAAGTGCCGCCCTCTGTCATCCCAACGCGAGCTGATGGCGTAAAGCAGCACAAACAGCGCCAGCACCGCCGTCAGCAGAACCATCATCGTCGACAGCCTGTCACCGACCAGCACGATCCCAAACGGGGCCGCCCAATCGCCAAGCTGGTAGAGCATGATGCTGCCATCTGCGGTTGCCAGCGCAAGCCCGCCCGTCACCGTGATCAGCATTAGGACACCGACGATGGAGAAGACGCGCTGGATGCCGATATGGTAGCGCGCCGCCAGAATGATGAACGGGGCCAGCATGGCGGGCAGAACGACGGGGGCGATTAACCAATGGGTCATGACTTGCCCTCCGACGTGGTGTCCGAGGTCTCGGGTTGGTCATCCACATGGTCGTCATCTGACCCAAGAAACGCCCCAAGGCCGATCATCACCACCACCGCCGTCATCCCGAACGAGATCACGATGGCCGTCAGCACGAGCGCTTGCGGCAGCGGGTCCGTGTAGGTTGTCACTGTGTCACGCAGCACAGGCGGCGCACCGATGGCGACGCGGCCCGAGATGAACAAAAACAGATTGACTGCATAGGTCAGCAGCGAAATGCCAAGGATAACCGGGAAGGTGCGCAGGCGCAGCACCAGATAAATCCCGGCGGCTGTCATCACTCCAATGGCGGAGGCGAGCAGAAGTTCCATGTCACACACCCTCCTTCGCAGGCGTGCCCGAGGGCGGGTCATCGCGGGACGGATCGATATCCATCGGATACTCGGTGTCGGGCATGTTGGCGCGTTTGGCCAGACGCGAGAAGCTTTCCAGCGACAACATCACCGCGCCGACAACCGACAGGAACACGCCCACATCGAAGAGGGCCGCCGTCGCCAGCTCAAACTTGTCAAAGGGCGGGATGCGCACGTAAGTGAAATCCGAGGTCAGGAAAGGCTTGTCCACGAACCACGACCCGATCCCGGTCAGACCGGCGATCAGAACCCCCGCACCGATGACCCCGTGATAGGGATAGCGCAACCGGGCCAAGGCCCAGGCAAATCCGCTGGCCATATATTGCATCACAACAGCAATGGACACGATCAGCCCGGCGATGAAGCCGCCGCCGGGCTCGTTATGGCCCGACAGGAAGATGTAGAAGCCGACCATGATCGCGACGGGCATCATGCCCCGGGTCAAGACCACCATCATCATCGGGTGCATATTGCCTGCGCGGGGCAGGTCGGAGGTGCGGCCCAGCAAACGAGCGCGCACCGGGCTGTCGAGCAGGGTCTCGGTCAGCGCATAGATCAACAGGGCGGCAATGCTCAGGACAATGATCTCGCCAAAGGTGTCAAAGCCGCGGAAATCGACGAGGATCACATTGACCACATTGGTCCCGCCGCCGCCTTTGTAGGAATTGGCCAGATGAAACTCCGAGATCGGCGTGCCGACGGCCTCGCGTAGCAGGTAGTGATAGGACAGCGCAAAGGTCGCAATCCCCCCGGCAATCGCGATGCCCGCATCGCGCACCCGGCGCAGCACCGAGCTTTCAATGGGGGTGTGCTTGGGCAGGAAGTTCAGCGCCAGCAGCAACAAGATGATCGTGACCACCTCGACGGTGAACTGGGTCATCGCCAGATCAGGTGCGCTGAAAAACACGAACCCGATGGACACCATCAGACCGACAATCCCGATCAGGATCAGCGACAAGAAGCGGTTGCGGTGCATGAAGACCATACCAGCAGTGGCCGCCACCAACATGAGCCACCCGGCAATCAGCACCGGACCGGCGGGGGCGGATTTGAAGGCGGGTGCGCTGAGGGTGCCCGTGGTCCAGGCATAAAAGCCGGCGCCTACGATGGTGACGGTGCCGATGGCGGCATAGCGGGTGAACGCGCCGTTATGCAGCGGCAGGATCAACAAGCGGGCAAGGCGGGCCGCGGCCTCTACGATTGCCTCGAAAATGACCTTGGCTTCCGGGCGCGGCGTGATCTCCCACAGACGCGAGAGGGGTTTGAACAGCGCCAACACCACCAGACCACCGACAACCGCGATGATCGACATGTAAAGCGCAGGCACCAGCCCGTGCCAGATTTTCAGATGCGCTGATGGCATTTCAGCCGCGCTTCCAAGCACCGCCGATGTCACCAGCTTGACGAAAGGCTCGGCCAGAAAGGGGGCTATACCGATCAGCACGACCGGGATCATCAACAGCGCAGGCGGCAACCACAGACCCGCACCGGGATCATGGGGCTTGGCGGGATAGTCGTCGCGGACCGGGCCGAAAAAGACGTGGCTGATCAGGCGGAAGCAATAGGCCGCCGAGAAGAGCGAGCCGAACGTCGCGAGCGCGGGCACCAGCCAGGGCGTGTTGAACAGGACGGTGTGATTGGCCTCCTCCAGCATCATTTCCTTGGACAAAAAGCCGTTCAGCAGCGGAATGCCCGCCATCGACAGGGCCGCAAGCGTGACGATCACGAAGGTCACCGGCATCAGCACGCGCAGCCCGCCCAAGCGGCGTATATCTCGGGTATGCGCCTCGTGATCGATGATGCCTGCGGACATGAACAGGGCCGCCTTGAAGGTCGCGTGGTTGAGGATGTGGAACACCGCCGCCATCGCGCCAAAAGCCGTGCCTGTGCCCAAAAGCATGGTGATCAACCCCAAATGACTGACGGTCGAGAAGGCCAAAAGCGCTTTCAGGTCATGCTTGAACAGCGCAATCACCGCCCCCAGCACCATGGTGATCAGGCCCGCTGAGGTGACGATGACGAACCACTCCGTCGTGCCCGACAGCACAGGCCACATCCGCGCCATCAGGAAGATACCCGCCTTCACCATGGTGGCCGAGTGCAGATAGGCCGACACGGGCGTGGGGGCCGCCATGGCGTGGGGCAGCCAGAAGTGGAACGGGAATTGAGCGGATTTGGTAAAGCAGCCCAGCAGGATCAGGATCAAGGCGGGCACATAGAGGGGGTCTGCCTGGATCAACTCGCGGTTTTGCAGAATGACGCTCAGGTCATAGCTGCCCACGATCTGGCCCAAGATCAGCATCCCACCGATCATCGCAAGCCCGCCCATGCCCGTGACCGTCAAGGCCATGCGCGCGCCTTGGCGTCCCTCGGGCAGATGTTTCCAGTAGCCGATCAGCAGGAAGGACGACAGCGATGTCAGCTCCCAGAAGATCAACAAGAGCAGGATGTTATCGCTGAGCACGATCCCGACCATCGCGCCTTGGAAGAGCAGCAGATAGGTGAAGAACTCGCCCATATGGTCTTTGCGGCTGAGATAGTGGCGCGCATAGGCGATGATCAAAAGGCCAATGCCAAGGATCAGAAGTGCGAAGAAAAAGCCCAACCCATCCAGCATAAGCGTGAAGTTAAGCCCCAGTGTCGGGATCCAGTCGACCCGCGCGGTGACGACCTCGCCCGCAATCACCGCCGGCAGGTTCGTCAGAAGGCCAATGAAAGCCGCAAGCGTCACGGTGAAGGTCACGCCTGCCGTGGCCGAGCGACCCGCCGCGTTCATCAAGCCGGGCAACAGCGCGCCAAAGAAGGGCAAAGCGAGGATAAAGAACAGGGACACGAGACCTCCGGGGCTGACGGCTCAGATCATATGCGCAGACAGGCTCGCGATTTGCAAAAGGACAAAATGGTGCAGGCAGACGCGCCTATGGGTGTCGAAATTCATTACTACAAATTAGTTGTTGCAATTTAGCGGCCCGTCCATAGGGTGATGGGGCGAGGCGTCGATCAGAGCGCCACCGCGCTTCGGGGGAGGCACCAGATCCATGAGAACCACAGCATGAAGGCGCGCCATCGTCTCAAAATAGGCTATGTCGGTGTGTCGATCACGCCTTACTTTGCCGAGAAATATCAAGTTCGCGAGATCGCGGTCGCCGGATTGCGCGGCTATGCCGACGAGATGGGCTTTGATCTGGTCGCGATCGAGCGCCCCATCCACTCCAAGGCGCAAGCCGAAGAAGCCGCGCGCGAAATCAAGGCGGCTGGCGTCGATTTTCTGCTGATCCATAACGCGGCCTGCTCGATGGGCGAGCAGCTCTATCCCTTTATCGACGCCGCGCCAAAGCTGGGCCTGTGGTCGGTGCCCGACCCGCATCAGGACGGCCAGGTGCAGCTGCATTCGCTGGTGTCGATGAGCCACTATGCCAGCCTGATCAAAAGCTATTTCAAGGGCCGCGATATTCCGTTCAAGTGGTTCTACGGCACCGCTGGCACACAACGATTCCGCGACCGCTTTACCCTGACCGTCAGCGCGCTGCGGGCCGAGAAAAACCTGCGCTCCGCCCGGATTGGCTGGATTGGCGGTGTGTCCCCAGGATTTGTCGGCATGTTGCCGGACGAGGCGGGGATACGGTCAAACCTTGGGCTGACGATTGAAGCGCTTGATCTCGCCGACGTGGTCAAACGCGCCGAGGCGATGGATGCAGGTCGCGTCCAGCGCGCATCCGACGAGATCAAAGGCGTCGCCCGCGAAGTGGCGCTGTCTGATCCCTCGTCGTTCGAGCGCGTCACCCGCTTCTACCTCGCCCTTCTCGACACGTCCGAGGAGATGCAGTTCGACGGTATGGCCGTCCAATGCTGGTCCACGATCCAGGCGCTTTACAACATCGCGCCCTGCATGGCCTATAGCTGGCTGGGCAGCGATCATAACTTCCCCGTCTCCTGCGAAGGCGACGTTCTGGGCGCGGTCAGCATGTATATGTTGAACCTTTTGTCGGGGCGCGAAGGCTCGTCGACGCTGCTGGATCTCGCCTCGCTCGATCCCGACCGCCAAGCCATGCAGATGTGGCATTGCGGCGTGACCCCGCGCCATTTCGCCAATGACGACGGCATCGCATGGGTCGATCACGTCACGCTAGGGCGCAATGGTACAGACGGGCCATATGGTGCGTCCGGCGATCAGGTCTTCGCACCGCAGCCTGTCACGATCAGCTATATCAACGAGCATGCGGACCAGCTCTTGGTGCTCGGCTCGGAAATCGTCGATCACCCGTCCAAGGGCTATGACGGCACGCGCGGGTGGGTGTCTAACCTGAAGATGAATGGCGAGAAGATCGACATCTGGGACCTGATCAACACGCTGACCGTCAAGGGCGTGCAGCACCATTTTGCCATGGGGCAGGGCGATCTGACGGGCGAGCTGATGGAGCTTGCCGCCTGGACCCGCATGCGCCTGCTGCAACCCATTCCATACGCCGACTACGCCCAAATCGACGGCGTGAACGTGTGACTTAAGACGACAGATTGTTAACCTGGGAGGACGACAAAGTGATCACATTCAAACGAACGGCCCAAGCGATGCTGCTATCCGCAGCCAGCACGCTGGGCGTGCAAGCGGCATCAGCCCAAGACTTGCCCGGCTTTGACAGCTGGGAACAGGTGGTCGAGCAAGCCCGTGGCCAAACGGTGTTTTGGTACATGTGGGGCGGATCGGACGCGATCAACGGCTTCGTAGATACGTTCTATGGCGAGCCCCTGATGGAAGAGTACGGCATCACGCTGGAGCGCGTGCCGGTGGCCGACACGGTCGATGTGGTCAACCAAGTGATCTCGGAAAAAGAGGCCGGGGCCGATGGCGACGCGGGCTCCGTCGATATGATCTGGATCAACGGCGAGAACTTCGCGACCTTGCAGCAGGCGGACCTGCTCTACGGGCCGTGGGCGGAAAGCATTCCGAACTCGGCACTGGTGGATTGGACGAACCCGGCGATCAACCTCGATTTCGGCAAGCCTGTCGAGGGCATGGAAAGCCCGTGGTCGAGCGCGCAATTTCACTTCATGTATGACAGCGCGCGTCAGGACGAGGACGCGTTGCCACGCTCCTACGCCGATCTGGCGACATGGATCGAGAACAACCCCGGCCAGTTCACCTATGTGGCCCCCGGACCCGGCGCGTTCATCGGCACCCGCTTCGTCAAGCAGCTGATGTTCGAGCTGAGCGGTGATCACAGCCAGTGGGTCGGTGAATTCAACGAAGAGCTTTATAACGAATGGAGCATCGCCACCTGGAAAGAGCTGATCTCGTGGGAGCCGAACCTCTGGCGTCAAGGCGAGACCTATCCAACCAGCGACGCCGACTTCAAAGGACTGTTTGCCAATGGCGAGGTGGAGTTTGCCTTTACCCAATCGCCAGCAGGGGCAGGGCCGGATATCGGTGCGGGCCTGATTGCGCCCACATCGCGGGCGTTCAGCTTCGACAACTATATGATCGGTGACTTCAACTACGTCGCGATCCCCTACAACGCGCCAAACAAGGCCGCAGCGCTTGTCACTGCGAACTTGATCCTGCGCCCCGATCGTCAAGCCGCCCAAGTGCAGCCTGCAAACGGCTTTTGCTGTGGCTGGGCGATTGACGTGGCGCGTGTGACCGATGCCGACCAGATCGCGGCCATCGAGACGGCGATGCAGAACCTCGGGGATGCCGCCGCAGACCCGGCGCGTCTGGCAGCAGCGCTCGTGGCGGATGTCGCGGCCGAGTATCAGTCGCGCATCGAGGCCGATTGGCAGAAATACGTGCTGCGTGGCGAGGCGCTGCCTGAATAGGCGCACCCCCGCAAGCACAAGGGCGGGGCGCGCATTCTCCCGCGCGCCCCGTCCAAATACGCCAAATCCCTGACACCCCTGACGTGAGAGTGACCCGATGAAGTGGGACCGCATTCGAATACCGCTGATGCTGGCACCGACCATGCTGATCATCACGGTGCTGTTCTTCGGCTCGCTCGCCTACGGGTTCCTGCAAAGCCTCGGGTACAATGCCAGCATCGGGGCGACGAACCTCAGCTTTGATGCCTACCGCTCGGTCCTGTTTTCCGACGAGCTGTCGGGTCGCTTCTGGTCTGGTCTGTGGCTGAGCTTATGGGTTGCGTTTGCCTCCACCTTCATTTCCGCCGTGATCGCGATTGCAGTGGCCTTACTGCTGCGCCGCACCTTCATCGGCAAAAAACTCGCCGTCTTCTTCTTTCAGCTGAACCTGCCGATCCCGCATCTGGTGATCGCGGTGGGCATGTTGATGCTGTTCAGCCAAAGCGGGCTCGTGTCACGGATGCTGGGCGAGCTGGGCCTCGTGACCTCTCCGCGCGACTTTCCGGCCCTGACCAAAGACCCCTACGGCATCGGCATCATCCTCGCTTATATCTGGAAAGAGGTCGCGTTTTTCGGCATTATCGTGCTGGCGATCCTGCAATCGCTGGGCGAGGATTACGAGGCCGTCGCCCAAAGCCTTGGCGCCAATCGCTGGCAGCGCTTTCGCACCGTGACCTTGCCGCTGATTATGCCGGGTCTCATGTCCGCCTCCATCATCGTGTTCGCCTTCACCTTCGGCACTTACGAGGTGCCGCGCATCCTTGGCGTCGGGCATCCGAAGATGCTGCCGGTGATGGCGCTCGACTTCTTTCTCAACCCCGATCTGAACGCACGCGCCGAAGGCATGGCGCTGAGCATGATTATCGCGGCAATCGTCTTCGCGCTGGTGTTTGTCTATATGTACATCACCGCGCGCACCGTGCGGAAGGACTAGCCCGATGAGACGCGTTTTCTTCTACGTCGCCATCATCTTCATCAGCCTGATGTTCGTGGCCCCGGTCATTGCCTTCATGATCAACGCCTTCGCGTTTCGCTGGTTCTACCCGCAACTGGTCCCAAATGAGTGGAGCCTGCAAGCCTGGGAGCGCCTCAAGCTGATCCCGGAGGCGGGCGAGCGCAGTTTCATGGGCTTTGTCGATCTGTGGGCCTCGGTCCCCGATGTGATCTCGGCCCTGTGGCTGAGCCTTGCCATCGGCGCGGTTGTCACCGGCATGTCCGTCATCATCGGCTTGCCTGCCGCGCGCGCGCTGGGGCTTTACAAGTTTCGCGGCAAGAAGGTGGTCGAGTTCATGATTATCACCCCCACCATCGTGCCGCCCATCGCCTTCAGCCTTGGCCTGAACATCAACTTCATCCGCTGGGATCTGGCACTGCAGGATATGGGCATTCCGCTGGATCTGGCAGGCAGCGTGATCGGCGTGTCCATCGTGCATCTGGTGCCGGTGATGCCTTACGTGGTGCTGACCCTCAGCGGGGTGTTTGCCAACTATAACCCGGATTTCGAGGCGCAAGCCCGCAGCCTTGGTGCGCGCCCGTGGCGGATCTTCTGGGACGTGACCTTGCCCGCGATCCTGCCGGGGCTGTTCGTAGCCGCCCTGTTTGCCTTCCTCGTGTCGTGGAGCCAGTATTTGCTGACCTTCCTCATCGGCCAGGGCCGGGTCGTGACCTTGCCGATGCTGCTGTTCTCCGCCGCAGGCACCGGCAACAACGCCATGATCGCGGCCCTGTCGCTGGTCTTCATCGCACCTGCGATCCTGATCCTGCTCGTGACCTCCCGGTTCCTGTCGGGCGAGTCGAGTGCTGTCGGTGGGTTTGGCCGCGTATGACCCTGATCCCCAATTCGACGAAAGGCAGTTTGCGCCCATGAGTATCCATACCGCCTCCATCACGCTGGACCTCGCGACCAATCTGGGCGCTGTGCATGACCATCTTTATGGCGCGAACCTCGAACATATCGGGCGTTGCGTTTACGAGGGTCACTGGTCCGAGATGCTGCGCAACCGCAAGTTTCTGGGCCATGACAAGATGTATGTGGGCCTCAGCGAAGGGCTAAGCCACCAGAACCCCAGCTACGGGATCATCAAGCCTTGGACGGCGCTCGCTCCCGACTATCACAAGGTGCTGTTTGTGCATGACAACAGTGATTTTTACACCGGAACCCAATCGCAACGCATCACGATCCGGCAAGCCGATGGGGCGCTGCACGGGGTCCAGCAGGGCGATCTGACGGTTGAGGCGGGCAAGACCTATGATCTGCGCGTCGTGCTGAAAGGGCAGGGGCAAGCGGTCACTGTGAAGCTTGGCGACCAAAGCTGGGTGATCCCCGAGGTGAGGGCCGATTGGCAAACTTATGAGACATCGCTGACGGTGGATGCCGCCAGCACCGACGCCGTCTTCTCCATCGCCCACGCCCATCAAGGCCATCTGTGGATCGGCTGCACGTCGGTCATGCCCGCAGGCACCTCCGACGGCCACCGCCCCGATGTGATCGACGCGCTCAAAGACTGGGGCCCGACCTTCCTGCGCTGGCCCGGCGGTAACTTCGCCTCTGCCTATCATTGGGAAGCCGGGATCGGGCCGCGCGACACCCGCAAAGGCTATTTGGATCCGGCTTGGGACACGTGGGAGCCGCATGATGTCGGCACGGACGAGTTTATGGACCTGTGCCGTCATGTGGGATCCGAGCCGATCCTGACCATCAATATGGGCAATGCCGACGCCGCCGAGGCCGCGCGCTGGGTCGAATATTGCAACGGCAGCGCCGACACGCCCATGGGCAAGCTGCGCGCCGCAAACGGGCATCCTGAACCTTACAATGTGCGCACCTGGTTCGTGGGCAACGAGCAGTTCGGCAACTGGCAGGTCGGCACCTGTGATGCCGAAACCTATGCGCGGCGCTATGTGGCGTATGCGAATGCGATGCTTGCCGTGGACCCCACGCTTGATCTGATTGCCGTCGGCGCGCCCACGGACCTCTATGGCCATTGGAACGAGCTGGTCCTGAAAACCGCCCCCGGCGAGATCAAGAAGCTCAGCGTCCACTACTACTCCATCCGCACCGAAAAATGGGATACGCCGCCCTCTGCTGATCAGCTTTACTGGCCCAAGGTCGCCTCGGCCCATGAGGTCTGCGAGATGCTCGACCGCACTTGGGACATCGTGCGCACCCATTCAGACCCGCCCCCGCCGATCATCTTTGACGAGTGGAATACTTACGTGAACGGCAAGCCGCCGGATTTTTTCGAAGACTACGGCATGGCGGATGCGATCTATACGGGTGCCTTGATGAATGCCTGCCTGCAACGCGCCGACTGGATCAAGATGTCGGCCAGCTTCAATCTGCTGAACGTGATGGGCAATCTGCGGGTGACGCCGACGCAAGTGTGGAAGACCCCCACAGCGCTGGTGCTTGAGATGTTTACCAAAAATCGCGGCGCTCATGCGGTGGGGTGTGCGGCGCAGTCCGACACGGTGGCTACGCCCGAGGCGGGCAACTTGCCTGCTTATGACGCAATCGCCCTAGTGGATGCGGCTGCGACATTATCTGAGGATGGCGCGACGGCCTATCTGTCGGTGGTCAACCGCGATCCGACCCGCGCGGCTGAGATCGACGTCAGCGGGATCACTCGCAATGGCACCGCGCGCATCCACCTTGTGCAAGGCGACGGGCCGCAGGCCATGAACACCGAACAGACCCCCGAGGCTGTCAAGATCGAGCAAACCGATTGGGCCGAAAACACCCCCCTAACCCTCCCGCCGCACTGCGTCGCCGTCATCGAAATCCCCTTGGAAAGCCGCCCATGACCCATCTGTCCATCCGAGGCCTGACCAAACGCTATCCCGGTCAAACCCAAGCCGCCATCGACGATCTGAGCCTTGAGATCGAAAGCGGAAGCCTCGTCGCCCTGCTCGGTCCCTCGGGCTGCGGCAAGACCACGACGATGAAGATGGTCGCGGGGCTGCTGGAGCCAACGGCGGGCGATATCCTTTTTGACGAGAAATCCATCCTCGACATCGCGCCCGAAAAGCGCGGGGCGGTGATGGTGTTCCAAAACTACCTGCTGTTTCCGTATATGAGCATTGCGCAGAATGTCGGCTACGGGCTGAAAATGCGCAAGATCGAGCAATCGATCATCGACAAGCGCGTGGATGAAATGCTCGAACTGGTCAAACTGCCCGGCCTCGGCGAGCGGCGCCCGAAGGAGCTGTCCGGCGGTCAGCAACAACGCATCGCCCTTGCGCGCGCCCTGATCGTGAACCCGAACTTGCTGCTGCTTGACGAGCCGCTCAGCAACCTCGACGCCCATCTACGGTTCGAGATGCGCGATCTTATCCGCGAGATTCAGCAGGAAATGGGCATCACCACGCTGTTTGTGACCCACGATCAGGAAGAGGCCGCCGTGCTATCCGACAAAGTCGCGCTGATCCTGCACGGCACGCTGCAACAATACGATGCGCCGATGGCCTTTTACGATGCGCCGCGCTCGCGCGAGATTGCGGATTTCTTTGGCGGGGTAAATTTCCTGCCCGGCACCAAGGCAGACGGGCGCTTCACCTGCGAATTGGGTGTGCTCGACGCGCCGCGCGGACATGCCACTGGAAACGGGATTGCCACGATCCGCCCCGAAGATATCCGCATTGCCGATGCGGACGGCGAAAACGTGGTGACCGGCAAGGTCGCCAGCCACGTCTATGTCGGCACGCACTCACGGCTGAAGGTGCAGGTCGGGGCACATCTGTTCCACATCATCGCCGACGCCGATGCGATCAAAACCTATGGCGATGGGTCCGAGATCAAGCTGCACCTGCCACCCCAAAAAATCTGGGTCTTGCCGCCCGAGGCAGCGTGAGGGGGCGGCGATGAAATTTGGCATACATACCGGGTTATGGCTGGCACGCTGGACCGACGATCTGACGCCCGCGATCCGTAAGGCGGCGGAGCTGGGCTATGACGGGATCGAGGTCTCGCTTCTGGGCATGACCGACGAGAAGGCTGCGGCTTTGGGCAAGGTCGTGCGCGATCATGCGCTGGAGATCACCTGCTCGGACGGGTTGGCGCCCGACAAGGATATCACGTCGGGGGACGCAGATGTACGCGCGGCGGGCATTGCCTATCTCGAATGGGCGATTGAAACGACGGCAAAGCTCGGATCGCGCGGTCTCGCGGGGGTCCTGTTCGCGCCGTGGGGCAAGTTCGACCCATTGAACAAGCCCGAACGACTGGCGCGGTCGGCGGAGGCGCTTGCGGCGGTGGATGGCGCGCTTGCGGCCCATGATGTAACGCTGGGGCTTGAGGCGCTGAACCGGTTCGAGACGGATTTGCTGAACACCTCTGCCGAGGCCTGTGCCTTGGCCGATGCCACAGGCTCGCCCCGGATCGGAGCGCTACTGGATACATTCCATCTGAATATCGAGGAGAAGGATATCGCCTCGGCCATCGCCTCTGCGGGCAAGACCATCGCCCATTTCCACGTTTCCGACAACGACCGGGGCGTGCCGGGATCGGGTCATGTGCCTTGGGATCAGGTGGTCGAAGGGTTGCAATGCGCAGGCTATGACGGCTGGATCACCGCCGAGATGTTCGTGATCGCGGGCAATCCGGCCAGTGCAGATCTGAACATCTGGCGCAATATTGAACCCGACGCAGACAAGGCCGCGCGCGACGCACTGGCCTTCATGAAGGCGACCTTCGGATGAGTGCGGTTCTGGATATCGCCGTGGCGCGGTTCGAGGCTTTGGAGCAGACGCTCAACACCCTCGATGCCGCGACAGGTGACGGGGACCATGGGGCGACGATGCTGAAAGGGTTGCGCGCAGCAGCCTCCGCCACGGACGCGCCCGATAAGGCCTTTCGCAAAGCCGCAGGCGGGGCGTCGGGATCGCTGTTTGCGCAAGTCATCGCGGCCTTGGGCAAGATCGAGGACGGCGCGCCGGTGGGCGAGGCGCTGGCCAATGCTGCCGAGCGGATCACGATGCTCGGCCAAGCCAAGGCGGGCGACAAGACCATGCTCGATGCGCTTTTACCAGCCGCTGAAAGCGCCACACTGGCCGACGCGGCTTCGGCGGCGGCGCAGGGACGCGACGCGACCCAAGCCATGGCCGCCAAACGCGGACGCGCGAAATATGTCGAAGGGGCAGGGGTCGGCCATGTGGATGCGGGGGCAACTTCGGTGGCGGAACTGCTGAGGATTTATGCGGAGGCGAGCGCGCCATGAAGAAGGTCTACAACTCCAAAGAGACCATGCCCGATGACATGATCGCAGGCTTCATCGCGGCCTATCCGGGGCAAGTGGCGCTGGGTGCTGCCCCGCGCGTGGTGCGGCGCACAAATTTGCGCACCAAAGATGGCAAGGTCGCCCTGCTGATCGGCAATGGCTGCGGGCATGAGCCGATTGCGATGGGGTTTGTGGGCGAGGGCCTTCTGGACGCCAATGTGGTGGGCGATGTGTTCGCGGCCCCGTCGCCGGACGCGATCCTTGAAGGCATCGAGGAGGTCACCGGCGAGGCTGGCGCGGTCCTGCTGATCTCGCGTCACGAGGGCGATGTGATCAACGGCAATGCGGCGGCGATGATGGCGCAAGATGACGATCTCGATGTGCGGCCCTTGCTGATGTATGACGACATCTCCTCCGCGCCCAAGGGCCAGGAGGACGAGCGGCGCGGGGCTGCGGGCACCCTGTTCATCTACAAGATCCTCGGGGCTGCGGCGGAAGAGGGAATGAGCCTTGATGCGCTGATGACCCTCGGCGTAGATGTGCGCAGCGCGACGCGCACCTTGGGCGCGGCCTTGACGCCCGGCACCTCGCCTCTGACCGGCGAGGTGATGTTCACGCTGCCCGAGGACGAGGTAGCCATCGGCATGGGGGTGCATGGCGAGCGCGGGGCAGGGCACCGCAAGATGGCTCCGGCCCGCGAGCTGGTGCGCTATATGCTCGACGCGCTGCTGGAGGACCGCGCGATTGCGCCCGGCACCGACACGATTGCGCTGATCAACGGCTCAGGCGGCACCACGATGATGGAGCTGCTGACGATCTACGGCGAGACCCACAGCTATTTGGGCGGCAAGGGCATTCCGCTCAGCGCGCCGATGATCGGGTCCTATTCGACCACGCAGGAAATGGGCGGCTTCTCGATCTCGCTTTTGACGCCCACGCCGGAGATGGTGCGGCTTTGGCGCGCGCCCCACGGGGCCCCGCATTTTCCGAATATCCACCTCACGGGAGACTGACCATGGCAGATGCGATCCACGGTGTTGCTGTCGATGCGGGCAGCGGCTTGGCGGCCAGCTTGCGCGAGGTGCGCGGGGGCCACGCTCAAGAGGGCGACCTGATGAGCTTCAAGCGCGCAGTGCTTGAGGAGTTGGGACCGGGGGCGAGCACAGTTCTGGTCGATGCAGCCTGCGGGGTGGATTTGCTGGGCAGCTACCCGCAAGGCTGCGCGCCGATGCTGGCGTTTGAGGCGGATGTTTACCACATCTCAGGCGAAGACCGCATCACCGTGCTGCCGGATAATGTGAGTGTCGAGGATTACCCAAAACTCGGCATCCCGCAGCTGAAATTCTTCATGTATTACGCGCCTGACGATGACCCGGCCTTGAACGCGCGCAAGCAGCAGATTGTCGAAGATATCGGCACGCGCTGTCGCGCCGCCGGTGTGCGCTACCTGATGGAGCCGCTCGTTTATCACCCCACCGTGGCCCCCGGCAGCGCCGAATACGCCGCGCTCAAACCGGGCCTTGTCACCCGCGCCACCGCAACCTTTGCCGATCCGCGCTTCAAGGTCGATGTGCTCAAGGTCGAGGTGCCGGTTGATCTGGCTTTCGTCGAAGGCTTCGGTGCTCCACAGATGACCCAGGCCGAGGCGCTGGATGCGTTCCGCGCGGCCTCCGAGGCGGCAGGCGGCATCGATCTGGTCTATCTCAGCGCCGGTGTGGCGTTCGAGGCGTTTGAGGCCTCGCTGCAAATGGCAGGCGAGGCGGGGGTGGAGTTCGCAGGCTTCATGTGTGGCCGCGCGATCTGGTCGGACGCGGTGGGCGTGTTCGGGGCCGAGGGCGAGGCAGGCTTGCGCGCGTGGCTGAAAGATACAGGCCGCGCGCGGTTGGCGCGCCTGATCAAGGCGCTGGCGTAAGCGCGCGGCGCAGCGCCCAGATCAACGGCAGGCACAGTGCGGTGACACCGGCCGCGCAAGCATAGCCCAAGGAGAAATCGCCACGCAGATCATACAGCAGCCCCGTGAGCCATGGTGCCGTAAACCCCGCCGCTCCCCATGCGGTGAACACGATCCCGAAGGCGCGTTGGAACTGCGCAGGCTCTACAGCGCGCGCGGTGACCAGCGGAATGGCCGACGCCATCAAGCCATAGCCTGCCGCGATCAAGACCAGACCGACCCCGGATGCTGAAGGTGTTGCTCCGAAGGCTGCGACCGCAAGACCAATGAGCGATACGGCACACGACACCGAAAGACCCGCCATAGCCCTCGAACGGGGAGAAAACCCTGCCGCCGACAATCGCCCAAGCGTGTTGGCAATGGCCACACTTGCGAGAACCATTCCGGCGAGGGCCATCGCCGAGCCGCTTGCATCCATGATCTTTGCGGCCATCCCCAGCACCATCAGGCCCCCGAATGTTCCGGTCGCAAAGACCAGCCAGATCAGTGCCAATCGGCGCCGCGGCAGGGGCGTGCGAGACAGCGGCGGGATGAGTTTTGGGGCCGTAGGATCCCTCAGGGCAGACACGCTGGCCCCCAACAGACCCGCCAAGGCCAGTGCGATCGCGAGAGGCAACAGGGCGGCCAACCCCCAGCCCTCATAGGCGAGCACGCGCCAGAGGGGGCCGAAGACCGCGCCACCCAGCCCAAACCCGGCGACCATGACAGGCGTCGCGATCCAAGCCGCGGGGCTTGTTGCGGCCATGCCAAGGGCGGTGCAGTAGATCGCGCCACTCATCGCGCCAAAGCCCACGCTGAATAGCAGGGCAAATAAAGCAAATGACGGTGCGACAGCGGCCAGCGCCGTGCAGATGGCTCCAAGACCTGCGGCCCAAGCCAGCAACCGCATATGTCCTGTGCGGGCACCGATATAGGGCGCTGCGATCACAGCGCAGGTGAACGCGACCAGCGCAAGCGAGAACACTAAGCCGGTGTCCGCCATGCGCAGATCAAATCTTGTCTGCAAGGCCTGTGCCAGCGCGCTCCAGCCATAGAGCGCACCAGCGCAGAAGCAGATGATAAAGGGCGGTGCGAGACGGTGCAGGTCGGTCATGGCTGAGACGGCTCCGGCAGGCAAACCCCGCACCAATTCAACTTGTAAATACAAATACGTCATGTCAATACTTGCACACCCGATCCATCATCCGAGGACCGCCGCCGCGCATGAACGACAGCAAAGTCATCGTGACAGGCGCGGCGCAGACGCCGTTCAACCGTCGCAAAGACGGGTCCGGGCCGCGTGATTGGGCTGCGGACGCGTTCTGGGACGCATTGGCCATGGCGCAGATCGAGCCTGCCGAGATCGACGCGCTGGTCGTCGCCAGCGAAAGCGACTTCTTTTCCTTGCAACTCAACCCCTCTTCGATCTTGGCGACGGAGTTGGGCCTGACGGGCGCGGCCGCCATGCGCTGCGAGGGAGGCGGTGCATCGGGGCAGCTTGCGGTCCATGCGGCGGCGATGGCCGTGCAAAGCGGGGCGGCGCGCCATGTGGCGGTGATCGGGGTGGACCCTTCGGCCTCCAGCCTGTCCGGCGACGCGGTGCGCGCACTTTATGGCTTCTCGTTTGATGCATGGACCGATGGGATGACGGGGGTGACCTCGACCGCTTTATACGCGCTGTCATGGCAGGTGTTCGCCGCGCAGCAGGGCTTGGGCGCGGGCCATCTGGCGGCGGTGACGATGCAGAACCGGGCCAATGCGCGGGCCAATCCTGATGCGCATCTGTCGCGCAGCGATAGCACAGAGCAGATCGCGGCCAGCCCGATGATCGCCAGCCCGTATCGCCGTTTGCACTGCTCGCCTCTTTCGGACGGGGCGGCGGCGGTGATCTTGTCCCGGGATACGGCGCGCACCCGCCCGGCGGCCCCACGCCTTGTCGGGATCGGCGCTGCGACGGATCACATGCATCTGGGCGCGCGCAAGGATCCCGGCGTATTCGCCGCCAAGCGCATTGCGATGCAGCGGGCCTGCGCGGTGGCGGGCATCACGCCGCGAGAGATTGGGCTGGCGGAGGTCTATGACGCCTATGCAGGTGCGCAGATGCAGGCGCTTGCGGCTTTGAGTCTATCTGAGGATGTGCGCGCAGATCTGGACGCAGGCGTCTTCGCGCCCGAGGGCCGCTGCCCGGTCAATCTGTCGGGCGGCTTGATGGGGCAAGGTGCGCCTGTGGGGGCCACAGGGGTTGCGCAAGTTGCAAGCTGCGCGCGATTGCTGGAGGGGCGCTATCATCCGGGCCTGCAACCCGAGGCGCTGCCGCGCTATGCCTTGGCCGATACCCATGGCGGGGTCTGCACCTCGGCTGCCGTGACGATCCTTGAGCGGGGGGAGGCAGCATGACGCGCTATCAGATGTCTCTCGATTATACGCTGAACCCCGGTTGGATGGCCCCGTTTATCGAGGGGCTGCATGAGGGCCGCGCCGTCGCGCGGGCCTGCACCGATTGCGCACGGGTCAGCTTTCCGCCGCTGAAGACCTGCCTTTGTGGCGGGCGCGAAGGCCTCTGGCGGGTCTTGAGCGGACGCGCCGAGTTTGTCACGCGCACAACCGGCAGCGATGGCGATTTCGCGCTTGCCCAGTTTGAAGGCGCGTCCGGGCTTGCGACCCTGCGGCTGGCGGATATGCCTGTTGCGGCCAGCCATGGCCAACTGAGGCCCGCAACCGGCCCTGTTCCCCAGCTGATCCTAGGCCCCGAGAGGACGACATGAGCCACCCTATCCAAATCCCCGAGGCCCAATTGCCGACCTTGAACCTTATTGCGGATGGCGCAGGGCACAAGATTGTCTGGCCCGAGGATGCCAATATCTTTCACATGACCCTCGGCAAGCATCTGGGCCCCGAGAGCCGCGATCTGCCCGCGATGATTTTTGAGGATGCAGACGGCACCGTTCACACCCAAAGCTTTGCCGATGTGGACGCCGCCGCAACCAATCTTGCCGCTGGATTGCGCGCGCTTGGCTATGGGCGCGGCTCGTTGATTGGGATCCATACCGGGCAGCATCCCGACACAGCCACCGCGCATATGGCGGTGTGCAAGTTGGGGGGGACGGCGGTGACGCTCTCGCAGCTCTATGGGCCCGAGACCTTGCGCCATGCGCTGAACGATTGCGCGCTGCCGGTGATCCTGACCTCGGATGCGGCGTGGTCCGCGGTGCGCGCCGGGGCGGCGACGGATTTCCCCAGCCTCAGCCATGTGCTCTGCCGGGATCCGGCGACGGGAGAGATTGATCTGGCGGAGATGCTTGCGACGGACGCGCCTGATTTTGTGCCCGACTATGCTGGTGCCGATGATCCAGCCTTGCTGATGTATACCTCCGGGTCCACTGGCAAACCCAAGGGCATCCTGCACGGGCATCGCATTCTGGCGGCCTATACGCCGTCGATTAACCTGTTTTTTGACTTGTCGATGGAGGGGCCGGGTGCTGTCTACTACTCCCCCTCGGATTGGGCGTGGGTGGGCGGTTTACTGGACATGCTATTCCCCGCCTGGATGGCCGGGCGCGCGATTGCGACGACCGAGGCGCGGTTTTCCGCAGACCAAGCCTACGCCTTCATGGCGCGCCATAAGGTCACCCACACCTTCCTGGCACCCACCGCGATCAAACGCTTGGCGCAGACCCCCGATCCCCATGCGCAGTATGATCTGGCGCTCAAGGTGATCTGCACCGGGGGCGAGGCGCTCGCGGCGGAAACGCTCAGCTGGGCCGAGCAGCGCTTGCGCGTGGTCTGCAACGAGTTCTACGGCATGACCGAAGTAAACCACCTGATCGGCAATTGCGCGGCCCTCTATCCGCGCAAGCCCGGGTCTATGGGCAGGGCCTATCCGGGCCATGACGTGCGGCTGGTGGACGAGACAGGGCGGGACGTGCCGGATGGGACCGAAGGCGAGATCGTCACGCCAAACACCTCGCCCACGCGCTTTCTGGGCTATCTCAACAACCCCGAGAAGACCGCCGAGATGGAGCTGGGGCGATACTTGCGCACCCACGACATGGCCGTGCGCGATGCGGAGGGGTATTTTTGGTACAAAGGGCGCTCGGATGATCTGATCAAATCCTCGGGCTTTCGGATCGGACCTGCGGAGATCGAGGAGTGTCTGCTGGCCCACGAAGATGTCGTTGAGGCCGCAGTGATCGGCAAACCTGATGCGGATCGCGGATCGATTGTGAAGGCTTTGGTGAAACTGAAAGCCGGAGCGGTCGGGGATGATGCGCTGGCCGAGGCGCTGCGCAGCCACGTCAAAGTCGCGCTCGCGGGCTACAAGGCTCCGCGCGAGGTGGTGTTTGTGGATGCGTTTCCGATGACCTCCTCGGGTAAAATCAACCGCCGGGCGCTGCGCGAGGCCGAGACGGTGCAGAAGAAGGACACGCCATGACCCAACATGACCTCAGACCCGATGTGGCCGCCTTTGTGGCGCGCGCCCAACCCCTGCGGATCGGCGGGGGCGAAGTGGATGCGGGTCAGACTTTGCAGGTGATCAACCCCTCGGACGGGCAGGCGCTGGCGCAGGTCGCGCGCGCTGGCGTGGCCGAGGTCGATCTGGCGGTCACGGCAGCGACCAAGGCGTTTGAGCATGGCCCGTGGCGCAGCATGACCCCGCATGATCGAGGCCGCATCCTGTGGCGGCTTGCCGATCTGATCGAGGACCGGGCGGAGGTGTTCGGCCAGCTCGATGCGCTCGACAATGGCAAACCGATGGCGGTGGCGCGCGATGTGGATGCGATCTGGTCTGCACGGCATTTTCGATATTTCGCAGGCTGGCCCGACAAGATCGAAGGGGCGGTGATCCCGGTCAGCACGCCGGACCGCCTGAACTACACGCGGATCGAGCCTGTGGGCGTCTGCGGCCTGATCACCCCGTGGAATTACCCGCTGCTGATGGCCGCGTGGAAGCTGGCCCCGTGCTTGGCGGCGGGCAATACGGTGGTGCTGAAACCGTCCGAAGAAACGCCCTTATCGGTGCTCTACCTCGCCGATCTGGCGCTGGAAGCTGGCCTGCCCGAGGGCGTTTTGAACGTGATCCCCGGTTTGGGCTCTGACGCAGGCGCGGCATTGGCGGCGCATATGGGCGTGGCCAAGGTCGGCTTCACCGGATCGACCGCGACGGGGCGTACGATTGTGACAGCCTCAGCGGGCAACCTGAAAAAACTGTCGCTGGAGCTGGGCGGAAAGGCCGCGAATATCATCTTCGCAGACGCTGATCTGGACCGCGCGATCCCCGGCGCGTTCTGGGCAAACTTTGGCAATAACGGGCAAAGCTGTACGGCCGGATCGCGGCTTTATGTGCATGACAGCGTCTATGACCGGGTGGTCGAGGGGCTGTGCAAGATGGCCGAGGCCTTGAAGATCGGACCGGGTTTGGATGATCCGGGCCATGACCTCGGCCCGGTGATTTCCGAGCGACAGATGCGGATGATCCTGGGCCATCTGGAGCGCGCGCAAAGCCAGGGCGCTGACGTTCTTGCCGGGGGCGCGCGGGCAGGCGATGCGGGCTGGTTCATCCGGCCCACGATCCTGAGCGCCGAGGATCACATGGATATCGCGCGCGAGGAGGTGTTCGGCCCGGTCCTGAGCGTGCTGCGCTTTTCGGACGAGGCCGATGTGCTGAGCCGCGCCAATGCCTCGGATTACGGTCTGGCCGCGGGGCTGTGGTCGCAAGATGTCAGCCGGGTGCGCCGGATGGCAGACGCCCTGCACGCGGGCACGGTCTGGGTGAATTGCTGGGGCGAGACGGATGCCGCTTCGCCATTTGGCGGGGTCAAACAATCAGGGTACGGTCGCGAGATGGGCAAGGACGCCATCGCGCTTTATTCGCAGACCAAAAGCGTGTGGGTGGCCTGACATGATGGACGCAGAGGCGCAAACGGAGGCGCAGATGAAGACGCAAGCCATTCCGAAATATGAGCGCGCCTACCGCGCGATCCTCAAGCAGCTGAAAGACGGGCGCTATCCGGTGGGGGGCCGTGTGCCGACGGAAGCCGAGTTATCTGAGCAGTTCGGGGTCAGCCGGGTTACGACACGCCGCGCGCTCGATATGCTCGTGCAGGACGGCTATGTGGAAAGCCGTCAGGGCAGTGGCTACCGGGTTGTGACGCTCTCGCCTGCGTCCGATACCTGCCTGACCTCGTTCACGGATGCGATGTTGCGGGCAGGCGCGGAGCCCCGGTCGCGGTTCATATCGCTCGATCATTTTGCCGCTGGCGCGCCCGAGGTGACGGGGTTGCCGCCCGAATTGCAGGGCTTGCAGATCACCCGCGTGGTGCGTTTGCGACTGGTGGATGCGGTGCCGACGATGCTTGTCGAAACCTTCGCGCCCAGTCACCTGTTGGCGGGGGCGACGGCGGAAGATTTCCCCGAAACCGGCCCCGACCAGTCGATCCTGCGTATCCTGGGCGGGCGATTTGCGCTGGAATGGTCCGCTGCTTGTGAGGATATCAGTCCGGTTCTGGCCGATCAGGCTTTGGCGGGTATGTTCGAGATCACCGAGGGTCAGCCGTTGTTGAAACAGGCCTGTTCGGCCTTCAATGATGACGGCGAAATGGTCTTTCACGAAGAGGTCTTCCGCAAAGGCTCGGTCAGTTTCAACCTGGCCCAATCGACGCGCACGCCGCGTCACGTTTGAGATGTGATGAAGGAAACCACGATGACCCAGATGCCTGATTTCAAGCGCCTGTCCGACGACCTGATGGCCCAGCGTTTGGCGCTGCCCAAGGGCGGTCCGGTGCGGCTGTTGATCGACACCGACACCGCCAACGAGATCGACGATCAGTTCGCGCTGGCATGGGCGTTGTTATCGCCCGAACATATGACGGTCGAGGCGATCACCGCCGAGCCGTTCTCGTTTGCCCATCACCGCGCCGGGCTTCTGGCAGCGGAGGCGGCGATTGAAAGCGGGCAAGACTACGCAGAGCATCTGGTCGGCGGCTTTCAGGGCTGGATCGGGCGGCTTCACGCCCAAGGGCGGCGCGCAGCGGATCTGAGCTTCACGATGCCGCCGGAGGGGATGGAACTGAGCTACCGCGAGATCCTGACCATCTACGAAAAACTGGGTATGCCCCATGAAGGCCGCGTGTTCCGCGGGGCGACCCGCTATATGGAGCACGCGACGGATATCGTGGACTCAGAGGCGGTCGAGACGATCATCCGCCTGGCCCGCACCGGTGATACCCCGCTTTACATCGCGGCGATGGGATGTGTGACGAATATTGCGGCGGCCCTTCTGAAAGCGCCTGATATCGTGGACAAAATCGTGGTGATCTGGACCTCCGCCTATCCGTCCAGCGCGCCCCATTGCAACCGCCCGTCGCTTAATCTGGTGCAGGACGTGCATGCCTCACGGCTGATTTTCGACAGTGGTGTGCCGCATGTCTATTTGCCGGGCTATCATGTGGGCGCGCAGCTGAAGATCTCCCATGCCGAGATGCGCGATTTCGTCAAAGGGCGCGGGGCGATTGGCGATTATCTGTACCATTTGTTCACCAACAACCCGCTACATAAGATGTTCGCGATCAGCGACACGGACCGGCGCACTTGGGTGATTTGGGACATCATCAATATCGCGTGGCTGATCGATCCCGATTGGGTGGCCAGCTTCATGACGACCTCGCCGATCCTGACCGAAGAGCTGTATTGGCAAAAAGCCGACACGCGCCACGCGATGCGCGAGGCCCATGATGTGCAGAGGGACGAGATTTTCTTGGACCTGTTCGACAAGCTGGAGGCCGCAGCACAAATGCGCGGCTAACAGGAGGAGGGGACGGTCGCGGGTGCACCGTTTGGGTGGACGCGTTCGTAATAATCACCAAGCGCCAGATCAGTAGCCGCCGCCGCGTCGAGCACGACAGTCACCTTAGGGTGCAGTTGCAAGGCCGAGGCGGGGCAGAGGGCTGCGAGCGGACCTTCGATCATTTGTGCCACGGCTTTGCTTTTTGCCGAACCGGTCGCCAACAAAAGCACCGACCGTGCCTCAAGGATGGTTCTGATCCCCATCGTCAATGCAAAGCGCGGCACATCGTTTGCGGCCTCAAAGTAGCGCTGATTGGCATCACGGGTGCTTTGGGTCAGCGTTTTGATACGCGTGCGTGAGCCGAGACTCGATGTCGGCTCGTTGAAGCCGATATGGCCATTCGTGCCGATCCCGAGCAATTGCAGATCTATGCCCCCGGCCCTTGCGATCTCGGCCTCATAGCGCGCGGCTTCTTCGGCAGCATCTTCGGCCAGCCCGTTGGGAAGCTGCGTCATCGCGGGGTCCATGTTCAGCGGCGTGAACAGGTGGCGGGACATGTAATGGCGGTAAGAGCACGCGTGCTCGGGTCCCACGCCCCAGTATTCATCGAGGTTGAAGCTCCGTACATGGGTGAAATCTGTCGCCTGCGTCCCCGCGCGCCGCACGATTTGCGCATAAACACGCTCCATAGTGCCCCCAGTTGCGAGGCCCAAGACAGGGTTCGGCTGCGCGCGCACGAGGCTAAGCACTTCGGAGGCAACATGCGCCTCGGCCAGTTCAAGTTTCTTGAAGATCAATACCTTCACGCGCCATTCCTTTGTATTTCGCCGCTATGCCTTCAGGCGCATAACCTCTGCACGTGCCTCGACGCCGTGGTCATCAAAATAGCGCTCTTGGGGGCGGTCGGTAAAGCCTTGCAACTCTTTGAGTGTCGACAAAGCGCTGGTGTAATTCTGCCGCCCCGTATGTGCATGCGCAATCCAAACGAGCGCATTTGAGCTAGTCAGCACCTTCTTGGAGGTGAGGTGAGCTCGTCTTCCATTGCGGTGTGCATATTGATCAACGCATTCGCAGGCCCGCGTAGATCAGCGAGGTGCGCGCGGTGCAGTTTTGCCTGCTCAACGCACTGGAGAAATGCCAACTCCTCGGCGCCTTTTGGCGCAAATTCTGCATGGCTTTGGCCGCATCCAGTTGATCAAGGAATAGGCACTTCGTCGCCAAAGACTGTTTCTGCAAGCGCGCCAAACCCGCCATACACATCGAATTATCGCTACTTTACGGCGTAAAAACAAAGATTTGACATAAATGTGTTTGTGGCTTCTCGCGCGGTTGCTACCCCGAGATCGAACCTCGGGTTGCAGGTTTCTGTGTGGTGGATGAGTGAGGGTAAGACATGTGTCTGTGTGGATGTTCCGGGGCAGCGATCGCGCTTGCACGACCTGTTGATCTTGAAAACCAAGTGGCCAAATCCAGCGCGCCACATCTGTCAGAACCGCAGCGCTTGACGGTTCAACCCGCTTCCCGATCCCTCATCCGTCAGAAACTCTCGGTCTTAGGAGCTTTGCTATGTCGTTGATCCGCACATCTGAAACTTGGACATTGGAGCGCTGGAATGTGGGCCTCGATGTGGGTCTGGACGATGTCTCCTTCGATCTTGATCCCGACCGCTACGAGGTCACGACCGGCACGATCCAAAGCATGGGCGCGCGCGGCGAGTTGCCGGGCGAGGGGCTGTCGCACCTGACACGCTACTCGGCGACCTTCACCACCGATGACACGACACCGTTCGAATTCCATATCGGGGCTTGCGGTGAAGCGGCGATCATCATCAATGGGCAGGAAATAGGGCGACTGGATAGCTCCACCTTGCCGGGTGCTGCCACCGCGACATGCCCGGCAACGGGCGCGACGGTGTGCCTGTGCCAGACCCAGAACCAATACGACATCGAAGACTACCTCGTGAACCTGCCTGCAGGCGAGCACACGCTTGAAATCGTCTATCTCGCGCATCCCGCTTCCAACGGCATCGCCGTCGATTGGACACCGGGCGATGCGGGGCGCCAATCGCTGGACCTGACGCTGCCGGAGGTGGTCGATGATGTAGACGCCGAAGGCGATGGCGAATGGGGCGAGGTGCTCGACTGGCCGCTGATCCCGATCCATTCGATGGTCTTGCCCGACGGCAATGTGCTGACCTTCGGGACAAACGGCTCCGGCGCACAGGGCGCGCAGTTTGTCTATGACGTCTATAACCCGGTTACCGACACGCATTTCACTCTGCCCAACACGGTTGGCACGGACATCTTCTGCTCGCAAATGGTGTTCGACCCCAAATCGGGCAACATCATCCTGATGGGCGGCGACACCCGCGGCGACCCGGATGTGTCGGGCGTCAACAAGGGCGTGGACGATATCACCATCTTCAACACCAAGACCTACGCGCTGGAATCCGCGCCCGAGGATCTGGAATTTGACCGCTGGTATGCCAGTGTGACGACCCTGTCGGACGGGAACCTGCTGACCATCGGCGGGCGCAATGGGGCGGGGGGCAACTCCACGATCCCCGAGCTTTACGATGGCGAGACCGGCGAGACCAAAGCCCTGACGGGCATCAACATGCCCACGATGAACCGCAACTATCCGCATGTCTGGGAAAACTCCAACGGCGAGGTTGTCGTGATCGAGGTTGCGGGCCGCGAGATGTGGAAGCTGGATGTGTCGGGCACTGGCTCGGTCACCAAGGTCGGCACCTTGCCGTTCAACACCAACTGGCTCGATCCATCGATCATGATCGGCGAGGATCAGGTCTTGATGGTCGACCGCGATGGGGGCCTGTGGGAAGGCGATATCTCAGGCTCCGCCCCCACATTCGAGAAAACAGCCCAACTGCCCGCAGGCCGCACCAATGGGAACTTCTCACTGACCGCAGATGGTGATGTCATCATCACCGGCGGCACCGAAGACAACTCTACCGGGTCGACTGCAGCCTCACTCGTTGGCGCGCAAACCGATGCGATCCGCTATGATCCCGACACCAACACGTTCGAGGTGCTTGAGGGCGAAGAGCTTGCGCGTCTGTATCATTCCACCGGCACGATGCTGGCGGATGGGCGTGTGCTCTCGGCGGGCGGTGGTGCGCCGGGGCCGCTGAAGAACCTCAACGCGCAGATCTTCACGCCGGATAACCTCTATGACGAAGACGGCAATCTGGCCGAGCGGCCCGAGATTACGGATGCGCCCAGCAATATCGACAGCGGGTCGAGCTTCACCATCGACGTGTCCAACGCGTTGGAGGTCGAGACCGTGGGTGCCGTGCGCTCAGGCGGGATCTCGCACTCGACGAACTCCGACGGGCGGTATCTGGAGCTGGACTACTCCATCGTGGACGCCAACACGATTGAGGTCACTGCACCCGCGGGCAACGTGATGGTGCCGGGCCTGTGGATGGTGTCGGTGGTGGACGGCGACGGGGTGCCGTCGGTGTCGCAGATCATCGGTGTGGACAGCGTGCCCTTGGCGCCCGAGGCAGCCGAGACGGCGTTCGAGACAACGGTAACGGTGCGGATTGATGACCTCGACGGCGCGGCCAATCAGACGCTCTACGACTTCGGGACGCAAGCCGGCACCGACGGCATCACCCTGACCCAAGTCGGCACCTCCGGCGATCTGGTCTTCACGGTGTTTGACGGCGACACGCCCTACACGCTGACCGCGAGCGGTGCGCTGGTGGAAGGTGAGGTGGCGAGCTTCGTGACGAAGGTGGACGAAGACGGTTTGATGCAGCTCTACAAAAACGGCTCGCTGATTGCCCAAGGCGCGGGCGTGGTCCCCGCAGATGTGACCCGCGACGCGATGTATGCGGGCGGGACCGGCGAGGGCGCGCTGGAGGGCGAGATCCTGTTCATCGAGCACACGGATGTCGGCGGCGAGATCATCGACACGCCCGAGACCAATTTCGTGTTTGAAGCCACCGCCACCGTACGCTTTGACGATCTGGATGGCGGCGATTGGCAGCGTGTGTTCGACTTCGGCAATGGGCCTGCGTCGGACAACATCCTGATGACGCAGCTTGGCAGCTCCAACGATATGACCTTCCATGTCTATGACGGCTGGCAGCAATACTCGGTCACCGCCGAGGGCGCGATTATCGAGGGCGAGGTGGCCACCTGGACCGCGACCGTCGATCCCGATGGCATCATGCAAATCTACAAGAACGGTGAATTGCTCGCGGAAAACGAAGGCATCGTGCCGCCCGATGTGGACCGCGCCAGCTTGCTGGTCGGGCAGTCCAACTGGTCAGGCGATGCGCCGCTGATCGGCGAGGTGCTGTCAATTGACTACTCCGACAGCATTGGCGAGATCATCGACGATCCCGAAACGGTGTTCGAGGCCACAGCGACCGTGCGGTTTGACGATCTGGATGGCGGCACATGGCAGCGCGTGTTCGATTTCGGCAATGGACCGGGGGCTGATAACATCCTGCTCAGCCAGCAAGGCAGCTCCAACGACCTGACCTTCCACGTCTATGATGGCGGACGGCAGGTGACGCTGACCGCTCAAGAGGCGATTGTCGAAGGCGAAGTGGCGACATGGACCGCCTCGATTGACCAGACCGGTATGATGTCGATTGCCAAGAACGGCGAGGTCATTGCAGAAGGTCCGGGCATCGTGCCGTCGGATGTGGCGCGCGAGAGCATGTTGGTGGGCCGGTCGAACTGGTCAAACGACACACCGCTGATTGGTGAGGTTCTGGCCATCGAGCATACCGATGTCGGCGGCGAGATTGTCGAGGTTGGCGAGACCGCGTTCAAGGCCGAAGCGCTCGTGCGGTTCGATGATCTGGACGCAGGCGCATGGCAGCGCGTGTTCGACTTCGGCAACGGGCCGGGGCAGGACAACATCCTGCTGACCCAGCAAAACGGCACCGACAACATGGCCTTCCAGATCCATGATGGGGGGCGGGTGTTCGAGATCACCGCTGAGGGCGCGATTGTCGAAGGGGAGGTGGCGCTGTGGCGCGCGCAGGTCGACGAGAGCGGCCTGATGCAGATCTACAAGGACGACACGCTGGTGGCCGAGGGGCAAGGCGTCGCCCCCACGGATATCGCGCGCGACAACATGCTGGTCGGACGCTCCAACTGGTCCAATGACACGCCACTGGTCGGTGAGGTGATCGAGATTGAGCATACCGATATCGGCGGCGAGATCATCGACGATCCCGAGCTCGCCTTCGAGGCCTCTGCGACCGTGCGGTTTGACGATTTGGACGCAGGCCCATGGCAGCGTGTCTTCGACTACGGCAACGGGCCGGGCGCGGATAACATCCTGATGGGCCAGCAGGCGGGGAGCGACAACATGACCTTCCACATCTATCAGGACGGCGAACAATACGTGATGACGGCGGATGGCGCGATTACCGAAGGCGAGACCGCCACATGGGGCGTCCAGATCGACGAAAGCGGCTTCATGGCGATGACCAAGAACGGCGATGTCGTGGCCGAGGCGCAAGGCGTGGTGCCCGACGATATCGTGCGCGTGAACGAGCTGGTCGGCCAATCCGCGTGGTCCACCGACACGCCCTTGGTGGGCGAGGTTCTGGCGCTGGAACTGGACTTTGACCCTGAGCCAGATGTAGCCCCCGCAGCGTTGCCGGTCTTTGACTTCACCGCCCAACAAGCCGCCGAGTTGGAGGCCGAGAAAGAGGCCGAAGCGGCAGAAGAAGAGCTAGAGTTCGCCTAAGCTTCGTAGGCCCGTCTGCGCCATGGCGATGCTCATCTCGTCGCTGAGAACATCCCACAGGCGGTGAAGCCCCTCTTCGCCGCCTGCGGCCATCGCAAATTGCAGGATGCGGCCAAGGAACACGAAATCCGCGCCTTGGCTGAGGGCTTTCAGGGCGTCCTCGCCCGACCGGATGCCACTGTCGAAGAACAGCGGGAAGTCGTCGCCGAGGGCCTTGCGGATTGCGGGCAGGACGGAGATTGGGGCAGGCGCACTGTCAAGCTGCCGCGCGCCGTGGCTTGAGACCTGGATCGCATCGACGCCTGCGGCCTTCAGGGGCACCGCGTCCTCCACATCGAGCACACCCTTGACGACCAGCTTGCCCGGCCAGATCTCGCGCATTCTCGCCAGCGTATCCCACGTCGCGCGCGCGCGGCTTTCGGTGCGGTCGAACGCATACCCCTCCATCAGGAAATTCGCCATCTGCGGCTTACCCATGGCCAGCGAGCCTAGCGACCAGCGCGGGTGCAGGGCGAAGTCGACAAACTGCATCGGTCCGATCTTGAAGGGCATCTTGAACCCATGGCGCAACTCGCGCGGGCGGCGACCAACTTCGGGCACATCGACGGTGACGACCAAGGTCTCGTAGCCCGCCGCCTTCGCGCGCTCGACCAACTTAAACGTCCCCGTCCCATCGCCGCTGAAATAAAGCTGGAACCACGCGAGGCCGTCCGAGGCCTCGATCATCGTTTCCAAAGGCGTGGAGGCCACGGTGGAAACCCCAACTGGCACGCGGTATTTCGCCCCAAGCCGCGCCAGCATCAAATCAGCCCCCGGCGCAGACAGATTGCACATGCCCATCGGCGCGATGCCAAACGGGCGCTGGGCGTCGGCGCCAAACAGGGTCACAGCAAGCGAGCGCTCGCTCACATCGCGCAAAATCCGCGGGCGCAGGGTGATCGCATCAAGTGCTGCGCGATTGCGCGCGGCCCCGACCTCGCGCCCGGCGGCCCCATCGATGTAGTCAAATATCATCCACGGCAGACGCCGTTTGGCGAGCCGCCGCGCATCCTCGGCTGAGTGGATATGCGCGGCGGCTCCCATTCTTATCAGGCTTTCACGGCTTCCATGAAGCGGTGACGGATCACGACCGGATCCATCGTGATCACCGGCAGCTTGATGTTGCCGCTGTCGCATTTCACCACGATCACCGTCATCTTCTTGCTGTCGATGGCCGCTTGAAGGGTCTTGCCCGCATCGACGTCCTGACAGACGACGACGTTCTCGCACCCGCAAGCCACAGCGACTTTTTCCAGCTTGGTCTTCATGCCCGCATAGGTCGGTTGATCGCCGGTGGAGCCGTAAGACCCGTTGTCGATGATCATCAGGATATAGTTATCGGCCACGTTGTTGGCGATGGTCGGCAAGGTGCCAAGGTTGGTCAGGACCGAGCCGTCGCCGTCAATCGAGATGACGGTTTTGTCTTGGCTCAGCGCCAGACCCAGACCGATGGAGGACGACAGCCCCATAGTGCCGAGCATGTAGAAGTTACGTTCGTTATCGTCGATCATGTGCAGCTCTTGGCTGGGCAGACCGATGTTGCAGACGACAAGGTGCGGGTTCAGGATAGGCGCGATCTCGCGCAGGATTTCAGAACGGATCATTGGTCGCCGTAGCCTCCCCAGAAGTTGGCGTCGGTCAGGATGGCGACCGGCTTGTTGCACATGAAGGTGTATTTGAGGATGTTGTCGAACTCCTCCACGTCCTTTTGCCAATGGAAGTGGTAGGTGGGAATGTTCATCTGCGCCAGAAGCGCTTTGGTGTGCACGGCCATCTCGACCTGACAGGCCACAGGCTCACGCAGCTCGCCGCGATACGAGATGATCATCGGCAGAGGCATTCGGTAGTATTGCGTGAGCGTCGCCAGCGTGTTGATCGTCACACCGATGGCGGTGTTTTGCATGATGATCGCCGGACGCTTGCCGCCCATGAAGGCACCCGCGCACAGGCCCATGCCCTCGTCTTCTTTGTTGGAGGGGATGTGGAAGATATCATCGCGCTGCTCGATCTCTTCGATCACACCGGCCAGCTGCTTGCAGGGCACGGTGGTCACGAAAGAGACGTCGTTGGCGACAAGATCATCGGCGATCTTCTTGTCGATGTTCATAAGGTTTGCCTTTCGGGTTGAGGTGGTCGGGGCGCTTAGGCCCACGGATCCAGAATGATTTTAGGGGATGCGACACGGCCCGCGCGCAGGTCTTGGAAGGCCTTGAAGCCATCCGCGAGGGACCGCGTCTCGAACCAGTCGAGCGGCCCGAGGCGGTCGTCGAAAATGGCTTGGGCCGTATCGCGGAAATCTTGCGCGGTGTAGGTATAGGTCCCGATGAAGGTGATCTCCTGCAAGGTCATGCGGCGGATATCGAGGCCACCTGCATCCTCGCCCAGCCCCACATGCGCGATCACCCCGCCGGGGGATGCGAGCGCCGAGGCGGTGGCGCGGGTTGCCGCGTATCCGACCGCGTCGATGACGACGGGGAACTGGCCCTCGGGGGAGGCGGTTGTGGTCTGGTGGCAGGTCTCGGACAAGAAGGCGCGGCGGGCATTGTTCGGCTCAGCGATTGTCACGTCCTCGATGCCCATGGCTTTGAGCGCGAGGGCTGCGGCCAGCCCAATCGCGCCGCCCCCGATCACCAGCGCGCGTTTGTCCATGCTCGGATGCAGGGCCGCAAGCGCGAGGCGGGCGGCATGCCAGGACACAGCCAGCGGCTCGGCCAGCGCGGCTTTTTCCAAAGGCACCGCATCGGGCACCACCACGAGGTTGCGCCACGGCATCGAGACGTATTGCGCAAACGCCCCCTCGCGCGGCTGCATGGAGATGATCTGGCGATCCGGGTCAAGGTTCTCGCGACCTGCGCGGGCAGCCGTACTCTCGGGGTCCGTGACCAGTGGATTGATCGTGACGCGGGTGCCATCCTGCTCGCCGCCGACAATCACGCCAGCGGCCTCATGCCCGAGGATCAGCGGCGCAGGGCGGCGCGCATCATGGCCGAGATAGGCGTGCATGTCCGACCCGCAAATGCCCACGGAGGCGACCTTGATCAGATGCTCGCCCGCGCGGACCACAGGATCAGCCACATCGCGAAACCCGAGCGTTTCCACCCCATCATACACAAGCGCTTTCATTTCGCGGTGAACCCCCCGTCGACCATCAGGACCTGTCCCGTAACATAGCTGGACGCGTCCGAGCACAGAAACAGAACCGGCCCGTCGATATCTTCCAAGCGGCCATTGCGCCCCATACAGGTCTGTGCGGCATTGCGCGCGGCGCGCTCGGGGTCGTCGAACACGGCCGCCGTCAGCTCGGTCGGGAAGAACCCCGGACCGATGGCGTTGGCGGTGATGCCGTGGGGCGACCATGCCTCGGCCATCGCGCGGGTCAACTGCCCGATCCCGCCCTTGGTGGCCCCGTAGGCGATGCCGCCGGGAAAGGCGCGGGTGGTTTGCAGCGAGGCGAAATTGACGATCCGACCCCAGCCTTTGGCCTTCATGGCCGGGACCAGCGCTTGGCTGAGGAAAAACGGCGCCGACAGGTTCAGCGCCAGCGTCTGATCCCAGCCCTCGGGTGTGACGTCATCGGCGGTCTCGCGGGTATTCACACCCGCCGCGTGGATCACGATATCGGGCGCGCCAAACGGGGCGCTGATTGCCTCGGCCAGCCCCGCAATCCCGCCGCGATCCGCCACATCGCCCACCACGAAATCCGCCGGTGCGCCGATCTCCGCGGCCATGCCTTCCAGCGCGTCTTGCCTGCGCGCCACGCCCACGACCTTTGCGCCCGCCTCGGCCAAGGCAATCGCCGCGCGCCTGCCAAGGCCAGAGCTGGCCCCGGTGATGCAGGCCACGCGGCCCGACAGATCGAAGAGGGCGGCTGGATCAGCCATTAGCCATCTGCCGACAGATCGAAGTTTTCGCCGGGGAAGTATTTGGCAAGGCGCACATCGGCGGCGCGGGCATGGCCCTCCATCCCTTCCAGCCGCGAGATCCGGGCGGTGGCTTGGGCCACGCGCTTGGAGCCGTCGCGCGTTGCGCGCTGCCATGTGACGATCTTCATGAACTTGTGGATGCTGAGGCCACCAGTATAGCCCGCAGCACCGGAGGTCGGCAAAACGTGGTTGGTGCCCGAGGCCTTGTCGCCATAGGACACGGTGGTTTCCTCGCCCAGAAACAGCGAGCCGTAGCAGGTCAGGCGCTTGAGCCACCAGTCCAGATCATCGGCCTGCACGGTCAAATGCTCGGGCGCGTACTCATCCGAGCAGGCCGCCATGTCTTCGCGGTCTGCACACACGATCACCTCGGCATAATCACGCCACGCGGCAAAGGCGTTGTCGCGGTTCACCTCTGGCAGATCCTCGATCAGGCCGGGGACGAGGTCCATGACCTTCTCCGCCAGCGCGCGGTCATCGGTGACCAGCCAGACAGGCGAGTTGTAGCCATGCTCGGCTTGGCTGACGAGGTCTGTGGCCACCACATGCGCATCCGCCGTTTTGTCGGCCAAAACCAGACTGTCGGTAGGACCTGCGATCATATCGATGCCGACGCGCCCGAAGAGGATGCGCTTGGCCTCGGCCACGAACTGGTTGCCGGGGCCGACGAGGATATTGGCCTCGGGCAGCCCGAACAGACCAAAGGTCATCGCCGCCACGCCCTGCACACCGCCCATGGCGAGGATTTTGTCGGCGCCGCAGATATGCGCGGCATAGATAATCGCGGGGTTCACGCCGACGCCGGGGCGCGGGGGGGAGCAGGCGGTGATGTGGCCGCAGCCTGCCACTTTCGCAGTCGTCACGGTCATGATGGCGCTGGCGATATGGCTGTAGCGCCCGCCGGGCACATAGCAGCCGGCCGCGTCAACCGGGATGGCTTTCTGGCCTGCGACAAATCCCGGCTCGATCTCCATCTCGACATCCGAGACGGTGGATTTCTGCAACTCGGCAAAGCGGCGGACGTTGTCATGGGCAAAGCGAATGTCGGCTTTCAGCTTCTCGGGCACCTGCGCGCAAGCGGCCTCAATCTCGTCTGCGCTGAGCATCACGCTGCCCTCGTAGCGGTCGAACTTCGCGGCGTATTCCATGGCCTTCGCGTCGCCGCCCGCTTCAATCTCGTCGAGGATGGTTTTGACGATCTGGTGGGTCTCGGTCGCGTCGGAGGCAGAGGTCAGCGTGGCGGTCTTGAGGTAGTCGCGGGGCATGGGGCAGGGGTCCTATCTGGGTCTTCGGGGCCGCAAGGTCGGGCCGCGCGAGTCGGAGTGCTCAAAATCTATGCTTTGTTGTAAGGGCATGCCGACTGAATGCAAGCGCTTACATTTAGTTGGTCCGTTTTGGCGAACCTGCTAGGCTGCCTTGGTAAGTGTTCCGAAAGATCTGGATGTCCGCGTCATTATCAGCCCCCACCCTCGAGGATGTCGCCAAGCGCGCGGGCGTGTCGACGGCCACGGTTTCGCGCTGTCTGAACGCGCCGGACAAGGTCGTTGAGAAGACCCGCACGCGCGTGATGGAAGCGGTGAGTGCTCTTGGCTACACCCCGAACTTCGCCGCGCGGGTGATGGCTGCAAAGCGCACCTTCACCATCGGTGCGATCATCCCGACGATGGAAAATGCGATATTCGCCAAAGGCTTACAGGCTTTTCAGGAGGAGTTGCAGGCGGGCGGCTACACGCTTCTGGTGGCCAGCTCCGCCTATCGGCCCGAGCTGGAGATGGAACAAATCCGGTCCCTCGTCGCGCGCGGTGCCGATGGCTTGTTGCTGATCGGGTATGAGCGCGCCGATGACGTCTACGCCTATCTGGCGCGCCAGAACGTGCCCGCCTTGGCCGCGTGGACCTACCGCGAGACCGCGCCGATTCCGTCGGTGGGCTTTGACAACGGCGCGGCGATGCAGGCGGTGGCCGAGGCGGTCTTGGCGCAGGGGCATATAAGGCTTGCGGTGATTTCGGGCATTCGCGAGGGCAATGACCGGGTCCAAGACCGGATAGAGGGGGTGCGCGCGGCCCTCAGCGCCCACGGGTTGGATGCGGGCGCGTTGCCGGTGATCGAGACGGTCTATGATTTTGAAAGCGGCGCGCGGGCAATGCGGCAGCTGATGGAACTCGCCAACCCGCCCACGGCAGTGCTGTGCGTGAACGATGTGCTGGCGGTTGGCGCGCTCTATGCCGCGCGTGACTTGGGCTTTGATGTGCCGGGCGATGTGTCCATCACCGGCTTTGACGATATCGAGCTGGCCGAGATCGTGCGCCCGGCCTTGACCACAGTGCATGTCCCACACCGCCGGATGGGGCGCGAGGCGGCGAAGGCGCTGATCGCGATGGTCGAGCGGAAGGGCGACGTGGCCTCGGTGCAGCTGGAGACCTCGATCTGCACGCGCGCGACACTCGGGCCCGTTCCTAAGCGCCCAAACTCAGATAGCTGATCCCCGCAAGGATCACGCCTGCCAGAAACAGCGTCTCGGCGGTGATCAACACGATGGGCATGGGTCCAAGTTGCAGCACGTTCTTGATGTCGGTCTTCATGCCCACCGCCGCGATGGCCGTCAGCAGCGCCCAGCTGGACAGGCTCGCGAGAAAATCGCCCAGCCATGCCGGGATCAACCCGAAGGAATTCAGCACCGCCAGCGCCAGAAAGCCGACCACGAAGCCGGGGATCAGGGGCGGGCGCTTGCCGTCGATGGGTGCTTCCGAGGCGCGCCACCACAGCGCGATGATCACCACGATGGGGGCGAGGAAGGACACGCGGATCAGTTTGACGAGGGTTGAGGTCTCGCCTGCCGTCTCGGATATGGAAAATCCCGCGCCGACCACTTGGGCCACATCATGCACGGTCGCGCCGATAAAGGCCCCGGCGGTCACGTCATCAAAGCCGAGATAGTTCGTCAGGATCGGGTAGAGGATCATCGCGATGGTGGACAAAAGCGTCACGCCGAGGACGGTGAACAGCAAGTTCCGCTCGGATTTCTCGTCACTTGGTAAGACGGCGGCAATCGCCATCGCGGCCGAGGCCCCGCAGATCGCGACGGCCCCGGCGGTCAGGATCGCAAAGCGCGGGCCTTGGCCGATGAAGCGCGCGAGGATCACGCCAAACAGGATCGTGGTGGCAGTGCCCGCGATCAGAAGCGCGATCATCTCCCAGCCCAGCGACACGATCATCTCGGCGCTGATCCGCGCGCCAAGGATCGCCACGCCGAAGCGCAAAACGGTGCGGGCGGTGAAGTTAATGCCTTGCGCCGTCTTGCCCGGCTCGCTGAGGAAGTTGAGCGCGATGCCAAAGAGAAGCGCCATCAGCATGGCGGGGGCGGCGTAATGCTCGGCCACGAACTGTGCAGCAAGACCGACGAGGATCGCGACGATCAGCCCGGGCCAGAGCAGTTTGAACGCGGCAATGCGCTCGGCGAGCGGCATGCGGAATTGTGCGGTGAGGCTCATGTCGTGCGCGCGCGCCTCGAATCCTCGAGGATCAGGTCGGACGCTTTCTCGCCGATCATAATCGCTGGCGCGTTGGTGTTGCCCGACACGATCTCCGGCATGATGGAGCAATCTGCGACGCGCAGCCCCTCGATCCCGTGCACCCTCAGCCGTGCATCCACCACCGCATCCGGCCCGCTGCCCATCTTGCAGGTGCCCGTGGGGTGGTAGATTGAGGCGGTGTTGTTGCGCGCCCAGTCCAGCGTGGCGTCATAGTCGTTTATGTCGAGCTCGGGGTTGGGTCGGAACTCTTCCGAGATTTTCGAGGTCAGCGGCGCGTGCTTGGCAATCGTGCGGGCGATGTTGACGCCTGCGACGACGGTTTGGCAATCGGTCTCGGTCGACAGATAGTTCGGGATGATCTTGGGGTAGGCGCGCGGTTTGGCGCTGGACAGGCGGATTTCGCCCCGGCTTTCGGGCCTGAGCTGGCACACGGACATGGTGAAGGCCGAGAATTTGTCGGCGCCCTTGCCGGGGTTTTCCGCCGAGAGGGGCTGGACGTGGAACTGGATATCGGGGGTTTCCAAGTCCTCGCGGGTTTTCAGAAACCCGGTCGCGAGGCTTGCCGCCATCGTCATCGGCCCCGAGCGGAACATCATGTATTTCAGCCCGATCCTTGCTTGGCCCATCAAGCTGGACACCTCGTCATTCAAGGTCGGCTCGTTGCACTTATAAACCAGCCGCGCTTGCAGGTGGTCTTGCATGTTCTTGCCAACACCCGGGAGGCTCTGGCGGAGCTCGATGCCATGTTCGGCCAGCTGATCGGCCTCGCCAATTCCCGACAGCATCAACAGCTGCGGCGAGTTAATGGCACCCCCCGACAGCACAACCTCGCGCCCCGCCTTGACGGTCTGCACGGTGCCCGAGCGGTCGGCGTATTGCACGCCCGTCGCGCGCTTGCCCTCGATCACCACGCGGTCCACTTGTGCGTGGGTGATGATGCGCAGGTTGTCGCGTTTGCGTGCGGGGTTCAGGTAGGCGACAGCGGTGCTGCACCGGCGGCCGTTTTTGGAGGTCAGCTGGAAGAAGCCTACGCCTTCCTGATCGGCACCGTTATAGTCGGGGTTGAATTTGTAGCCCGCGTTCTGGGCGGCGGCGACCCAAGCGTCTGTGATGGGACGTTGAATGCGCATGTTGGAAACGGACAAGGGCCCCTGGTCGCCGTGATAGTCATCCGCTCCGCGTTCGTTCTTCTCGGCGCGTTTGAACAGGGGCAGCACATCGTCCCAGGACCAGCCCTCGTTGCCCATCTGACGCCAGCGGTCGTAATCTTGCGGCTGTCCACGGACATACAAAAGCCCGTTCAGCGAGGACGACCCGCCCAGCACTTTGCCGCGCGGCCACTCGATCTGGCGCCCGTTGAGGCCGGGATCGGCTTCGGTCTTGTAGCACCAATCGACGTTCGGATTGTGGATGGTCTTGA
This sequence comes from Dinoroseobacter sp., assembly GCA_965279125.1. Lineage (GTDB taxonomy): Bacteria > Pseudomonadota > Alphaproteobacteria > Rhodobacterales > Rhodobacteraceae > Dinoroseobacter. The sequence continues at coordinate 45,376 of CBDIHL010000031.1, forward strand.
AGTAGCCGACGGGGATGTGGATCCAAGGGTTCCAGTCGCGCCCGCCCGCCTCCAGCAAGATGACCGACACGTTTGGGTCCGCCGACAACCTGTTGGCAAGCACGCAGCCAGCAGAGCCAGCGCCGACGATGATATAGTCTGCGATCAGTTCGGACATCTTGGGGCCTCCGTCGCCCATCTTTTGGGCGTGAGCAAGTTTTTCCTTGCGTGAGCGACCATAAGAGCGGCAGTATTGAGACTGCAAGTATCATTTTGCACCCTAGGGAGGAAATACGAATGAAGGCTTCAAAAGCTCTTAGCCAAGTCTCACGCCGAGATATTCTCAAACTGACAGGTACTTACGGGATCTCTTCCGTTGTAATGGGCGCCGCTGCGCTGACCGGTGCCGTTACGCTGCCATCGCTCGCGAAAGCAGCCGAATCCACGTACACCAAGCGCTTTGCCAACGCGCCGAAGCACACCCTCAAGCTGGGTGCCGCTGGTTTTAACCCAGAAAACCTGTTGATCGAGCGCGCGGGCGTCCTCGAATTTGCACGGGACCTCGAAGAGCGCACCGAAGGCGAGATCCGCATCGAGTTCATCGGCAACAATCAGATCTGTGGTCAGCTGAACTGCGCCGAGAAGACCCAGAACGGCGTCATCGATATGTACGCCGCCTCCACCCAGAACTCGGCGGGCGCTGTGCCTTACCTGAACGTTCTGGACTACGCCTACATGTTCCCTGGTCGTGCGTCCCAGTACCACTTCCTGTATAGCCCCGAGTCCCAGCGCCTTCTGCGCGAACCGCTCGAGCGTCGTCACGGCCTGAAATTCCTCTTCAGCCACGCCGAGCTGCGCGGCATCCAGCTGGGTCAGTCCTTTGCGGACAAGCCCACGGTGAGCTCGCTGGAAGAGCTGTTTGGCACGCGTAACCGCGTGACAGGCACGCAGCTGGGCCGGATTGCGATGCAGTTGATGAACCTGAACCCAACGCCGATCGCGTGGGAAGAGACCCTTGATGGTCTGCGTCAGGGCCTTATCGACGGGGCTGAGACTTGGGCCTCTGCCGTGGCATATGCCAACATGGCGCCTGTGGTCAGCCAGTGTGTGGACCTCAAATTCTTCTGCGGCACCGAGCATACTGGCATGTCGGCGGAAGTCTTCGACGGCATGGAAGCGCATTTGCAGGACGCGATCATGGAATCCGCTTACCTCACGCAGGTCCATGTTCAGGCGGCGAACGAGGCAGCCCTAGTCAACACGGTTGGTTTCTCCACGCCGCAGTTGCCGAACACGATCTTTGCCCAGAACGATGTGCGTGTGGCGACTTTGCCAGACGACCAGATCAAGATGGCCGAGGAAATGTGCTCGCCCGAGTTCCAGCCGGGTCCTTGGGAGCAGTGGCGCGAGCGTCTCAACGGCTGGCAGGGTGGCGCGGACACCTACCAGGAAATCTACAACGTGGCCCGCGAAGTGCCTGCCGACATGCTGGCAGAAAACGTCGAGCCACGTCGCTGGTGGCGCTCGGCCTAATTCGGCTAGGCTACAAAAAGGGGGTCGGGGGGCTGCAAGGCGTCCCGGCCCAACCCGCTTACGCCTCCCGACAAACGAGGGGGCCGGAGCGCGACTGACACACATCTCAATGGGGGAGGGGCCAGATGCCCGAGATTATTGCTGGAATGGGCGAGATTATCGCCGCGTTTCTGGGGGGCGACTCGTTCGAGATCCGCTCGGCCACCCGCCAAGACGCTGCCTGGCCGCTTGGCCTCATCGCCACCATCGCTGGCGGTCTGTTCTTCTACTACCTCTACCGTTTCATTCCGTGGTTCGACAAACGCATCGAATCCACCGTGATGGTGACCTCGTATCTGCTGATCGGTGGCATCATCTTCGTCGAAGTGATCCGCCGCTTCACCTTCGGCCAGCAGGCCCCGTGGTCCACGACGATCCCGCCGTTTCTGTTCCTGATCATGACCTGGGTCGGATGCAGCTATAACGTCAAGCTGCGCACCCACCTCGCCTTTGCCGAGTTCCGCACGGTCATGCCACGCCGCGCCCAGTTCGCGATGCTGACGATGGACGCCGTTCTGTGGATGGGCTTTGCGTGGGTTGTTGTCGTGACCTCAACGCGCCTTGTCGCCAACTCGGCGTCGAACTTCCAGATCATGCTGGGCACGGACAACGTCATGCAGTGGTGGTTCCTGATCTCGGTCCCGATAGCGTTCCTGATGCTCGCAGGCCGGGTGATCGAGAACTGGCTGATCGACTACCGCAACCTCAAATCGGGCGAACCGTTGATCCAGCAAGCCGTGATCGGAGCCGACTGATATGACTGATGGAACCTTAATCACACTGATCTCGCTTGGGGTCACCGTCTTGTTCATGCTGGGCACGCCGGTCTTTCTGGTCATCGGCTACTGGGTGATCGGGATGTCGTTCGTGCTGGAGCTGCGCCTCGACAATATCGGGGCTGCCCTGTCGGACGTGTTCACCGATGGCTTCGCGCTGCTTGCGATGCCGCTGTTCATCCTCTCCGGGGACCTGATCAACCGCTCAGGGATCGCGCGACGGCTTTCGGACTTTGCCTATTCCTGCCTAGGCTGGCTAAGGGGCGGTCTTGCGATGGCAGCCCTCGGCGCATGTGGTCTGTTCGCGGCGATCTCGGGATCGAACTCGGCGACCACGGCCACCATCGGATCCATGCTGCACCCGGAAATGGTCAAAGGCGGCTATGACGAGCGCTTCTCGGCGGCAACTGCTGCGGCAGGCGGCACCGTGGGCATTATCATCCCGCCCTCGATCATCTTCATCGTCTACGGGTTCCTTTTGAACCTGCCGATTTCCGAGCTGTTCGTCGCAGGGATCATTCCCGGTGCGATGATGGTGGGGGCAATGATGCTCGCCTGCTTCATCATCTGCACGATCAACGGCTGGGGCTACCTGATCCCGCTCAACCCAATGCGCGTTCTGAAAACGGGTCTTGGCGCATGGCTGGGCTTCTTCGCCATCGGTCTGGTGCTGTGGGGGATCTACACCGGTAAGTTCTCGCCCACCGAGGCGGCAGGCGTGACCGTGGGCTTCTGCGTGGTCGTGGGCTTTGTGTGTCTGGCGATCAACAAGCTGACCAGCCATCAGGAGAACGAGGATCTCGACAAACGCTCCATGGGCGAGATGCTGATCGTCAAAGGCTTCGGCCCGCTGGAGTTGCCGTCGATCACCATGCGCTCGTCGCAGATCACCGGCATCTTGGCGCCGCTGATTGCGGTGTCGGTGGTGATGCAGCAGATCCTGTCGGTGCTGGGCGCTCAGCAGATCATCGGCGATTTCGTCACCTCCATGGGGGGGTACTACGCGATCCTGTTCACCGCGATGGCGATTGTGTTCGTGTTCGGGATGGTGCTGGAAAGCTTACCCGTGACGATCATCCTCGCCCCGATCCTGGCCCCCATTGCCCATTCCATCGGCGTGGAGCCTGTGCAGTTCGCGGTGATCTTCCTTGTTGGCGCGTCCATCGGCTTCATCACGCCGCCCTATGGTTTGAACCTTTACGTCGCATCTGGTGTGACAGGGGTGCCGTATTTCCGACTGCTGCGCTATACATGGCCTTACCTGTTTGCGCTGATCTCAGTTTGGATCATTGTGGCGCTCGTGCCGTCCTTGTCGACGGTGCTGCTGCCAAACTACTAAGGACGACGACATGGATGGGGACACCCCGCGCGACACAATCCCGACCAACCTGAGATTGCTCTTGGTGTTGGAAGAGATCGCAAGCGCCGGTGTCCCTATCACGCCAACGGCGGTGAATGCCAAGTTGGACCTGCCCAAACCTACGATCCACCGGCTGTTCTCGACGCTCGAGGACGAGGGGTTTGTGCAGCGCGATCTCGATGGCAAGACCTATTCGCCGGGGCCGCGTTTGCGGGTGCTGGCAACGGGGGTGATGTCCTCGCTCAGGATCAGAACCGCCCGCCAAGCGATCCTTAAGCGGCTGAGCCGCGAGATTGGCGAGACCTGTAATATCGCGCTGCCCGACCGCGACGCGATGATCTATCTGGAACGGGTCGAGACTGAATGGCCCCTGCGCATCCAACTGCCCCAAGGCACGCGCGTTCCGTTTCACTGTACCGCCAGTGGCAAGATGTATCTGAGTGCCTTGGCCTCCAACCACATGCAAACCTACCTCGCCGCCGACGGGCTGGAGGCGCGCACCGAGAACACGATTGTCGATGCAGGCGCGCTGCGCACCGAGATTGAGGCGATCCGCGCCCAAGGCTACGCGCTGGACCGCGAAGAGTTCATGGACGATATGGTCGCTCTGGCCGTTCCGGTGCTGGACCCGCACGGACGGCTGATGGCAACCTTGTCGTTCCACGCCCCCACGGTGAGGTTCGATATCGACAAGGCGCTTGGCTATCTAGAGCCCCTGCGCGCCGCCTCCGCCGAGCTGTCGCGCTTGGTCACCTCGGACGCGCTCTAGCGCACCCCACCAATCTCGCAGATCAACGCCTTGACCGCCGCGACCCCCTCGCGGGCTTTGAGGTTGGCAAAGACAAACGGCAATTCCTTGCGCATCCGTTTGGCATCGCGGTCCATGACCTCAAGGCTCGCACCCACGTAAGGGGCCAGATCGGTCTTGTTGATCACGAGGATATCCGAGCGCGTGATCGCAGGCCCGCCCTTGCGCGGGATCTCCTCGCCCGCCGCCACGTCGATGACGTAGATCGTCAGGTCGGCAAGCTCCGGGCTGAAGGTGGCCGACAGGTTGTCGCCGCCGCTTTCGATGAACAACAGCTCTAGGTCCGGGTGCCTTTCCTGCATTTCCGCCACAGCGCCGAGATTGATCGAGGCATCCTCGCGAATGGCCGTATGCGGACAGCCCCCAGTCTCCACCCCCATGATCCGATCCAGCGGCAGCACCTGCATCCGCATCAAGGCCTCGGCATCCTCTTGGGTGTAGATATCGTTGGTGATGACGCCGACCGAATGCGTGTCGCGAAACGCCTCGCACAGCGCCGCACTGAGCGTGGTTTTGCCAGCCCCCACAGGGCCACCGATGCCGATACGAAGAGGGCCGTTGAGCGCCGTCATGTGCGGAAAATCCTTGAATACTGGGTCTCGTGGCGCATCGAGGCGATATCGCTGAGAAAGGCGGTGCTGGAGAGGGTGGTTAGGTCGCCGTGGGCTGTCTCGTCGGCGATCTGGGTGCACAGCGGCGCGAGCGCGCGGATCATGGCTTGCGCGTCGGTCTGGCCGAGGCCCGTCAGGCGCTGGGCGCAGGCCACGAGGTTGGAGGCGAACGCGTGCAGATACATCTGCGCGGTGAGGGTTTGGGGCAGATCGGCGCGTTTGGCCGAGGCACCGACTGCAACGGGATAGGTGAGGGGGCCTAGGTCCTGACCGAACACGCTGTCGGTGATCTTGCAGAAGGCGGCGCCTTGCAGGTCGGTCTCGGCCAGACGCTCACGCGAGGGCGCAAAGGCGCGGGCGGTGGCGTCAATGTCTTGGAGGCTGTGCGGTGTATGCGCGAGGTATGCAGCGCTCAGCAGCGTCGCATCGGCGCGCCCCGTGCCATGCGTGAGGACGTCTGCAATCCACTCCTGCACCGCGTCCGCGCCGCTTAGCCCGTCCTCTGTCGCGGCCTCCAGCCCATGGGAATAGCCAAACGCCCCAATGGGATAGGCGGGCGAGAACCACTGCGCCAGCGTGAGGATATCTGCGCTAGTGGGCATGGCTGTGGGTGCGGCCATGGCCATAAGCGCCGCCTTCGGGGGTGAACGGCTCAGTCACCTCGCGTAGATCAGCCCCCAGTTTTTCGAGCATATCGCGGATCACGTGATCGCGCTGAATGAGCAGGCGGTTGTCCTCGATCTGGCAAGGCATATGCCGGTTGCCGATATGCCATGTGAGGCGCAGGAGGGTCTTGCCGGAGATCTCCAGCAGCGCTTCCGGTGCCGGAACCACACCGATCTTGCGGCCATCGTCGAGGACCAGCGCGTCCCCGGCGTTCAGGGATGTGGTCTTGTCGAGGTCCACGAGAAACGCGGTTCCCCCGTCACTGGTCAGCACCTTGCGGCGCAGGAACCGCGCGTCATAGGTCAGCGTGACAGTGTCGTCGGGATGGTGGTCGTGGGTGACGGATTGGGCAACGGGTCGGGTCATTTTCGATACCTTTGAGACGGGCGCACGGCGTGTCGACACGCCGTGTTTATGCGAAATCGATTTCGCATGGCCCCTAGAACAGAAAGTAGCGCTGCGCCATCGGCAGGCTCTCTGCCGGCTCGCAGGTCAGCAGCTCGCCATCGGCGCGCACCTCGTAGGTCTCGGGATGGACCTCGACCACCGGCAGCGCGGTGTTGTGAATGAGGTCCTTCTTGCCGATGTCGCGCGTGTTCTGCACGGCCACCGTCTGCTTGGCCAACCCCAGCGATCCGCCGATCCCAGCCTCCTGCGCTGCAGCGGACACAAACGTCACCGCCGAGTGCTCCACCGACCGACCGTAAGCCCCAAACATAGGCCGCGAATAGACCGGTTGCGGGGTCGGGATCGAGGCATTTGGATCGCCCATCTGCGCCATCACAATGGTCCCACCCAACAAAACCATCTCGGGCTTCACCCCGAAAAACGCAGGGCTCCAGAGCACCAGATCGGCGCGTTTGCCTTCCTCGATACTGCCGATCTCGCGGCTGATCCCATGGGCAATCGCCGGGTTGATGGTGTATTTCGAGATATAGCGGCGGACCCGGTAGTTGTCGTTGGCACCCGTCTCCTCGGCCAAGCGCCCGCGCTGTTTCTTCATCTTATCAGCGGTTTGCCACGTGCGGATCAGCACCTCGCCCACACGTCCCATCGCTTGACTGTCACTCGCGATGATCGAGAACGCGCCCATGTCGTGCAGGATATCCTCCGCCGCAATCGTCTCGCGGCGGATCCTCGATTCCGCAAAGGCCACATCCTCGGGGATGGATTTATCGAGGTGGTGGCAGACCATCAGCATGTCGAGATGCTCTTCTACCGTATTGACCGTGAAGGGCCGCGTCGGGTTGGTCGAGGAGGGCAGCACATTCGCGTCGCCGCAAATCTTGATGATATCCGGCGCATGACCTCCGCCCGCACCCTCGGTATGGAAGGCGTGGATCGTGCGGCCTTTCATGGCGGCGACGGTGTTCTCGACAAACCCAGACTCGTTCAGCGTGTCGGTGTGGATCATCACCTGCACGTCCATCGCGTCGGCCACGGAAAGGCAGCAATCAATCGCCCCGGGTGTCGTGCCCCAATCCTCGTGCAGTTTCAGCGCGCAGGCCCCGGCGAGCACCTGTTCTTCGATGGCGGCGGGCAAGGACGCATTGCCTTTCCCGGCAAACGCAAGGTTCATTGGGAACGCATCGGCGGCCTGCAACATCCGCCCGATATGCCACGGGCCGGGCGTGCAGGTGGTCGCCAAGGTCCCGTGCGCGGGACCGGTGCCACCGCCGAGCATCGTCGTCAGGCCTGAGTGCAACGCATCCTCGATCTGCTGCGGGCAGATGAAGTGGATATGACTGTCAAAGCCACCTGCGGTCAGGATGCGACCCTCGCCCGCAATCGCTTCGGTGCCGGGGCCGACGATGATGTCGACGCCGCTTTGCGTGTCCGGGTTGCCCGCCTTGCCGATCTTGTGGATGCGCCCGTCCTTGAGGCCCACATCGGCCTTATAGATGCCGGTGTGATCGACAATCAGCGCGTTGGTGATGACGGTATCGACGGCCCCTTCGGCGCGGGTGGTCTGGGCCTGGCCCATGCCGTCGCGGATGACCTTGCCGCCGCCGAATTTGACCTCCTCGCCGTAGGAGGTGAGGTCACGCTCGACCTCTATGATCAGATCGGTATCGGCGAGACGCAGCTTGTCGCCGGTGGTCGGGCCGTACATGGCGGCGTAGTCGGAGCGGGTGATGGTGGCTGGCATGGTTTAGCTCCGATGCTTTGAAGTGATGTTACGCCCGGCGGCACGCCGGGCAGCCCCCGACCTCCCCCCGGGAGGGGGCTTCGCCGCCCACCCGAGGTCAGGGGCTGCCCGGCTTTGGTGCGCACAAATACCATCCATCACAAATCCCCCATAACCTGCTGGTTAAACCCAAACACCCGCCGCGCGCCCCCGATGGGGATCAAGGACACCTCGCGCCGTTGCCCCGGCTCGAACCGCACCGCCGTGCCTGCGGCGATGTCGAGCCTCCGCCCGCGTGCGGCTGCCCGATCAAACTCCAGCGCGGAATTGGCTTCCGCAAAGTGGTAATGCGAGCCGATCTGCACGGGCCGGTCGCCAGTGTTGGCGACCATCAGGACGGTGACCTCTGCGCCCTCGTTCAAGGTCAGGGTGCCTTCGGCGGGAAAAAGCTCTCCGGGGATCATGCGCGCGTCTCCTCAGCGGATCGGGTTGTGAACGGTGACGAGCTTGGTGCCGTCGGGAAAGGTCGCCTCGACCTGGACGTCGTGGATCATCTCGGGGATGCCGTCCATGCACTGATCGCGGCTCACAACCTGCGCCCCGGCCTCCATCATGTCCGCCACCGAGCGGCCATCGCGCGCGCCCTCGACCACCGCGTCGGTGATCAAGGCAATCGCCTCGGGGTGGTTCAGTTTCACGCCGCGCGCGAGGCGCTTGCGGGCCACCTCGGCGGCCATCGCGATCAGGAGTTTGTCTTTTTCTCGGGGGCTTAGGTTCATGCTAGATCATCCAAGGTCGGGGAAGGGGGCCGCGCGCGAGGCGCGTCAAGATGGGCATAAGAGTGCGGCGCAGCTCAAAGCTGTCCGGCGCAAGGAGGCGGGCAAACAGCAGATCGGGCTGGATCAACGAGGCCCCACCTTGCGCACCAATTGCTTCACGCAAGGGCGTCAGATGCGCCTCGGCATCGGCGTTGATATAGACCAGCGTTGCCAGCGCGCCCGCGCCATTGGCAATGGTGGGACGTGCCAAATGGGCGACAATGTCCCCGCGCAGATGCATGGCGTCGAGGAACACGGGCGCTCCATCGCGACTGATTTCGATCCGGTCCTCAAAGTGGCCGTGGGTCAGCCTCTCGCCCATCGCCACGCGCCCAAATACCAGCGGCTCGCATAGCAGCAGCGCGGCGTCTGTCGCGAGGTCCACAGACACGCGGCGCTTGAGCGCACAGCCCTGAAACAGGATCGTTTCCTGTGGCAGCCAATGAAGCGTTGCGTCTTCGCGCACCTCCAGCGTGGTGCGCATACTGCTGACCTCGCCGGGTTGGGCGCGGTAGGCGCGCTCGGCGGCTTGGGTCGATAGGGTCAAGCGTGTGCCCGCCTCGGCGCGCGCCGCGTAGGTAAAACGGTCCCCGCCTGTCACTCCGCCAGCGGTGTTGATCGAGATGCCTTGAAGGGCCGCGCCGCCGCAGCGCGGGAACAGCATTTTCAGCGATCCGGACTGGCGCAGATCGCCGATGACCGTGCGTGCGCCCAAGGGTTTGGCCGACATGCGCAAGGCCCCCACCGCACGGGGCGGGCGGATCGCGGCATCGGGGGGCAAAGGATGGGCGGGAGTATGAATGACGGTTGCCTGGACGAGATTTGGGTCGCCCATGACACCACCACGGGTCGTGCGCGGTGTCATGGGCGCGGGCGGTCCCAAGGGGCTGCGGCAGATATGCTTGCTCAAACCAGAGGCGGTTTGCCAGTTATATGGGCGGTTTGAAAATGACGCATTACTGTCTGCGAATGCGCAACCGAGCCGCCACGCCCACCGGCGTATCCTCGAACGACAAGGCCCCGCCATGCAGGCTGGCAATCGTGGCCACGATGGTCAGGCCGAGCCCGTAGCCATCGATGCTTTGGGTGTTGTCGCCGCGCTGAAACGGGGCGAGCAGTGCCTCCACATCGGCGGCGGAGTTGTCCGAGCCTTCGTCCTCGACGATGATCGTGGCGGTTTCGGCGTCCGTCTCCAGCGCCACAGTTGCGCGGCGTCCGTATTTTAGGGCGTTGTCGATCAGATTGGTCAACGCCCGTTGCAGCGAAATGGGGCGCGCATTGACGATGACCTCGCGGTCCCCCGTCACCACGCCCTGGCCCTGGCGCGACATGAACACAGAGCTGGCCCCGTGCACGATCACGTCCTTGGCCGCGCGAAAACGCACGGCGCGGCCTGTGTCCTGATAATCCGCGACAATCGCATCGATCAGGGCGTTCAGCGACAGGCTGCGCGAGGTCTCGGCACTCATCTCGGCGCGGGTATAAGTGAGCACGCTTTCGATCATGCCGGTCATCTGGTCGATATCCATCTCCAGCTTTTGGCGCAGCTCGGCATCGGGGATCAGGGCCGCGCGCAGGCGCAGGCGCGTGGCGGGGGTGCCCAGATCATGGCTGACCCCGGACAAGACGGCCGCGCGGCTTTCGAGCTGCGCGCGCTCGGTCTCCAGATAGCTGTTCACGGCCGAGACGATATCCTGCAATTCCTGTGGGCCGCGACTGTCATAGCGCGTCGGCCCCCCGACACGGCGGCGCGCGCGCAGTTGCGCGGCAAAGGCGGTAAACTCGCCCGACAGGTTCAGGATCGCCGTAACCAAGCTGCCGATGGCAATTACCGTGAGCAAGCTGGCCGCCAGGCGCCAATCCGACGGGGCCTGATCGCAGCCCCACACGGAGGCTCCGTCAATCTCCACCCAATCGCCATCGCCGTAATGGCCGATAACCAATGGGTCGCTGCAAAACGAGGCGATGAGCCGGAACACCTCGCCGGTTGTCTCGGCGGCGGTTTGTCCGTCCCGGCGGGGCAGATCAGCAAGCTTATAGGTCAGGTCCGGGGACATGATTGCCAGCGTCAGCGGTCCGCCATAGGCAATGTTGGCCGCATCCGCCGAGATCGGCACATTGGTGATGCGCGCAGCGGTCGGGGCCTCAGTGATCTGGCGGAACTGTCCGGCGGACGCGCGGGCCTGATCGGGAGGCGACAACACCCGGATCTGCACACCGCCGGAGGGCGTGGTCCCGTCTTGCAGCGCATTATATGTCGTCACCCCGGCGAGATAGGCTTGGGTTTGATGCGCGCGCCAACTGGCGTTTGATCCGCTCCAGAGCCAAACCGCGAGTGCACCGGACAAAAACGCGCCCAGCACAAGGGCCGTGCCAATCACGCGCAGGCTGCTGAGGGGGCTGGTCATGTGTCCAGCTCAGACACATCAACGGCAAAGACATAGCCGACACCGCGCTCGGTGCGCAGGATCTGCGGGTCTTTCGGGTTCGCCTCCAGCTTCGAGCGCAATCGCCCGACCAGCACGTCGATGCCGCGCCCCAGCGCCTCGCCCGACTGCGCGGTCTCCCCGGTCACATCGAGGGCGGCGGCGATCTCTTCGCGCGTGAGGGGGATATGCGGATTGGCCAGCAGGGCTTTCAACAGGGCTGTCTCGCGCCGCGACAAGGCCACCTGCACGCCCTTGGGCGATGTGACCTCATCGCGCTTGGCATTATAGCGCCAGCCTGCAAAGCCGTAGGTCTTTGTGGTGCGCCTGTGGGTCAGCGATGACGAGCGCCGCGCGCGTGACAGCACCGCTTTGACGCGTGCCAGCAACAAGTCAGGGTTGAACGGCTTGGCGATGTAATCATCCGCCCCGACCTCATAGCCCGCCATGCGCTGATGGTCCGCCGACAGGGCCGAGACCATGATGATCGGCACCTCATGCTCGCGCCTCAGCTGGTCGCAGATGGCCAACCCGTCTTCATCGCCCAGCATGACATCCAGTAAGATCAGGTCGATCCGGCCCTCGCGCAGATACTTGCGCACCTCGGCTTCGGTGGCCGCAGGCAGCGCAATCGTGCCGTTCTGGCGCAGAAACTGCGTCAGCATCTGCCGCATATCCGGGTCGTCATCGACCACCAGAACCCGTGGAATCGCCACCTGTGGTATCTCCCCTCGTTTGGCTGCGCTCTCGCCTTGCACCGCCAGTCTATGTAACATCTGGCAACAAAATCGAGCGCTAGGTAACACCCTGTAACAAAGCGGCCCGAAATCTGCATGCGCGATACGAGAACCCGCTATGCGCGAGTTGCATGGCGTCCCGCGCCGCCCCAACACTGGGCCACCAAATGCCGACATGGCATGTTCTTCGGGAGGAAACCTAAGATGAAAACTCAAATTCTCAGCGCCGTCTCTGGCCTGGCACTTGTTGCATCGACCGCCGCCTTTGCAGGCCCGGAAGCGGAAGTGCTGCATTACTGGACATCCGGCGGCGAAGCCAAATCCGTGGCCGTTCTGCAAGAAGAATTCGCCGCAAACGGCGGCACATGGACCGACATGCCCGTCGCGGGCGGTGGCGGCGATGCGGCGATGACCGCGCTGCGGGCCCGCGTGTTGTCCGGCAACGCGCCCACAGCCGTGCAGCTGAAAGGCCCCGCCATTCAGGAATGGTATGAAGAGGGCGTGTTGGCCGATATCTCTGCCGTGGCCGAAGCCAATGATTGGGCCAGCGTCCTGCCTGCCTCCATTGCGGGCCACATGATGTGCGAGGGCACCTGGTGTGCAGCGCCCGTCAACGTCCACCGCGTCGACTGGATTTGGGCCAATGCCGAAGTGCTGGCCGCCAACGGCATCGCGATGCCCACCACCTGGGCCGAGTTCAACGCCGCAGCCGAAACCTTGCAAGCCGCTGGCATCATCCCGCTGGCCCATGGCGGTCAGGCTTGGCAGGACGCCACTGTGTTCGAAGCCGTTGCCTTGGGCATCCTCGGGGCAGAAGGGTTCCGCAGCGCCTTTGTCGATCTGGATATGGACACGCTGAAATCCGACGAGATGATGGCTGTGTTCGACCAGATGCGCACCATGCGCGGGTTCGTCGATGACAACTTCTCTGGTCGCGATTGGAACCTTGCCACCGCGATGGTCATGAACGGCGAAGCGGCGTTTCAGATCATGGGCGACTGGGCCAAGGGCGAGTTTCTGGCCGCGGGCAAAGCGCCGGGCGAGGATTTCCTGTGTGCCTCCACCCCCGGCGAGGGCTTCCTCTATAACGTCGACAGCTTCGCGATGTTTGCCGTCGATGGCGAGGACAAGCAGGCAGGCCAAGCGCTGCTGGCAGAGCTGGTCGTGGGCCAGAATTTCCAGAAAGTGTTCAACCTGAACAAAGGCTCCATCCCTGCGCGCACCGATGTGGCACTTGATGAGTTCGACAGCTGTGCCACGCTGTCGGCCAGCGACATGGCGGCCAGCTCGGACGGTGGCTCGCTTCTGCCAAGCTATGCCCACGGTATGGCGCTGCGCGGCGCGCAAGCGGGGGCGATCACAGATGTTGTGACGGCGCATTTCAACTCGGACATGTCCTCGGCGGACGCGGTCGAGATGTTGGCCAACGCTGTCGCCAACAGCATGTAAAGCAGCTGCCCCGTCCCCTGAGCTTGGGGGCGGGGCGCACGCGTGAAGGGGGAGAGGCAATGCTGAAATGGCTTGAAGAGAACACGCCGAAACTGGTGCTCGCACCCTCGTTCATTGCAATGCTCGTGTTTGTTTACGGCTTTATTGCATGGACGGCATGGGTCTCGCTGACCCGCTCGCGCTTGCTGCCGAAATACGAGATTGAAGGCTTCATCCAGTATGACCGCCTCTTTCAATCGCCGCGCTGGGACACGGCGTTTGGCAACCTGTTTATCTTCGGAGCCCTATTCATCGTGATCGCGATGATCCTAGGCCTCGTCCTGGCGATCTTGCTGGATCAGAACATCCGCACCGAGGGCGCGCTGCGCACGATCTACCTCTACCCGATGGCGCTCTCGATGATCGTCACAGGCACCGCGTGGAAATGGATCCTCAACCCCGGACTTGGTATCCAAGCCATGGTGCGCGGCTGGGGGTTTGAAGACTTTACCTTCGACTGGCTCGTGGACCCGGATATGGCGATCTACACGATCGTGCTGGCGGCGATCTGGCAAAGCTCGGGCTTTGTGATGGCGCTGTTTCTGGCGGGGCTGCGGTCGGTCGATCAAGAGATCATCAAGGCCGCGCAAGTCGATGGCATCCCGACATGGCGCGTCTATACCGCCATTATCATCCCCTCCATGGCTCCGATCTTTCTAAGCGCCTTTATCGTGCTGTCGCATCTGGCGATCAAGAGCTTCGATCTGGTCATCGCCCTGACCGGCGGAGGCCCCGGCTACGCGACCGATCTGCCCGCCACTTACATGTACGCAATGGCGTTCTCGCGCGGAGATATCGGGCAGGCGGCGAGCTCGGCCATGATCATGATGATGGTCGTCTTCGCCATCGTCGTTCCTTACCTTTATTCCGAGTTGAGGTCGAAAGATGTCTGATCTGTCGATGACCCCCGCCAATCGCCAAAGCCAAACCGGCAAGATCGTGCTGCGGTGGCTGCTTTACATCATGCTGGGGCTGTTTGCGCTGTTCTACCTGATGCCGCTGTTCGTGATGATCACGACCTCGCTGAAATCGCTCGACGAGATCCGCACCGGCGATCTGGTCTCCTTGCCCCGCGAGGTCACGTTCGAGGCCTGGCGCACGGCATGGTCGGGGGCCTGCACGGGCATCCAATGCGAGGGCGTGCGCCCGTTTTTCTGGAACTCGGTCCTGATTGCGATCCCGGCGGTGGCGATCTCGACCTTTGTGGGCGCGATGAACGGCTATGTGATCGCGCAGTGGAACTTTCGCGGGGCCAATATCATCTTCGCGCTGCTGCTGTTTGGCTGCTTCATCCCGTTCCAAGTGGTGCTGTTGCCGATGGCGCGGCTGCTGGGGATCATGGGGATTGCCGGGACCATTCCGGGGCTGATCTTCGTGCATGTGATCTACGGGCTGGGCTTCACGACCCTGTTTTTCCGCAACTACTACGTGTCGATCCCGTCCGAGCTGACAAAGGCCGCCAAGGTCGATGGGGCCGGGTTCTTCCGCATCTTCTGGTCGATCTTCCTGCCGCTGTCGCTGCCGATCATCGTCGTGACGGTCATCTGGCAGTTCACCCAGATCTGGAACGACTTCCTGTTTGGTGTGTCGTTCTCTCAGGCGGGCACGCAACCGGTGACGGTCGCGCTGAACAACATCGTCAACTCCACCACCGGCGTGAAGGAATACAACGTCGATATGGCCGCCGCCATCATCGCGGCGCTGCCGACGCTGCTTGTCTATGTCATTGCTGGCAAATACTTCGTCCGCGGTCTGACCGCCGGATCTGTGAAAGGATAATTCCGATGGCTCCGATCCTCGAAATCAACAACCTCTATAAAAGCTACGGGCCAACCGAGATCCTCAAGGACATCAATGTAGCCATTGATCCGGGCGATTTTCTGGTCCTCGTTGGCCCCTCGGGCTGTGGCAAGTCCACGCTTTTGAACTGCATCGCGGGGCTAGAGCCGATCACCGGGGGCGAGCTGCATATCGGCGGGCGCAACATGACCGATGTCAGCCCCAAGGACCGCGATATCGCGATGGTGTTCCAAAGCTACGCGCTTTATCCGACGATGACCGTTGCCAAGAACATCACCTTCGGGATGAAAGTGCGCGGGGTCGATCAGGCCACCCAAGACGAGAAGCTGGCCTATGTGGCCGCGCAATTGCAGATCGAGCCGCTTCTGAAGCGCAAGCCCGGCCAATTGTCCGGCGGCCAGCGCCAGCGCGTTGCCATGGGCCGGGCCTTGGTGCGCGATCCCAAGTTGTTCCTGTTCGACGAGCCGCTATCGAATCTGGATGCCAAGCTGCGCGTCGAGATGCGGACCGAGATCAAGGCCCTGCACCAACGCCTCGGCGCGTCGATGGTCTACGTGACCCATGACCAGATCGAGGCGATGACGCTGGCCACCAAGATCGTCGTGATGAAAGGCGGCGTGATCCAGCAGATCGGCACGCCCGCCGAGATTTACAATCGCCCCGCCAATCTGTTCGTGGCCGACTTCATGGGCAGCCCCGCGATGAACCTGATCCCGGCCAAGGCGCGCAGCAACGGCGCGGGCACCCATATCGAGATTGCGCGCAAGGACGGCGCGCCCATTGTGCTGACCGACACCAAGACCCGCGATTTGCCGACTGAGCTGATCCTCGGGGTACGCCCGGAGGACATCGCCGATGCCGGGATGCGCGCGGGCAGTGATGCCCAGGAGGCCGAATGCGTGATCGATATTGTCGAGCCTGCGGGCGCGGATACCTTCGCGGTGATGGAGCTTGGCGGAAAACAGGTCACCGCACGCCTGCATTCCGAGACGACCGCGCGCCCCGGTGTCGCGCAGAAGCTGGCCTTTGATCTGGGCAAGGTGTCTTATTTCGCGCCGGAGACGGGGTTGCGACTGAACTAATCCTGCGTCCCTGCGCTTGACTTCATTTCATTTGCAACGTTAATTTGAGGCACATGTTTTGAAGGGCGCGGGGAGGGCGTTGGATGACAAGCTTGATGCGCTCTTGGGTGGATAGTGCCAACACGCCCGACACCGATTTTCCGTTGAACAATCTACCCTACGGTGTGTTTTCTGTGGGCGGCGGGCTGCGCACCTTGGGCGTGGCCATTGGCGACCAGATCGTGGACCTGCAAGCGGCCTCGGCGGCGGGGCTGACACCGCCCGAGGCGACCTGCGGCACTGCCCCGTTCCAGCAAACGCATTGGAACGCGTTTATGGCGCTCGGCCCGGAGGTCTGGTCGACCCTGCGGGCGTGGCTCCAGGCGGAACTGGCTGAGGGCGCGGAACACAGGTTGGCCCCTTACCTCGTGGCCCAAGCGGATGCGGTGATGCATTTGCCCATCGAGGTGGCCGAATTCACCGATTTCTACGCCAGCCGCCACCATGCCACCAATGTGGGCACCATGTTTCGCGGGGCGGACAATGCGCTACCGCCGAATTGGCTGCACATCCCCATCGGCTATAACGGGCGGGCTTCGTCGGTGGTGGTGTCGGGCACGGATGTGCGCCGTCCATGGGGGCAGGTGAAGGGCAAAGACGAGACCGTGCCACGGTTTGCGCCCTCGGCGCGGTTTGATATCGAGCTGGAGATGGGCGCAATTGTCGGCACCCCCAGCGACGGCCCGATCACCGTGGCCGAAGCGGATGCCAACATCTTCGGCTATGTGCTGCTAAACGACTGGTCCGCGCGCGATATCCAGGCGTGGGAATACCAGCCGCTCGGGCCGTTCCAAGCTAAGGCGACCGCGACCAGCATCAGCGCGTGGATCGTCACGGCTGCGGCGCTGGAGCCGTTTCGATGCGAGACGCCTGCGCGCGAGGTCGACCTGCTGCCCCATCTGCGCGAGCCCGGTCCAATGCTCTATGATATCGCGCTTGACGTTGGGCTGGCCCCGGCGCTCAGTCAGGCAAGCCCGATTGCGCGCACGAATTACCGCGAGATGTATTACTCGGCAGCTCAGCAACTGGCGCACCACACGACCTCGGGTTGCCCGATGCGGGTGGGCGATCTGCTGGGCTCCGGCACGATCTCGGGGCCAGACAAGACCAGTCGGGGCGCGCTGCTGGAGCTGACTTGGGGCGGGGCGGAGCCGATCACCCTCGACACTGGCGAGACGCGCAGCTTTCTTGAGGACGGCGATACCGTGACCCTCAGCGGTGCGGCCATGGGCGACGGCTACCGCGTAGGATTTGGAACATGCGTGGGCACGCTGTTGCCCGCATCAAAGGACCCGTTTGCGCGGGATTAGGGAGTGAGAAAATGGCCAAGGCCTTTGCGTCCCAAGGGGACATGACCGAGAAGACGATCACCTTTGACGAGATCGGCGAGGGGCTTTGGGCCTTCACCGCCGAGGGCGATCCGAATTCCGGCGTCATCATCGGTGATGACAGCGTGATGATCGTCGAGGCGCAGGCGACCCCGCGTCTGGCCCATAAGGTCATCGAGAAGGTGCGGTCGGTGACCGACAAGCCGATCAGCCATGTGGTGCTGACGCATTATCACGCGGTGCGGGTGCTCGGGGCCTCTGCCTACGGAGCGGATCAGATCATCATGTCCGAAAAGGCCCGCGCTATGGTCGCCGAGCGGGGCCAAGAGGATTGGGATAGCGAGTTTCAACGCTTCCCGCGCCTGTTCGAGGGGCATGAAAGCATCCCCGGCCTGACCTACCCAACCACCACCTTCAACGGCCGGATGAGCGTCTATCTGGGCAAGCGCCGCGTCGACATCATGCAACTGGGGCGCGCCCACACCGCAGGCGATGCGGTGATCTATGTGCCCGATCAGAACGTGATGTTCACCGGGGATATCGTCGAGGACCACTCTGCGTGTTATTGTGGGGACGGACATTTCCACGACTGGCCGGGCACGCTTGAGGCGATCCGCCGCTTTGATCTGGACGCGATTGCGCCGGGGCGCGGGGGGGCGCTGCTGGGCAAGGATGCGGTCAACGGGGCGATTGACAGTACGGCTGATTTCGTGCGCTCCACCTACCGGCCTGCGGCTAGGGTGGCGTTGCGGGGCGGCTCGCTGAAAGAGGCATGGGACGCGGTGCGCGCCGAGTGCGACCCGAAGTTTGGGGATTACGCGATCTACGAGCACTGCCTGCCGTTCAACGTCAGCCGAGCCTATGACGAGGCGCTCGATATCGACACGCCCCGGATCTGGACGGACAAGCGGGATATCGAGATGTGGGAGGCGTTGCAGGGGTGAGCGCCGATCCGACGATAGTCGGTGAACGCTCCAGTGGAGCGTTCAAGGCGCGAACGGGCGGAGCCCCGACAGGCGCCGATCCGACGATAGTCGGTGAACGCTCCAGTGGAGCGTTCAAGGCGCGAACGGGCGGTGCCCGGGTTGGGTCAGATTATGCTCACATCGTAGTTCGCGATCTTCCGGTCCGATGTAATCATCGTAAGGTCCTCGACCATAGCCTGCGCTATCATCATGCGGTCAAACGGATCCCCGTGGTGATGAGGCAACATCCGAACGGCATTGGTATGGCGCGGCTCCACGGGCAGAAAATCAAAGCCGAGGCGCAACGCTTCGTCCGCCAAGTCAGGCGGAACGATCAGCTTGCCCAAACTGGCCTTGATCGAAAGTTCCCAAATCGCTGCGATGCTAATATAAACTTGCGCGGTCGAGGCCAGCGCATCCTCTTGTGCTTTTGTCAGCTGCTCCGGCGATCTCCAAAGCCACAGCAAGACATGACTGTCTGCGAGATAGGCCGTCATTTAACGTATTCGTCCCATTCCGGGCCTAATACGTCAAAATCATCTGCGATCTTTATTTCATTGCGATATTTGCCCTTCATGGACATGCGCAGTTTGCCCGGATGTGGGGTCTCTACAGGCTCGCTCAACCGCGCCACAGGCTTGCCGTTGCGGGTCAGCACGACCTCTTCTCCGGCCTCAACCCGGCGGATCAATTCGGAGAACTTTGCTTTGGCCTCAGAGACGGTGATGTTCATGGCGCGCTCCTTTCGCCTAAAAGTAGGTCAAAATGACCTAAATTGCAATCGCTCCGTGGAGGCCAGATCATGACCGTCGGTGCCACCTACCACCTCGCCTTCAAGCTCTATCCCTACGCCAAGGTCGCAGCCCAAGACGCGCCCCCCGCGCGGCACCCGGTTGTTATCGTCGGCGGCGGCCCGATTGGCCTTGCGCTCGCGCTTGATCTGGGGCGGCGGGGCACGCCAGTGCTCGTGCTCGATGACCACGAGGGCGTCGGGCAGGGCAGTCGCGCGATCTGTTTTGCCAAGCGCACGCTGGAGATTTGCGACCGGCTGGGGGCCGCAGGTCCGATGCTCGACAAGGGGGTCGTTTGGAATGTGGGCAAGGTGTTTCACGGCGACGGCAAGCTCTTTGCGTTCAACCTGCTGCCCGAAGACGGTCACAAGTTTCCGGCCTTCATCAACCTCCAGCAACCCTATTTCGAGAAGTTCCTCTTCGACGCCATCCAGACCGCACAAGCGGAGGGTGCGCCGATTGAGATACGCGGCCGCAATGTCGTTACGGGGCTGGAGCAGGCTGCTGAATATATGATCCTCGACATAGATACGCCGGATGGTCCGTATCAAGTTCATGCCGATTATGTCGTGGCCTGCGACGGGGCGCGCTCGCCTGTGCGCACGATGATGGGGCTGGGATTTGAGGGGCGGGTGTTTGAGGACAACTTCCTGATCGCCGACGTCAAAATGACCGCCGACTTCCCGACCGAGCGCTGGTTCTGGTTCGAGCCGCCGTTCAAGAACGCTGGGGCCTCGGCGCTATTGCACAAGCAGCCCGATGATATCTGGCGGATCGACTTCCAGCTCGGCTGGGATATCGACCGCGAGAAGGAGCTGCGCCCGGAGAACATCCGTGCCCGCGTGGATGCGATGTTGGGCGAGGGGGCGGCGTATGACCTCGAATGGACCTCCATCTACACATTCCAATGCCGCCGGATGAAGAAATTCCGCCATGGTCGGGTCCTGTTTGCAGGCGACAGCGCGCATCAGGTCTCGCCCTTCGGGGCGCGGGGGGCCAATTCGGGGATCCAGGATTCCGATAACCTCGGCTGGAAGCTCGATCTGGTGGTGCGGGGCCACGCGCCAGACACTCTGCTCGACAGCTATGCGACCGAACGAGAGCATGGGGCGGACGAGAATATCCTGAACTCGTCGCGGGCCACCGACTTCCTCACACCCAAAACCGAAATCAGCCAGATCTTCCGAAATGCGGTCCTCGATCTGGCACGCGATCATGCGTTTGCGCGGCCTCTCTTGAATTCCGGGCGCTTGTCGGTGCCGTGTGTTTACGACGGCTTGCCTCTCAACGGGCCGGACCAGTTGGACGGGCCAGATCGCAGCCGGGTCGGGGCGTCTTGCGCGGATGCGCCCTTGGCGGATGGGTATTTGCTGGGAGCGTTTACAGGGGCGATTTACCCTGCTTGCGATCAACATGGATGCGCCGAAGATCCAATCCGTCGACGGGATTGAACTCGCGACGTTAATGCTTGTGACGGATCGCGATGATCCGAGCGGTGCGGTGGCGGACCGCTATCTTGGAACCGCCGATCAAGCGATCTACCTGATCCGCCCTGATCAACATGTGACTGCCCGATGGGCGAGGTGCACAACAGACGACGTTACAGCGGCCTTGCGTATTGCAATCGGCGCAGGAGGGCATATGATGGATCTGAACCTCGATCCGAACATTTCCGATCCCGACGGGTTCTATGACGCGCTGCTCGCCGCCCATGAAGGCCTCGATAAAGCCGCGAGCGATGCGTTGAACGCGCGGCTGATTTTGGTGCTGGCCAACCATATCGGCGACCGCGAGGTTCTGCGCGAAGCCTTGAGGATCGCGGCGGAAGGCTGACCTGCACAAGTCCTGCACAACCTGAGCGCAGGCTTTGCACGCGGCTGCTGCCACATGTCCCTCCATCAACTACGGAGAGAGACATGCCCACATCCCTGACCTTATCCGGCGTCCCCGAAAGTCTTGCCAAAGATGGCTGGTGGCTGAACGAAAACGCCGCGCCCGACGCCTCAGCCGCACCCGAACGCACCGACATCTGGCGCACCAAGCCGTGGCAATCGCGCGGGCTGAGCTTGCTTGTGTTGGTCCTGCTGGCGGACTTGCTGTTTTGGGGCCACATACCGGGCGTGTCGCTGGCGCTGTTTGCGGCGGCTCTTTTCGCGGTGGCGGTACTCGATATCTCATCTCGGGCGCAGATCACGCGCGGCGCAGTTGTCCTCACCTTGAGCATATTGCCGGTGATCGAGTATCTGCAATTCCTCAGCCTCGTCTTCCTGATCTGCGGAACACTGGTCGCCATTGCCGTCGCGCGGGGCGCATCTTCCTGTGCTCGCACGGCTTTGAGTTTGGGCGGACGGATCCCGCTGTCGGGGATCATCGCGGCGCTGTCGTGGCTTGTGCGTTTGTTGGAACGCCCGGCCCCGGACGAGGCCACACCAAGGCCATCGGCTGTGAAAACCTTGCTGCGCAATTGGGCGTTTCCGGTTGGCGGTACCTTGGTGTTCCTGTCGCTGCTCGTCGATGCGAACCCGGTGCTGGAAGGGCTCTTTCAGCTTGAGTTGGACATTGACCACCTGGTCAATCGCGCACTGTTCTGGTCTGGGATCGCGCTGGTGGTTTGGCCCTTTGTCGAACGCCGCCCCGATACCGTTGAGACCTCGGGCGCGCCTTGGGTCGTATCCGGTGCGCGATTGGGGATCAATGCAGGCTCGGTGCTGCGGGCGCTGGTGATGTTCAACCTGTTGATCGGGGTGCAAACCGGGCTTGATCTGACGATCCTTGTCGGGGGGTGCCGATTTGCCCGAGGGGATGTCCTATGCAACTTACGCCCATCGCGGAGCCTATCCGCTGCTGATCACGGCAATCCTTGCGGGGGCGTTCTCGCTGGCTGCACGTTCGCATCTGGCGAGCCATCCGGCGCTGAAACCGCTTTTGCTGCTGTGGCTGGCGCAAAACATCGCGCTGACTGCGTCTGCCGCCTTGCGCCTCGACCTCTATATCGATGTCTATGGTCTGACATATCTGCGGATCCATGCTTTGATATGGATGGCGCTTGTCGCTACAGGCCTTGGCTTGGCGATCTGGCAGGTTGCGTGCGAGCGCTCAAATGCGTGGGTGCTGCGCCGTGCGGGGGTGATGGGTTTGACGACGCTCTATGCGTGCTGCTTTGTCAATTTCGCGAGCCTGATCGTGTCCCACAACATCCAAAGCGCGGCAGAGTTCGACGTCTATTACGCTTGCGGATTGGGCCCGACAGCCAGCGCAGCCTTGGCACATGTGCCCGGTGCCGTAACCCATGTGACGGGAGGCGAGATGTTCGTCGAGATCACGCCGGACGCGATCGTCTATGCCCCCAAGATCTGGGATTGGCGCGATTGGGGCTTTCGCAACTGGCGCGTCCGTAGCAATCTTGCGGCATCTGCGCAGACGGAGTTTGCCCCATGAAAATCCTGCTGATCGAGGATGATCCGCAACTGCGTACGCTCGTCAGCGTCGCGATGGAGCGGGCTGGCCACATTGTGTTGACAGCTGTCAACGGGCAGGCGGGTTTGGACAGTGCCCGCAGGGACGGGCCGGATTTTGTGATCCTCGATATCGGGTTGCCAGAAATGGATGGGCTGGAGGTGTGCCGCCGCTTGCGCGCGACCTCATCGGTGCCGATCTTGTTTCTGACGGCACGTGACGATGAGATTGACCGCATACTGGGGCTGGAGTTGGGTGCGGATGATTACGTGACCAAGCCGTTCAGCCCGCGCGAACTGGTCGCGCGGGTCGCGGCCATCGCGCGGCGGTATCGCGGGGTGGCGTCAGATCGGAGGCTTTCGCGCGGACGCCTTCGCCTTGATCCGGGTGCCCATGCTTGTGCATTTGGCGAGGTCTCGATTGCGCTGACAGGAACGGAGTTTCAGATCCTTGAGGCGCTCGTGCAGAAGTCCAACGAAATGTGCGCGCGCCCGGATCTGATTGCAGCCGTTTGGGGCGCGCGCAGCCAGGTGTCGGACCGGACGCTCGATAGCCACTTGCGCAACCTGCGCCGAAAGCTGGGCGAGGCGGGCTGCACCGATGCGATTGAGACGGTGCACGGCGTCGGCATTCGCCTTGGGGCCTGCGC
Organism: Dinoroseobacter sp.; assembly: GCA_965279125.1. Lineage (GTDB taxonomy): Bacteria > Pseudomonadota > Alphaproteobacteria > Rhodobacterales > Rhodobacteraceae > Dinoroseobacter. Next base: position 68,855 of record CBDIHL010000031.1, read on the forward strand.
TTGATGCAGGGCTGGCGACCATCTTTGGGGTTTGTGCTGGGTGGCGCACTTGCGGGCACGCTGGGCCTTACCTTCGTGGGGATCATCGTGTTTCGCTATGCGGGCGCTGAGATCGGCTTTCGCAATGCGTTCTATCTGGTCAGTGGCGTGATCGCAGCCTCGACTGCGGTGCTGGGCTGGCTGCTTGTGCGGCTTTTGTTGCGCCCCATCCATGGGTTGGAGACCTTCGCGCGCGAGGTTAGCCAAGACCCGCGCGAGGGGCCACATACGCCAAAGCACTTCGGCACCCGCGAGCTGCGCCGCACAGCGCGCAGTGTGATGACAATGGCCGAGACGTTGCAGAACCGTGAAGCAACGATCCGCAGCTATACCGATCATGTGACCCACGAAATCAAATCGCCCGTAACGGCCATCGCAGCGGCGGTAGAGTTGCTTGAAGATGGCGAAGCGCTGTCTGCGCAGGACGCCGTTCTGGTCGGGCAAATTCGCGACGCCACCGCCAAAATCGATGCGCAATTGGAGGCGCTGCGCGAGGCTGCAAAGGCGCGCGAAACGCGCTATGCGGGCATGAGTTGTCTGAGCGATCTCCAGCCAAGTTTGGCGGCGCATTGGGCGCGGCTGTCGATCACAGTGAAGGGCGCGCAAATGCCGATCCCTGTCTCGGCGGACGGCTTGGCGGATGTGCTGGGCCATCTTCTTGGCAATGCGCAGGCGCATGGCGCCCATGTGGTAACATTGGCTGCGAAGACGGGGCCGGATGGCACTTGGATTGAGGTTTCGGATGACGGACAGGGTGTATCGCAGGGAAATGCCGCGCGAATATTTGATCCGTTCTTTACCACGCGACGGGATGCGGGCGGCACAGGGATGGGGTTGTCCATCGTGCGTAGCATCCTGACCCTGCACGGTGGAACCATCTCGCTGGTGGACAGCGCGGCGGGCGCGCGTTTCGTCATTCACTTCGACGTGGTGATATAAAAGTTGGCGGACCGGATAGGGAGAACTCTCCGGCCCGCCGAATGCCTCGACGCTTAGTGGGCTAAGCGCCGGAGGCGAGTGGGGGTGATGTTTCTGTGGGGAAGACAGTCACCCCGATAACCGCGCCTGATATCTCCGATGGCAACGGTGTCCGGTGGCAGCGCAAATGCGCCGCATGTTTCATGGGTCGCGCAGATCATGCATGCACCCCAGCAGGCGCGGCCATCAGGCCTGCGACCCGCATCAGCCCTGCAAAGCTGTCGAGCACGTGTCCGTTCGGCTGCACGCCGTCGAGCGGATGCCAGCGCCCCTCGACGGAGCCGGGCGTGTTCCAAGCGCTGTGTGGATCGCTTATCAAAAGGCCCGCAAGGGTGCCGGCAACGATATGGGTGCCAAGCGCGCCGAGGCGATGTCCACCGCTCGCGATCTCGGCTTCTTTCAGCAGGTAGAACCACAAGGGTGTGGCGGTCTCGAAGCCGCCCGCCCTGACCGCTTGACCGGTTTCGCCCGTGCAGAGGTCATGAACCGTCAGTGCGTTGATCTTTATGCCATATTGGCTGTTCAGCACATCAATGCAGGCCTGTGCCGACGGCAGGCTCATGCGCACCCCGCCCCGCAAATGATCCGGGTATTGCGGCCTTCGCGCGCCTGCAATGACAGGCTCAAGCCGGAGGCCGCCCATGGTAAATTCAAGCGGCAAGGGACGGGGGTGATGCGGCTGAACGCCTAACCGAACCACAAACCGATGATAGAGGGCAGCTTGCCCGGACAACACCTGTGCCAAGGCGATCGGATCGCAGATTTCCGGCAGATAGGCATGAAGAACCAACCACTGATACGTTAAGCGCGTTTGCGTCTTTGCCCAGTCAAAGACGGCGTCGGCATCTCCGACCCGCCGCGCATGGGGATAGGCGTCGACAATGGCGTTGTGCAGGCGGAGGAACGCGAAATGCAATTGACCGACATCTGCGGCGTCAAACCCCTTGGTGCCAAGCGCGCCATGAAGGGTGTCAAATGGGGCGAGCCGCATTTTGGCACGCGCATCCCCGCGGCGCAGTTCGCCCGAGCTCACGTCACCATAAAGCCCACCCAGATCCAACCAGCCTGTGCGCGCATTCACCAGGCTCGCTTCGATCTCCGCGCGCGGTTGCGGGGCGACCTCGGGGCCAGTGATGTCGATCAACGCTGCATCAAGGGCCAGAATGGACGAGATGTCCTGGTCGACGAACTGGCCAAAGCTCGTGAAAATGTGCGGTAGGCCGGGGAGGTGCGAAGGGGTGTGCAACGGGGCATGTCGACGGGGCCCGGACATGGTTTTTTGCAACGCGGCCAGCGCATCTAAAGTCCGGTCGGTATATGCAACAGGGTCCGCGTCCGGAAAGAAATACCCGAAGGCCCCGCACTGGCAGGGGTTGATCCGATCATTGGGGGACGAAAACAGCCCCTGTCCGCTGACTGGCAACATCATGAACTCCGAATACTCTGAGGCGCTTTCGACCTCATTTCGCAGACGTTCTCATGCCAGCGTAAAGCCAGCGGGAATAAGCCGGGCCTGTTTCGTAAAAAAACCGTTAATTGCGCAGGCAAGGCGTCGTTTGGCGCGCGACCCTGTGGCAGCTTTCGCCTATGACAGGAGGTGCGCCATGATCCCAACAAACCCTTACGCTGACTGGGACCGAGAGACCTTTGTGGACCACGCCACAGCCGCGTCTTCCTCGGACGCCCCCCGCATGCACCCGGTCTATGTGGCCTTGACGGCAACGACTGAGGCCGAGGTTGAGACCTTTATCCAGAGCGCAGGCGATACCGGGCCGGGCGCGCAGTATATGCTGGATGCGCTGAGCCTCAATATCCTGACGCGCCTGAAGGTTGCGCTGCGTCTTGGGCATGCCGCTGCCGCCGACCGGCTGTCGCGGATCTATATCTACCGCAGGCCGGAGGTTGCGTATGACGACGCAGGCATGGCTTTTGAGGTGCATGCCGTTGGTCCCGCCTTTCCTGTGCGCCTGCCGGATCTCGGCGCGGGTCCGATTGTCGATGACGCGTCGGATGCGACCCAAGGGCTTGATGCCTTCGAGGCCAATCTTGCGCGCCCCGCTCAAACGGCGCCGGTGCTGACGGGCGTGATCGATGATGTCATGGGCATCGCAAATGCGCGGTTTCGCGATGCCCGGACCTCGACCCGGATACACCATTTCTGGCCGCAGCAGATCCAGAGTGCGCGCGCGCAAGACGGGCGGGTGTTTTCTGGACCGCAGCTGACCAAGACCGAGATTGATGCGCGTCTTGTTCAAGCCGCAACCGATGATCAGGTCGATGAGCTGGCGTTTACGCAAGCGCTGCTGGGCGACCAAGCGCCCGGATCGGCGGGGGCAAATCTGACGCTGCTTGACCCGACGGCGCGCCGTCCGCTTGCGTTCCGCGCCACCCATGGCACGCATGTGCTGGATTTGGCGGCGGGTGAGGCGATGGAAGATGCGGTGCAAGACCGCCCGATCCTCGCAGTGCAATTGCCCGCGCAGGCCACCGCCGAGACGTGGGGTGCGCGCCTTGACCATGCGATCCTGACCGGCGTGCAGGCGATCTTGAACTGGGCGGATAGCTGGCCGGGTGGGGCCGCGCCCTGCGTCATCAACCTAAGCTACGGTGTGCAGGCTGGACCGAAAAATGGCCAAGCATTTTTAGAACGCGAAGTTGCAAGGCTAATCGCGGCGCGCAACGCGGCGGGCATCGTGACCCGGCTGGTGCTGCCCGCAGGCAATAGCTACCGCGACAAATCCCGTGCCGAGATGGACGTGGCGAACGGCGCGAAGGGCTGCGTGACTTGGAAGGTGTTGCCGCTGGATCAGTCCAGCAATTTCGTTGAGATCTGGTCCGAAACTGCGGTCAGCGTGACCTTACGCGACCCCTCCGGCGCTGTGGTGCTGAGCACGGATGGGCCACAAGATTGGCGCGCGGACGGGCATTTGATCGGGCGGCTCTACGCTGGGGCAAAGTCCGGCGCGTCTAATGTGACGCTGGCATTGGCGGGCACGCTGAACCACCGTCAGGCAAAACAGGTTGCCCGCGCAGGGGCCTATCAGATCGAGGTGAGCACGGCGTCCTCCCAGCCCGTTGCCGTCTCGGTGGAGGTGCACCGCGACGAGACACCGAACACCCAGCGCCGCGTCAGCCATCAATCCTATCTGACAGATGCCTTTGCCTATGGATATGATGCGCAAACCGGGCGCTTGGAAGCCCCATTGGCGAACAGTGCGCTGACACGTGACGGCACGCTCAGCGCCTTTGCAACGGCAAGCTCCGAAGATGCGGTCTATGTCGTCGGGGGCATTTTTGCCGGAGACGATCCGTTGGTGGCGTCCCGCGTCTCGGCCAGTGCCGGGGGATTTGTGTCGCGAAATCCAACGGGTGTCGCGGTGTCGGACGACAGCTTGGCCCATCCCGGGCAATTGGCGACGGGGACATTTTCGGGCAGCGTGATCTTGCAAGGTGGGACCAGCGTGGCGTGCCCGCAAGTGGCGCGCGCATTGGTCAATGCGGGTGGAACATTGCCACCTCTGACGGGAAGCGCCCACCCACGTCTGGGGCAGGGCGCTTGGAGTATCGGCCCCGCCCATAGGACACGGCCGTCCCGTCGGATTTCAGGTTAGCTCCACTCCGCCTTGGCGCGCGTGTAAAGCACGCTCAGTGCGCTGTCTTCCACCGCGGCCGGTTGCGCCGGTGCGCCGTGGTCGTGGGCGTTGGTCGATACATAGTCCAGCGTAAAGTCGCTGCTGGGCCCGAACGCGTGGGGGGGATCGCTTGGTTCTCCTTCGCCCAGATAGAAGGTCACGCTTTCAGCGGGTTGTGCCCCGCTGACCAGCCCCATGACATGCTCGCCAATCGCGCATCCCAAGAGCGCGCCCGCAGCGCTGTCCATCGGGTAATGAACGCCCGCAATGGTGCGATTTGTGGCGATCCGATGCGCCATGCGGAACACCTGACGCCCACCGCCGGAGGTGCCTGCGACGGGGCCTTCATCGCGGCTCAGGCGGTTCAGAACCGTGGCCATGGCGAAGGCCTCGCATGCGTGACCGCTCGGAAAGCTGCTGTGATCGGGGGTTTGGATCAACGGTTGCACCTGATCGCAGAGGTCTTGCGGGCGGGTGAGGCGGCTGTGATGCTTGACCTGCATCTCGATCTTGACGGTCAAGCGGTAAACGGCGGCCAGAAACTCGCCGGTGTATTTGCGCCGGGAATTGCCCAAGGTCTCGATCGTGCCGAAGAAGGACAGGGTGTCGCTGGTCTGGATGACGATTTCCGAGGCACGATCCACGCGCAGATCGGCATAAGTGCGCACCCATTCCAGCTGATCGGCAGGGATCTGGGCGGGGCGAATGATATTGGCGATTTTACCTGCAGCACCGGGTGCGCGTACCGCGACATTGCCGTTTCGCGGTTTGACCACGAGCGTGTCGCTGAGGATTGCATCGTAAATCGTGGCACGGTTGCTGGGGTCGAGGTAATCGACATCCGATGTGTCAAACACAGGCACGGTCGCGTCATCGGTCGGGCGCGGCCAATGGCCCACAATGCCGTCGCGCGCTTGGTTGAGGGTTGCACTCATCCCCGGAGAGCCGGGGCCGCCGGAATGGCCCGAATGCCCGGAATGCCCAGAATGGCCCGAGTGTCCGCTATGCCCGGAGTGACCCGAATGGCCTGAATGCCCAGAATGACCGGAATGCCCTGAGTGTCCGGAATGCCCAGAATGGCCCGAATGCCCAGAATGCCCAGAATGCCCTAAAGTGCTCATGTCGATCCCCTGACCAAAAATAAGGTTAACCCAAATTCGGTCTTATCCGAAGCGTTTGGTCAAGATTTGAGCACCCCGTGGCTTGGAGTTTAACGCTTTTTTCACGTTTCACGTTATTTCGTTGTGATTCCTTGCGAAGCTCGTAGACTGAAAACACTTGGAAATTTACTCGAAGTCTGGGTGGCGCGTGTGGGGCAAGAGCACCTGAATATTCGTTTGCGAGGGTCCTTCCGTTTGTGTGGGCCGAACGGGGAAGACCTGACACCGCGCAGCGCAAAAGCGCAGGCATTGTTGGCACTTTTGGCCACGAGCCCAGACTTTTTGCGCCAACGGACTTGGTTGCAAGACAAGCTCTGGAGTGACCGAGGCCGTGTCCAAGGGGCCGCTAGTCTGCGCCAAGCCCTAAGCGAAATCCGCCGCAGTCTCGGCGGCCACTCCGATGTCGTGATTGCAACTCGAAAAACTGTGCAGATTGATCCGGAACGGGTGACTGTGCATCGTGATCCCGAGACCGAGACGTCGGAGTTTCTCGAAGGCCTCGATGTCCGCGACCAAGAATTTGAGCACTGGCTGACAACGATGCGTCAAGCGCCTGTAAAGCCTGCGGGCCCAAATGCGCGCTTGCCTATCTTGCTGCAGACCAGCGCGCCGATTTTGATCTGCGTCGCACCGACCAGCAGCGAAATAGATCAGATCTCAGCCGAGGTGATGGCCGCGGATATAGGACGCTCTCTCTATGAGTTTTTGGGCCAACAAAGCTGCCGCAGCGCACCGGATGTACCGCTCGACGAGGGGCAATTGTCTGTTCGGGTCAAATGCTTGACCTATGACGGCCAAACCATCGTGCATTTTCTGTGCGAGCGTGGACCGGATCGCACGCAGTTCTGGTCGGCAGCGCGAAAGATCAATTGCAAGGGTGCGCCGCCTATGGGGCATGATCTTGTCTTGAAGCTGGTGGGGGAAGTGACCCAAGCTGTCGGTCTGGAGATGGCACAGTCGCCGGGGGCCGCGCCGTCACTGGCAAGCCAAATGCGGCGTATCAAGGAATTGGTGTTCTCCATGGACGCGCGTAAGCACGACTTAGCGGATGCGATGTTGCGCGACCAGACCCTTTCACAGTCAGAGGTTTTGGCGCAATGCTGGCTGACAATTCTGGGCGTTATTCGTTTGATGGAGCGGACTTCGCCAGATCCGGACGCGTTGCGCGGCGAGTTGACCGAGATTTCCGCGGATCTACTGCGCAAGGCCCCGTTAAACTCGCTCGCGTTGGCGGCAAGTGCGTATGTGCGGTTGATGGCCTTGGATCAGGTGGCCGAAGCCGCGATGCTGGCGCAGCGCAGTACAGAGATTAATCCAGCGAACTCCTATGGATGGCTCGCCCGCGGATTTTGCGCCTTGCAAAACGATGAACCGAAGCTGGCGCATGGCTACATGATGCGTGGCTGGCACCTCGAAACCTTGTCCCCGCACCGCTTCTTCTGGGACAGCGTTGCAGGCGTATCGGCTGTGGCCACGGGGCAATTGGGATTGGCCACACAGTTGTTTGAAACCTCGCAATCGCTGTCACCGGGCTTCCGGCCACCCGCGCGCTATTTGCTGGCACTTAAGGCCGGGGCTGGGGAGCTGGAGGGTGCGGCGCGCCAGCGCCAGAAGCTTATCGCATTGGAACCAGATTTTGAAGTCAGACGCCTGATCGAAGATCCAAGCTATCCAGCGGCCATGATCCGCAAAACCGGGATATTGAAGCGCGAAGCTTTGTTGGCGCTTTAGGGTCACGACAGATGATGATGACTGCCATTGACCCAATAACTGTGTCCCGACTACGCTGACGCATCTGTGGGACCGGGTGTTATGATGATCGAAGCGCAATTGGATCGAATGGCTGGGACGACACCTTATTGCTGTTTGATACCGCAATCCCCAAAGATCCTGACGAAGAATGCGCTGTTGACCGGGCAGCCGCCGGATGAATTTGGTGTGGCATTTAGCCTTTGACCGCCGCCGACAGGCGTAATTTATCTGGCCAGACCGCGCAGCGCGCGTGGTCTCTGTTCGAGAGACATTCATGAAAACTCAGACAAAAGTCGTCGTCATCGGCGGCGGTATCGCGGGCTGCTCGACCCTTTATCACCTGACCCAAGAGGGCCTCAGCGACGTTGTGCTGGTCGAGCGCGACGAGCTGACCTCGGGCACCACATGGCACTCGGCGGCACAGGTCACCAATTTCGGCATGACCCAGACGATGGTGGGGCTGAAGACGCACTCGATCAATCTTTACAAAGAGTTGCGCGATGATCCGGACTACCCCGTGCAGTACAACCACGGCGATGGCGGCATCCGTTTGGCCAATACGCAAGCCCAGATGGACGGCTACCGCCACTTCGCGTCGATGGCGCGGGGGATGGGGGTGGAGTTTGAGGTGCTCGACGCCGAGGAATGCGCGCGGCGGCATCCGTTGATCTCGACCGACAACCTGCTGGGCGGGCTTTGGGACGGCAATGACGGCGATATCGACCCGGCCTCGCTGTGCCAAGCCCTCGCCCGGCGCGCGCGCAAAGCAGGGGCTGAGGTTTACCGCAACACGCCCGTCACGGGCCTGACCCAGCACAAAGACGACAGCTGGACCGTACATACAGAGAAGGGCGATATCGACTGCGAGATCGTGGTCAATGCCTGCGGCTACCGCGTCAACGAGGTGGGCGCGATGATGGGGGTGCAGCATCCCGTGGTCTCGATGGAGCACCAGTATTTCGTCACCGAAGACATCCCCGGTATTGTCGCGGCGGACCACCGCATGCCGCTGCTGCGTTGCCAGATCAGCGATTACTACTGCCGTCAGGAGAAGAACGGTCTGCTGATCGGGTTCTACGAGCAGGACTGCAAAACCTGGGGCATGGACGGGATCGACCCGCATTTCACCAACGCGCTGTGTCCCGATGATCTGGACCGGATTGCGGATGTGCTGGACGGCGCGTTCGCGCGGATGCCTGCGCTGACGGAGGTGGGGATTACCACGGTCGTCAACGGCCCGATCACCTACACGATTGATGGCGCGCCTCTGGTTGGGCCAATCCCCGGCAAGCGCAACGCGTTCTGCATCATCGGCCTGCGCGCAGGGCTCGGTGAGGGTGGCGGGCATGGCTGGTTGCTGGCGCAACAGATCGTCCATGGCGAGGCGTGTTATGACACATGGGGCCTCGATCCGCGCCGGTTTGGGCCGCACGCGAATGTGGAGCTGACGGCGGTGAAGGCGATCGAGGATTACCAAAACGAGTTCCGGTTTCACTTCCCCAACGAGCATCGCCCTGCCGGGCGCAATGCGAGGACGACGCCTTTGACGGAGGTGTTGCGGGCTGAGGGGGCGCATTTCACCGTGGTCAATGGGTGGGAGCGGGCTGAGTATTTTGGGAACCCTGAAGACGGGCCGGTCACCCCATCGTTTAAGTTCGACGAGAGTTTTGATCTGGTCGGCGAAGAAGTGCGGCGCGTCCAAACCGGGGTTGGTCTGTGCGAGGTCAGTGGGTTTAATCGGCTTGAGATCACGGGCGCGGATGCGCAAACCTTCCTCGACCGGATGATCTGTGGGCGGCTGCCGCGTAAGGCGGGGCGCATGGGCTTGGCGTATCTGCTCAACGATCATGGGATGGTGAAGGCGGAGGCGACGCTTGCGACCTTGCCGGCCTCGGACCGGGGGCCTGCGCGGGTTTGGTATGGCTCGGCAGCGGCATCAGAGGTGCACGATATGGATTGGCTGGTGTCGCATATCGGGGCGTCCGAGGATGTGCAGATCAGGTCTTTGACCAACGACCAAACCATCCTCGTGCTCGCAGGCCCCAAAGCGCGCGCCGTGCTGTCGGCAGCAAGCCGGGGCGACTGGTCCGCCAAGGCCTTCCCGTGGCTGTCGGTCCGCGAGGCCTTCGCCGGGATCGCGCCCGTCACGGTGATGAGCGTCAGTTTTTCTGGCGAGCTGGCCTATGAGATCCACGTGCCCAATGCCTCGCTCTATGCCGCCTACACCGCGTTGCGCGCGGCGGGGCAGGCGCATGATCTGCATCTGTTCGGGGCACTGGCGGTCGATTCGATGCGGCTGGAGAAGGGGTATCTGCACTGGAAGGCGGATCTGTTGACCGAGTTTGATCCGTTCGAGACCGGGCTTTCGCGGTTTGTGACCTTACAAAAGGCCGATTTCATTGGCAAAGCTGCCCTCGCGGCACGGGTGGCCGAGGGGCCGCGCAAGAGGTTGGTGAGCCTGACGCTGGATAGCACTGATGCTGCGGCGCATCCGGGGGCCTCGGTGATGCTGGGCGGCGCGGTTGTGGGGACGGTGACCTCCGGTGGATGGGGCTACAGGGTCGGCAAGAATATCGCCTATGCCTTTGTTGACACGCAGGTTTCCACGCTCGGGACCGCGCTGGAGATTGACGTGCTGGGGCATCTCGTTAAGGCCGAGGTTGCGCCCAAGGCACGCTATGATCCCGGTATGAGTTTGGTCCGCAGCTAGGGCAGGTGCGACAGGGGCTTGACCCCGCCGCATATTGCCGTGACTGTCAGCCTTGATGGTGTTCCAGACCCCTCAAAACGGGTGTCTGGGATGAAAAGGGAATGTGGTGCGGCAGGGAGACCTGCCAATTCCGCGACTGCCCCCGCAACTGTAGGCGGCGAGCGCCCCCGATGATCACCACTGAGCCAAAGGCGGCTTGGGAAGGATCGGGGGAGGCTGTGACCCGCAAGTCAGGAGACCTGCCATCGTCAACGTAACTTCAACCCGGGCGGGGTGCCTGGTCAGGAGATCGGAATGCCTTTGCGGACCCTACCGCCTCGACATCACGCTCTGATCCATGCCCCGCGCGTTCGCGGAGGGCGATATGGGCCAACAGACAGACGCATCCCACAGAATTACCGTGTGCACCTCGTGCAAGCACAAGGGCACGGAGTGCCGTCCCGGTTATGAGCTGATCGCAAAACTGCGCGCGGCGATGGATGCCGCCGCAGACAGCGTGACCGAGGACTTCGCAATCTCAGGCGTGGCCTGCATGGCGGGCTGCGATCATCCTTGCACGGTGGCCTATCACGGGACACGCAAGGCGACGTACCTCTTTGGCGATATCGCGCCGGACGAAGATATCGAGGATCTCGTCAGTTTCGCACGCGACTATGCGGCGCTTGAGGATGGCTGGTGCTCGTCCACCAAACGCCCTGGTAAGTTGCGCACCTCGACGCTTGCACGCGTGCCTGCCGCCGTGATCGTGCTTGAGCAAAGCGAAAGCCGCGTTTCATGAAAGCCGCCGAACTCGTCGCCTCGGACATCTCATGGGCACCGCGCCGCTCGGGCGATGTGCTGCTGCATCCAACGAGCTTTTCGATCGGCGCGGGCCGCGTGCTTGGGGTGGTTGGGCCGAACGGGGCGGGCAAATCGACCCTTCTGCGTATGCTCTACCGCTTTCAGGCCCCGCTCACCGGCACCATTACCGTGGGCGGTGATGACATCTGGGCGATCCCGGCGCGGGCTGCGGCGCGCAAGGTGGCGGCGGTACTGCAAGAGCAACCGTCGTCTTTTGGGCTGACCGTGCGTGAGGTTGTCTCGCTGGGCCGCACCCCGCACCATGCGGGCTTTACCGGGGCAGGGGCGCAGGACGCGCAGATCGTCGAGCGCGCGCTGATGCGCATGGACCTTACCGTCCTCAGCCACCGTGATCTGGCCACCTTGTCGGGGGGTGAGCGTCAGCGCGTCATGGTTGCCCGCGCGCTGGTGCAAGAGCCAGAGGTGCTGGTGCTGGACGAGCCGACAAACCACCTCGATATCCGGCACCAGCTGGAAATTCTCGGGCTGATCCGCGACCTCGATCTGACCATCGTCGTGTCGATGCATGATCTGAACATGGCCGCCCAGCTTTGCGATGATGTGCTCGTGCTGAACCACGGCAAGCCGCTGGGCTTCGGCCCCCCCGATGAAATCCTGACCGAAGCGCTTGTGTCTCAAGCCTTTCGCGTCGATGCCCGTCACGAGCGCTTGATGCCCTCGGACGCGCGCCTTTTCTCTTTCCACCTTCCATCCTAATGAGGACCCTATGAGACTGCTTCTTTCCACCACCGCCGCAACCCTTCTCGCCACCGGCGCGTTCGCGCAAACCACCGTGCAGAGCTGCGACCGCGAGGTGACGTTTGATGCGCCCCCGCAGGCGGCGATCTCGCATGATGTGAACTTGACCGAGATGATGCTGGTGCTGGGCCTGACGGACCGGATGGTGGGCTACACAGGCATTTCCGGCTGGAAGACGCTGGACGAAGATATGACGAATGGCGTCGAGGCGCTGCCGGAACTTGCGACGACATATCCCAGCAAGGAAGTCCTGATCGGCGCGGATGCGGATTTCTTCTTTGCGGGCTGGAACTACGGGATGCGCGTGGGCGGCGAGGTAACGCCTGAGACGCTCGCGCCCTTTGGCATTCAGGTCTATGAGCTGACCGAAAGCTGCATCCATATCGGCGAGAAAGATGCGGCCAGTATGGATGACATGTATACCGACCTGCTGAATCTGGGCCGTATTTTCGACGTCTCCGACCGGGCTGAGGCGCTGGTGGCTGACTACCAAGCCGAGCTGGATGCCTTCCTTGCCGACCTTGCGCCCTTGGAAACCGCCCCCCGCGTGTTCGTCTATGACAGCGGCGAGGACGTGCCCTTCACCGCAGGCCGCTACGCCATGCCCAACGCGCTGATCGAGGCCGCAGGCGGCGTCAACATCATGAACGATTTTGAGAAAAGCTGGGCCACCGTCGGCTGGGAAGCCGTGGTCGAGCGGAACCCGGAGGTGATCTTGATCGTCAACTATGGCGAGGTCACAGCCGAGGAAAAGCGCGCCTTCATGAGGGGCAACCCTGCCTTCGCCGATCTGGACGCCGTCAAGAACGACCGCTTCGTGGTGCTGGAATATGTCGAGGCCACACCGGGCCCACGCAACATCGCGGCGGTCAAAACGCTCGCGGCCGCTTTGCGCGCTGAGTAACGGGGATGGGCGCTGCCTCCTCCACGCCCGCGCGGGCATGGACCCTTTGGGGGGTCATGGCGCTTGGGTTTGTGGGGCTGGTGGCGTCCATGTCCATCGCGGTCAGCGTCGGGGCGATTGGCATTCCGATGCAAACCGTGTGGGGGGTGCTGGCGCATAAACTGGCACCGGGGCTGGTAACGCCCGACTGGTCGGCAGGCCGTGAGGCCATCGTCTGGGACATCCGCTTCCCGCGCGCGATCCTTGCGTGCTGCGTGGGCGCGGGCCTTGCCATTGTCGGCGCGAGCCTTCAGTCGGTGACGCGCAATCCCTTGGCCGATCCGCACTTGCTGGGCATTTCAGCGGGCGGCGCGTTCGGCGCGATCCTCGCGCTGCTGCATACGGGCATGTTTCTGGGTCTGCTGACCGTGCCCCTGATGGCGTTTCTGGGCGCGCTCGGGGCCACGCTTCTGGTGCTGGCCGTGTCGCAATTCGCCGTCGCGACCAGCGCGGATCGGTTGATCCTCGCAGGGGTTGCGGTGTCGTTCATTGTCATGTCTTTGGCCAATGTGCTGATCTTTCTGGGCGATCCGAGGGCCACGCATACGGTGGTGTTCTGGATGCTCGGCGGGCTTGGCCTCGCGCAGTGGAGCCAGCTGATCTACCCCCTCGCGGTCCTCGCCATTTGCGGGGCGTATCTGTGGCTGAACGCGAGCAACCTCAATGCCATGACCATTGGGGACGAGACCGCATCGACGCTCGGCATCCCCGTGGCCCGCTTCCGCCTCAGCGTCTTTGCCGTGGGGGCGCTGATCACCGGCGTGATGGTTGCGTTCTCAGGCATCATCGGCTTCGTGGGCCTCATGGTGCCCCATATCGTGCGCCTGTTTGTGGGCGGGGACTACCGCCGGGTGTTGCCTGTGGCGGCGCTGTTCGGGGCGATCTTTCTGCTCTGGGCGGATATCTTTGCGCGCACAGTTATGGCGCCGGATGATATTCCCATTGGCATCGTCACGGGCCTGATCGGTGGGGTGTTCTTCATTTGGCTGCTGAGGCGGCGGATCGGCTAGCTCTCGCGCCACGCCTTGTTCAGATAGTCGGTCAGAGGCTTGGTGAGATAGCTCAGCGCCGAGCGTTCGGCGGTCTTGATAAACGCCTCCACCGGCATCCCCGGCAGCAGGTCTTGGCCGCCAAGCTTGGCAATCTCGCCGTCATTGGGCAGGATTTCCGCCTGATAATACGACATGCCCGTCACTGGATCGGTGAGCACGTCCGCTGACAGCTTTGCGACGCGGCCAAACAGTTCGGGGGTTTCGCGTTGATCAAAGGCCGAGAAGCGCAGCGAGACGTCCTGGCCCACATGAACCTGGTCGATATGGATCGTCTCCACCCGCGACATGACCACCAGCGGGCGGTTTTGCGGGATCACGAACATGATGGGCGCGGCAGGCGAGATCACCGATTGTAGCGCAAAGACCTGACTGTCATGGATCACGCCGCTGACCGGGGTGCGCACTTCCATGCGTGACAGGGTTTCAAGCAGGGAAATGCGGCGCTCGGACAACTCGATTTCCTGATAGCTGAGGTCGCGCAGGATCGTGATCGCTTGTTCGCGGCGTTGAGCCGATAGGCCAAGGCGTTGAATCCGCAAGCTGGCGATCCGGCTGCGCAATTGCGCGATTTGTGATGTCAGTTGCCCGATCTCGCCTTGCAACCGCGCGCTGTCGCGTTGCAGCGCAGTCAGGCGGGCGGCTTGCGCAAGGCCACGGTCAAAAAGGCTTTGGGTGTCGGACAATTCGCGCGCGATAAGGTCTTGCTGGGCCGACAGGGACGCAAGCTGCGCCTCCACGCCTGTGATTTGCGCTTCTGTTTGCACGACCTGCTCGTCCAGTTGATTGGCTTGCTGGGCCAGCGAGGCACGGCGCGCTTCGAACAACCGCCGTTGCCCTTCGATCAGGTCGCGCACATCGGCGGGTAACTGCGCAAGATCGCCGATACTCGGGGGCAGGGCGATGTCGTCCAGATCGTCACGCTCGGCCACCAGTCGCGCGCCGCGGGCGATGATCTCCTTCAACTGCCGCTCGACGATGGTCAGTTCTGTGCGCAGCAGCGTGTCGTCCAGTCGCAGGACGACATCGCCCGCCTCGACCGTATCGCCATTGCTGACCAGGATCGCGCCCACCACCCCGCCGGAGGGATGCTGAATGACCTGCCGATTGCTTTCCAATGCGATCATGCCTTGGGAAATGATCGCGCCGGCAATTTGCGCCCGCCCGCCCCAAAGCCCCAGCACACCGACGAGGACCACGAGCGCCAGTATACCAAGCCTCAGGGGGGATTTCGCGCTCCAGTTCTGCTGCGACGGGCGGCTCATGGCGTCGTTCCCTTGATTTCCTGTTGCACGCCAGACGCGTTCTTGAGCACGCGCTCGAGGATCTCGTCGCGCGGCCCATCGGCGCGAATGCGCCCTTGGTCGATCACCAAGAGACGGTCGCATTCCGAAATTGCTGCGGGTCGATGGGTCATGATAATTACGGCGCGGTCCGAGCGTTTGAAGGCGCGCACTGCCGCATTGAGTGCCATGGATCCTTCCGCGTCCAACGCGGAGTTCGGCTCGTCCAGCACCAGTAAGACCGGGTCGTCATAAAGGGCGCGGGCCAACGCAATGCGTTGGCGTTGCCCGCCCGACAGCTGGCTGTTTCGCCCATGCACCACCGTCTGATAGCCGTCCGGCAACCCCAAAATCATCTCATGAGCATTGGCCATTTTCGCCGCCGCAATCGCCTTGTCTTGGTCAGGCTCCTCCGACATGCGCGCGATGTTTTCGGCCACGGTGCCGTTGAACAGGCTTACTTCTTGAGGAAGATAGCCGATATGTTTTCCTAGATCATCGAGCGCGTATTGGCCCAGCGTCGCGCCGCCAAGGCGTACTTCGCCTGCGGCAGGTTTGATCAGGCCTACGATGGTTTTGGCGAGCGTGGATTTGCCGGACCCGCTTTTGCCGATGATCCCGAGGACCTGCGCGGCGGCAAGCTCGAACGTCACAGATGTCAGGATCGGCTCTTGGACGCCCTCTGCGCGCACAAAAACCCCTTTGAGAGCAACCGAAGCCTGAGGTCGGGGCAGGCTGATATGGGTCTCGTCGGGCTTTGCGGTGTCCAGCAGGTCGCCCAAACTGCGCCAAGCTTGGCGCGCCCGTTGGACGGCGGGCCATTGACCGATGGCCTGTTCCACCGGGGCCAGCGCACGCCCCAGCAAGATGGATCCGGCAATCATCGCCCCGGCCGTGATCTCGCCTTGCAGGGTCAAATACGCACCCAGTCCCAACATGGCCGATTGTAGGAACAGCCGGAATGACTTGGTCAGGGCGGCGAACAGGCCGACCCAATCGCTCGTCTCGACTGAGCGGTCCAGCGCGTCGGTTCGCACGCTTTGCCAGCGATTGGACATCGCACGCCGCATCCCTTGGGCCCGGATCAGTCCAGCGGCGGCGCGGGTTTGCTCGGCCATACTATGCGACCGGCTGGACGCGGATTGCGCTTCGGCAACCCGGTCGCGGGTCAGCGCATTGTTCAGCAACGTCACGATGATCAGAACCAGACCGCCCGCAAGTGCAAACCACCCCATCAGCGGATGAAAGATGAAGAGAACCGCCAGAAAAAACGGGGTCCAAGGCGCATCGAACAGGGCCAACATTGCCGGCGAGGAAAACAGCGACTGGATGCGGTCCAAGCTCGCCAGCCCGGTCGCGGGCGCCGCGCCTTGCTTTGGGGACAGCGCCAGTTGCATCTCCGCATCAAACACGCGCGCATCAAGCTTGTGTTGGAATTGCGCGCCGAACCGGGCCAGCACGCGCCCGCGCGCGTAATCCAGCACCCCCATCAACGCATAAAGCGCTGTCATGAGAATGAACAATGCGGCCAATGTCTCTTCCGAGCGCGATCCAAGCACGCGGTCATAGACTTGCAACATGAACAATGGGCCGACCAGCATCAGCAGGTTCACAAACACGCTGAACAAAAACACGGACCCTAACAGATGATTGCCTGCTGCGCGCACCTGCTTGAGTTCGGCAAGGCCTTCATGACTGTTCGACATCAGCACCCTTACTGCACGTATTGCGGACCGGCCCCGCACACCTACAGGTGATGTTTTACACAGGACCGGCGGTTATGGAAGAACAGTTGGGTCTTTGTTATTGCGGATCAGATCCCTTGGCTGGCTGATCTGGAGCTGAGTTGTCTTGACCCGTGGCCCAGCGGTTCAGCCATGCGAGACCCGCCAGCGACAGGCCCAGCAGCAGCAGCGCGAACACCCGGATCAAGCCGCCCAGCCCGCTGATATCGACGAGGAACACCTTGGCCACCGCCAATGCGATCACCGCGAGGCCCGCCTTGCGCAGAAGCGGGCTTTGGCGCGCGAGCGATAGGTAGAAGATCACCGCACCGATGACGAGGAGGGCGACGGTGTAGGTGTAAAGCTCGGGCTGGTCGATGTCGGGCAGCGCCATAAGGTTCGGGCCACGCCAGAAATGGCGGATCGTCAGGGCGAGCCAGAGGGCGGCGAATGAGGCCGCGATGGCTTGCAGGCCGAGGCGCAAGCGCGGCTCTAGGTCCTTGACCCAGAGCGTGCCGAACAGCAGAGCAAGGGCGGGCAGCAAGTAGCCTGCGAGCAAGGTGTTGACGATGGGGGCACCGAGGATCGGTCCCGGTTCTCGCCCGGTTAAGGCCGGGTTCAGCGCGGTTGCGACCGCGAAAAGCTGCACCCCCGCCAGCCCCAAGAACACCGCCGCCAGCACCACGCGCACCTGTCCCAACGCGCCACCCAGCGACATGCGCCGCAGTTGCGTCAGGCCCAACACGATCCAGACCGTCGCGCCGATGCCCAGCGACCAGTGGCTTTCCAGCGCGGCATTGCCGCCCCAGCCCTCGATAGCGCGGTAGAGCAGGACGGAGATCAGAATGCCTGAGGCCGACACAAACGCACTCTCCAGCAGCACTTCGGATCGCAGACGCCCGGCGGATTTGACGATCACATAAGCCGCCGCAAACGCCACGACCGCGCTGACATGCGACAAGACCAGATCGAGGAACGCGGCCTCAATCGCCCATTCGACCCCCGGATCGACCACCAGCCGGAAGCCGACGGTGACGATCCCGGCAAGGATATAGGTCCCCATCAAGGGCAGGGTGTATTGGCGATCCAGCAAAGCTGCGGCCACGACCGTGAGGCCAAGCGCGAGGGTCAGCGCTGCGGTCGAGAACAAGATCACCATCCCGAACGCGATAGAGGCGAGCGCCGACAGAACCGCCAGCGACATGCGCAAGCGGTCCTCGGGACCATCGGTGCGGGCAAAGCGCTCGGCCAGCGCGACCATCAGCGCGGCAATCGCCATCGCGTGTAGCGCCCATGCATAAGCGCCGACGATCTCGGCAGGCTGCCAGAACACCTCGATGGCGATGGCTGTGGCGGGGGCGAAGAGGACCGCACCGAGCGCCAGAAACACGCGCGCTGGACCGCCTTGCAGCGAGCGCCATGCGGCGGCTGCGGAGATCAGCAAAGCGAGGCCGATCAGCAGCGGCAGCATTATCGGGAAATCCGCTTCCGGCTCCGTCGCGCCGGTCGTCGCGATATACCAAACGGTCGACGCACTCGCGATCACGCCGATCACCCCGAGCGCAGGCAAGGCCGCGAGATCGGTCAGGGCCGGGGCATTGCGCGCCCAGATCAACAGGGCCAGCGTCAAGCCCGACAGCGCCAGAACCGAGGTCCAGAACACATCCAAACGGTTGGCATCCAGCGACACCAGCAAGATCAAGACCGTCACCGCCAGCACCGCGCCGCCCGCGACGCGGGTCGGAAACTCGGGCCAAGGCTCGCCGGATTTGCGCGCGAGATAGGTCAGGCTCAGAAGCGTGCCGCCATGATCGGGCACAAGCCGCCGGACCGGGAT
>CBDIHL010000032.1:0-79289 GCA_965279125.1 Dinoroseobacter sp.
CTGTTCGACGGTCATGCCCCCCGCAGCTTTCTGCGCGGGTTCGATCGCCCCAATATCCACCTCGCGTTCCAGCCCAAGGACCAGCCGAGGCGACAAATCCTCGACTTTGCCAGCGCGCGCAAAGGCCAGTCCGGCATCGTCTATTGCGGCACCCGCGCGAAGACCGAAACGCTGGCGAAGGCCCTGCGCGACGACGGGCACAACGCCGTCTCTTACCATGGTGGGATGGATCCCGAGCCGCGTCGCGCGGTTGAGGCGCGCTTTTCCCGCGAGGACGGTCTGATCGTGGTCGCCACAGTCGCCTTCGGTATGGGCGTCGATAAGCCCGATATCCGCTGGGTCGCCCATGCCGATCTGCCCAAAAGCATCGAGGCGTATTATCAAGAGATCGGTCGCGCCGGTCGTGATGGCGCGCCTGCCGAGACATTAACCCTATTCGGTCCCGACGATATCCGGCTGCGGCGCGGGCAGATCGACGAAGGCATCGCCCCGCCCGAGCGTAAAGGGGCGGATCACGGTCGCCTCAATGCGCTGCTCGGTCTGGCCGAGGCGCTGGGCTGTCGCCGCGTTCAACTGCTCGGCTATTTCGGCGAGGACGCAACCGCTTGTTCCAATTGCGATCTTTGCGACAAGCCGCCGGACGTGTTCGACGGGACCGAGGCCGTGCGCAAGGCGCTGTCTGCTGCGCTCCGGACCGGCGAAAGCTTCGGGGCGGGGCATTTGATCGACATTCTGATGGGGGTTGAGACGGATAAGGTGAGCGCCCGAAATCACGATGCACTGCCGACGTTTGGGGTCGGCAAGGACCTCGACAAGCGCACCTGGCAAGGCGTGTTTCGCCAAATGATGGGCCATGATTTGATGCGGCCCGATGCAGCGCGGCACGGTGCCTTGGTGATGACGGATGCGGCCCGCCCGATCCTGAAAGGCGAGGCCAGCATTAACCTTCGTCGTGATTTGTTGAAGAAGACCGACCGCCGCCCCATGCCCAAAGCGCTGGTCAGCGAAGAAGACGCGCCGCTTCTGTCAGCGCTCAAAGCCAAACGCCGCGCGCTGGCCGAGGCCGCGAGCCTGCCCGCTTACATGATCTTTAACGACCGCACCCTGATCGAGATGGCCGAGACAAAGCCCGATACACTCGACGCCTTCGCGCGGGTCAATGGCGTCGGCGCGACCAAGTTGGAAAAATATGGCAGCGCGTTCCTCGAGGTGATCTCGGGCGCGGTCCCTGCTGAGATGCATCCGGCCCGCCGCGCGCTTGCGGGGCGCGCGTCCGGGACCGTGTTCGACCGACTTTGCGAAATCCAAACAGAGTTAATGCACGGGCCAACGGGCACCGACAAACCGGTCAGCTGTTCCGCGTCACTGTTGCGCAAGGTCGCAGAAAAACGACCCGCCTCTTTGTCCGCGCTCAAGGTGCTTCTGGGGCCGCGCCGCGCCGAACGCTTTGGTCCGGCTTTTCTGGACGCGCTGCACTCAGATCCTTGAAAGCCGCTGGAATCGGCGCGGTTTGCGCCTATCTGACACGTAAGAAATAGAAAGGCCGCCGCTATGCTTGCTGTGCTCTCCCCCGCCAAGAAACTCGACTGGACGGCTCCCGTGCCGGAGGGCGCAACACTGCCCGCGTTCCAGGACGACGCAAATACGCTGGCCGAGGTGGCGCGCGATCTAAGCGTGGGGGATCTGCGCCGTTTGATGCATATTAGCGATGATCTTGCGCGCCTTAACCATGATCGGTTCGCAAGCTTTCAACCCATATCCGATCCCGAGGCCACAAAACCTGCCGCGCTCGCCTTCGCCGGAGACACCTATCAAGGGCTGGAGGCCGGGACGCTGTCCGAAGATGATTTGCGCTGGTCGCAAGATCATTTACGCATCTTATCAGGGCTTTACGGGCTTCTGCGTCCGCTTGATCTGATCCAGCCTTACCGTCTGGAGATGGGCAGTCGCTTGGCGAATGCGCGCGGCAAGACGCTGTATGCCTATTGGGGGGACCGCTTGGCCAAGGCGCTGGATGCGCAAAACGCAGAGCTAGGCGGCCAGTTCATCATTAATTGCGCTTCCAACGAGTATTTCGGGGCCGTCGATCTCCGTGCCCTGAGCTCGACCGTGATCACGCCCGTCTTCTTGGAAGAGCGGAACGGTACCGCAAAAACCGTTAGCTTCTTTGCCAAGAAAGCGCGCGGTGCCTTGGCGCGCTATATGGTCGAGCACCGTTTGACAGATCCCAATGATCTTAAGGGGTTCGATATCGGCGGTTATGCGTTCGACAACGATCAAAGCGAAGACACGCGCTGGGTGTTTCGGCGCGCGTATCCCGAACAGAAAACGGCGGCAGCGCGCAAATCGGCCTAAGCCGGGATTGCGGTCTGTCCGACGGCCGCGGCTATTTCTTCAGATAATTTCGCTTTTCGTAACGGCTTGGTTAACACGCGGTCGATCCCGCTTGCCATGATCCGCTCTGCGTCCCCGTCCATCGCATGCGCCGTCATCGCAACAATTGGAACAGGGGTCAGGCCTTGGTCGACTTCATAGGCGCGAATATGGCGGGTGGCTTCCATTCCGTCCATTTCGGGCATCGAGATGTCCATGAAGACCAGCGCTGGGTGAAGCTGTTTGTAGGCGGCAAGCGCTTCGATCCCGTTGCCGGCGAATGTCAGGTCGATATCCTCGTCCTTAACCATCTTTCGAAAAACCAGTTGATTGGTGCGATTGTCATCGGCAGCCAACACCGTCAAAGCGCTGGACGGTGTGGAGACCTTGGCCTTCGGCCTGTGCTGAACTTGAACCGGTTTCGCCACAGTTTTCGGCAAACGAACTTTCGCAGGTGCCTTACGCGGACGTGGTTTGGGCGGCTCGATCCCGAGGGCATCATCCAGCTGTGCCAAGGTGGTCAGCATGTCCTGTCGCAACATTGGTTTGGTCAAGATCGCCGCAAAACGCTTACGTTCTGAGGCGCTTAACCCGGCAACTGCGCCGGAACTGAACAGCACAATCGGGCATCCCGGCACCCTTTTTTGCAGCTTTAAGGCAACAGCAGGCCCGTTCATATCCGGCATCTCGTGGTCCGTGATAACCAAGTCCGGTGCGTGATCTGGGCCAATCGCGTTCAGTAAATCTGCGCCGGAAGCGAAGCTGGCAACGGCAAGGCCGAGGGCTTGAAGGTGCCGCCGCAGAATGACCCGGTTAACCTTAAGATCATCGACGATTGCCACGCTCCGAATACGCTTCGGCTTTGACAAAACAGGCCGCTCGACGTCAGGTACCAGCGGTAAGTTCAGCGCAATGCCAAAGGTTGATCCCGCACCGGGCACGGACCGGACCCAAATATCGCCATCCATTAACCGAACCAGGTGACGGCTGATGGCCAGGCCAAGGCCGGTGCCCTCAAACTTACGGTTCTTCTCATCCTCAGCTTGGTTAAATTCGCCGAAAATATGCGCCTGTAGGTCTTCCGGTATTCCTATTCCGGTGTCTTCAATCTCGATACTGAAACCTTGTTGACCGGCAGCCGCAACATCCGAGGGCCTGACCCGGATCAGTACATGTCCGATTTCGGTAAACTTAATCGCATTTCCGATAAGGTTGGTTAATATTTGCCGGACACGCCCCGCGTCGGCAATCACATCCGCAGGCACATTCAGGTCGAAATCGATGGCCAGATGCAGACCTTTGGCCTTCGCGCCGGGCTGCACCAAAAGCAAAACTTCATGTAAAACGCGTTCAAGATCAAAGGGCTCGGGATGCAGTTCGAGCTTTGACGCTTCGATCTTCGAGTAATCGAGAACATCGTTAATGATAACCAATAGCGCCTCACCAGAGTTTCGGATCGTCTCGGCATAAAGGCGCTGTTCATCGGTTAAATTCCCGTCGCACAGCAAATCGGCCATGCCCACGACCCCGTTCATTGGTGTGCGAATCTCGTGGCTCATATTCGCCAGAAACGCTGACTTCGCCCGATTCGCAGCTTCCGCACGTTCGCGCGCCGTCGCAAGTTCGGCTTGGCGTTGCATCGTTTCGGTAATGTTCAAACCAAGGCTCAACACGTCGCCTTGCGGGGTGCGTTCATCTTTCAGCTTAAGGAATCCACCATTCCACAGGCGCACGATTTGGGCCGGAATCTCGGGGGCATTCCAGCGCGAAAGCATCATCTCGCGCCAGGTTGATGCGCTTAATCCTTCGGGATCAACGATGCCTTCGGACATACACAAATCCAGCAGATCACCGTAGGAGATGCCCGGGCGTACATCCTCAAGCCCTTCAAAAACCTCAAGATATGCGGGGTTGGCCAAAACCAGTTTGGCGTCACGATCAAACACCGCGAACCCATCGGGAATGGCCTCGAACGAAGACCAGAGCCGCGCTTGCACTTGCTCCAGATCGGATTTCACCTGGGCATTTTCATCGACCAGCTCGGCGGCCTGCGCACGCTGTTGCACGATTTGATCCGTTAAGCTTAACGCATGGCGTGACAGTTGCGCATTGGCCATGGCCAATTCACGGGTTTTGACGTCAAGCATACGCTCAGCCGTCAAACGGGCGCGTCGTTCGCGGGCAAGGTGCTTTTCAATCTCAGTGGGCATGGGCCTGCAGCAAGTCGGGGTCCTACATCTCTCGCCCAAGCGTTTTCGCGCAAAAGAGTGAACCGTCCCTTAACCGCGTCGCACTTGCTTGCGCTGGTGTGCCTGTGCGACGCTTCCACCAGTCCCCGTTCCGGAGAAATCACATGCGATTTTCTGTCTGTCTTGCCATTGCTATGGGCATGGTGTTTGCCGTTAACGCTACTGCGCAGCCTCTGCCGGACGTGTTGGACCAACGCCGCATTGCCATCACGCAGAACATGGATTTTCCCGGCGGTGATTTGACGCCGATCTTCGAGACCGACTTCGAGACCTGTCGCGCGACCTGTCTTGCCGACCCGAACTGTGGGGCATTTACCTTCAACAATCGCTCCAATGCGTGCTTCCCAAAGGCAGACGCACGCGAGGCCACACCGTTCGAGGGAGCCACCTCCGCACGTGTTTTTTCGACAGAGCAAGATGCGTTGAACGCGCAATCCGCGCGCCTCGCTCAATTGGGGTTTTTGCGTGCGGAGGATGCCATCGCCGCACGGGATTTGGCCCGCGCTTTGCCCACGCGGCACGTCACCGGCGAATGGACCGCCGGAGCACTTCTTGATGCAGCCCGCGACGCACGTCAGTCAGGCGCACCGCTTGCGGCCCTGCGGTTCACTGGGGCCGCGTTAAGCTTAACCGATGCACCTCGAGATTGGCTGTCCTATGCTCAACTTGCAGCCGCGCTCATCGGCGAGAACCGTCGTGAGACACGGGCTTGGCGTGCGCGTGCGATTTCGGCGAGCCTCAACGCGTATTTGCGTGCAGGCGATCCACAGCTGCAAGCTGGTGCGTTGTCGGTGATGGCCGTTGCGCTGGAAGGGGTCGGTCGCGGTCGCGATATGATCCCGGCCCTGCGGCTTGCGAACGTGATCCTGCCGCGCGCTGAAACCGAACAAGCGATTGCAGAGGCGATTGCCAAACACGGCTTCCGCATGACCGAGCACCGCGTCGATAATGATAGCGCAAGCCCTCGTGTTTGCGCGATTTTTTCAGAACCTCTGGTGGCGGTCGGGGTCGATTACGCGCCCTTCGTGCAAACAGCCGTGACCGGGCTTGCCGTGACCGCCGAGGATCGCCAAATCTGCATTGATGGCGTGATCCACGGCGAGCGGTATCGCTTTGCGTTGCGTGCGGGGTTGCCTGCGGCGTCTGGCGAAGTGCTGTCCAAGACGGTTCCGCTGGAAATCTACGTGCGCGACCGTGCGCCATCGCTGCGGTTTCCCGGACGGGGCTATATTCTGCCCGCAGGCGCCGAGGTCGCTTTGCCCGTCGTGACGGTTAATGTCAGCGAGCTTGCCCTGTCCCTTAGCCGGGTCAGCGACCGAACGATCTTAACCACGATGCAAGAAGGTCTCTTCGCGCGCCCGATCCCGGAATGGGACCAAGCGAACTTTGCCCAAACCCGTTCAAGCTTGATTTGGCAAGGCACAGGGCGCGTCGAAAGCGCGCTCAATCGCGACAGCACAACGCGCCTGCCTATCGAGGTCGAAACCGGCAGCCTTCCCCCCGGCCTTTATGTTCTGACCGCCCGTATCCCAGACGCCCCGGCCGAGGACACGCCGCCCGCAAGCCAGTGGTTCGTTGTCAGCGATCTGGGGCTGACCACCTATCGCGGCAATGATGGGCTGCATGTCTATGTCCGCAGTCTGAGTGATACGAGCGCGAAACCCCAAGCCACTGTGCAAATCATCAGCCGCAGCAATTCGGTGCTGGCCGAGGTTGCCACCGATAACGAGGGCTACGCCCGCATCCCACCTGCGCTGTTGAACGGGTCGTCCGGTGCAGCGCCTGCGCTGTTAACCGTGCGACAAGGGGCGGAGGACTTCGCCTTCCTGTCACTCACCGACCCTGAATTTGACCTCTCAGACCGGGGCGTTGCTGGGCGCGCCCCCCCTCCACCGCTTGACATTTTCGTGGCGACCGACCGGGGGGCATATCGCGCGGGTGAGGTTATTCAAACCACACTTCTTACGCGTGACCCAAAAGGCATCGCGGTTCCGGACATTCCATTAACCTTAATCTTGTCGCGCCCGGATGGCGTCGAATACAGCCGTCAGCTGATCCAGCCCATCGGTGCGGGGGGCTACTCCACCGCCTTCCCGCTAGGTGCCGCGGTGCCGCGCGGAACCTGGAGCCTTGCGGTTCATATCGACCCCGATGCCGCCGCTATGACCACCAAGCGCGTTCTGGTCGAGGACTTTCTGCCCGAGCGCCTCGATCTGGTGCTGGAAGCGCCCGAAGGTCCACTCCCAGCCAATGCTGCGATCCCGCTAACCCTCCAGGCAGATTACCTCTTCGGTGCGCCCGCCCCGGATCTGCCGCTTGAGGGCACCATTCGATTGCAGGCCAGTCAAACTCTTGACGGCTTCCCCGGTGTCCGGTTCGGACGTCATGACAGCGCGGCCACGCCGCAAGCCGGCGCGCTGCCCGATGCCATGACGGACGCGACCGGTGCCGCGAGCCTCAGCATCCCGCTTCCCGACCTGCCGTCCACGGATCGTCCGATCACAGCCACTGTGACCGTCACGCTCAGCGAAGGCAGTGGCCGCCCGGTCGAGCGTCAGATCTCCCGCGCGCTGTCGCCTATTGGGCCGCTTCTGGGCATCAAGCCGCTTTTCGATGGGCGTGCCGCCGAAGGCACTGCTGCGGGGTTTGAATTGGTTAGCCTCGCCCCTGATCTGACGCCTGCGCCGATGCAGGTTGACTGGGCGCTTCATCGGATCGAGCGGGATTATCAATGGTATCAACTCTATGGCCGCTGGTCATGGGAGCCGATTTCCCGCCGGACGCGCGTCGCCACCGGCAGCGCAGATCTCAGCACCGGGCGCGCGATGATCGAAGCCCCGGTCGATTGGGGGCGCTACGAGCTTGAGGTCGTGCGCAACGACGGTCCTTATTTGTCCGCCTCCACCACGTTCTCGGCGGGGTGGGTCGGTGAAGGCGATGCGGCCAGCACGCCGGACTTGCTGGAGCTGGGTCTTGATCAAGACAGCTATACCGTCGGGGAAACAGCACGTTTGCGGGTCACTGCACCGCATGCAGGCACGGCCCTGCTAACTATCCTGTCGGAGGGCATCATCGACCGCGCCGTTCACACGATCGAGGCTGGGGAGACCACGTTTGACCTGCCCGTCACCGGTGATTGGGGCAGCGGCGCTTACGCCACTGTCAGCCTCCTGCGGCCCATGGACCGCGCCGCCGGGCAGCAGCCCAGTCGCGCGCTCGGTCTGGTACACGCCGCCGTCGATCCGGGTCCGCAAGCCCTGACCGCGCGGTTCGAAGTACCCGATATCATCCCCGCCGCTGACCTTGTGCGCGCCAATCTCATCGTGCCGAACCTGCCCGAGGGCGTGCAAGCCTATGCCACGGTTGCCGCTGTCGACGTGGGCATCTTGAACCTCACCAGCTTCGAGAGCCCGGATCCGAACGCGCATTACTTTGGCCAACGCGCGCTCGGCGTCGCGCTGCGTGATGTCTATGGTCGCCTGATCGACGGGATGCAGGGCGCGATGGGACAGGTGCGCTCCGGCGGCGATGCGGGCGCAGCGATGCGACTGCAAGCGCCGCCCCCGACCGAGGATCTTGCGGTCGCCTTCTCCGGACCGATCCGGTTGGGACCGGATGGACGCGCACCGCTGCAATTCGACTTCGATGGCTTCAACGGCACCGTGCGTTTGATGGCGGTTGTCTGGACGGACGAGGGGGTTGGACAGGCCGAAACCGACATAACCCTGCGCGATCCAATTGTGTTGAATGCCAGCTTGCCCCGGTTCCTCGCCCCCGGTGACCGGAGCCTCTTGCGGCTGGAGTTAACCCATGTGGATGGCGATCCGGGGCGCGTGCCGTTGGTGGTCTCTGCCGATGGACCGCTGGATGTGGACCTCACCCGTCTGCCAAGTGCCATCGAGATTGCCGCGCAAAGCCGCGAAGTGCTCGAAATCCCGATCCGTGCGCGGGGCGAAGGTGACGCGACCCTGACCGTGACCCTTACCACCCCTGATGGCACCGCCGTTCAGCGCAGTCTCGCGCTTGGCGTGCGCGCCAATGACCCCGAAATTAGCGTGTCCGACCGTATCACGTTGGTGCCCGGATCGACCTTCACGCTGGATCGCAACTTGCTTGCCGGGTTCAGGCCCGGCACGGGGCAGATTATCGTCTCCGCAGGTCCGCTTGCCCGGTTCGATGCGCCCGGTTTGCTGGCCGCGCTCGACCGTTATCCGTGGGGCTGCACCGAGCAAATCGCATCGCGGGCCTTGCCGTTGCTTTATGCGCAGCCCTTGGCCGAAGCGATGGGGCTTGACCGGGACGAGGCGCTGAGCACCCGTTTGGCAGACGCCGTTGACACGATGCTGTCGCGCCAATCCAGCAACGGATCCTTCGGGTTATGGCGCGCGGGGTCGGGCGATTTGTGGCTCGATGCCTATGTGTCCGACGTGTTGTCGCGCGCTCGGGCGCAAGGGGTCGCCGTTCCCGATCGCGCCTTCGCGCTGGCTTTGGGCAACCTGCGCAACCGCGTTAACTATGCTGCCGATTTCGATGCAGGCGGAGAGGGGATTGCCTATGCCCTCCATGTGCTTGCCCGCGAAGGGGCCGCCGCGATTGGCGATTTGCGCTATTATGCAGACGTCAAAGCGGGGGCGTTCGGCACGCCCATGGCGCTTGCGCAGCTTGGGGCGGCGCTTGCAGCCTACGGTGATCAGCCGCGCGCGGACCGCCTCTTTGCCGCTGCCAATGCCCGAGTGCTGGGCGCCCAGCCCGAGATTGCGGTTTGGCGCGACGATTACGGGACGCAACGCCGCGACGCGGCCGCTGTTCTCGCGCTGGGGACGGAAGCCGGAACCGAGGTTCTGAACCGGGATGCTTTGGTAAATGCCAGCCTGACGCGCCCGGATCGCGCGCGGTCCACCCAAGAAGCGGCTTGGACACTGCTTGCCGCGCAATCCTTGCTGGAGGGCGCAAGCGCGGACCTGCTGATCAATGGCGATCCTGCCGAAGGGCCTCTGGTGCGTGTCATGGACGCCGAGACCTTTACGCCGATGGAGGTCCAGACCGCCTCCAGCCGCGCGGAAACCCTGGTGATTACGCGCTTCGGAGTGCCCGAGATCGCGCCCGAAGCAGGGGGCAACGGATACAGGATCGACCGCCTTTATTTCACGCTTGAGGGTGAGCCGGTGCAGCTTGATCAGGTGATTGCGGGCACGCGGCTTGTCACTGTGCTCAAGGTCACACCTCTGGGCAATCGGGAAGGACGCCTGATGGTGGTGGACCCCTTGCCCGCTGGGCTGGAGATCGACAATCCGAACCTGCTCAGCACCGGTGATCTCAGCGCGTTGGAATGGTTAACGCTGGAGACCGATCCAAGAAATACCGAGTTTCGCAGCGACCAGTTCCGCGCCGCCGTCGATCAGCGCGGGGCACAGGCGTTTCAGCTTGCCTATATCGTGCGTGCGGTCACCCCCGGCACGTTCCATCATCCTGCCGCATATGTGGAAGATATGTATCGCCCGCAATTTCGCGCCCAAGGGGTTACGGGGCAGCTAGAGGTCGTGCGCTAGATGCGCCACGCGCTCTTCCTGCTCGCGGCGGTGCTGTTCGCGATTGCTGCCGCGCGCGACAGTCTGGACACCTGGGTGAGCGCGACCGACTTGCCCCCTCTGATCCCGGCGCAGAGCGTTGAAATGCTCGACCGGAAAGGTGTGCTCTTGCGCGCCTACACGGTCGAGGATGGGCGCTACCGCTTGGGTGCGACCCCCGCGCAGGTTGATCCGCTCTACCTGGCGCTGCTGAAGGCGCATGAAGATCAGCGGTTTGACAGCCATAGGGGGGTTGATCCTTATGCCGTGCTGCGCGCCATCCGACAGGCGATGTGGGAGGGCGAGGTTGTCTCCGGCGCATCGACATTGACGATGCAGGTTGCGCGACTGCTTGAAGACAGTGGCACAGGCGCGTGGCGGGGCAAGCTGCGCCAAGTGCGCGTGGCGCTGGCGTTGGAGCGGCACTTTACAAAGGACCAAATCCTGTCCCTCTACCTGACCCTTGCGCCCTTTGGCGGCAATCTAGAGGGGGTGCGTGCGGGATCGCTTGCGTGGCTCGGCAAGGAACCATCGCGCCTGACACCCGCCGAAGCCGCCTTGCTGGTCGCGCTGCCCCAAGCGCCGGAAGCCCGCCGCCCGGATCGGTATCCCGGCATGGCACGGGCTGCGCGAGATCGCGTCTTGATGCGTGGTATTGCCGCTGGTGTCCTGCCGCCCGAGGCCGCGCGCATCACCGATGCCTTGCCAACCGCGCGGCGCTCGTTTCCGCAGCTTGCCCGCCACGCCACCGACCGCACACGCCGCGAAAACCCCGATATGGCGCGCCACATGCTAACCCTCGACGCCGCATTGCAAGCCCGGTTGGAACGCTTGGCTGCACAGACTGCGCGCAAACTCGGCCCACGGTTGTCCGCCGCGATTGTGGTGATGGAGGTCGAAACAGGTCTGATCCGCGCCTCCGTCGGCTCGGCGGGCACGGACGAGGCGCGCCAAGGTTTCGTCGATATGACCCGTGCGGTGCGCTCGCCCGGATCGACGTTGAAACCGCTGGTCTATGGCCTTGCCTTCGATGCGGGCCTTGCCCATCCCGAGACCTTGATCGAGGATGCGCCCACCGCCTTTGGCAGCTACGCCCCCCAGAATTTCGACCGCCAGTTTCGCGGCACAATCTCAGTGCGTGGTGCGCTGCAAGCCTCGCTCAACATTCCCGTGGTCAAGCTGACCGACGCGCTGGGCCCCGCGCAATTGATCGCCGGGCTGCGCCGCGCCGGGGTCTCGCCGCGTTTGCCCGGGGGGGCACCGGGGTTGGCCGTGGCCCTTGGTGGGGTCGGGGTGACGTTGGAAGAACTTGTGGGCCTCTACGCAGCCTTCGCCCGGGGCGGCCAGTCGCCCTCAGGGCGCGTCCTGTCGCCCGAAGCTGCGTGGCAGATTGGGGACATTCTGCGCGGGGTGCCGCCCCCCGCCAACGCACCACTTGGTCTCGCCTATAAGACCGGGACCAGCTACGGGCACCGCGATGCGTGGGCGATTGGCTATGACACCGATTACGTGGTCGGTGTCTGGCTGGGGCGGCCCGATGGCACACCTGTGCCGGGCGCGTTTGGGGCGGATGTCGCGGCCCCGATGTTGTTCGAGGCGTTCCAGGCCGTCGCCCCCAGTTTCGCCACGCCTCCGCCGCCGCCGCCCGCAACCTTGATTGCGCGCACCAGCGCTTTGCCCCAGCCGTTGCAGCGGTTCCGGGGCGACAAGACGCAAGGGGTCGATATCGCCTTCCCGCCCGATGGCGCGGTGTTGGCGCGCAACGCCTCCGGTCTGGTCGTGAAGCTGCGCGGAGGGACACCGCCCTTTACCTTGCTCGCCGATGGTGCCCCCGTTGCGACACGTTTGCAGCGGCGCGAGACCTATTTGCCCGCCCCGCCACAAGGGTTTTTGTCGCTGACCGTGGTGGACGCTTTCGGGCAATCAGGGCGCGCGGATATCGAGGTCAGATGAGTATTTAGGGCAAGAAAGAGCTAGATACGCTCAATCGCCAGGGCGATCCCTTGACCGCCCCCGATGCACATCGTGATCAGGGCGCGTTTGCCGCCGATACGCTCCAGCTCGTACAGGGCTTTCACGGTGATGATCGCGCCGGTCGCGCCCACCGGATGACCCAGCGCAATTGCTCCGCCATTTGGGTTCACCTTCGCCGGATCCAGACCGAGGCCCTTGGTCACTGCCAAGGCTTGCGCGGCAAAAGCCTCGTTCGATTCGATCACGTCGAAATCCTCCCCGCTCAGCCCGGTCTTCGCCAGAAGTGCTTCGACCGCTGGGACGGGACCGATCCCCATCACCTCGGGGCGCACGCCTGCATGGGCATAGCCGAGGATTCGCGCGCGCGGGGTCAGGCCAGCCGCTTCTGCCGCCGCTTCGGTTGCCAGAACAACCGCCGCCGCCCCATCGTTGATCCCGCTGGCATTGCCCGCCGTGACCGTCCCGTCCTTCTGGAAGACGGTGCGCAGGCCGCCGAGGGCGTCGAGAGTTGTTGCCTTGGGGTGCTCGTCCACAGCAAACGGCACCATATCGCGCTTCACCTTCACGTCGATGGGCGCGATCTGATCGGTGAAATAGCCCGCTTCAATCGCCGCGGCGGCCCGTGTTTGACTGTCGAGCGCGAAGGCATCCTGCATCTCGCGACTGATGCCATGCTCGGCCGCCACATTTTCCGCCGTCACGCCCATATGGCCGGTGCCGAAGGGGCAGTTCAAAGCGCCCAGCATCATATCCTGGGTCTTCACATCGCCCATCTTCTGGCCCCACCGCGCGGCGGGCATGATATAGGGTGCGCGGCTCATGCTTTCGGCACCGCCTGCCAGCGCGAAATCCGCATCGCCCAACATCAAACCCTGCACCGCCGACACAATCGCCTGCACGCCCGAGCCGCACAGTCGGTTCACGTTCATCGCGGGCACCGTATCCGGCACCCCGGCCTGCATCGCGGCGACGCGGCTGAGATACATATCGCTTGGCTCGGTATTGATGACATGGCCGAAGACAACGGTGCCGACCTGCGAGGGGGCAACGCCTGCGCGCGCCAACGCGGCGGTCGAGACATGTGCCCCAAGCGCAATCGGCGGCGTGTTCGCAAGCGCGCCGCCAAAGGTGCCGATGGCGGTGCGCGCGCCGGATAGGATTACGATGCCGGTCATGTCTGTCTCCCTGAACTTTTCGGGATCAGATGTGCCAAGCCGCAAAGCGTTCGTCCAGCGCGCCGCTGCGTCAGCGCGTGGCCATCAGCCGGTCGAGCGCTTGCGTAAACGCCTCCGCCTGCGGTCCCAGTTCGGCGATCACCTCGGCTTGGAAGGCATCAGCAAGGTCAGCAATCTCGACCATCATGGCATGCCCCGCGTCGGTCAGGGCCAGCTCGATCAAGCGCCCATCGGCTTGAGAGGGGGTTTTGGTGACATAGCCAGCCGCCTCTAGACGGGCAGCCGCGCGCGAGACTTTGGACTTGTCCATATCCACCCGCGCATGGATTTCGCGGACGCTGACCGGCCCGTCAGATTGGCTCAGATTGGCCACAACGCGCCATTCCGACACCGAAATCCCGAACCGATCCTGATAGCGCGCGGAAAACGCACGGCTGGTGTGATCGGCGAGAACCTTCAACTGGTAAGGCAGAAAGCCCTGCAAATCGAATTTGGTGCGTTTGGTCATGCGCGTCCTCATCGGCGTCGTCGTGCCAGAGTATAAACAACAAATCGGGTGCGCGTAGGCCTAAACGAAAAAAGCAGCCCCCCGGTGTGAGGGACTGCTTCCAAGCGTAAATCTCAGCGGGATTTAGCTTTTGGGCAAGCTGCCGTCGCCGTGTCCGGACATGCCGCCGGACACTTCTTCGGTCGCCTCGGCAGCCAGCTCTTCCGGCAGGATCAGGTTCAGCACGATGGCGATCAGCGCTGCGGGCAGCAGACCGGACGTCATCAGAACGCGCACGGCGTCAGGCAGGTACTGAACCGCTTTGGGATCGAGTTGCAGGCCAAGACCGACCGACAGGGCAATCGCGAAGATCACCATGTTGCGGCGGTTCCAGTTCACATCCGACAGCATGGAAATGCCAGCGGCCACGACCATGCCGAACATGACGATCACGCCGCCGCCAAGCACCTCGATCGGGATGGTGCGGATCACGGCACCAACCTTGGGGACCAGACCACAGACGATCAGGAACAGCGCGCCGATGGTGACGACATGGCGGCTCATGACGCCGGTCATCGCGATCAGGCCAACGTTTTGGCTGAACGAGGTGTTTGGAAAGCCCCCAAAGATACCCGCAATCGCCGTGCCAACACCGTCGGCATAGGTAGCGCCCTCGATCTCTTTGTCGGTGGCTTCGCGACCCGCACCGCCTTTGGTGATGCCGGAGACATCGCCGACAGTCTCAACCGCCGAGACGAACGCCATCAGGCAGAAGCCGACGACCGCAGCGATGGAAAACTCGAACCCGTATTTGAACGGGACCGGGAAAGACACAACCGCCGCGCGGTTCCAGCTTTGCGCGATGCCGTCGACGGTGATCATCCCCATGCCGAGCGCATAGATATAGCCCACGATAATCCCGATCACGACGGCGGATACCGACAGCATCCCCTTGGCGTAGAACTTCAAGCCAAGCGTTACGGCAACCACGACCAAGGCGGCAGACCAGTTCAGCAAGCTGCCATATTCCGGGCTGTTGATCGCTGGCACACCGCCCGCTGCATATTGGATGCCGACCTTGACCAGCGCGAGGCCAATCATCGTAACGACCAAGCCCGTGACCAGCGGGGGCAAGGCAAACCGGATCTTCCCGATGAACGTGCCGAGCACCGCGTGGAACAAGCCACCGATCAACACACCGCCGAACAGCGCAGGCAGCGCTTCGACGCCTTTGCCAGCCACCAGCGGGATCATGATCGGGATGAAGGCAAAGCTGGTGCCTTGCACGATGGGCAAGCGCGCGCCGACCGGGCCAAGGCCGATGGTCTGGAACAAGGTCGCGATTCCTGCAAACAGCATCGACATCTGGATCAGATAAGTCATGTCCGGGAAGCCCTGCGCGCCTGCGTCAGAACCAAAGCCAAAGCCCGCAGCGCCTGCGATGATGATCGCAGGGGTGACGTTGGATACGAACATGGCCAGCACGTGCTGGATGCCCAGCGGCACCGCTTTGTGCAAAGCCGGGGTATAGTTTGGGTCGCGCAGCTGGGCTGGCGTCCCGATGGATGCGTTAGACATAGTCGTTCCTCCCACTAAGGTCTGGTCTCACGGTTCAGGGCTTTGCCGATTTGCTCGGTTCTTGTGTCAGCGGCCGGTCACGCATCTTGTCTTCCGTCAGATACGCGCCCTCGATTTGGCCGGGGCCAAGTCAGGTCGCATCGCTTTCGGGTAAACCGTGCTAAAAAATTAGTCTTTCAAGGAATTCTTGAAGGTGTTTAGCGCTTAGACTGATCGTAGGCTTCTAACGCGCGCAGGGCAGGTTTGATCTGCTCGGCCATGAACTCGATGAACAGCCGCGTTTTCGGGTCCTGATTGCGCTTATGCGGATAGAGCATCGCCAATTGCGCGTCCGGCGGCAGCGTCTCACGACAGACCACCTCCAGCGCGCCTTGCGCCAAGTGCTCCGCGACATCGAACAAGGGCTTGTTGATCACCCCATGCCCGTCCAGCGCCCATTGCGTCAGCACATCCCCATCATCACAGGCCATCGGCCCGGCGACATCGAACAGTTGCGGCCCATCGCTGGTCATCAGGGTCCACCGAAACTCGGTCGAGCCGGGAAAGCGCAACAGCAGGCAATCATGCGGGGTGTTCAGCAAATCCGCGCCGGTGTTTGGGGTGCCGCGCTTGGCCAGATAGGCGGGTGCGGCGCAGATCACGCGCGGGCAGGTGGCGATGTTCTTGATGCGCAGGACTGAATCGGGCGGATTGCCGAGCACGAAGGACACATCGAGGCCCTCATGTGTCAGGTCAATCTTCCGATCCGAGAGGCGCAGGCGAATATGCACCTCCGGGTAGCGCTCCTGAAAGGCAACGACCAGCGGTGCGATCAAGCGCCGCCCGACGCCCAAAGGGGCCGAGACAAACAGCGAGCCACGCGGGTTCAAGGTGATCTCATGCACCGCCGCTTCGGCCTCTTCCAGCGCGTCGAGGACCGAGACCGCTTTGGGGTAATAAATGCGCCCATGCTCCGTTGGCTGGATGGACCGGGTGGTGCGGGTGAACAGCCGAATGCCCAAGTGCTTTTCCAACTCGCCAATCCGGCTTGAGGCCACGGCAGGCGAGACCCGCATGTCGCGGGCGGCGGCGGACATGTTTTCCAGCTCGTAGACGCGGACGAACATGCGGATGTTGTTGATGTTGGTCATGGTTAATTATGCGGAATTTCTTGAAGGCCAGAGGCACCCTTAGGAATTACCAGAAAGTCGTGCAGATGTGTAGCGCTGCAATGGCGACCCCGGCAGGATTCGAACCTGCAACCTGCCCCTTAGGAGGGGGCTGCTCTATCCAGTTGAGCCACGGGGCCGTGCCCCCTTCATGCGCAAAACCCATCGCCTGTGCAAGTTCGGCGCAGCCCCTCACAAGGCTTGGACAAGCTTCGATGATCTCGGTTAACGTAACGCCAGATCATACCGGAGAGATCATGACTGACGCTATCCCGCCGCGCCGCCCGTTAACCTTGCGCGATGTTTCCGAGGCCGCAGGCGTGTCCGAGATGACCGTCAGTCGCGTTCTGCGCAACCGAGGGGACGTCTCCACCGCCACGCGCGAGCGGGTTTTGGAGACCGCGCGCGAGATGGGCTATGTCCCCAACAAGATCGCGGGGGCATTGGCCTCTAGCCGCGTTAACCTTGTCGCCGTGGTGATCCCGTCGATTTCCAACATGGTTTTTCCCGATGTCATGGCCGGCATATCAAGTGCGCTGGAAGACACCGCATTGCAGCCCGTTGTCGGACTGACCAGCTATCAGCCTGAGAAGGAAGAGAAAGTTCTCTATGAAATGCTCTCGTGGCGTCCCTCTGGCGTGATCCTTGCGGGGCTTGAGCATACCGAAGCCGCGCGCGCGATGCTGGCGGTCTCCGGCATTCCGGTGATCGAGGTGATGGACACAGATGGCGAGCCTGTCGATTGTGCCGTGGGCATTTCCCATCGCGGGGCCGCGCAGATCATGGCCGATGCTATCGTCGATGCGGGCTACACCAAGATCGGCTTTGTCGGCACCGCATTGGGGATGGATCACCGTGCGCGCAAGCGGTTTGAAGGCTTTGTCGCGCAACTTGGTAAACGCGGGCTGGAGCTGGCGGATCGCGAGTTCTACGAAGGTGGCTCGGGCATGGCCAAGGGGCGTGAGCTGACCGAGACGATGCTGACGCGCAGTCCTGACCTCGACTTCATCTACTATTCGAACGATGTCGTTGGTGCCGGCGGGCTGCTCTATTGCGTCGAGAAGGGCTATGACATTCCCGGCAAGCTGGGTTTGGCAGGCTTCAACGGCGTCGATATCCTTGGCGGGCAACCCATGCGGCTTGCCACCATCGACAGTTGTCGCGCGGAAATTGGCAAGCTGGCGGCGGGTCTGGTGCTTAGCCGAATGGACAGCACAAGCGCGCCTGAGATTGTGAAGCTGACGCCGAAGCTGGAGCGTGGCGATACGATGCGCGCGCCGACCTGACCGGGCAAATCAACCCAAGGTAGGCCCGAGCGGCCAAGACACCACAAGATGGGTCAGCCCTTCTGACCTTATGTTTCGCATGCGAAACAATGGGTCAATAGGGCTGACCTTAATATTATGATTTCATTAACCTTTTAGCTACGAAGCCGTGCCACGCGCCTGGCGCTTACG
The DNA here is from genome assembly GCA_965279125.1 of Dinoroseobacter sp. Taxonomy (GTDB): domain Bacteria; phylum Pseudomonadota; class Alphaproteobacteria; order Rhodobacterales; family Rhodobacteraceae; genus Dinoroseobacter. Next base: position 18,009 of record CBDIHL010000032.1, read on the forward strand.
CTCATGCGGATCAAGATAGCGCTTACGCAGGCGGATGGCGTTTGGCGTCACCTCCACCAGCTCGTCATCATCGATATAGGCAATCGCCTGCTCTAGCGTCAGGGTGATCGGCGTGGTTAACCGCACAGCCTCGTCGGTGCCGCTTGCGCGCACGTTGGTCAGCTTTTTGCCCTTCAGCGGGTTCACTTCCAGATCATTCTCACGGCTATGCTCGCCAATGATCATACCTTGGTAAATCGCTTCCTGCGCGCCGATGAACATGCGCCCGCGATCTTCGAGGTTCCACAAGGCAAACGCCACGGATGATCCGTTCTCCATCGAGATCAGAACGCCAGCCCGACGCCCCGGAATGGCCCCTTTGAACGGTGCCCATTCGTGGAACACGCGGTTCAGAACGCCTGTGCCGCGCGTGTCGGTCAGGAACTCGCCGTGATAGCCGATCAGACCGCGCGACGGGATATGGCCGACGATGCGGGTTTTGCCGACGCCTGCGGGCTTCATCTCGACCAGCTCGCCCTTGCGGGTGCCGGTCAGCTTTTCGATCACCGCGCCGGTGTATTCGTCATCGACGTCGATTGTGACTTCTTCAACCGGCTCGTGCTTCACACCGTCAATCTCGCGGAAGAGGACCTGCGGACGCGAAATGCTCAGCTCAAACCCCTCGCGACGCATGTTCTCGATCAGAACACCCATCTGCAATTCGCCACGCCCGGCAACCTCGAACGCCTCGCCGCCGGGGGTGTCGGAGATCTTGATGGCGACGTTTGATTCCGCCTCTTTCATCAGGCGGTCGCGGATCACGCGGGACTGCACCTTCTTGCCATCTCGACCGGCCAAGGGGCTGTCATTGATGCCGAAAGTCACGGTGATGGTGGGCGGGTCGATGGGCTGTGCATCAAGCGGCTCATCCACGGCCAAAGCACAGATCGTATCGGCCACAGTGGCCTTTGACATGCCCGCAAGGCTGACGATATCGCCTGCAACCGCTTCGTCGATATCCTGCTGGCCGAGGCCACGAAAGGCTTGGATGCGGGTGACGCGGAACTGTTCGATCTTTTGACCGATGCGCGACAGGGCCTGCACCGTAGCACCCACTTTCAGCGTGCCGGATTCAACGCGCCCGGTCAGCAAGCGGCCCACAAAGGCGTCGTTGCCCAGCGTGGTGGCGAGCATCCGGAAATCCTCGTCCGCGCGGGATTGCTGTTTGGGACGCGGGACATGGCGGACCACCAGATCAAAGAGCGCCGACAGATCTTTGCGCGGACCGTCCAGCTCGGCATCGGCCCAGCCGGAGCGGCCGGAGGCGTAAAGATGTGGGAAGTCGAGCTGATCTTCGGTCGCATCAAGCGCGGCAAAGAGGTCAAAACATTCGTCCAGCGCGCGATCAGGCTCGGCATCGGGCTTGTCGACTTTGTTCAACACAACGATCGGACGCAGGCCCAGCGCAAGTGCCTTGGAGGTCACGAATTTCGTCTGCGGCATAGGGCCTTCGGCGGCATCGACCAGCAGGACAACGCCGTCAACCATGGACAAGATACGCTCCACCTCGCCCCCGAAATCGGCGTGACCGGGCGTGTCGACGATGTTGATGCGGGTGCCTTTCCACTCGACGCTCGTGGCTTTGGCGAGGATCGTGATCCCACGTTCGCGCTCGAGGTCGTTGCTGTCCATCGCCCGCTCGGTCGTGGCCTGGTTTTCGCGGTAGGTGCCGGACTGTTTCAGCAGTTCGTCCACGAGGGTCGTCTTGCCGTGGTCAACGTGGGCGATAATCGCAATATTGCGCAGATCCATGAGGGCGCGCCTTTCGGAAAAGAGAGGAGTTGCCGGGCGCGTAACGCACCTTAGGGCAAAAGGCTAGGGGGCAAGTGCCGCAGTGCGGCGGGGGCGGGCAAAGGTGGGTAAAATTACCCACCCTATGTGGTGCGCAACCGTCTGAGCAGCGCCAGCGACGCATACCCATCTGGAACCGCCCCGATCCGACGCTGATAACACCGCACTGCCTCGATGGTGTTCGGCCCGATGATCCCGTCATACTTGCCCGGCGGACATCCGGCTTGGCTGAGGCGCTGTTGCAACTCGCGCCGCTCGCTGATCGAAAGCGCACGATCTCCGCGCGGCCAGCTGGCCTGAATGGCGGGGCCGCCCCGGATGCGGTCGCTGAGGTGCCCGACGCCAATGACGTAAGCATCGGCGGGGTTATACGTCTCGATCACGTGGAAATTGTTGTAGATGACAAACGCGGCACCGCGCGACCCGGCGGGCACAAGGATGGAGCTTGGCCCATGATCCGGCACTTGTCCGCCACCCACCGTGCGCACGCCCATCGCGTTCCAGTCGCGCGCGCGTTTCTTAATCCGCTCGCCCGCCTGGCCGTAATCGAAACTGCGCGGAAGACGCACTTCCATCCCCCAAGGCTGGCCCTTCGTCCAACCGCGCGCGCGCAGGTAATTGGCGGTGGAGGCAAGCGCGTCGACCGGGCTATCGCCCCAAATGTCGCGCTTGCCGTCGCCCGTGGCATCGACCGCATGGCGCAAGTAACTATCCGGCATGAACTGCGTATGGCCCATCGCCCCCGCCCACGAGCCTTGCATATTCGCCATCGTCACATCGCCCGATTGCAGGATTTGCAGCGCGGCAATTAACTGTGCTTCGAAAAAGGTCTTGCGGCGGCCTTCATAGGCCAGTGTGGCCATCGCGTTAATGATGTTCGTATCGCCCCGGATCGCGCCATAGGCGGTCTCAAGCCCCCAGATCGCGGCGACGACATGCCCTTCGACGCCATACGCCCGCTCGATTGCGTCGAGTGTGCTGCGATACTGGCGGTAGGCGCGTTGCCCGTTCGAGACGCGATTGGCAGAGACCGCACTGTCGAGATATTCCCAGAGCTGCTTGGAGAACTCGGACTGGTTGCGATCCCGCTCGATCACCCGGGGCAGGTATTCGGCGCGCGCAAAGGCCGTATCAAACGTGCGCGCCGAGATGCCCTGACGCAGCGCACGGCTACGGAAATCACGTGACCATGCGGTGAACCCATTGGGATTGCGCGCGCGGTTAACCTGAACAACAGGTTGCACTTGACGGATCGCACCCCGTGCCTCTGGCCGGATGGAGCGTGCCACCGCAAGCGCTGTGGCGGGCGCATCAATCGCCGCCTGCACACGCGGCATGGGCCGAAGCGACGTTTCAGGTCCAGCCAGAGCGAAACTGCTCAGGCCAAGGACGCTGGCCGCGCCCACAAGGCAGATGATCGTTTTGCGCATCATGTTTTCCGTACTGCTCAGGCGACAATATAGCGCGATTGTCGCGATACGGGAACCAATCGCAGCAGGGGTGGCAGCGGACCGCTTACCGGATCCCGCGTGGCCGACCCGGTTTACCGCCAGAGCGCTTGCGCCCTTTGAGCGGTTTACCCCGATGCTTGCGCCGGGTCGGGCTGCGAGATTTGCGTGCTTCGCCCTCGATTTCGAGGATCTCCAGCAGCAGACCGCCAGTGATCGGCGTGGCTTCGGCAAGGCGCACAAGCACGCGTTGCCCAAGGCTGATCACCGTGCCCGTATCCGTGCCGGTCAGAGTGTTTGCCTCGGCGTCATGGCGGAAATACTCTTGCCCCAGCGACCGCATCGGCACGAGGCCATCTGCCCCAGACTCGTCGAGCTTCACGAACACGCCAAACCGCGCGATCCCACTGATCCGACCTGAAAATTCGCTGCCAACCCGGTCACTGAGATAGGCGGCGAGGTAGCGGTCATTTGTGTCGCGCTCGGCCATCATCGACCGACGCTCGGCTTGCGAGATCGTGGTGGCGGTTTGCTCCAGCATTTCTTCGTCTTCATCGCTGAGACCGTCTTTGCCCCAGCCATGCGCCTTGATCAGCGCGCGGTGGACGATCAGGTCTGCGTAGCGCCGAATGGGCGAGGTGAAATGCGCGTATTGCCGGAGGGCGAGGCCGAAATGGCCGAAATTCTGCGGACTATAGAAGGCCTGCGTCATCGACCGCAGCGTGCTGAGATTGATCAACTCGGCATCCTCACGCCCCGCTGCCTGATCGAGCAGCCGGTTCAGATGCGCCGTTTGCAGCACTTGCCCCTTGGCCAGCGTCAAACCGGCGGCCTTTGCAACCTCGCGCAGAGCTTCCATCTTTTCCGGCGTCGGTTCCTCGTGGACCCGGTAAAGCAGCGGTGTTTTCTTGTCGGCAAGGGTTTCGGCGGCAGCGACATTGGCCAGCACCATACATTCCTCGATCAGCTTATGAGCATCGAAGCGCTGGCGAAAGGCGACGGAGGTGATCTGCCCCGCATCGTCCAGAATGATGTGCCGCTCGGGCAGATCAAGCGCGAGGGGTTGGCGGCGCTCGCGGGCTTTGACCAGGGACGCATAGGCGGCCCAAAGCGGCTTTAGCGCAGGCTCCAGCAAGGGGGCGGTCATCTCGTCGGGATCGCCATCAATCGCGGCCTGAGCCTGCTCGTAAGACAGGGAGGCTTTCGACTGCATCAAGCCGCGCACAAAGCGGTGCGACAGCTTCGTGCCATCCTCGGCCAGCACCATCCGCACCGCGAGGCAGGCGCGCGGCACATCCTCGTGCAGCGAGCACAGATCACCGGACAGACGATCCGGCAGCATCGGCACCACACGGTCGGGGAAGTAGGTGGAATTGCCACGCTTGCGGGCCTCGGTATCCATGTCCGATCCGGGCGTCACATAGGCGGCAACATCGGCAATCGCGACCCACAGGATATGACCGCCCGGATTGGCCGGATCGGGATCCGGTTGCGCGCAGACGGCATCATCGCGGTCACGCGCATCGGCGGGGTCTATGGTTAACAGCGGCACGTCGCGCAGGTCTTCGCGGGTCCCGAGACCTTGCGGCTTGGCGCGATCTGCCTCGTCCAGCAGCGACTTGGGGAAATCGTCAGGAATGCCATGGGTGTGGATCGCCATCAGCGAGACCGTGCGCGCGGACCCAGCCGGGCCAAGCCGCGCGGTGATCTGCGCGCCGGGCAGGCCCATGCGGGATCTGCCGCCGAGCTCCTGCGCCTCGACCAGCTCGCCATCGACAGCGCCGTGAACCGCGCCGGGGGCGACGCGCCATTCGCGGTCGATCTTCTTCTCGATCGGCTGGATGCGGCCCCCTTCGGCGGATTTGCGGAACACCCCGAGGATCTTGCGCGGATCACGTTTGGCACCCACGCGCTTGATCAGGCGGGCCTCGTAGGCGTGGTCCTCGGCATCAACCTTGCTAAGCCGCACCAGCAGTCGGTCGCCCGCCCCGATCCCCGGATCGCCATCCTTTGCGATGAAGAGAACACGCGGGGCAGGGCCCTCGCCGGACCATTCGAGCGGCGTCAGGAACAGATCGCCATCGGCATCGGGCGGCAAGGCCTCGGTCATGCTGACAGGGGGCAAGCTGTTGGGATCATGGAAGCGTTTCTCGCGCTTCTCCAGATGGCCGTCGGCTTGCAGCTCGCGCAGGATCGCCTTGAGGTCGATGCGCGCGGATCCCTTGATGCCGAACTGGCGCGCGATATCGCGTTTGTTGGCTTTGCCGGGGTTCTGGGTGATGAAATCGAGGATTTCGTCTTTGGTGGGAAGGCGTTTCATGAGGGGGCGCTACCACGCACGCGGGCGCGCGTCACGGCCCATCTGGCTGAGGTCTTCGGCGGTGTCGATGTCTTGCAGCGTCTCGATGAGGCGGGTTTTGCCCATGGGCAACGACGCCCGACTGTCGGCGAGCGCATGAGGCGAGGACCAGCGCACGCCTTGTAGAATGGTGTTCGGCAAGGCGCGGCGACGAGCCAAGCCGATCAGCCAGTAGCCGCCATCGGGCGCGGGGCCAAACACGGTATCGGCGGGGCCGAGGGCTTTGAACGCGCTCGCGATCTGCGCGCGGTCGATGCCGGGGATGTCCGCGCCGATGATACAAAGCGGGCCTTGGCCGAGATGGCGAAAGATACGGCCCATGCGATCGCCCAGATGGCCTGTGCCTTGCGGGATGCGCGCCAGATCGGCGGGCCAGACGCGGCTGGACAGACCTTCGGCATCGGGGGCGACGGCCAGCACGATCTGCCAGCGCGGATCGCGCAAACGGCGCAGCAAAGCGCGGGTTTGGTGACGAAACCACCATGCAGACTTGGTTAACCCGACGCTGCGCCCCAGCCGCGTTTTGACCCGACCGGGGCGCGGTTCTTTAACCATGATGACGAGGGTTTGTGTCATAGGGTCAGGCTCATATCGCGGTGCGGAATACCGGCATCGGGGTATTCGAGGCCGTGGGCAGTGAAGCCGAGCGTTTCGTAGAACGGGATGATGTAGGTTTGCGCGCTCAGCTTGGCCTCGGTGATCTGGGGCAGGGCCCGCAGGCGGGTCAGCGCGTCTTGCATCAGGCGGCGCGCATGACCCTTGCCGCGATGCGCTTTTAAGGTGGCGACACGCTCGATCTTGCCAATGGGGGCAAGGAGGCGCAGGCGCAGCACAGCAATCGGCGTGCCACCGTCGAGGCCCAGCAGATGGATCGCGCCGTCATCGAGACCGTCGAATTCTTCGGGCTGGCTGACGCCTTGTTCGTCCATGAACACGGCGATGCGGATCGCGTAGCAGGCCTTCAAATCCGCCTCGGACAACGCTTCGCGCACGATCATGCGAAATAGTCGCGCAAGATGCGGGTGTAGATCGCTTTCAGCTGGCCGATTTGCGTGACCGACACATGCTCGTCCACCTGATGCATGGTTTTGCCGACAAGCCCGAACTCGACCACGGGGCAGTGGTTTTTGACGTAGCGCGCGTCCGAGGTGCCGCCGGAGGTGCTGAGCGTGGGTGTGACGCCCGTTTCCGCCTGCACGGCCCGCCCGATCAGGTCCGACAAGGGGCCGGGGGGCGTGATGAAGCTTTCGCCGGAGACCTTAAGCGTCATCTCGAACGTGATGCCGGTTTCGGCGTTAACCTTACCGGCTTCGTCTTGCAGCCACGTGGTTAATTCGGCGGAGGTATGCAGATCGTTGAACCTGATATTGACCATGGATCGACATTGCGCCGGGATCACGTTGTTGGCCGCATTGCCGGTGTCGAACCCGGTCACGGCAAGGGTGGAGGCATCGAAATGATCGCTGCCCGCGTCAAGCGTATGCGACGAGAGGCGATCCACCAAACGCGCCATCGCGGGCACCGGATTGTTGGCGCGGTGCGGATAGGCGGAATGGCCCTGGATGCCCGTCGCGGTGATCCACGCGGTCATGGACCCACGCCGCCCGATCTTCATCATCTCGCCCATCGTGTTGGGGCAGGTCGGCTCGCCCACCAGGCAGGCGGACATCCGCTCGCCATTCTCGGCCATCCAGTCGAGGATCGCGTCGGTGCCATCGACCCCATCGCCTTCTTCGTCCCCGGTGATCGTCAGGATGATCGCGCCATCGGGCGGGGTGTCTTGTACGAAATCGAGCGCGGCTGTAGCGAAGGCGGCTACGGCGGACTTCATGTCCGTCGCCCCGCGCCCATAAAGCAGATCGCCTTTGATTTCCGCGCCGAACGGATCGACGGTCCAGGCGGCCTCGTCGCCCACGGGCACCACATCGGTATGGCCGTTGAAGCCAAAGCTGCGCTCGGCCCCTTTCGCGCCCCAGCGCGCATAGAGGTTGGCAATCCCATTTCGATCACAGCGCGTACAGGTGAAGCCGCCTTTGGTTAACAGCGCTTCCAGCATGGTTAACGCACCGCCCTCGTCAGGGGTGACAGAGGCGCAGCGCACCAGATCGGTGGTCAGGGCAACAGGGTCGGTCGTCATGGCAGATACCTTGTGGATAAGTCGGGCGATGATGGGCTTTAGGCTGGTCGCACAACCGGAGGACATGCTAGGTTTAGAGGTGAATGCGGCCAAACCACAAGGCTTGGTGGAGTTGACAAGGACAAGAAGGCGGCTGATCCGCAGATGCAAGCGCCCGATCCTCATAGTTTAGCAGCCTCGCCGAATGGGTCCAAGTCTGGCGACGGCACAGCTGCGCGCCTGCACACGACGCTGAGCGAAGGCAGTTTGGCGCTGGCGTTTACCCTACCGGATTTGCGCCCCGATCTGATGGGCATTTACGGGGCAGGCGCGCATTGGGCGCATCCCGGCGGCGTCTTTGGTTTGTGGGTCAGTCCACGCGGGGCGCTGATGTTGCGGCATCGAACTGCGAGAGGTGCGCAAGTCTGGGAAGGTCCGGCGGAGTTTTGCGGCGTGGGCGACCGGGTGCGCCTGAGCTATCAGGTCTGGCAACCGATGGGCTATGGCATCCTGCGCGCGGAAAACGGAACCACCGGCGCGCAGATCGAGGCGCGCCTGAACAACCCCGAGCCCTTGCCACTGGCGGGCGGCTGGACCGATCTGAACGCCGATCATGCGCCCACGGTGGAGGTTGCCGCTCAACCGATCCCGGCGCGCGGGTTGAACGCCTTTGCTTACGGCACCCATCTGCCCACGCCTCATGGATCGTTTCTGGTGGAGCAACTGTTGCCCGGCGACACGATCCAGACGCCCTCCGGACCGGTGATCCTGCGCGATATGTGGCTTGAGCCGATGACCGATGTGCAGCGGCAAGAGGCGATCACGCTCTGCGCGCCCTATTTCGGGCTGACCCAGACGATCACCGTGCTGCCGGATCAACGCTTTTTGCTGAGCAGCGTCGAGGTGCAAAGCCTGACCGGGCAGCCCGAAATGCTGGTGGCAGCGCGGGATCTGGTGATCGGACGCGCCGCCCACCCGGATTGGAGCGGGATTGGCCCGATGATCCATCTGTCTTTTGACGAGACGGTGATCTTGCCGATGGGGGGGATTTCGCTGGTCTGCCCTGCGACGGTGCTGCCCGAACATGGCGGAACGGTTGTGCCCGGACCGGGGGATATCCCGTGGTCGGGGGGCAAAGAGGCGCGCGCGGTGGTCGAGGCCTTGGCGCGGCGGAAGGGGATTTTGGGGGATTAGGCGGTGGTGCTGGTGTTTCTTGGGATTACAGCGGGGGCTTATTTTAACGCGGCTTTACTCTGTTTCCTCTACTCGGTGATCAGAGAAAGTCCGCTCGGTTCGTCGCAGTTAGCAATGTTTGCAATAGCCCTTCCACCGGTCCTTAAGGCCGCGGCCATTGCTCTTATTCCAGTTGTGCTCGTCTCTTACGCCATGAACGGCAGCGGCCACCAAAGCGGTGTGGTTCTTGTTGCCCAGGCCCTCGGGGGTGCCGTCGCAGCCGCATACTTGCATTTTCATGTGCTAAAGACCGTTAGGAACCGCGCACGTTACGCTGCAGCAATTGCTGTGCTCACGCTTGTTCAGGTCGCGTTGTTTGGAAGCTTTCAGCTCGGAATTCTCTAGGCTGAACTTAATCGTAAAATGCCTCGCTCGACGCCACAATGACCGAGTTTTCGGTCAAAGCGCGATCCATCAAGGCGCGATCTTCATCGCTGATCTCGTGCCCCAACTCCAACCGTTCTTCCAGCGTTCCGTATCCGGTCACATCCAGCGGTGCGAGGTCGGCCTGTTTCAGGATCGCCACGGTTTCGCGCACCGCCTCAGCCTCGTCCACGCCACTGGCGTAGCACATCAAAGCCGCCCCGCTCGCCTTCTTGGGCAGGCCGTCATCAGGGGATCTGCCCACCTGCACCAGCAGCGTGTAAACAAGCTGCTGGCGCTTGGGTTTCTTGGGCTTTGCGGGTTTTGGATCAGGTGTGTCGGTCATCCTGCCGGGGTGCGACAGCCGGGCGGCCCTGTCAAGCCGCCCGAGGTTTTTCGCCTAGAACCGGTAGGCGATCCCGAACAGCGTCGAGACGGCCACATTGCCTGACACAATCGGGCTGTTCTTGATGGTTTCGGGCAAGAAGCTGGCGCGCACGGTGCCGAATGCGGCGACGTTTTCGGACAGTGGAACGGTCATGGTTGCGCCCAGATAGGGCGTGATGCTTTCGCCAACCGAGTAGGCCGCGCGCCCGGCGATCGCTTCCGTCGCGCCGACCCCGTAGAGGTAATTGCCGAGGTTTGCGTCCTTCCAGCTGACCCCTGCGGTCAAGGCCAGTGGGAAGCGACCAAGCATCTGGCGCGCGGACACAGCGGCGGTGATCTCTGAGCCATTATGCTTGCCGGTCACTTCGGTCTGGGCGGACACGGCAGCGCTGAGTGTGGGCGAGATCGCGAAGCTGGCGCGCAGACCGGCATCAAGCGTCATCTCGCGGTCGAGACCTGCCAGCAACGGCGCATCGTTTTGGTTAAAGGGCGCGCGGCGCGGCGTCAGGGTGAACGACAGGCGTGGCCCGTCCCCGCGCAAAAGATCGAACCGCGCCCCGTCCGTGCCGATGGCAAAGCCGTTGCCGTCATAGCGCAGCACGGGCGCTACGCCGAAGCGCGTGTCTTGGCCCGCATAGACGCCGGTGGAGGCAACCATCGCGGCGCCGAGGCTGAACCCGGTCGGGCGCTCTTGTGCGTTTGCAGCAGTGGCGAGGGCGATCACGGCGGTGCTGGTCGCGGCGAGGAAGGTTTTGTTTGGCAAATGAAATCTCCAGATGGGCGAATGCGCCGCCTCCGCGAGGTAGCGCCGTGGACCCCTCTGGCAAGGCGCGGCTTAGCGTTTTGTCTGCCGCCATCCCCAAATTAACGCGCAGGCCCCGGCCAAACCGACGACGCCCTGGCTGAGCCATGTGGGGGAGGCCGAAATGCCGATCAAGCCGAGGCCGAAATTGGCCACCATCGCGCCGATGATCCCCAGCATGATATTGGCGAGAATTCCGGTATTGGTGTTCATGATCCGACTTGCCGCCCATCCCGCGAGACCGCCGACGATAAGCGCTGAAATCCAACCGATGCCTTGCATGATGTGTTCTCCGAGTAAGGTGAGCTTTAGGTAAACGCCGCCCAGATCGTCACCCCGAGCAAGGCAAGCGTTGGGTGCAGTGTCGCCGTATAGCCGATGGTGCGGGCCACGGGATCATGGGCGAAGCCGATGGCAAACAGGGTGCGCGCGACCGCGAACCAGATCCCGGCCTCTGCCAGCCAGTTTCGCGCGATCTCTGGCCCCGTTAAGATTAACGCGGCGGCGACCACGCAGAATAACAGCGCTTGCTCAGTCGTGTTGGTCAGGTAGCGCAACGTAATATCAAGCGCGCTGCCCGTTTGGGGAAACACCGCGTCGATCTCGCGCCGCCAGCGCCGCAGGGACGACGCGAGCACCAATCCCAAGGCCAGCGACACGCCAAGCCCGGCCCCCGCAATGGCGATGCTGTGCACCAAGGGAATGTCGTGGGGCACCAGCGCGCCCAACACGACATATCCAATGGCCGAAATGACCCAGCCGAGCAGCACGCCGCGCAAGGGTTAGTCCCGCAACAGCTCGTTGATCGCGGTCTTCGAGCGTGTCTTTTCATCCACGCGCTTCACGATCACCGCGCAATACAGGTTAATGCCGTTCTTCGAGGGCATGGAGCCCGCGACAACCACCGAATAGGGCGGCACCTCGCCATACATGACCTCGCCGGTCTCGCGGTCGACGATCTTGGTGGATTTGCCGATGAATACGCCCATGCCGAGGACAGCGCCCTCGCGCACGATGCAGCCCTCGACCACCTCGGAGCGCGCACCGATGAAGCAGTTGTCTTCGATAATCGTGGGGCCCGCCTGCATCGGCTCTAGCACGCCACCGATGCCGACGCCGCCGGACAGGTGTACGTTCTTGCCGATCTGGGCGCAGCTGCCAACGGTGGCCCAGGTGTCGACCATGGTGCCGCTGTCGACATAGGCGCCAAGGTTAACGAAGGACGGCATCAGCACGACGCCGGGGGCGATGAACGCGCTTTTGCGCACAACGCAGTTTGGCACGGCGCGGAAGCCTGCCTCGGTCCAGCGCGCGGCATCCCAATCGTGCCACTTGCTGTCGACCTTATCCCACCAGCTGCCCCCTTGAGCGGAGCCGGATTGCATTTCCATGTCCTTCAGGCGGAAGCCCAGAAGAACGGCCTTTTTTGCCCATTGGTTAACGTGCCAATCGCCGCTGTCCTGACGCTCGGCCACGCGTAGTTTGCCGCTGTCGAGAGCGTTCAAGGTCGCCTCGATTGCCTCGCGGGTTTCGCCGGTGGTCGCGGGGCTGATCCCATCGCGGGCCTCCCAAGCGGCTTCGATTGCGGTTTCAAGCTGTGCGTTTGACATGACTGGTCCCTCGGCGGTTGGCGTGATCTAGTTGGACCGAGCCTATAGCCCCGAGGGGCCTTGGAGGAAAGAATGAAAGACGAGCACGCCAAACGGCAGTTCCGCAACGCGCATCAGGATATCGAAGCGGTGGGCGGTGTTCCGGTGACACCGCAGACCCAAGCCCCGGCCTATCGACTGGCATTTGCGGATGATGATTTCCTGTGTCGGGATGAGCTGCGCCCGGTGCGGTTGCAGCTGGAATTGCTGAAGCCGGAGATGGGGTTGGATGAGGCGGGCGTCGATAGCACGGTTGTGCTCTTTGGTGGCGCGCGCATTCGGCGTCCGGGTGAGGCGAAGACGGACGCGCTGGAAAAGATGGCCGCCTATTACGAGCAGGCGCGTGCGTTTGCCGAGGCGGTGACAAAACGCTCGCTTGACGGTGGCGGGCGCGATTGGATCGTCACCACAGGCGGCGGTCCGGGCGTGATGGAGGCCGGGAATAAGGGTGCGCTCGACGCCGGTGGACGCTCGGTCGGATTGTCGATTGTGCTGCCGCACGAACAGGCGCCCAACGAATTTGTGACGCCCGAATTGTGCTTCAACTTCCACTATTTCGCGATCCGCAAGATGCACTTTTTGATGCGCGCGCGGGCGATTGCGGTGTTTCCCGGTGGGTTCGGGACGATGGATGAGACCTTCGAGGCGTTAACCTTAATCCAAACCGGACGGATGGAGCAGGTTCCATTCCTACTGTTCGGGGAAGCCTTCTGGCGCAAGGTCATTAACTTTGATGCGCTGGTCGAAGCGGGCACGATCTCCGAAGACGATCTGAACCTGTTCAAGTTTGTAGACACCGCCGAGCAGGCGCTGGATGCCATCGATACCTGGGAAGGGGCTGGCACCAAGCGCGGCAAAATTCCGGGGCGTTAACGTTAAGAGGCGCCGCACTTACTCGCAGAGATAAGGTGGAAGCTCGCAAACCGACTGGTTCCGGCGCATCGTGAAGACTTTGCCTTCTGCGATATACAGGCCGAGACCTTTCAGACGGTGAATCCACTCGCGCTTGGACAGCGACTTGGAGCGTTCCTCGCACACCATACCAATAACGGCGTCAGCGAAATGCGGGTCGGAGAGTTGGGTCTGTGTCATGGTCAATTTCCCTCAAAGTGTTTCATTGTCCTTTGAGAGGAAACTGACTGTCATCTTTGTCGGGAATTCTGCAACGATAAGGCAATTTTGGGGCAGAGTGTTTCCGATCCAAAAAAATGTAGTCGTGGTTAAAGCCCGGCCTCAGCCGCAATCTCCTTACGGCTTTTGCGCGCCCGCTCGGTCGCGGATTTCAGCTGACCACACGCGGCCATGATATCTTCACCGCGCGGCGTGCGAATGGGCGACGCGTAGCCCGCCTTATAGATGATGTCTGCAAACGCCCGGATGCGGTTGTTCGAGGACCGCTCGTAAGGCGCACCGGGCCATTCGTTGAAGGGGATAAGGTTAATTTTCGCTGGGATGCCTTCGATCAGCTTGATCAGGCGGCGCGCGTCCTCGTCGGTGTCGTTAACCCCTTTGAGCATCACGTACTCGAACGTAATCCGCTCGGAATTGCTGACCTTTGGGTACGTCCGCAGCGCATCGAGCAGCTCGGCAATGTTCCAGCGCTTGTTGATGGGCACGAGCTTGTCGCGCACCTCGTCCGTTGTCGCGTGGAAGGACACGGCCAAAAGGCAGCCGATTTCTTCCGCCGTGCGCGCGATCTCGGGCACCACTCCGGAGGTCGACAGCGTGATACGGCGGCGCGACAGGGAAATCCCCTCGGGGTCCATCGCGATCTTCATCGCATCGCGCACATTCTCGAAATTATAGAGCGGCTCGCCCATCCCCATCAGCACGATATTGCTGAGCAAACGCGCCTCGTCCTTGGGATGGCGACCGGGTTCGGGCCATTCGCCCAGATCGTCGCGCGCGAGCATGACCTGACCGATAATCTCGCCCGCGGTCAGGTTGCGCACCAGCTTTTGTGTGCCGGTGTGGCAGAACGAACAGGTCAGGGTGCAACCGACTTGGCTTGAGATGCACAGCGTACCGCGATCCGTCTCGGGGATATAGACGACCTCGACCTCGTGACCGCCGGCGATGCGCACCAGATATTTGCGGGTGCCGTCTTCGCTGACTTGGCGGGTCACAACCTCGGGCAACTCGATCACGAACCGCTCGGCCAGAAAGGCGCGGTAGTCTTTGGCGAGGTTGGTCATCGACGCAAAATCGCGCACGCCTTTTTGGTAAATCCATTGCCAGACTTGGCCGGTGCGCATCTTGGCTTGTTTCTCGGGCGTTCCGGCTTCGATCAAGGCGTTGCGCAGCCCGTCGCGGGTCAGACCGACAAGGTTAACGGGCCCGTCCGGCAATTTGCGCGGAATGGTTAATACGTCTTGCGTGATGGGCGCTTGCGTCATGGATCAGCCTCCGGTGGGGGATGGGGGGCTATATAGCGCTTCGGTCGGTTTGGAAACAGGGATTACCCGCCGCAGCGCCGCGCCGCCTCGTCCATTGCCGCCGTAAAGCCGAGCAAGCTGAACGTGTCTTGGGTCTGGGTGCCGCGTGCCGAGCGTGCTGTCAGAACCGCTTCGGCCCCGCGCTTCATTGCCGTCGTAATCCGCGCATCATCCGCAGCCGAAGCGGGCCAAGCCCATTCGCCTTCGGTAAAGAGCTCAAACGTGGTGCCGGAAATGGCCAGCGACACGGTCGATCCGTCTGCAAACGGATAGCCGCCTGTAAAGCTAACCTCGCCCGCCACGCTGGAGCCGGGACGATACGCGACGAATAGCAAAATGTCGCCCCGCCGCACCGACACGACATTGCCGTCGCGCGTGTTGACGGTGGTTTTCGGGCTAGAGACTGACCAGCATTCGGTGGGGTCGTCTTCGACAAAGACGCTCCAATCCGTTTGGGAGGCGACACGGTTGGTGCTTTCCTCCTGCGCATAGGCCCCGAAGGACGTGGCCGCGACAAAAGCCCCCGCCAGCACCGTTTTGCCCCAAATACTCATATCACTGCCTCCAGCCTTGCGCCGTCTCATGCGGCAGGTGTCTGTGCCCCGCTTCGATCCGCATGAATTATTCCTGTTGCCTAGCCAAACTCTAGCGTTTTGCATAGGGCGAGGCAAACCCCGTTGGCGGGTTTTATCCGACAGAAGTGTCACGAAAGGTCGAGAATGGGACAGTCAGAGCGTTTGATCGAGGTGTGGCGGGGTGATTTTCTGGAAAGTCAGCATCGCGGGCATGTCGCTGTGGTCAGCAGCAGCGGCGATGTGGTGGCGGCGTGGGGCGATCCTGAAACGGTGATCTTGCCGAGATCGGCGTGCAAGATGATCCAGGCGCTGCCCTTGGTGGAAAGCGGGGCGGCGGATGCGGCGGGCTTGCGGTCCGAGCATTTGGCCCTGTCATGCGCGTCCCATCAGGGGGCTGCGGTGCATACGGATTTGATCACGCGGTGGCTGTCGGATTTGGGTTTGACCGATGATGATCTGCGCTGCGGGGTGTGGCGCCCGCATGACACAGCGGCGAAGATTGATCTGATCAAGACGGACAGCTCGCCTTGCCAGTATCACAACGAATGCTCGGGCAAGCACAGTGGGTTCCTGACGCTGAACAAACATCTGGGCGCTGGGGCCGAGTATGTCGAGATTGACCATCCGGTGCAGCGCGCCTGTCTGGAAGCGCTGGAGCGGATGACGGGCGTGGTGTCCCCCGCCCATGGGATTGATGGCTGTGCCGCCCCGAATTTTGCGACGACCGTTGTCGGACTTGCGCGCGCGATGGCGGGGTATGCGGCGGCGTCTGACCTGAGTGCAGCCGGGCGATTGCGCGATGCGATGCGCGCGCATCCTGAGTTGGTCGGCGGGAGCGGTAAGGCGTCAACCGAGTTGTCGCTTGCGCTGGGCGGATCTGCGGCGATCAAGAGCGGCGCGGAAGGGGTGTTTGTGGCGATGCTGCCGCAGAAGGGCCTCGGGATCGCGCTCAAAATGGAAGACGGGGCCGAGCGCGCGTCAGATGCCGCGATCACTGCGCTTCTTGCGGAGTTCGGCGGGCTAGATGCGCGGCATCCGGCAGCGTTAAGGTTCCTGGGCGGCGACATGCTGAACCGACGCGGCGATCCGGTCTGGACGATGCGCGCGGCTTCGGGGTTCTGTTAAGGTGAGTATTTAGGGAACCCTGAACTCAGCGCGCGCATAGCCTTGGATGTAGAGAAGCGCCGTGAGGTCGCCGTGATTGATGCGGATATCGCATTCGGCCTGAACACTGGGCTTGGCGTGAAGGGCGGCACCAGTGCCCGCGAGGTGCAGCATCCCCAGATCATTGGCGCCATCCCCGACGGCGAGCACGTCTTTGGGGCTTATACTGAAGCGGGCGGTGATCTGGTTCAGCGCCTCGATCTTGGCCTCACGCCCGAGGATGGGCGGGATGACATTGCCGGTGAGATGACCGTTTGCCACCTCCAGAGTGTTGGCGCGGTTCTCGTCAAAGCCGAGCTTGGCGGCGATGGCGGCGGTAAACGCCGTGAAGCCACCGGAGACGAGCGCCGCGTAGGCCCCGTTTTGCTTCATCGTCGCCAGTAAGGTCGGGCCGCCGGGCATCAAGGTGATACGCTCGGCCAGCACTTTGGCGATGACGGTCTCCGGCAGGTTTTTGAGCAAACCAACGCGCGCGCGCAGCGCCCCGTCGAAGTCCAGCTCGCCGTTCATGGCCCGCGCGGTGATCTCTTTGACGCGGCTGCCGACACCGGCTTCTTCGGCCAACTCATCGATGCATTCCTGCTGGATCATGGTGCTGTCCATATCCGCCAGGAGCATCTTCTTGCGACGCCCCTCGGTCGGTTGCACGATCAGATCAACGGCTTGGGATTGCAGGCTGTCCCAGACGTCCCAGTGATTGCCGGGCACCTCGGCGAGGGCGAACTCTGCGGCTTCATCGGGGCTTAGCCACAGCGCATCGCCACCGCCCCATGCATTACGAAGGCTCTCGACAAGTGCGGGCTGCAACGCTCCGGGCGCTGCGATCAAGGTGGCGGTGAACATTGGCGTGCGTTTCCTATCCGAGACACGCGCATAACAATCATGCCGATTTTTCATCGGCAAGCGCCGCTTTTGCGACCTTTTAGCGATTGTGCCGCGCGGGAGCGGACCTTAAGCCCGCAGGTGGGACACCCTTCCCCAACGAAGGGCGCTTATCTGAAAGGGTAGCAGTTATGGCTATTTCAACACCGGTCTCGCGGCCGACGAACCCGCGTTTTTCCTCTGGCCCCTGTGCCAAACCCCCCACATGGACACTTGACGCTTTGGCCGATGCCCCGCTTGGGCGTTCGCATCGCGCGGCTGTTGGCAAGCTGAAATTGCTGTCGGCGATTGAGGGAACGCGCGAGGTGCTCGGCATCCCCGCGGACTACAAGATCGGCATCGTTCCCGCCTCCGACACCGGCGCGTTCGAGATGGCGATGTGGAACCTGCTCGGGCAGCGGCCTGTGCAGATGGTCGCTTGGGAAAGCTTCGGGGCTGGCTGGGTCACGGACGTGGTCAAGCAGCTGAAGATCGAGGCGAGCACGCACACAGCTGAATACGGCGAGATCGTCGATATGAGCGCGCTTAACTACGATCACGATATTTGCTTTACATGGAACGGGACGACCAGCGGTGTGGCGATGCCCACCGGCGATGCGATTCCCGCGGACCGCGATGGCCTGACTTTGTGTGATGCGACGAGCGCTGCCTTCGCGATGGATCTGCCGTGGGACAAGCTCGATGTGACCACGTTCAGCTGGCAAAAAGTGCTCGGCGGCGAGGCGGCGCATGGCATCCTCGTGCTCAGCCCCCGCGCGGTTGAGCGGCTGGAGAGCTATACTCCCGCATGGCCCCTGCCGAAGATCTTTCGCCTGACCAAGGGCGGCAAACTGATCGATGGCATCTTCACCGGGGCCACGATCAACACGCCGTCGATGCTGTGCGTCGAAGACTACCTGTTCGCGCTGGATTGGGCGCGTTCCGTCGGTGGATTGAGCGGTTTGCAAGCGCGCGCGCAGGCGAATGCGCAGGCGATCTGGGATTTCTGTGACGCGAATGACTGGATCGCGAACCTTGCGGAGGATCCGGCAACGCGCTCTGTCACCTCCGTCTGCCTCAAGTTCACGGATGCGCGGATCATGGACGGTGCCAGCTTCGCCAAAGCGGTGGCCAAGCGGCTGGAAGCCGAAGGCATCGCGCTCGACATCGGCGCCTACCGTGATGCGCCTGCCGGTCTGCGGATCTGGTGCGGCGGCACGGTCGAGACCTCCGATATCGAGGCGATGCTGCCTTGGCTCGATTGGGCGTTCCAGACCGAGATCGCGGCGGCCTAGCCCCTTTTTCTTGCCCTAAATACTCAATTCCAAAGCCTGCCCCGCAGTGCTGACCCCATTATAGGAGCGCCACACATGGCCCCCAAAGTCCTCGTCTCCGACAAGCTTTCGGAAACCGCCGTTCAGATCTTCAAGGATCGCGGCATCGACGTCACCTTCGATCCAAGCATCGGAAAAGACAAAGAAAAACTGCTCTCGGTCATTGGTGATTATGACGGCCTTGCCATTCGGTCCGCCACCAAGGCCACGGAGAAGGTGCTTGCCGCCGCGACGAACCTCAAGGTCATTGGCCGCGCCGGGATCGGTGTCGACAATGTCGATATCCCCGAGGCGTCCAAGAAGGGCGTGATCGTGATGAACACGCCGTTTGGCAACATGATCACGACCGCCGAGCACGCCATCGCGATGATGTTCGCCGTCGCCCGCCAGATCCCCGAGGCGAGTGCGAGCACCCATGCCGGCAAGTGGGAAAAGGCGAAATTTATGGGGGTGGAGCTGACCGGCAAAACCCTCGGCGTCATCGGCGCGGGCAATATCGGTGGGATCGTGTGCGACCGCGCAGTGGGCTTGAAGATGAAGGTCATCGCCTATGATCCGTTCCTCAGCGACGAGCGCGCGAAGAAGCTTGGCGTGACGAAGGTGGAGCTGGACGAGCTTTATGCCCGTGCCGATTTCATCACGCTGCATGTGCCCGCCACCGATCAAACGCGCGGTATGATTAACGCCGATGCGTTAACCAAGATGAAAAAAGGCGTGCGGATCATCAACTGCGCGCGTGGTGGTCTCGTCGATGAAGCCGCCCTCGCCGACGCGCTGAAATCCGGTCATGTCGCGGGTGCGGCCTTCGATGTGTTCGAGGTGGAACCCGCAACCGACAGCCCCCTCTTCAACCTGCCCAACGTCGTCTGCACCCCGCATCTGGGGGCATCCACGACCGAAGCGCAGGAAAACGTCGCCCTGCAGGTGGCCGAACAGATGTCGGATTTCCTGCTGACCGGGGCGGTGACCAACGCGCTGAACATGCCCAGCGTGACGGCCGAAGAAGCCGCGATCATGGGGCCTTGGGTCAAGCTGTCTGAACATCTGGGCGCATTTGTCGGCCAGTTGACCGCCGAGCCAATCCTTGAGGTCAGCATCCTCTATAACGGGTCGGTCTCGTCGATGAACCTTGAGGCGCTGAATTGCGCGGCTATCGCGGGCCTGATGCAGGTCACGAACCCGGATGTGAACATGGTTAGCGCGCCGGTGATCGCCAAGGAACGCGGCGTGAAAATCACGACCTCCAGCCAAGACAAATCTGGCGTGTTTGATGGCTACGTAAAGCTTACCGTGAAGACGGCGACGCGCGAGCGGTCGATTGCAGGGACGGTGTTCAGTGATGGAAAACCACGGTTTATTCAGATCAAAGGCATCAACATCGATGCCGAGATTGGGCGGCACATGCTCTACACCACCAACGAGGACGTGCCGGGCATCATCGGCACGCTCGGTGTCTTGATGGGCGAAAACGGGGTTAATATCGCGAACTTTACGCTGGGCCGGTCTGGGGCAGGCAAAGAGGCGATTGCGCTTTTGTATGTCGACGCGCCGGTGCCTGTGGATGTCTTGGATAAGCTGAAAGCGACGGGCATGTTCCAGTCGGTCAGCCCCTTGCAGTTCAATATGGCCTAGGGGTCCGGCCCCTACATCAATGCGCTTTGCCCGCTCATCAGCAGCAGGCAAAGCGTGATGAACCCAAGCGTGTTGCGCATCGATTTGTCATCCGGGTTGCGAAACCAAACCTTGATCTCGGTCCAGAATGCGGCAGGCCCATTAAGCATGGTGCCAGTTCGTGCTTGCGCCCGCTCACGCAGGGTGAAGATCACCGAAAACATCAAGGCTGCCCATACGAGGAAAACCGCGCCTTGCAGGGTGAGGCTAATAATCTGACCGACGCTCATAGGGCTTTCCTCGCTTGTGACCTTGGCAAAGAACCCGATCCAAGACGCCGCGCCAAGAGCGCTATTTGACGCCGGGCGTCCCGTCGAATTTCTTCTCTAGCCCGTCCCAGCAATCGATATAATCGTCCTGAAGCGGGGCTTCATTGGCTGCAAAAGCGGTTAAATGCTGCGGAAAGCGGGTCTCGAACATGAACGACATGGTGTTATCCAGCTTTTCGGCCTTTAGATCGGCGTTGCTGGCCCCCTCAAAGGCAGGCCCATCGGGACCATGTGGTAGCATCATGTTGTGCAGGCTAATTCCACCGGGCACGAAACCCTTAGGTTTGGCGTCATAGATGCCGTAAATATTGCCCATCAGTTCGGACATGATGTTCTTGTGATACCAAGGCGGGCGGAACGTATTTTCAGCCACCATCCAACGCTCGCGGAACAGCACGAAGTCAATATTCGCAGTGCCGGGCACGCCAGACGCGGCGGTCAGCACGGTAAAGATCGACGGGTCTGGATGGTCAAACAGGATCGCGCCTACGGGGCAATAGGTTCGCAGATCATACTTAACAGGCGCGTAGTTGCCGTGCCACGCGACCACATCCAGCGGCGAATGCCCGATCTGGGTCTCGTGGAACTGGCCGCACCATTTGACCGTCACGGTCGAGGGGGCATCGCGATCTTCGAAGGCGGCAACGGGGGTTTTGAAATCGCGGCGATTGGCCATGCAATTGGCACCGATGGGGCCGCGACCGGGAAGCTCGAACTTCTGGCCATAATTCTCGCAAACAAAGCCGCGGGCGGGGCCTTCCAGCACCTCTACCCGGTAGACGAGACCGCGGGGGATGATGGCGATTTCCTGCGGCTCGATATCGATGATGCCGAGCTCGGTCGCGAATCGCAGGCGACCTTCTTGCGGGACGACCAGCAACTCGGAATCGGCGCTGAAGAAGTAAGCGTCTTTCATCGATTCGGTGACGACGTAGACATGGGTCGCCATGCCAACTTGGGTGTTTACGTCGCCCGCAGTCGTCATTGTGCGCATGCCGGTTAACCATGTCAGGGCTTCGTCCGCGTGGGGCACCGGATCCCATCGGTATTGCCCGAGGCTGATCACATCGGGATCCACATGCGGCGCGCTCTTCCAGTAGGGAAGGTCGATCTTGGTAAATCTACCGGTATGCTTAACAGATGGCCGAATACGGTAGCACCAGGTGCGCTCATTCTGGTGGCTGGGCGCAGTAAAGGCGGTGCCGCTAAGTTGCTCGCCATAGAGGCCGTAATTGCATTTCTGGGGGCTGTTCATGCCTTGAGGCAATGCGCCGGGCAGGGCTTCCGTCTCGAAATCATTGCCAAAACCGGGCATGTAGCCGGGGGATGTGCTCGCTTCGGAGGGCGCTTGGATCATCGAATGAGGATCGGCCTGTTGGTTCATCTGATGGTCCTCCGAGATTGCGAAAATCTGGCATTGAGATTAACGTTGCAAATGAAACGAAGTCAAGTTTTGCGTAACATGAGCACAATTTGAGGGATGTCGCGCACTGCGATTAAGCTGGCGTTAACACTTCGATGAGCATCTAGCAGATGGGGGCATCTGACGAGGATGCGAGAATGTCTTACGAGCGAAGAAGCTGGCCTGATGCACACGCGATCACGCCGAAACAAGGGGCAGGGCTTCGGCAGATTGAGGGGGAGGGGCCGACAGACCTGTTCATCAAGCGTCGCCCGATGGCCGCCCTAGCGATCATCGATGGTCGTCATACTGCGGGCGATACGTTTCGGGACCGCATGCGCCATCGTTTGCATGAGGCTGGGCCAACTGTCTGGGGCAGGAACGCCTAGGTCCAGTCCAGCACCACTTTGCCACTGGATCCGGATATCATCGCCTCAAACCCGTCGCGATACTGCGCGACTGGAAAACGGTGCGTTATGACCGCGCGCACATCTAGGCCGTTCTCCAGCATGGCGATCATTTTATACCACGTCTCGAATATCTCGCGGCCATAGACGCCCTTGATTGTAATCGCCTTGAAAACGATGCGGGACCAATCGACGGGGCTTTTGCCGGGTGGAATGCCAAGAAGCGCGATGCGCCCGCCCATCACCAAAGCCTCGACCATCTGGTCGAGCGCGCGTTGATTGCCGGACATCTCGAGGCCAACATCGAAGCCTTCGCGCAGCCTGAGACGCGCTTTGACATCATTCAGGTCCTCTGTTGCGACATTGACCGGGACCACATCCGCAACCTGGGCTGCAAGCGCAAGACGGTCAGGGTTAACGTCGGTGATCACAACGTTCCGGGCGCCCACATGCCGCGCAACAGCCGCCGCCATGATGCCAATGGGACCGGCACCGGTAACCAAGACGTCTTCACCAACCAAGTCAAAGCTGAGCGCAGTGTGCACAGCATTGCCAAGCGGATCGAGGATCGCGCCGATATCATCGTCCACAGCATCGGGCAAAGGCACAACGTTGAAAGCCGGCAGGCGTAGATATTCTGCGAAAGCGCCTTGTTCGTTTACGCCAATGCCGCGCGTTTCCGGGTCCAGATGGAACTTGCCCGCCCGGCTTTGACGGGAGGTCTTTCCGATCAGGTGCCCTTCGCCCGAGACACGCTGACCCAGTTCGAGGCCGCTGACCGCACGCCCCAATTCCACGATTTCGCCAGCAAATTCATGCCCGGTCACCAAAGGGGTCGGCACGGTCTTGGCCGCCCATTCATCCCAGTTCCAGATGTGAATATCGGTGCCGCAGATGCCGGTTTTGTTGACGCGGATCAGGACATCGTCGGGGCCGATCTCGGGAACAGGCTCCTGGCACAGGTCTAAGCCCGGGCTTGGCCCGGTTTTCACCAGCGCTTGCATCATGTTGCGCATCGCAGACTACTCCGATCATTTTCTCGCATGACGAGCCTATTTTCAGGGCTCGACGAGACGGGCCTTCAAATGCGGCACGCCCTGTCGCTAGATCATCTTGATGACATCTTTATCGATCGACAGAACATAGCCTTGGCGCGCGATATTCTTAACCAAGATCTCGGCGACCATTTGATTGCCAAGGCTATCGCGCAGGCGTTTGATCCGCGTGGCCCCGGCGGCTTCTTCGCAGTCGGCTGCATTGCGCCCTTGGATCACGCTTTCAAGTTCGGCCCCCGACAAAATATCGCCGTCCATGCGCGCTTCGGCCAAGACCGATAGCGTTTCTATCGCGGCGTCGGTGAGCTTGAATTCCATATCGTTCAGCACAACGACTTTCTCAGCGCGCGAGATAAGAAGGCTGGCGACCTGTATCCCTTGACGGTCGATTTCTTGCAGGCGTCGGTTCAGGATCAATAGCGTGACTAGAAATCCAAGCGCTGCGATCAGCAAGGCGGTCGCGAAGATCAACAGGACGAAGATGACAATGCGGTAGCTGGTTAACGTTTCGGAAAATGCGGTGCCGGATTGGGCAAGGATTTCCAGCAAGGTGATCTCGGCCCGCCCGGTTAACTGATTCTCGATAAAGATACGCTCGACCCGATCATTGAACGCATTGGCATCGGGGAGTGTGCGAAACAGAACGAAGGCGGTCACGATCAGGATCACAACGATGGCCGCGATCCCGTAAACGACCGTTCGGTTTCCCGCCTTGAGAGTATCAGAAGCGGAGAAAGTTTTGTCCGGCATCGGCCCGCCTTGTGTTCAATCCATCCTCTGCGAATGTCGAGAGGATGGTTAACAAAGTCCACCCCCCCGCGTTCAGCCGGCGCGCGGCTTCGGCTTCGGCGGTTGCGATGCTGCGACAGGCCGCGTCACTCAGCTGGAGCACCCCATAATGCAGACGCAGGGGGTTGTCGGTCTTGGCTTGGTAGTCGGCATAGCAGGCAGCCTGCGCCATGCTGGCGAAAGACAGGGTAAACGCGGCGAGGATGAGCGCATGTCTCATGGAAATAGCCTTCCGTTGGGTCGCTGACACCTTCTCGTGCGCGGGCGCGTTATTCAATAGCAGCAAGGGTTTGCGCAGCTGCTATCGCATATCACCCGGCTGATATTGAGCGATTTTGCAGTTCCCGACCATGGTTAATTCACACCGCGACGGGTTCTGCCCCCGCACCCTTGAGACGCTTCTGCGTAAACGTGAAAAAGGACCTCTATCATGTTTAAGACCCTCTCCGCCGCCGCCCTTTCCGTTACCATTGGCCTGACAGCTATCGGGGCCAGTGCGCAGCCCGCACAGGCAAATAACGATGTCGCCAAATTCATCATCGGTGCCATTGCGTTGGGCGTCATTGCCAACGGCATTAACCAAGCCAACGCAGGCAATAACACCGCGACGGTGACGACGACGACCCGCACGCATCAGCCTCGCGTGAACCGCAACCAACACCGTGGGGTGCGCATCCCGGCGCGGTGCGAGCGTCGCGTCCACATCAACAATCGGGATCGCAACGTCTATCGCCGCGCCTGCTTGCGCCGGAACGATGTGCCTCTGCGCCGGATCAGCCAATGCGCCCGTAGCGGCAGCATCAATGGCCGCAACATCACATACTACCCGAAGGCATGCCTGCGCCGGAACGGTCACCGTGTGTGATTAACCAGTTAACCAGTGCCTGAGTAACCAGTCAGCGTGTGAGTGAGGGGCCGGGGTGGACGCAAGTCTGCCCCGGTTTCTTGTTGTGCAAACCCCCGGCCAAGCGCAGAACGTTGCGATGGCAGGACCGGATTATTCATTTGAAGCCGCATGGACCGCGCGTGGCGCGCAGCACATTGCTGGTGTGGACGAGGTGGGGCGCGGGCCGCTCGCGGGGCCGGTCATGGCTGCGGCCGTTATCCTTAACCCGCAAAACCTTCCCGAAGGCCTAAACGATTCAAAACAAGTGACAGCCAAAAAGCGGGCACAGATCGCAGCCGCTCTGCCATCGCTCGCGCATATCTGCATTGCGCAAGCCAGCGTTGAAGAAATCGACGCACTCAACATTCGCCAAGCGACCTTTCTTGCGATGCGCCGGGCGGTTGCGGGTCTGGCGATTGCGCCAGATGCCGTGTTGATCGACGGGCGAGACATTCCAGAAGGGCTGCCATGCCCCGCCGAAGCGATCATCAAAGGCGATGGGCGGTCCGTGTCCATTGCGGCGGCGTCGATCATGGCGAAAGAGGCGCGCGATGGGTTAATGCGCGAACTTGATGCAAAGTTTCCCGGCTATGGCTGGGCCGAGAACGCCGGATACCCAACAAAAGCCCATCGAGAGGCGTTGATCCGTCTAGGGGTGACCCCTCACCATAGACGTTCGTTTCGCCCGGTCCACAATATCTTGTATCAAGAAAAATAGTTAACCCCCTGATTCAAAAAAGAAATTGACCGCGAATCACCTTTGACTCATCCTGTGGATAACTAAGCACCGCGAAAAGCGGGCCGGGACGAAGGCAGAGTAAATGAAAAAGACCGTGACGGCGGGGGCAATGCTTCCGCGCAACCAGATATTGTCGGGTGACTGCATTGAAGTGATGAATGGGCTGCCTGAGGCGTCTGTCGATCTGATCTTTGCCGACCCGCCCTATAACCTCCAATTGAAGGGTGAACTTCATCGCCCCGACAATTCCCGCGTGGACGCTGTTGATGACGCGTGGGACCAGTTTTCGAGTTTTGCTGCATACGATTCCTTTACCCAAGACTGGCTTCGTGCAGCACGCCGATTGCTCAAACCGCATGGCGCGATTTGGGTAATCGGCTCTTATCACAACATTTTCCGGGTTGGTGCGGCCATGCAGGACGCTGGCTACTGGATCCTGAACGATGTTGTTTGGCGCAAGTCGAACCCGATGCCGAATTTTCGCGGCAAGCGGTTTACCAATGCGCATGAGACGATGATCTGGGCCTCCAAATCAGAGGGTGGCAAGTACACCTTTAACTATGAAGCGCTGAAGGCTTTGAACGAAGGCACCCAGATGCGCAGCGATTGGGTGCTGCCGATCTGTTCAGGCCATGAGCGCATTAAGAATGATAACGGCGACAAGGCGCATCCAACCCAAAAGCCGCAAAGCTTGTTGCACCGCGTTTTGGTCGGGTCCACCAATCCTGGCGACGTTGTGCTTGATCCGTTCTTTGGGTCGGGCACCACGGGGGCGGTTGCCAAAATGCTGGGGCGTGATTTCATCGGGATCGAGCGGGATGGAACCTACCGCGCCATCGCGGAAAAGCGTATCGGCAAGACCCGCAAGCTAGACCGCGAAGCGTTGGAAGTCAGCACCTCCAAACGTGCGGAACCGCGCGTTCCTTTCGGCCAACTGGTCGAGCGTGGCTTGCTACGTCCGGGCGAGGTCTTGGTGAACACGCGTGGTCAAACTGCCAAAGTACGCGCGGATGGCACGTTGATCGCGGACGAGACCAAGGGATCCATTCACCAAGTTGGCGCCGCGCTTGAAGGTGCGCCGTCTTGCAATGGGTGGACCTATTGGCACTTCAAACGCGATGGGCAATCGGTTCCCATTGATCTGCTTCGCCAACAGATCCGGGCGGAGATGCGCGCCAACTAACCTATTCATAATTCACGATTACCGCCCGTGCCTGTGGCCGCTCCACGGCACGCGACTGGCCCCGCTTTCTTTCGAAGGCGGGGCTTTTTTCTTGCTACAAATACTCAAACAAGCGTCAGCTGGCCCCACGCGGCATCGGCGTATCTCCCCGCTTGTACGGCGCCCAATCCGTGATCTCAGGATAATACATCGCCCGCCATTTGCGCACCCTTGGGTTCATCATCCGAAACCAGATTCTGGGGATTAGAGCTGCCGCTGCAATGATCGGATAGCCCGAGGGCAACTCTGGTGCCTCAATGGCACTGTAAGTCTGTAACAATGGGTAGCGTCGGTCTGGCTTGTAATGATGATCCGAATGCCGTTGCAGGTTAATCAACAGCCAGTTCGACGCGATATGTGACGAGTTCCAGCTGTGGCGTGGCAGTACATGCTCATACTTGCCGTCGCCAAGATGTTTGCGCACCAAGCCGTAATGTTCAACGTAGTTAATCAATTCCAGATACCAGATCGCGACGAGCGCTTGATAAAGCCACAGCATCAACCCCCACATGCCGCCCAACAGCACAGCAATACATAGGAAGCCCAATTGCAAACCCCAGTAGCGCCAATGCGGGTTGCTAAGGTCCCAAACGGATAAGTTTTTTCGAGCCAGCATCTGTGCTTCGGCGCGCCATGCGCTTGAAAACCCATGTGCAAAAACGCGCAGAAAAAAGCGGTGAAAATCTTCGTTATAGCGGGCAGTTACGCCGTCCCGAGGCGTGCCAACATAGCGGTGATGCACGAGCAAGTGCTCGGTTCGAAAATGCCCATACCCCACCAGCGTCATGAGGATGTCACCCGCCCACCGCTCCAGCTTGTTTTTCTGGTGCATCAACTCATGCGCATAAACGATCCCGACCGCCCCGTTCAGCAGACCGACGCTGAAAAAGCCAAAAATCTTCTCATACCACGCCATATGGTCAGCCTGCGACACATACCAAATTGACCAAAATGTCATGACCAGCGCGATTGGCACCCAGCCGAGCACGACAGCACGGTGCCAGAACAAATTGGCCTCGTCCGTCGCCGGGTCCGCGCTGTTTTCTGTCGCGCCTAAAACCGTGTCCAGCAACCCAAAGCTGATGAAAATTGCCAAGGGCGGCAACAAGAGCCACCACCCACCGTTCAGCAACGTCCATACGAGAATCGGGACTGTCAGATAGGATATCGCATACGGCAAAGCGCTTAGCGGGCTGCCAATCTCGATCGGGCGAGGGGTGTCGGTGATGCTCATAGGTCGTGTTCCAAAGGCTTTTTTACGCGCGAAAGGGTATCGTTCCGGTTAATGCCCTTCAATCACCGGAAGGCCATGGTGTCGCAACGGAAAATGCTTTTTTCATGACGGTTGGTAGGTCACCGGGGCGAAAATCATGCTTCGCGATGAACTGGCCGATCTGCGAGGCACTGTCATCTGGCACATCGGCGATCATAACAATTAACTTTAGATGAAAATGCGTGAATGTGTGACGCACTTCGACCCCAGTATCTCGCCAATTGGCCTTCAACGGAGGGGCCGGATTAGGCTGATCAACCTGCCAGTCCGTGCTGGGCCAGCCGAGCATCCCACCGAGCAATCCTTTTTCTGGTCGCGTTTCCAGCAAGAACGCTCCGTCGGCACGACGGGCGATATAGGCCGTGCCTTGGCGTGTCGGTTTTTCCGGTTTTGGCAGTTTGCGAGGTAACTCTGCGGCATTGCCGACGGCGCGCGCCACACATGGTTCGCGCCACGGGCAAATCCCACATGCAGGCGATTTCGGACTGCACACTGTCGCGCCAAGGTCCATGACGGCCTGCGCATAATCGCCAGCACGGTTAACGGGTGTCAGCGCCTCAGCGGCGGCGATTAATTCGGGCTTTGCGGGCGGTAAAGGCGTTTCGATTCCCCGCAAGCGTGCCATCACGCGTTCCACATTGCCATCAACCACGGTTTCCGGCGCGCCGAACGCGATGGAGGCGATCGCCGCGCTTGTATACGGACCGATTCCGGGTAAGGTTTGCAAAGTGGCACGGTCTGACGGGAAGACGCCATCGTGATCGGCGACAACGACCCGTGCACATTTCAGCAAGTTGCGTGCACGTGCGTAGTATCCAAGACCTGCCCAAGCGGCCATCACGTCGGCATCCTCGGCGGCGGCGAGGGCATGAACCGTCGGCCAACGGCTTGTAAATTTTGCGAAATAGTCCTTTACGGCGGCAACCGTTGTCTGCTGCAGCATGATTTCGGACATCCAGATCCGATACGGATCGGCGCGCTGATTTGACCCCGGCGGCACACGCCAAGGCAGATCACGCGCATGTGTGTCGTACCACGCCAGAAGGGTCGCGCTGAGGGCTTTGTTCACGGGTACGTCACGCATTCTTGAGCCTTCAATCTGGGGCGTATAGAGGTGCTGCCTCTTGGGTCTTTGGCCAACGTAAGATAAGCTGAATTTAATCAAAAGCACGTAAGGGAGTGCCCGCCATATGTCCGCTCGCCCGTTCAAGCGCAGCAAGGGGTTTCGCCAAACCAGCTCGCTGGTTGAAACGCGCGTGCGTTCGGCCTCAGAGGGGCGTGGATTTGCGGTGTCGCGCTTGCTGACACGATGGGAAGAAGTGGCGGGGCCGGATCTTGCGCCGCTATGTCGCCCCTTGAAAGTGGGCTACGGGCGGAGTTTGGGGGCCACGTTGACCGTGTTAACCACTGGTCCAAATGCGCCACTTCTGGAGATGCAGAAGGACGCGCTGCGGGCTCGGGTGAACGCGTGCTATGGTTACAATGCGATCAGCAAAATCGCGATCACACAGACCGCCCCTGATGGCGTATCGTTAGAGATCGCCAAATCTGCGCCCCAGCGGCCCAAGCTAGACGCGCAGGCCGTGGCGAAGGCCCCGAGCTATGCCAAAGGTGTTGGCAATGACGATCTTCGCCAAGCGCTCGAAGATCTTGCCGCAAATGTATTGACCCGATCCGCGCGGCGCGCCGGATCAACCTGACCATACGGAGTTAACCATGAACAAGATGATCGCTGGCATTGCCCTCGTGCTGGGCCTGGGTGCTGCCGCCTTCTGGTTTGGTGCTGGCAACAATTCGGACACCACACTTGCGCCTTCGCTGTCGCCAATCTCTGCGGCCGAAGCCCAAGAGGTTGATACCAGCCGCGTGCTTGAAATGATGATGGGGGATGCGGATGCGCCTGTGACCATTATTGAATATGCCTCCTACACCTGTCCGCATTGCGCGCGCTTCCATGAGGACGTCTTCAAGGACATCAAGACTGCCTACATCGACACCGGTAAGGTTAATTTCATCTACCGCGAGGTGTATTTCGACCGTTTCGGTCTGTGGGCCGGGATGCTGGCGCGTTGCGCCGGGCCGGATCGCTTCTTTGGGGTTACAGAGCTGCTCTATGACCAGCAATCGGACTGGTCACGCGCGGGCGAGCCTGCCGATGTGGCGGCTGCCTTGCGTCGTCTTGGCCTGTCGGCGGGGATGAGTGGGGATCAGATCGACGCGTGTATGCAGGATGGTGAAATGGCCCAAGCGATGGTCGCCGTTTACCAAGCCAATGCGGAAAAGGATAATGTCCGCGCAACGCCGTCGTTCTTCATCAATGGCGAGCCCTACTCGAACATGTCGTTTGCCGATTTCGCCGAAGCGATTGACGCTAAGCTGGGCGAGTGAGCCCCCTCAGCGGTCTGCGCGTCGTTGAGTTGGCGCGCATTCTGGCCGGTCCCTGGGCTGGCCAGACGCTGGCCGATCTTGGCGCTGATGTCATCAAGGTGGAGGCCCCGGCAGGCGATGATACGCGCCGCTGGGGCCCTCCGTTTATCGCGCGCGAAGACGACAAGACGGCCGCCTATTTCCACAGTTGCAACCGGGGCAAGCGGTCGGTCGTGATCGACTTTCGCACGCCCGAGGGGCTGGCCGATCTGAAAGCTTTGATCGCCAGCGCCGATGTGGTGATCGAGAACTATAAGGTGGGCGGTCTGGCGAAATACGGGCTGGATTATGCAAGCCTGTCTGCCGATCATCCGTCTCTAATCTATTGTTCTATAACGGGGTTCGGCCAGGACGGGCCCTACGCGCACCGCGCGGGATATGACTATATTATCCAAGGCATGTCCGGGTTGATGAGCGTGACAGGCGATCCTGATGGCCAACCTCAGAAAGTTGGCGTGGCGCTGACCGACGTTCTGACCGGCGTTTATGCCAGCACGGCGATTTTGGCGGCGTTGCATCAGCGGCAGGTCACCGGCACAGGTCAGCAGGTGGATATGAGCCTGCTGGATGTGGCGACCTCCTGTATGGCGAACCAGAACTTGAACTACCTTGCGACCGGGACCGCGCCGCAGCGGCTTGGCAACGCGCATCCCAATCTTGCGCCCTATCAGGTGATGGATTGCGCGGATGGCTGGCTGATTATTGCTGTGGGCAATGATGGGCAGTTTCAGCGGTTCTGCGCGCTGCTTGGTGACGCAGATATGGCGGCTGATGAGGCCTATGCGACAAATGCTGACCGAGTGTCGAACCGCGCGGCAATGACCGAACGATTAACCAAAGCGACGATGCGATTTACCAAGACAGAGCTGCTGGCCGCCTGCGAAGCCCATGGCGTGCCCGCCGGACCTATTAACGATATGGCCGATGTGTTCGCTGACCCGCAGATCAAAGCGCGTGAGATGCAAGTGACGTTAGAGGGAGTGCCATCTGTCCGCTCGCCCTTCCGGTTCTCCGAGGCGGATTTGGTGTTAGACCGCGCGTCGCCGAAGCTTGGGGCGGATACAGATGCAGTGCTTGGCGCGCTTAGAGGCCCTGATCCTACAGAAGACCCAAAGGCCTAAGCGCCGCGTTTAACCCGCGATCATCCCGAAACCGCAGTCGCACAGGCACCGGCAGCACCTCACGGCGCAGGGCTTCGGGCAATCGGACGCTGTCCTTCTCGGTGCAAACGAGCTGCGCGCCTGCGTTTTGCGCCTCGCGCGTTAACCTTGTGATAAGGGCGGGGGTGAGCGGTGCGTGATCATCAAGCGCGACGGTGTCCACGACCTCAGCCCCAAGATCGCGCAGGGTGGCGAAGAACTTCTCCGGATAGCCTATCCCGGCAAAGGCCAGCACGCGACGCTCGGCCCAAGGCATGCCGGTTTCAAGCGCACGCAGCTGTCCGTTGATCCGAGGGACCGTGACCGCATGCCCCCAGGCCCGCGTAAAGCGCGCTTGCATTTTCTCGGCTCCGATGGAAATCAACAGATCCGCACGCGCCATCCCGACAGACACCGGCTCGCGCAAAGGTCCGGCCGGAAGGCACAACCCATTCCCGAACCCACGCGCAGCGTCCACCACGATGACCGACAGGGCTTGGGACAGTGACGGGTCTTGGAATCCATCATCCAAGACAATCGCTCGCGCGCCTTTTTCAACCGCGAGTTTCGCGCCCGCAATACGGTCTTTGGCGACGATCACGGGGGTGAAGGCGGCCAGCAATAGAGGCTCGTCCCCGACCTGTGCGGCGGTGTGTAGTTTCGGGTCCACCTCGACTGGGCCGTAAAGCGAGCCGCCATAGCCGCGCGAGACGACAAAAATGCCAAGGCCCAGCTTCTGGGCGAGGGCGATTACGCTCGGGGTTTTGCCTGTGCCCCCCGCGCTGAGGTTGCCGACGCAAATTACGGGAATGCCGGGGTCAAATGGCGTGCCGCGCGCCAGCCGCCGCGCTGTTCCTGCCGCATACAAAGCGCCTAATGGCGACAGCGCCCGCGCCGCGAAACCGGGACGGCTCGGGGGAGTGTCCCAGAACCGAGGCGCGCGCATCAGCGCCGCACCTTCCCGTCAAAGAGGTCGAGGACAACCTGAACTGCACGTTCCGTCACCTCTGTCCCGCCGGAGGAGACATCCCAAGCTTGGTGCGCGAACTGCGCTGCTTGCTCGGGTTGCAACAAGCGCTGAACGCCTGCGGCAATTTCCTTCGGAGTGGAGACTTGTATCGCGGCGTTTGCTTCGGACAATCGCGCGTAGATATCAGAAAAATTGAACATATAGGGGCCATGCAGAATGGCTGACCCTAACGCCGCAGGCTCGAATGGGTTATGTCCTCCGATCTTGTCCATAAGCGATCCACAAACCAGTGAGACGGGCGCGAGGCGATACCAAAGCCCCATCTCGCCCATTGTGTCGGCGAGAAACACGTCTGTATCGAGGCCAGGCACCTCGCCTTTGGACCTGCGTGCGACCTCCCAGCCGTCGTTCTCCAGCAAGGCCGCGACGTCATCGAACCGTTCGGGGTGCCGCGGAGCGAGGATCAACAGCAAGCGGTGCGTGCCAACCTTCGCAAGACGGTGCGCTTCGGACACGATCTCGTCCTCACCTGCATGCGTGGAGGCGGCGAACCAAACGGGGCGTGTCCCAATATGGGCTGCAAGGGTCGTGCGGTCTTCTTCTTTGTGCGGCAATACCTGCGCGCCTTCTTTCAGAAAGCCCGTTACTTCGATCTTGTCGCGCGGAAATCCCAGTAAGCGCAGGTGGCGCGCGCTGTCTTCGTCTTGGGCCAGTGCCAAGTCAAATCGCGACAGGATCGACTTGGCCATGCCTGGCAACCAGCGCCAGCGATTATGGCTTTCCATGCTCATCCGCGCATTCAGCAGCATCATCGGCTTGCCGGTTTGGCCCATCTCGTAGACCAGACGGGGCCACAACTCGCTTTCGGTCCAGATGGCCATATCAGGCTTCCAGTGCTGTAAGAACCGCTGCACGTAGTCCTTCACATCGACCGGAACAAACTGATGAAAGGCGTTCTTCGTCAGACGAATCTTCATCAGTGTGGCCGAGGTGCGTGTCCCTGTCGTGACCATCACCGTGATATCCGGACGCTGCTCGCCGATGAAACGAATTAGCTCAAGGGTGGACAGTGACTCGCCCACGCTTGCTGCGTGGATCCACAACAGCGGGCCTTCGGGGCGGGGGCGATCCGCAATGCCGCGCCGTTCTCCGATTCGGTCGGGATCTTCCTTGCCTCTGGCCAAGCGTTTTGCCAGCGTGCGTTCGACAAATCCCGCCCAGCGGGCAGATACGGCAAGGTAGAGGGCAAGGCCCAGTGAGCGTCTCATAGGTGCGGCTCAATCCAGTTCTTCGGTAGGAGAGGCTTCCGCC
Organism: Dinoroseobacter sp.; assembly: GCA_965279125.1. GTDB lineage: Bacteria > Pseudomonadota > Alphaproteobacteria > Rhodobacterales > Rhodobacteraceae > Dinoroseobacter. The sequence continues at coordinate 52,125 of CBDIHL010000032.1, forward strand.
TCCTCATCGCGAAGGCGGTGAATATGCGCAATGAAATACCGCATATGGGCATTATCCACCGTGCGCTGGGCTTCGGATTTCCAAGCATCATAGGCGCTGGCATAATCGGGAAACATACCGACGAGGTGAATGTCATCGACGTTCTTGAAGGCGGTTTTGGTGGGGTCGATCAACTCGCCGCCGAAGACGAGGTGCAAGCGTTGGGGCATGAGGCCTCCGGTTCAGGGCACAGGTTGGCGGCACCGTAGCCATCTGCAAAGGGGGGTCAAGCTTCAGTCCAGCTTGCGCGCCTCGTCCTCGATCATGACGGGGATGCCATTGCGTATCGGGTAGGCGAGATGTGCGGCTCGGCTGATAAGTTCCTGATTGGCCGCGTCATATTTCAATGGCGCATGGGTCAGCGGACACACGAGCGCTTCAAGCATCTGGCGCGCATGGCCGAGTGTCGCATCCTCGGGTGTATCGTCGTTATCCCTCATTGCAGGACGTCATCCATCTGACCACCGCCACGCAAGGCAAATTCGATTAAGGTCACAAGCGTTTCACGACGGGTCGACAAGGACGGCGCTTCTAAAAGGGCTTGCTTATCTTCCGGCTCGAACGGACACAGCATAGACAGAGAGTTTATCAGCAACTCGTCTTCGGCCTCTGACAAACTGTCCCAATCGGTCTTTAGCTCGTTGGCGGCAAAGAAGCGATTCAGCAGGTTCAGGAACTTTTCGCGTTTGAAACCCGAGTCCACTTCGGCGGGGCCAAGGTCACGGTCGAACCCGTCCCAGATCACATCTGCCTTTAGGTACGGCGAAAACCCCGTCACTTCACGCTGCACGCGAAACCGCGAAATGCCGGCGAGCGTAATCATATAACGCCCGTCTTCGGTTTCGGAAAAGGCCGTGACGCGCCCGGCGCAGCCAATCGAATGAAGGCGTTTCTCGCCCGATCCCGGCACCTCGCGCGGCTGCACCATCCCGATCAAACGATGTGGCGTTTTCAGTGCGTCTTCCATCATCGTCAGGTAACGCGGTTCGAACAGATGCAGCGGCAAACGTGCACGTGGCAGCAGAAGCGCTCCCGGTAACGGGAACAGCGGGATGGTGGGCGGCAGGTCAGCGGCTGAGATCATGGAATGCAGGTAGCCCCGTTTGTCGATCAGGCAAACAGGATCGAGCTGAGCTTGCGTCGCCCGGTCAAAACCAACGGGTCTTGCGGCTTCATTGCGTCGAACATGGTAAACAGTTGCGCTTTCGCGGCACCCTCGTTCCAATTCATATCCCGGCGAATGCTGTCGAGCAGGGCATTGATCGCCCCCTCCACATCGCCATCAGCATGAAGGGCTGTCGCCAGATCAAGCCGTGCTTGGTGATCGTCAGGATTGGCCTCAACTGTCGCCGTCAAGTCTGCCACAGGTCCAGCATTCTCGGCCTGTTTCGCCAAGGCGACCTGCGCGCGGACGGCTTCCAGCTCAGGCGCGTTGAAAATCTCGTCCGGCGCGGTGGACAGCAAGCCATCTGCCTGCGCCACTTCGCCCATTGCGAGATGCGCGCGCGCCAGACCGCCCAAAGCCCCGGCATGGTTCGGATCCTCGCCAAGGATCGCTGCAAAGGTCTGGGCCGCATCCACCGCAGCGCCTTCTTCCAGCATCGCCTCAGCCGCCTCAACGGCATCATCTAGACCGCCATCTTCCTCGGGCGCGCCATCCCCCATATCGGCGACTTTGGTGACGAACGTGGTGATCTCAGCAGGCGTAATCGCCCCTTGGAACCCATCGACGGGCTGACCTTGCCAGAACGCATAAACCGTCGGGATTGACTGGATTTGCAACTGCCCGGCAATCGCCTGGTTCTCGTCGACGTTAACCTTAACCATCCGCACAGCGCCCTTGGCAGCGGTCACAGCCGCCTCCAGCGCAGGGCCAAGCGTCTTGCACGGGCCACACCACGGCGCCCAGAAATCGACGATCACCGGCACGGTTTGGCTCATCTCGACCACGTCGGCCATGAAGGTGGCTTCGGACGTGTCCTTGATCAGGTCGTTAGGGGTCGTGTCGGCGGGGGCATTGCCAAACTCAAGCATGGGGCGGTCCTTTTTGGGCGTAACTTGCGATCTATATGGCCTCGCCCACTGGTGATGTGAAGGGGGCTACAGGTCGAAGGTTGCGAGCACCGGCGCATGATCCGAGGGCTTTTCCCAACTGCGCACATCGCGCAGAACGCGGCTGGAATGGGCGGCACCGGAAATATCCGCCGTGGCCCAAATATGATCGAGGCGACGCCCCTTGTCAGCGGCACTCCAATCCTTCGAGCGGTACGACCACCACGAATAGAGCTGGCCTTCAGGGATATCCTGGCGCGTAATATCCACCCATTTGCCCGCATCTTGCGTCTCGGTGAACTTCTCGACCTCGATGGGGGTGTGGCTGACGACTTTCAGAAGCTGCTTATGGGACCAGACATCGTCCTCGCGCGGCGCAATGTTCAGATCACCGACGAGCACCGATTTTTCCGGGGCCTCGTCGCGGAACCAATCGCGCATCTCGGCGAGGAAATCGAGCTTATGTCCAAACTTCTCGTTCACCTCGCGGTCCGGCACATCCCCGCCCGCAGGCACATAGAAATTGTGGATCGTCATGCCGTTTTCCAGCCGTCCGGCCACATGGCGCGCATCGCCCTTGCCGCAGAAATCGCGCGAACCGGCATCCTCCATCGGGATTTTCGAGAAGATCGCGACCCCGTTATAGCCCTTCTGCCCGCGCATCGCGACATGGCGGTAGCCAAGCTGTTTGAACTGGTGCAGCGGGATCTTTTCGACTGGGCTTTTGCATTCCTGAAGACACAATACATCCGGGCGCGCCTCGGTCATCATGCGTGCGACAAGATCTTCGCGCAGGCGAACCGAATTGATGTTCCAGGTGGCAATCGTGATCGGCATGGTGGCAGGCTCCGTTGGGGGTCGTGGGCACCCTAGGAGGGCCGCGCGCTTAGAGCCAGAGTTAGTTCTTCCGTCTCGCGGGTTGATTGACGAGGGCGCGCCGCACAACTCTGACGCCATGACAACGGCAGCCGAATCACACCCCGTCATGGATATCGTAGCCGAGCTGGAGCACCTGGCTGCCAGCAAAGGCAACGTCTCCCTTGGCCATGTCGCCACTGTGTTCGGTGCCACGGCTTACGTGCCCGTGTTGATTGTGCCCGCCTTGATCGTCTTCTCACCGCTCAGTGGCATCCCCTTTCTCCCTTCGATCTTTGGACTGATGATCGCGCTGGTTGCGTTGCAAATGATCATCGGCAAGCGGTCGCTTTGGTTGCCAACCTGGATCATGCGACGAGAGGTTTCAGCGGATCAGCTGCAGAAAGCGCTGAACTGGTTGAAACCGGCTGCCAGTTGGCTCGACCGTACGGCAAAACGGCGGTTTCTGGTGCTGACGGCGCAGCCTCTTGTCTTGATCCCGCAACTGGCTTGCGTCTTTTGTGGTCTCATCATGCCATTTCTGGAGTTGGTGCCGTTCTCCTCCTCGCTCTTGGCGGCGGCGGTGATCTGCTTTTCGGTCAGCTTTCTGGCGCGGGATGGTGTTTTTGTGGTCATTGGCGGAATATTCATGACGCTCGCCATGGGCGTCATTCTGGCGGTCTATGGCAACGCTGCTCTGGCCTTGCTGTCGCTTGGGGTCACGTCTGATTAATCTTGCCCCTTGATAAAAGAAGACCCGGCGCGAGGCCGGGCCAGTCCAACAGGGAGGTTTCGCGTCATAACCCCAACGCGCGAGGGATCTTTGATCAGGCGACCAGTCGGTAGCCACCTGTTTCTGTCACCAGAATACGCGCATTTGAGGGATCTGGTTCGATTTTTTGACGCAGGCGGTAAATATGTGTCTCAAGTGTGTGCGTTGTGACACCCGCGTTATAGCCCCAGACCTCGTGCAACAGGATATCGCGGGCAACAATGCCATCCGTGGCGCGGTACAAGTACTTGAGAATATTCGTTTCTTTTTCCGTCAGACGGATTTTCTTTTCGTCTTCGGTCAAAAGAAGCTTCATTGAGGGTTTGAAGGTATACGGGCCCAATTGGAACACGGCATCCTCGGATTGCTCGTGTTGGCGCAATTGCGCGCGAATACGGGCCAGCAATACCGGGAACTTAAACGGCTTGGTCACGTAATCATTGGCACCCGCATCAAGGCCCAAAATCGTATCCGCGTCCGAGTCGTGCCCGGTCAGCATCAGCACCGGGCATTTGACGCCCTGCTTGCGCATCAGGCGGCACAGCTCGCGCCCATCGGTGTCGGGCAGACCCACATCGAGGATCACAAGATCATACAGCCCTTCCTTGGCCTTCACCATCGCTTCGGATCCGGACCCGGCCTCGAACACGTCGAAGTCTTCGGTCATGACAAGCTGTTCGCTCAGCGCCTCGCGCAGATCATCATCGTCGTCCACCAGCAGGATTTTTCTCAGCGTTGCCATGGTCTCGGTCCTTTTCTTGGGCCTTTGTGTTGAGACTGAAATGCGACCCAATCACGGTCCAGACAAGGGAGCGGTAAAAAACCTCACGCCCATGTGTCGCGCGGGGCGTAATTGTTTCAGTTTCCCTTGGATCGCGCCTATGTAAAGGCGGAGATGTTGCAAAGCCGGACCCCTCATGAACGCCCTTAGCCCCGATCCCAGCGAGTATTTGGCCCGTGCGCGGGGCGATTTACGCATGGGTTTGCCGGTGATGATGGTACGCGGGGAAGACAGCGCGCTTGTCATGGCGGCTGAAACGCTGACGCATTCCCGCTTCGAAGCCCTCGGCGCTGGCACCCATCTCGCGATCACAGCGCGCCGGGCCGAGACGTTGAAGGCCCGCGCATATGACGGCGATTTGGCTCGGCTTGTATTGCCCAATGGTGCCTCGCCCGCATGGGTTCAGTCCGTGGCCGATCCCGCCAGCGATCTGTCGAACCCGATGAAGGGACCGTTTACCTCGTTACGCCAGGGCGATGCGGCCTTGGCGCGCGCGGCCTTGCAACTGGCAAAGGATGCGCGCTTGCTGCCTGCCGTTGTGGTGCAGCCCATGGCCGCCGCACCGTTCGGGATTACGGTTCTTAACCTTAACGATATCGCAGACCTGCTCGGCCACGGCGCACCCCTTGCGCCTTTGGTCAGCGCGCGGGTCCCGCTTACGGTGTCCGAGGCGGGTCGCTTGCATGTCTTTCGGCCTGCCGATGGCGGAGAAGAGCATTATGCCGTCGAGATCGGCACACCTGATCGGGCGGCTCCGGTCCTCACACGACTGCATTCGGCCTGCTTCACCGGGGATCTGCTGGGCAGTCTGAAATGCGATTGCGGGCCTCAGTTGCGTGGTGCTCTGGCGCAAATGGGGGCAGAGGGGGCTGGCATTCTGCTGTATCTTAACCAAGAAGGGCGCGGCATCGGACTGGCCAACAAGATGCGCGCCTATGCGTTGCAGGATCAGGGCTTCGATACGGTCGAGGCCAATCACCGCCTCGGGTTCGAGGATGACGAGCGTGATTTTCGCATCGGATCTGACGTGCTGAAACGGCTCGGCTTTTCCGCCGTCCGGCTGATGACCAACAATCCCGCCAAGATCGCCATGATGCGCGCACAAGGTATCGAGGTGGTCGAACGCGTGCCGCTCAAGCTGGGGCAGACCCCGCAGAACACCGCCTATCTGGCAACCAAAGCCGCGAAATCCGGGCATCTTCTGTGACGCCGCGCGATCTGGTGCTGACGCCGATGGGCTTGCGGTTCATGGGGCGGATGTTTCCCTGCACCATCGGGCGCGGTGGGCTGACCGCGCGCAAGCGCGAGGGCGACGGCGCAACCCCCAAAGGCATGCACGGTCTTGTGGGGATGCTCTATCGGCCAGATCGTCTTGCCAAACCCGCAGATTGGGCGGTTCCGCTGGGCCCTTCTGATCTGTGGTCCGATGATCCGCGCGATCCCGATTACAACCTCATGGTGCGCCCGCCGCACGCATATTCGCATGAACGCTTGTGCCGCGCCGATCCGCTTTATGATCTGGTGATCCTGACCGATTGGAACTGGCCCTCGGCGGAACACGGTGCAGGATCGGCCATATTCATCCACCAATGGCGCAGGCCCGGTTACCCGACCGAAGGCTGCATCGGGCTAAGCCGCGCGGCGCTGCATTGGATAGCGCCGAGGATACGGCACCAAACACGGTTAATCGTCTAGCTCGGAACCCGCGCCCCGAAGATGGCCGACCCGACGCGCACATGGGTCGCCCCAAGGGCCACCGCGCTTTCAAAATCGCCGCTCATGCCCATGGATAACCCGCTGAGCCCGTTGCGGGCGGCCAGTTTTGCCAGAAGCGCGAAATGCAGAGACGGTTCTTCCTCGGCGGGAGGGATGCTCATCAGCCCGGTTAGCGGTAGGTCCATGGCGCGGCAGGTGGAAACAAACGCGTCCGTTTCGGCGGGCAAGACGCCTGCCTTCTGCGGCTCGGCACCAGTGTTCACTTGCACGAATATCTCAGGGCAAGCGCCGCGGTCCTGCGCCAGATCGGCCAGCTTGCGCGCTAGCTTTTCGCGGTCGAGCGAGTGGATCGTATCAAACAGCTCCACCGCTTGGCGGGCTTTGTTGGTCTGGAGGGGGCCGAGAAGATGCAGCTTTATCCCGTTGACCTGCGCCTTGAAGTCGGGCCACTTTCCGGCCGCTTCCTGCACCCGGTTTTCTCCGAAGATGCGGTGACCCTCAGTCAAGACGGCCTCGACGCGGTCTAGGGGCTGGACTTTGGATACAGCAATCAGCTGCGTCGCACCGGGCGCGCGACCTGATTTTGCCTCGGCAGCTTCGATGCGGGTTTTGATGTCAGAGAGGCTCATATCTGCGATGTGCCATGGCCGCGCCATGAAGCCAAGTCATGCGTAAACGAAAAGAGCGGGCACAAGGCCCGCTCTTCCGTAAATCTTCCTGTTAAGGAGGATTAGAAAGTCAGCTTGATGCCGAAGTCGGCAACCGTGCGACGTGCAGTCGCTGGGTTGTCGATGGAAGCAATCGCGCCGGACAGGGTCGCGCCGCCGCCCAAGGAGTAGTCAACGCCGATGCCGTAGTCAGGCTCGTCGCCAGCTGCGGTTGTGTCGTTGGCAACCAAGGAGATGGTCGTTGCGGAGTCCAGAGCGAACGCCAGGTCCAGGCCGTAACCGGTGACGTTTGCACCAGCAGCTGGGTTCTGGTCGATCACAGTGACGTTAACAGTCACAGGAGCGAATACTGCACCAACGTTGGCGCGAACCATTTTGCCGCTACCCAGCTCGGAGTAACCCAAGCTTGCGGAGAAGTCGCCGGACTTCCAACCGATGCTGGTGCCCCAGTTGTTGATGCCAACAACGTTTGGTGCAGCCGACACGGCGAATGTGAACGCGTCAAAAGTGACGGTGTAGTGAACGGTGTGCGCTGGGTTGTTGTCCAGGTTCTCCAGGTCGTCGTCGACGCCTACGTCGTCGTAACCCAGGTCCTTGATGCCGCCAACGCGTGCTGCTTCGGAGACGTCGCCGCCGATGGAGAGCTTACCGAATGCGCCGGAAACGAATACGTTGCCTACGTCTACGGTGCCTGCGCCGGTGCGGTCGTCAAGACCGATGGAAGCGCCGAATGCCAGGCCGCCGTCGGTGGTGCCGGAACCGGTGAAGTTCACGTCAACGTCGTTTGCAACGGTGGTCGTGTTGGCTGCGGCGGAGTTGTACTTAACGCCCATGTTTGCGGAACCGCTGATTGCGATATCGGCAGCTGCGAAGCCAGCCGATGCCACCAGTGCGGTCGAAGCGATGAGAAGCTTTTTCATCGTGTTTCCCTCGTGTGTGTCACGTGTGTTTAAAGGTGCACCCCAGCACAGTGCATCCGGCTGGGTATGACCTTTCCTCAACCTTTCGCCCTTCGATTGCAAGCGCACCTGATCTCACATTCGACGGGAGCCAGTGTCATGGTGCATCAAAGACACAGTGCGCGGTGGGCGGGGCAAGTGGTTTGGCCTCTTTTATGAAGTATACACCATATCGAACATCACAACGGCTCCGGATGGCCCGGATAGGGAAAACTCTTGTCGCAACACCATGTGTCGGGTAGACCACTGAAAAACAGGCATTTGCCAGAGGGCAGACCCATGCGACACACTATTCTTCGCGCTTCGGCACTGATTTTCTTATCTGTTACGGTCTCCGCATGTGGTGGTGGCGGTTTCTTGGGGCTTGGCGGAAGTGACGATGGTCGTGCCGGCGAAACTCGAACACTGTCTGCTTCTGAACGCAATTCCCGACTAACCGGAGAAGAACGCGAAGAATCGATCCTTGATCTGTTTGTCGCGACAGATGATCCGAACACCACCGTTGAGGTGAACAAGTATCTCTGGGTTGCGGCGCAAGACGTGCTCGACTTCCTGCCCATCGAAGCGGTCGATCCGTTCACCGGCGTCATCGTCTACGGCTACGGCACCCCTCCTGGCGGCGGGCGCTCTTATCGCGCAACTGTTTACGTGCAGGACCCGGCATTGGAAGCGCGCTCTATAAAAGTGGCGCTTGCCTCCCGAAGCGGCCCGGCACCGCGCGCCACGTCTCGCGCGATTGAAGATGCGATCCTAACCCGCGCGCGCCAGATCCGCATTCGCGACAGCAATCTCTAGACCTTCGCAGGTCTCAGGACTAAACCGACCGCCGGGCCAATTGGTCCGGCGTTTTCATTTGTTAAGACATCAAAGGCCATGCCCATGTCCCGCTACGACCCGCAATCCATCGAAGCCACCTGGCAAGCCACTTGGGATCAGGCGCAGACCTTCCTCGCCACCCCTGACCCCAACAAGCCGAAGTATTACGTGCTTGAGATGTTCCCGTACCCTTCGGGCCGCATCCATATCGGGCATGTGCGCAACTATACGATGGGCGACGTGATCGCGCGGTACAAACGCTCCACCGGTCATACGGTGCTGCATCCGATGGGCTGGGACGCGTTCGGGATGCCCGCCGAGAACGCTGCGATGCAGGAGGGCGGTCATCCGAAAGACTGGACCTACAACAACATCGCCCAGATGCGCGATCAAATGAAACCGCTGGGCCTGAGCATCGACTGGACCCGCGAATTCGCGACTTGTGATCCGGAATATTATGGCCAGCAACAGGCGCTTTTCCTCGATTTCCTCGAAAAAGGCCTCGTCTACCGCAAGAATGCTGTGGTGAACTGGGATCCGGTCGACATGACCGTGCTTGCCAACGAACAGGTGATCGACGGCAAAGGCTGGCGGTCGAACGCGGAAGTCGAGCGTCGCGAGCTGACCCAATGGTTCTTCAAGATCTCCGACTATTCCGGCGAGCTTCTGGAGGCCCTCGACACGCTCGACAACTGGCCCGCCAAGGTGAAAACCATGCAGGCCAACTGGATCGGCCAGTCGCGCGGGTTGCAGTTCTCATTCGATCTGACCGGGGCGACGCACGGCCATGACGGGATCGAGGTCTATACAACACGGCCCGACACCCTGATGGGTGCCAGCTTCGTCGGTGTGTCCGCCGATCATCCGCTGATCAAGGCGATGGAGGCTGACGATCCAAAGCTCGCGGCGTTCTGCGCCGAGGTCCGCAAGGGCGCCACCAATGAAGAGGCGCTCGAGAAGGCCGAGAAGCTGGGTTTTGATACCGGCCTGCGCGTCAAGCATCCGCTGAACCCAGAATGGGAGCTGCCGGTCTGGATCGCCAACTTCATCCTCATGGATTACGGCACCGGTGCGATCTTTGCTTGCCCCGCGCACGATCAGCGCGATCTGGACTTCTGCCGCAAGTATGAGCTGCCGGTGATCGACACCTTCTATGCGCTCGGCGACGAGACGCCCGTCGGAAAAACCGCCTTCGTGCCGCCTAAGACCGAGGTCGTTCAATGGGTGAACCACTTCGCGGGCCTCGATCAGGCGACCGGGCAGCAGGCCATCGATGCCACCATCGACTTTGCCGAGGCCGCTGGCTGGGGCACGGGCAAAACGCAATACCGCTTGCGCGATTGGGGCCTTAGCCGCCAGCGCTACTGGGGTTGCCCGATCCCGGTCGTCCATTGCGCCGATTGCGGTGTGGTGCCTGAGCGCAAAGAAAACCTGCCGATCCAGCTGCCCTATGACGAAGACGGCACTGCCATCGACTTCGCGGTGCCCGGCAATCCGCTCGACCGTCATCCAAGCTGGCGCGACACGAGCTGCCCGTCCTGCGGCAAGCCCGCGCAGCGCGAGACCGATACGATGGACACCTTCGTGGATAGCTCGTGGTATTTCGCGCGGTTCACCGCGCCAAACGCCACAACGCCGACCGACCCAACCGAGGCCGGCTATTGGATGAACGTCGATCAATATATCGGCGGGATCGAGCATGCGATTCTGCACCTGCTCTATTCACGCTTCTTCGCCCGCGCGATGAACATCTGCGGGCACCTGCCGAAGGATGCGACCGAGCCGTTTAATGCGCTCTTCACCCAAGGGATGGTCACGCACGAGATCTACATGACGAAGGACGCCAAGGACCGTCCCGTTTACCACCTGCCCGAGGATGTGACCGACGGCAAACTCGCCGATGGGACCGAAGTCACGGTGATTCCGTCGGCCAAAATGTCCAAATCCAAAAAGAATGTCGTCGATCCCGTCGCGATCATCGAAAAATACGGGGCCGATACGGCGCGCTGGTTCATGCTGTCCGACAGCCCGCCCGAGCGCGATGTCGAATGGACCGCCTCTGGCGCGGAAGCCACCTTCAAGCACTTGGGTCGCGTTTGGTCCTTGTCTGACAAGATCGCAAACATGGATAACGCCAGCGGCCAAGGCGACGAAGATCTGCGCCGCGCGCTGCACAAGACCATCTTCGACGTCACCCAAGGGATCGAGAGCTTCGGCTTCAACGCCGCCATCGCCAAGCTCTACGGCTTCACCAACACCCTCGCCAAATCCAAGGCCGGGCGCGAGGCGCAGGTCGAGGCGATCCGCACACTTGCGCAACTGATGTCGCCGATGACGCCGCATCTGGCCGAGGAGATCTGGAAAATCCACGGCGGCGACGGCCTTTTGGTGAACGCGCCTTGGCCCGTGGCCGACGAGGCGCTTTTGGTCGATGACACCGTGACCCTGCCCATTCAGGTCAACGGCAAACGGCGCTCGGAAATCACCGTGCCCACCGATATGGACAAGGCCGAGGTTGAAAAGCTGGTGCTGGCGGACAATGCTGTCAAAAGGGCGCTGGAAAACGGCCCCATCAAGAAGCTGATCGTGGTGCCGGGGCGGATCGTGAATGTTGTTATCTAATCGCAGAACTGTCCTTGGCCTGTTAGCGGCCCTGCCGCTTGCGGCTTGCGGCTTCACGCCGGTCTACCGCGAAGGGAGCGCAGGACGCAGCTTGCGAAATGCGGTGTTGGTGGACGCGCCCCAAACCCGCGCAGATTTCGACCTGATCCGGGCGGTTGAGGATCGTTTGGGCCGTGCTGAGACGCCTCGATATGGTCTTTCGGTTGCGCAAACCATCGGCCAAACCGGTCTTGCGGTCCAAGGCAGTGCTGCGATCACGCGCTATAATCTTGTTGGAACGGCCAATTATTCTCTGCGTGATGTCACCACCAATGCGCTGGTGGTCTCCGGCGAGGTCGACAGCTTCACGTCTTACTCCGCCACGGCTTCCACCGTGGGCACCTCATCGGCTGAAATCGATGCGCGGCGGCGTCTGTCGGTAGCGTTGGCCGATTTGATTGTCAGCCAATTGTTGATCGACGTGCCCGAGCAGCAGCTATGAAGCAGTCCGGGCGTGATCTTGCCCGGTTTATCGCCAAGCCTGAGCCAGACCGGCTTGGCGTGCTGCTCTATGGGGGCGATGCGATGCGGGTGGCGATCCAACGCCAAGATCTTTTGAACGCGCTCGTAGGCGATCAGGCGGAAGAAGAAATGCGTCTCACCCGTTTGCCCGCGTCCGAGCTGCGCAGTGATCCTGCGCGCCTGAACGACGCCTTAAAAGCGCGCGGCTTCTTCCCCGGCCCCTGCGCCGTGTTTGTCGAGGACGCGACCGACACAATTGCCCCCGCCGTGCTGGCCGCGATGGACGATTGGGAAAAGGGCGATGCGACGCTGGTGATCTCGGCAGGCGCGTTGAAGCCCACCTCGAAAATCCGCAAAGCCTTTGAATCGCATAACAACGCCTATGCCGCCGCGATTTACGACGATCCCATGGACCGCGCCGAGATCGAGAACCGTCTGCGCGAGGCGGGGCTTGCAATGCCGACGGCTGAGGCAATGGGCGAGTTAGAAAGCCTCGCCAGTGCCCTTGACCCCGGTGATATGCGCCAAGTGATCGAGAAACTGACGCTCTATAAACTCGGCGATAGCAGTCCCGCGAGTGTTGACGATATCGAGGCTGTCGCCCCCGCCTCGACCGAGGCCGCGCTTGACGAAATCCTTCACATTGTTGCCGAAGGCCGCGCGCCCGAGATCGGCCCCTTGATGGCGCGGCTGAGCGCGCAAGGCCAAGGCGGTGTCGCGATCTGCATCGCGTTGACCCGTCATTTCAAGGCACTGAATGCGGCAGCCAGTGACCCACGTGGTCCCCAAGCCGGGATCGCCGCCATGCGTCCGCCGGTGTTCTGGAAGAACCGCGACCGCATGATCCGGCAGGCGCAGAATTGGGGGGCTGAGAAACTGGCGCGGGCTTTGGGCGAGTTGGTGCAGACCGATCTGACACTGCGCTCGTCGCAACGCGCGCCGGACCGGGCGGTGATGGAGCGCGCCTTGATCCGGCTGGCGATGCTGGCCAAAGCAAGAGGGTAGGAGGCAGATATGTATCAAGTCATCGGCGGTGTGCGCAGTCGCGCCATGCGGGTTTTGTGGATACTGGAGGAGCTTGGCGTGCCCTACGAGCACATCAATGCAGGGCCGCGCAGCGACGAGGTTTTGGCGCTGAACCCCTCGGGCAAGGTTCCGGTGTTGGTGGTCGATGGCACCGTCGTCACCGACTCCAGCGCGATCCTAACCTATCTCGCCGACAAGCACGACGCGCTGAGCTATGCGCCCGGAACGCTGGATCGGGCGCGCCAAGACGGGCTGATGCACAAAGTGCTCGACGAGATCGACGCGGTGCTCTGGACCGCCGCGCGCCACACGTTCGTGCTACCCGAAGATCAGCGCATACCCGAGATCAAAGGACCGTTGCGGTGGGAATTCGCGCGCACAATCGAAGCGTTTGCCGAGATCCTCGGCGACGGCCCCTATCTGATGGGCGAGACCTTTACGATTGCCGACATCGTGCTGACCCACTGCCTCGGCTGGGCGATCAACGCCAAATTTCCGGTCGAGAATGCCGCGTTGCGCGCCTATGTCGATCAGTGCCGCAGCCGGGACGCCTTCAAGCGCGCGGTGGTGCTGTAAGTGGGGTTGATGCTGGACGGGAGGTACCTGGAGGACGACCCCGGTCCCGATACCCAGGCGGGCGGTGCGTTCGAGCGTGCGAAGTCTACGATCCGCAACTGGATCACGCCTGATGGCCCCTTCACGCCGGATGCCGGGCGCTACCATCTGTATGCGGCGTGGAACTGCCCGTGGGCGCACCGCGTGCTTTTGACCCGCGCGGTTCTGGGACTGGAAGAGGGGATCAGCGTCAGTGTGGCCAGGCCGCGGCGTACGGATCAGGGCTGGGTGTTCGACGAAGACGGTGCCTTCGCGGATCAGGTGTTGGGCGTTGCGTCCCTGCACGAGGTCTATGCCCGTCAAAAGCCGGGATATACCGGGCGCATTACCGTGCCCGCGCTTTGGGACCGCAAGACCGGGCAGATCGTGTCAAACGAAAGCGCTGATCTGGTGCGTATGCTCGGGGCATTCGGGGGGCGCGACCTCTATCCTATGCGACTGCGACCACAGATTGATGCGTGGAATGACCGGATTTATCCGGGCCTCAATAACGGTGTGTACCGCGCGGGGTTTGCGCGGACACAAGCGGCATATGAGGTTGGGTTTCGCGATGTATTCGCGACTATGGACGCGATGGAGGACCAGCTTGGCAAGACGCGCTTTCTCGCCGGTGATGTGTTTACCGAGGCGGATTTGCGGGCGTTTCCGACCCTTGCGCGGTTTGATGTGGCCTACCACTACGCGTTTCGCTGTAATTTGCGAAAGCTGGTTGATTACCCAAACCTGTGGGGGTTCGCGCGCGATATCTATGCGCTGCCCGGGGTCGCGGACACGGTCCGGTTCGAGATTTACAAGCAGGGATATTTCTCACCCAGCGAGGCGCGCAACCCGCTGGGGATCGTGCCGCTTGGCCCCGAGATTGCCGATTGGACGGCCCCTCATGGGCGTGGCTAGGTGGCGTGGCGAGGTGCGTGCGGGGCGATGCTGAAAACGGCTTGAAACCTTACCAAAGTCCTAACACGCCTAACATTATTAGGGAAAACCTCGAAAACCACCAAATGTTGACGCGATCCGGCAAACACATTCTATATCTGGCGTAGTCTCCCATATTGTTAGGGAGCGCACTAGAAACGCGCCCGAAAGCGCCGGACATGCGCCTAGTAATCCATCACATAATCCGCAGCATGATCCCCGGCCCAACGCCCTGTCGCAAAGCAGCCGGTCAACAAGTAGCCCCCCGTCGGCGCTTCCCAATCCAGCATCTCTCCGGCCACAAACACACCGGGCCTGTCGCGCAACATCAATCCGTCATCGACCTGCGCGCGCCGCACGCCCCCGGCTGTCGAAATCGCCTCATCCATCGGGCGCAACCCGCTCACGGGCACTGGGATGGCCTTAAGCGTTGCAGCCAAAGCGCCCCCTTCCGGCAAGGGTCGCACCCATTCCTGCACCAACGCCCGCCGCACCCCGTCGAGCCGCAGTGCCTTGCGCAAATGGTTTGCCATGCTGTCTTTGCCGCGCGGTTTGGTCAGCCGCTTTGCAACCTCGTCTAAGGTCAAATCCGGGAACAGATCCAGCGTTAGCGCAGCCCCCTCCCGCACCGCACGCGACACAGTATAGATGCCGCCACCTTCCAAGCCCGTTGCCGAAAGCGCGAACTCGCCGCGCGAGACCATATCGCCGGCATGCAGCGCGACCCCCTTCACCGGCGCGCCGAGAAACGGCGTCATATGATCGGACCACGCGACAGTCAGCCCCACATTCGCAGGCGCAAACGGCGCGCAATCCTCAATCCAGTGCGCCCATGCGCCAGTGCTGCCCAGCCGCGCCCAGCTGGCCCCACCCAGCGCCAGCACGACCACATCCGCCTCGGCGCGTCGCAACCCCTGGGGCGTATCGAAGACGCAAACCGTGCCTTCCATGCCGGTCAAACGCCAGCGCGTGCGCAGCTCGACGCCCTTGCTCGACAGGTGCGCCAACCACGCGCGCAAGAGAGGCGAGGCTTTCATGACGGTAGGAAACACCCGGCCCGAGCTTCCGGTGAACACCTCCTGGCCCAACGCGCGCGCCCAGTCTTGCACCTGCCGCGGGCCAAAGGCCTTCAGCATCGGGTGCAGCCAGTCGGCGGCATCGGCATAGGTCGCGATGAACTGCGTCTTGCCTTCGTCCTTGGTCAGGTTCAGTCCCGATTTGCCGGCCATCAGGAACTTGCGCCCGGCCGAGGGCATGGCATCCATCACGGTCACCGTGCACCCGGCCTCTGCCAAACGCTCGGCGGCCATCAGGCCTGCGGGGCCTGCGCCGACGATGACTGCGCGCTTAGTCTTCACGGGTCAAATCCTCGACCAGCCGAATATCGCGGCGCGGATACGGGATCGTAATCCCGGCCTCCTTCAGCGCATTCCAGATCAGGAACAGCACGTCGCTGGTATACTTCTTCGCGCCGTCATCGATGCCATTCACCCAGAACTCCACCGCGAAATTCACCCCGCTATCGCCGAAACTGCGCAGCTCGCAATCGGGGGGGTAGGGCGCGGTTAGCACCTCTGGATGGGCCGCGACAGCCGCCTCAACAATTCCGGGAACAAGGTTAATATCGGTCTCATAGGCGACGGAGAACTCCGCCTCGTAACGGTTTGCACTGCCTTGGTCGGAATAGTTCACAACCCGCGTGGTGATGAAATCCTCGTTCGGTACCATGATCCAGCGGCCATCGAAGGTCTCCAGGATCACCGAGCGCGCGGTCATCCGGACAATCGTGCCCTCCTCGCCGCCATCGAGGGCCACGAAATCCCCGACCGTCGCCTCGCCCTCCAGCAACAAGATCACGCCCGAGACATAGTTCGAGGCGATCTTTTGCAGGCCGAAACCAACACCGACACCGATGGCGCCCCCAATCACCGTCAAGACGCTGAGGTCGAGCCCCATGATGTTGAGAAACAGCAGAAACGCGATGCCGAAAATCGCCATCTCCGCCGCTTTAGAGGCCAGTTCTCGCGTCGCGGGGCGCATTTCCTGCTTCTGAATGAAGCCCGTCGATTGATCCTTTGACCACCGGCCCAGCCAGAAGATGATCGCAGCCACGACGACCGAGCGGATCAGGAACAGCAGTGAGAACGACAGATTGCCCAGCGGCACGACGAATGCGTCGAGATAGGCGGTGACCGTGTCCAGCAGCCCCAGCGCATAGAGTGCGGCAACCGGCACCAGCACGAACCGCCCAAGCAAGCGCAAGAACGGGTCGCGCAGGATGTCTTGCACCAAAGCCCGCGCGCCAAGGAACAAGAACACGCGTTTACCAAATGCAATGACCGCGCCGCTGTCGAAAATGGCACGGGTAATCTGCTCGCCGATCGCGGTGAAGCCGTAAGCCAGAAGCGGTAGCAACAGCGGCAGGAACATCAGCACGAACCGGCGTGCCGTGGCAAAGACCGACGCGGCGTCCTCGGCCGGGGTCAGCAGGCGCGTTATGGCGGGGCTTGCGCGTTTTGCGGCAAAGCGGGCCAGCAGATAGGCGACGATCAACAACCCGAATTGCGACCAGGCGGCGGGGGAGGTCAGCCAATCGCGCGCCAGATCAATCACAGGCTGCGCATAGCCGAGGGCTTGGGTCATGATCTCGTTCATCGCGGGCACTCATTTGGCAAATCTGCGCGTGGTCTAACGCAACACCGCCCCAACACAAGCGCCCCTGCGATTGGCAGGGCCCAAGTGTTGCAAACGCCAACGCGCGCTATGTCGTCTGTCATGTCTGATCCCATCTGCCCTCTGTGCTTGCGCCCGATCCCGCCGGATGTGCCGCAAAGCCTGCATCACCTGATCCCCAAGCTGAAAGGCGGCAAAGGTGGGGCGACGGTCTTGCTGCACCACATCTGCGGCCTTAGGTAGCAAACGCACCAAGATTTAAACCAACACTTGCGGTAGGTTAGCGCCATGACCCGCAGATACTACCGCCCAATCAAAGACGAGACGATAATCAGCACCCTTCACTACATGCGCCAGCACATAGGCAGGGAAGGCTTGCCGGGAATGGAGCACGTGGAGGCCCTGCTAGAGCAATGGGGCGTTGATCCTGATACGCTGACATCGCCACGCAAACGGCCCAAGCTGTTTGCCAAGGGGGAGTTGCGGCGGCTGGTGTTGGACGCGCTCAGGGAAGGCCCACAAACGGGCAGGCAAATCGCAGACAAGGTAGAGGCCGCGCGCCCCGATCTGCCCGAAGGCCACGCCTACAAGCGGGTGTATATCTGCCTGTGGGGGCTTAAGAAGCGAAGGCTGGTGCGGAATGCGGGCGGGGTGTGGCTGGCCCCGTAGGGCCAGCTACTTCTCTTACCGCCGCCTTGCTTCTGGGTGCAGTTTGCCAGCCAGAATTTCGCTAATTCTGCCTTGGTTTACTCCAAAATGCGCAGCGATGTGGTGTTGAAGCCATCCCCGCGACCTTAGCCGCCAGACATCTCTAGCTTCGTGCAAGTTTAACCGCTTGCTCGGCTTCTTTGGATCAACCATTTGGTCAATCTCCTGTGTCGAAGCCGCTGGTCGGTGTTGACTGTGGCACCACTAAATGCATATATGCACGGGTGATATCACAAAGTCCCACCGACCAACGGTGGTTTCAGTTAAGCCTGACCCGTACCAGCGGGTCAGGCTTTTTTATTATCCGATTCGTGATTTCGAGTCTATGGCCCCTACCAAATGTAGTGGTCTGTCAATTAGCTGTAACAAGATGTGTAGTTTTCCTACGCTGCCCGTTGCCAGTAGCCCTTCCACTGGCGCGACACAGGCGCATCCATCGCATTCATGACCAGTGCCGCCGCCAACGCCCCGTTGTCCTTGCGGCGGTTGTCTTCAAGCCATGCAGCGTGGTTCGCATACTGGTGCAGGTATTGCGGGCTAACGTGGTGGTGCTGGCCCTGCACCATGCGGCGCAAGCGGGAAAAGAAGCTTTCCACCATGTTCGTATGCTTGCCGTGGTCGCTGTAGATCAGCGAGTGGTTCACGCGGTCAACCTTCCAACCGCTGTGCAGCAAGTCCCAATGGCTAGCTTCATCGGCTGACATGGTTGCCATGCGGCACACGTTCTCGTTTGCCAGCGCAACGCCTTCGCTTTCAAACTTGGTCACGAAAGGCAGGGTGCGGCCTTCGCGTTCACGCATGGCGACAACAACGCGGCGCTTGCCCGTTTGGTTCTCTTTCAGGCGACGGTCCTTGCGGTCAGCCTTGGCGTTCTCAGGGCGGATATGGCCCCCGAAGTATGCGCCATCAATCTCGACATGGCCTTGCAGAACTTCGCCCGTCTGAACCTCTTGCGCCATGGCTTCGCGCAGCTTGTGGGCCAGCACGAAAGCCGTCTTGTATTGACAGTCCAGATCACGGGAAAGCTGGATCATGGACACGCCCTTGGACGCGTTCACAATGATGCAAATCGCGGCCAGCAGGTCCACGAAGTCCATCTTGCGCGAGGCAAAGATCGTGCCGGACGTGACGCTGAACTGGTGCGCACATGCCTTGCACTTGAACTTGCGGCGCGTGGTGATCTTGTAGGTCTCGTCATGCGAGCAACGCGGGCAAACTGCCTCGCCTTCCGTCTCAGGCCAGCGCATTTGGCAGAACGTCTCATAAGCCGCATCCTCGCCAGCTTTGTAGATGCTGCGAAGGCTAAGGGTGCGTGATGCCGCTGAGAGAAGGAAGTGCTGTGCCATGTGTCTTATCCATTACTTATGTAACGAATATAGTGCGTAGACGTATCAGATGCAATACCTTATGTAATGCTTATGATACCTTTGACGCCACAGGTGATACATGCCAGACCAAAATGAATGGGAATCGAAGGCCGCAAACCTTCTCAAGGCAGAACTTAAACGCCAGGGCGTGACCTATGCGCAGCTAGCTGAGATGATTGGGGAGAAAGAAGTGAATATCCGCAATAAACTGTCGCGCGGGAAGTTCAGCGCAGCGTTTTTTCTGATCTGTCTCCAAGCTATCGAGGTTGACTTGATCCGCCTCTAAGATGGTCAATTCGAACGGGGGATCCGCTTCCGGTTTGAAGCACGGAATGATCGGCAATCAGTCTACTATCATCAAATAAATTCGTTCTGATTTCATTAATCCGACCGCTTCTTTTTGCAGCTACGATTAACGAACCGACCCCGATTATTGCCACACAGAGGCTGACCACTCCTAGCACCAGAGCAATCGTGTTGGTTTTATCCAGAGCAAACGAAATCCACATTTCGAGACCAAGGGTGACGCCCATGGTAAGAAAAAATAGCCCCACATGAGAAAAAAGGTTTCTGTCTGACATTGCCGTTTCAAGAGCATCAAAGGTCTCGCGACTCACTGTAACCAACTCCTCATCGTGCCGGTAAACGCGCTGCCGCGTTCCGCCCGTGTATATTTTCGAGCGCCCTGGCGGGGTTGAGCCGCTCCTATTCGCTGACATCGGCGGGCGAAGTGCTTTCCGGCGTATCCGCCAAGAGGCTTCCTATCCACTGATGGATCCCAGCCAATGCGCTTTGAGGTACGACCAGCCGACCCACAGACTGCCGACACAACCCTTCTGGGCCGTTGGTGGACGGGTCGAAAACAAGCTGATAGAGACCCAACTTGAAAACCCCGTTCGTGTTCAAGGCACCTTGCATCCCATCCAAGTAAATTGTTGGGCCTTGGTGGGGGTCGCCAGCCAAGGGAAACTCCGCAGGAACCATCTCGAAGTCTTTTCTTTTTAGCTCTGACATCACTATCCCCCACAAGCGCCAACGAACGACTTAACGCCGGATGAAATATCAATTCTGTCATTCGGTCAATCTTTACACCCGCTTGGTGCGTTTGATACATAAGGCCGCACATCTGCCACAAAGAGATCCACGCAACCCTGACCGAGGCCGAGTTGGCCCGGGACTTTGCGACGCCAGAGGCCCTGCGCGCGCATCCGAGACTGGCGAAATTCGCGGCTTGGGTGTCCAGGCGTCCGCCGGAGTTTCTGTCGCGTGTGCCGGGCAAGCGGGGGCGGCGAAAATAGGTCAACAGTGCTGACGTTATGTTTCGCATGCGAAACAATGGGTCAATAGTACTGACCTTAAGTTTAAGAAATCATTAACCTTTTCCACGAGGTCCAGCGCCCCCGAACATCCCCTTAATCGCCCCCAGCAGCGCCGGTGTGGCCCCCATCGCGTCTGCGCAGAGCGCATCGATGGCCTCTGGCATCTCGCCTTCGCGCACCACACGGTCAAACAGGCCCCAAGACAGCGCCTCGCGCGTCTCGATCTTGGCCCCACCGAGCAGGATCATCTTGGCCCGGCTGGCCCCAATCAACGCCGCCATCCGCGCCGGATCACTTGGCTGGGGCAGAAACCCGTTTTTGACCACCGGATAGAACACTTTCGCCCCGTCCACCGCGACCCGCAGATCACTCGCCAGCATCATGCCAAGGGCCCCGCCTGCGCAGGTGCCATTGAGCGCGCAGATCGTCAGGCCCGGAAAGGCGGCAATCCGCCCTGACAGCTGCTCCCAGATCGGATCGGTCGTCAGAGTGCCCCCGCGCGCCTCGTCCAAATCGGCCCCGGCGCTGAACACGCGTCCACGCCCGGTGATCACCAGAACCCGCGCGCCTGCACTTTGCGCGCCCGCAACGGCGGCATCGAGGTCTTCGAGCATCCGCCCGGTCAGCGCATTGGCCTTGTCGGGACGGTTGATCGTGATCGTCCAACGTGCGGCACCGGCAGCAATCTCGATCATCGTCTAGCCCGTGAGCCCGAGCTTGGCGCGTAAGCCTTCGTCGCGCAGGGACAGCTCTTGCCCGATATGCGCATCCGCTTCCGGCCCGCACATCCAGACGAGGCATTTGGCAGGCCATTCAGCGGGAATATGCACCGATGGATCCAACTGGCTGACCGGGTTGATGCCGCTCGCCTTGATCTCCACCTGCATTTCGGTGGCGACGGTGCCCGGGCTTAGACCCATGGCGCGAATGCCCTGATCGCGCGCCTCCAGATCGAGACAGCGCGTCAACATCGCCGCCCCGGCCTTCGAGCTGCAATAATGCGACCAGCCCTCCATCGGATTATGCGCGGCCCCCGAGCTGACGGTGAGGACCGTGCCCCCGCCTTGCGCCGCCATCACCGACAGGACCGCCTTCATCCCGTGGAAAACGCCCTTAAGGTTAATGTCGATCATCGTGCTCCAACCTTCGGCATCGACATCCTCGATCCGGCCCACGGGGGTGATGACGCCCGCATTGTTGATCATCACATCGAGGGTTCCGAACTGCGCGACCGTGCGGGCCACAGCCGTCTCGAGTGCGACGAAATCATCCACATCGCATTCGATCGGCACAGCTTGCGGCCCGATCTCGGCGGCCAGCGCTTGCAAGGCATCGCCCGAGCGCGCCAGAAGCACAACATTGGCGCCATTCGCGGCAAATTCACGAGCGGCTGCGGCACCGATACCCTTGCTGGCCCCTGTTATCATTACGGTTTTTCCGGTCATATCGGTCATTCAGGCACCTCTTGCGGGCAGTGTTTCGGGTTGGCTTGACCCTAGCCGCTGCACGTCCGAGTGTTGAGGGGTAATTTCGCAGATAAATCGAGGCCCCCCATGCGTCCGCATCTGATCTCTGTCCTTGCCGTGGCTGCCTGCCTTGGCGCGCCCGCTTTCGCCCAGACGACGCCTGCCGAGCTGTTTGCCGAATGGCAGCAATCCTTCTCGGAGGCGGATCAGGCGTTGGAATATACCAGCCGGGAAGAGATTTCCGGCGGGCTGCGCCTGACCGATGTCACCACAGCCCTGCCCGTGCAGGGCGGCAAACTGCGCATGACGGTGCCCGAGCTGACCCTGATCGAAGCGGGCGATGAGGTCAGGGTCGATATGCCCGGCGCGATCTTGTTGGTCCTGAGCACCGATGAGGCAACGATTGCCGGGCGCATGACCCATGATGGGCTTGATCTGACCGTCGGCGGTTCGCCGGACGCGCGCAGCTACAGCTACAATGCCACCCGCGCGGATTACGTCCTGGATACGGCGACCGAAGCAGATGGCACGCAATTGCCGCTTGAGATCACGCTCGCGCTGGAAGAGATCGCGACTGACTATGTCACGGACGGGATGCGCCTGACCTCGGATTACACCTTGGGCGCGATGCAGATTGACGTCAGCGGTGCAGAGGATAGCGGCCAAGCGGACGCCTCGTTTTCGCTGTCCTACCGCATGTCGGGGATTGCAGGCACCAGCGATGCGCCTGCAGGCGCGATGTTCCAGACCGCGGATCCGAGTGCGATCTTTGCCAGCGGCGACAGCCTGACTGGGACGCTGACCCATCGCGGCACCGGTTATACGCTTGAAACGCGCGGGCCCGATGCGAACATGATCCTTGACGGGTCGTCCGGTGGCGGTGCGTTGGGGGTGGCCTTTGGCGCACAGGGTTTGGCTTACGACATTGCCGCGCAGGATGTGAAATGGCGCTTTGCCGGGGATCAATTGCCCTTCCCGGTGGAACTTGGCCTCGACAGTGTTGGGCTTGATCTGACAACCGCCGTGCTGGCTGATCCCGCGCCACAGCCCTTTGGACTGCGGCTGGCGCTGGGCGGTCTAACGGCCTCCAACGGGCTGTGGAACCTGTTTGATCCGTCCGAAGTTCTGCCACGCGCGCCCGGCGAGGTGCTGATCGATCTGGCGGGAACACAACGCATACTTCGCGATCTGACGGATACGGACCCCGATAACCTGACGATTCCCGCCGAGCTGATGTCCCTTAATCTGCGCGATTTATTGGTTTCCATAGTTGGGGCGCAGCTGACCGGAGAGGGCGCATTTGACCTTGATCCGGACGGGCGCGGTATGATGCCGGGACTGCCCGCTGCCGTCGGCCAGATAGAGCTGCGCCTTGATGGGGCCAATGCCCTGATCGACCGCCTCGTGCAGATCGGCATTCTGCAACCCCAGGACGTGATGGGCGTTCGAATGATGATGGGCATGGCCGCGCGGCCCGGCGATACGCCTGACAGCCTTGTGTCGACGATCCAGCTGACACCCGATGGGGGGCTGGTCGCGAACGGGATGCAGTTGCGCTAGGGCGCGGGGGGCACTACCTCACCCTCAGCCCATTACATCATCCCCAGACCGGAGTGCCCCATGCGCCAGGACCTGCCCGCCCTGACCGAAGCCCTTTTGAGTGCCGCGACCCGCGCCGGGGCGGATGCTGCCGACGCTCTCGTGGCGGATGGGCGTTCCGTCCAGATCGGAGTGCGCGGCGGGGCACTGGAAGAGGCCGAGCGCGCTGAGGGCCTCGATCTGGGGCTGCGGGTATTTGTGGGGCAGCGGCAGGCTTGTGTGTCGGCCTCGGATATGTCCGAACGCACTATTGCCGAGATGGCTGAGCGCGCCGTTGCGATGGCCCGCGAAGCGCCCGAAGACCCGCATATCGGGCTTGCGCGCGCGGACCAGCTGGCCGAGGCCCGTGATGCGGGCGGTCTGGAAAAAGCTGACCCAAGCGACGAGCCGAGCGCCGCTGATCTGCAAGACGACGCGCGCCGCGCCGAGGCTGTCGCGATGGGCGTCGAGGGGATTTCGCAGGTGGAAAGCGCGTCCGCCAGCTACAGCGCGACCGCGATTCATCTTGCGGCGACCAACGGGTTTTCGGGCGGCTATGCCCGCACGGATCGCAGCATCGTGTGTGTTGCGATCACCGGCGAGGGCACGCAGATGGAGCGCGACTACGCCTACGACTCGCGTATTTTTCAGGCCGATCTGAAGAGCCCCGAAAGCATCGGCCAGCTTGCCGCCGAGCGCACGCTTGCGCGGGGCGGGGCTGTGCAGCCGCCGACCGGGGCGTATCCGGTGGTATTCGACGAACGCATTGCATCCGGTCTGATCGGGCACCTGCTGTCTGCGTCCAATGGCAGCGCGATTGCGCGGGGGGCGTCGTGGTTGCGCGATGCGATGGGCGCGCAGGTTTTGCCCAAAGGCCTGTCGGTGATCGAGGATCCGCACCGCGCGCGGGCCTCCGCCTCGCGTTTGTTTGATGCCGAGGGCTTGCCGACGCAGCGCCGCGCGATTGTCGAGGATGGTGTGCTGACGGGATGGACGCTTGATTTGGCGACGGCGCGCAAACTGGGCATGGATAGCACCGCCAATGCCGCGCGCGGACCCTCTGCGCCGCCATCGCCTTCGGTCACCAATATCGACCTGACCCAAGGGGATCTGACCCGCGACCAGCTGCTGGCCGAAATGGGCACGGGGCTTCTGATTACCTCGATGATGGGCAGTTCGATCAACGCGACGACGGGCGATTATTCGCGGGGCGCATCGGGGTTCTGGGTCGAGAATGGCGAGATTAAGTATCCGGTCAACGAATGCACCATCGCGGGCAATCTGCGCGAGATGCTGATGACGCTGGTGGCGGCAAATGATGCGCAGCCCCATCTCAGCCGCCGGGTGCCAAGCTTGCTCGTTGAAGGGTTAACGCTTGCCGGGGCTTAACGACGATCTGGATTTGTTGGTTAATGCGGCCCGCGCAGGCGGCGAGATTGCCATGCGCTTCTGGCGCAAGGATCCACAGGTCTGGGACAAGGGCGATGGTGCCGGTCCGGTGACCGAGGCGGATTTCGCGGTCGATACCATGTTGCGCGAAAGCTTGCGCGCGGCGCGCCCCGACTATGGCTGGCTGTCCGAAGAGACGGAAGATTCCGCTGACCGCCTGTCCCATGCGCGCGTCTTTGTGATCGACCCCATCGACGGCACCCGTGCCTTTGTGGCGGGCGAGACGCCGTTTGCGCTGTCCCTGGCGGTGGTCACAGACGGTGTGCCCACGGCGGCGGCGGTGTTTTTGCCCGCGAAAGACAAGCTCTATGCGGCGGCTTTGGGCGAGGGGGCCACGATGAACGGCGTACCGTTGGCGGTCGCAGGACCGGGCGCAGAAACGCGTCTTCTCGCGACCAAACCGAACTTCGATCCCAAGCATTGGCCAGGCGGTTTGCCGGAGGCCAGTCGGCATTTTCGGCCCTCGCTGGCCTACAGGTTGGCGCTTGTCGCAGAGGGCGCATTCGACGGAATGCTGACCCTGCGCGATGCGTGGGAGTGGGACATTGCGGCGGGGGCCTTGCTGGTGACCGAGGCCGGAGGGGCCACGAGCGACGCGTTTGGCGGGCCTTTGCGCTTCAACAACTCGCATCCCCAAACGGCAGGCGTGATCGCGGCCCCGCATGGGGTGCAGCACAGCATTTTGCGCGGATTGGGCCGGGGCTAAAGCGCTTTGCCCTGCATCAAGCGGGGCATGTCGCCGGTCAGACCCGCCGCTTCGCGCATGAAACGCTGACGCACCGCAGGCACGGCGCTGACAGCGGCCATCCCGAGGTCTCGGCCCAGACGCAACAGGGGATTATCGTTTGAGAACAGGCGATTGAATCCGTCTGTGGCCACCGCCAATGTCGCCGTGTCAAACCTCCGCCAGCTTTGGTAGCGCGCCAGAACGAGCGGGCTTGCGATGTCCTCGCCTCGGCGGGAGGCTTCGACCAACACCTCGGCAAGCGCGCCGACATCGCGCAGCCCAAGGTTGAGGCCCTGTCCCGCGATCGGGTGCACGCCATGCGCGGCATCGCCCACAAGTGCGGTCCGATCCGCGATGAAGCTGTTGGCCAGCGTCAGGTTCAGCGGATAGGTGAAGCGCGCGCCTGCCAGCGAAATCTCTCCGAGAAAATTGCCAAAGCGCGGGCGCAGCGCGGTCAGGTAGTCGGCGTCGGGCAGCGCCATCAGCGCCTCGGCCTGCGCGTCGGTTTCACTCCAGACGATAGAGCTGCGATGTCCAGTCAGCGGCAGGATCGCGAGCGGACCCGAGGGCATGAAGAACTGATGCGCGATCCCGTGATGGGGCAATGCGTGTTCGATCGCGGTGACGAGCGCGGTTTGACCGTAGCCCCATCCGGTGCGCGTGATGCCCGCGCGCTGTGCCGTGCGGGACCGGCGCCCATCTGCGCCGACGAGCAGCCGTCCTTGTAAGGATTTTCCGTCCGAAAGGGTTAGGGTCACGCCGCTTGCGCTGACTGTCTGTGCCTCAACCGTTTTGCCTGCAAGCGAGGTCACGCCGGGATGCGCCTTCATGGCCTCCAGAAGCGCGCGCCGCAGGAAGCGGTCTTCGAGCATATAGCCCATGGGGCCATCTTCCAGCTCGGCCGCATCGAAGTTCAGAAAGAACGGCGCCGGGCCTTCTCCGGCGCGCCCATCGCTGGCCTTAACCTGGTTAATCGGTTGCGCGTTAACCTTAACCGCGTCCCAGATGCCAAGCGCGTTAAGCATCTTTTGCGACGCCCGCGCCAAAGCATAAGACCGCCCGTCAAATGTCTTGGACTGGCGCGCACGCACGGGCAGCGCGTCGATCACGGTGATGCTGAGCCCGGCATCGGCCAAAGCCAGCGCAAGACAGGGACCATTCAGCCCACCACCCACAATGAGGATATCGTGCATCTTCGTCATCTGCTCAAATATGATCCGACACGCATGATTGTCCATCACGCGGGCCGCGGTTACGGTCGCGGCCAAATGTCCAGCTTTGGAGCGCGCATCATGGCAAACGAATGGGTAACGGCGTCTGCTGCCAATCTGGGGCGCGGCATCGCAGCGGGACAGATTGATCCGGTGGACTTGACCGAGGCCTATCTGGAGGCCATCGCGGCACAGCAGTTTACCCCTCGCATTTACGCGCGCTTGACCGAACCCCGTGCCCGCGCCGAAGCCATGGCCGCGCGCGGTCGGGCCAAGGCTGGCGCGCGCCACTCCCCCCTTGATGGCGTGCCGATCAGCTGGAAAGACCTGTTC
>CBDIHL010000033.1:0-118230 GCA_965279125.1 Dinoroseobacter sp.
GTGCGACACCGGTGCGTCCCGTCGCCTCGACCAGATCGGCCTGCCAGCGCGCGGGCAATTGATCGGGATGCGACAGGAAATGCGGAAATAAGGCCTCAACCACCTCGGTCACTTCCGCGCGCTTTACCATCACATCAGGTGCGCGGTACATGCTTTTGAAAAGAAATGCTTTTATCTCGGAGATTGCCTCCGTCATTTCGGGGCTGAACTGGACCACCGGCGCGCCGAAATTGCGAATATCGGCAACGTTTTGCGGGGCAGCCTCAGCCAAAACCGCGCGCGTCCGGTCTATGACATCAGAGACCATCGCCCCAAAGACACGCCGCAACGCTTCATGGCGTCGGCGATATGGGTCGAGCGTCGGATAGGCTTGATCAACCTGCACCAGCGCCTCGCGCACAAGCGGCAGATGCGCAATATCGGTGTCGCGAAACAAGCCCGCGCGCAGACCATCATGCAGGTCATGATTGTTATACGCGATGTCATCGGCCAGTGCCGCCACCTGCGCTTCGGCGCTGGCATAGCTGTGCAGGTGCAGATCATGGCGTTTGGAATAACTGCCCAGCGCATAAGGCAGCGGCGCGTGAACCGGCCCGTTATGCTTGGCGATCCCTTCCAGCGTTTCCCAAGTCAGGTTCAGCCCGTCGAAATCTGCATAGTGACGTTCCAATTCCGTCACGATTCTAATGGCTTGTGCGTTATGATCAAACCCACCATGCGGGGCCATCAAGGCATCAAGCGCGTCTTCGCCGGTATGCCCGAACGGGGTGTGGCCCAGATCATGCGCAAGTGCGATGGCCTCGGTCAGGTCGGTGTTCAGACCCAGCGCCCCTGAAATGGTCCGCGCCACCTGCGCCACCTCGATCGAATGGGTCAGCCGCGTGCGGTACACATCGCCTTCGTCTTCGACAAACACTTGGGTTTTGTGTTTCAGCCGCCGAAAGGCCGACGCATGGATGATGCGGTCCCGGTCGCGCTGAAAACACGACCGAAATGAGCTTTCCTCTTCGGCAAAAAGCCGCCCCTTGCTATGTGCCGGGTCAGATGCGTAGCGCGCCTGCATTAAATCTGCCTGTTCTTGTGGCCCGTTTTGCGGCACCCTATATCAAGAACCGAACGGTAACGACAGGGCATGACCGCAAACGGGCCCGGCACCGCACCGCAAGAAACAGGAGACCGCTTACGATGACGTTAACGCTTCCCCCCCGCGTCACCGACCGCGCGTTCGAGCGCTTGGCCGAGATCAATGACACCGCCGAGGCCCCGCAAGCCTTGCGCGTTGCCGTCGAAGGCGGTGGGTGTTCCGGATTTCAATACGAGATCAAGCTGGATACCGCCGTTGAAGAAGACCTCGTCCTCGAAGGCCGGGGTCAAAGCGTGGTCGTCGATCCGGTTTCGCTGCCCTTTCTGGCCAATGCCGTGATTGATTTTTCCGAAGAACTGATAGGTGCAAGGTTCGTGATCGAGAACCCAAACGCCTCGTCAAGCTGTGGCTGCGGTACCAGTTTCTCGATGTAGCATTTGTTTTGACAGATAAAGCAGTCCGGAGCCCTGTTAAAACAGCTCAAGCGTGCCTGAACTTACCACTTTCGCCGACACAGGGGCAGGTGCAATATCCGCCAGCGGCAGCTCCTCCGGCGAAATTAGCTTCTGCATTGCACGCCCATCGACCGGAAAAAACCGGATCAACCGCCCTTTCGTACCGCCAAGACTGCCCCCCACAACCGCGATCCCTTCGTCCGCTAAAACTGTTTGGCAAAAGCGACGTTACGCTCCCCAATATCCGATTTGACGTTGAGCATACTAGCACCTCCGAAGACTTTCGCGACCAATCTAGCCTTATGCGCACCACGTTTCAGCATCCCGTTCACAAGCAGTTCCATCGCATTCACCCCATAGCGAACCTGTCCGGCATCATTGGTCTCGCTTCCGGGCAACAGATAATGGTTCATGCCACCGATTTTGATCTCAGGATCCCATAAGCAGGTTGCAATGCATGACCCCAGCAAGGTCGTCAGACACGCATCGGGAAACTTTGAAACCACATACTCTCCTTGGACAACGCGCATCGTCTTCCATTGAGCGTTGCTCGCACTCTCTGACCGCCCATCGTTCACAATTCGATCCGTGCTGTGTGTGATCGCAAATGCCCCAGCATGCGCAGCGCCAAACCCGGCGTCGCCTTGTGTCGAGCGTTGCGAGGATACGCGTGGGCCCTCCATCCTAAAATTCGCTCCATGAGTTCTCGTCCTGCCTGTCGCTTAAGCGGACCTCAGCCGCCCCCTTTGCGCTTGATATGTTCATCCGATGCGAGCGGTTTAGGTGCTGCCAGTTTTCACGCGCGACATCCTGGTCTTCGCGCGGCTCCTCATGGGACTTACCGACGGCCTCGAGGACAGGGCGCGCGGCCTTTCGGCGCTCGGTCTTAAACTTTGCGATCATATCCGTTAGGTTCTGCGCTTCTCGGGTCAGCGAATGGCTTGCAGCGGTTGTTTCCTCGAACATTGCCGCATTTTGTTGCGTGACTTGGTCGAGTTGATTGATGGATGCGTTGATTTCCGCAAGTCCGGCCGATTGTTGCTGGGCCGAGCCGGATATCTCGGAGACATGGTCTGCGATACCACCGACGGCGTCCACAATTTCTTCTAAAGCTTGTCCGGCTTGCGCCACCAGGTCCACTCCGCGGGAGACATGGCCACTACTGGACGATATTAACGTGCCTATTTCCTTGGCCGCTTCGGACGAACGCTGCGCCAACGCGCGCACTTCGGAGGCCACGACGGCGAAGCCACGCCCCGACTCGCCCGCGCGCGCCGCTTCCACCCCTGCATTCAGCGCCAGCAAATTCGTTTGAAACGCGATGTCATCAATTACGTTGATAATCTTGGAAATCTGCCCCGACGACGTTTCGATCACGCCCATCGCGCCCACGGCTTCCTTGACCACTGCGCCACTGCTGACGGCATTCTCACGCGCATCGACAACCACGGCGTTTGCCCGCGACGCCCCATCTGCAGCCGAGCGCACCGAGGCAGTCAGCTCGTCCAACGCTGCCGCCGTTTCCTCAAGTGTTCCGGCCTGCTTTTCGGTCCTGTGGGACAGATCATCGGCAGCATTGCTGATCTCAAGGGCCTCACTGCGGATCGCCGTCGCATTTTCGATCACGGCACAAAGGGTCTCGTTGAGGCGTGATACCGCTCCATTAAAATCGCTGCGCAGTTGATCATAACGCGGCGCAAATGGCACGTTGAGCCGTGCGGCAAGATTGCCTTCACTGAGATGCTTTAGGCCGATGCTCAAGGCCTCCACCACTTGAGCTTGTTCGGCTTCGAGTGCTTTGCGCTCATCCTCAGCGGCGGCCAAGCTTTTGTGGGAAGCCGTGACATCTGCTGCCATGAGCAGGAATTTCAGGGCCGTATTCTGTCGGTCCATGACCGGACTGATCGACCCTTCCAGCCACCGCGCTTGGCCATCCGCGCCTATCAACCTGAACCGCCCATAAATCTGTGTGCCCTTTGTCAATTCTTGCCAAAGCTCAGTCCCGCTGCGGTCGGTATCATCACACGCCACCACAAGCTCCTCGAAGGTCTGTCGGCCCGTAACCAAGCCGCTGGCACCAACAGCGTCATTCAGGCATGTATTGAAGTCCTCTAGGAGGCCGCTGGTGGAAAACTCCGCAGTGCATTGATGTCGATAAATTGCTGAAATTACTGCTTTTTGCATGCGCTCGACGGTTACATCTTGCCATTCAACAACATAGCCAATCCGACTTCCATCAAGATCACACACCACATTTACCATCAACGCGAACCGCGCATCCCCAACCTTTATGTCCACGCTAAGGGGGAAGTCCTGTCGACTGTCTAGGCGCTGCGTTGCTCTTGAGTGTTGCCCATGGAACTTGTCCATCGACTGACCGACTACAGTGCCCGGATCAAATGCTGGCAGACCTTCGCGAAAGGCTGCAGCGTGGTCGGTCAACAATTGACGGGCAGCAGGATTAATATAGCGAATGATGCGATCTGAATCGACGATCATGGATGCGGCAGAACTTCCGTGGAACGCAGCACTTTTGAAGTGGTTCTCGGCCTCTAGCTTAGCCGCACCGCGCAGGTCATCTCGCAGAACCTCTAGGGACTTTGCGATCTCTCCGATCTCATCGCCGCGGCGCAAACACGGGATCCCGCTTGCCAAATCGCGCCCTGCAATTTTTCGCATAGCCCCGCCCACAGCGACCAGTGGGATACTAATCGAGCGCGCAAATACAATGCCGAGCGTGCAAATCGCTGCCAGCAAAACGATGATGTTCGCTATAATATTGCGCAACAGCTGCCGCGCCGAGGCCAGTTGCAAAGCTTGTTCCCGTTCGGCCACCACCATCCAAGTCTGATCAAAAAAGCGGATTGGTGCATGGGCGGCAAATACCGACACACCCTTCAAAGACACCGCCTCGCGCACACCTTCGGCATGTGTCACGGCGACATCTTGCAATGACGCGTCCACCGGTGCCTCTAGCACAACCCCTGCCTGGAACAGCCGCGAATTGCTGCGCAGACTTCCGTCAGAGGCGACAAGATATGCTTCTCCAGCGGCACCATCTGGCCCAAAACCGGCTGTATCTTGCAAGATACGGTCGATAGGCGTTATCGGCACGCGGAGCGCCAAAACCCCCAAAAAACGCCCCGTTGGATCGAGGATTTCGCGACCGACATAACCCGACGCAACCTCCCGGCTGGAACTTTCATTCCCAAAATCCACAAAGCTCAGTTCCCCACTGCCCCGAGAGGCCATCACTTGCGCAAACGCGTTTGACAGCCCCGGCGCGTCCCTATTCATGGGCAAAGTCTGCGCGAAACGGTGATCTTTTTGCACCGAATAAATCACGACCCCGTTCGGATCGATGAGATAGAGGTCTTGGTAGACCGAGCGCTCGGTCAACGCGCGAAAGTAAGGGTGAAACGTACCATGCGCACGCGAATACGCAGTCCCATCCCCAGCTACATCTAGCTTGGAATAAGCCTCAGGACCATGCGGGTTGCGCGCCCTGTACCACTCAATCAAATGCGCGCCTGGGTCGTTTGGCATCAGGCTGAGGCTGTTGCGAAAGCCCAAAAATGCATCATGCAACAGCGGATTGCGCGTTTGTAAGTCCATCTCCCGCTCAACCCCAGTGACGAGTGTTTCAAGCGCTGTGGACCGCGCCTGTGCAATCGCGAGCAATCTGACTTCAGCTTCCTCGGCCAGTGAATTGCGCGCATGCATATAGCTCAGCACCGTTGTAACCACGAGTGCCAACAGACTGAGGGTCACCATGACAACGGGCAGCTTTATCGCAACACGGACCGAGTTCAGAAACGTCATCTATGGCTCCCAGCGCAAGCGGTTGGGGGCAGACAGAGGATCTTACTCTGGCACAACACCCCGACCGGACATCACAAGGCCGGGCGCGCCCATCGGGCAAGGCTCGGCAGTTGCGGTATCATTTCGGGCAGACATGAAGATATGCTTAAGCGAGCCCTTCATCCGGGGCATGCTTCTGGAGGATTGGTTAACGCGCGCCGAGTCCAATCCGGTAAGTCTTTTATATAGAGGCTTACTCTACCGCTGACGGCGGTGTCGTTTCTGGCGTAGCGAGGGGCAGTTGCCCATCTGACGCGGCATCAGATTTCGGCTTGCGATCTCCGCGCTCAGCCCGGGGACGGCGTGCACGGGGCTTGCGCGCGGGACGGTCTTCGGGTGTTTCAACGAGGGTGCTTTGACCGTCTGCGGCAGGGGCCTCAGCAGGTTCAGAGGCAGGTGTCTGGTCTTGTGTCGCGGCGGTTTGGGTGGTCTGTGCCGTCTCATCGCGATTTCTACCGCGGTTCTGGTCCCGATTTTGATCTCTGTTTTGGTCGCGGTTCTGATTGTCTTGATTCTGCCGCTCACGCCGCCCTTCGTTGGCTTGGGCTTGCTGGGCGTCCTGCTGGGCCTGACGTTCAGCCTGTTCGCGCATCGCCTCGCTCAGCATACGCGAATAATGCTCAGCATGTTGCTGGAAGCTTTCAACCGCCACACGGTCGCCTGCAAGCTGCGCATCGCGCGCCAACTGATTATACTTGTCGATAATCTGTTGCGGCGTGCCGCGCACTTTGCCCTCGGGACCCGAGCTGTCGAACACCCGGTTGATGATGTTGCCAGAGGGGCGACGATTGTTATTCTTGTTCCGGTTCCGGGACTTAGAAGATCTCATGAGGTCAAATTTCCGCCTTAGGGGCAGTTGAGGGATCACCTGCGGCAAACCGCCGATCCGATCAGTCAGGGCATTGTTCCAACACCTGAGAGGGCCAAACGCATGGAAGACGGGTCGATCATCTGATCCAGCGGCGTCAGCCCGAAAGAGGCCTCGCAACCGCGTCTTGCCAGTGCAGTAAACATCACTTTCACTGCCTTACAAGGCAAAAAGTATAAAATACATCAACGCATGGGGGGCTTAGGCGAAAAAGACGCACTCGCTTGGCCTGCGCGCCCACACCACGCGCCCGCGCCCATCCAGGTCTTGCACAATCCCAACATCGCACAGCCCCGCCTGCCTGCAAAACCCGGCCACATCTTCGGCCTGCCCCGCACCCACCTCGAACACCACGCGCCCTCCCGGTGACAAGACCTGTGGCAGGTGCGGCGCAAGCGCGCGGTACACCTGCAAGCCGTCCTCGCCCGGGCTCAGCGCGATCTGCGGCTCCCACAGACGCGGCTCGGGCGCGAGCGTGGCATGTTCGGCGGCATCAATATAGGGCGGGTTGCAGGTCATCAGATCATAGCGCCCGCTCACAGCGCTTAGCCAATCCGAGCGGCGCAGCGTTGCTCGCCCCGCCAACCCAAACCGATCGCGGGTCTCGCGCGCAACGGCCAAAGCCTTGGACGATATATCGACGCCCAGGCCGCGCGCGCCAACCCGTTCTGCCAGCAAAGTCAGCAAGATCGCACCACTTCCCGTGCCCAGATCAAGCACTGCCTCGAACGGCTCAGCCAAGGCCGTCTCGACAAGTATTTCGGTCTCGGGGCGCGGGTCCAGCACGTCTGAGGTCACCGCAAAAGAACGCCCATAGAACTGCCGCATCCCGGTCAGCTGCGAGACCGGGCGCCGCTCTGCCCGCCCGGCAACCAGCGCCTCGAAGCGCGCGCATTGATCAACGCTCAGCGCGTCTTGCATATGCAGCAGCAATCGGTCGGGCGGGATATCCATCGCAAAGGCCAACAGCCACCGCGCATCCCGCGCAGGCCCGGGCACACCGGCCTGACGCAAATCAGCAATCGCGCGCGGCAGAAGATGAGCGGCACGCGGCGCGCTCATACCCCCATCTCGGCCAGACGGCTCGCTTGGTCATCGGCAATCAGCGCATCGATCACTTCGTCCAGATCGCCCTGCATGACCTGATCCAGCTTATAAAGCGTCAGATTAATCCGGTGATCGGTCATACGCCCTTGCGGGAAATTGTAGGTGCGAATGCGCTCGGAGCGATCGCCGCTGCCCACTTGGCCCTTCCGGTCGGCGGCGCGTTCATCCACTATTTTCTGCCGCTCCAGATCGTAAAGCCGCGCGCGCATGACGTTCATCGCAATCTCGCGGTTGCGATGCTGAGACTTCTCCGAGCTGACAACAATGATCCCGGTCGGAATATGGGTGATGCGCACAGCGGAGTCGGTCGTGTTCACATGCTGGCCGCCTGCCCCACTTGCCCGCATCGTATCAAGGCGCAAGTCACTGGCCGGAATATCCAGATCCACCGCTTCAGCTTCGGGCAACACGGCAACCGTTGCCGCCGAGGTATGGACCCGCCCCCCGGATTCCGTCACCGGCACGCGTTGGACGCGGTGGACACCGGATTCGAATTTCAGGCGCGCGAAAACACCGTCGCCGGCCACCCGCGCGATCACTTCCTTGATGCCGCCAAGCTCGGTCTCGGCCTGCTCTAGGATCTCGAACTTCCAGCCTTTGGCATCCGCATGGCGCTGATACATTCGTAAGAGATCGCCTGCAAACAGCGAGGCTTCATCACCGCCCGTGCCCGGTCTGATCTCGATGATCGCGGGGCGCGCATCTGCGGTGTCACGCGGTAGCAAAGCGACGCGGAGGTTTTGTTCTACCTCAGGAATGCGTGCTTTGAGGATAGGCAATTCGTCCTGCGCCAGCTCAGCCATATCAGGGTCCGACAGCATCGCTTCTGCCTCGGCCAAATCATCGAGCAGCGTTTGATAGGTGGCGATCTCCGAAACCACCGGCTTCAGTTCCGAGTATTCACGCGCCAGTTCAGCGATTTCCGATCCATCAACACCACTCGCCATCCGCGCTTCGAGATATTCGAAGCGCGCCGTGATCTCGGCGAGTTTTTGCATAGGCACCATGGCGCGGGAATGTCCGATCAGGGGTTGGGGGTCAAGGGTGGTTCGCCCATCTTGGAGGCCGCAAGCGCCGCCAGCCAACCCTCGACACGGGTCTTGTTGACGTCAAAGTCGCGTTGGCCAAATCGGAGCCGCGCATAGATCACAAGGCGCGTGCCCTCTCCTTCGGGCAAAGCGGCAACAGTTGTATAGTCAGGAAAGCCCATGAGCAAAGAGCGCGTCAGGAAGGTCAAGCGCCCCTCCTCCGGCGTGCCTGCGAGAATACGCGTGCGCGGGCTGTCATCGGCGATCTGGGCCAAACGCGCCAAGACGGTCTGTGGCGTGGCGGCATAGATCGGGCTCGCCAGATCAGCACCGTCGCGCGCCAAAAATCGCCCCTCGCCCGGACGTAAGGCCGGGTCTGTTGGGTCGATATGCCAAGTTTGTGCGTCGCTGGGGGCAAGGCGGATATAGGCCAGCAGCCCTATGACAGCGAACATGAGGATCAGGGGCGTGAGAAAAAGGAAGGATTTCATAAAAAGGATATGCCTTGCACTGGATCGAGCGGAGGCCTTGACCATGCGCGCCTGCGTAGTGAAGTCTAGAGGGACGAAACGTCACGAGGAGGATGGTATGGGACGTCTCATCACAGCGATTTTGCTTAGCCTTGGTGCTACGCTTGGGTCAGCGGTCGCCGAGGGACGCTTTGACGGCATGTATCGCCCCGCTGGCGACACCTATTCGCCCCAGCAATGCGACATAGAATGGATAAACTCAGATGGAGGGCCGCTGGTTATTAAAGGTGGCAAACTTCACGGGGTCGAATCTGTTTGCGAGATGACCAACCCCGTCAATGTCCGCGATATGGATGCGGTGTTGTTTGACATGGAATGTTGGGCCGAAGGGTCGCCCTTCAACTACCGCGCGATGCTGCTGCGCCGAGGCGACACCAATCTACATGTGATTACAGATCGCTGGGTCTGGGAATGGACCGCCTGCTGAATGTAACTCAACAGGCGGTCCGCATTGCTTTAACCGAGCAGAAGTTTTGTCCGAAAACTACGCGCCAAAACTCTTCGGACGAAGAGTTTTGGCCTCGCATTGCGACCAAAGACTAGCCAGCCGCCGCGACCCGCGCTTCGACCTGCTCGGCGACCGCTTCGGCTTGTGCGGCCAACTCGCCCAGACCTTCGACAAGGCTCGGCGGGATCATCGGCACCTCGATCTGTTCGGGCTCTGGTGCAGGGGCGTTGCGCAGCGTTTCAAGCTCTTTCTCCTGCTCGGCATAAGCGGCCTCATAGCGGCGCAGTTCTTCTTCAAGACCTGCGGTTTTGTCGGCCAGCATCAGGCCCGCCATCAACAGCATCCGCGCCTCCGTCATGCGACCAAGCTGATCGGCCAGCACCTGCGCTTCAGTGTCGAGGATTTGCCCTGCACTTTGCAGATAAGCCTCTTCGCCCTCTTGGCAGGCCACGGTAAATTCACGTCCGCCGATTGAAACGATTACATCAGGCATTTGATGCCTCCTCCAACACAGGGCTCAGCACACGCAGAACGGCATCAAGATCGCGCAATTCCGACAGGCGCGCCGCCTGCACCGCTTCGAGATCAGCTGCAAGACTGCGGTTGATCAGATCGGGGCTTGTGACCCCCGACAAGGCCGAGCGGCGCAATTCCGCATTCGCCGTCTGCAATTCCTGGACCGAAGCGCGCAAGGTCCGCAATTCGGCCTGCGCTGCGTCCAGATCATCGGT
This sequence comes from Dinoroseobacter sp., assembly GCA_965279125.1. Classification (GTDB taxonomy): domain Bacteria; phylum Pseudomonadota; class Alphaproteobacteria; order Rhodobacterales; family Rhodobacteraceae; genus Dinoroseobacter. Next base: position 10,113 of record CBDIHL010000033.1, read on the forward strand.
TTGCGATGACGCACGCGCCAGATCTGCTTTCAGCCCGGTGACTTGCGTGCTGAGCGCCTCGATCTGCGACGCCTGCCCACCGATCTTGGCGCGCTCGGCGGCCAATGCGTCAGTGGCTTCGGCCAGATCGGCGGTCACGAGCGAGAGTTGCTCGGCCAGCGCATCTGCCTCTGCGGCGGACACGACATCCTCTGTTGGTGTGGCAGACATGCCTTCTACACCGGCACGAATGCGCGTCAGCGCCTCCGCGATACGTTTTTCAAGCTCTCCGAGCTCACTCATAACAAAGGCCTCTTCCTGGCACGTTTCCCATCCCCCACGCGCAGTCCGTCCCCCGAATCGCACGCTGCATCAATATATTGCGCCATGTAGCTAAGGTAAGCAATTAACCCCGCGCGCAACCGGCACGACTTCGCGCGATGCGCGTCACGAGCGCCCAACCCTGAATTCACCCGCCCCATTGCTTGATCTTGGGCGCACCTGCGTCGTATCAGCCTCGCAACCGCCGCTCACGCCTCAAAGGACAGCCCCTTGGACATTTCTGCACTGCGCACTGCGCACCCCGATCACTGGATGCGCGCCGCTGCGATCCGCACCCTGACCCTCGACGCTGTTGCCGCTGCCAATTCTGGCCATTCCGGAATGCCGATGGGCATGGCCGATGTGGCGACGGTTCTCTATTCCAAGCACCTGAAATTTGACGCCGCCAACCCCGAATGGCCTGATCGCGACCGCTTCATCCTGAGCGCGGGCCATGGCTCCATGCTGCTTTATTCGCTGCTGCACCTCACCGGCTCGCCCGACATGACGCTTGATCAGGTGAAGAACTTCCGCCAGCTGGGCGCAATCACCGCAGGCCACCCCGAATACGGCCATGCGCGCGGGATCGAGACCACAACCGGCCCACTCGGCCAGGGCATCGCCAATGCCGTCGGCTTCGCGATGGCCGAAGCCCATTTGCGCGCCGTCTGGGGCAGCAAAATCATCGACCACCACACCTATTGCATCGCCGGCGACGGCTGCCTGATGGAGGGGATCAGCCAAGAGGCCCTCGCCCTCGCAGGCCGCCAAGAGCTGTCGCGCCTGATTGTGCTCTGGGATGACAACGGCATAACCATCGACGGCAATGTCGGCATGTCGGACCGCACCAACCAGCAAGACCGCTTCGCCGCGTCTGGCTGGGATGTGTTCAGCTGCGACGGGCACGACCCTGAAGATATCGACCGCGCTTTGAGCGCCGCCAAAGCCTCGCCGCGCCCTGCGATGATCGCCTGCAAGACCCATATCGCCATCGGATCAAGCGCGCAGGACACAGCCAAAGGCCACGGCGCTTTGACCGATGCCACGCTCGTTGCCGACACCAAGGCAGCTTACGGCTGGGACCACCCGGCGTTCGAGATCCCCTCAGAGATCAAGAACTGGTGGGAAGGCGTCGGGGCCCAAGGCGCTGCGGCGCGCGCCGACTGGGACGCCCGCTTTGCCGCCTTGTCCGGGGCCAAACAGGCCGAATTCACGCGAGCCTTTGCTGGCGAGATGCCCAAGAAACTGTCGGCCGCCGTCAAGGCGTTCAAAAAGCAACTGTCCGAGGACAAGCCCAAGGTCGCGACCCGCAAGGCCTCGCAAATGGCGCTCGAAGTGATCAACGGGATCGTTCCCGAAACGCTCGGCGGCTCGGCTGACCTCACCGGATCGAACCTGACCAACACCAAAGACCTCGGCATCTTCACGCCCGAGGATCGCAAGGGCCGCCACATCCATTACGGCATCCGCGAGCATGCCATGGCCGCCGCGATGAACGGCATGGTGCTGCATGGCGGCGTCAAAGCCTATGGTGGGACGTTCTTCACCTTCACCGACTACGCCCGCCCCGCGATGCGCCTCTCGGCCTTGATGAAAATCGCGCCGGTCTATGTGATGACCCATGACAGCATCGGTGTCGGCGAGGACGGCCCCACCCACCAGCCGGTCGAGCATCTGGCCATGCTGCGCGCGACACCGAACATGAACGTGTTCCGCCCCGCCGATGCGGTCGAGACTGCCGAGGCATGGCAGATCGCACTGGAGACGAATGACACACCTTCGGTGCTGGCCCTGTCGCGCCAAGGCTTGCCCACTGTGCGGACAGATCACACGACGAAGAACCTGACCGCACAGGGTGGCTATGTGCTGGCCGATGCAGACGGCAAGCGTCAGGCGATCTTGATGGCGACAGGCTCCGAGGTGGCGATTGCGATGGCCGCGCGCGATCTGTTGCAGGCCGAAGGGATCGGCACACGCGTGGTGTCCATGCCCTGCTGGGAGCTGTTCGAGGAGCAGCCCGATGCCTACCGCAAGCGCGTCCTGCCTGCGGGCCCGGTGCGCGTCGCAGTGGAGGCCGCGATCCGGTTTGGCTGGGATCGTTGGCTCTATGGCGAGCGCGGCAAGCGCGACAAGGGTGGCTTTGTCGGGATGCATGATTTTGGCGGGTCCGCGCCTGCGGATGAGCTATACGCGCATTTCGGCATCACGGCTGAGGCCGTGGCCGCTAAGGTTAAAGAGATGCTGTAAGGCGCTCAGATAGAACGAGAAAAGGCCGGACATTGCGTCCGGCCTTTTCGTTGTGCGGGGCCCAAATTCTCTCGAGAGAATTTGCAAATCTCCTCGAGGAGATTTGGGGACGGCGCCCGGTTTACAAACGGTGTGCGACCGCGCCTTTGCAAGCAAAGACGCTCATCGCACTGTTGAGCTTCACAGTGTGAAGCTCACTCCATCACCGGAATACTGAACTCCCCACCCTCTTTGATCCCACTCGGCCAGCGCGCCGTCACCGTCTTCGTCCGGGTGTAGAACTTGAACGCGTCCGGCCCGTGCTGGTTCAGATCGCCAAAGCCCGACTTCTTCCACCCCCCGAAGGTATGATAGGCCAGCGGCACCGGAATTGGCACATTGATCCCGACCATCCCGATATTGATCCGCTTGGCAAAATCGCGCGCGGTATCGCCGTCACGGGTGAAAATCGCGGTGCCGTTGCCGTATTCATGATCCATGGCAAGGCCAATCGCCTCCTCATAGGTCTTGGCACGCACCGTAGACAGAACAGGCCCGAAAATCTCGGTCTTATAGATGTCCATGTCCGAGGTCACGTTATCAAACAGGTGCGGGCCAACGAAATAGCCGTTCTCATAGCCCTGAAGCGAATAGTCCCGCCCATCCACGGCCAAAGTCGCGCCCGCATCAACGCCTGACTGCACCAAGCGCTCGATATTCGCCTTCGCCGCCGCCGTCACAACCGGCCCGTAATCCACATCATTGCCCGAGGTATATGGTCCAACCTTAAGGGCCTCCACCCGTGGCACAAGCTTCTCGATCAACCGATCCGCCGCCTCATCGCCCACGGGCACGGCCACCGAAATCGCCATGCACCGCTCGCCGGCCGCGCCAAACCCGGCCCCGACAAGCGCGTCTGCGGCCTGATCCATATCCGCGTCCGGCATGATGATCATGTGGTTCTTGGCGCCGCCAAAACACTGCACGCGCTTGCCGTTCGCACAGCCTCGCGAATAGATATAGGACGCAATCGGGGTCGAGCCGACAAACCCGATCGCCTGGATCGTCTCGTTGTCGAGGATCGCATCCACCGCCTCTTTATCGCCATTCACGACCTGCAAAATCCCGTCCGGCAAGCCCGCCTCGGTCATCAATTCCGCCAGCATCAAGGGCACCGACGGATCCCGCTCGGACGGCTTCAAAATGAACGCATTGCCACAAGCAATCGCGGGCGCGAACTTCCACATCGGGATCATTGCCGGGAAGTTGAACGGGGTAATCCCCGCAACAACGCCAAGGGCTTGGCGCATGGAATACATGTCGATGCCGGGGCCTGCTGAATCCGTAAACTCCCCCTTCAGCAAATGCGGCGCACCAATGCAAAACTCCACCACCTCAAGCCCGCGCTGCACATCGCCCTTGGCATCCGGCAGCGTCTTGCCATGCTCGCGACTCAAGGCCTCGGCCAGCTTGTCCATGTCGCGATTGAGAAGCCGCACAAACTCCATCAACACGCGCGCGCGCTTTTGAGGGTTGGTCGCCGCCCAAGCCGGTTGCGCCTCAGCCGCCGCCGCGACAACCGCGTCCAGCTCAGCCTTGGAGGCGAGCGGCACCTGCGCCTGCACCTCGCCCAAGGCCGGGTTCATCACATCGGCAAAGCGGCCGGATGTGCCTTTGACATGGGCACCGTTGATGTAGTGAGTGAGCTGTTGCATCGCATTATCCTCCCGCGTGTTTGCGCCGATCCTATCCAAAGCCTGCGCCCTCAAACAGAGGCAATCGCGCGAAACAGCGCGGGAGCAAGGGCGCGCTTGACAGGCAGGTCACGGAATTGTCAGCTTGAGTATACAATCGCACACGCTCGGAGGCCTCTATGCTCGTTCACCATATCCTCAAATCCAAGGGCACCGATGGCGTCGTCACGGTCAAACCCGGCACCCGCGTCAGTCAAGCCGTCGAGGTTTTGTCGCAGCGCCGGATCGGCACGGTGGTTGTGTCGCCCGATGGCAAGCATGTTGCAGGTGTGTTGTCCGAGCGTGACATCGTGCGCGAGCTGGGCAAGCGCGGGGCCGCCTGCATGGCCGAGTTGGTGGATGATATGATGACCACCAAAATCCAGACCTGTCACCTGCAAGACAGCGCCGATAGCGTGCTGGGCCTGATGACCGAGGGGCGCTTTCGGCATATGCCGGTGGTCGATGGCGACGAAATGGTCGGCCTGATCACAATCGGCGACGTGGTGAAAGCGCGCTTGGCGCAACTGGCGATGGAAAAAGAAGCGCTCGAAGGCATGATTATGGGGCATTGAGCGCGGCACACCGATGCTGCCGCCTCCCTTCCTGCCGGACTTTTTCCTTGAATTTTCGCGCGAAACTTTGTTGCGTGCGAAAAACCGCCCCAAGATAAAGAGACCCCCCTTATGCGCGTAGGCCTGTATCCCGGGACGTTTGATCCCGTCACCTTGGGACATCTCGACATCATTCGGCGCGCAAGTGCGCTGGTGGACCACCTTGTGATCGGGGTGGCGATCAACCGCGACAAAGGCCCGCTGTTTTCGCTCGAAGAGCGTGTGGAGATGGTGGTGAACGAATGCGCCAGCCTCTCAGCCGAGACCGGGATGGAGATCATCGCCCATCCCTTTGAGAACCTTCTGATCGATTGCGCGCGCGATGTGGGTGCCGGCATCATCATCCGCGGGCTGCGGGCTGTAGCCGACTTTGAGTATGAGTTTCAGATGGTTGGGATGAACCGTCAGCTTGATGACAGCATCGAGACGGTCTTCCTGATGGCCGAGGCCGAGCATCAGGCGATTGCCTCCAAACTGGTGAAAGAAATCGCGCGCCTGAACGGGGATGTGTCAAAATTCGTCACCCCGGCGGTCAACAGCGCGCTGATGCAAAAATTTAGCGCCAGATCGTAAGACCCGGCGCACTTTGCTTTTTCAAATATCCCCACCGGAGGCATCCAGCGGCTTTATGCACGTTAGTGAAAGCGAAACGCTTTTGCGCCGCCATCGTTACCGTAAACGGCAGCTTCGGCGATCTTTGGCGCGTCTTCGCGGAAGATACCAAGGTCGAGGGCCACATCGAGCGGCATTGCTTCAATTTCAGCCACGGTGCGGGAATAAGCGATCCGCTTTTGGGCGGCATCGAAAAGTTGGGTGACGATCTCAGTCATAGTGCCGGTCCTCTCTTAAAGGCTGAAGCACCCAGTCTGGGCGCTTTGGGGTGGATTGATGATGGCGCTAACTCTGCGTCCATGACCGGGATATGGGCTTGCGCAGGCCTGCCCACAACGCCCATTACAGCAAGGCCGCCATGCAATTTCTGCAATGCAGCATTTCTCCACTTAACCGCCTGATCAAAAAGAAAAAGGGGCGCACATGCACCCCCCTTCCAAACACATATTGCGGTGTATTTTACAGATGTTTGCCCATGACCGCTGCCGTATCCAGCATCCGGTTCGAGAAGCCCCATTCGTTGTCATACCAAGTCAGGATGCGGCACATCGTGCCCTCCATCACCTTGGTCTGATCCGTCGCAAAGATCGACGAATGCGCGTCATGGTTAAAGTCCATGCTCACCAGCTTGTCATCTGTGACGCCCAAAACGCCCTTCAGCGGGCCCGAGGCTGCGGCGGCATGGATCGCGGCGTTGATTTCCTCGACACTCGTTTCGCGCTCCGCCTCAAACGTCAGGTCCACCACGGACACATTCGGCGTCGGCACCCGGATCGCAACACCGTCGAGCTTGCCTGCAAGCTCGGGCATCACCAGACCCACGGCTTTCGCGGCACCAGTAGAGGTCGGGATCATGCTCAGCGCCGCCGCACGCGCTCGGTAGAGGTCCTTATGCATCGTATCGAGCGTCGGCTGGTCGCCGGTATAGCTGTGGATCGTCGTCATGAAGCCTTTGGTGATCCCGATGCTGTCGTTCAGCACCTTCGCCACGGGCGCGAGGCAGTTGGTGGTGCACGACGCGTTCGACACGATCACGTCCGAGGCACTCAGCACATCGTGGTTCACACCATAGACGATCGTTTGATCGGCATTGGCTCCGGGCGCAGAGACCAGCACGCGGCTCGCGCCGTTCTCAAGATGGATCGCAGCTTTGTCGCGCGCGGTGAAAATACCCGTGCATTCAAACACGATGTCGATATGGGACCAGGGCAGATCCGCCGGATTGCGGATCGCCGTCACCGCAATTGGACCACGCCCTACGTCAATCGAGGTCTCCGTGGTGATCACTGTGCCGGGAAAGCGGCCATGGACGCTGTCAAAGCGCAACAAATGCGCGTTGGTCTCGACGGGGCCGAGATCGTTGATCGCAACCACCTCAATATCGTCACGCTCTTGCTCGATCAGCGCGCGCAAGACGTTGCGCCCAATCCGTCCAAATCCGTTGATTGCCACTTTGATCGTCATGCTGCATCTCCGCTGAATGGGGTCCGAGGTCATTGCTAGCGCTAACGGCGCTGCTTGGCCCGTGACTTCAAGGATTTTGCCGCACAGGTCAACGCCTGTCACTGGAAATTGTTGGAAAGGGTTTACCGGGTCTTAGCGCCAGACGGCTGCCCACTCGACGATCAGGATCAGCCGACGCCCCCATGTCGTGACCCAAAACGCGTCGTTCAAAAACACGTCCCAGCCGATTGCGGCTGTGATCAGCAAAGCCAGTAGGATTGCAACTTGGTTCGTCATGCTGCCCTTATCCGAGGCAGCGCGCGCCCCTTAAATCAACCGCCCCATCGCGCCGGCCACATCGGCCATGCGACACGAAAAGCCCCACTCGTTGTCATACCATGCAAGCACACGTACCGTGCGCCCGCCGACCACTTTGGTCTGATCGGGCGCGAAGATGCAAGACTGCTGGGTATGGTTGAAATCAATCGAGACTTTGGGCTCGGGATCATATGCCAAAACAGCGCCCATATGACCTTGAGCTGCTGATGCAACAATCGCATTGACCTCGTCGCGTGTGACATCACGGCTCGCCTCAAAGGTCAGATCAACCGCGCTGACATTCGGTGTGGGCACGCGCAGGGCTGTGCCATCTAGGCGGCCTTCCAGCTCTGGGATCACCTCGCCAATCGCCTTCGCGGCCCCGGTCGAGGTCGGGATCATCGCCATGGCCGCCGCGCGCGCGCGGTAGAGGTCTTTGTGGCGGCGATCCAGCGTCGGCTGGTCCCCGGTGTAACTGTGTATCGTGGTCATTATGCCACGCTCGATCCCGATGCCCTCGTTCAGGACCTTTGCCAGCGGTGCCAGACAGTTGGTGGTGCACGACGCGTTGGACACGACATGATCCTCAGTCGTCAGATCGCGGTGGTTCACGCCATAGACAATGGTCTTGTCCGCATTCGTCGCAGGCGCGGAGACCAACACGCGCTTGGCACCATGGCTCAGGTGAACGGCAGCCTTATCGCGGTCGTTGAACTTGCCCGTGCATTCCAGAACGACGTCAACGCCCTCCCAGTCCAGCTCCGTCGGGTCATAGGTCGAATGCACCTTCATAGGGCCGCGCCCCAGATCCATCGTGTCGCCTGAAATGCGGATATCGCCCGCAAAGCGACCGTGGATACTGTCGTATTTCAGCAGATGCGCGTTGGTCTCGATCGGGCCGGAGGCGTTTATCGCCACCACCTGCACATCATTGCGCGCCGCTTCGGTGATATGGGCCAAGGTACAACGCCCGATCCGGCCAAATCCGTTAATGCCGACGGTGATGGTCATGGCGCTTCCTTTCGGTGACTCGTCAATTCCCTCGGTATGTAGATGTATACCGCGCTCAAAGAAACCGGAGGGATCAGCATGTTAGCGCAAAATGTGACCACTTGGCTTAGGTTTGCGCTAACTCCGTACGCGTTTGGCGATAATTCGCGGGGGGATCAGGGCAATTGTTTCCCCCCACGCCATCCTTGCAGCCGCCCCACCCCTTGTTAGAGTGCGCCTGATCAAACGGGAGCGTGCGTATGAGTGGTCTGCTGGCCCTATTGGATGATGTTGCGGCAATTGCCAAAGTCGCTGCGGCCTCCGTCGATGACGTGGTAGCACAAGCTGCCAAGGCCGGTGCCAAGGCCGCAGGCGCTGTGATTGACGACGCAGCCGTGACACCGAAATACGTCCAAGGCTTCGCCCCGGCGCGCGAGCTGCCGATTGTGTGGAAAATCGCGCGCGGCTCAATCTTGAACAAGCTGTTCATTTTACTGCCCGTCGCCCTTTTGCTGTCCGCCTTCGCGCCTTGGGCCATCCCGCCCCTGCTGATGCTGGGCGGGGCTTACTTGTGCTATGAAGGTGCCCATAAAATCGCCCACTGGCTGAACCCGCCCGAGCATGTGGAGGTGCCACTGGACGAGAAGGTCAAAGACGCAGCGCATCTGGAAGAGCAGAAGGTCAAAGGCGCGATCAAGACCGACTTTATCCTGTCGGCCGAGATCATGACCATCGCGCTCGCCGCGCTGCCGCCGTCGAACATCTACATGCAAGCCGCCGCCCTCGCCGTCGTCGCCGTCGGGATCACGATCATGGTCTACGGATCGGTCGCGCTGATTGTGAAGGCCGACGATGTGGGCTTGCACATGGCCAGCGAAGGCCGCCTCGGCCTGACGCGCGCCACGGGACGCGGGATCGTGCGCGGGATGCCGGGCTTTCTGAAACTGCTGTTGATTGTCGGGACGGGCGCGATGCTCTGGGTCGGCGGATCGATCATCATCCACAGCCTTAAGGATATCGGCTTCAGTGCACCTTATGACACGATCCACACGATTGCCCATGCCATTGGTCAGGGTCAGGGCTTTGTCGAATGGGCCGTAACTGCTGCCATTGATGGGGTGCTTGGCCTGATCCTCGGCTTCATCCTGATCCCGATTGTGGGGGCTGGGTTGCGGATGATCGGCAAAGCGCCTTCGCATTAGAGTTAGGAATCCGCGTTGCTGAGCACGTTTTATTTCCTTTGGCTGCGAGGGCTCGCGAACCGGATTTCCGCGTTCTTGTGCTCTTTGGGACCGATAATGGCGTTTATCGCGGTCGTTGGCTTGCATTTCGCCGCCATTTTGGGACCCTTGATCCTTCTTAGCATCCTGGAGCCCACTGGACAGAAATTCGCAGTGCCTGAAATAGCCCTCGTCACATTTGGGGTCTGCATCATGCTCCTTTGGCTCGGATTGTTATTGCCTTTGTTGTTTATGGTCTGGGATTTGCCCGTCTACAGAAAACACCTGGAAAGCGCCAAGCATGAGCGTGCTATCGCCCGCATGTCAAAGCGTGCCATCGCCCGCATGTCAAAACGTTTCAAACGCTGACCTACGCGTAGGCGGCCTCACAACCGCTAACGCCTTTGTGAGCCCCCCTGCCCTGCCCCCGCGCCCTCTGCTATGGGTCCGAAAACCTGAGCAACTGGTGTATCTATGTCGAGCAACATATCCCGCCGCGCAGCCCTTCTGACCGGTGCCGCCGCCCTCTTCACGCCCCATCTGGCGCTGTCGGAGACGCCGCAACCCGTCATTCGCGGCGGCGAGGGCGTGCGGCGCAACACCTCGACCTTCAAGTCCCAGCGCTGGCAGGACCATTTCGAAACCCTCGGCACCGGCGCGATCCTCGCCGATATCAACTCGCGCGCGCTGCACTTTTGGGCCGAGGATGGCGAGACCTACCGCCTTTATCCGTCCTCCGTGCCGATGACCGAAGAATTGACCCGGCGCGGTTATACCGAGATCACCCGCAAGCGCGTCGGCCCCGACTGGACGCCCACCGCCAATATGCGCGAGCGTGATCCGACCCTGCCCGCCTATATGCCCCCCGGCCCCGGTAACCCCTTGGGAACCCACGCGCTTTATCTAACCTGGCCCGCCTATCTGATCCACGGGACGCATGATACGCGCAAGATCGGGCGGCAAAGCTCGTCGGGCTGCATTGGTCTGTTCAACGCGCATATCGAAGAGCTGCACGGCATGGCCAAGACCGGGATGCAGGTGCGCTTGTTGTAATTTCTGCTTGGCAAACCCCGCCTTGGCGGTTTTGCTGGGATTATGAGCATCACAACCCCCAGTTTCACCATGGGCATCGAGGAGGAATACCTCCTCGTTGACCGCGACAGCCTCGCGCTGACCCAAGCGCCCGAGGGCCTGATCGAGGATTGCGCGGAGGCGCTTGAGGGGCGCGTCAGTCCCGAATTCCTCGCCTGTCAGGTCGAGATCGGCACCGGGATTTGCGAAACCATCAGCCAAGCCCGCGAAGATTTGCGCCGCCTGCGCAGCACCGTCGCCGCCAAAGCTGCCGAGCATAACCTCGCCCCGATTGCCGCCTCCTGCCATCCGTTTTCCGACTGGAAGGACCAGCATCACACCGACAAGGCGCGCTACAACGATCTGGAACGCGCGCTTGGCGGGGTCGCGCGGCGGATGCTGATCTGCGGGATGCATGTGCATATTGGCATTGAAGACAACGGCTTACGCGTCGATCTGATGAACCAGTTTCGCTATTTCCTGCCGCACTTACTGGCACTGTCGGTATCGTCGCCATTTTGGCAAGGGCGCGACACGCGCCTCGGGTCCTACCGCATGACGGTGTTCGACAACCTCCCCCGCACCGGGTTGCCGCCGCGTTTCAACTCATGGGGCGAGTATGAACGCACGACCGGCACCCTGATCGAGCTGGGCGTGATCGAGGACAGCACCAAGATATGGTGGGACCTGCGCCCATCGGACAAATTCCCGACGCTCGAGACGCGGATTTGCGATGTCTCGCCTAGGATGGAACACGCGTTATCGCTCGCGGCTTTGGTCCAAGCGATCACGCGGATGCTCTGGCGGTTGCGGGCGAAAAACCTCAGCTGGCGCGGCTATGATCGGTTCTTGATCGAAGAAAACCGCTGGCGCGCCTTGCGTTATGGCTGCGCAGAGGGGCTGATTGACTTTGGGTCGGCCGAGATACGGCCCATGGACCAGCTGCTGGACGAACTTCTGGAAATGGTGGCCGAGGATTCAGCGGCCCTCGGATCAGCGGCGGAGTTGGAGGCGTTGCGCGCCGGTCTCAGCGACGGCTCGGCTTCCGACCGTCAACGCAGCGTCTTGCAAACATCGCTTGATGCGGGAAAGTCGCGCGAGGACGCCTTGTGCGACGTGACGCGCCATTTGATCGACGCCTTCCACGCGGATCTGTGAGGCGCTTGCCAAGCCCGGCGGTGCAGGTAACAAATGAACATATGTTCAATTGACGAGCGGAGGCGCACATGGACTTTGCCCTGACCGAAGAACAGACCGCGATCTTTGATATGGCGCGCGATTGGGGGGCCGCGCATATAGCCCCCTTTGCGCAAGATTGGGATGCGGCGGGCGAGATCCCGAAATCGCTGTGGCCACGGATTGCCGAGCTGGGATTCGGCGGGCTTTATGTGTCCGAACAGGCGGGTGGATCGGGGCTCTCGCGCCTTGACGGCACGCTCGTCTTCGAGGCTTTGTCGATGTCCTGCGCGTCGGTCGCGGCTTTCCTGTCGATCCACAATATGGTCGCCGCAATGATCGACAAGCACGGCTCGGACGAGATGAAAGCCCGGGTCTTGCCCGGTGCGCTCAGTATGGACACCGTTCTGAGTTATTGCCTGACCGAACCGGGCTCTGGATCGGACGCCGCCGCCCTCAAGACCAAGGCCGTTCACATGAAGGACGCCTGGCAGCTGTCTGGAACCAAAGCCTTTATCTCCGGCGGTGGGTACTCAGATGCCTATCTGGTGATGGCGCGCTCGGGGGATGACGGCCCGCGCGGGATCTCGGCCTTTTTGGTCGAAGACGGTGCCCCCGGCCTGTCTTTTGGCGGACTTGAGGACAAGATGGGATGGCGCTCGCAACCGACGCGGCAAGTGCAGATGGACGGCTGCGAAGTCGCCGCGGAGGCACTTCTGGGCGAGGAAGGTCTTGGCTTCAAATACGCGATGGCGGGCCTTGATGGCGGACGCCTGAACATTGCGGCCTGCTCTGTCGGGGCGGCGCAAAACGCACTCGACAAAACGCTGGCCTATATGGCCGAGCGCAAGGCCTTTGGACAGCCGATTGACCAGTTTCAGGCGCTACAATTTCGCCTTGCGGATATGGAGATCGAGCTGCAAGCCGCCCGTGTGATGCTGCGTCAGGCCGCATGGAAACTCGACACCGGCTCCCCGGATGCGAGCCGCCATTGCGCAATGGCAAAGGCCTTCGCCACTGAAACTGGCAGCCGCATTGCGGATGGATGCCTGCAATTGCATGGCGGCTATGGCTACCTGTCTGACTACGGGATAGAAAAAATCCTACGCGATCTCAGGGTGCATCAGATCCTTGAAGGCACAAACGAAATCATGCGCCTGATCGTGGCGCGCGGGTTGATCCAATAATGAACACCGACATCAGTATTCGCCGCCACGGCCATGCAGGACGGATCACGCTGAACCGCCCCGAGGCGCTGAATGCGCTGACCTATCAGATGATCCACGACATTCATGCCGCCCTTGCAGACTGGGCCCGGGACGACGCGATCAAGCTGTTGATCCTCGATGCGTCAGGCGACCGTGCCTTCTGCGCCGGAGGTGATATCGCCAAGATGTATGAAACGGCCATTGCGGGCGATTACGCGTATGGCCGCCACTTTTGGCGCGACGAGTACCGGATGAACGCCGCGATGTTCACGTTTCCAAAACCTGTCATCAGCCTCTTGCAAGGCTTCACCATGGGCGGAGGCGTCGGGGTCGGCTGCCATGCCTCGCACCGGATCGTCTGCGAAACCAGCAAGATTGCCATGCCCGAGGTCGGCATCGGCCTGATCCCGGATGTGGGCGGCACCTTGTTGCTGGCGCGCGCGCCGGGACGGCTGGGGGAATACCTGGGCGTGACGGCCGCGCGGATGGATGCAGGCGACGCGATCCATGCGGGCTTCGCCGACTACTTCATTCCACAGCACATCTGGCCCGATTTGGTGGCCGAGCTGTGCGCCCATGGCGATTACGAGGCGGTGGACCGGGCCGCAACGCCTGCGCCCTTAAGCACGCTCGCAGACCAGCAAAGCGTGATCGACGATCTGTTTGGCGGCGAAACGCTGGGAGATATTCTGCGGTTGTTAGAGCGCGACGAGACGGAATTCGGCACCCAAACACGCAAAGCACTCGCCCGAAACGCCCCGCTGGCCATGGCCGCCGCAATCGAGTTGGTCCACCGGGCGCGCATCCGCGACAGCATCCATGAAGCGCTCGGACAGGAATTCAGATATGTTTGGCGCGCCGGTGCGCAGGGTGATTTTGCGGAAGGCATTCGTGCGGCGATTATCGAAAAGGATCGCAGCCCGAAATGGCACCATGACAGCCCGATGGCGGTCAAACCCTTTGAAGTCAGCGCGATGCTGCGCCCTCTCGGGCCGGACGCCCTGACATTTGAGACGGAGGTTTAGAACATGAAAATCGGCTTTATCGGATTGGGCAATATGGGCGCGCCCATGGCCGCAAACTTGGCGAAGGCCGGGCATCAGGTGTCGGGGTTTGATGTCAGCGGTGTGCAGGCGGACGGGGTGGCGCAAGTTGCCTCAGCGGCCGATGCGGCGCGCGACGCAGATGTGGTTATCACAATGCTGCCAAACGGGACCATCCTGAAGGCCGTGGCGGACGAGTTTATTTCGGTCATGCGGCAAGGTGCAGTGTTTCTCGACTGCTCGACCGTCGATGTGCAGAGCGCGCGTGCGGTGGCCGATGACGCCTTGGCGCTTGGTCTATTGCCCTTGGACGCACCTGTCTCGGGCGGCACCGGTGGGGCAAATGCCGGCACGCTAACCTTCATGGTGGGCGGCCCTGTGGAGGGCGTGAAGATCGCCTCGGAGCTCTTTGATATCATGGGCAAAAGCATGTTCATTGCGGCCCCTCCGGCAACGGTCAGGCGGCAAAGATTTGCAACAATATGATCCTTGGCGTGACCATGATCGCCACCTGCGAGGCCTTTGCGCTGGCCGATAAACTGGGCCTTGATCGCCAGGCGATGTTCGATGTTGTCAGCACGTCTTCGGGGTATTCCTGGAGCATGAACGCCTATTGCCCGGCACCTGGCATCGGCCCGCAAAGCCCCTCGGACCGGGATTATGAGCCGGGATTTGCGGCGGCCTTGATGCTGAAAGACCTTCGTCTAAGCCAGCAAGCCGCGGAGGCGGTAGATGCAGAAACGCCCATGGGCGCGCGGGCCGCCGAATTGTATCGCGCTTTGGTGGAGGATGAAGAGATGGGCATGATGGATTTTTCAGCCATGCTGCCGCGATTTGAGAAGATGGGGCGTGGGTCTGACTAAGACGGTTTTTGGGGGGGAGGCTTTTTGTTGTGGCGGCCAAAGCCCTAACGAAAGGTTAACACGCCTAACAATGTTAGGGACAAGCCCCCAAACAACAAAATGTAGGGCAAACTGGTGGGATAAGGATCAACATCTGGAAAGCCCCTAACTTTCTTAGAGTTGTATCGCTCGATGAGAACTCGCCTCATCGAAAACCCCAAGCCTACCGCCCCTCAAACTCCGCCGGCCGCTTATCCAGAAACGCCAAAACACCTTCCTGAAAGTCACGCGTCTGACCACATTTTCCCTGTAATTGCGCCTCAAGCGCCAGCTGGCCGTCCAGATCGTTATTGAAGCTCTGCCGCAGCGCCGTCTTAACATGCTTCAGCGTCTCAGTCGGTCCGTTTGCCAAGTGCTTTGCCCGTGCTTTCCAGACGCCCTCGAAATCATCATCGGCCACAGCCTCCCAGATCATCCCCCAATCGGCGGCTTGGCGCGCTGTGATCCTTTCGGCAAACAGCGCCGCCCCCATCGCCTTGGCGAACCCCATTTGGCGCGGCAAGAAATAGGTCCCGCCCGCGTCTGGGATCAGGCCAATTCGCGTGAACGCTTGAATGAAGCCAGCGCTTTCGGTTGCGATCACCACATCTGTCACCAGCGCCAAATTCGCCCCGGCCCCCGCCGCCGCGCCGTTGACGGCCGCAATCACTGGCACGGGGCAGTCGATGATCGCTCGCAACATCGGCACGTATTCGTCGCGCAGAGTCCGCTCCAGATCGAGGTTCGCCGCCGTCCCGTCGCCAAGATCTTGGCCGGAACAAAACGCACGACCCGTGCCAGTCAAAACCGTCACCCGCGCCTCGCGCCCCGCAATCCGCATCGCATCGGTGATCTCGGCGCGCATTTGTGTGTTCAGCGCGTTCATGACCTCGGGTCTGTTCATCCGCACCGTGGCGAGGCCATCGGTGATATCAAACTGAATTGTATCGTAAATCATAGGGCGTCCTTGCTCAGTTGCGCGGACCATACCAGTGTCGGCTCCGAGGGAAAGAGAGACGCGCCGTCAGTTGACACCATGCCGCCAAAATCAGTCTTCCAGCAGCGCCTCGAGCCGCGCTTTTTCATCCGCACTGAGCGCCTGACCCGGTTCCGGTGCATCGCGGCGACTGCGCACGTAGCCAACACCGACGCCGAGCGCGAGCAGCAGCATTGCAGGTCCAGCGAGCCACAAGGCCAAGGTAGATCCCGTAGCCTTGGGCCGCAGCAGCACGTATTCCCCGTAGCGGTCCACGATGAAGCTCATAACTTGCTCGTTCGTATCGCCCGCCAAAAGCCGTTCGCGCACCAAAAGCCGCAAATCCTTGGCCAGTTCTGCATTGGATTCGTCGATGCTTTCGTTCCGGCATACCAAGCATCTTAGCTCCGCCGACATCTCTCGCGCGCGCTCTTCGAGAACCGGATCATCCAGGACCTCATCCGGCTGGACCGCAAAGACTGGTAGGGCGAACGCCACCCCCAGCACAAATACCAGAACGCGGATCATTCTGCAGGCACGCTGGCTTTGGGCGAGCGCGCCTTGGAAGCTGCAGCCCCCACCCGGAACCGACGATCCGTCAGCGACAAAACGCCTCCTAGCGCCATGATGATCGAGCCCAACCAGATCCAATTCGCATAAGGTTTGATATAGGTGCGCACGGCCCAGCCGCCATTGGCCTGCTGATCCCCGATCACCACATACACGTCCCGCGTGATGCCATTGTCGATCCCGGCTTCGGTCGTGGGCATACCTGCCACCGGATAAACGCGCTTTTCTGGTGTGAGGCGCACTTGGTAGCTGCCTTGGGTTACATCAATCTTAGCAACCGTGGCGAGATAATTCGGCCCCTCCACATCGCGAACTTCCGCGAGCGTTATTTGGTAATCGCCGACGGTATAGGACTGACCGATTTGGGCAACACGTATGTCTTCATACTCATAGGCCATCAGCATCGAAACGCCAAAGATGGTCAAACCAAACCCAATATGACCCACCGCCTTGCCCCAATCGGCGCGCGGCAAGCGTGTCATGCGGCCAAAACGGTGCCCAACACTGCCGCGTCCCGTACGGCTCCAGATATCAAGCCCAGAGGACAACACAATCCACACCGCTAAAGCCAAACCCACAGGGCCAAGCGCCGAGCGCCCCGTTTGCACCGCCCACAACAACGCCCCCACGGCGAAGGCTAGCGCCATGATACCCCAAAGTGGCTTCATTTGCGGCGTAAACCGCCCACGCTTCCACGCCATCATCGCTCCGAACGGCAGCACCAAGGCGAGACCGATCATGAAGGGTGCGAAGGCCAGATTGAAGAAGGGGGGGCCAACCGACAGCTTACGGTCAAAGATGAGTTCGGCCACCAGAGGCCACATTGTCCCGACAAAGATAACAAAGGCAGACACGGCGAGTAGGATATTGTTGACGACCAACGCACTCTCGCGACTAACGGTCGAAAAAACGCCTTTTGCCTCCATTGCCCCTGCTCGAATAGAGAACAGCAGCAATGCACCACCCATGAAGAACCCTGTTATGCCAAGTAAGTACACGCCGCGTTCGGGATCATTTGCGAAAGCGTGGACCGAGGTCAGAACACCTGAGCGCACTATAAACGCACCGATCAACGAGAAACCGAACGCCAGAATCGCCAGCAGGATTGTCCAGGCCTTCAGGGCCTCGCGTTTCTCGACCACAATTGCCGAATGGAGCAGAGCCGCCGCGATGAGCCAAGGCATGAAGCTGGCATTTTCCACCGGATCCCAAAACCAGAAACCGCCCCAACCAAGCTCGTAGTAGGCCCACCAGGACCCAAGCGCGATACCGATTGTCAGAAACAGCCACGCTGCGAGCGTCCAAGGCCGCACCCAGCGGCCCCACGCGGCATCAACGCGCCCCTCAATCAGCGCGGCGACGGCGAACGAAAAGCTCATCGAAAGGCCGACATAGCCAAGGTAGAGGAAAGGGGGATGGAAGGCCAAGCCCGGATCTTGGAGCAGCGGGTTAAGGTCCTCGCCATTGAATGGCGGCACCAGTAACCGTGTAAAAGGATTAGATGTCAGCAGGATAAAGACCAAGAAAGCTACCGTCACGCTTGCCTGAACCGCCAAGACACGCGCTTTCAAGGTTGGGGGCAAATTGCCGCCAAACCAGCTGGCCATCGCACCAAACAGCGTCAGGATCAACACCCAGAGCAACAAACTGCCTTCGTGATTGCCCCAAACACCCGTCACCTTATAGAGCATCGGCTTGTCAGTGTGGCTGTTCTGTACCACGAGCTGCAGCGAGAAATCCGAAACGACAAACGCATAGGTCAGCGCCCCGAAGGAGAATGCTGTCAGCAAAAACTGCCCCGTTGCGGTCGGGTCGGCGCTGGCCATCCATGACGCCCAGCCCTTATGCGCACCGACAAGCGGTACGATCATTTGCACGATGGCCAGCGACAGGGCCAGGATGAGGGCGAAATGTCCGAGTTCTACTATCATGACGTCGAGTATAGCGCCGCGTTTGGCCCCCGCCACTGAAACTGCCGTGATAAAAGCTGTCTCTTTGTCGCGCCTTTAGCGGGGGGCCAAATTCTCCCGTGAGAATTTGCAAAACTCCACGTGGAGTTTTGGCCCTCTCAGCTCGCTCGCCACGCCTCCAGCGCCGGATTTGGTCCAGTCGTCGGACGTGCATCCTCGACGATATCCGCGCCCGCGCTCAGCGCATCCAAGGCCGCCGTGTTGCGGATCACATCTGGGGTACGGGCAACACTTGCAGCGATAGAGCGTTGAAATTCTTGCCCCTTTGCCTGATGTCGCGCTCCGAAGTAAAACGACACAATCGCCCCCATCAACCACCAGAGCGGCTCTGGCACGAGGGCGATACCTTGCATCCGGGCGGCAAACCAAATGGGATCAACCATCGCCGCCACAAACAGCCCCAATGTCCCGAAGGCCAAAGCAGGTCGCGGCAGGCGGTTCACCCCATCTATCATACGATCAAAGCGCGAGGACCGCCCACGTGAGAACTCTGCCGCGAAAGACCGCAAAGCCGCTTCTTGAGCCGAGGCAGAGCGCATTCCCGCCTTTTCGGCGTTCTCTCGAAACACTTCCGCCGTCTCGACAACCACATTGCGCCCGCCACCAAAGAGCAGTCCCATTCCTCCGTCGATCAGTCCCATGCGGCCACCCGTTGTTGATGCTCAGCCGCGCTGAGATGAAATTTCGCTGCGATGAATTCCTCAGCGCGTTTGATCCAACCGCCCTTGCCGCCGTTGCGCGTGCGGGCGAATTTGCGGCTGGCTGGGCGGCGGTCCGCAAGACGGTAGTAATAATTGCGCCGCGCGATCCCATAGGCATCGCTCAAATGGCCGGGTGCCGCGTCAAAGGCTTGGTGGACCGCGCGCAAAGTTTGCGGGCCGATTTCACCATCCACAGCAATATCGAAGCCCATTTCCGTGACAAGCGTCTGGAGGATGCGCACCGCATTGCCGCCAGCATTCACGTACATATCAAACACGCTGGCTTGCAGCGGCTCGGGCAGGCCCGCAATGCCGGGGCCACGGTAGTAGTGGGTTAAGAAAATCTCGACGGCTTGATCTTGGCTGAGCACTTGAACATCAGCCTCGTTGACCGTCCCGTCCCCTGTTAGATCAAGCCCCAGTCGACGCATGGTATGAATGGTCACGCCAAAATTCGTCGCCCCGCCCGGATCATCGGGATCGTTCACATAGCCGCCCTCTCGGGCAACGATCTGTCGGGCAATCTCTTCCACATCCATCAGTCACACTCCCCAAAGCTCCGTCACTGGGGAAGATTGCCGAAAATGGTTAATAGGTTGCGGATGCACCGTTCGATGGTGTTGCGCCGTCGATCTGGGCCTTTTCGCCCGTTTCGGGATCAACATAGTAGCCTTGCGCTTCCAGCGCGTCGATGACCTCTTTGGGCATGTAGGTCTCGTCATGGCGTGCCAGAACTTCGGTCGCGACAAACACGCCATCCTCGAACGACCCGAGCGCCACGGTGCCTTCGCCTTCACCGAACAGATCCGGCAGCACTCCCGTATATGCCACTGCAATCGCAGCGTTGCCATCCGTGACCTCGAACAAAATCGTTTCAGACCGGTCGCGGATCAATGTGCCATCCGCCACCAATCCGCCGATGCGAAACACTTCGCCCGGCGGCGGCGGCGCTTCGGCAACTTGGGTTGGTGTGCGGAAAAAGTTGATCCCGTCACGCATCGCATACCCGATCAGGACCGACGACAGTGTTAATGCCACCGCTGCGAGAGCGATGATCTGAATACGGCGTTGTTTTTTCAGCCCGCGCATGGCGTATCCTCAAGGAAACAAGGGGGCCTGCATCAGACCCGACGTCTCGTTCAGAGATAACATCAGGTTGGCGTTCTGCAAGGCTTGGCCCGACGAGCCCTTCACCAGATTGTCCAGCGTCGCGACCACGACCGTGCGTCCAGAAATGCGGTCCGCGACCACCCCCAGATCGACGAAATTCGACCCCCGGATGTGGTGCGTGGCAGGCACATCGCCAAGCGGCAAGACGCGGACAAAAGGCTCGTTTGCATAGGCGTTTGCGAGCGATCCGTGCACTGCATCCGCTTCACCCTTTACATAAACAGTGGCCAGTATCCCTCTGTTCATAGGCAATAAATGCGGTGTGAACTGAACCTTAACATCTTCACCCGCGATAAGCGAGAACTCCTGATCAAACTCCCCCAGATGCCGGTGCTTGCCCCCGACGGCATAGGCCGCCGTGCCTTCGGACAATTCAGCATGCAGCAGGTTCTCTTTCAGCGACCGCCCCGCCCCTGAAACTCCGGTTTTCAGGTCGATGATAATGTCATCAGTGCGGATCACTTTGTCGCGGATCAGGGGCCTGAGCGCATACTGGCCAGTCGCGGCATTGCAGCCGGTGCCTGCCACAAGGCGCGCGCCTGCGATCTGTGCGCGGTAAAACTCGGTTAGTCCATAAATTGCAGTGGCTTGCAGGTCGAGTGCGGCATGCGGATTACCATACCACGTCTCATAAGCTGCCCCATCGCGCAGCCGGAAATCAGCCGATAGGTCAACCACCTTAACATCGCGCGGCAAACCACTGATAACGCTTTGAGATGTCTTATGTGGGAGGGCGCAAAACACCAGATCAATGCCGGAGAAGTCGATATCTTCGATCTTAACCAGCTCCGGCAAGTCCAGATGGCGCAGATGCGGGAAGACAGCACGCATCGGCTGTCCTGCTTTTGCATTTGCCGACAGCGCCTGAATGCGCATCGAAGGATGGGTCGAGATCAGCCGAACAAGCTCTGCGCCCGTGTAGCCGGACGCGCCTAGAATGGCGATGTTATGGGTCATATTTTGGATCTTTCAGGATCAAAACCAACGTCTTTTTCACGTCGGTATTACGTCGGTATCGTATCGGTGAAAAGCGCGCATTATGCGGCCACAAACTCGATCCGTCGTCGTAAGAACTGTGTCGCCTTGTCCGACACCCGTGCCGGATCGCCTGTGGTCAGCATCAAGGGCTTCACATCCGGGCCACGCATTTCGGGCCGCCGTGTCAGGTAATCCGCGAGGCTTTCGGCAACCAAATTGGCCTGAGAATAGACCTTCACATCCGCCCCAAGCGCATCCTGAAAAATGTCCTGCATCAACGGATAATGCGTGCACCCAAGGATCGCTGCCTCGGGCTTTGGCATCTTGCGCTTCAAGGCGTCCACATGGCTGCGCACAAGCGCCTCGGCCAGGATCATATCGCCCTCTTCAATCGCATCGACCACGCCGCCACAGGCCTGCGCTTCCACATCGACACCGATCGCGCGGAACGCCAATTCGCGCTGAAATGCGCGGCTGGCCACCGTTGCGGGCGTGGCAAACAGCGCCACATCATGCACGCCCACGGTGCGCGGTGGCGAGTTATCGCCCCATTGCCGTTCGGTCAGCGCCTCGATCAACGGCACGAACACGCCCAGCACACGCTTGCCCTCGGGCACGCCCGCTTCCTGCATGCGGCGCAAGGCGGCGGCAGAGGCCGTGTTGCAGGCCAAAATCACCAGATTGCAACCTTCGGCCCACAACCGATTGACGGCTTTTTCGGTTAGCTCAAAGACGTCCTGAGCGTCGCGCACGCCATAAGGCGCGTTGGCATTATCGCCGTAATAGACGAACGGCACGTCGGGCAACCGCTTGGTCGCCGCGTCAAAAACGGTTAACCCGCCCAAGCCAGAGTCAAACACACCAACGGCCATTACCGCACCTTCCGATCCCGGAATCTTTCTTCAAACTCAAAGCCATAATCCATGTTCTTCAATGGCTTTGGAGACAGCTTGTACGTCTCGGCGCGCAGGAAGTCCATTAACGCGCGGGCATCAGAGCGGTGCACCTCAATCTGAGCGCGCGGAATAGGTTTGCCGATCACAACGCGCACGGGCTCGTCGGTGCGCGCGCGAAATTCGTTGATCAAGAGTGCGACGCGCAAGGTAGAATGGATGTGGCTGGCCAATTGAAAGAGCCGCGAATTTGCCCCCTCAAAGAACACAGGCACCACCACGGCTTCGGATTTGGCGATCATCTTGGCGGTAAAACTGCGCCAAAACGGGTCCATCGGCGCGGAAAACGGCTTCGGCGCGGTCGAGACGGTTCCGCCCGGGAACACGCCCATAGCCCCCCCATCCTGCAAAAACCGCAACGATTCGCGCCGGGTCTCAAGATTGGCCTTCGTCGCCTCTTTGGTTTCGCCAAAACTGACCGGGAGGATAACCTTCTCCAGATCAGCGGCGCGGCGAAACACCTGATTGGCCAAAATACGGTATTCGTCCCGCCGCTCGGCCAGGATTTTACCCATCATTAACCCGTCCAGAATACCGTAGGGGTGGTTTGCCACCACCACACACGGCCCCTCTTTCGGGATATTCTCAAGGCTGCCGCCCACGATATCGAGGGTCAGCCCATAGCGATCCGCCATGACCTCCCAGAAGTCCCGACCGGCGGCGACTTCGTCTTCATAGCCCAGCGCGCGTTTGATCAGGTGCAAACGACCCGTTGCGTTTTCGGTAACACGAATAAAAGCGCGCCCGGCCCGAGACTTGGCAGACCCTGCATACGTAATGTCACGGGCGATGTGACGGGGGTGTTCCATGGCAAAGTCCTGATAAGGGCCCAGCGTTCCTTACGCAATTAACCTCGGATGCGGGCCCGGTCCAGTGGCTCGCTGCCGCAGGGGTTATTCTGCGGCCTGGGCAAGCGGGGCTCCGCCGGCGCGGATGGTTCTTAGCAACTCGGCCCGGCGCTTGGCCCCGGCTTGCGCATTGGCCTCTTTCACCGGCCCGAACCCACGGATTTGCAGCGGCAAAAGCGCCAAAGCGATCACCGCGTCGCGGGTGCTGGGCATGCATTTTGCGAAGGCTTCGGCCATATCGGCTTCATATTCAGCAATCAGCGCGCGCTCCATCCGCCGCTCGGCGGTATAACCGAACGGATCGAAAAGCGTGCCGCGCAGGCCTTTCAGCTTCGCCAGCACCGGAAACGCCTTTGCAAGACGTGGCCCAAACGCGATTTTCCCGGGCCGCCCATCCGCGCCTTTACGGCTGAGCAAAGGTGGCGCGAGGTGGTAGGTCAGGCTCAGATCGCCATCGAACTGCTCGGCGGCTTTTGCGCGCGTCTCGGTCAAAAGCCGCGCGACCTCGTATTCATCTTTGTAACTCAACAGCTTATGATATCCGCGCGCTACGGCATCTTTCAGCGCTTCATCCTCAATGGGCGCGAGAAACGCACGGTACTTGGCGGCCAGATCGTCCCCGCCATATTTGCTCAAATGATCCGCACGAAACGCGATCACTTGCGCGGTCGTTTTCGGCAGATCAGTGACTTTTGGGGCAAGCACCTCACGTGCCGCATCGGGGTTCAGCACCGCCCAGCGCCCCATCTCAAACGCTTGCTGATTGCGCTCGGGTGCGGCCCCATTCAGCGTGATCGCTTGGAAAATCGCGTCACGTCCCAGCGGGATCAGCCCCATCTGCCACGCCGCGCCAGTCACCATCATGTTGGAGTATATCGAGTCGCCCAGCAGCGCCTTCGCCAGCGCGCTCGCATCGAAGAACGCTACACTTTCAGCGCCCAGCTTGGCCTCGAGCGCAATGCGCAAGTCATTGCTTGGCAAGCTAAATTCGGTATCGCGGGTGAAATCCCCGGTGATGATCTCGTGGTCATTCACAACCGCCCTGGTGCGCCCCTGCGCCATCAGCGCTTGGGTTTTGGCCCCCGCAGACACCACCAGATCGCCCCCGATAATGCCATGCGCTTCAGCCATCGACACCCGGATCGCGGCGATGTCCTCGGGCCGTTTCGCCAGACGCAGATGGATCTGCACCGCCCCGCCTTTCTGCGCGAGGCCGGCCATTTCCATCATGCCGACACCTTTGTCCTCCAGATGCGCGGCCATGGCGAGAGTCGCGCCGATGGTCACAACGCCCGTCCCGCCGACCCCGGTGATGACGAGGTTATGCGTGCCGTCGATCGAGGGCAGCGCGGGCGCGGGCAGATCGCCCAGATCGACCGAGGCCGTCGCCTGCTTGCGGATTTTCGCGCCCTTGACCGTGACAAAGGACGGGCAGAAGCCTTTGACGCAGGAAAAATCCTTGTTGCAGCTCGATTGATCAATCGCGCGCTTGCGGCCCAGCTCGGTCTCGACCGGCACCAGCGAGACGCAATTGGACTGCACCCCACAATCGCCGCAGCCCTCGCAGATATCGGTGTTGATGAAGATCCGCGCGTCAGGATCGGGGAACTGCCCACGCTTGCGACGGCGGCGTTTCTCGGCCGCACAGGTCTGGACATAGACGATGGCCGACACGCCTTTGACGCGCGACATCCGCTCTTGCACCTGCATCAACTCGGCGCGGGGGTAGCGCGGCAAGCCAGCCGGGAAGCCACTGAAATCGCTTACCTCTTTCTCGTCATAGACCAGCACAACGTCCTTAACGCCCATCGCCTTCAGCTCATGCGCAATCTGCTCGGCACTCAGCCCCCCATCATTGGCCTGCCCCCCGGTCATCGCCACCGCGTCGTTGAACAGGATCTTATAGGTGATGTTCACATCTGCGGCCAAAGCCGCCCGGATCGCCTGCACGCCGGAGTGGTTATAGGTCCCGTCTCCGATATTCTGGAATATATGATCGCGTGTTGAGTATTCGGCCTCGCCGATCCAGTTCGCCCCCTCCCCGCCCATATGCGTGAAGCCGGAGGTTTCGCGGTCCATCCACTGCACCATGAAGTGGCAGCCGATGCCCGCATAGGCGCGCGATCCGTCGGGCACCTTGGTGGAGCTATTATGCGGACAGCCCGAGCAGAAATACGGCAACCGCGCCGCCAGATCGGGCGCGTTGTCCGCCCGCGCGGCTTCGACCAAACCCGCAAGCCTCCCAGAGATCTCGTCCGTCGAACGCCCCTCCTCTGCCAGCAGCCCGCCGATTTTCATCGCAATATCAACGGGATCAAGCGCCATGCGCACCGGGAACAGCTCACGCCCTTGCCCGTCGCGCTCGCCATAAACCCGCCGCCCAGCGCGGTTGTCAAAGATCGCTTCTTTGACCTGCACCTCGATCAGTTTGCGCTTTTCCTCAACAACCACGATCAGATCGAGGCCCTCTGCCCACTCGCGAAACCCTTCCATATCCAGCGGAAAAGTCTGCGCGATTTTGTAGGTGGTGATCCCCAAAGCCGAGGCCCGATCCGCATCAATCCCCAGCAAACTCAAAGCATGCACCAGATCGAGCCAGTTCTTGCCCGCCGCCGCGAACCCGATCTTCGCGCCCGGCTTGCCCCACACCCGCTTGTCGATGCCGTTAGCGCGCGCAAACGCCTCGGCGGCTTGCTTTTTGTACTGCGTCAGCCGTGCCTCTTGGTCGATCCAGTGATCGCCCAACCGAATGCTCAGCCCACCCTCGGGCAGCTCAAACTCAGGGGTCACGAACTCCAACCCCGTCCGCATTCCATCAACAACGCTCGTGACCTCGACGGTGTCTTTCATCAGTTTCAGCCCGGCCCACACTCCCGCATAGCGCGACAAAGCAAAGCCATAGAGGCCGAAATCGAGGATTTCTTGCACACCCGCAGGCGACAGCACTGGCATATAGGCATCGACCAGCGCCCAGTCGGATTGGTGGCACACGGTGGAGCTTTCCCCGGTATGGTCATCCCCCATCGCCATCAACACACCGCCATAGGGCGAGGTCCCGGCCATATTGGCATGCCGCATCACATCGCCCGAGCGGTCCACCCCCGGCCCTTTGCCGTACCACAGCCCAAAGACGCCGTCGTAGCGCCCCTCGCCGCGCAGCTCGGCCTGTTGCGTGCCCCACAAAGCGGTCGCCGCGAGATCCTCGTTCAGCCCTTCGTGAAAGCGCACATTCGCCGCGCTCAACTCAGCCTTCGCGCGGGCCATCTGCATGTCCACCGCGCCCAAGGGCGAGCCGCGATAGCCCGTCACATAGCCCGCCGTGTTTAGCCCCGCGGCCTTGTCGCGGGCGGCCTGGGCCATCATCAAGCGCACCAAAGCTTGCGTTCCGGTCAATAAAACTGGGGATTTCGACAGATCGAACCGATCCGATAAACGCACGTCTTGCCGCGACATTGAGCAAACCCTCCCAGAACTGCTTCGAATCAATAATAGGTCATAACTGTTGACCTAACAAATCAATTCCACGCGGGTGTTTTCGTTGCGCCACGCCCCCTGTTCGCGGTAACAGCAAGGCATTATTGACCTCACGGGCGAAAGAACCTGACCTATGGACTGGGACAAGCTGCGGATTTTTCACTCGGTCGCGGATGCGGGCAGCCTGACCCATGCGGGCGAAACACTGCATCTCAGCCAATCTGCCGTCAGCCGTCAGATCCGCGCGCTTGAGGAATCGCTGAACACAACGCTCTTTCACCGCCATGCGCGCGGGCTGATCCTGACCGAACAGGGCGAGTTGCTGTTTGACGCGACGCGCTCCATGTCCAAACGCCTTGAGGCGGCCTCCGCGCGCATTCGCGACAGCGAGGAGGAGGTGTTTGGTCAGCTCCGCGTCACCACCACCTTCGGATTCGGCACGCTCTGGCTCGCCCCGCGTCTGTCCGCGCTTTACGAGAAATACCCGGACCTAAACGTCGATCTGATGCTGGAAGAGCGCGTCCTCGATCTGCCCATGCGCGAGGCCGATGTGGCGATCCGAATGAAGGAACCCAGTCAGGCAGATCTGATCCGGCGTAAACTGATGACCGTGCAAATGGCGCTCTATGCGACGCCGAGCTATCTGAAAACCAACGGCACACCCGAGCGGCTTGTTGATCTGCGCGGCCACCGCCTTGTGTGCCAGAACACCGATAGCTTTCAGGTCAGTGCGGGGGCAACCTTGATCCGCGAGTTGATGTCTTATGATATCGCACGCACCCTGACCGTGAACAACTATTACGGCGTCCTTCAATCAGTGCGCTCGGACCTCGGCATCGGGGTTTTGCCAGACTACCTGACCGAAGATTTCCCCGATTTGGTGCGCGTGTTGCCTGAGGTTGGCAGCAGCGATGTGCCTGTTTTCCTTGCATACCCTGAGGAACTCAGGCACTCAAAGCGCATCGAGGCCTTCAAGGATTTTGTTGCCGAAGAGATCATCGCTTATCGCAGACGTCGCCGCGAAACCTGAAATCTGAGCACGCAAGCTATGCGCATGCTGCATAGCGGCATTGCGTCGCTTTGAGCATTTGATCCCTTGATCAAAAAAAGGGCATTCCTTATTTGTTATGATGTGAAAGCGGGCTTGGTTCGTTTACACACCTCCCTGTTGGACTTTGGCCGAGCTTTGTCTCGGCCTTTTTTTTGGTCAAATGGCCGCGCGTTTGAGCGCTCAGCACTCTTCCCCCCTGCCGCGCTCTGGCTTAAAGACGGCCCCAAGTAAGGGGACTGCCGATTATGACCGAACCTGCCATTACGCATGAGCTGATCGCTGCCCATGGCCTGACGCCAGACGAATATGACCGCGTACTTGAAATTATTGGGCGGGAGCCGTCCTTTACTGAACTTGGCATTTTCTCGGCCATGTGGAACGAGCATTGCTCTTATAAGTCCTCAAAGAAGTGGCTACGCACTTTGCCAACCGAAGGCCCTCAGGTCATTTGCGGTCCGGGCGAGAACGCAGGCGTCGTCGATATCGGCGACGGTCAGGCGGTTGTCTTCAAGATGGAAAGCCACAACCACCCCTCCTACATTGAACCCTACCAAGGGGCTGCCACCGGCGTTGGCGGCATCCTGCGCGACGTCTTCACCATGGGAGCGCGGCCCATTGCAGCGATGAATGCGCTCAGCTTTGGCGAGGTCTCGCATCCAAAAACGCGCCAACTGGTTCACGGCGTTGTTGAAGGCGTCGGCGGCTACGGCAATGCCTTTGGCGTGCCCACGGTCGGGGGCGAGGTGCGGTTTGATGCGGCCTATAACGGCAATTGTCTGGTGAATGCCTTTGCCGCAGGTCTCGCCGATGCGGACAAGATTTTCTACTCAGCCGCCTCGGGCGTAGGCCGTCCCGTTGTCTATCTGGGTGCCAAAACCGGGCGCGACGGCGTTGGCGGGGCCACCATGGCGAGTGCGGAGTTCGACGACACCATCGAGGACAAGCGCCCCACCGTCCAGGTCGGCGATCCGTTTACCGAAAAGCGCCTGATGGAGGCGACGCTTGAATTGATGCAGACCGGCGCTGTGATCTCCATCCAAGACATGGGGGCTGCGGGCCTGACCTGCTCGGCCGTTGAAATGGGCGACAAAGGCGGCTTGGGCATTCGGCTTGATCTGGATGCGGTGCCGGTGCGCGAGGTGGCGATGACCGCCTACGAGATGATGCTGTCGGAATCTCAGGAACGCATGTTGATGGTCCTTGATCCCGCCAAGGAGGCCGAGGCAAAGGCCGTCTTCGACAAATGGGACCTCGATTTCGCGATTGTGGGCGAGACGATTGCCGAAGACCGCTTCTTAATCGTGCATGGCGGCGAAACGAAAGCGGATTTGCCGCTGTCCAAGCTGGCCTCGACCGCCCCCGAATACGACCGCCCGTGGGAGCCGACGCCCGAAGCTGAGCCCTTGGAGTTTGTCCCCGAGATCGACCCCATCGACGGGCTGCGCGCTTTGATTACGGCCCCGAACTACACCCACAAAGCCTGGGTGTGGGAGCAATATGACAGCCAGGTTATGGCCGACACCTTGCGCATTCCGGGCCTCGGTGCCGGGATCGTGCGGGTTCACGGCACCGACAAAGCGCTTGCCTTCACCAGCGACGTGACCCCGCGCTATGTGGCCGCAAACCCGGTCGAAGGCGGCAAACAAGCGGTGGCCGAAGCCTATCGCAACCTGACGGCTGTAGGCGCGAAGCCCTTGGCCACAACGGATAACATGAATTTTGGCAACCCCGAGAAACCTCGCATCATGGGCCAGTTTGTGGGCGCGATCGAGGGGATCGGGGCGGCGTGCTTGGCGCTCGACATGCCCATCGTGTCAGGCAACGTGTCCTTGTATAACGAGACCGACGGCACCGGCATTCTGCCCACGCCGACCATCGGGGCCGTGGGATTGCTGGCAAATGCCGACGAGATCATCGCCGGTGACGTGCGCGAGGGGCATTTCGCATTGGTGCTAGGCGAAACGGTTGGCCATCTGGGCCAAAGCGCTTTGCTGGCCGAGGTCTTCAACCGGGCCGAAGGCGACGCCCCGCCCGTCGATCTGGAGGCCGAGAAACGCAACGGCGATTTCATTCGCGACAACCGCGCCCTGATCAACGCGTGTTCTGACCTGTCAGATGGCGGTCTGGTTTTGGCAGCTTTCGAGATGGCCGATGCGGCAGGTGTCGGGGTGCAGTTGGATGCGAGCGATACCGCGGCGCTGTTTGGCGAGGATCAGGGGCGCTATCTGATCGCCTGTTCATTCGACAAGGCCGAGGCGCTGATGGTGGCGGCAGGTCGTTCGGGCGTGCAGCTAAGCTCGGTGGGCCGGTTTGGCGGTGATACGATTAAAATCGGTGCGTCTCAGGCAGACCTTTCTGAGCTTTCAGCGCTCTATCGCGGGGCCTTTGCCGCAGCGCTGGGATAGGACGCGCTCTTGCAGCTTTGCCTGCGCATTGCTAAATCTGAGTCAACTACACAGGAATAGAGCCGATGCCAATTGATGCTGTCGAAATAGAACGCCTGCTGCGCGAAGGGTTTCCCGACGCGCAGATCACTGTGCAAGGCGATGATGGCGCGCATTTTGCGGCGATGGTTGTGGATGAAAGCTTTCGCGGCAAGAACCGCGTGCAGCAACAGCGCGCCGTTTATGCCAGCCTCAAGGGCAAGATGGACGGCCCGGCCGGAGAATTGCACGCGCTTGCCTTGACCACGAAGGCTCCGGATTAGTCTGATGCTGGACTGGCTCTTCACGCCGACATTTATCATCAGCGCCCTGATCCTGCTGATCATCGGTCTGCGCGCAGTGCAGATCATGCGCCGTGAGCAAGGCGGAAAGCTGCGCGGAAGCCCTCCGGGAACCGGCCATCACATCATTCAAGCCGAATACCAATCCGGCGGCGGAGGTGGCGGCAGCCACGGTCAATTCCGCGTGCCAAAAGACCCCCAAGCCTATGCCCGCGCCTTCGTGCCGGACGCCGCCAAATCCAAGGAGTGATCCCATGGCTGATGCCAAAACTGCGATCCAAGAGACGATTACCAACAACGAAGTCGTGCTGTTCATGAAAGGCACCAAGTCGATGCCACAATGCGGGTTCTCGTCCCGTGTGGCCGGTGTGCTGAATTTCATGGGCGTCGAGTTTGCCGATGTGAACGTGCTGGCCGATGACGGTATTCGTCAGGGCATCAAGGACTTCAGCGACTGGCCGACGATCCCCCAGCTTTATGTGAAGGGTGAGTTTGTCGGCGGCTGCGATATCATCACCGAAATGACCTTGTCGGGCGAGTTGGACACCTTGTTCTCGGAAAGCGGTGTCGGCTTTGACAAAGAGGCTGCGGATAAAATCCGCGAGGCCAACGCTTAAAGCAGGCGTGTTAACAGTATGTTAAAGGAAGGCATGGTCTTTTTGGACCATGCCTTTTTTCATGACCAAGTTCGCCGTTTTTCCTTATGATTCGATTATTCGCAGAATAATCGCCCCAATTTTTCTGCGAAAAATTGTGGAACCTCCGGGGTTAAGGTCGCGTTAACATTGGTAACAAACCACCATCTAGCTCTCATCGTTCTGCTGGCGGTGCCACATCTGAGCATACCGCCCATCTTGCGCCACCAGCGCGTCATGTGTCCCGCGCTCGACGATCAGGCCCGCATCCAGCACCACGATCTGATCCGCATCGACAACCGTCGACAACCGATGCGCAATCGTAATCACCGACCGCCCTTCGCCCATGGCTTTCAGACTGTCTTGAATGTCGCGCTCCGTCTGCGTGTCGAGCGCGCTTGTCGCCTCATCCAGCAACAAGATCGGCGGATCCTTCAGCAAGGTACGTGCAATCCCGACCCGCTGCTTCTCGCCGCCCGAAAGCTTCAAGCCGCGCTCCCCCACCTTGGTTTCATACCCTTCTGGCAACGACATGATGAAATCGTGGATTCGGGCGGCGCGCGCGGCGTCTTCGATCTCGCGCTGGGACGCCCCCGCCCGTCCATAGGCAATGTTGTAGCGCACCGTGTCATTGAACAGCACCGTATCCTGCGGCACCACGCCGATACTATCGTGCAGCGAGGCTTGGCTGACATCGCGCACATCTTGCCCGTCGATGCGCAAAGCCCCCCCGGTGACGTCATAGAAGCGAAACAACAGCCGACCAATCGTGGATTTGCCGGACCCCGATGGGCCAACAATTGCAACCGTTTCGCCAGGACCGACCCGCAGGGAAATACCCTTTAGGATCGGGCGCGCGGGATCATAGCCGAAATGCAGATCCTCCAGAACGATCTCGCCGCCCGAGACCTGGACCTTCGGAGCCCCCTTTTTGTCCTGAACATCGGCAGGCTGTTCGAGCAGATCAAACATTTCCCCCATATCTACGAGAGCTTGCCGGATTTCGCGATAAACCGTGCCAAGGAAGTTCAAAGGCATGGTGATCTGGATCATATAGGCGTTCACCAGTACGAAATCGCCAACGGTCAGATCCCCGCGCTGGACCCCCAAAGCCGCAAGAACCATCACGATCACAAGGCCCGCCGTGATCAGCAAAGACTGGCCAAAGTTCAAAAACCCCAGCGTATAGCTGGTCTTCAAAGCGGCCTGCTCATACTGCGCCATCGCGGCATCATAGCGCTCGGCCTCGCGCGCTTCGGCCCCGAAATACTTGACCGTCTCGAAGTTCAGAAGGCTGTCGATGGCCTTCTGGTTGGCGTCCGTGTCCTGCGCGTTCATCTCCTTGCGGATCTGCACCCGCCACTCGGTAACGCGGAAAGTGAACCAGACATAGAGCGTGATCGTCAGAACCAGAACCAGCAAATAGGTGACGTCAAACAGCACGAACAAAATCACCGAGACCATGATCAGCTCAAGCGCCAACGGCCCGATCGAAAACAGCAAGAACCGCAACAGGAAGTCGACGCCTTTGACCCCCCGCTCGATGATCCGGCTCAGCCCGCCGGTCTTGCGGGTGATGTGGTAGCGCAAGGACAGCGCGTGGATATGCTGAAACGTCTCCAGCGCCAATGCCCGCAAGGCGCGCTGCCCTACGGCTGCAAAAATCATGTCGCGAAGTTGTTGAAACCCAACCGTAAACAGGCGCGCCATCCCATATGCCACGGTCAGCCCCACGGCCCCGATTGCCACCAGCGTCGCTTGTCCCGCATCGCCCGACAAGGCATCGACCGCGGCCTTGTAGAACATCGGCGTGCCCACCGCGATCAGCTTGGAAAACACCAGAACCAGCAATGCCAGCACCACCCGGCGCTTCACCCAAGGCTCGTCCTCGGGCCACAGATAGGGGGCGACTTTGCGGATCGTGCGCAGACCACTGGCGCGATCTGCGGCAGCCGCATCATCCGGGGCGCTATGGGGTGAGTCTGGCTTGGTGGTCGCGGGATCGGTCGTGCTGGACATATAGTCTGGCGCCTCTGGGATAACGGAGCACTCAGCCTAAACCCCACCTGTCGAAGTGACCAGCCTTAGCGTCGGACCTGCGTCCTATTGATCCGCAGGCATCGTGAAGACCTGACCGGGGTAGATCAGGTTGGGGTCGCGGATTTGCGTGCGGTTGGCCTCATAGATCTGCACGTACATCTCGCCTTGGCCGATCATCTGCTCGGCAATCTGCCACAACGTGAAGCCCGGCTGCACGGTGATAACGCTGGCATTGGGGCGCGATGCAGGCTCCAGCGTCGGCGCGGTTGCGATCTGGGTCCCGGTGTCAGCCTCAGGAGTGATCGGAGGGGTCGACGTGACCGGGGTCTGCGCCGATGCGATCGGGGCGACAGGCTCGTCCGTGACCGCCGTGGGTTGCGAGGCACTTGTGGTGACGGAGGGCGCGCGTGTTTCCACCGGCGCAGGCGGGGCGAGTGCGCCTTGTGCGGCGGCAACAATCGCAGGCTCCTCGCGTTTGAACGGGGTCTCGAAGCGAGAGGTCACATTGCCCGCCGCGTCCAATTCATCCACGCGCAGCGTATAAATGCCCGGCTCAACCCCCGGCAAGGTGCCGAACCATTGTCCCTGCTCGGTCACCGGCGTGGTCTTAATCGCCATGTTGTCGATATAAAGGCGCACAAAACCGCCCCCCTGCCCGCGTCCGGCAATCTCGATCTCGCCTTCGGCATCATAGGTGATCGTATCGATGGTGACATTCACCTGAATTCTCGGGGCGTCGGGGGCACTGATCACAGGCGCGGCGGCGGGTTTGCAACACACGCACGCCGTCTTGGGTCGCAACCACCAGAGCCGGGGCGGCGGGCGCGCGGGTGACGAGGTTTTCAGGGGCCGCAACCTCGGGCGCAACCTCAGGCGCCGCATCAAGCGATGCAGTCTCGGTGGTGTCAGGCGTGCGTGTGGTCTCGGGCGGCGCGACCTCGGCCACCGGAGGCGCGAAGGGAGCGATCAGGATCGTCTCGTCGGACAAGACCGCGCCATCCTCCAGCCGCATCGACAATTGCAGGCTGCGTGGCTGGTCGCTGGGCGGAGATATCAAAGAGCGCGACAAACCGCCCGTCCCCGCCCGTGCTGGCCTCACTGACCGACGCGCCGTCCAGCAGTACATCTATCATCTTACCGGGATCCGCGATCCCCGCCACGAGGGCGGAGCCCAAGCCATCGACCCGCACCACATCAAAGCTGGGCGGGCGGGGAGCAGCTTCCACCGCCTCTGGGGTCTGTGGCGTTGGGGCCAGCTCCACGGTGTCTTCCGGGTCCGGCGCGGCCTCTTCGGGCCCGGCTTGCTGCACGATCTCGGTCGGGGCTTCGGGCTCTTCATCCTGGAACTGCGGCAGGATCACGAAATAACCCACGGTCCCGATCACCACCACGGCCGCCGCAGCCGCCGTGCCTGCGGTCGCCGTCGCCCCCAGTCCCAAAACTGTCCAAACCGACATCTGCTCTCCCCCGGGGCTGCCCCCGATGTGAACGCGCGCGGCACTCGAACGTGCTGCCAAGGCCCCCATGCCCCACGGGCGCGTCCAACGGACCCGTTGCCCAACACTAGCAACCGGATTATCCAGCGTCAAAGCGCAGTTTTACAAGGATCCTCCCATGCCATCCCAGTCTCGTAGCATCTGCGTCTTTTGCGGCTCTCGCGCAGGGATCGACCCCGCCTATGAAGCCGCCGCAACCGAACTTGGCACATGGATGGCAACCGAGGATCACGAGCTGGTTTATGGTGCCGGCGATGTCGGCTTGATGGGCGCCGTTGCGACGGCCAGCCAACAGGCCGGAGGACGCGCCTTGGGCGTTATCCCCGTGCATCTGCTGGGCGTTGAGAACGGCAAACGCGATCTGAGCCGCTTTGTGATCACCGAGACGATGCACGAGCGTAAAAAGGTCATGTTCATGAACTCTGACGCAATCGTGGTGCTGCCCGGTGGGGCCGGATCGCTGGACGAGTTCTTCGAGGTCTTGACATGGGGCCAGCTGGGCCTGCACGCAAAACCGATCTTTCTTTTGAATATCAACGGGTTTTGGGACCCTCTTGATAAACTGGTTCACCATGTGGTCAGCGAGGGCTTCGCCGAAGGCTCGCTTGCGACCTTCTATGAATGTGTGCCGGATGTGAAAACCCTGGCCGAGCGGCTGGAGCGTCGGCTTGATCCCGGCTTGGGAAGTTAAGTCAAATTCACAGCTTTTCGCGGACCGCACGCGCAGCGCCCTTGCCGCCCCATGGCGCGCGCCCCATATCATAGCGCATGTTGAAACTTGCTCCCATCCTCCTCGCAATCGGCTACGGGCTGGTGCTGTACTACATCTCGGCCTGGCGCACGGGAAAGCAGCTGGATGCGCAATCGACCGAGCTGGCAGACGCCAAGCTCAAGACCCTGACCGACCGAATGGCCAGCGCGCTCGACCTGCCGCGGATCAAAGTTCACATCTACGAGATCGAGCCGGTCAATGGCCTCGCCGCCCCCGATGGGCGCATTTTCATCACCCGTGGCTTCTTTCGCAAATATAAAGCGGACGAGGTCACAGCCGAAGAAATGGCAAGCGTCATCGCCCATGAGCTGGGCCATGTCGCCTTGGGCCATTCGCGCCGCCGGATGATCGACTTTTCCGGCCAGAACGCGATCCGGGTTGCCCTTGCGATGATCCTGGGGCGCTTCATTCCCTTTATCGGCGTGTGGATTGCCAATGCCTTGACCACGCTTCTGGCCGCGCGCCTGTCGCGTCAGGATGAGTACGAGGCCGATGCCTATGCCAGTGCTTTGCTGACGAAAGCGGGCATCGGAACCGGCCCGCAAAAGAGCCTGTTTCGCAAGTTGGAGACCCTGACCGGGATGCAAACCGGGGCCGTTCCGGCGTGGATCATGTCTCACCCCAAAACCGCTGAGCGGATCGAGGCGATCGAGAAGCTGGAGGCGGGCTGGTCGCCCTCGCTACCGGGTTAACAGTTTCGACAGCCGGGGCAGATGCGAGCCGCGCAAAAGCGCCCTACGAGACCGCCCCGTCCTGACCTCTTCGGCGTCCAGCACAGCCAAAAGCGCCGTGTCATCTTCATGGGCGGCCTCCACAAGAAACTCGTCCGGGTGCCGACGGATCACCCCATGGGCGGCCAGCGCGCGCAACGGGAAATCTTTGGTGTTGAAGGTCAACAGCGCGTCTGCCTGCCCTGCAATCGCCCCTGCCAGCACATGACGATCATCGGCATCCGGCAGATCCAAGGCAGCGACCAGCGCGCTATCGACCTCAACCTCAGACTTTGGATACCGCGCCCGGATCAAGGCAATCTCGGTCCCGACCTCAGCCGCTTCCGCCACGCCCAGCTTGGCAACGGCATGACGCCACTCGGCCAAAATCTCCGCAGACCAAAGCGGTGTCACATCTGTTGCCAGCACGAGGCGCCGTGTCAGGCTCGGCACCAGCACGCAGGCATCGATCAGCACACTCACGGCAGATGGAAGGCAAGCGCTTTGAGGTAGCCCGTGTCACTGAGGCTGGGATGCACCGGATGATCCGGCCCGGCGCTGCCCGTATAGATCAACTTTGGATCGCGCCCGGCCCGGCCCATCCCGCGCAGACAGGCCGCGCGGAACTTGTCCAGCGTCGCCGCATGCGAGCACGAGCACAACATCAACACCCCACCCGGAGCCACCAGCGATGTGGCAAGCCGTGCCGTGCGCTCATACGCGCGCAAGCCAGCGGTCAAAGCGCCTTTATTGGGCGCAAAGGCTGGCGGGTCGCAGATCACCAGATCGAATTGCGCGCCGTCTGCCGCCAATGCCTCAAGGGCTGCGAAAGCGTCGGATTTGCGGGTCTCGAATTGCGCCGCCACGCCGGAGGCCGCAGCCCCCTCTTCGGCCAACGCCAACGCCGGGGCCGATCCGTCCACCGCAATCGCCGAATGCGCCCCTGCGGCCAAAGCCGCCAGCGCAAAGCCGCCCACATGGGCAAAGACATCCAACACCGTCGCGTCGCGCGCGAGGCTTGCCATGAAGGCGTGGTTGGGGCGTTGGTCAAAGAACAGGCCGGTTTTCTGACCCTCTGCCAGATCCGCCACATAGGTCGCGCCGTTCATCAAGACCGATACCTTTTCAGGCGGCGATCCGGCGAGCACGGCACTGACATCGTCGAGGCCCTCAAGCTTGCGGGCTCGGCTTGCGGCGTTCTTGAGAACATGCGCGGCCCCCGTGACCTCGATCAGCACTTTGGTCAGGATGTCCAAACGCTCTTCCAGCCAAATCGCGTTGGGTTGCACGACCAGCGTGTCGCCGAAGCGGTCCACGATCAGGCCGGGCAAGCCGTCGCCCTCTGCGTGGATCAGGCGGTAAAACGGATCAGAATAGAGGCGGTTGCGCAGATCAAAGGCGCATGTGACGCGGGCGCGCAGCCAAGCCTCATCAATCGTCGCCTCAAGATCGCGGGTCAAAATCCGCGCGGCAATCTTGGCTTGCGGCACAACCGACACAAGGGCCACGGGGCTGCGGCCAGCATCTTCAAGAACCGCGATGGCTCCGGGGGAAATGGCGCGGGACCGGCGATCCCAAACGAGTTGGTCGCCATGCACCCAAGGATGACCGTGGCGCAAGGCGCGCGCGTCTGCTTTGGGGCTCAGGCGAAGTATAGGCATGTTTTCCATGCGCCCGGACGTAACCGCTTCGGGCGCATGGGGAAAGCGAATTTACGCCTTGGCGCCGTGGCCTTTGGCAGCAAACAGGCCCACGACCCAATTGCGCAGGGCGAGGGTCATCTCGCGCAGGGCTTGGGCGCGCAACTGGCGCGCTTTGGCTTCGATTTCGTTGAGATCAACAGGGGTGGTGGTCGATTGCATAAGTCGTCTCCTGAATGCGGCCATACGGGGAGGATCGTGCGGCCTGTGTCTGTCTTGCATTCCATATAGAGACCCTCAGAAAGATGAGTATTGCATATAGCGAATAGCCGATATGTGGAGATGCTGCATCGCAGCGTCCCCCCCGCGCATAGCCTTTGCCGCACCCCGATGACGCATTTGCACTTTTCTTAGTTAGCGCTAACAGGTATGTGCGGTCCCAAACGCGACCCCACCTCTTTTCAGACCCAGAAGGAGCTTATCATGAGCCTCCATCCCCGCCTCGCAGAGATCACCGCCCGGATTGAAGCCCGGTCCGCCGCCACCCGTGCCACCTATATGGACAGGATGCGCAAGGCCGCCGAAGACGGGCCGCGTCGCGCACATTTATCTTGCGGCAACCAGGCCCATGCCTATGCGGCGATGGCAGGCGACAAAGGCGCATTGGTCGAGGCCCGCGCGCCCAATCTCGGGATTGTCACTTCTTACAATGACATGCTCAGCGCGCATCAGCCCTTTCAGCCCTATCCCGACAAGATCAAAGAGGCCGTCCGCAAGGTCGGGGCCACGGCGCAGGTTGCAGGCGGTGTCCCCGCAATGTGTGACGGCGTCACGCAAGGCCAGGTCGGCATGGAGCTGTCGCTGTTTTCGCGTGATGTGATCGCCATGGCCACGGGCGTGGCGCTGTCGCATAACACCTTTGACGCCGCCGTTTATCTGGGGGTGTGCGACAAGATCGTGCCCGGTCTGGTGATTGCAGCGGCCACATTCGGCTTCATTCCGGGCCTGTTCATCCCGGCAGGCCCGATGATCAGCGGTTTGCCCAACGACGAAAAAGCCAAGGTGCGCCAACAGTTTGCCACCGGCGAAGTGGGTCGCGACAAGCTGATGGAGGCCGAAATGTCCTCCTATCATGGCCCCGGCACCTGCACCTTCTACGGCACCGCCAATTCCAACCAGATGCTGATGGAGTTCATGGGCCTGCACCTGCCCGGTGCCTCTTTCGTCAATCCCAACACCCCCCTGCGCGACGCGCTGACCGAGGCCGCCGCCCAACGCGCCGTCGCGATCACCGGGCTTGGCGATGCGTATCGGCCCGTATGTGATGTGCTCGATGCAAAGGCTTTCGTGAACGGGATCGTCGGCTTGATGGCGACGGGGGGGTCTACGAACCTCGTGATCCACCTGCCCGCGATGGCCGCGGCGGCTGGTGTGCTGCTGGAGCCGTCAGATTTTGCAGATATTTCCGCGATCACGCCGCAGATGGCGAAGGTTTACCCAAACGGCTTGGCCGATGTGAACCATTTCCACGCGGCAGGCGGTCTGGGGTATGTGATTGGCGAGCTGCTCGACGCGGGCCTTTTGCATCCCGACACCAAGACGGTCGCAGGCGAGGGGTTGGCCGCGTATTCGACCGAACCCAAGCTGATCGACGGCGCGCTCAGCTGGCAGCCCGGCCCCCGCGAGAGCCTGAACACCAAAATCGTGCGCTCGGCCTCCGATCCGTTCCAACCCTCGGGCGGTCTGGCAGAGCTGAGCGGCAATCTGGGCCAAGGTGTGATGAAAGTCTCCGCCGTGGCGCCCGAGCGTCATGTGATCGAAGCGCCAGCACGCGTGTTCGAGGATCAAGCCTCGGTCAAGGAGGCCTTCAAGGCGGGTGAGTTGAACCGCGATGTCGTGGTCGTCGTGCGCTTCCAAGGTCCCAGATCGAATGGAATGCCAGAATTGCACGCGCTGACGCCATTGCTGGCTGTGGTGCAAGATCGCGGCTACAAAGTCGCGCTCGTCACCGATGGGCGCATGTCCGGGGCCTCCGGCAAGGTACCCTCGGCGATCCATGTCTGCCCAGAGGCCGCGTCAGGTGGCCCGCTGGCGCATATCGCGGATGGCGACGTAATCCGGGTCGATGCGGTGGCAGGTGTGCTTGAGGTGCTGACCCAAGGCGCGCTGGATCGCCCCGCCGTCACCCCTGATCTGAGCGCAAATCAGTTTGGCATCGGGCGCGAAATGTTCCAATTATACCGCGACCGCGTTGGCCCAGCAGCCAACGGCGCGCGCATTTGCGTCTGAAATTTACTCTAGGACACTGAAAATATGAACCTTTCCATTGCAACCTCCCCTCTTCAGTCCAGCATGCGGGCGTCGGAAATTTGCGCCCTCGCCCCGATTGTGCCGGTGATTGTGATCGAAAACCTCGATCATGCACGCCCCTTGGCCGAAGCTTTGGTTGCAGGTGGTTTGCCTGCCTTGGAGGTCACCTTGCGCACAGAGGTCGCCATCGAGGCGATTGCAGAAATGGCGCAAGTCGAAGGCGGTGTGGTTGGTGCGGGCACCTTGCTGACCTCGGTTGATGTGGCCGCCGCCGTCGAGGCAGGCGCGCAATTTGGCGTCTCGCCCGGAGCAACGGACCGCTTGCTGGACGCGGCCCTCGAAGCAGGCCTGCCGATGCTGCCGGGAGCGGCAACCGCGAGCGAGGTCATGGCGCTTCTGGAAAAGGGCTACACCGTCCAAAAGTTCTTCCCCGCCGAAGCCTCAGGCGGCGCGCCCGCGCTAAAATCCATCGGCGCACCGATCCCGCAAGTCAGCTTTTGCCCCACAGGCGGCATAACCCCGCAAAACGCGCCCACCTATTTGTCGTTGCCGAATGTTGTGTGCGCAGGCGGATCTTGGGTCGCGCCCAAAGCCCTAATGGAGGCGGGCGATTGGGACGGCATCACAGCGCTGGCAAAGGCCGCATCGCGACTGGCGCGCTGAGGGCAGGTTTGCGAACCTCTTGATAAGGCAGTTCTTTTCAGCCCTCGTCCGGGACGCGTGACTTGCGTCCCCCACGGCGCCTGGGCGCTTTCGGGACTTCTAGGGCCGCGGTCAAAACCTGGGTCATCGGATGGTCCGGCGCATCGGCCCCATAGATCACCAACAGCTGCTCTACATATGGGCGCGTATCCGTGTCGACGGGCCAGCCGAGCGCCCAATCGAGAAAGATCGAGCGGCATTCCCAGATATCGATCCCTTCAATCGTGAAGGCCTCGCGCATCAGGTTGCGTGGGTCCAGACGCGCTTTCTGAGCCTGTAAATCCGTATCCATGTTTGCCGTCATATATAGGTTTCCCGTCATAAATACATGATTTTACATCATCTATTCACCGACATAGGCCTGTTCAACACGATCCATCGCTACACCACTACGCGCAGCGATATCACGCCCCAGCGCCACTATATCAGGTGCCTCCACCGCTCTTAGCAAGACCTTATGCGCCCCCAGCCCGATTTGATCTGCATTCAACGTCTTCTCGCCCAACAAACGCGACGCCTGGTTCAATTCATCAAGATCGCGCAGCAAATCCCGCAGATCTGCAAGCCCCGCCGCATCAATCAGCCCTTGATCGCAAGCCGCCTCCAACTGATC
The DNA here is from genome assembly GCA_965279125.1 of Dinoroseobacter sp. Classification (GTDB taxonomy): domain Bacteria; phylum Pseudomonadota; class Alphaproteobacteria; order Rhodobacterales; family Rhodobacteraceae; genus Dinoroseobacter. The sequence continues at coordinate 51,282 of CBDIHL010000033.1, forward strand.
CGCCGGAGCGCGCGCCGCAGAACCCGCCAAAAGCGCGCCGGATTGGGCCAGAAGCTCTATATCGGTGATCTTGCCCGGCCCGGCTTTCGCATCCCAAACCCCATCCCCGGGTTTTGCCGCAAAGAGCCGCGCGCGCATCTCGGCGACATCTGCGAGGATCTTCGCGCGGTCTTTCTCTGCGGCAAGCACCTTGGTCCGTACCGCCATGACCTCCTCGCCCAAAGCAGGCGTGGTCGTCACCGCCACAAGGCGCGCGCGGGTCAGCGCCAGATGCTCCCATGTCCAGGCCTCGCTGCGCTGATAACTTGCGAACCCGGTCAGCGGCGTGGCCACCGGACCTTGGCGTCCCGAGGGGCGCAGCCGCATATCGACCTCATAGGCGATGCCTTCGGACATCGGCGCGCTAAGCGCTGTCACCAGCGCCTTGGTTAACCGCGCATAGTAAACCGCTGCCGCCAAGGGGCGCTTGCCCTCGGAGGCGTCGACCCCGGCGGCATCGTAGATCACGATCAAATCCAGATCCGAGCTGGCATTCAATCGACGCGCCCCGAGCGAGCCCATGCCCACAACCGCAGCCCCGCGCCCCGGCGGCCCCCCATGGCGGCTGGCGAAATCAGCAACCACACACGGCAAGATCGCGCGCACAACCGCGTCGGCCAGATCACTGTATTGACCCGCAGCCTCGGCCCCTGAAATCAGCCCGCGCAAATGGTGAACGCCGATGCGAAAATGCCATTCCTTGCGCCACCGCCGGGCGGCATCCAACTGCCGTTCATAATCCCCGATGCCGCCGCCCGCATGGCTGAGAACCGCGTGCAAATCCGCCTCCAGTGCTTCGGCACCCGGCCATGGCGCGAAGAAATCTCCGACGATCACGGCGTCAAATACGGCGGCGTTGCGCGACAGATATCGCGCCAAAGCAGGGGCGGTTGCGCAAATATCGGCAATCAAGTCAATGAGTTGCGGGCGTGCCTCGAACAAAGCAAATAACTGCACCCCCGCAGGCAGGCCCGAAAGGAACCCGTCAAATTGCAACAGCGCATCATCGGGATCAGCCGCCTCGTCCAGCCGCGCCAACAGATCAGGTTTCAACCGCTCGAAAATCTCGACCGCCCGGGGCGAGCGCAGCGCCGGATAGCGTTGCCAGCCATCGATCACCGCAAGGCTGCGCTCCGACAAGTCAGGCATTGCTCCAGTTTGGGGCACATTTTCGGGCGGCGCGAAGAACGCCTCCGTCAGCTCAACCGTTTCGCGCAGACGCGCCATCAGATCCGCGCGGAAGCGGTCCACATCCCCCTCGCCCAGCAAACAGGCGAGGCGCCGCATCCCGTCGGCGTCGCGCGGCAAATCGTGGGTTTGGGCGTCTTGTATCATCTGCACGCCATGCTCGATCCGCCGATGCGCCCAATAGAGCCGCGTTAACGATGTTGCATCCTCTGGCTTGATCCACCCCGCCTCAGCAATCGCGGCCAAGCCTTCATCGGTGCGCCGCGTGCGCAAGCTGGGATCGCGCCCGCCGGAGATCATTTGGTGGGTCTGAGTGAAAAACTCGATCTCGCGGATCCCCCCTGCGCCGAGTTTGATGTTATGCCCTTCAAGCGCCAGCGCCCGCGTCAGGCCTTTGTGCGCCCGGATGCGTTGGCGCATTTCCTCGCTCTCGCGCAGGGCCACGAAGTCCAGATGCTTGCGCCACACAAACGGGGTCAGGCGCTGCAGATACGCCTCCCCCGCTGCCAAATCCCCGGCGGAGGCGCGCGCCTTGATATGGGCCGCGCGCTCCCAGCCGCGCCCGACGCTTTCATAATAGCGCTCGGCGGCATCCATCGCGATGCAAACAGGTGTCACAGATGGGTCGGGGCGCAGACGCAGGTCGGTGCGAAACACATAGCCATCGCCGGTCAGATCGCTCATCAGGGACATCAGGCGACGGGTGATCTTGATGAAGACCGAGCGCGCTTGCATCACGTCCTCGCGGGCATACCGGTCTTGGTCAAACAGGCAGATCAGGTCGATATCGGACGAATAATTCAGCTCGAACGCGCCCATTTTGCCCATGGCGAAGACGACCATGCCGGCGGCCTCCTCCACATCTTGCTCGGTTTGACCGGGCAAGCTGCCGCGTGCAATTTCCGCCCCGACCAGACCTTTGAGCCCCGCTTGCAAGGTCGTATCGGCCAGTTGGGTCAGCGCCCGTGTGACCTCGGACCCGCTCCAGACCCCGCCCAGATCGCACAGGGCTGTCAGCAAGGCCATGCGCCGTTTGGCCTGACGCAGATCGGCTTTGTGCTGGGATGGCGGGGCGGCTTGCACGGCCGCCAGCAGATCGGACACCGCCTGCTCAGGCGCTTCCTCCACGGCAACCGCCAGCCAGTCAGCCTCGCGCCGCATCAACCCTGCCAAATAGGGGCTCGACCCGGCCACGCCGACGAGAAGCTCGCGCAAGGTGCCTTGCGCGTCGGGCAAGTGGGGCAAGATATCCGTGGCGCGGTCCGGCTCGAACGGAACGGGCGATGTGGTGATGCGGGAGGCAAATGACTGGGGCAATGGCTGGGACATAGCCGATACGGTGAGGCCAGCCCTCGGCAGCGTCAAGTCGGGTTGCGCCACGCGCGCCGTCGCCCTACGGTTTTTCGCAGATCCATAAGGTGTGCCCATGAGTAAAAGCCGCAAACGTGTCGTCGCAGCGCTGGAAGCCGCAGGCCTTCCGGTCGAGGTGTTGGACATGCCCGGAGAAACGCGCACAGCCCAGCAAGCCGCCGATCAGGCAGGATGTGCGCTGGATCAGATCGCCAAGTCGATCATCTTTCGCGGGCATGAGACCGGCGACGCGATCTTGTTCATCACCGCGGGCGGAAATCAGGTCGACCCGGCCAAGGCGCAAGACGTGGCAGGCGAGCCGCTGGAGCGCGCAGATGCCGCCTTTGTGCGGGCCCAGACCGGCTTTGCAATCGGCGGGGTCTCTCCTGTGGGGCATCTCAGCCCGCCTCGGTGTTTCTTCGATCCCAAGCTGCTGGAATTTGCGGTGATCTATGCGGCTGCAGGCACGCCAAAGCACATATTTGCGGTGAATTCAGCGGATTTGCAGCGGGTGACCGGGGCCCCAACGGCGCAGTTCTGCACGGGTTAGATCACTTTCTTTCCCGTGATATCAAAGCATTATGCGAAAAAGTAAAAAAGATTAACATACACTCTTGCGCAACCTCGCCCATCTGCCCATCTATGTTAATGTGAAAGACATAAACATTCACACTCACACATACTCAACATGGAGCACTTAGATGAGCATCGCCCCTTCCCCCACCGCCCCCACCGTTTCGGGCTGGTTTTCCCGGACCGAGGCTTGGCTGGACAGCAAGGGCAAAGGCGCGTGGATCGCCGCTATGGTCCTTGGCTTTATCTTCTTCTGGCCCGTCGGTCTCGCCATTCTCGCTTATATGATTTGGAGCAAACGCATGTTTTCTGGCAAAGGCGCAGCGCGCCGCAGCTCTTCCCACGCACATGTGGGGTTTTCGTCCTCCGGCAACTCGGCCTTCGACGCGTATAAGGCCGACACCATTCAGCGCCTGCAAGACGAGCAGGATGCGTTTGAGGCCTTCCTCGAGCGCCTGCGCGAGGCCAAAGACAAAACCGAGTTCGACCAGTTCATGGATGACCGCGCCCGCAAAGCGGCTGTCCCGACCACTGGCGATCCCATGGACGCCCCGGCCCCGCACCAAGGGTAAGCCCCGGACAGGTCAGACCCGCACCACCCCAGCGCCCTGACCTGCGCCAAAGGCCCGCTGCCCCGGCGGGCCTTTGCACATCCCTAAAGCGACCCTATCTGCTAAAGAGACACATCAGATGACCCCTATATATACGAGCGCCACACCCGCCATGACCCGCCTTCCCGACCCGCATCACCATGCCGACCTCTACGAAGGCGTGTCCTTTAAGCGCCTTGTGGCTTGGGTCGTGGACGTGGTTCTGACCGCGCTGATCACGGCCGCGCTTGTCCCGTTCACGCTGTTTACCGCGCTGTTTTATCTGCCACTTCTCTATCTGGTGGTCAGCTTCGTGTACCGCTGGATCACCATCGCGCGTGGCTCGGCCACCCCCGGTATGCGTCTGGCCGCGATCGAGCTGCGCAACCGCGATGGCAACCGTCTGGATGCAGGCGAAGCGGCCTTGCACACCTTGGGCTATTCGCTGTCCTTTGCGATTTTTCCCGCCCAGATCGTATCCGTCGCCCTGATGATGATTTCCGAGCGCGGCCAGGGTCTGACCGACCACATCATCGGCACCGCCATGCTGAACCGGCGCGCAGTGTCCTGAGGTAAGACCCGAGCGCGGCCAAAATCGCCGCACCCTCGCCATAAAAAGCGGATTGGCGAGGGCGAAGTGGCTTGCTAGGCTCTGCGAGATCAAACAGACCGAGACCTCATGCGCCACACCCTTCCCCTCGCCCCACAGTTCTACGTGACGGCCCCTCAGCCCTGCCCCTATCTGGCCGGGCGGATGGAGCGGAAGTTGTTTACCGCGCTGCAAGGCGATCAGGCGAGTTTGCTGAACGACAGCCTGTCCAAGCAGGGGTTTCGCCGCTCTCAGAATGTGCTTTACCGCCCGTCTTGTGCCGATTGCACGGCCTGCCTCTCCGCGCGTATCCGGGTTGATGATTTCAAGCCATCGCGCAGCCAAAGGCGCACGCTCACCCGCAATACCGAGCTGCGTCGCGAGGCCACCAGCCCTTGGGCAACCGAGGATCAGTACGAGCTGTTTCGCAGATATCTCGACTCGCGCCACGCCGATGGCGGCATGGCGGATATGGATATTTTCGAGTTTGCCGCGATGATCGAGGAAACCCCGGTCCGCTCGCGCCTGATCGAGTATTCGGACAAGAATGAAGACGGAGGCCGCGATCTGGTCGCCGTGTGCCTGACGGATGTGCTCGATGACGGGCTGAGCATGGTCTACAGTTTTTATGACCCGGATCGGCCGAAATCCTCGCTCGGCACGCATATCATCCTCGATCATGTGCAAATCGCGCGCGAGGCCGGTCTGCCTTATGTGTATCTGGGCTATTGGGTGCCGGGCAGCCCGAAGATGGGCTACAAGGCAGGGTTTTCAGCGCTCGAGATCTACAAGAATGGCAACTGGATCGATATTGGCGATCCAGCCTCGCACGGCACCGATCTTCACCCCTTGCAGGTCGAGCCGATTTCAGAACAGGTCGCCCAGATCACCCTGCCCGACCTGCGCGGACCGCGCTAAGCGCCGCCACGCTCACAAATAGTTCGACCGGCTCAACCCATACTTCGCCATCTTCTCGTTCAGGGTGCGGCGCGGCAGGCACAGCTCGTCCATCACCGATGCGATAGAGCCCTTGTGGCGGCGCATCGTGTTGTCGATCAGCATCCGCTCGAACGCCTCCACATACTCCTTCAGCGGCTTGCCTTCTGTCACAATCGTCGGGGACAATTCGGCGGCTTCGGGGGTCAGCAATGCCGCAATCGTGCCGCTGCCGCGACGGGCCTGCAAGACCGCGCGCTCGGCGATATTGATCAGTTGGCGCACATTGCCGGGCCACGGCGCTTGCACCAATTGCGCCGCCTCCTGCGCGCTGACATGGGGGGCATCGCAGCCGTATTCCTCAGCAAACTGTTCGGTCATATGGGTGAATAGCGTCAGGATATCCTCGCCGCGCTGGCGCAAGGGCGGCACGGCAATCCGCATCGCCGCCAAGCGGTAGAACAGATCCGGGCGCAGGATTTCCTCGGTCGTTTTGTCGGCATCTGTCAGATTGCACACAGCCACGATCCGCGTCTCGGCGCTGGCCCCTTGCGCGTTCAGCACCGCCAGAAGCCGGGCTTGCAAACTGGGCGACAGGGCCTCCACATCTTCCAGACATAAAGTGCCGCCGCGCGCCTGTTCCACCAAAGGCAAAGGCGCATCGGGCGCATCACCGCCAAACAAAAGCGCGCCCAGACTGGCTTCGTCTTCGGCCAAGCAGCTTTGCACGATAAACTTGCGCCCCTGACGCGGCCCAACCGCATGGAGCGCATGGGCAACCAGGCTCTTGCCCGTGCCCGTCTCGCCCTCGATCAGCACATGCCCATCGGCTTGACCGAGATCGAGGATATCTTCGCGCAACCGCTCCATCGCCGGCGACGCCCCAATCAGCTTGCGCATCAAGACCGTTCCATCAGACAACTCGCGCCGCAAGGTGCGGTTATCCAGCGTCAGCCGCCGTGCCTCGGACGCGCGTTTGGCGAGATCCGTCATCCGGTCGGGGTTGAACGGCTTTTCCATGAAATCATAGGCCCCGATCCGCATCGCATCGACGGCCATCGGCACATCACCATGCCCGGTGATCAGGATCACCGGCAGCGCACTGTCCAGCCCCATCAAGCGCTTCAAAAACGCCATCCCGTCCATGCCGGGCATCCGGATATCGCTGATCACGATGCCCGGATAGCCTGGTCCGATGACCTTCAAGGCCTCCTCCGCCGAGGGATAGGTTTCGGTCTCGAACCCCGAAAGGGCCAGCCATTGGCTGATCGATTGGCGCATATCCTGCTCGTCATCGACAATCGCGATGCGCATGGGGTCCGGGGTGGGAAGTTCGGCCATTGTCAGGCTCCTATCGCGGAGGGCGCGCGTGTCTGCGTGCCCGTCGTCAAAACTGGAAGGCGCATCTCGAAGACGGCACCACCGCCTTCGACATTACGGGCGGTCATCCGACCCCCATGATCGCTGACGATGCTGCTGGAAATCGCCAGACCAAGCCCGACCCCATCGCCGGGGCGTTTGGTGGTAAAGAAGGGCTCAAAGAGCTGGTCGAGGTCCTCGATCCCATTGCCATTGTCGCGCACGGTCAGACTGACCGTCTCGCCGGTGCTCAGCAGCATATCAATCTGTGGATTGCGCACGGATTGGGTGGCATCAAGGGCGTTTCGCAACAGGTTAACGATCACCTGCTCGATGCGAATGCGGTCGCCCATCACCATCACCGGCACCTTGGGGAGCGAGCGGGTGATTTCCACATGGCGCTGTTTCAACTGCGGCTCCATCATGCCGAGCGCGCCTGAGACCGCTTCGCGCAGATCCACCGGGCTGAACGCGTCCTCGCCCTTGCGCGCATAGCTTTTGAGTTGCCGCGTGATCGATCCCATGCGGTCAATCAGGTCGTCGATGCGCGCGAAGGACGAGGCCGATTCCTCGGATCGCCCCCTTTGCAACAACAACTTCGCGCCCGCCAGATAGGTCTTCATCGCCGCCAAGGGCTGGTTCAACTCGTGACTCACCGCCGCCGACATCTCGCCCAAAGCCGCCAATTTCTGCGATTGCGCCAAGGTCTGCTCGGCCACCGCCAAGTTCCGCTCGGCCGCTTCGCGTTCGGCAATCTCGCGCTGCAAACGGTCGTTGAGCGCGCGCAACTCCACCGACTCGCGCTGGAAAAACAGCGCCTCCGAGACCGCGCGGCGGCTCAGGAAATAAAAGCCCACCGCCAACAGGATCGCAAAGCCCATAATCTCGAGCGCGATCACCGCATTCACCCGCTCACGCACGCTGGCATAGGTCACAAAACTGGTCAGCCGCCAGCCGCGAAACGGGATCAGGGTATCAAGCTGCAACACCGCCTCGCCCGCCAGATAGGTTTGCGGCCCGAGGCCCGGACTGGTCCAATCCTGGGTTGTCTGAAAGGCGCGCGCGATGGCCGAGGGCGGTGATTGGGTGGCCAAAGCCTCCTCCACCGTGCGCCCGCGCCAGCGCGATTCCGTCGCCAGGATCACCTGGCCTGTGCTGTCGGTGATCAAGATCGCGTCCGAGGCCCCGCGCCACCGGGTTTCCAGCTTGGCCAGATCGACCTCGACCACGATGACACCGATGCCGCGCTGCGCATTTTCGATCTTGCGCGAGAACTGAAAACCGAAATCGCCATTATCCGCCTCGGTGACGGTGAAAACCGTGCCCGCGGCGCGCAAAGCCTCCACATAGGCGGGTGTGTTGCGCGAGGTTTCTCCAAGGCGCGTGCGATCGGTTGCCGCCACGACCCGCCCCTCATCATTGATCAGCATCAGCGAGGCTGCCCCGATCTCGTCGCGCAGCGAGATAAGACGCTGAGACGTGGCGACATAATCGCTGGAGTTCAGCGCCGAGATCATCACCGGATCGCGCGACAGCAACAGCGGCACGGTCGAGTTGCGCTGCACCTCCGACACAATTGCATTGGCGTAAAGCGACACACGCAGCTCGGCCCGGTTGCGGGTGTCTTGGGTAAAGCGTTCGGTCAGCCATATATTCGTAACCGCGACCGCCCCGATACACATCAGCACAATGACGCCGAGCCCGACACGCATAATCCAGCGCACACGCACATCCGGTCCATCACTGGGACCAGCATCACTGGGGCGCAATCGCCCATCCGTGTCGAGAAAACCGCTCATGAAGAAAGACTAAGCACGCAGGCAAGCCGCCTCAAGACATGCAGGCGTGAAGGCCTGCGCTGCGGCGGGAAGACGCCTGCGCTAGCAGCGCTCCGAGGCGCTCGGGGATCAGGCCGCAACCAACGCGCCTGCAAGTCCCGCAAACATCGCAGCCCCGTCCGTCGCACCCGTGGCCGCGTCCACCGCCCGTTCAGGATGCGGCATCAAGCCAAGGACACGGCGGTTTTCCGACAGGATACCGGCAATATCGCGGGCCGAGCCGTTGGGATTGTCCAGATACCGAAACGCCACGCGCCCCTCGCCTTCAAGCCGGTCGAGCGTAGCTGCATCGGCGGTGTAATTCCCGTCATGATGGGCAATCGGAAAGCTGACCTCGACCCCCTTGCCATAGCCATCAAGGAACGCAGATGTCTCAGCTTCGACCCGCAACCCCACGGGTTTGCATAGAAATTTCAGCTTCGCATTGCGCATCAACGCCCCTGGCAGCAGACCCGCTTCCAGCATCACCTGAAAGCCGTTGCAGATGCCTAAGACATGCCCGCCATCTTGCGCGAATTTCGCGACAGGCGCCATCACCGGCGCACGTGCTGCAATCGCGCCGCAACGCAGGTAGTCGCCATGGGAAAACCCACCCGGCAGCCCAACGATATCAACGCGGTCCGGCAGCACCGTGTCCTTGTGCCAAACCTTAACAACCTCGAACCCGGCTTGGGCAAAGGCCACGCTTAGGTCGCGGTCACAGTTTGATCCGGGAAATGTAATGACGGCAGCGCGCATGGGCAGGCTCCTAGGTCTGGAAGTCGGTGACGACGGCAACGCCGGGCGATGTGGGTCCGTTGAACGCGGCGAGCTCGGCACTGACATCGCTCAGACGAACCTCGCGCGCGATCAGCGGCGACATATCCACCACCCCGCGCGTGATCAGGTCCAGCAGTGACGGATAGCGCCAGCTGGGCATCCCGCGCGACGCGTAGAGCGCCAGATTGCCCATATAGACCGCGTTCATATTCACATCCATGCGCGCGGTATGGCCCACAGGCATGCCGAGCTGCACATGGCGACCCAAGGGGCGCAGACACTCGATTGAGGCATTGACCGTCTCGGGAATACCAAGCGCTTCGACACTGACATGCGCGCCGCCGCCGGTGATCTCGCGGATGCGCGCGGCGGTCTCGCCCTCGCCCGCATTCACCACAGCTTCGGCCCCCAAGCCCTTGGCATGTGTCAGCTTTTCCTCAACGACATCGACGCAGACAACCCGCGCGCCCAAAGCCTGCGCCAGCAAGAGCGCCGACAGCCCCACGCCGCCCGTCCCATGCACCGCAACCCATTCGCCCGCCTGCACAGCCGCGCGCCCGGTCAGCCCGTGCCATGCGGTTGTGACGCGACAGCCCAGCCCAGCGGCCACCACGGGCGACAGAGTTTCAGGCAAGCGCGACAGGTTATGATCAAACGGAACGGCCACGAATTCGGCAAACGCGCCCGGCTCGACAAAGCCCGGAAGGCGCTGGTTGGGACAGGTGTTCTGGACGCCCGATTGGCACGCAGGACAAGTCCCACACGCCAGAATGAACGGAGCGACCAGCACATCTCCCACCGCCCAAGTGGCGCGCGGTCCGGCCTCGACAACCTCGCCACAATACTCATGGCCCTGGATCTGGCCCGGCTTGACGCGCGGATGCTCGCCCTGCCAGCCATGCCAGTCGCTGCGACACACACCGCAGGCCAGCACGCGCAAGACAACGCCGTCCTCGGGACATGCGGGCATCGCGACATCTTCCAGCGACAAGGGCGCCTGATAGGTCCGCAGGACGGCGGCGCGCATTAGCCCATCTCCACCCGGTAACTCTCGATCACTGTATTCGCGAGCAGCTTGTCGCACATCGAAGCCACCTCCGCCTCCGTGGTGCCATCGGCCAAGTCCAGCTCGATCACCTTGCCTTGGCGCACACCGCCCACGCCCTCAAACCCCAGCGCGCCCAGCGCGTGGCGCACAGCCTCGCCTTGCGGGTCCAGAACGCCGTCTTTCAGCATCACGGTTACGGTGGCTTTCATCGCAAAGGCCCCTTTTTCTTGCTAAAAATACTCAAATCCAACGGATCAATTGATCAAAGTCGGTTTCGTCATCTGGGTGGCATTGGATGGCATCACACCAAGGCGCTTGGCGACTTCCGTGTAGGCATCGGCCAAATCGCCAAGGTCTTGGCGAAACACATCTTTGTCCAGCTTGGTGCCCGTCTTCATGTCCCAAAGGCGGCACGAATCCGGGCTGATCTCGTCGGCAATGATCAGGCGCATGAAGTCGTTGTCCCAAAGCCGTCCAATCTCGATCTTGAAATCCACCAGCTTGATCCCGACGCCCAGCATCAGGCCCGACATAAAGTCGTTCACCCGCACCGCGAGGGCCACCATATCGTCCAAGTCCTGATGCGTGGCCCAGCCAAAGGCGAGGATATGCTCTTCGCTGACCAAAGGATCGCCGAGGCTGTCGTCCTTGTAGCAAAACTCGATGATAGGGCGGGGCAGCGGCGTACCCTCTTCCAGACCCAGCCGCTTGCAGATCGTGCCAGCGGCGACATTGCGCACGATGACCTCCAGCGGGATGATCTCGACCTGCCGGATCAGTTGCTCGCGCATGTTCAGGCGGCGGATAAAGTGCGTCGGCACCCCGATCTGACCGAGGCCTTCCATGAAAAATTCGCTGAGGCGGTTGTTCAAGACACCCTTGCCCTCGATCACAGCCTTTTTCTCGGCGTTGAACGCGGTGGCATCGTCCTTGAAGTACTGCACAAACGTGCCCGGCTCCGGGCCTTCATAGAGGATCTTGGCTTTGCCTTCGTAAATCTTCTTGCGGCGGGCCATGGCAGCGCACTCCGGGGAAAAGCAACAAGCGCGCCCGTGGGCCTTCCCCAAGACCCCCAAGACACGCCTCGGCTATAGGCCAAGCGATACGGTGCTGCCAAGATGGCGTCAGTGTACGGCGTGGGCCCTCGGGCGGTTGAGGTCTGCTTTGAACGCACTCGGATCGCCGATGATGCTGTTATCCACCCCCTCAGGCGGCGGGCGGCTCTCAATCGGACCCGCCACAGCATCGGCATCAAACGGGCTTTGGGGATGGATGATAGCCACAACATCAAGGCTTGATTCTGTCGCCTCTTTGGGCAAATGCCGAACACGGTAGGCCGCCTCGCGGGTGTCCCCCTCGCCTCCCATCGTATCCCCATCAGCCAAAGTATGCCCGCCAGCGGTGGTCAGCCACGCGGCCCCCACCAGCTGCATCACCATCTCCGACATTTCGACCGGGGCAATCGGGTGGGCCAGCTCGAAGCCTGCAAAGGGGACAAACCCGTTGGTATGCGCTTGGCGCATCACCCCCTCGCCGGTTTGAGATTGGGAAATCTCGAAGTTGAGCCATTGCAGGAACGGCCATTCGCCTGTCATCGCCGCATCCGCCATCTCGGTCCACTGCAAGGGGCGGCAAGTAGTGATCCGCGCTTTCCCAATAGACCGCAAGGGCGACAGGAAGGCGCGCGAAGGTCGCCGCGATACAACTGCACAGACGTGCTGCGCGAAACACATCGAAGGTCGAGAACGACCCCGCCGTCACCGACACAGAGATATAGGAGCGGCGGCGCGCAAGCCGATCTTCCAGATCCGGGATCCGGCGATATTGGCGCGGCTCCATCGCCACCACGTTTGGGTTGAGCGCGTTCGGACCCGCCGAGATCAGATTGGCCATCATGGCATCGGCCTGCGCCCCCGGCATCACAAGCGGGGATAATACAGTTCCGCCAGTGTCACACGCCATGTCTGGCATGAATGTGGGCGCAGACGGCAGATCAAGGTCGGGAAAATCCTCGCGCACCGCATCGAGGATTTCTTGCGGGGTGAATTGCAGCGTATCGGCGAAATGGATGTAGGCGCAAAAGTTTGGCGGTTTGGGGGTCTCAGGGGCTGCTTGTGCTGACTGCGCGGGCCCGGACATGGATCCATTTTCGCAGCTCATCCCGGCCTTCGCACCCTCAAACAGGCGCGCATTCTGCTCTGGCGACAGTCCCAAGAATAGGGCCAGCGACACCAAAAGGTCCTTCTCGGCCTCGCGCAGAACGCCGTCGGACAAAGCCACACGCGCGGCAATGAAAAAGGCGGTCTGGCGTAACTCGTCCGACAGCACCTCCAGCGCGTCGGTCAGGACCGCGACATGCCCGCGCTTGGCGAAATCTGCCAACGTGTCTTGCAAGATGACCGCCAGACGCTCTTTTGATATCCCCCGAAACGCAGGCAGCACTTGCGCCGCCCCTGCTATCTCAGCGACTTCCCTAGGATCAACCTCTCCGTCACAGGCAGCCGAGGCGACCGCAAATGCGGCCAGCGCCCAAGCCTCAGCTTCCGTCTTGGCTTTGCCCTTTGGCCCGCGCTTTCATGAATACAGTCCCATGCCGTGCCCCTTTTGGTGTCCCCTCGCGTAGGCCGAGCCTGCCCTTAGCCCCGTGTCGAAACTTTGACAGGGTTTGGGAAAAGTGGTGCAAACGCCATCCTCGATTGCCGCACCACGCGATGTCGGTCTTGCAAGGGGTGCTGCGCGTCGTCATATCTGAGGGGACCAAGTTTTAGGGAGCTTTCCATGTCCAGCTTTGACGACCGCGAGAACGCGTTTGAATCCAAATACGCCCATGACGCCGAGATGCAGTTCAAGGCCGATGCGCGCCGCAACAAGCTTTTGGGCCTCTGGGCCGCTGGCCTGATGGGCAAAGACGGCGACGCTGCCGCAGATTATGCCCGCGAAGTGGTCAAATCCGACTTTGAGGAAGCCGGTCACGAGGACGTCTACCGCAAGGTCTCCGGCGATCTGGGCGATCTGGCCGACGAGGCCACAATCCGCGCCAAAATGGCCGAGCTGCTGGCCGAGGCCAAAGCGCAGATCCTCGCGGGCGAGTAAGCCCCTTCGATAAAGACCTCATATTGCGCGGCCAGCCCGCGCAATATGAACACACCTCATGATCTTGATGATCATCTTCGATTTGCATCATGATCGAGGGGGTGTCAGAGCAGGGCAAATTTCCTCTGCCCGGACCATACTCCCATGACCAATGCCCTGAGTGCCCTTCTGGAAACCCGCGACTGGCTTTTGACCGACGGGGCGACGGGAACGACGCTGTTTAACATGGGACTACAATCGGGCGACGCGCCTGAATTGTGGAACGTGGATCACCCCGAGAAGATCACCGCCCTTTATCAAGGGGCCGTCGATGCGGGCAGCGATATCTTCCTGACCAACACGTTTGGCGGCACCGCCGCGCGGTTGAAGCTGCACGATGCGCAGGATCGCGTGTTTGAGCTGAACAAGCTGGGTGCGGAAATTGGCCGCGAGGTGGCGGATAAGGCCGGGCGAAAGGTTGTTGTCGCGGGCTCCATCGGGCCCACAGGCGAGATAATGGCCCCGATGGGACCGCTTACCTTTGAAAGCGCCGTCGAGATGTTTCACGAGCAAGCCGAGGGCTTGAAGGCAGGCGGCGCAGATGTGCTCTGGGTCGAGACCATTTCTGCGCCCGAGGAATACAAAGCCGCCGCCGAGGCCGCAAGATTGGCAGACATGCCATGGTGCGGCACGATGAGTTTCGACACCGCCGGGCGCACGATGATGGGCCTGACCTCGGCCGATATGGCAAAGATGGTCGAGACGATCCCAAACCCGCCCATCGGCTTCGGCGCTAATTGCGGGGTTGGCGCGTCTGATCTGCTGCGCACGGTCCTGGGCTTTGCCGGCACCGGGACCGAGAGGCCCCTTATTGCAAAGGGGAATGCGGGCATTCCGAAGTATGTCGACGGCCATATTCACTACGATGGGACGCCTGAGTTGATGGCCGAATACGCCCTGTTGGCGCGCGCATCCGGGGCCACGATCATCGGCGGATGCTGCGGGACAACGCCCGAGCATTTGAGCGCGATGCGCAAGGCCTTGGAGACCCGCGAGGTGCCAGCGCGCCCCACTCTGGACGAGATCGCCGAGAAGATCGGTGGGTTTTCCTCGGCCGTGGATGGCACGGGCGAAGGTGGGCCCGTCTCGTCGAAACGCGCCAATCGGCGGCGGCGAGCTTAACGGTTTGGTAACCTTGTCATGTCAGACGTTATCCCATGGCACAGACACCAGACTTTCTCAGACCCGATCTCTGGCTTGAAGGCGTGTTTTCCGCGCGCGCGGCGGCCCAAGGCGGCGTTGTGCGCCGAAAGACCCGCGATATTGAGCGCACCATTGGACGCGAGGCCTTCGTGCGCGAGTTGGATCGGCGCGGGTTTCGCGCGGTGGAGAATGCGGGCCAGACGGTTATTTTCTGCAACCGCGAGCCTGTTACAGGCCTGCGCAGCGCGGGCCAAGGTCTCACGTGAGACCTTGCAAATCTCCTCGTGGAGATTTGGCCTAGAACAACCGCAACTGATCTCCAACCTTAGGCGGCACCTCAAACAGATCACATCGCAGCTCGGGCAAGTGCTGCGCCAACCCGACCCTATCCCGCGCCTTGTGAAACCTGTCCCTGAGCAACTGCGCATAAACCCCCGTCCCAGTCATCCGCGTGCCAAAGGCCGCGTCATACTCCGCCCCGCCATGCATCTCGCGCACCCGGTTCATCACGCGCGCAGCCCGATCCGGGACATGCTCGGCCAGCCAATCGCGAAACAGCGCCGAGACCTCGCGCGGCAAGCGCAGCGCGATACATGTGGCCGAGCGCGCGCCCGCATCCGCCCCCGCCTGCATCAAGGCTTCGATCTCGTGGCAGGTCAGCCCCGGCACGATGGGCGAGGCCTGGATGCGCACCGGAATGCCCGCCTCACGCAGCCGCGTGATGGTCTTCAGGCGGCGCGCGGGGCTGGGCACCCGCGGCTCCATCTTGCGCGCAAGCCCCGCATCAAGCGTCGTGACCGAGATCCCAACCTGCACCAGCCCCTGCCCGGCCATGTCGCTGAGAATATCGAGATCGCGCTCGATCAAGCTGCCTTTGGTGACAATCCCAACCGGATGGCGATGCGCGGCCAAGACCTGCAACACCGCGCGCATGATCCCGCGATCCCGCTCGATCGGCTGATATGCATCCGTATTCGTGCCGATGGCGATCACCGCAGGCTTGTAACCGGGGCGCGCCAACTGACGCGCGAGCACCTCGGCTGCGTTGGGTTTGGCGATCAACTGCGTCTCGAAATCGAGGCCCGGCGACAGGCCCAGATACGCATGACTGGGCCGCGCAAAACAATAAATGCATCCATGCTCGCACCCCCGATACGGGTTGATCGAGCGGTCAAAGGGGATATCGGGCGAGGTATTGCGCGCCAAAATGCTGCGCGCGCGCTCTTCGCGGACATCCGTGCGCATCACCGGTGCTGTGTCATCCAGATCCCAACCGTCAGAAACCGCAACCTTTTCAAACCGTTCAAATCGGTTCGTGGCATTGGTGGCCGCCCCCCGGCCCGGGCGCGCCTCAGGATCAATTTTCGGGGCAGTTTCCATCCGTCAAAATATAGAACGAACGCGGAACACACACAAGCGCAGGTCGGTCACGGCGTGATCCATGTCGCTAACCAGCGTGTTTGTCGCACCCGACCAATTAGGTATTCACTAGTATGCAAGCCGAGCGCGATCCAGGGAGCCCCTCAACATGTCTGACCAAGAAGACGATATCATCCTCTCCGAACTGCCCGACGATGAACTCGTCGCCCAGATGTTCGACGACCTCTATGACGGTCTGAAAGAGGAAATCGAGGAAGGCGTGAACATCCTTCTGGAGCGCGGCTGGGAGCCGTATCGCATCCTCACCGAAGCCCTCGTCGGTGGCATGACCATCGTGGGCAACGACTTCCGGGATGGCATTTTGTTCGTGCCCGAAGTCCTTCTGGCAGCCAATGCCATGAAGGGCGGGATGGCAATCTTGAAGCCTTTGCTGATCGAAACGGGGGCCCCGCGCGTCGGCAAGATGGTCATCGGGACGGTCAAGGGCGACATCCACGATATCGGCAAGAACCTCGTGTCGATGATGATGGAGGGTGCGGGCTTCGAGGTTGTCGACCTTGGGATCAACACCGCTGCGGACGAATATCTGGAGGCCTTGGCCACTGAGCAGCCCGACATCCTTGGCATGTCAGCTTTGCTGACCACCACCATGCCTTACATGAAAGTCGTGATCGACACGATGGTCGAGAAAGGCATTCGCGAGGACTATACCGTGCTCGTCGGCGGCGCCCCCTTGAACGAGGAGTTCGGTAAGGCCATCGGCGCGGATGCCTATTGCCGGGACGCTGCCGTTGCGGTCGAGACGGCAAAGACCTTCATGGCGCGCAAGCATAACCAATTGGCGGCGGGATAAGGTCTCGCCGGGGGTTTCGAGTATTTGTGGAACCCTGAATGGAAGGGGGCGGCCCGGTCTTCGCGGCGCGCCCGGTATTGGGCGCTGGGTTTGTGAGGTATTGAGGCCGCGCGTCTCTTATGGGGGGGCAACATGTGTCGTTATGCGCCTCACGCCGCCTGGGGTTTGAGGACATGCCACCCCGCGACATCGCCCTTGTCCTGATCGTGGTCCTCGCCTTCGGGTCAAACTTCACGGCGATGAAATTCGTTCTCGCGGAACTGCCGCCCTATTTGTTCACCGCCTTGCGCACCGGCATCCTGTTGCCGCTGTTGCTGGTATTGCCCAAACCGAATGTGTCTTGGGTCAAATTGCTGGCCATTGGCGGATTTATTCATCTAGGCCAGTTTGGCCTCTTGTTCACGGCACTGCAGGCCGATGCAACCGCAGGTTTGGCATCACTTTTGATCCAGGCGCAGGTGCCGTTTACCATTCTGCTGGCCGCCTTGATCTATGGCGAGCGCGTGCGCGTTCTACAAATCTTCGGCATTGGGATCTCTTTCGCAGGCCTGGGGATCTTCGCGTTGACGGCGGGCGGCAACCTCACTTTGTTGGGGCTCGCGCTGATCCTGGCAGGGGCGCTGTCTTGGACCTGCGGGAACCTGGTCTTGCGCCGCACCCCGAGCACCGCTCCGTTGGCGCTTGTCGTTTGGGCGGGATGTGTTCCGGTACTGCCGATGCTGGGCTTGTCTATAGTCTTCGAGACCCAAGATCCGCTAGGTGTTCTGGTCAATGTCAGTTTGCGCGGCTGGCTATCGCTGCTTTACGTCTCACTCGCTTCGGTTGTCGTGGGCTATTCGCTTTGGGGTGTGCTGTTGTCTCGCCATACAGCTGCCAATGTCACGCCCTTTGCGCTTCTGATCCCTGTCATAGGTATGGGCACAGCAGCGTTAGTGCTGGGCGAGCGCCTGTCAGTCCTGGAATTTGCCGGAACTTGCGTGGTTCTTGTCGGTTTGGCGCTGGCCGTTTTGGGGCCGCGCTGGCAGGATCGGCAACATGGATGACCATTCCCTGACACATGACGGACTGCAAGCCTCAGGCAAGGGGCGTGTCTTGATCCTCGCCTGTGGAGCGCTTGCCCGTGAGATTTTAGCGGTGGTTGAGGCAGGCGGTTGGGATCATCTGGATCTGCACTGCCTGCCTGCGATCTTGCACAACAGCCCCAAAGACATTCCAGATGCGGTTGAAGCCGCAGTGATCGCGCGCCGGGATCACTACGCGTCGATTTTCGTGGCCTATGCCGATTGCGGCACGGGGGGACTTTTACAGGCGCGCTGCGACGCTCTTGAGGTCGAAATGATCGCAGGCCCGCATTGCTACAGCTTCTTTGAAGGCAACCAGGTGTTTGCGATGCGCGAGGAAATGACCTCGTTCTACCTGACTGACTTTCTCGTGCGCCAGTTCGAGGCGTTTGTGACCAAGCCCCTGGGCCTTGATCGCCACCCACAGCTGCGTGACATGTATTTCGGGAATTACGAGACCCTTGTATACCAAGCTCAGGTCAATGATCCTGTACTAGACGCAAAGGCTAAGGAGTGTGCGCGGCAACTTGGGCTTGCTTATGAACGGCGGTTTACCGGCTATGGGGATTTGGCGCGTGCATTGCACCGTGCAGCCCAGAGCTAAATCACCAATCACCCCGCCGCGGCAGCCACTGCGGCTGTTTGGCGGATCCGCTCGACCATGGCGCGCAGCCCGTTGGAGCGTTGTGCCGACAGATGATCGTTCAGTCCCAAACGCCCCATCTCGGCCATGGGATCAATCGCACCGATCTGCGACACGCTGCGCCCATCATAAAGCGCCACCAGCACCGCGATCAGGCCTTGCACGATCATCGCGTCACTGGCCCCGCGAAAATGGTAGATGGCATCCGGTCCGGTCCCATCGATTTCGGGAACCAGCCACACCTGACTTGCACAGCCATCGACTTTGGTGGCCGGCACGCGCAGCGCGTCTTCCAACGGGTCCATCGCCTTGCCCATATCGATGACGTGGCGGTAGCGATCTTCCCAATCATCGAGAAACTCGAATGTCTCGGACAATTCGTCGAACTCTTCTTGTGCCATAAAGGTCCCCTCGGCGCTGCTGCTGCGATACCTAAGTCCTTGCCCCCATGCGGTCCAGCCCTGCAAGCGGGCTTTTCAAACGCACCGGGGTGAGGTAGCCAAGAACGCAAGGCAAGACAGTGGAGTTGGGCATATGAAATCCCTCGTGGCAGCAGGACTGATCGCAACCCTCGTGGTTGCCGGGTGCGGGACGCGGCTGAACCCGCTGAACTGGTTCGGCTCGGACGAAGAAACCATTGCAGGCGCTCCGGCTGATTTCATCACCGACCCGCGCCCGCTGGCGGCCCAGATCACCAGCTTGCGCATCGAGCGGACGGTCGGCGGTGCGATCATCCGCGCAACCGCCCTGCCCCCGACGCAAGGCTTTTGGGACGCGGAATTGGTGCCGCTGAATAATGAAGAGCCCGACGATAACCGCGTGTTGACCTATGAATTCCGCCTCGCGGAGCCCGTTTTCGACCGCCCCGTCTCGACCGAACGGTCGCGCGAAGTTGTCGTGGCGCAGTTCATCAGCGACCGGGGTCTCGCGAATGTGCGGCGCATCACCGTCACGGGCACCGCGAATAGTCGCACGGTCCGTCGGTAATTCATTCATTCATTCAAGTTTTGAGGTCGGCATGAGCATTCCGGCAGACTGGATCATGGGCCTGATTGGCGGGTTGATGATCGGCACGGCGGCCGCGCTGTTTTTACTATTGAACGGACGCATCATGGGGGCGAGCGGGCTGTTTCGCGCGGCTATGACCCGGCTCGGACCTGATCGCGGGCGCGATGCGCTGGCCTTTGTCGCTGGGTTGGTACTGGTGCCGGGCCTCGTGATGATCGCGTTTATGCCCGAGCGCGTGACCCATTTGACGCCAAACCTCGTGGTTGTCGTGGCGGCAGGCCTTCTGGTTGGGCTGGGCACAGCACTTGCCAATGGCTGCACCTCCGGGCACGGCGTGTGCGGGATTTCGCGGCTGTCGTTGCGCGGGATCGTGGCGACGGTATTTTACCTGCTGGCAGGCGGTTTGACGGTGGCGCTGTTCCGGCACGGGTTGGGGCTTATCTGATGCGCAGCCTTATTTCATTCGGTGTGGGCGGCCTGTTTGGGCTTGGATTGCTGATCTCGGGCATGACCGACACAACCAAGGTCATTGGCTGGCTTGATGTCTTCGGCGCATGGGATCCGACGCTGGCCTTCGTGCTGGGCGGGGCGATTTTGCCGATGGCTGTGGCATGGCAAATCGGGGCGCGGCGCGGCAATCTTGCGCTGAACGGGATGCGCTTGCCTGCCCCTTCCACAGACGGTGTGGACCGCTCACTTGTGGTCGGCTCGACCCTGTTTGGGATGGGCTGGGGCTTGGCGGGGCTTTGTCCGGGTCCGGCGCTGGCATCCGTGATGTTTGGCGGTGTGGGCGGTCTGGCCTTCCTTCTGGCGATGGGCCTCGGTATGCTTGGCGCACCGCCACTTCGCATGCGGCTGGCGCGCGCATTTCCCGCCTGAATGGAGAGACATTGATGGATATTCGCCCGATCACCGAAGACTACGCCGTCAGCCCTCAGATCGCGCTGGAAGACATCCCGGCAATCATGGCGGCAGGCTATACAACTGTGATCTGCAATCGCCCCGATGGCGAGATCCCGCCGCAGATCCAGGCAAGTGCGATGCGCGAGGCCGCGGAAGCGGCAGGGCTGGCCTTTGTCGAAAATCCGATCCACCCGGGCGGCTTTGGCGAACAAACGGTGGCCGTCCATGCCAGCGCGCTGGATGAGGCCACCGGTCCGGTCTTGGCCTATTGCGCGTCCGGCACCCGGTCGACCTTCATATGGGCGCTGACCCAAGCTGGCGCGCGACCGACCGACGAGATCATCACGGCAGGGGCGGCACAAGGGTATGATCTAGGGGGATTGCGGGGAATGATTGAGATGCTGGCCCAAGCTAAATCCTCTTAGTCTCAATGCAATACGCCGCGAGACCTATCTAGACCCTGACACGGGCACGACAGGCCCGGGCGCATCTTGAGGCACAGGTATATGTGCGTCAGACACGCCGTCATCTGCGAACTCGGTCACACCTTGAGGCGAAACAGCCTCTCCCCCCTGGCCTTTCAACCGCACCGCCCGCGCGCCTTGGATCTGCCCCAAACGCCCCACCAAGGGCTTTCCCATGCCCTGCGGCTGCAACGTCACTTGGTCGAGGCATTGCACCGGCAAGGTCAGAACGCTGCCGACCTTCCAAGCGTTGATCTCCTCCCAAGGCAGTTGCCTGCGGTGCAGGATCGCTTCGATCTGTGCTTGGCTTTCAAGGACCGCTCCCTGAAAGCGGTCCTGCCAGAGGGCGGCTTCTCGTGCATTGCGTTCGGGATCGGTCGCGGGCGCACTCGGGTCTTCCAGCCGTGCAACCGGAAAGGCCATCAGGATGCGCCCGGTAATCGCACCACCAAATTCGAGCGTGATCGTGATGGAAATCATCTCTCCCGGCGGCATCGCCAAGAGCAAGGTGCGCGCGGATGTGGCGGCTGTGCCAAAACGGTAATCAGCCACCAGATCAGCGGTCTTATGATCGCCTCCGCGTTCGCTGATATTGGACAAAGCTGCGTGCCAGCCCATCAGGAAAAACGTCATCAAGGGCCGCGCAAGGGCCGCTTGGATCGCCGTGGCCGGTTTGTCTTCGACCGCCGCCGGATCGCGGGGCAAATGCCCGGTGGTGCGCACGCCTGTAATGGCCGCAATCGCCTTCGCATCAAGCGCCACAACGCCCTGATCCCCCTCGGGACTGACGAGGCTGGCCACCAGCGCCATGGGTTTCAGCAAGGCCGCCAAATCCGCAGGTCCATCAAGCGGCGCGCGCTCAGTCCCGGTGACCATGACATCGCAATCTAAGCAGCGTCGCCCGGCGCGCGCCATCGACAGGCGCAGGGCCTGTTCTTCTGCGGTGGCCAGATGCCCTTCGCCGGGGCGCGCCGCACGCAGTTTTGCCGCGAGAACTGAGCCCGCCCCTTCGGGTTTGCGCGGTGTCTCGATGGATGTCTCAGGTGCTGGCATGAAGCCCTCGCGCGCGCAGCTCAAGACGTGGATCGCCTTGACGCTCGCGCCACCATCGCAAAGGAGCCTTTACAAAGCGTTAGCATCCACAGGTTTCACCGCCGCCCACTCGACAGGGATCGTCACGCGGAACGCGGCCCCCTCTTGATCGTCAAGATAGGCAATCGCGCCACCAAGGCGGTCCATGATCTCGCGGCTGATCGCCAGACCAAGCCCCGCGCCGCCTGTGCTATTTGCCGCTTTGTCATCGTCGAGGCGGGCAAACTTTTCGAAAATCACCGTATGGCTATCGGCAGGAATACCTGCGCCATTGTCGATGAAATCCACCGTGATCTCGGACGGGCCCGCACGCGACGAGATGCGCAAGCGAGGGGCCTCGGCATCGCAATACTTCGCGGCATTTGAGATAAGGTTGATGAAAACCTGCGCCAAACGTCCCGTATCGGTGTTCAGGATCACATCCTCGCCCGTCGCATCGCGCTGCACATACAACTTGCGCGCGCCCCCTGCCGCCGAGGCCGCCGCCACCGCTCGGTCGAGCACATCTCCCAAGCGCTCCTGCTGCGCGTCCAGCGTGACCTGCCCGTGTTCGAGCACCGACAGGTCCAGCAAATCATCCAGTAGCCGCGTCAAGCGGATACTTTCATCTTGGATAATCCGCGCGTAGCGCTCCATTTCTTCAGGGGCCAAAGTGCCCGCCATCAAAATCTCGGAAAATGCCCGGATAGAGGTCATCGGCGTGCGCAGCTCATGGCTGATTTGGCTGAGAAACGCGTCTTTCTGAATCGCCAACTGCGTCAGTTTCTCATTGGCGCGCCGCAGCTGACGCGCGGTGGCTTCCAACTCGCCGGATTTGGCTTCTAACTGGCTGGAATACTCCATGATCTGCGCCGTTTCATCGGCCACGGCCATCAGATCGGCCACCGAAATCGACGCCCCGCCATGGACCTGCGCGATCATCGCATGGGCGGTGCCTGCGCCCACGGAGCCGGCCAGATTGCGTTCCAACTCGGCTAGAAATTCCGGCGTTGGCTCCGGCAGGTAACCGTCCTTGCCCTGTGCACGCGAGGTGCGCGCAAATAGCGATGTCGCTTCCTCGGATCCTAAAATGCGCTGCGCCATCACCAGCAGGTCTTCGGCCTCGGCCCGCCCCCCTGACCAGATACGCGGGGCGGAGGCATGCTCGAACACATTGACGAACTCGGCGCCTTGCAGCCGCTCCATCGGCGAAGGGAAGGTGGCCAGCGACACCCCCAAGAACAATCCGGTATTGATCACCATCGACCACAGCATCGCATGAACCAGCGGGTCGAGGCCTGTCAACCCGAACAACGCCTCGGGCCGCAGACCCGCGATCCCGAACGGACCATCGGCAAGCGTCTGCGCCGAGAACACCGCATCGGGCCCAAAGCTTGGCAGCAGCAGCGTGTAGCACCACACAAGGAACCCCGCGATCAAACCCGACGCAGCCCCACGCCGGGTTGCCCCGCGCCAGAATAACCCGCCAATCAGCGCCGGAAATACTTGGGCGACGCCTGCAAACGAGATCAGGCCGATCTGCGCCAAGCCCGCCGAGCCGCCTGCGACCGCATAATACCCATAGCCAAGCCCCAATACCGCGGCGATGGCGCACCGCCGGGCATATAGCACGACGCGGCGCACATCGCCCGACATGCTGGCCCCGCCTGATTGCAACGACAGCCACACCGGCATGACGACATGGTTTGACAGCATCGTAGACAGCGCGATGGAGGCGACGATCACCATGGACGTGGCCGAAGAAAACCCCCCGAGGAACGCCAGAACCGCGAGAGTGTTTTGCCCCTCGCTGAGCGGCAAGGTTAGCACGAACTGGTCCGGGTTCGATCCTGCAGGCAAGCTTTCCAATCCCATCACCGCGATGGGCACGACGAACAGCGAGATCAACATAAGATAGAGTGGGAAAGCCCAACTGGCCGTCGCCAGATGCCGCTCGTCGGCATTCTCGACCACCAAGACCTGAAACATGCGCGGCAAACAGATCACCGCGATCCCCGACAGCATCGTCAGTGTGATCCAGCGCCCGCCCTCGACCTGCCATGCCGAGATCGGCGAGGCGTCGATCTTCTCCAACATCGGGCCGAACCCGCCTGCCATGCCCCACACGACGAACACGCCCACGGCGATCAGCGCGAACAACTTGACGATCGACTCGACCGCGATGGCCATGACGACACCGTGGTGACGCTCGTTCGCATCCAAATTGCGCGTCCCGAAGATGACGGTGAACACCGCGAGGCCAACGGCCGTCCAGAAGCCAGTCAGGCTGCTTGAGGCGCTTTGCGTGTCGCTGGCGAACACTTGCAGCGACAAGTTCACCGATTGCAGTTGCAGCGCAATATAAGGTGTCGTGCCGATCACGGCGAGGATCGTGACCAGCACCGCGATGCCGTTGGATTTGCCGTAGCGCGCCGACAGCAGGTCCGCGATGGAGGTGGCCCGCTGCGCACGTCCCACCCGCACCAGCTTGCGCAGCAGCCACCACCAGCCGATGAAGACCAGCGTCGGGCCAAGATAGATCGTGACGTATTCCAGTCCCGAGCGCGCGGCAAAACCAACCGCACCGTAGAAGGTCCAGCCGGTGC
Source organism: Dinoroseobacter sp. (assembly GCA_965279125.1). Classification (GTDB taxonomy): domain Bacteria; phylum Pseudomonadota; class Alphaproteobacteria; order Rhodobacterales; family Rhodobacteraceae; genus Dinoroseobacter. The sequence goes on from CBDIHL010000033.1 coordinate 75,815, forward strand.
AATAGACCGACAGCGACAACGTATAGATCAGTGGAGAGCGCAGCCATGCGGTCTGGCCCGCGCGCGCGCGACGCTCGGCCGCGAAGGCGACCAAGAACAAAAGACCGCCATAGACCAAGGCGACCAGGATCAAGAGGTCGAGCTGCATCAGCCGGTCTTCCCCTCAGCCCCTTTGGCGTGGGGGGCACTTGAGGTGTCGGGTTCACGCAACACCCGCGCAATCAAAGCCCCAGCCACAATCAAGGCGATCCACGTCCCGAATAAGAACAGCCCCATCGCGCTGGTGGTCCCGGAGGTGCCGCGCGCGATCAAGGCCGAGGGCACAAAAAATAAAAACGCTCCGAACACCGGCAACACCCGTGCCGCATCAATCAGGCGGCGACGGCGATAGGGTTGGCGTTGCAAAAACAGGGTTTGGGGCGGCTCTAACACTGGCTTGGGCGCAGGCTTTGGCACTGGCTTTGGCGCGGCGGGGGTCTCCGGTTCAGACATCTCCGATCAGGGTCTGGACTTGGTGCAAGACCTCCTTGTTCGAGAACGGCTTGGTCATGAACGACGTGACCCCCAAGCTTTCGGCCTGATCGCGGTCATGCTTTTGACCACGCGCGGTCAACATCATCACCGGCAAGGCTTGGGTCGCAGGGGCCGCGCGCAGATCGCGCAAGATATCTAGGCCGCCGCGTCCCGGCAGCATCAAATCGAGGATCAACATATCTGGTGTTTCCCGCGCCACGGCGTCCAAAGCCGTGGTGCCATCCCCGTGGCTGACGACCTGATACCCCGCGCGCGACAAGATAAATCCTATCGCCTCGATGATATTCGGCTCGTCCTCGACCAATAAGACCGATTTCGGCATGGCCGATCCCCTCCCGTCACGGCTGTGTATATCGTGTTGTTCTTATTGCTTTCGGTTATCGCGCAAGTTTCTTGCGCTGTCAAAATATGAACACGGTGCTCATTCGATAAGCACAGACGGCTCGCGCCGTGCCGCACATGTGGTCCGTGGGCAGATGCGGCAGGTGGTGCCCACCGGGATCGGGCGCGCGCCTGCAAGCGCCCCACGATCCAACGCCACCAACATCGACGCACGCAAAATCGGGGCGCGGTCAAACTCAAGCCCCGCAATTGGCTCGGCCACGCTCCAGGTTTCAAAGCGGCGTCCCGGCGGCGTGTCGACGAGAGTGTGCTGCGCCCTCATCGGGTGGCTCAGCGCTTGGTAAAGTGGCCACACCGCGCAGGCCGCCCCGTAGCGTGGCACCGGAAACCCGTCGAGTGCCTTGCGAAACAAAAGCGCCCCTGCACCATCGGCTACGATCAAGCCGAAGTCTTGGCCCAGCGCCTCGGACGGCAGGGTCGCGAGGCGCTGCATGGCTTGGGACAACTGCACCCCAAACGCGGCAGCCATGGCGGCGGGATCTGGGGTATTGGCCCAGAAGGTGGTGACATCGGCGGCAGGCATTTTCTGCGCAAGACTAGCATAAATCTCGAAATACGACCGGGCAAGTGCCCGCGATTGCGGCGTGACCAACTCAGGGGCGGCCTCCACCAGCGGGTCTATGCTGCGCGCAGCCTCGGTGCTTTCCAACTCGGGCAGGTGGTAGCCTTTGGCGGCCAAATGCACATCAAGCGCCTCCAACGGGGTCGCAAACCGGGTCTCGGCAGCTTGGACCTGATCCTCGAAATAGCTGACCAGCGCTTGGCTGCCCTCTGCAAGACGGCTGCTTTCCTCGTGGATGTTGCGGGTAAAGCGGTCGCGCCACTGCGCTTCGATCTCAGGGGTTTCCATCAAGATGCCCGCGGTCGATTGGATCGCGGTCACGTTGGATAGCAGATCATGCAGCGCTTCGGCCAGAAACGGGTCATGGGTCATACGATCATTCAACGCCTCGATGGTGCGGTCTTGGGTCAGCGTGCGGCGGCGCTGCGCTGCAATCAGGCGCGCCCAGCCGGGAAAGCGGCTGACGAATTCCTCAAGGCGGTCGACCTCTGCGGTGTCCTTGCGCGACACCGAGGCCGCTTCGCGCAACGCTTCCAGCAAGGCCTCCTCCGCGCCTTCGCTCAGGGTGGTGACATCAACGCCAAGCGCACGCGCAATCTGAATCAATACCTTTCCGCCAATCTTGCGGCGATTGTGCTCGATCAGGTTCAGGTAGCTGGCCGATATGCCCGCCAAACGGGCGAGTTCGGCCTGGCGCAGGTTGAGCGCTTGGCGTCGTTCGCGGATTCGGCTGCCTGTAAGGCCAGATTTCGGCATAATGAATCCTCCTTGAATCAAGCGCTTGCTGCACCTGCGCGAGAATTCGTTTACACATTCTGCGGGCGCATTGACAGATTTCTTTACAAATAAATTCAAAGATCAAGGGCGCTTGTTGATTGGATTGACCATTCCAAGGCTTATTGGGGCAAGCCTTGAAAAGGGCTTGTGAATGACGGGTGGAGGAGCCCGATCATCCATCTGCATAAAAAACGGGAGGATATTCTATGTCCAAATTCAATCTCAGCCGTCGCGGCGTGCTGAAAACGGGCGCTGCTGCCGGTGCCGGTCTGGCGATGCCGACCATTCTATCCGCAGCGGGCCACACTGGCTTCACCAACGCACCAGGCGACAGCTCGGTCACGCTGGGCTTCAACGTTCCACAGTCCGGCCCCTACGCGGACGAGGGTGCGGACGAGCTGCGCGCCTACTTCCTCGCGGTCGAGCACCTGAACGGTGAAGGCGATGGCGGCATGATGAACACCTTCTCGTCCAAAGCTCTGGACGGTGCAGGTATCCTTGGCCGCAAGGTCGAGTATGTCACCGGTGACACACAGACCAAATCCGACGCCGCGCGCGCATCCGCACGCTCGATGATCGAAAAAGACGGCGCGATCATGGTAACTGGCGGCTCGTCCTCCGGTGTGGCTGTGGCTGTGCAGGCGCTGTGCCAAGAGGCCGGCATCATCTTCATGGCGGGTCTGACCCACTCCAACGACACCACAGGTAAGGACAAGAAGGCCAACGGTTTCCGTCACTTCTTCAACTCCTACATGTCTGGTGCGGCTCTGGCGCCTGTTCTTGCTGCCAACTACGGCACCGACCGGAACGCCTATCACCTGACCGCCGACTACAACTGGGGTTACACCACAGAAGAAGCCGTGCGCTCGTCCACCGAAGCTATCGGCTGGAACACCGTCGAGACGGTTCTGACACCGCTCGCGGCGACCGACTTCTCGTCGTATATCGCACCGGTTCTGAACTCGGATGCGGACGTTCTGGTTCTGAACCACTACGGCGGCAACATGGTGAACTCGCTGACCAACGCGGTTCAGTTCGGCTTGCGTGACCGTATGGTCAACGACAAGAACTTCGAGATCGTTGTACCGCTTTACTCGCGCCTGATGGCGAAGGGTGCGGGCGCCAACGTTAAGGGGATCTTCGGGTCGACCAACTGGCACTGGACCCTGTCTGACGAGGGCACCCAAGCCTTTGTCCGCTCGTTCGGCACCAAGTACGGCTTCCCACCCTCGCAGGCGGCGCATACCTGCTACGTCCAGACGCTGCTTTATGCAGATGCTGTGACCCGCGCAGGCTCGTTCAACCCATGCGCGGTTGTCGAGGCGCTTGAGGGCTTCGAGTTCGACGGCATGGGCAACGGCCCGACGCTGTACCGCGCCGAAGATCACCAGTGCTTCAAGGACGTGCTTGTTGTGAAGGGTAAAGAGAACCCAGAAAACGAGTTCGACCTTCTTGAGATCGTCGAAGTGACGCCTGTTGCTCAGGTCACTTACGCACCCGATCACCCCCAGTTCTCTGGTGGCGAGCTGGGATCGTGCAACCCTGGCGCATAAGCCTGCGGTCTTAAAATATGTCTGTGCGCCCGTCTTGGGCGCGCAGACCCTTCGCCCCAGTTTGCTGCTGCGCATCGGGGCCTTTCCAATAAATCGATCAAGGTGGGACCGATGGACGGCATTCTCCTTCAAGTATTGAACGGCCTAGACAAGGGATCCGCATATGCGTTGATCGCTCTGGGCCTGACGCTGATTTTCGGCACGCTGGGTGTTGTGAACTTCGCGCATGGCGCGCTGTTTATGCTCGGCGCTTTTTGTGCTGTCACGCTCAGCCGTATCCTGACCCTGTCTTACGAGACCATCGACCCCGACAAAGTCGACTTCCTCGGCAATCCGGCCAAGATCAGCACGCCTTACGTCCATGACATTTTCGGCCCCAATCTGGGCGCAAGTATCATCGACTGGGCGGTTCCGCTGGCGATCATCTTCTCGATCCCGGTCATGATGGCGATCGGCATCGCGATGGAGCGCGGCTTGATCAAGCACTTCTACAAGCGCCCCCATGCCGACCAGATCCTTGTGACCTTCGGTCTGGCGATTGTTCTGCAAGAGATCATCAAGTTCTACTACGGGGCAAACCCAATCCCAACGCCCGCCCCTTCGGCCCTTGTCGGCACCTTCGACTTCGGCGCAATGCTGGGTCTTGATCCGGGTGTGGTGCTCTATCCTTACTGGCGTCTGATCTACTTCGCCTTTGCGGTTGTCCTGATCGGTGCGGTGTTTGCCTTCCTCCAGTTCACCACCTTCGGCATGGTTGTGCGCGCTGGTATGGCTGACCGCGAGACGGTGGGCTTGCTGGGCATCAATATCGACAAGCGCTTTACGATCATGTTTGCAATCGCGGCCTGTGTCGCGGGTCTGGCGGGTGTGATGTACACCCCGATCAACTCGCCCAACTACCACATGGGCATGGACTTTCTGGTCCTCAGCTTCGTGGTGGTCGTTGTGGGCGGCATGGGCAGTCTGCCCGGAGCGGTCGCTGCAGGGTTCCTGTTGGGCATCCTTGAGAGCTTCGCCTCCACCCCCGCTGCCACATCAATCATTCCCGGCATCAACCAGATCATCATCTACCTTGTTGCCATTGTCATTCTGCTGACCCGCCCTCGTGGCCTGATGGGCCGCAAAGGCGTGATGGAGGAATAAGCCATGACAGACCAAACTCAAAACCCACCGGCAAGCGGATCCGCGCCAAGCACAGCCTCGAAGTTGAAGGCCAAGGTGCTGGGGCTGGAGGCGAAAGACTTCCGCCTCTTCGCCATCGTCATCGGCTTGACCATGCTTGCGCCATTCATCCTCAACCCCTTCCCCGAGGGCTCGGCGATGGCGCAGTTCAATGCAGGCTACCCTGACTTGATGCAGCGTTTCGTGATTTTCGGCATCTTCGCCATTGGCTTTAACATCCTGTTTGGCCTGACCGGCTATCTCAGCTTCGGACATGCGGCCTTCTTGGGTGTCGGGTCCTATGCCGGGGTCTGGATGATGAAGCTGCTGACGATGAACGTGGTCCCAGCGATCTTGATCTCGACCATCGTGGCAGGCGTGTTTGCCTTGCTGGTCGGCTATATCAGCTTGCGGCGCTCGGGCATCTACTTCTCTATCCTGACGCTGGCCTTTGCCCAGATGTCGTTTGCGCTGGCCTATTCGGTGCTGACACCGATCACGGGCGGCGAGACCGGCTTGCAGCTGGCGCTGAATGATCCGCGCGTTCTTGGGACGTCCTCGATTGATGGCTCGATCCCGCCAACGAACCTCTTTGGGCTCAACATGCGCTCAAGCTTCGAGATGGAGGTCGGAAGCTGGCTGTTCACCTTCAATGCGGGCTATTATCTGGCCGCTATCGTGATGCTCGCCTCGTTCTACCTGTCGATCCGCATCTTCCGCTCGCCCTTTGGGATGATGCTGCGGGCGGTCAAATCGAACCAGCAGCGGATGAACTACACGGGTCTGAACAACAAGCCCTACACTCTGGCGGCCTTCGTGATCTCAGGCATGTATGCCGGTCTGGCCGGAGGTTTGATGGTCGCGATGGATCCCCTCGCGGGGGCCGAGCGGATGTTCTGGACCGCCTCCGGTGAGGTTGTCTTGATGACCATCCTCGGCGGGGCTGGCACCTTGATCGGGCCGGTTCTGGGCGCGGGTTTCATCAAGTACATGGAAAACATCGTCTCCAAGATCAACTCGACGATCCTGCACGAGTGGTTCTACTGGATGCCCGATGGCATCGAGGACTTCATGGTCGCGCTTGTCTATCCGTTCATCGGCAAAGGCTGGCACCTGACCTTGGGCATTATGTTCATGATGGTTGTGATCTTCCTGCCTGGTGGTCTCGTTGAAGGCGGACAGCGCATCGCGGCTTACTTCAAGCGCAAGCGCGGCGGTGCCGATGCGGACGACGACGCCGAGCACCACCCTAAATCCACCCCACATGTGGGCGAATAGGAAAGGACGGAAAGATGGGAATTCTTGAAGTCAAAGGCGTCAACAAACGCTTCGGGGGCCTGCAAGCCTTGGGCGATGTGAACCTTAGCGTGAAGGAAAACTCCGTACACGCGATCATCGGACCGAACGGGGCGGGCAAGTCGACCCTGCTCAACTGCCTGATCGGCAAGCTGATCCCGGATACCGGGTCGGTCACCTTCGATGGCCAGTCGGTGCTGGGGCGCAAGCCGCACGAGATCTGCCAGATGGGCATCTCGCGCGTGTTCCAAACGCCAGAGATTTTCGGTGATCTGAGCGTGTTCGAGAACGTGATGATCCCGTGTTTCGCCAAGCGCGATGGGGCGTTCAGCCTGCATGCGATTGGGGCGGTGGAAAGCGAGACAGATATCGTCGAGCAGGCCGAGCAGATGCTGACAGAGGTCAATATGATCGACAAGCGGCATATGCTGGCCTCCTCGCTGTCGCGCGGTGACAAACGGCGGCTGGAGATGGCGATGTGTTTGGTGCAACAGCCCCGCCTGTTGCTGCTGGACGAGCCAACCGCCGGTATGGCGCGGGCTGACACCAATAACACCATCGATCTGCTCAAAGAGATCAACGAGAAACGCCAGATCACCATGGCAATCATTGAGCATGATATGCACGTGGTGTTCAGCCTCGCCAACCGGATCACAGTGCTGGCCCAAGGCACGCCCCTGGTCGAGGACAGCCCTGACAAAATCAAGGGCCATCCGAAAGTGCGCGAAGCGTATCTTGGAGAGACACAAGACTAGGATGACACCAGCCAAGAGTTTTCGTCCGAAAACTCTTGGCCCGCATTTTCTTCGTACGAAGAAAATGCCCCCGAACGGAGAAACCCGACATGAACGTCAAACCCGACTTTTCCAAAGGCAAGAACCACGCCGAAAGCGCCCCCGCGTTCCTTAGCGTTTGGGACATGCACGCCTATTACGGCGAAAGCTACATCGTCCAGGGCATCAGCTTTAACGTCCATGAAGGCGAAATCCTCGCGCTTCTGGGCCGCAACGGGGCTGGCAAAACCTCGACCTTGCGCGGGATCGCGCGGCTCGATGATCCACAAGTCACCCATGGCGAAATCTGGCTCGATCACAAGCCGCTGCATACGATGAAAAGCTACGAGGCCGCCGGCCTCGGTCTCGGCCTTGTGCCCGAAGATCGCCGCATCATCCAAGGCCTAACGGTCGAAGAGAACCTCAAGCTCGCCCAGATCGCACCGCCCATCGGCTGGTCGCTCGACCGGATCTATTCCCTGTTTCCACGCCTCAAAGAGCGCCGGATGCAGGAAGGCACGACCCTTTCAGGCGGTGAGCAACAGATGCTGTCGATTGCCAGAGCACTTGCGCGCGATATCAAGGTGCTGCTGCTGGACGAGCCTTACGAGGGCCTCGCCCCGGTCATCGTCGACGAGATCGAAAAGACCCTGCGCGTCGTAAAGGAACAAGGCATGACCACGATCCTCGTGGAGCAAAACGCGGTGCGCGCGTTGCAACTGGCCGACCGCGCCGTGATCCTCGATACCGGGTCGATTGTGTTTGATGGATCCGCCAAAGAGGTGCTCGACAACAAAGAGCTGCGCGAGGAATACTTGGCGATTTAACACCTAGTTTGACCCCTACCCTCCCCTTGGGGGTCATATTTGCGCCGCATCAGGAGACTGAGGCGGCGCTTTTTCGTGGTGGCTTAGCTGCTTATGGTAAGCCCACCGACACGTTGGAATTCCACATCATCAACCGTCAAATCAATACGGCCTTCCAAGACAACAGTGCCAAGCACCGGCTCCTCAGCCGAGTTGCCGGAAGTTGTGAACTGCACGAGGGTTTTGTCACCAATTTCCTGATAGACGACATCAAAGTCGATCTCAGGCGAACTGCTTCTGATTTTGATCACAAGCTTATCTTCTTCAGGGTCAAAGTCGGTAATGGTCGCAAAACTCCGCAGATCGACAGGTCTCTCAACCGAATTGCCCAGACCGAACAAAGGTTGGTAGTCGGCCTGAATGGTGAAAGTATCAGCGCCTTCACCTCCCTCTATTTCTAAGGGGTTTGAGATACTGGGCGTCACATTGAACACTCGTCTAGCGGTGATTTCGTCATCCCCCGCCCCGCCATTCAAAAAAGTGGCTTCATCGACATCTCGCGAAAAGCGCGCATCTGCGAAAATCTCATCATCCCCATCGCCACCGTTCACGCGCGCTGTATCGAGTGTGCTTATGGTGTCATTCCCGCTTCCGCCACGAATGAAGACCTGCGCCCCGTCCGCCGACAAAATATCGTCGCCCTCGCCACCGCGCAGCACCATACCGTCGACACCGCGAAAGCCACGATTAATCTCTGCAAAGTCGTCACCGCCCCGCAGGTTGATTTCCAATGGCGCATCTTCGGCATTTGTATCGTCGTCCTGCAAATAGACATCGACGCCATCTCTGCCGACCAGCACGTCCTCACCTGTATTGGCCAGATACACATCTTCCTCGCGTATCAGCGTGGTCTCGTTGCTGACGTTCGCCTCTTGATCCTCGCGGTCCTGATCCTGCTGGCGCGCGGCCTCGTCGTCATCGTCATCGCCATCAAAGACGTTTGACACCAGCAACCCGCCAATCAGCAGTGGCGCAGCAAGCAAAAATACGAAACCCAGCATAACATCTCCAAACATTGGCTACGCGAGATGCCTAGCTCAGGTGCGAACTGATCTCCAAATTTGGGGTTAACAAAACCTTACATTCCCATGCCATACGCATCCAATCGGCCAAATGGGCGATGATCGTTCTCGCATTAGACACAATGCTGTCGAAGGCCCCGGCGCGTCCCGTGGGGCTAACCCAACGTCACAATTCCCCTCTGCGCCCACTTCCCCTTTGCCGCACCCTCGCCTATACGGGTCGCCAACATGGCGGACCTGCCCCTTGTGGGCGGCCCAACACAACCAAACCGAGGGCGGAATGACCAAACCATCCCATGACAGCGACGTAGCCTTTATCAAGGCCTTGGCCGAGCTTTTGCGCGAGAACGATCTGACCGAATTGCAGGTCAAACGCGATTACGGCGAAGATGACAGCCTGAATGTGCGCGTCTCGCGCCAGCACCCGCCACAAGCGCAGCAAGTCTATGCCCCGGCACCTGCCGCCACTGCCCCCGCACCTGTTGCCGCCGCGGCCCCTGCCGCAGCCGCCGCTCCGGTTGCAGAAGATCCCGCCCAACATCCCGGCGCGGTCACCTCGCCCATGGTCGGCACCGCCTATATGGCCGCCGAGCCCGGTGCGCCGAACTTCATCAGCGTTGGCGATAGCGTCACCGAGGGCCAGACCCTGCTGATCGTCGAGGCGATGAAAACGATGAACCACATCCCCGCCCCCCGCGCGGGCAAGGTCGCGCGCATTCTGGTCGAGGACGGCGCACCTGTCGAATTCGGCGCGCCTTTGCTGATCCTCGAATAGGGAGCCAGCGGATGTTCAACAAAATCCTGATCGCCAATCGCGGCGAGATCGCCCTGCGCGTCATCCGTGCTGCCCGCGAAATGGGCGTGGCCACGGTTGCGGTCCATTCCACCGCCGATGCCGACGCGATGCATGTGCGCATGGCCGATGAGAGCGTGTGTATCGGCCCGCCCTCGTCCACCGATAGCTATCTGAGCATCCCTGCGATTATCTCGGCCTGCGAGATCACCGGGGCGGAAGCGATCCATCCCGGCTACGGGTTCCTGTCCGAGAACGCACAATTCGTTGAAATCGTTGAAGATCACGACCTGAAATTCATCGGCCCCTCGGCCGCGCATATCCGCATGATGGGCGACAAGATCACCGCCAAGGACACCATGAAAGAGCTCGGCGTGCCTTGCGTGCCCGGCTCGGACGGTGGTGTGCCGGACATGGAAACCGCGATCCGCGTGGGCGAGGAGGTTGGCTTTCCGCTGATCGTCAAAGCCACCGCAGGCGGCGGCGGGCGTGGCATGAAGCTCGCCAAGACCCGCGATGATCTGGAAACGGCCTTCATGACCGCGCGCTCGGAAGCGAAATCAGCGTTCGGCAATGACGAGGTGTACCTCGAGCGCTACCTAGGCGCCCCCCGCCATATCGAGGTGCAGGTCTTTGGCGATGGCAAAGGCCGCGCCGTGCATCTGGGCGAGCGCGATTGCAGCCTCCAGCGCCGCCACCAAAAGGTGTTCGAGGAAGCCCCCGGCCCCGCCATCAGCCCCGAGATCCGCGCGCAAATCGGCAAGACCTGCGCCGATGCCGTCGCGCGCATCGGCTATGAGGGCGCGGGCACGATCGAGTTTCTCTATGAAGACGGCGAGTTCTTCTTCATCGAGATGAACACCCGCCTTCAGGTCGAACATCCCGTCACGGAGGCCATTTTCGGCGTCGATCTGGTGCAAGAACAGATCAAGGTCGCTGCGGGCGAAGCGATGTCATTCACCCAAGACGACTTGCAGGTCAACGGCCATGCCATCGAAGTGCGCATCAATGCCGAAACCTTCCCCGGCTTCTCGCCGCGTCCCGGCAAGATCACGCAATACCATGCGCCCGGCGGTTTGGGGGTGCGGATGGATAGCGCGCTTTATGATGGCTATAGCATCCCGCCCTATTACGACAGCTTGATCGCCAAACTGATCGTGCATGCGCCGGATCGCAACGCGGCCATCGCACGCCTCGATCGCGCGCTTGGGGAATTGATCGTGGATGGGGTCGATACCACCGTCCCGCTGTTCCATGCGCTTTTGCAGGAAAAGGCCGTGCTCACGGGCGATTACAATATCCACTGGTTGGAGCATTGGCTTGACGGGCGCGCGGACGGCTAACCCCTTTGGGCTGCAATGACCGAGCTAACACCTGATCTGTTGCTGCGCGCCTATGCGATGGGCGTGTTTCCGATGGCCGAAAGCAGCACCTCCCAGACGGTGCAATGGATTGATCCGCATGCGCGCGGGATCTTTCCGCTGGATCAGTTTCATATCTCAAGATCGCTGCGCAAAGCCTTGTTACGCAGTGATTATTCCGTGTCTTTGAACCGCGATTTCCGAGGCTGCATGACCGCCTGTGCCGACCGGGAGGAGACATGGATCAACGACCAGATCATGCAGTCGTATGGGGCCTTGCACGCGCGCGGCCATGCCCACTCGCTTGAGGTTTGGGCGGATGGCTCCATGATCGGCGGTGTGTACGGCGTCACCCTCGGGGGGGCTTTTTTCGGCGAAAGCATGTTCTCGCGGCGCAGGGACGGCTCCAAAATCGCGCTGGCATGGTTGGTCGCTCGGTTGCGCTATGGCGGATTTTCCCTGTTTGACACGCAATTTGTGACCGATCATCTGAACAGCCTTGGGGCCATCGAAGTGCCCCGCGCGCGATTTCAGGCCATGCTGCGTACAGCCCTAAATGGGGTCGGTCGCATCGATGCACTGGCCCAAGACGTCTCAGCCGAAACCCTCTTTGGACAAAAAGCCTAGCGGTTCGGGCGCGGCTTCGGCACGAGTGAAACCTCGACCGCCCCGCTTGGACGCTCGGCCTCCTCAGCTGCGGCAAGTGGGTCGTCTTCGCCATCCACATCCACATCCCCCGCCAACGTCGCCTCGGAGCCTGACGTGCAGCGGATCGCCCACACATCATAGCGCGGATGATCAAGCGCCATGAGCGCAGGCGACGAGGCCACCATCCAGCCATCGAACAACTCGGTCTCGGCGGCATCGGCAATTGTCAGATGCATAAACGCGTCCGAGGTCGGCGATTCCGTCGGATAGCGGCATTCCAGCAGCGACACGGTGATACGGCCAACCGTTTCCGAGGCGTCGATATCCAGCAGCAAATCGGTCACCACACCGGTCAGCTTGTCGAGCACCCGCAAACTGCCTGCGCGCGCGGCGGTGACTTGCGTTTCCTGCTCAAAGCTTTGGAATTCCTCATCCGTCAGGATCTGGCGCGGACCACTGTCTAGCTCGGCATCCTCGATGATCTCCAGCGTGATGCCGTCATCTTCGAGGTCTTGCAGCGTAAAGCCCGGCTCGTCTTCCAGATCTTCCAGCGGGATGATCACGATCTCCTGGGCGGTGGCCGACATCGCCAGCCCCGCCGCACACAGCACCGCAAGAGACGTGGTGCGCAACCTCATCATTCGGCGCTCTGGGACACGAAGCGCAACAACAGCGTGATCAGGCTGACCGAGCCTTGGGTTTCGGCAAAGCTATCGCCCGGCTCCAGCGCAAAGGGCGAGCCTCCGGGGAGAACTTCGACAAAATTCCCCCCCAACAGGCCTTCCGACGAAATCGCCAGGATGCTGTCATCGGGAATCTCCACATCGCCTTGCAACGAGATCTGCGTGTCGGCGCGGAATGTCTCGGGGTTTAGCGCAATTTGCGAGACGGTGCCGATCTTGACGCCTGCCAGACGCACATCGGTCCCGGCCGTCACGCCGTCAGCGGTGCGGAAACTGGCACTTAGTGCATAAGATCCGCCTGTGCCCACGCCCGCCCCAAGCCCGGTGACTTGCGCGGCATAGACCAAAAAGCCAATGGCGGCGGCCAGAATCAGCCCGCCGGTCACAATTTCTGTTGTGGAGTTTTGCGACATGCGCCCTGCCTCACCCTGCTTGTCTTGGTGATGCCTTGCTGCGTGCGTCAGTGCAAGAGCGCGCTGCGCTTACTCTGGCGTCCAGGCCTCGTAATCCGACCGCGCTTCCGGCACGGCACGGCGCAAAGAGCCCGCAGGCGCATAGGCCTGCGCGGTTCCGGTCAGGTTGGGAAGATGCGGCTTTTCCCAGTCCTTGCGCTTGAGCGGCGCTTTGGTCGGCGGCTCATCCCAGGTATGGTGCAGCCATCCGTGCCATTCGGGGCCGACGCGGCTGGCTTCGGCCTCGCCATTAAAGATGACCCAGCGGCGTTTGCCGTCGCGGGTCTCGTAAAACACGTTGCCCGCGTCGTCTTCGCCAACTTTGACGCCCTTGCGGGAGGTCATCCACTGGGTGCCAAGGGTCGATCCATGCCACCAGGTGAGCGCGCGTTTGATATATCCGGCCATGGGTTTTGTCGTCTCCGCAGAATTGCTTGGGGACGGTATGGCGCAGGCGGCGCGCAAGGTCCAGCGCCACGGGGTCGCGGGGCTAGATCAGCTTTGGTTGGTCGAAGGCTTGGATGAGCCGCGGGATGGCCGCCTTGAATTTGAAGAACCCCGCCTTGGCATGGGGCCAGGCGGCGGCGTCATAGGGGCGGATCAGCTCGACAGTTTTCATCTCGCGCCGCAGCCCTGCGACCAGATCACGCGCGGGGCCTTGCGGCACATAAGCCATGACGATTTGCGCCGCGCCAAGGCCCTGCGCCCACGCGGTAATCTCGTCCGGATCCCCAGTCACAGGCCCCTGCGGCAGCCCGGTCTGCGCCAGTGCATCCGCGATAATCGCGCTCGTAAACGCGGTCACGCGACCCGATAAGGCCAAGGGCGAGCGCCCCGCATCGCCGCGCAAAACCGCCACGCCAAGCGCGCCTTCGGGGATCGGCGCGCTCAGATCATCCTCGGTCAGCACCGCCACAAACGGCACGCTCGGATCGAGCACGCCCGAGACCGGAACATCGCCCAAAGGCGGATTGCCAAACCCTTCTATCGGCGTCGCAAACCCCGCCAATTGCCCGCGCGGCATGAACCGCCCTTCGGTGTATTTTGCAATGTTGTCCTCGCGCGCGACATACGTCTTGCCCACAGTCTGCACCCCCGCCACCCAGCGCCAGCCCAGCGTGTTGGAGGCCGCATCGCCATCCAGAAGATGCCTGAGGAAGAAATCCGCGCCCAAAGCCCACGGCAAGCGCAACGTGAATATCCAGATGGAGGCGAACCACATCCGCGCATGATTATGCAAATACCCGGTCTCCACCAACTCCCGCGCCCAAGCGTCAAAACACGCAATTCCCGTCTCGCCGCGACAGGCCGCTTCCCAATCGGCGCGCAAGCCCCCCTCAACCGCCAAGCGGTCCAAAGCGCGCTTCACCTCCGCGCGGTACATCCCCCAAACCGAAGGCCGCCGCTCCAGCCAGCCTTTCCAATAGGTGCGCCAAAACACCTCTTGGATGAACTTCTCCGCATCCGAGGCCGAATGCCGCGCCAGCACCGCGCGCAAGATCTCTTCTTCCGACACGAGGCGGTGGCGAAGATACGGCGACAGCACACTGACCGCCCCATGCCCCGGCACATCAAAATTCCGCAAGCGCGCATAATCGCGCCCAGCCTTGGGCACAAATGCCTCAAGCCGCGCCAAGGCGGCCTCTCGTGTTGCTATAAATTCCATGAAACGCGAGCTACATCGCCGCCCGCTCAGATCAAGCCCGCCCGCTCAACTCTTTGCTTTCTTAAATATCCTCGCCGAAGGCGTCACTCCGCCGCCAATCGCGCCTCCGCCAGACACAGCGCACCAAAACGCTCCACAAGCACCAGATCCCATCCGGTCTGATAACCGCCATGCACCGGGCCTGCCGCCGCGCCTAACACCTCCCAGCCCTCATGGGTCAAGGTCACACATGTCCCGCCATCCACGCGCGCAAAGGCAATCGTTACATCCGTCGCCTCCGCCGCGTCGCGCCCAACATGCCACGCGACGGCGAATTTCTCGCCCGGTTGCCACGCCGTGACCCGGCCCCAGGGCCGCGTCTTCCCGTCTGCGCACCTTTCAAGGATCTGACCACCTTCGCGCGGCTCCACCTCAACCCCCTCGGGCACCTCCCCCTCCGCCGCGGACAACGAATGGCTCTCCACCGGCCACCACTCGGCCATCCGAGACGTGAACAACTCGAACGCCTCGGCAGGCAAGACAGGCACATAAATGGTCTTCACAATCGGGGGCAGCATCGGCGCATCCTTCTGAGCGGTAACAAATTGCGAGAACTGCCCCAACACGTCGCCCCACAGCCCATCGAGGTAGCTGTGCAGCGCAGATAGAGCAGCCGGATCAAGGTGGTAGACACGGCGCGTGCCCTTCGGGACAACCCGCACAAGCCCCGCATCACCCAGCACCCGCAGGTGCTGAGATACCGCAGGGCGCGAGATCGGAAGGCCATCTGCCAGCGCGCCCACGGGCCGTGGCCCCGCGCGCAAGGTCGTCAAAATCGCGCGGCGCGTGGGGTCTGCGAGCAAGGCCAAACAGGTCTCACCGCAGATCGCGCGGGCCGAGGGTTGAAGATCATTAAGGTTCGCCATAACTTACCGTAAGTCACGACTTACCAAAAAGTCAAAACAAACCTGTTCGCCCGGCCCTTGCAGCCCTGCATGGGCGGACCTAGTCTTACCCCTAGGGCGCAACTCCGCGCGACATGAGCAAAGGCCGAGAGCATATGCACGATCCCGTCGAAACCTACATGAACCTCGTCCCCATGGTGGTCGAGCAAACCAGCCGGGGCGAGCGCGCCTACGACATTTTCTCGCGTCTTCTCAAAGAGCGGATCATTTTTGTGAACGGCCCCATCCATTCGGGCATGAGCCACCTGATCGTCGCGCAATTGCTGCATCTGGAGGCCGAGAACCCGAACAAAGAGATCTCGATGTATATCAACTCGCCCGGGGGCGAAGTGACGGCGGGTTTCTCTGTCTATGACACGATGCAATATATCAAACCCAAGGTGTCGACGCTCATTTGCGGGATGGCGGCCTCCATGGGCTCGGCGATTGCCATCGGCGGCGAGCCAGGCATGCGTTTGGCGTTGCCGAACTCCGAAGTGATGGTCCACCAGCCCTCGGGCGGCGCGCAAGGCAAAGCCACCGACATCCTGATCTCGGCGCGCCATATCGAGCGGACGCGCGAGCGGTTCTACCAGCTCTATATGAAGCATTCGGGCCAAGACTATGAGACGGTGCAAAAGGCGCTCGACCGCGACACATGGATGACGCCCGAGGAAGCCAAAGAGTGGGGCCATATCGACGAGATCGTCGAGAACCGCCCAAAAAGCGACGATGACGCCACATCTTAACAATTGTTAACAAAATCGGGGCGTGCATGACACGCGCGCGCCCCGATCCCTCCTCGCGGCAAAACGGCCATTGCACCCCGCAAACCGCTGGCCTAGAATTTCTCGACATACCGCGTGGGGCCGCCAATTTGGCCCGCGCCCGCCCGCAGACGCGGCAACTTTCTGCACCCTGCCCGACCCCCCGGTCAGGAAAATAGACGAGGCACGACCATGGCAAACTCCTCTGGCGACAGCAAAAACACCCTCTACTGCTCGTTCTGCGGCAAGTCCCAGCACGAGGTCCGCAAGCTGATCGCAGGCCCCACGGTCTTCATCTGCGATGAATGCGTCGAGCTGTGCATGGACATCATTCGCGAAGAAACGAAGTCCGCTGGGCTGAAATCTTCCGAAGGTGTTCCGGCCCCGCGCGAGATTTGCGACGTTCTTGACGACTATGTGATCGGCCAGATGCATGCCAAGCGTGTGCTGTCGGTGGCGGTCCATAACCACTACAAACGCCTCAACCACGCCGATAAATCCGATATCGAGCTGGCAAAATCCAACATCATGCTGATCGGCCCGACGGGGTGCGGTAAGACGCTTTTGGCCCAAACGCTCGCACGCATCCTCGATGTGCCATTTACCATGGCCGATGCAACGACCCTGACCGAGGCCGGCTATGTCGGCGAGGATGTCGAAAACATCATCCTCAAGCTGCTGCAAGCGTCTGAATATAACGTCGAGCGCGCCCAACGCGGCATCGTCTATATCGACGAGGTCGACAAGATCACCCGCAAGTCTGACAACCCCTCTATCACCCGCGATGTATCGGGCGAAGGCGTGCAGCAGGCTTTGCTGAAAATCATGGAAGGCACCGTCGCCTCCGTGCCGCCCCAAGGCGGTCGCAAACATCCGCAGCAGGAATTCCTGCAAGTGGACACCACGAACATCCTGTTCATCTGCGGTGGTGCATTCGCGGGCCTCGACAAGATCATCGCGCAGCGCGGCAAGGGCTCGGCCATGGGCTTTGGTGCCGAAGTGCGCGGGCCAGAGGATCGCGGTGTCGGCGAAGTCTTCATGGAGCTTGAGCCTGAGGATCTGCTGAAATTCGGCCTGATCCCGGAATTCGTCGGTCGTTTGCCGGTCATCGCAACCTTGCAAGACCTCGACGAAGACGCGCTTGTTACCATCCTGACCGCGCCGAAAAACGCTTTGGTCCGCCAGTATCAGCGCCTGTTCGAGCTGGAAGATGCCACCCTGACCTTCACCGACGAGGCCCTGCGCGCCATCGCCCGCCGCGCGATCGAACGCAAAACCGGTGCGCGTGGACTGCGCTCGATCATGGAAGACATCTTGCTCGACACCATGTTCGAGCTGCCATCGGTCGATGATGTCGAAGAGGTCGTGGTCAACGAAGAGGTCGTCACCGGTAAAGCGAAACCTCTTCTGGTCCATGCCGACCGAAAAGAAGAACCTGCCACGGTGGGTTGACCGGAGGTCGGTTCGATGACCGCCTCGCTTTTTCCAGATGCCGGGATCTCGCTGTTGTCGGCACCCGGCACTGGCATCAACCGCGTTCAGAAACTTTGGGGGGTGCCTGCGCAGGTGACGCGCGGATATCTGCCCAAAGATGCCCCCCGTGCGATTTCCCTCGTACGCCATCCTTTCGAGCGTTTTGCCGCGGTCCTCGCCTTCGCGCGCAAATCAGACCGTTGGGCGAAACTGACCGAGGACGAGGCGGTTCAGGTGCTGGCCAAAAGCAGCGGACCTTACGACACGTCGCATTCTTGGGCCGGGGCGCGGTTGCGCGGGATGCTTTTGCCACAGGCGCATCCGTGGCACGCGCTGCATGCGGGCACGGATATTTTGCAGGTGGAATTTTGGGAAATCGCTGCGGCACCACTTGGATTGCCCGAGTTGAAGCGCCCGAACCCGGCACCTGCCCTCATGCCCGAAACCAAGATACAGCTTGCGGTTCTGTATGAGCAGGACTTTGAAATCTTTGGCTATTCCCCCGACAGCCCAGATCCCGTGCGTGGACCACGCCTTCCCAACGCACCCGGTCCGACGGTCTGGGAAGCATGGCCCGCGATGTTTGACGACGGCGACTACCCCACCGCGCGCGCCGATGATTTCCTCCCCGCCGCAGATGTAGATTTTGCCCCCTTCAAGACCGCGCGCATCGAAACGCCACACGGTCCGGATTTCACCACGCGCAAGCCGAACCTCGCCAAACACATGCAGAAACTGCAGCCTGAGCAATCCGGCAATATGCGCCTGACGCATTTGTTGCTGTCCAGCATCGTCGTGCTGCGACGCGATCCCGAGAACGTCCGCGCGCGCAGCTTGTTCCACCGGATCCTGGCCGAAGAGTCCGAAGCCGTCTTGCCAGAACTGACCTATCGATGGCTGCGCTCGGTTGGGGATACGCTCAGTGATCATGGCGCAACATGGGCCGACCGCATGATCGGACTTTGCGTCACATTGATGCTGATGCAAGTGAAACTGGCAGAGACAGAGCGCAAGGTCTACGGCCCCCCCCGCCCCTGGCCGCCAAACAAACGGTGGTCCAAGGGCGGCGCGATCCTTGATGGTGAGAAGACATACTGGATCGAAAAAGGCGATATGGTCAGCAACACATGGGCGCGGTTGCGCAACGTGCTTGCGGCGGCACCAGACTGCGCAGCAGGCCCTTTGTTGGTTGAAACCCTGTCGCGGATCGAGGCTGGCAATACCCCCATGGGTCGGCTCGCATCGATGTATGGCAAACCGTCGCCTCCCTTGATCGCAAAGCCTGGGCGTGACGCAATCACACAGCTTATCAACGCACGTTTATGAAAGATATCAACGGGATGAAGCGAATATGTGATCCTTGTCATATATTCGAAGACGCGCGATGAATCGCGCTCTTGTCCTTTATGCCCACCCAAATGAGGACAGCTTCACAGCCGCAATCCGCAACCAGATTGTGGCACAGCTGGAAGCTGCGGGCTGCCAAACCCGGGTCAGCGATCTCTATGCCCGCGATTTTCAGCCAGTGCTCACACAGGCAGAGCTTGCAAGCTATACCGACACCGCACAGAACACAGTCCCTGTGCAACAAGATGTCGACGATCTGCAATGGGCGGACGGATTGATCTTCATCTATCCGACATGGTGGTATGGCTTGCCCGCAATCTTGAAGGGGTGGCTGGATCGCGTGTTGCTGCCCGAGGTTGCGTTTGTGATGCCAAATGACCACAACACCAATATTCGTCCAGGCCTGACCCATATCGAGACACTTGCCGTCTTCACAACCTGCGGCGCATCACGCGGCCTAACCTTCTTCATCGGCGCGCCCGGGAAACGCACGCTGATGCGCGGGGTTCGGATGCTATGCGCGCATAGCTGCAAGACGGCATATGTCGCACATTACCTGATGGACAGCTCAACCCCGGCCACGCGCGCGCGCCATCTCAACAAAGTCAGAGCGGCGGTGGCGAAGCTGCTGCGCTAGCGCTTTCAGGGTTCCTAAAATACTCAAAAAAAAGCCGCGCACCTAAGGCGCGCGACTCATGTTCAATCAGTATTGTCAGATCAGTTCAGTGCGGCATCCGTAATGACACTCGTCCACGCGCCTTCCGGCTCCATCGAGATCACCGGATCAGACCCGCCCGCGAGCAATGTCGCCACCGTCCGCTCGTAATCCGCGACATCCAGCGCGCCGTTCGAGCCTGCGGTCAGCTTGGCAACCTCGCCCATCATCCGACGCTGATGCTGTTCGGTCTGAGCACCTGTCGCATCGTTGTCCAAAACAATGTCAGCCGCCGCATCTGGGTTTTCTTCCGCCCATTTCCAACCGCGCATGGAGGCCCGCACAAAGCGCACCATCTTGTCGACGAAGGCCGGATCCTCAAGGTTCTCCTCAAGTGCCCAGATACCGTCTTCGAGCGTGGCAACCCCTTGATCTTCATACTTAAATGTCACCAGCTCTTCCGGCTCGACGCCCGCATCGATGACCTGCCAATACTCGTTATAGGTCATGGTCGAGATGCAGTCTGCCTGGCGCTGAATCAGCGGATCAACGTTAAAGCCCTGCTTCAGAACCGTCACGCCATCATCACCGCCCTCAGTGGGGATACCAAGCTGGCTCATCCACGACAGGAACGGAAACTCGTTGCCGAAGAACCAAACGCCGATGGTTTTGCCACGGAAATCCTCGGGTGAGGTGATGCCCGTGTCTTTCCAGCAGGTCAGCATCAGGCCGCTCGATTTGAACGGCTGCGCGATGTTCACCACCGGCAATCCGTTCTCGCGCGCACTCAGCGCCGACGGCATCCAGTTGAGCATAATATCCGCACCGCCCCCGGCCAAAACCTGCGGTGGCGCGATGTCCGGACCGCCCGGCAGGATCGTCACGTCGAGGTCTTCTTCGTCATAAAACCCCTGATCGAGCGCCACGTAATACCCCGCGAATTGCGCTTGCGTGACCCACTGCAATTGCAGCTTCACCTCATCCGCAGCCGAGGCCGCCGATGCGCCAAACGCCATCGCGCCCGCCAATGCAGTTATTGCTAGTTTTTTCATTCTTAGTCCCTCCAGGTTGGAATCTGATTGCTCAGCCTCTTTGCGACGGGTGCCAAAACGTGACCCGTTTCTCAGTATATGCGACCGCACCGTAGAAGGCAGAGCCCGCCAGCGCTGCCACGGTAATTTCTGCCCAGACCATATCCAGTTGCAACTGTCCGACCGAGACCGAGATGCGAAACCCCATGCCCACGGTCGGCGAGCCGAAGAATTCGGCCACAATCGCGCCGATCAAGGCCAGGGTTGATGCAATCTTAAGCCCATTGAAAATGAACGGCATTGCAGCGGGCAAGCGCAATTTGAACAATCCCTGCCAGTAGCTGGCGGCATAGGTGTGCATCAAATCACGCTGCATTTTCTCGGCAGCTTGCAGGCCCTGAACGGCGTTAACCAAGACCGGGAAAAACACCATCACCACCACGACGGCGGCTTTGCTCTGCCAGCCAAAGCCGAACCACATCACAAGGATCGGCGCCGTGCCAATGATTGGAAGGGCTGCCATGAAATTGCCCACGGGCAAAAGCCCCGCTTGCAGGAAGGGCGAGCGGTCCACCGCGATTGCCATCAAGATCGCCGCAACGCAGCCGATCACATAACCAGACAGCGCGCCTTTGACGAAGGTCTGCACAAAGTCGCGCCACAGAATATCGGTCGAGGCTGCGAATTTTACTGCAATATCAGTGGGTGCGGGCAGGATTACGAAAGAGACATCGTAAAGCTGGACCACCATTTCCCACAAAACCAACAACGTGATCCCGAAGATCGCGGCGACCAACAGCCCCAGATTTGTGCGCTTTGCAAGCTCAGCATTCAGGCCCCATGCCCCGAGCCACACCGCCAGGATCAGCGCCAAACGCCAGTCGCCAACGGCCCATCCGAGCAGCGGCAACGCGACAAACGCCGCCAGATCTGCGCGGATCGCAACGCGCTGCGAGCTCTCAGCCAAGCTCATTGCGTCATCCCCATTTGGGTTAACGTGATCCTTTGCACCCAGCTGATCAGCGCCACCATGGACGCCGCAAGGATCGCGGCCCCAAAGAGCGCGCTCCAGATTTGGATGGTCTGACCGTAATAGCTGCCAGCAAGCAATCGCGCGCCCAAACCTTCGACAGCGCCCGTCGGCAACTCGCCGACAATCGCGCCGATCAGGCTGGCCGCGATCCCCACCTTGAGCGAGGTGAACAGAAATGGCATCGACGCAGGCAACCGCAATCGCCAGAAAACTTGGCTTCGCGAGGCCGAATAGGTATGCATCAGATCAAGTTGACTGACCTCGGGGCTACGCAGCCCCGCCACCATCCCGACCACCACCGGAAAGAAAGATAAATAAGCTGAAATCATCGACTTAGGGATCAAACCTTGCAGCCCGATCGAGTTCAAAACCACGATAATCATTGGCGCAATCGCAAGGATCGGAATGGTCTGCGACGCGATAGCCCAGGGCATCACGCTCATATCCATCGCGCGGTTATGCACGATCCCGATGGCCAGCAAGATGCCGGCGACGGTCCCGATCCCGAAGCCCAGCAGCGTGGCACTCAGCGTGATCCATCCATGATAAACAAGGCTGCGCTTAGACGTGATCTTCTTCATCACGGTCGTGTCCCACAGCTCGGCCACCACCTGATGCGGGCTCGGCAAACGCGGGCGATCTTGGTTAAAGGTCGCGCCCGCATGTTCAAAATTGTTAACGAGCAGCGACACACCGCCTAGATCACGACGATTTCCCGCGCCTTCCGGCTCGATCACCGCACCTGCGCGTTCGGCATTGGTTAACGCGGTGTGGATGTTCATCGGCATCACCGCGACATACCAAAACGCCACCAACGCCATCACGACGACCATCACGGATGCCGCACTTTTCAACATCGCGCTGGCTTTCGCCCGGGTTTTCGAGGGTCCCGAAGGTGCGAGAGTTGCGTCAATAACGTCGCTCATCTGCGCCACTCCATCCGCAATTCTGGCAAGCCGTCCCCGCGCCCTTCCGGCTTTTCTTCAACAGTTACAAAGCCTTCGCGTTGATAAAATCGATGTGCATCCGTGTTTGGCCCGTGGGTCCAAAGCTGCAAATAATCCCGCCCCTGCTTGACCGCATCGATCAGAGCCTTGCCATGGCCCTGCCCGCGCTTGGCAACATAGAGGCCATGAATATGGTTAATCTCGGCTTCCAATGACAGGTAACCAACCACCGGATCACCGATCACCCAGAACTCGCGCATTGGAATACCGTTAACCATCATCTGGGTCAGTTCGTCCAAATCGGGGCCGTTCTGCATCCACACTGTGTGCGTTAACCAATCCGACACAATCCGCGCGCAAGCGGGGGCGTCATCAACGGTCGCCGCGCGTGGAAGGGGCCGCTCAGTCATCCAAATGTCCTGCGCGCAGACCTTCGCGCACCCGGTGCGCAACTTCGATAAACTCAGGCGTATCGCGAATATCGAGCGGTCGATCCAGCGGCAAGGGACTGTCGATCACATCCGTAATTCGCCCCGGTCGCGGGCTCATCACCACGATTTTTGTGCTCAGATAAACCGCTTCCGGGATCGAGTGGGTTACAAACCCGATGGTTTTTTCCGTGCGCTTCCAAAGCGCTAGAAGCTGTTCGTTCAGGTGATCGCGCACAATTTCATCAAGCGCGCCAAACGGTTCGTCCATCAGCAAAATGTCAGCATCAAACGCCAATGCCCGTGCGATCGAGGCGCGCTGCTGCATCCCGCCAGACAGTTGCCAAGGGTATTTCTTCTCAAAGCCAGCAAGCTCGACCAGCTCCAACACCCGGCGCACGCGCTCGTCCTGATCGGCTTTGGAATATCCCATGATTTCAAGCGGTAACGAGATATTCTTGCCAATCGTCCGCCACGGATAAAGGCCCGCCGCCTGAAACACATACCCATAGGCGCGTTTGCGGCGGGCATCGTCAGGGGTCATGCCATTGACCGTCAGCGTGCCTGCGGTGGGATGCTCGAGCGCGGCCACAGCGCGCAGAAATGTCGTCTTGCCGCACCCCGAGGGGCCAATAAACGAGACGAAATCGCCCTTGTTGATATCAAGGTTAACGTCCCGCAAGGCGTGAACCGGGCCGTCATTCGTCTCAAACGTCAAGGAGACACCCTTGGCGGAAATCACCGCCTCGGCCGATGCATTTGGCTGCGCCGCGTCGGCAAACCCTTCAATCTCGTCTTGGCTCAGCACCCTGGATCAGACCCCCGTCGCCGGAATGCCGGTCCGCTCAACCGGGGTTGGCGCCGTCAATTCTTTCCATGTGCTCAAGGCCTTATTGACCGTGCCGTTGGGCGCGCGCGCCACGAATTCACCATGCCCTTCTTGCGTGCGGATCTCGCCATCATGGACCGCGACATGGCCACGGGTCAGGGTGAAACGCGGTAAGCCTTTGACCTGGTGACCCTCGAACACGTTGTAATCAATGGCAGATTGCTGAGTGCCTGCTGTGATCGTCTTCGATTTTTCCGGATCCCACACCACCAAATCCGCATCCGCGCCGACCAGCACCGCGCCCTTCTTCGGGTAGCAGTTCAGGATCTTTGCGATATTGGTCGAGGTCACCGCCACAAACTCGTTCGGCGTCAAGCGCCCAGTACCAACCCCTTGGGTCCACAGCATCGGCAAGCGATCTTCCAAACCTCCGGTTCCATTGGGGATTTTCGAGAAATCGCCAACGCCGTAGCGCTTCTGTTCTGTCGTGAACGCGCAGTGATCGGTGGCGACCACAGACAACGACCCGCTCATCAAACCCGCCCAAAGGCTGTCCTGATGCTTCTTGTTGCGAAACGGCGGTGACATGACGCGCCGCGCCGCATGGTCCCAATCTTTGTCGAAATACTCGGACTCGTCGAGTGTCAGGTGCTGGATCAAGGGCTCGCCCCACACGCGCTTGCCTTGCATCCGCGCACGCCGGATCGCTTCATGGGCCTCCTCGCAGGACGTATGCACGACATAGAGCGGCACGCCTGCCATATCCGCGATCATAATCGCGCGGTTCGTGGCCTCCCCTTCGACCTGAGACGGCCTCGAATACGCATGCGCTTCCGGCCCGGTATTGCCTTCGGCGAGCAATTTCGCCGTCATTTCCGCCACCACATCGCCATTCTCGGCATGAACCATCGCGATTCCGCCCAGCTCAGCCAAGCGGTTGAAGGACGAGAACAGCTCATCATCATTGACCATCAACGCGCCCTTATAGGCGAGGAAATGCTTGAAGGTGGTGATGCCACGATCGCGCACAACCGTTTCCATATCGTTAAAGACCTGCTCGCCCCACCACGTCACCGCCATGTGGAACGAGTAGTCGCAATTCGCCCGCGTCGATTTATTGTCCCAGCGTTTCAAGGCGTCATGCAGGCCTTCACCTTGATTTGGCAGGCAAAAATCCACAACCATCGTGGTGCCCCCGGCCAAGCCAGCGCGGGTGCCGCTTTCAAAATCATCCGTCGAGTAGGTCCCCATAAACGGCATTTCCAAATGCACATGCGGGTCAATGCCGCCGGGCATGACGTAGCAGCCCGTTGCGTCCAGCTCCTCGCCTCCCGTCAGGTTCGGGCCAATCTCCGAGATCACCCCATTCTCGATCCGGACATCCGCCTGGTAGGTCAGGTCCGCCGTCACCACCGTGCCGTTCTTGATAATCTTGTTCATGGCAATCCCGCGCCTTCTCTTTGCTTTTTCAAATATCCCGGGGTCCGGGGCAGCGCCCCGAACGACTTAGGACACAATCTCCGCCGTCTCGACCACCGCATGGAACAACACATTCGCGCCCGCCGTGGCCCATTCCGGTGAAATCTCTTCCGCCTCATTATGGCTCAGCCCATCCACGCAAGGGCACATCACCATTGCCGTGGGGTATAAGTCATTGATCCAACAGGCATCATGCCCCGCCCCGGACACGATATCCATATGACTGTATCCAAGTCGTTCCGCCGCCGCGCGCACGGCACCAACGCACCCTTCATCAAAGGCAGGCGGATCAAATTGACCGACGATTTCGCATTCAAAGCCGACCTCAATGCCCTCGCATAGCGCAGGCGCGCGCTCCATAAACTCGGCGACCATTGCGTTCAGCTTATCGAGCAGATGCGTCCGCATATCGACCGTAAACACAACCTTGCCGGGGATGATGTTGCGCGAGTTCGGATAGACATCGATATGCCCAATCGCGCCCACCGCGTTGGGCTGGTTCTTCATCGCGATCTCATGAACCAGCTCGGTCACCAGCGCCAATCCACGCCCCGCATTCTTGCGCATCCGCATCGGGGTGGATCCGGTGTGGCTTTCCTTGCCCGTCACGGTGCATTCGATCCAGCGCAGCCCTTGGCCATGGGTCACAACGCCGACATCCTTGCCCTCGGCCTCCAGAATCGGACCCTGCTCGATATGCAGCTCGAAAAACGCAGCCATCTTGCGGTCGCCAACAGGCTCGTCCCCGACCCAGCCGATGCGTTTCAGCTCGTCGCCAAAGCGCTTTCCATCCGCATCCACCCGGTCATAGGCCCAATCTTGCGTGTGCTTTCCGGCAAACACGCCAGAGGCCAGCATCGCGGGCGCATAGCGCGTCCCCTCTTCATTGGTCCAGTTGGTCACGACAATCGGATGCTTGGTCTTGATCCCTAAGTCATTGAGGGATCGGACAATTTCCAAGCCCCCAAGCACACCCAAAACGCCGTCGTACTTGCCGCCCGTGGGTTGTGTGTCCAAATGACTACCAACATATATTGGCAGCGCGTCCGGGTCGGTGCCCTCGCGCCGCGCAAACATGTTGCCCATCGTGTCGACGCCCATCGACATGCCCGCAGCCTCGCACCACGACTGAAACAGGGCGCGTCCTTCGGCATCCTCATCCGTCAAAGTCTGGCGATTATTGCCGCCGGCAATGCCGGGGCCGATTTTGGCCATCTCCATCAGGCTGTCCCATAGCCGCTCGCCATTGATCTTCAGGTTTTCGCCGGGTGCGGACATTTGGCTGCCTTTCTGTCGGTCGCTCAGAGGGTCAAACACCCACCAAAAGCCGCCCAATTCAAGCAAAATACCTGACTTAAGGGCGTCTGCGATAGTGTTTGACCAATCGGTCAAAGTCACGCTAGCACAGGGGGAAAACCAGTCAAGCGCGCCGCCGCACCAAGGCCCCTCCGTCTGGCTTGATCGGTCAGCGAGACGCCCGCGACGCTGGATTTTAGGGCGGTTTTAGAACGGGTTGAGAAGAAAACTGATGCCAGACACCCCTCCTCGCCCGCGCAAGACGCGAATCCAGCAGCGCAACAGCGACGCGATCCTGGACGCAGCACTTGATGTGTTCTCACGCCACGGGTTTCGCGGTGCCACCCTCGACCAGATCGCCGAGGCTGCGGGGCTGTCAAAACCAAACCTGCTTTACTATTTCAGCGGCAAAGAGGCGATCCATAGGGAGCTTTTGGACAGCCTCATGGACACCTGGCTCGATCCCCTCCGCGACCTCGATCCCGAGGGCGATCCGCGCGCGCAACTGCTCGCCTACCTGCACCGCAAATTGCAGATGAGCCGCGATCTGCCCCGTGAAAGCCGCTTGTTCGCCAACGAGGTTTTGCAAGGCGCGCCCCGGATCGGCGAGGGGTTATCAGGCGATCTCAAAGACTTGGTCGATGCGAAAGCCGAGATCATCCGCGGCTGGTCCGAGGCGGGCAAGATCGCAGCGGTGGACCCCTATCACCTGATCATCTCCATCTGGGCGCTGACCCAGCACTACGCGGATTTCGAAGTCCAAGTGCGCGCCGTGCTCGGCGGCACCGACCCCTATGAGGGGGCCGAGGCCTTCCTGAGCGGACTTTATGACAAGCTTCTGGCACCCTAGCGCCACAGGTGCTGCAGCGCGTTGCGTGACAAGCTGCATCACGGGCAAAGCTATGCTAGTCTTGAGCCTGAGCAGACATACCGCCTGACGCATAAGCCCCGAAGAGAGCCCGCGCATGCCCACGACAAACCTGATTGTAAACGGAACTTTCTCATCCGGCTCCGCCAATTGGACCGGCACCGATATCGAGGCAGGCAATACCGAGAACGCCTATCTGGGCAACGGATCGACCAACCGCGTGGCCGAAATGGACGGAAATGCCGGCCAGACGACCGTGATGGAGCAGACATTTACCGTCGACGGCCCGATCACGACGCAATTGACACTCGACAGCGTGCTCAGGACGGCGGCCAATAACGATCAAGGCAGCGACGGTTTCACGGTCGAGATCCTCGATGCAGGCGGCGGCGTGGTCACGACAACCACGATCTTTCCGGGCACGGGCAGCTACACCACCTACAACGTCCCGATCACCTTCCCTGCGGCGGGCGACTATACGTTGCGCTTCACCGAAGTGGGCGATGATGACAGCCTGGGACCGATTTTCGACAACATCTCGCTCTTGGTGTGTTTTGCGGGCGGGACACGGATTTTGACACCGCGCGGCGAGGTCGCGGTCGAGGATTTACGCGTCGGCGACAGGGTACAGACGACCGATGGACCAAAGACGCTGCACTGGATCGGAACACGGTCGGTAAGTGCGACAGAGCTGGCCGCAAACCCAAAACTGCGGGCCGTGCGCATCGAAAAAGGCGCGCTTGGTCAAGGACTTCCGCACAGGGACCTGCGCGTGTCGCGCCAACATCGGATGCTGACCCGCAACGCTTTGGCCGAGCAGATGTTCGGGGTCGGTGAGGCCTTGATCCCGGCGATCAAGCTGGTCGGGCTGCCGGGGATTGCGCTGGAACCAAGCGATGCCCCCCTCGTCTACCACCACCTGCTTTTCGATACGCACCGCGTGGTTTTCGCCGAGGGCGCGCCGAGCGAGAGCATGCTGACCGGAAACGAGGCCCTCGATGCAGTCTCGGCTGAAACGGCTGCAGAGCTCGCGTTGATGTTTCCGGAAATGGTCTGCGAGCCAGCCGAGCCGCGCTTTTTTGTGGCCGATGGCAAGATGGCGAAGCAATATGTGACCCAGCTTGGACAGATCGGGCAACCGGCGCTCGGTTAACCACGATTTAATACTGATGCTGTTGGATCGAGCCTATGGAACATTTTCGACAGTTTACCGTACATCCTGACCGTCCAAACCCTTGGGCGGCACGCATTTTCACCGCAAAAGCCGTCGCGAAAGGCGGGATCGTCCGCCGTGCAGTTAAGGATGTAGAACGTGAAATGGGGCGCGACGCACTCTTGGCCGAGGTCAAACGCCGTCGCTTTCATTTGATCGAATGCGGCGGGCAATTCATCATCATCTGCAATTCAGGCCAAATGCGGACCCATTGCTGAGCCGCCCAAAACTCTTCGTCCGAAGAGTTTTGGGCTCAAGAGTTTTCGGACGAAAACTCTTGAGCCCTACTCCGCCGCCTGCGCACTTGGGTTGTTCGGATGGTTGGTCCAGTTGGCATAGTCCGCCTCGACCACTTTGCCGGTCCGCGGATCCACCTCACCCGGCTGCATCTCTACCATCGTGATGCAATCCTCGACAGGACATACATTCACGCACAAATTACACGCGACGCATTCCTCATCGATCACCTCAAACACCCGGTCCGCACTCATGGAAATCGCCTGATGCGAGGTGTCTTCGCAGGCCGCATAACAGCGGCCGCATTTGATACAGGCGTCCTGATCAATCACCGCCTTGGAGACGTAATTCAGGTTCAAATACTGCCAATCCGTCACATTCGGCGTCGCGCGCCCGACCAGATCGGACAGCCCCATCTCCTTTTCATCGAGATACTGCGACAGGCCCGAAATCATCTCTTCGACGATCTTGAACCCATAGGTCATCGCCGCCGTGCAGACCTGCACATTCCCGGCCCCAAGCGCCAGGAACTCTGCCGCATCGCGCCATGTCGTTACCCCGCCGATGCCCGAAATCGGCAAACCCGCCGTCTCAGCATCCCGCGCAATTTCGGCCACCATGTTCAGCGCAATCGGCTTGACCGCTGGCCCACAAAAGCCGCCGTGCGACCCCTTCCCATCGATGGACGGCTCGGGAGAAAAGCTGTCCAGATTGACGGAAGTGATCGAGCTGATCGTATTGATCAGGCTCACGGCGTCCGCGCCCCCGGCCTTTGCGGCCCGCGCTGGGTAGCGCACATCAGTGATGTTGGGGGTCAGTTTCACGATGACCGGCATGCGGGTGTGTTGCTTGCACCACCGCGCGACCATCTCAATGTATTCAGGGACTTGGCCGACGGCAGCGCCCATTCCACGCTCGCTCATCCCATGGGGGCAGCCGAAATTCAGCTCGACCGCATCGGCCCCGGTCTCCTCCACCATGGGCAGGATTTTCTTCCAAGGGTCCTCCTCGCAGGGCACCATCAGCGACACGATCATCGCGCGATCGGGGTAATCGCGCTTGACCGATTTGATCTCGCGCAGGTTCACCTCCAAAGGCCGGTCGGTGATCAACTCAATGTTGTTCAGCCCCAGAAGCCGCCGATCCGCCCCATATATGGCCCCGTAGCGCGGCCCGTTGACGTTCACCACATGCGGATCAAAGCCGAGCGTCTTCCAAACCACCCCGCCCCATCCGGCCTCGAACGCACGGCGCACATTGTATTCCTTGTCCGTCGGCGGCGCGGAGGCGAGCCAGAACGGATTGGGGGATTTGACCCCAACGAAGTCAGAGCGCAGGTCAGCCATCAGACGTCTCCCATCAGAATAATATGCATGTTTTCAGCGGCATCGCGCCCTTCGGCCACAGCCGTCACGGTCAGGTCATCGCCGCCCGTGGCGCAATCGCCGCCAGCCCAGACGCCCGCCATCGAGGTCGCTCCGGACGCGTCCACCTTGATCTTGCCGCGCTCCAGCGCCAGTCCCTCAGGCGCGCCGTCCAAAGACTGGCCAATCGCGCGCAGCACCATGTCGGCCTCGACCACTTGCGTCTCGCCGGTCATGCGCAACTCGCCACCGACGCTTTCAGTATAGGCAAACTCAATGCCCGCCTCCGTCACCGCCTCGGGCGCTGCGTTATACAATATCCGCACGCCCTTCGCAGTGGCCAATTCCTGTTCGTAAAGCGACGCACTCATCGCCTCTTTCCCGCGCCGATAGGCCATCGTGACCTGCTCGGCGCCCAAGAGTTTCGCTTGCACAGCCGCATCCACCGCCGTCATCCCGCCACCGATCACGACGACGCGGCGGCCCACGGGCACATCGGTTTTGTCCGAGGATTGGCGCAGTGCTGCTATGAAATCGACCGCGTTCATCACGCCATCCCGATCCCCCCCATCCACCGACAGCGCATTCACCCCGCCGAGGCCCATGCCAAGAAACACCGCATCATGGCTGTCTTGCAAATCACTCAACTCAATGTTCTGCCCGAGCTTCGCCTCGTAATGCATTGTTATTCCACCGATCCTGAGCAGCCAATCAACCTCGGCCTGCGCAAAGTCATTGACCGTCTTATAGGCCGCAATCCCATACTCGTTCAGCCCGCCGCCCTTGGGCTTGGCGTCAAACACATCCACCGCGTGACCTTTCATCGCCAGCCGGTGCGCGCAGGCCAGACCCGCAGGCCCCGCGCCGACAACCGCGACCGTCTTTCCGGTCTCAGCGGCGCGCGAGAACGGATGCACGCCCGCTTCCATCACCACATCCGTCGCATGGCGTTGCAGGCGTCCGATCTCGACCGGCTTGCCTTCGGCGGCTTCGCGCACGCAGGCCTCCTCGCAGAGCGTCTCGGTCGGGCAAACGCGCGCGCACATCCCGCCTAAGATATTGGCGTCAAATATGGTTTTCGCCGCCGCCTCAGGCGTTCCGGTCGCAATCTGGCGAATAAAGAGCGGGATATCGATGCCCGTCGGACAGGCCGTGATACAGGGCGCGTCATGGCAAAAGTAGCAGCGATCCGCGGCCACAAGTGCCTCGTGACCATCATAGGCCCCATGCAAATCGGCGAAGTTATCAGCAATCGTATCAGCATCGAGCCGTCCTGGCGCGATCCCCGGCGTGAACATATCGTTTGCCATCGGCAAGCTCCCTGATCTTTTCTTGCTCAAAAAGCTGCCACGGGTCCGTTTTTTTATCAACTGGTAAAATTTTGAAACTGCACGGGTGCTGAAACATGCTTAACACGCAGGCAGATCTTGCCCCCCGCGCCCACACAAACGACACTGCCCGCATGCGTGACCTTGCCCGCCCTCTCGACCCGGATGCATCCGGCTACGCCCGGATCATGGCGGTGTTCGGCGCGGTGGCCGCTCATGGCCCGATGACGCTTGAAACCACGATGGAGCGCACGGGCCTTCCGCGCAGTGCCTGTTGGCGCTGTCTGACCACGCTGGAGGCCGAAGGTTGGATCCGCCGCCGCTTGCAAGACGGCGCGTTTCTGACCAGCGCGGCGGCGCATATGCAGCTTGGGGCCAGCCCGCCAAACCCACCCTTCATCGAAGTCCTGATCCCGCATGTGACCCCCTTGGTCCGCAAGGCGCGGGTGGAGGCCGATATTGCCCAGCTTAGCGCCGAGGCCACTCTGCAAACCCTTGAAACCACACATAAAGCCGCGCAGGAAATCGAGACATTCTTTGCCTCGCCGCTGACCCTTGCGGTGCTGATGGTTTGCCCGCCTGATATCCGCCTCAACCGGGTCAATGCGGCGCTGGTCAACGCACCCCCCGAAGATCGCAGCGCTGTGACCAGCGGTCGGTTCACCCGCGCCTTGGCGCAGGCAGCGGCCAAAGGTGAGGTCTGGAGGCCCGATGAAGGCAGCCTGACCGTCCCGCTGGAGGCCCCCGGCATAGGCGTTGCGGCACTGCGGCTGGAGGGGCATGGCAGGACCAAACGCACCGAGAATAAGCTGCGCGGGCTGGTCGAGGCCCTGCGCAAAGCCTGCCCCGATCTGATGCCCACCGCCGACACCATCGCCAGCCGCCATTGGCCCGCGCGCCGCCCTTCACCCCTCAAGCGATAAGCGATCCACGCCCAATTGTGGCGGGAATGTGGCGCGAATATGGCGGGCGTGGTGTGATTTGCAGGTTGCGAGCGCGAAATTCCGATCATCGGAATGACCGCCTTGTTATTGCCGGAATCCGCTGCCACGACTGCGTTTAGAAAAAAATGAAAGCGGCATCGAGCAGGGTGTATCCGCGTGGCAGTATTGGAGCACAGGCAATGGCAAACCGTATCGGTTGGTGGAAGTTCGACAACAACACGCAAGACAGCAGCGATGTTGGTAATAATGCGACCTTGTTTGGCGACGCATCCTACGATGGCATTGAAGCTGGGGACGACAGGCTCGAACTCGAACTTGATGGCGATAAGGACTATGCCAGCATTGCCGACAACGCAGCCTATGCCACCAACAGCGCAACAATTGCCGTCGCGTTCAACCTCGATACCGATAGCGGCAAGCAAGTCTTGGTGTCACAAGGTGAGGACGAAAAAGACGACGGTTCGTTCCGCATCTTCACGGACGGCAAAGACA
Source organism: Dinoroseobacter sp. (assembly GCA_965279125.1). Classification (GTDB taxonomy): domain Bacteria; phylum Pseudomonadota; class Alphaproteobacteria; order Rhodobacterales; family Rhodobacteraceae; genus Dinoroseobacter. The sequence continues at coordinate 109,018 of CBDIHL010000033.1, forward strand.
AAATCAAAATCCGAGTCGCAGATTCGGATGATGACAAAGAATACACCGCAAACTTGCCCAATGACCTGCAAGAAGACCAGCAGTACGAAATCATAGTGTCCTTCGATGATGCGACCGACACGATCAAAGTCTACCTTGATGGGGTAGAAGTGCTGAACGAGGACACATCAAGCGATGATGTAGATTTCAAGTTTGGCGCAAGCTCTAACCCGATAATTGTCGGGGCATGGAAAGACGGCTCCAACGCAGACGATACCAAGGACGAGTTCGACGGCGAAATCGACTTTGTCGAATTGTGGGACGAAGCCCTTTCCCCTAGCGAAGTGACCGAGGCGCGCGTGGCCGCCGAGACCCCTGCCGAGCCGAATGTCATAAACGATCTGACCGACGGCAATGATCAGGGCGAGATCATCGGTACGGACGGAGAAGACACGATGTGGGGCGGTCCGGCGGATGGCCAAGCCGATGGCGGCGCTGTGATCAACGACACCATGGAAGGCGGCGCGGGCGACGACACGATCAATGCAGGCGACGGCGACGACAATGTCACGGGTGGCTTGGGCGACGACACGATCTCGGGCGGCACCGGCGACGATGCGCTTTACGGCGACGGCGACATTCCGGGCGTGATCACCACGTCCGAGAATGTGGGTGCCCTGACCATGCAGCCCGGCAATGTGCGCGCAGGCTCGGTCGAGAATGGCAATGCGGCGGATGCAGATAATGGCACCTCTGTGTTCTATGACAACGCCGCGACCCTCGCGAATGGCGACCCGGTCGCGATGAAATTGACGCTGGTGTCGAAATCCAGCGACGACCTCACGGTCAATATGGTCAACGGAACCACAGACCAAACGATGCTGCTCTCGGGCGGCACCAGTCTTGCTGGCGAAACGGCCGAGATGAAGATCGAATTCTTCAATCAGACCACGGGCGAGCCTCTGGTTCTGGACGGCACCGCGACCTTCAGTGATCTCGACAACAATGGCAGCGTCCAGCCCGAAATGCTGGAGCTTGCCGCCAGCAGCTTCTCCAATTTCGGCGTGGCACCCGACAGCTCGCTCAGCTTCGCGCAGACAGACGGCAAAGTCACCGTAGAAGGGTCGGAGCAAAATAATCCCTCAGATCAGGACGCGTGGTTCTCCGCTCAGTTCGAGGGCAAGTCCGAGATCAACTTCACCCTCGTTTATCCCGGATCGCAAGCGGGCTTCGGCTTTAACGGTCAGGACATTGACAACGTGGTCATCACCCCCGTTGAAGGCGGTGACGATGTGATCGACGGTGGCGAAGGCGACGACCTGATCTTCGGCGAAGGCGGCGATGACACGCTGACGGGTGGATCCGGGAGCGACACGATCGAAGGTGGCACCGGCGCTGACACCATCGACGGCGGCACGGGCGACGACACGCTGGCCGGGGGCGCTGGCGCAGACACCATCTTGGGCGGCGACGGCGATGACACCATCGATGCGGCCGATGACGATGCGGTTGCAGGCGGCGGCTACACAGGCGGCGGCAATCCGCAGCAGGTCGGCCAGTGGCCCTTCGACAACCTCGACCCGCTTGATGACAACGCGGCCATCGACAACGATGCCGAGCTGGTCAGCGGGGCCACGCCAAACGGCAATGGCGGCGTCGATCTGAACGGCACCAGCGACTATATCCGCATTCCGCACGACACCGATTACGACCTCGACAGCGTGACCGTGAAGCTCGATTTCGTGGCGGATGATACCAACGGCATCCAAGGCCTGTTCTCGCGCGACAGCTCGAACCTCGACGGGGGCGGTCACTTCACCGCGTGGGTTGAAGATGGCGGCAACCTGAAAGTGCGCTGGCAGTCCGACACCGAAAGCTACTTCGTCGAGACCCCCGATGGGGCGGTCACGCCGGGTCAGGATCACGAGCTGGTGGTCAAGATCGATGCCGACACGAATTCCTTCGAGGTGTTTCTGGACGGCTCCAGCGTCGGCTCGAACAGCGTGCCCTCCAGCGATCCCATCGGGCTGAGCGGCAATGCCGAGCCTTGGGTTCTGGGCGCGTCCCAGAACGTGTCGGGCGACGCAACTGATGCAGGCACGACCGAATTCCTGAACGGTACCATCAACCATTTCGAGATCTGGGACACAGCGCTTGATCCCGAAGATATCGAGGCGCTTGGCGACGGCGACATCGTGGTCGGCGGCAGCGGGTCCGACGAGATTACTGCCAATGGCGGCGACACAGTGGACGGGTCCGAAGACAGCGACGGCAAGGATGTCGATGTGCTGGTAGTCGATGATGTCGACAGCATCGAGTATCTGGACGACAACGGCGATGTCACCTCCGATGTGACCGAAAACGGTGTCGTGACCTTCAACGACGGCACGACGATGGGCTTCTCCAACATCGAGAATTTCGTCGTCGATGGCGAGGAATTCACCTCGTCCGACACCAAGCCGACCATCGATCTGGACTTTCAAGGCACAACGCCCGCAGGTCCCGGCGAAGCAGGCTCCGAGTTCATCGCGTTGGATCCGGCCACCGCACCGGTCATCGAAAACGACGGCAAGAACCTCGCCGATGACGGCGTCGCCGAGACCGCGCGCTACGCGAATGTGGCGACCGTGGACGGCAAAGCCGTCGATCTGATCGCTGTGGTCGAGGATGCCTACAAGCTCGACGGATCCGGCAACGATAACGGCCAATCGGCCAATGCAAAGTTCAACGTCAAGGACCCAGACGGCAACACCGCCAATCTGGGCTTTGACGGCAACTCCTACCACAAGGTGACGTGGAAAGTGGTCGAGGCCGGGACAGACACGCCTGTCGTCGGAAACTTCTCCTTGCTGCTCAACGACCTGGACGGCAATAGCGGGCTGACCAGCTACGAGCGTGTGACCGTCGACAAAGGCGATTTGGACAGCTACGCCCTCGATGGTGACACTGATCTCGTCAAGATCGAGACGGCTGACAAGATCACCTTCCAGCCCAGCAGCAATGATCCGGGCGCGCCCGGTGCGTTGCCCGAGAACTCGGTCCAGTTGACCTTCACCAACACCTCCGAGTTCACGATCGAGTACGAGAAACTGAACGCAGGCGGCAATGTCGGCCTTGATGGCGAATTCTCGTCCTCGTTCTTCACTGACCCCGAGATCGTCGATACCAACCCCGATTTCGGCAACCTCTACACCGAAGGCGGCTCGCCCGTGACCATCGCGGCGTCCAACTCGAACGTGGACAGCCAAGGCGCGTGCCTCAAAGAGCTGTCGATCAAGCCGGTTGCGGGTACCTTCCCCGATGGCGCGGATGAAACCCTCACCTTCCCCGGCGATGTGGCCGATATCACCATCCCACTCGATGGGTCCGACAACACCGCCTATATCCTGAGCACGGGCGGCAAGGATTACACCGTTCAGTTTAATGCTGCGAGCGGCGAGATCGAGGTCAAGCCTCTGTCCGAGGACGAGGTCGAAGACGGCGATATCGAGGCGATCCTTGAGAGCATCGTCTACGAGAACGCCGCCGATATCGACGGTGTCAGCCCCACGGTGCGCGAGCTGGAGGTGACGGTCACCGACATCTACGGCACGGAATCCGATCCCGCGACGGCCTCCATCCAGGTGGTGGGCACCGACGAGAAACTGTTTGACCTGATCTCGCTGAACGGCGACGCGCCAGGTGTGGGCGAAGAGATCTTCTCGGGCAGCGAGATGGTCAGCGTCAAAGAACCCTTCTCGGTCGCTCAAGACGATCCAAGCAAACTGACCGTAGGCGATACGATTGTGATCGGGGGCCAAACCTTCGCGCTGACCGATATCGACACAACGGACGACGCGAACCTGACCCTGGAGGACGGGACCGAGCTGACGGATCAAGAAGTCTCCATCCTGACGTTCGAAGGGCCCGGCGGCGAAACCGTCACCTTCATCGCCCCCGAGGACAGCGAAGGCGACCGGCCTGAGATCACCAAGTTCAGCTATGACAGCCCGCTGAGCCCGGTGACCGAGACGCCCATCGCCACGCTCGACACCGACGACAACGTCACGCTCGGCACACCAAGCGGCCCGGCGATCTTCGATGCGATCCAATTGTCCGGTGCGGCCCCCTCAACCGGGACCGAGCAGACCACCGAAGACGGCGATCTGGTTGCCGTGGACGAGCCTTTGCAAGTCGTCGGCCAAAGCACGCCAAACACTCTGTCCGAGGGCGATACCGTCAAGATCGGCGACGACTTCTACACCGTCGACAGCCTCGACACGGTCGAGGCAACCGTCGATCACGACGACCAGTTCGGCATTCCGACGACCACGAGCGGCGTTGATATGAACGTCATCACGCTGGTGTCCAACAGTGGCGGCGATCCGATAACCTATTTCGTGCCGACCGATGACGAAGGCAACCTGCCCGAGATTTCCTCGATCACGCCAACAGGGCCTTACAGCACTGTTGGTGGCATCAATCTGACCGATCCAGAGGATGACGATATCGGCAGCGATGATGTCGTGACCCTAGACGGTGCGGAAAATAACACGATCATCACCGACCTGATCATTCTGGACCTGCCCGACAACGGCAATCCGGGGGCGGGCAGCGTGCCAGCGCTCGACGATGTGCTCAGCACCGATGGGGGCCAACTGGTTGATGTGGTGAACGCGGCCTCCGTCACCCACGGCGCGTTTGGCAGCGATGATCTGATCGAAGCCGGTGACACCATCACCATCAACGGCGTCGATTACACCATCGACGACGTGCAAGAGGTCATCGCAACCGTCAGCCATGACGACCCCCGCGACCGGTCTTCCCATCGTCACCACTGGCGTCGAAATGCACAATATCGTGCTGATAAACGACAGCGGCGAGTTCCTGACCGTTGCCGTGCCAACCGATGGCGACGACCTGCCCCAGATCACCCAGATCGAGGTCACAGCCGTCAACGGTGCCGGTGACGAGATTGCCGATACCGAGGTTGATGACGACGATGTGGTCACCCTCGACACCGACGAGGTCACGATCCACGACGCCATCGTCACCGCCCCGGGCGTGCCCGAGACCGGCGATGTGTTCACCACAGGGTCAAACGATCTGACCTCTGTCGAAGAGCCGATTAGCGTGTCTTTGTCGCCAAATGGCGAGATCGAGCCCGGTGCAACCTTCACCATCGGCGGCGAGGTCTACGAGGTCACAACGACCAAGGAAGGCACGGCGGATATCACCTTCGACAACGGCGCGTCGGTCGAGACCAACCAACCCGTCTACATCATCGAGGGCACCAATGCTGACGGCGAAACCGTCACCTTCACGATCCCAGAAGACGGCACGCCCCTGCCCAACATCACCTCCATCGAATATGTGGATGTGGGCGCGCCGGATGATGCGATCATCGACGTCGAGGATGTCAACGGCAACGGCAACGTGACGCTCGGCGATCCGGGGCCGCAGGTCTTCGATGCGATCGAGCTGTCGAACCCCAACCTGCCGGAAGATGGCGAGGTCCTGACGACCGAAGGCGGCTCTGGGATCGGCGGAGAAAGCCCCTCGGACTTCGTGAAAGTCTCCGAGCCGATTTCTGTCGGCAGCCAAGACGACCCAACCCTGCTGCAACCCGGCGACACGCTGATTGTGGGCGGGGAAGAGCTGGACATCACCGGGCTGTTCACAGCACCCGTGGATTACGTGCTCGACAGCGGACCCGTGGACAGCGTGCCAACGATCTTCGTCGAGGTCACGAACACCGACGGCGAGACCACCATCTACGCGCTGCCAAATGACAGCGAAGGTCCCCTGCCCGACATCCAGTCCATGGAGGTCGGTCCCGCTGACACCGGTGGACGAGGTGCCGTTCGGTGATGTCGACACCGATGACAACGTGACACTCGATCCGCCTGCGGGCGTGGTGCCAGGGACATTCGTTCTGCATGATTTTGTGCAGATCGACGGATTGCCCACGGAAGGCGAGACCAAAACCGTGCTCGATGACGAGCTGGTCGAGGTGGACGAGCCGATCATCTTCACCACCGCGCAGCCCGACGAGATCGATGTGGGCGACACCACCGTGATCGGCGGCGTGACCTACACGGTGACCGAGACGGGTCAATGGACGGGCGAGGTATCGCTCGACGATGGCAGCACGCCGACCGTGTCGGGTGGTTTGTTGACCCTCGATGATGGCTCTGGCGGGACGATCACCTACGCGATGCCCTATGACCAGTTTGGCGATCTGCCGGACATCACCGAGATCGCGTTTACCACGCTCGATGATGATCCGAACCCGGAGATCCAGCAGGTCAATATCGACGACAACGACTATGTGACGCTGATCTGCTTTGCAGCCGGGACCAACATCCTGACCAATAAGGGCGAGGTCGAGGTGCAGAAACTGGCCATCGGCGACAAGGTTCTGACCCGCGACAACGGCTATCAGAAGATCAAGTGGATCGGCAAAACCAAGGTCCAGGGCCGCGGCAAGTTCGCCCCGGTGGTGATCGAGAAGGGCACATTCGGCAATGATCGCGACCTCGTGGTCAGCCCGCAGCACCGCGTGTTGGTCTGCGATTGGCGTGCGGAGTTGATGTTCGGCGAGTTCGAGGTTCTGGTGCCCGCAAAGCACCTGACCACGACTGAAGGCGTCTACACCGATCCGCGCGACGAGGTGGAATATGTCCACGTGCTGTTTGATCAGCACGAGGTGATCTTCTCGGAAGGCATCCCGACCGAAAGCTTCCATCCGGGCGACTACTCGGTCAAAGGTCTCGCAGACGAGACCCGCGACGAGCTGTTCGAGCTGTTTCCTGAGCTCGCCAAAGAGGGCTTCGATTACGGCCCCTCGGCGCGCCTGTCGCTGAAACGCCGCGAGGCAACACAGCTGATCGAGGAAATGGGGCTGCGTCCGGTCGTGATGCACTGATCGCGCAGCATCTGATAAGAAACGGGCCGCTCCTGAACGAGCGGCCCGTTTTCGTTTGAGGGCGATGCGATTTCGAAATCGCATAAAGCGGGCTTTCGAAAGCCCGCCCGCGCCCAGCTCAAAGTCTTACGATCCAAAACCACCGGGCGCAGCAAACGCCGGACTCACAAAACAAGCGCACGTCCCGCATATCGCAACCGCCTTGCAGCGCGCGCCCTGCGATTTCGAAATCGCAGCCCGACAGGCTTTCGAAAGCCTGTCCCCCCTCTGGCCTAGAGCACGCTCAAGGCCCCCCGCGCGATCACAACTTCCTCGTTGGTGCGCATCACCAGCACCGGCTTGCCCGCGCCGCCAATCTGCGCGGCACCCGCGGCATTCGCCGCCCCGTCCAGCGCGAAGCCCAAGAACCCCAACCCCGAAAGCACCTCGCGCCTCACCCGCACCGAGTTTTCGCCAATCCCGCCGGTAAACACGATCCCGTCGATCCCGCCCATGGCCGCCGCCATCGCCCCGATCTCGCGGCGCACGCGGTAGGTGGCATGGGCAATCGCCTCATTTGCCTCTGGCGCGCCCGAGGCTTCGAGAACGCGCATATCGTTGCTGATCCCCGACAGGCCCAAGAGCCCGCATTCCTTATATAAAAACCGGGACAGCGCCACGCTATCCATGCCCTTCTGGTCCATCAGATACAGCAACACCCCAGGATCCATATCCCCTGTCCGCGTCCCCATCGGCAAGCCGTCCAGCGCCGAAAAGCCCATGGTTGTCGCGACCGACACACCATCTACCACCGCCGCCAGAGACGCGCCCGAGCCCAGATGCGCGATCACCACGCGCCCCTTAGACAAGTCGGGAAACAACCGCCGTAGCTCGCCTGAGACGAAATCATACGAAAGCCCGTGAAACCCGTAGCGGCGCACCCCTTCGGCATAAAGCGCGCGGGGCAGTGCGTAGCAATTCGCCTCCAGCGGTTTGCCCGCATGAAAAGCCGTGTCAAAAGCAGGCCGACCTGCACCGCGTCCGGAAACACCTCCATCGCATCGCGCACAATTGCCAAATCATGGGGTTGATGCAGCGGCGCGAGGGGCTCAAGCGCGGTCAGCTTGTCCATTACATCCGCGCTCAGAACGGCAGGCTCGACGAAATCCGCTCCGCCATGAACGATGCGGTGCCCCACCACGGTAATGTCGTGATCGCGCAAGCTGTGTTCGAGCACATCAAGGATGATCGGCATCGGTCGCAGCGCAATGCCCCCGGCCAGATCCCGCTCCACACCATCCACAACCAACTGCGCATCCGCTCCGGTCCCGTCCACATGACCGCGCAGCAATTCCCGCGCGGCCCCATCGGTCGTAAACACGGCGAACTTCACGGATGAGCTGCCCGCATTGATCGCAAGAACCCGGCTCATGCAAGGCCGTCTTTGCGCGCAGCATAGAGCACGGCCACAGCACAGGACACCAGACGCGCCAACTCGCCATCCGAGCGGCTGGTCAGGATCACCGGCACCGCCGCGCCCAGCACGATCCCGGCTTTTTCGGCCCGCGCATAATGGCTGAGCGCCTTGGCAAACATATTGCCCGCCTCAAGATTGGGCATGATCATCACCTCGGCTCGGCCCCGCCACCTCGGACGCCATGCCCTTGCCATCAGCCGCGGCCTGATCCACCGCGATATCCATCGACAATGGCCCCTCGACCACCCCGCCCCTGATCTCGCCCGCCTCGGCCATTTTCACCAACGCATCCGCATCCACCGTCGACTGCACCTTTGGATTGACCGTCTCGACCGCGCTTAGCACCGCCACATTGGGCACCGCGACGCCCAAACAGCGCGCCAAATCGATCCCGCTTTGCGTGATATCGGCTTTGGTCTCCAAGTCCGGCGCAATATTTATCGCCCCATCCGTGATCAGCAGCAACCGATCCTGCCCCGGCACATCGCAGATAAACACATGGCTCAAGCGGCGTCCGGCGCGCAAGCCACCCTCGCGCTTAACCACATGACGCAAGAGCACATCCCGTGTGCAAATGCCCCTTCATCACCGCCTGCGCGCGTCCCTCATGGACCAAAGCCACCCCGCGTGCCGCCGCGGCCGAGTGATCGGCAACGTCAATCACCTCATATCCGCTGATATCAAGCCCCTCCGACGCCGCAACCTTCGCAATCAAACCCGCATCTCCAATCAGGATCGGCGTGATCAAACCTGCCTCGGCAGCCTGCACCGGACCTGCCAGCGCATCGGCTTTCTCGGGGGCGACTACGGCGACGGGCATGGCCGGCAGCGGCGCGGCCTGCGCCAGAAGTCGCTCAAAATGGACATAATC
>CBDIHL010000034.1:0-126909 GCA_965279125.1 Dinoroseobacter sp.
GATGTCCATAGGTTCGGGGGTGGAGCTCATGTAACGCTTTGTGGTGTAGACATTCCACATGAGCGCGGCTTGCAAGGCCATTCTGACGCCGATGTTGGAATGCATGCAGTAACCGACGCGATTTATGGCGCGCTTGGCGATGGCGATATCGGCCAGCATTTCCCGCCGAGCGATCCACAATGGAAAGGCGCTGCCAGCGAGGTTTTCCTGCGCCATGCTTGCGATCTGGCGCGCAGCCGAGGGTTCACCATCACCCATGCCGATTGCACTTTGATCTGCGAATACCCGAAGATCGGGCCGCATGCTGCTGCAATGAAAGCAAAAATGGCCGAACTGATGGCGCTTGATCCCGATAAGATCAGCGTCAAAGCCACCACATCCGAGCGTTTGGGCTTTCCTGGGCGCGGCGAGGGCATTGCGTGCATCGCGACGGCGACCTTGGTGAAGCTATGACCATCGCATGGGCCATCTCAACCATCTGCGGTGTCGGTCACCTGCGTCCGGCCCCTGGCACATGGGGATCGCTGGCGGCATTTCCCTTGGCCTGGGCTTTGCACGTTTTGGGCGGCTGGGCTTTGCTTGCATTGGCAACATGTGGATTATTTGCAATTGGCCTGTGGGCAACCAGGGTGCAAACGCAGGGTGCTGACAACCATGATCCTTCAGAAATCGTTGTAGATGAAGTGGTTGGCCAGTGGATATCTATTTTGCCAGTCTCAATCGGCGCAAGCATGATGTCCACAAGCCTCCTCGTGCTTTGGCCCGGTTTGGTCACCGCATTTGTGGCATTTCGACTGTTCGATATCCTGAAACCGGGCCCTGTTGGCTGGGCTGACAAGCGAGATGATGCGCTTGGCGTCATGCTTGATGACGTGATCGCGGGCCTGCTTGGCGCGGGGGTCGTTGTTGCATTCGCAGCGCTCGCCCATGGGGTCTTGATGTGATCAATCCAGCGCAATTGGTCGCATATCTGGCCCAAAACAAGCTGCGCGTCAGCACCGCCGAGAGCTGCACAGGCGGTCTTGTGGCCGCCGCGCTGACGGATGTGGCGGGATCCTCATCCGTGTTTGAAGAAGGCGTCGTAACTTATTCTAATCAAGCCAAAATAAGGCTCTTGGGCGTCCAAAAAATCACGCTGGACGCGCATGGAGCCGTATCCGAAGAGGTTGCGCAGGAAATGGCCCAAGGCGCGCGTCTTCACAGTGGGGCGGATATTGCGGTTTCGGTGACCGGGATTGCTGGACCCGGCGGGTCGGCGTTCAAGCCAGAGGGGCGCGTCTGTTTTGCGGTCGCAACACCAAACACATTGTCCAGCGAAACCAAAGAGTTCGGAGCCATAGGTCGCGCAAATGTCCGACAAGCGGCGACAGAACACGCCTTGGCGTTGATTGCTCAGGCGTCGGGGTTCTCGGCGTAAAGCGTTTTTGCCCGGGTCTCGAACGCGCGCACGATCCGGTGCATGGCTTCATTAAAAACGACACCAATTATACCCTGCAAGACCCTGTTCTTAAACTCGAAATCCACAAAGAACGACACATCGCACCCGCCATCCGACCGATCTTCGAACGACCAGGTAGAGTGCATGTATTTGAACGGACCGTCCAGGTACCGCGTCTCGATTGTCATGGCCTCGTCCGCGAGCGCCACCTGGCTGGCAAACTTCTCCCGAAACACCTTAAACGACACCACCAGATCCGCAGTCATCTCGCGCCCGCCCTGAACAGGCACCACTGATGTGATCCGCGCGGCCGCGCACCATGGCAAGAACTGCGGGTAAGACGCGACATCCGCTACCAAATCGTACATTTGACGCGCCGTGTAGGGCATCTGTCGGGTCTCGGAATGGCGTGGCATGGAACGTCTTGTCGCTTGTTGTTGGTGCCCCTGCTGTCGTAGGTTTGTTGAGGAAATTCAAGGGGGCGTCATGGCGCAGCAGAACTATGTGATTGATCGTATGATCTCGGCCAAGTCTATCGCGGCGCGGATCGAAGAGCTCGCCACCGAGATCGAGACCAGCTTTGCGGGCACCGATAAGCTTGTTGTTGTTGGACTTTTGCGCGGCAGCTTCGTCTTCATCGCCGATCTTGTGCGCGAACTGGACCTGCCGGTGGAGGTCGATTTCCTCGAGGCGTCATCTTACGGCGATGGAATGGAAAGCACCCGCGAAGTTCGTATTATGAAAGACCTGCGCGGCAAGATCGAAGGGCGTGACGTGCTCTTGGTTGAGGATATTGTCGATACCGGCCATACGCTTAGCTTTGTCACGAGGCTGCTGAAATCCCGCAATCCACGCAAACTCGAAACCATCGCCCTTCTGGACAAGCCCACCCGTCGAGAGGTCGAGATCAAGGCCAGCTGGACCGGATTCGAGATTCCGGATGAATTTGTCGTGGGCTATGGCATTGACTATGCGCAGCGCAATCGAAACCTGCCCTATATCGGGAAAGTTCGTTTCACCCCGTAGTGTTACGTGCTTTCCCTAATGCGCCGCAGCATCCGCAGATCCGCTTCACTGATCTTGTCAGGGGCCTCTTCCTTGCGCGCTTCCCCATCGCGCAGCGCAATCGCGAGGCTGACCAGCACCGCGCCGGTCACTGCCATGCCGGCAACTGCCTTGATGAACAAGGGAACAACGTTGCGCAATTCATTGGAATAGCGGATGAAATTGTCATCCAGCAGAAAGATCGTCAGCAGATAAATCATGCCCGACAGGATCACCAGCAAGATCGCCTTGATCACCCCTCCGCCGACTGTGCGGGGAAAGCGCAGGGTGCTCGGGGTTAGAAACGGGACCGCAAGAAGCAGTCCGAAGATGCCCAGAAGCCCGATCAGGCCTTCGCGAGGCATCACGCGGCTGACATAGCCCATCATATCCTCAGCAAGCCATGCCTCGGTCCACAGGATCCATGCAAACCACAAAAAGACAGCCCCATAGGCCCGTATGACGAGCCAGGAGCTGACTTTGTAGGATTTGATGATCCCGCCTTCCCGACTATCGGCTTGCCGCTTGGCAGCAGCGCTATCGGGAAGGCGGCTCATATCAGGGCTTAGGCCGCAGCTTCGACAGAACCGTAGTCCATGTCGTCTTCCAGCCGCTCGGTCACGCAAACACGGCCGATTGCCATGCAAAACATGCCGATCAGGGCGGTGGCCCCTGCGAAATCATGTGGGATGCTGGCGTTTTGGAAGGCGGCGACCGCCAAACCAAGGGTGCCAAGGCCCAAACCGATGGCAAAGCCACCGGTCAGGCGGCGCATTTTCATAGTGCTATTCATTAGTGACCTCGTCTGCTCGGGTTTATCGTGGCGACACCTAGACCATTTGGATGCGACGCCACGAAGACCAAACCAAGACGATTTTAGGTCAGGCCTGCCCCAATTTAGACAAACGCGCCAAGCGCAGTTTCGCGAAATCATCGCCCGCATGGTAGCTTGAGCGCGTCAGAGGCGTGGCCGAGACCATCAAGAACCCCTTGCCATAAGCGGCCTTCTCATAGGCTTTGAACTCGTCCGGTGTCACGAACCGGTCAACCGCGTGGTGTTTTGGCGTTGGCTGCAGGTATTGTCCGATTGTCAGAAAATCGACATCCGCCGCGCGCAAATCATCCATCACCTGGCCGACACCTTGGCGATCTTCGCCCAAACCGACCATGATGCCGGACTTGGTAAATATAGAGGGATCAATTTCCTTCACCCGCTGCAAGAGCCGCATAGAATGAAAATATCGCGCGCCGGGGCGCACGCTGGGATAGAGGCCCGGAACCGTTTCCAGATTGTGATTGAACACATCGGGCTTTGATTTGACCACAATCTCAAGGACTTCTGGCGCACATTTCAGAAAGTCCGGGGTCAGAATTTCGATCGTCGTGTCAGGCGATTGCTTGCGAATGGCACGGATGGTTTGGGCGAAATGCGCGGCCCCGCCATCCTCCACGTCATCCCTGTCAACGGATGTAATTACAACATGGTTAAGACCGAGCTTTTTGACCGCATCCGCCACACGCCCGGGCTCGAACACATCAAGCGCAGAGGGCTTGCCGGTGGCAACGTTGCAAAAGGTACAGCCGCGCGTGCAGATATCGCCCATGATCATCATCGTGGCGTGGCCTTGCGACCAGCATTCACCAATATTGGGACAGCCCGCCTCCTGGCACACAGTCACCAGATTATTGTCGCGCATGATGGCTTGGGTGTCTTTGAACCCCTGACTGACCGAGGCTTTGACCCGGATCCAGTCGGGTTTCTTCGGCTGGGCCTGATCGGGACGGTGGGCCTTTTCAGGGTGACGGCCTTCGGGAATGGTCAGATCGCGCATGATGCCTCCGGTTTTGCAGGTTGGATATAAGGCAGGCCTCGACGCGTTGACAGAGTATTAAGGACGCAGGCGGCTATGCAGCACGCACATGGCCGACCCGAAATGCAGCGCGGCGGGGACTGACCCTGCCCCGCCGCGCCTGACAGATAAGCCGCCGCCACCACGCGGCGTCTCTCTGATCCGATTGCTAGCCCAATGGCGGACGCGCACCGCCATGCAAGCTGTCATAATGCTGGGCCAGCCGTTGCAGCGCGATCCGCAGCACAATTTTGCCCGAGCGCGCCGACCAGCCCATGCGTTTTTCGGCCGCCTCCAGCCCTTCGAGATGGCAACAACAGCGCAGCACCACATCGCCCAATCCCGGCCCCAGTTCTGCAAGTGCCGCCTGAACGCGCCCGCGCGCATCCGAGGGCCCTTCCGCGGGACCGCGCCCGGCCCCAAAGCTGCCGCGATCCGAAGGGGTCAAGAACCGCTCCCAGTTTTGCCCGACGCGCGGCCCCATCTGCGCCAGCTCAAAATCTTCGCGCAACCGCTCGCCCGCGATGACCAGGTCTTCGCTCAGAAAGGCGCGCCCCTCTTTATCCTTGCGCCGCGACAGCGCCAGAAGCGGGCTTTCGGCCATGTTCACGCGGGTCGGACGGCGCGCATCGCGCGGCCCGTCGCTGATGTCGCGCTGCCCCCAATCGCGGTGTTGATTGGCAAAGGGTTGCGCCTCGGGCCCGGATGCGGGGCTGGCTTTGTCCTCAAGCAGGCGTTTCAGGGCGGCGCGGCCCACATTTGTGATGGTGTATTGATGCACACGACCCTTGCGCACGCATTTGATCCAGTCTTTCAGGGCAAACGCTTGCGCAAACCGGCGCTCTACCGTCGCCGTGCGCACCGGTATGTCGTCTTTCATGCGCAAGACCACCGCTTGATCCATGTTTTCCGAGACGGCCAGAACCGCTTCAGATTCGCTCATGCGGCGCAGGATACGGCGCGCTTCACGGTCCAGATCGTTCTGGTTGGGCAGGCTAAGAGAGCGGGAATGCAAAGACATTGCGGTCGTTTCCTTATGAGAACCAATGGAGGAAGGTTGCAGGCACAGCGCATCCAGCGCCTGATCCACCAACGGATCATCACGCTGCGCTTCGATCCGCCGGATTTGGCGCAGCACCGTCGAGGCGGCAACATTGTCCCGCACGGCCAATTTACGGAGCGAGCAGCCCTGATCCGTATGGGTCAGATAGCGCTTCGCCGCATCTGGCACCCAACCTGGAAACAATGTGTCTGACACTGGTGTCGGAGAGATCATCTTTCGGCTCCCATCCCGCAAAATTCATGCAACCTTTAGTTGTTTTCCCCTATGATTGGTTAATAAGGCGTTAAACTTCCTTAAATTGTTTCCATTATGAAAACAAGTAAATCAGTGCGAACGCTGCCCTGCGTCGAAACGCAACACACCCTCAGGTTGTGCAACATCATCGGATCACCTTCACAGATAGGAGCCGATTCCATGACCAGATTTCAACAGTTTCCAACGCTTCGTCGTCCTCGCACCCTTGTCCGTGCTGCGCGCTTTGCCTTGGGGGATTTCCGCCGTGAGCGTCACACGAAGCAGGTTCTTCGCCTCGACCGCCTGCCCTCCAGCGCGCGCCTGCTGACGCTTTTGACCGAATGCGAGCTTGAACTGGAAACAATGCGCAAGAATGGGGATGCCAGCTATTCGGTGAGCCGCCATATCATCGCGCTCGCAGCCCTGATGACCGAAATCTCACTGATCTCAGCCGCGAAACCGGCGCTTGAAACCAAAAGTGCCCCGTCGAAGCTGTTCAACGGGGCACTTTTGGAAACAGTGTAGGGCAGCTTACATAAAGCTGTCGGGCATCGAGGATTTCTTTTGCGCCACATATTCCGCCAACGCCCCGGCAATCGCCGGGTCCAGCGCGGGTTGTTGGTAGTCGCCGAGCAATTTCTTCACGCGCGCGGCGGCCAATGTGGCTGTGTCCCGCGCGCCTTCATCTTCCCAGGTCTCGAACGGTTTGTAATCCAGCACCGAGCTGCGCCAGAACGCGTCCTTGAAGTTGGCTTGGGTATGCTCACAGCCCAGATAATGCCCTGACGGGCCCACCTCGCGGATCGCACCCATGGCTTGCGCATTGTCGTCATAGGCCACGCCTTGCGCCAATTTATGCAATGTTCCCAACTGGTCAGCGTCCATCACGAATTTCTCAAACGACGCCACAAGCCCGCCTTCCAGCCATCCGCAGGAATGCAGCATGAAGTTCACGCCGGCCAGCAAGGCCGCGTTCAGCGAATTCGCGCTTTCATAGCCCGCCTGCGCATCGGGCAGTTTCGATCCGCAAAATCCACCGCCCGACCGGTACGGCAGGCCCATCCGCCGCGCCAATTGCCCTGCGCCATAGGTGATTTGCGCGGCTTCTGGCGTCCCGAAGGTCGGCGCACCTGAATTCATGTCGATCGAGGTGACGAATGTGCCGAAGATCACCGGCGATCCGGGGCGGATCAGCTGCGAATAGGCCACGCCCGCCATCACCTCCGCCAACACTTGCGTCAGCGTGCCCGCGACCGACACCGGCGCCATCGCGCCCCCAACAATGAACGGCGACAGGATCGAGGCTTGATTATTGGCCGCAAACACCTCCAATGCGCCCATCATCGTTGCATCAAAGGTCAACGGCGAGTTCACATTGATCAGCGAGGTCATCACCGTGTTAGACTGCACGAAGTCCTTGCCGAACAGGATTTCGCACATCTCGACACTATCCTGCGCGCGGCTTGGCTCGGTCACCGATCCCATAAAAGGCTTATCGCTCAGGGTCATATGCGCCAGCAACATATCGAGATGGCGCTTGTTGACGGGCACATCCGTCGGCTCGCACACCGTGCCGCCCGAATGGTGCAGCCAAGGCGACATATAGGCCAGCTTCACGAATTTCTGGAAATCATCCAGCGTCGCATAGCGCCGCCCTCCAGCCTGGTCGCGCACGAAAGGCGGGCCGTAAACCGGGGCCAGCACCATGTTCTTGCCGCCAATCACCACCGATTTCGACGGATCGCGCGCCACTTGGGTGAACTCAGATGGGGCGGTTGCGCAAAGTTTGCGCGCAAGCCCGCGCGGAATGCGCACGCGCTCGCCGGTGACCTCGGCCCCGGCTGCGCGCCACCGCTCCAGCGCTTGCGGATTGTCGACGAAATTGACCCCGATCTCTTCGAGCACGGTATCGGCGTTATACTCGATAATCTCGATGGCGTCTTCGGTCAGGATCTCGAAATTCGGGATCTTGCGCTCGATATACTTGGCCGTTTCGATCCGCACCGCACTATGGGCCGCGCGCCGTGCCGCTCCCCCGCCGCCGCGCGCCCGCCGTGGTCTTGCCCCCGTGTCACTCATCGCTCGCGTCCTTTTTGCACCCGTCATCCGCGACGGTTTTGTCCAGTTGATGCGGTTTTAGGGTTTGGTCCCGCCCAACCCGTCGCCAAAGGCGGCGCTTAGGGGCGCAAAACGACATTCGCCCGCTTGCACGATCCGCCCGGCTTGGCTAGTCCGAGCGGCATGACACATAGCACCCATGAACGCCTCCTCATCATTGATTTCGGCTCTCAGGTCACACAACTGATCGCGCGGCGTTTGCGTGAGCTGAATGTGTATTGCGAGATACATCCGTTTAATGCGGTGACCCCCGATTTTCTTGCGCACTTTGCACCAAAAGCGATCATTTTATCCGGCGGCCCCGCATCGGTGACGCAAGAGGGCGCGCCGCGTCCCCCGGTCGAGGTGTTCTCGGCAGGTGTTCCTGTCCTCGGTGTATGCTACGGCCAGCAAGTGATGATGGACATGCTTGGCGGCAAGGTTGAACGCGGGCATGGCACGGCTGAATTTGGCCGCGCTTATGTGACGAAAACCGCAGATTTGGCCCTGACATCAGACTGGTACACCGATGGCCCCGAGCAGGTCTGGATGAGCCACGGTGACCATGTCAGCCAGATCGCACCGGGGTTTGAGGTCTATGGCACCTCCCCCAATGCGCCCTTCGCGATCACCGCGGATGCCGCGCGCCACTTTTATGCCGTCCAGTTCCATCCGGAGGTTCATCACACGCCGCGTGGCAAGGAATTCTACGCAAATTTCGTCAAATTGGCCGGATTTCGCGGTGATTGGACAATGGGCGCGTACCGCGAGCAGGCCATCGCGGCGATCCGCGCGCAAGTCGGCGACAAACGCGTCATCTGTGCGCTATCGGGCGGCGTCGACAGCTCGGTTGCCGCCGTTCTGATCCACGAAGCGATTGGCGAGCAACTCACCTGCGTCTTCGTCGATCACGGTCTGATGCGGCTGAACGAAGCCGCCGAGGTCGTGGCGATGTTCCGCGATCACTACAATCTGCCGCTGATCCACGCTGAAGAGCAGGAACGCTTCCTTGGCGCGCTCGATGGCGTCAGCGATCCCGAGACCAAGCGCAAGATCATCGGGGGCCTCTTTATCGAGGTGTTCGAGCATCACGCGAAGGCCATCGGTGGTGCGGATTTCCTCGCCCAGGGCACGCTCTATCCGGATGTGATCGAAAGCGTCAGCTTTTCAGGCGGCCCTTCGGTGACGATCAAATCGCATCATAATGTGGGTGGTTTGCCCGAGCGGATGAATATGGGTCTGGTCGAGCCGCTGCGCGAATTGTTCAAGGACGAAGTGCGCGCGCTTGGGCACGAGCTGGGTCTGCCCGACAGCTTCATCGGTCGTCATCCCTTCCCCGGACCCGGTCTGGCAATCCGCTGTCCCGGCGAAATCACGCGCCCCAAGCTGGAAATTCTGCGCAAAGCGGACGCGGTCTTCATCGACCAGATTCGCAAGCACGGCCTTTATGACGAGATCTGGCAAGCCTTCGTCGCGATCCTGCCTGTGCGCACCGTGGGTGTGATGGGCGATGGGCGGACCTATGATTTTGCCTGTGCGCTGCGTGCGGTCACAAGCGTTGATGGGATGACCGCGGATTATTACCCGTTCGAACATGCCTTCCTCGGCGAGACCGCAACGCGGATCATCAACGAGGTGCCCGGCATCAACCGCGTGACCTACGACATCACCTCCAAGCCCCCCGGCACCATCGAGTGGGAGTGATCCTGCCCGCGCCCATGCGCGCGGGTTTTTTCACGAATTGACTGCGGATTTAGCCCCATTCTGTTAGGCTGACCCTATGAATACACGCGCAGCGATTCGCGCGTTCCAGATCCCGATTGCGCCGCTGCGGCCAACAGATCACCCCCCCCAATCCCCTTGTCCCATATCGAACGCACTGCGCGGATTTTGCGTGCTGTGTCATGCGATCCGCAAAGTTCCATTGTGTAAATCTATGCAGAACGGACGTGAACATTGTGTTCGACAAAGACAATTCACGACTTAACACCTTCCCGCAGCCGCACCTTTGGTGATTTCGCCTTTCAATAGGTTACGCGGCTTTCTTAATGTATTAAGTGAGCCTTCTTCGCGTGCTTTATGATGTGTAACACACTGTAAATAATCTGGAATTAGATTTATTCTCGCAGATCACATGAACCACTCTTAATGTTGAATGTGAATTTCGAACATGACCTCAATCGCCTCAAATACCCCTCAGCCCCCCGATCTGCTTGCACAGCGCGCCATTTTCGCATCTGGCTGAGGATAGATTTAGCAGCGCCCCGGACCCCGCCCCATGCAAACCTCGGACCCCTCGGCCGTATTGAAGGCCGCCGCTTGGATGACCGGCGCGATTACGGCCTTCACCTCCATGGCCGTGGCGGGGCGCGCCGTCGCACTGGAGCATGACACGTTCGAGACGATGCTCTTTCGCTCGCTCGTGGGCGTCCTGGTGGTGGTGGTCATTGCCAAGCTGGCCGGCACGCTGGGCCAGATCACGCGCCGCCGCCTGGGCCTGCATGCCGCGCGCAACATCAGCCATTTCACCGGACAGAACCTGTGGTTCTACGCCATCACGGTGATCCCGCTGGCGCAGGTCTTCGCGCTTGAGTTCACCTCGCCGCTTTGGGTGATGGCTTTGGCTGCGCTGTTTCTGGGCGAGCGTCTGACCCGCCCCAGACTGATCGCCGCCGGGTTCGGCTTCGTCGGTGTGTTGATGGTGGCGCGGCCAGATATGTCAAACCTCGACCCCAACGTGCTGATCGCCGCCGCCGCCGCCATCGGCTTTGCGGGCTCGGCCATCTTCACCAAGATGCTGACCCGCACAGAGACGGTGACCTGCATCTTGTTTTGGCTGACCGTGATGCAAGCGGTCTTCGGCTTGATCACTGCGGGCTATGACGGCGACATCGCGCTGCCGACCGCGCAATCGGCCCCGTGGCTGGTGCTGATCGGATTGGCCGGGCTGACCGCGCATTTCTGCCTGACCCAGGCGCTGATCCTGGCACCCGCTTCCATCGTCATGCCGATCGACTTTCTGCGCCTGCCCATCATCGCAGTGATCGGGATGCTGTTCTACAATGAGGGGCTTGATCTGCTGGTTTTGCTCGGCGGCGCGCTGATTCTAGCCGGAAACCTTTATATGGTGCGCTCAGAAAGCCGCCGCAGATAGTCGCGCCATATGTGCCAGTTGCGCAACAGTTTTGCAGGTCTTTTGATCCATATCCGATCAAACAGGGCGTCAAGAAACCGTTACGCTAGGTCAGAGATTGACCCAAAAGGCCCTCGACCAGCATATTCTCGCCTATGTTTACAGCGCGACTGCCAAAAAGAGCAGCGCGCAGATCTCGAAGGGTGGAGATAATGAGAATTCTAGGAACCGCGATCTCGGCGCTTGCGCTGAGTGCGACAATGGCGAGCGCTGGTGGTCTTGATCGTTCCGGTCAGGGTGTTGGCGTCATTTTTGAGACCGGCAACTATGTCGAGCTGAGCTTTGGCAATGTGAACCCGACTGTGAGCGGGACCTATCTTGGTGGTGCGGCGACCTCCGGCGACATCGCGCCCAGCTACAACCAGCTTGGCTTCGGCTACACAAACAGCATCAACGACAATCTCAGCTTCTCGTTGATCTTCGACCAACCTTACGGCGCGGACGTCAACTACCCGGCAAACGGAAGCTTCGCTGGATTGGTTGGAACACGCGGCGAGTTTTCGTCCAGCGCGATCACCGCAATGGCGCGGTATAAGCTCAACAGCAATGTCAGCATCTATGGTGGTGTCAAAAGCACGACCGTTGCGATGAACATTGCCGTGCCCGGCGGTGGTGTGCTGAACTACACAGGCGTCGGTCAATCCACCCAAGCCTTTGGCTATGTCATTGGTGCGGCTTACGAGATCCCCGACATCGCCCTGCGCGCGGCGCTGACCTACCATTCGGCTTCTACCTTCGACATCGCTACGTTTGAAACCTCTGCGGCTGTGCCTGGGGGTGTGAACTCGGTCACAACAGTTAAGATGCCACAAGCGGTTAATCTCGATTTCCAAACCGGTATTGCGGCGGACACACTCCTGACGGCTGGAATTCGTTGGGCGAACTGGACCCAAACTTCGATCGATCCGCAAGAATACCGTGCGCGGACGGGTGGTGCGCTTCAGAACTATTCTGAGGACGCATACACCTTCTCGCTGGGTGTGGGTCGTCGGTTTACCGAGAACTTCGCAGGCTCCGTCACCTTGGGCTATGAGCGTCCACAAGGTGGCGTGACCGGTAACCTCGCGCCAACCGACGGGTTCCAAAGCATTTCGGTGGGCGGCGCTTACACCATGGACAACATCGAGATTTCCGGTGGCGTGCGTTACGTCAAAATCGGCGATGCGACATCCTCCGGTGCGGGTGGCTTCAACGGCACGTTCTCGGGTAACTCGGTGATCGGTCTCGGCCTCAAGGTCGGCGTAAACTTCTAAATTCAGCCTTAGCTAGGGCTTATCAAACGGCGCAGGACGTTTCCTGCGCCGTTTCTTTTTGACCACACCCCAAGCGTTTGTTACCCCGCGAGAACCTCAAGCGGAGACGGGTCATGCTCTATCAAACTGCCGATGCGTGGCACGCCCCGCGCGACAAGCGGATCTTGCTCTTTGCGATGTCCGGCCTTGGCAAGACCCATGTCTCGAACCTGCTGCGCGAGGCGGGGGATTGGTTCCACTACTCCGTCGATTACCGCATTGGCACACGCTATATGGGCGAGCATATCGCCGATAACTTCAAGCGCGAGGCGATGCAGGTGCCGCTGCTGCGCGAATTGTTGATGACCGACTCGGTCTATATCCAGTCCAACATCACTTTCGACAATCTCGCCCCGCTCTCGACCTATCTGGGCAAGCCCGGCAACCCCGATAAGGGCGGGCTGCCCTTTGCCGAATACATGCGCCGTCAGGAACAACACCGCGCCGCCGAGATCGCCACATTGCTGGACACGCGTGCCTTCATCGCCCGCGCGCAAAGCCTGTACGGCTACGGTAATTTCGTGGCTGATACGGGCGGGTCCATCTGCGAGGTCGTGGACCCCGAGGATCCGCAGGACCCGGTTCTGACGGCGCTTTCAGAGGACCACCTGATGATCTGGATCGAAGGCAGCGACAGCCACACCGCCGAGCTGATCCGCCGCTTTGATCGCGCCCCGAAGCCCATGTATTACCAGCCGAGCTTCCTGAAGGCGAAATGGGCGCAATATCTTGACGAACAAGACTGCACCGAAGCGCAGGTTGATCCCGATGCCTTTGTGCGCTGGACCTATGCCGAAGCGCTGGCCCACAGGCAGCCCCGCTATGCCGCGATGGCGCGCAACTGGGGCATCACCCTGCCCGCCGATCAGATCGCCTCTGTGCGCAGCGCGTCCGACATGATCACGCTGGTCGGGGACGCGCTTGAAGCCCGTGCCCAAAGCGCCTAAATCCAGTCGCCTGTCTTCAGACAACGCCAGAACCGCGTAAGGACCGATTTGTCATGCCCATCAAGCTGCCCTCCGACCTTCCCGCCTATAGCGTGCTTGCGCGTGAGGGCGTCATGGTGGTCGACGAGACCGCAGCCGCGCGGCAAGACATCCGTCCGCTGCGGATCGGGTTGTTGAACCTTATGCCCAAAAAGATCCAGACCGAAACGCAATTTGCCCGCCTCATCGGGGCCACGCCTTTGCAGATCGAGCTGACCTTGATCCGCATGTCCGAACACCAGACCAAGACCACTGCGGCCGAGCATATGGAAGCCTTCTACCGGACCTTCGCGGAGGTGCGGGATCAGAAGTTCGATGGCCTCATCATAACCGGTGCGCCGATCGAGCACCTGCCATTTGCCGAGGTGACCTACTGGGACGAGCTGCGCGAGGTCATGGACTGGACCCAGACCAATGTGCATTCCACCTTCGGCGTGTGCTGGGGCGGAATGGCGATGATCCATCACTTTCATGGTGTGGCAAAACACATGCTTGCGGACAAAGCGTTTGGGTGCTTTCGCCATCGAAATTTGGACGCATCTTCCCCTCTTCTCAATGGGTTCTCGGACGATCTTCTGATCCCTGTTAGCCGCTGGACTGAGATGCGCAGCACAGAGATCGATGCCAAGCCTGGCTTGAAGACATTGCTTGGATCAGATCAGGTTGGACCCTGCTTGGTCGAGGATCCTGCACATAGAGCTTTGTATATTTTCAACCACTTGGAATACGACTCTCATACGTTGAAAGAAGAATATGACCGCGATGCTGAGGCTGGCACTGCGATCAACGTCCCCGTAAACTACTATCCTGATGACGATCCCGTGCGTGCACCCACCAATCGCTGGAGAAGTCACGCGCACCTCCTATATGGCAACTGGATTAACCAAATTTACCAGACCACGCCCTATGAGTTGGATTCCATTGGTACATATTAAAGTATACGCATTTCTAAGCCTTATGGGGCTAAGTGCATGTAGTTCTCTTCCCCAAAGTAAGGCTGAAGCCGTGCAAAAAGGCTTAACACCACCCCTTGGTCAACTGCTTCAAGTGGAGGGCAAACAAGTCCATGCCCATATTTCGGGGCCGGAAACCGCGCCAGTTGTGATTTTGCTACATGGTGCCTCAGGCAACTTGCGCGATTTCACCTTTGATCTGGAGCCTCGATTGGCTGAAACCTACCGGGTCATCGCCTTTGATCGCCCCGGACTTGGATATTCCGAAGCGCTCCATCGCCGAGGCGAGTCGCCCGCCGAGCAAGCGTTGCATCTTGCCAAGGCTGCCGAAGAATTAGGCGTCGATCGCGCTGTCATTGTCGGACATTCCTTCGGCGCGTCGGTCGCGATGGCTTGGGCGCTAGAACGCCCTGATATGGCGGCCGCGGTCGTGTCCTTGGGGGGTGCGGTCAACCCATGGCCAGGCGGTCTGGGGCCTTGGTATACAGTGACCAGCAGTTGGCTCGGCGGGGTCACTGTGGTGCCAATGATCGCAGCCCTTGCCCCTAAAAGCGCCGCAGATCGGTCTGTTAGAGGCATCTTTGAACCGAACCAAGTGCCAGAAGGCTATCTGGACTATATCGGGGCCGACCTGACCTTGCGCGCCCCTGTCATACGGGCCAATGCGCGGCAGGTGAACGGCTTGAAGCCGCATGTCACGGCAATGAGTGCGCGCTATCCCAGCCTGAATTTGCCTGTCGAGATCGTACATGGGGCGCTAGATGACACCGTGCCGCTTTCGATCCATTCCGAGCCCTTGTCGCGTGCAATTCCGGGCGCAAACCTCGTGATCCTCGAAGGTGTCGGCCATATGCCCCAGCATGCGGAACCAGCTGAGACGGTCGCAGCAATCACGCGCGCCGTGGATCGCGCCGGATTGCGCGACCCCGCTCGTTCGCGCTAGGACTGAGGCGACCGATCAGAGGATTTCAACAATGTCATTGCCGTTCGACGGGGCGATCAGCCAGTTTTTCGAAAAAGAGGCCCCAGCCGAGATGCGCCGCGAGATCGAAAAGGCCCGCAAAGGCCACCCGATTTCCAGCACCTATCCCTATGACGAGAAAATGGATCGCAAGACATACGAGCGCGATCTCGAAAACCTCCAGATCGAGCTTGTGAAGTTACAAACCTGGGTGCGCGATAGCGGTGCGCGGGTCTGCGTGGTGTTTGAAGGGCGCGATGCCGCTGGAAAAGGCGGCACAATCAAGCGGTTCCGTGAATTTCTTAATCCTCGCGTCGCGCGCGTTGTCGCCCTTGGAAAACCCACGGACCGCGAAGCCCGGGAGTGGTATTTCCAGCGCTACATCGAAAAGCTGCCGGCCGAGGGCGAGATCGTTTTCTTTGACCGCTCGTGGTATAATCGCGGCGTTGTGGAGCATGTGTTTGAATTCTGTTCTCCCGATCAACGTGAGAAGTTCTTCGGCCAAACCCCTGAATTTGAAAGACTGTTGATAGATGAAGGCATTCATCTTGTGAAGATCTGGCTGACCGTTGGGCGGGCTGAGCAGCTCTCGCGCTTGATGGCACGCGAGTCCGATCCGTTGAAACAGTGGAAGATCAGCTGGATCGATGTTGAGGGTCTGAAACGTTGGGATGCCTATTCCAGCGCGATCTCGGAAACCTTCGCCCGCACCCACACAGATCACGCGCCTTGGACCATTATCCATAGCGATGACAAGCGCCGCGCGCGTCTCTCGGCGATCCGGCAGGTGCTGGCTGGTATCTCTTATAGCAATAAAAACAATACAGTCGTGGGCACACCTGATGCTCTGATCTGCGGTGGGCCCGAGATTTGGCCGCATTCGGACACTGCGCAAGAGACGACAAAACCGGATGCCTAAACGCGGCTATCACCACGGAAACCTGCGACAAGCCTTGGTCGAAGCCGCCCTTGCGCTGATCGAAGCCAAGGGTCCAACCGGGTTCACCCTGTCTGAGGCCGCAAAGACCGCAGGTGTGACCCCCGCCGCCGTCTACCGCCACTTTGCCGGGCGTGAAGAGCTGATCGCGGAAGCCGCCTTGCAAGGCCATGCGATCTTCTCGGATTTGATGACATTTGCCTACGCCAATGGCGGCCCATCGCCCTTATCGGCGTTCGAAGCAACCGGCCGCGCCTATCTGGCCTTCGCACGCAAGCATCCGGGCCACTATATGGCAATGTTCGAAAGCGGCATTTCCATCAACGCCAACCCGGATCTGGCAGCTGCAGCGCACAAATCCTCGGACATCCTCGAGAAAGCCGCACGCGATCTGTCGGAACAACTGCCCCCCGAGAAACGCCCACCTGCAGCGATGTTCTCTGCCCATATCTGGGCCATGAGCCATGGTGTTGTGGAGCTATACGCGCGCGGTGCCCCAGGCGCACGCGCACCGTTCCCGCCAGAGGATTTGTTGGAAACCGGCATCGGGATTTACTTGCGCGGCTTGGGACTTCTCCCGCCTGATCGGTAGAGTTCGGGATATCGGGTCTTCGGTGACGTTTCTCTGCTGGTGATTTCACAAAATGCAAATGAGTAATATCTAAGTTGTGGGCCATACTTCATGTAAATTATGAACTCTAAGAAACTGATATATATACATATGTGCCTATGTATTCAGGTTGCCTCGAGAATTTTAGGTATCGCAGTTAACCCACTTACAGCGCATAGATCACAGATGGCTTGAAGGGGTTCAGGTATCACATGAAAAACTATCCCCAGATGTGAATGTTCGTTTTCGACATGTAGAAATTCAGCGAAAATTCTACCCGATCTGTTCCCCGCGACAGCTGCAAATCCCCGCATCAAAGACCCACAATCGCTGCGGGTCTTTGCCAATTTATCCACAGACGCACAGGGGCTCGATTTTCGGCAAATCTGGACACCGCGTTACGAAATCCAGTGCACACACGCATGGCGTGTATGTTTGAAACAGACAATGAGTTTTGCCAATAAGCCCTTGAAAATTGGCGACACGACGTCGTGACACACCGCATCATCATCCCGATCCCAAGCAGCATTAACTATCTTGGAACCACCGACACCGGATCTATCCCGGCGTGATCCACAGGGTTATTCAGGCGAGCGACTCGAAGCGATGGCGGCCTCGGCACGTCCTCCAATCGCGACAAAGCCTGCGCACCTGAAGCCCTGAAATGGGCCTGGGGATAACTCTGTTGGTGGAAGGCTGCCTTAATCCGATTAGGCGACGCAGTGGATCCATGCGCGCAAGCAGACCCTGCAACCCCTTGATGCCCCTCAAGAACATCACGAGCCAAACGAAAAGGCCGCGCCAGTTGCCCGGCGCGGCCTTCTCAAAACATGTAACGCAGCGATTAACGCTTGGAGAACTGGAAGCTCCGACGTGCTTTGCGCTTACCGAACTTCTTCCGCTCGACCACACGGCTGTCGCGGGTCAGGAAGCCTGCCGCTTTCAGCGCGCCGCGCAAGCTGGGTTCATAAAGCTGCAACGCTTTCGATATACCGTGACGCACAGCGCCCGCCTGCCCCGAAAGACCCCCACCTTTAACGGTGGCCATGACGTCGAACTCGCCCTCGACGCCGGCAACCTGAAACGGCTGGCGCAGAATCATCTGCAACACGGGGCGCGCGAAATACGCCTCATACTCTTTGCCGTTCACGGTCATCTTGCCGGACCCAGGACGGATCCAAACGCGGGCGACCGCGTCTTTACGCTTGCCGGTCGCGTAAGAACGGCCAAGTTCGTCGCGCACAGGCTCAGCAGGAGCAGCAAGGTTAACGGGCGCGGCATCGGTGCCGGTGACCACGTCCTGAAGATCGTCCAGGCTTTTGATTTCATCAGACATGTCGATCAGCTCCGCGTGTTCTTCGAGTTCATGGATGCCACATCAACCACTTCGGGCGATTGGGCTTCATGAGGATGCTCGGCACCTGCATAAATGCGCAGGTTTGTCATTTGACGACGCGACAGCGGACCGCCGGGCAGCATACGCTGAACCGCTTTGGTCAAAACGCGCTCGGGGAACTGGCCCTCAAGGATCTCACGCGCAGTGCGCTGCTTGATCCCGCCGGGGTGGCCGGTGTGGCGGTAGTAGATTTTGCCGTCACGCTTGTTACCAGTCATTTGCACCTTGTCGGCGTTAATCACGATCACGTTGTCGCCCATATCCATATGGGGCGTGAAGCTGGCTTTGTGCTTGCCGCGCAAGCGCATGGCGATGATCGACGCGAGACGACCCAACACGATGCCTTCAGCATCAATGATGAGCCACTTCTTCTCGATATCCGCCGGTTTTGCGGTATAGGTTTTCATCTTCGTCCTCGACGTTACGAACTCGCATACGAAGTTCGGCTGTATTAGATGGCGTTGTTCTAAGGGTTTCTGAGCGCGCGTCAACAGAGGTTTCTTCTAATTTCTATCATGTTATCAACGCGCTAAAAATAAGGTATTATATTACCCCACACAGAATTACCCAGATTTTGAGAAAAATCATCGAAAGGTCAGAAAAGTCTTGATCGCAATGCGCTTCCAGCCTACCTGCCCCCTCACGAAATGAGGGGACGATCCCAACCTGAGGCAACTTGGGGGGCGCTAAGGAACCTCTAGATTCTATCTACTGGATTGGAGGGGCGCGTGATGAACAACGCCAACCGCTTTCAACTGGGGACAGGTCTGGAGACAGGCACCCATGCGGAAGATTTTACCCGCGGAGTTATCGACTCTGCACCCAAGCTCGAGCTTGTTACCGATACGGATCGCGAAGATCACTTCATCCGCAAGGATGGGGCTGTTTTCGCGGGCACGCACCTAATTATCGAGGTAGAACAAGGCACTGGCCTTGATGACGAGGACCGCATTCAAGGTGCGTTCCGCGACTGCGTCGATGCGTGTGGCGCGACTTTGCTGCATATTCATACCCATAAATTCTCGCCTCAAGGCGTGTCGGGTGTCGCGGTTTTGGCCGAAAGCCACATCTCTTGCCACACATGGCCCGAGATCGGCTATGGCGCGTTCGACGTGTTCATGTGCGGCGACGCCGAGCCTTGGAATGCGGTTCAGGTGCTTAAATCTGCGTTTTCCACTGAAAATGTGCATGTGCGCGAGCTTCGCCGCGGCGAGGAGGTTGTTGCTGGAGCGCTCGGATGAGCAATTCCGACGACACCTGGATGCGCGAAACACTGCACCGAGACCATGCGCAGGCCTTGCGCGTGGACAAGGTCCTGTACGATTCTGACACCGAACATCAACGTTTGGTGGTGTTTGAGAACGGGCGCTTTGGCCGGGTGCTCACCTTGGACGGCGTTGTCCAGACGACCGAGGGCGACAACGCCATTTACCACGAAATGCTGACCCATACGCCGATCTTGGCGCATGGGAACGCTGTTGATGTGCTGATCATCGGTGGCGGTGATGGCGGGATGGCACGCGAAGTGCTGCGTCATACGTCAGTCGAGCGGGTGACGATGGTCGAGATTGATGCAGGTGTCGTTGAGTTTTCAAAGACTTACCTGCCCTCGCTGAGTGAGGGCGCGTTTGATGATCCTCGCCTTGATCTTGTGATCATAGATGGCGCGGCTTTCGTGCGTGAGACCGAAAAGCGTTTCGATGTGATCATTGTCGACAGCACCGACCCGGTCGGTCCCGGCGAGGTCCTATTTACCGACACCTTTTATGGTCATGCAAAGCGGTGTTTGAAGCCCGGCGGCATCCTTGTGACGCAAAATGGCGTCCCATTTATGCAGGGTGACGAGTTAACCAACACCCTGCGCGCCTTTAAGGCCCTGTTTACCAACTGGACCTGCTACATGGCGACGATCCCGACCTATGCGAGCGGCCCGATGGCCTTCGGATGGGGCACCGATGGAGATGCGGGCGCAGTTGAACTTGGTGTGCTTCAGGACCGTTTCGAAGCTGCTGGCCTCAATCCCTATTACTACACACCAGAGGTGCATCTAGGTGCGTTCGCCCTGCCCGGCTATGTGAAAAAGCTGCTGCCCTAGGCCTTTGGTGGGATCGAGTAAGTCATGTTCGCGCGCGCAACCGGTTTGGGATCGCCTTCGGAGTAGATTAGCGCGTCACCCACAGCCAAAACACGACCCAGTTTCAACAGGCGGCATTCGCAGATCAAGTCCGTATTGGCGGCAGGTTTTCGCATGAAGTCCATCGCGCAACTCGTTGTTACAGAAAGCCCTTTTGGACCAATCATCGACATCACCGCAAGATAGACAGACACATCCGCAAGCCCAAACATCGTAGGTCCAGACACTGTGCCTCCGGGTCTTAGATGTTGGTCATCAACCTTTAAACGCACTTTGATTGCCATCGGAGCAAGCTCGATTACGTCGAACATGTCCGAGACCTGAGGAAAATCCGTCTTCAGAAACGCATGAAGCGCCTCACGTGTCATTGCCAATTCCATCTCTGGCCTCCCCAACCACTCCGCATTAGTGTTTGGCAAGTTTGCGCCGGAGGACAAGATGGCAGGCTCATTATTGTTGCGAAATGACCATGCGGGCATTATTGAGCTAACCCTCAATGATCCCAACACGTTGAACGCCTTATCGGACGAGATGCTTGCGGCTCTTCAGATGGAAATTGATGCGCTGAGCCAAGATGACACGGCCCGCGTTGTGATTCTAAAGGGCGCGGGAAAGGCCTTTTGTGCCGGGCATAACTTGCGACAAATGCAGACCAAACGTCAAAATGCCGATGGAGGTGCCGCCGCCCTCAAAGATCTTTTCGATAGATGTGCATCGGTCATGACCGGATTGATGCGCCTGCCCCAACCGGTGATCGCACAGGTCCACGGCATTGCCACGGCCGCCGGATGTCAGCTGGTCGCCACCGCCGATCTTGCCATTGCGGCGGATGACACGCGATTTGGGGTCAACGGGGTCAATATCGGACTGTTTTGTTCAACACCAATGGTCGCGCTCAGCCGGAACATCGCGCGCAAACAAGCGTTTGAGATGCTGGTCACGGGCGAGTTCATCGACGCCGCACGCGCATCGGAACTGGGCCTGATCAACTGCGCCGTGCCGGACCGCGCATCTTGATGCGGAGACCCGCGCGCTCGCGGCAAAGATTAACCGTAAACTGTCCGGGGCCGTACGGATGGGCAAACGGGGATTTTACGACCAAATATCGTTGCCGCTCGAAGAGGCTTATCGCGTGACCGGCGAAATCATGGTTAAGAACATGGCATTGGAGGCGACAGATGAAGGAATTAACGCATTCCTCGAAAAAACGCGCGCCGGATTGGCCTGAAAAGCCCTAGCTATAGCCTGTAAATCGCGCTGAACTTGTCTTCGAGATAGTCCAGCAATGGTCCTTCGCTTGGCATTTGGCCGCTGGCCTTTTCAATGACCTCAACCGGCTCATAAAGCCCGCCGTACTGCTGTACATTTTCGCGCAACCAGTGCGTCGCAGCCCCAGCATCGCCGCGCGCCAAGTCCTGCTCCCAATCTGGCACGGCCGATTTCAAGGCAGCAAACAGACAGCCTGCATAGACATTGCCAAGCGCGTAGGTTGGGAAATAGCCGAACAAGCCAACGGACCAGTGTACGTCCTGCAATAGACCGTTGGACGGTTTATCCACCTCAATCCCGAAATCCGCCGCGAAGCGTTCGTTCCAGGCCCCCTCCAAATCGGCGGGTTGCAAGTCCCCGGCAATAATGGCGCGCTCGATGTCGAAGCGCAGCATGACATGCAGGTTATACTGCACTTCGTCGGCTTCTGTTCGAATATATGATGGAGAACACTTATTCACAGCCCCGTAAAATGCATCCGCATTAGGCAGGCCAAGATCTCCAAAGGCCTCCTGCATTTGACCAAACAACCAAGATGTGAACGCAGGCCCACGTCCAAGCTGGTTCTCGTAAATCCGGCTCTGGCTTTCGTGAACACCCATCGACGCACCGCGCCCAAGGGGCGTCAGCAGATGTTCAGCCGCAATTCCTTGTTCATATGTCGCATGACCGACTTCATGAATTGTTGAATAAAAACAATTGAATGGATCAGTTTCACTCACGCGGGTTGTGATCCGAACATCCTGACCACTGCCCGAGCTGAACGGATGCACTGCCCGGTCAATCCGCCCGGTTTCCATGTCATATCCAAAGGCAAGGGCCAGCTTGGTTGCGATCTGCGCCTGCGCGTCATCCCCAAACGTGCCGTCCAGTTTTCGGGGCTGATGGTCTGCGCCAAAAATGCGGTCTCGCAGGGCCACGAGCCGCGGCCGCATCCGGTCAAAAAGCGCGCCAATTTCGGCGCTTGATGTGCCAGGCTCGTAATCCGCAAGCAGCGCATCATAGAGCGATCCCCCTTCCGCCAAAGCGGCGGCCTCTTCGCGGCGCAGCGCGATGACCTCTGTCAGAATAGGCAAAAACGCGGACACATCTTCGGCTGCCCGCGCCCCAGCCCAGATCCCTTGCGCACGCGAGGTGACGCTGGCAATTTCGCTGGCCAAGCGCGCGGGCACCTTCATGGTGCGGTCATATTGGCGCTTGATCAGACGTAAATTCGCGCGTTCAACATCCGTTTTTGGGTCCGCTGCCGCGAGCCATTCCCCGACCTTTGGATCCGTGCGCCGCGCGTGCAAAACCCCTTCAATCGCTGCCATTTCTTCCGACCGCTGGCCCGCCGACCCGCGCGGCATCATGGTTTCTTGATCCCAGCCCAGGCGGCCAGCGATTGCGCCAAGCGCTTCTGTTTGGCGTTGGAACGCCATCAACTCGGAATAGGCGGACATATTAAGCCTTTCTCAGCTTGTCTGGCACAGGATATGCGGCCCGAAAACGTGCCCGCACGATTAAAACGACAAGCACAACCGCACCAAGTTGATGCGCAATCGCCCAACTCAGCGGTGCGCCATAGAGCACGGTCATAACGCCAAGCACAAGTTGCACCGCCATCATGCCGAGCACCATGTTTACCGCAAACCGAGTGCCACTATGCGGGCTTTTGCGGCTTTTGATCCAAAGCAAAACACACGTAATACCAAGGGCATATCCAATAATCCTATGATTGAACTGGACCAAGCCCGCGTTCTCGAAAAAGTTGCGCCACCCTGGCGATAACTCAAAAACACCTGGTGGAAGTACGCCTCCGGCCATCAACGGCCAATCGCCGAAAGTGCGCCCTGCATCAATTCCGGCCACCAACGCGCCCAGCAGGATTTGGAGCGCCGTTACCCCTAACACCAGTCCTGTTAACCTTACCAAGCCAGGCTCTCCAATGCGGCGCGCGGCAATCAAATCACGCTCGGAACGCCCCAGAAGAAACACATACCAAGCGATCAGACCCAAGATAAAGAACGCCAAACCGAGATGCACCGCCAATCGGTAGGACGCAACGTCGAGCATCGTGCCCGATAACCCTGATGAAACCATCCACCACCCGATCGCGCCTTGCAGCCCGCCAAGCACGCCCAAACCAAACAAGCGAGGCGTCCATCCGGTTGGAATTTTTCGAAATGCCAAGAACCCCAAAAATCCAATCGCCCAGACCAGCCCAATGACACGCCCCAACTGGCGATGCCCCCATTCCCACCAATATATCACCTTGAACTCCGCAAGGGTCATGCCTTTGTTTTGCAACTGATATTCGGGGATCGCGCGATAGAGCTCAAACTCAGCATCCCAAGCTTCGGCGCTGAGCGGCGGGATCGCACCCGACAGCGGTTTCCATTCGGTAATTGCAAGCCCAGAATCGGTTAACCGCGTCAGCCCACCGACCGCGATCATCAACACAACGAGCGCAAAGAGCACCATTAACCAACTTCGGATTGCACCCCGCGCGCCCTTTGACCGCTGGTCGATCCCCCCAGGGATCGGCGCGGCGGTTTTGCTGTCTACCTCTTCGAAGATGCTGCGTGGTTTGCTCATCTTACCCCTCCGAGCCCTCTGTCTTGCTCTGGTCATGTGGGCGGCTTGTGCCTGCTTTCCAGCGCGCAAACTGCCGCAGCATCCCGTGCATGATTTGCACATCTGACAAGGTCAGCGGCAAGCGCCCCCACATGTTGCGGATGGAGGCTTTCATATGCGCGGCCTTGTCGGCGGGAAAAAAGAAGCCGGCATCCGCAAGCCGCTCTTCAAAATGGTCCCCTAGTTTTTCGACATCCAGCCCCGTCGCGTAGCGGGTCTTTGCCATTTCCATGACCTCGGGTGTAACGTCCGCAGTTTGCCTGCGCCATTCATAGCCGACCAACAGCACACATTGCGCGAGGTTAAGGGACGGGAAATCAGGGTTAACGGGCACACTGATAATCGCGTTGGCGCGCGCGATATCGCTGTTCTCAAGCCCGGCGCGTTCTGCCCCAAACAAGATACCGACGCGCTGACCTTGCGCAATCAGCGCCCGCGCCTGATCCATCGCATGTTCCGGCGACACCACCGGCTTGGTTAACCCCCGCGGACGCGCCGTCGTTGCAAAGAGGTAGTCAACATCCGATAGCGCGTCCGGCGTCGTGTCGAACAATTGCGCTTCGTCCAACAAGCGCCCCGCTCCGCTGGCCATCGCAACCGCGCGCTCGTTGGGCCAACCATCCCTTGGCGCGATAATCCGCATCCTGTCGAGGCCAAAGTTCCACATCGCGCGCGCGGCAGCCCCAATGTTCTCGCCCATTTGCGGAGCAACGAGGATAACGGCGGGGGTTGAGGGCACGGTCATGGTGATCCTTTCTGCGTATCAGCGGTGTAGAAAGACCGCCGCAAAGGTGCAATCCCCGTTGCTGCATCCGCGTTGGCCCGCTAAGCCAGACCTATGCAGACAGGAGCGACAACATGCCCGACACTGATATGCCCCAAATCTATCTGATAACGCCGGAACAGTTTTCATTTGATAGCTTTCCCAATACCTTAAGTCACGTTCTTGATGTAACCGATGTGGCCTGTCTGCGCCTTGATCTTGCCAGTAAGGACGAACAGACCGTCGCGCGCAGTGCGGATCTGGTGCGCGAGATTGCCCATGCGCGCGATATTCCTTTGGTCATCGATACCCATGTGCAACTTGTCGAAAAGCTCGGCCTTGATGGCGTGCACTTAACCGATGGCGGACATGGCTTGCGCAAGTTGCGCGAGACGATGGGCCCCGACCCCATCTTGGGGGCAGGATGCGGCACATCGCGACATATGGGGCTGAATGCGGGCGAAGCGGGTGCGGACTACGTGTCATTCGGACCGCTCAGTGCAAGCGTGATCGGAACTGGCGAAGTGGCCGACGACGCTCTTTTCGCGTGGTGGAGCGAGATGATCGAGGTCCCGGTTGTCGCAGAAGGCGGCTTGGACACTGAGATCATTGCGCGGCTTGCACCGATGACCGATTTCTTTGCGGTTGGCCCGGAAATTTGGACAACCGAAGATCCAGCGCGCGCATTGAAGCTCCTCACATCTGCGCTGCGCTAGGTCAGAGGCGACATTAACTCCACCTCGTTACTTTCTGTAATTGAAGTATAAAAACATGATCTTCGATTGGTATGGCAAGCCGGGCCTTCTTGGGTGACTTGCAGCAAAATACAGTCTCGATCACAATCAATCCGCAAATCGGCAAGCGTCTGCACATGACCAGATGTCTCGCCTTTCACCCAAAACGCTTGGCGTGACCGGCTCCAATAGGTGACGCGTTTCGTTTCCAATGTGCGCGCGACGCTTTCGGAATTCATCCAAGCGAGCATCAAAACCTCCCCCGGTTTCGACATCCTGAGGCGATGGCGGGCAACAACCCGTCAGCATTGAAAACGAGGGTTGCGGGATCAAATGCCATATGATCTCACCTTTCTAAAGGGGCTAGAGGCCCTGAAGTGACTGGAATTTCTAGTCCGATCAAGACCAAAGGACCAGCGATGAGCGCAAATTCTGGCACCGAAAGCGATCTGCTAAAGCTTTACTCCGCGCGCATTTTGGCATTGGCAACGGAGATCCCATTAACGGAGCGCCTCACGAACCCTGACGCCTCGGTTCGAAAACGCGCACCGTTATGCGGGTCAACTGTGACGGTTGAATTAACCTTAACGGATGGGGTCATTAGCGCTTTCGGCCAAGACGTCAAAGCCTGCGCTTTGGGTCAGGCCAGTGCTGCACTTCTCGGGCAGCATGTTGTCGGGCGCAGCCAGGCCGAGATTTGCGCATTGCGCGACCAGCTTAGTGCAATGTTGAAAACGGATGCTCCGGTTCCGGACGCGCCGTTTGACGGCTATGAGGTGCTGCTGCCTGCGCGTACCTTCGGCAATCGCCATGCCTCAATCCTGTTGGCAATTGAAGCCACCTTGGAAGCTATGCAGCAGATTAACCAAGCTGATTGCGCCTAGTTATTGATATTAAATAAAAAAACCGCCACACCAAAAGGCGCGGCGGTCAGTGGCGTATCTGTTTGCAGAAGCTGAACCGACATTCGCAGGGTCACTGATGGGGACAAGACTGTGCGACACCCCGATTGGGGATAGGGGATGGTTCAGCCTAAACAGACCGCAGGCAGATCCAAAAACTAGGTTAACGACGGCAGATAAAGCACCACGCACAGCAGCCCAGCAATCGCGAGCACACCGATCACGTCCTGAGCGGTATCGAGGGGGGCGGCCTTAGCAAGGGTCTTGAGGCGAAACATAGCGGGCACTCCGTCGGCGTTAACTTGTTGCACCTTTGTTCTCACTTTCACTAACCAAAGTAAAGAACTTTTTAAGAACAAAAGGGGCTCAAGTGAGAACACGCAAAGGGATCGGCCCCTAACCGACTGAAATCAAACGGATCGCTTCGTCCTGCCCCATGAGCCAGAGAAGTACCCGCGCCGCCTGCCCGCGCGTACTCTCAAGCTGCGGGTCTTTCATCAAAAGTGCCCGCGCATCATCTCGGGCGATTTCCATTAACCCTGATTGGCTCTCAAGATCGGCAACCCGGAAGCGTGGCAAGCCAGATTGCACCGTCCCGATCACGTCGCCTGCCCCGCGCATCTCAAGGTCAGTCTCAGCAATGCGAAACCCATCTTCGGTTTCTCGCATAAGTTCCAATCGCTTACGCGCAGTCTCTCCCAAGGGGGGCCGTATACATCAGCAGGCACGAGGACTTGGCCGCCCCGCGCCCAACGCGCCCGCGCAATTGGTGGAGTTGCGCCAAACCAAATCGCTCGGCCCCTTCGATAACCATGATCGACGCGTTGGGCACATCGACCCCAACCTCTATCACCGTCGTGGCCACCAAGACCTGCCGCGCCCCCGATTGAAACGCCGCCATCGCAGCATCTTTGTCCGCCGCCGCCATCTGGCCATGCACAAGCGCCACCGCATCCTCGCCAAACCGCGCGCGCAGGGCTTTGAAACGCTCTTCGGCGGCAGTCAATTCCAGCGTCTCGCTTTCTTCCACCAAAGGGCAAACCCAATAGACCTGCTGGCCGTTTTCAAGCGCGCGAGCGAGATGAGACATCACTTCATCCAAACGAGAGGCCGCGATCAAAGCTGTTGTGATCGGCTGTCGCCCGGCAGGTTTTTCGTCCAAAATAGACACATCCATATCGCCGTATTGCGTCAATGCCAGACTGCGCGGGATCGGTGTGGCGGTCATCACCAAGACATCCACCGCCTGCCCTTTCTGGCCAAGCTGCATCCGCTCGCGCACGCCGAAACGGTGCTGCTCGTCAATAACGGCAAGGCGAACATCTTGAAAAAAAACATCCTTTTGGAAAACCGCGTGCGTGCCCACAAGAATATGGATCGCACCTGAGGCCAAATCCGCGAGCTTGGCGGCCCGGCCCGCCCCTTTATCGCGCCCGGTCAAGACCTCAATGCGCACCCCAACGGCGGCCGCCAAATCCACCAACGACGCATAATGCTGGCGCGCGAGCACTTCCGTTGGAGCCATCATCACCGCCTGACCGCCCGCCTCGGTCACGATCAACATCGCGGCCAGTGCGACCAGCGTTTTGCCGGCCCCAACATCGCCTTGCAGCAACCGGTTCATCCGCGCGTCTGAGGCCAAATCCTTGGCCACCTCGCCAATCGCGCGCAACTGGGCCGAAGTTGGCCTGTAAGGCAAGGCGCCCAAGACCGGATCGGTTAACGAGCCGTCGCCTTTGCTGGGCAATCCGGGCGATTTGCGCCGTGCGGCCCGTGCGAGCGCTAAGGTTAACTGATGCGCGAAGACCTCGTCATAGGCCAAACGCATCCGCGCGGGCGTGCTGCTTGATAGCTCAGCGGTCGCTTTAGGGTGGTGGGCTAAGGTTAACGCCTCCCGCCAATCGGGCCATTTCCCCTGGGCTTGCAGGGGCGCATCGATCCAGGAGGCCAGCATCGGCGTGCGTTGCAATACCGCTGCGACGGCCTTGGCCATGGTCTTTTGGGTCACGCCTTGGGTCAGCGGATAGACGGGCTCGAACTCCGGCAAAGCGCTTGCTTGATCCGGGCGCAACACATGATCGGGATGGGTCATTTGCGCGACGCCGTCGTAAAGTTCCACCCGGCCTGACACGATACGCTCCTGCCCCGCGGGCAACAGCGTATCGAGATAATCACCGCGCGCATGAAAAAACACGAGGTAGAACCGTGTGCTGGCATCTTCGACCTCCACCCGGTGGGGGCGTCCTTTGCTGGCGGCAGGTAAATGGCGGCGCACCGTGACACGCACGGTCACGGTTGCGGGCAGCGGAACTTCGGTCACAGTTTCAACGGGTTGGCGTGAAATTCCAGACTGCGGAAGCGTGTAGAGAAAATCGCGCGGCACCTCGATGTTCAACCCTGGCAGCGCTTTGGCCGTCTGTTTGCCGATCCCCGGCAAGGTGTCGAGCGCTGCAAAAAGCGGAAACAGGATATCCGGGCGCGTGCCCATCTAGGTGCCGATCAGCGCGCGCCAGCCTGCCTCGTCGAGCGTTTGCACCCCCAATGCTGCGGCCTTCGCGGCCTTCGAGCCTGCCCCCGGCCCGGCCACGAGGATATCGGTTTTGGCGGAAACCGAACCTGCCACCTTCGCGCCGAGCGCCTCCGCCCCGGCCTTTGCTTCCGCCCGCGTCAGGGTCTCGAGCGTTCCGGTAAAGACCACGGTTTTGCCGGCGACGGGGCTGTCGGATTGGACTTGCGCAAGCGCCTCCTCAATTGTGATCACATCGCGAAGCCGGTTGATTGACGCCCGCTCGGCACTGTCTGGCTGGAACGCGGCGACCAACGCATCCGCCATCACCTGGCCCACGCCATCAATGCTGAGCAAATCGGCCATAACGGCTTCGTCACCAGACGCGCGCTCAAGCACATCGATCAAAGCGTCGAGGGTTCCGAAATGGGTTGCGATCAGACCAGATGTTACCTCGCCCAAATGCCGGATACCCAGACCGAACAAGAACCGCGCAAACGCAATAGTGCGTTTATCTTCAATTGCTTGGAATAGGTTATCGGCGCTTTTCTCGCCCCACCCGTCCAGGTTCTTGAGCTGCTTCACACCGCTGCCATAGCGCGCGTGCAGGTGGAAAATGTCTGCAGGCTCTTTGATCCAGCCGTCTTTGTAGAACTGCTCGACCTGTTTGGCCCCAAGGCCTTCGACATCAAAGGCCGCGCGCCCAACAAAATGCTTCAACTTTTCAACCGCTTGCGCCGGGCAAATCAAACCGCCCGAGCAGCGCCGCACGGAATCGCCTGGCTCGCGCAGCGCGTCCGAGTTGCATTCCGGGCAGGTCTGCGGAAAGGCGAAAGGCGCACTGTCTGCGGAGCGTTTGGTCAGATCCACATCCTTGATTTTCGGGATCACATCGCCCGCGCGGTAAACCTGCACCCAATCGCCCACACGGATATCGCGGCCATCGCGGATCGCGCGCCCCTTTGAGTCGACCCCGGCGATATAATCCTCGTTGTGCAAGGTCGCGTTCGACACCACGACACCGCCCACGGTGACCGGTTGAAGGCGGGCCACGGGACTGAGAGCACCGGTCCGTCCGACCTGAATTTCAATCGCATCGAGCCATGTCCAAGCCAGCTCGGCGGCAAATTTATGCGCAATCGCCCATCGCGGCGTGGTCGAGCGCAGCCCGAGGCGGCGCTGATAGCTCAGATCATCGACCTTGTAGACCACGCCGTCGATATCATAGCCAAGCGTTGCGCGTTGTTGTTCGATCTGCGCATAATGCGCTTGCAAACTTGCGGAGCTGTCGCAGAGGGCGGTCAGCGCATTGGTTTGAAACCCGAGCGTTTTCAGCCGTTTGATCGCCCCCATCTGGGTGTCAGACAAGGGCTCGGACACCTCTCCCCACGCATAGGCGAAAAACCGAAGTGGGCGGGATTTTGTGATCTTCGGGTCGAGTTGGCGCAAGGATCCGGCCGCCGCATTGCGCGGATTTGCAAAGGTCTTTGCGCCAGCTGAGGATTGCGCCGCATTCAACGCCTCGAAATCATCGTGATGCATGTAAACTTCGCCGCGCACCTCCAGGATATCCGGCGCGCCGGTCAGGACCTGCGGAATATCTGCGATCGTGCGGGCATTTGGCGTGACGTTTTCGCCGGTCTCGCCATCCCCGCGCGTGGCAGCCTGGACCAACTGGCCGTGCTCGTAGCGCAGCGACAATGACAGACCGTCGATTTTGGGCTCGGCGGTGAAGGCCAAAGGCGCGTCGGCGGCCAATCCCAGGAACTTTCGGATCCCTGCGACGAACTCGTCCACATCCTCGCCTGAGAACGCGTTGGCCAAGGACATCATCCGTTGGGCATGCCTGATCTTGGAAAACCCGTCCAATGGGCGCGCGCCGACGGTTTCTGACGGGCTATCTGCGCGTTTAAGGTCGGGGAAACGTGCTTCAATCTCGGCATTTCGACGCTTGAGCACATCATAATCGGCATCACTCAAGACAGGCGCATCGGCCCCGTGATAGGC
This sequence comes from Dinoroseobacter sp., assembly GCA_965279125.1. GTDB lineage: Bacteria > Pseudomonadota > Alphaproteobacteria > Rhodobacterales > Rhodobacteraceae > Dinoroseobacter. The sequence goes on from CBDIHL010000034.1 coordinate 30,986, forward strand.
CGCATCCGCATCGCGCAAGGCTTGGGCAAGGCGCGCCAATTCCATGGCGGCCTCGTCTTCGCGAAGTGCGTCAATGCTGATTTCTGCCATACTGCGCCCCTGCTGCGTTGTCCGACAGATTTAGGCGGCAGTCCAGGCGAGGTCCAGTGGACTTAGCTATCCCGTGGCATAGAAAGGCTCGGCCACCGTCTGCGCATTTGGATCGCGCAGCACATATCCGCGTCCCCAAACCGTCTCGATATAGTTTTCGCCTTCGGTCGCAAGGCTGAGCTTTTTGCGCAGCTTACAGATGAACACGTCGATGATCTTCAACTCGGGCTCGTCCATGCCCCCATAGAGATGGTTGAGGAACATTTCCTTTGTCAGCGTGGTACCTTTACGCAAACTAAGCAGCTCAAGCATCTGATATTCCTTGCCTGTCAGGTGCACAGGCTCGCCTTCGACCTCGACCGTTTTTGCATCAAGATTGACGCAAATCTTACCGGTATGGATGACCGATTGCGCATGCCCCTTAGAGCGTCGGATGATCGCATGAATCCGCGCCACCAGTTCTTCGCGGTGAAACGGCTTGGTGAGGTAATCATCGGCCCCAAAGCCAAACCCCTTGATCTTGTTTTCGGTGTCATCGGACCCCGACAGGATCAAAATCGGCGTCTCGATCCGCGACAGGCGCAGCTGACGCAGGACCTCATGCCCGGTCATATCCGGCAAATCGAGGTCAAGGAGAATCAAGTCGTAATCATAAAGGCGGGCTAAATCGATGCCCTCCTCGCCCATATCGGTCCCGTAAACATTCAGGTTCGCATGGGTCAGCATCAATTCGATGCTTTTGGCAGTACCGGGATCATCTTCGATCATAAGAACGCGCATTGGCCTCTGGCCTCCGTTGCTGGCTCGTCTCGCTGCCCTAGAGTGGTCCACAAATGGTTAATCACAGGTTACTCACGAACTCAGCAATAGCATTTACAACCTTGGGTTGTCCAGTATTTCTATGGAGATGCGCTCTCTGGCTGTCGATACGCCTGCAAACGTGTTGCTTTCAAAGCTTTTTCGCCATGAACCTCAACAGCATGACGCCATGCGTCTAATTCTTCCTCAGACAGCGAATACACGTCACACGCGTCTTCCACACTTAGCAAGCCATGGGTTACGGCCTGCACCACGGCGGCTTTGCGGCTGGCAACCCAGCGACGGGTTTGAGGTCCGGGCAGGTCAGATCGGGATAAGATTCGCCCATCAGGCAAAGTGATCGCGGCAGGTCCGCGGCTGCGTTTGAGATACATAGTAGGGGTTCCGTTCCTAAGGTATGGCTGGAACCCTCGCCCATTGTCCTTAAGGAGCCATGAACACAAAGCGTCTCTTCCCCTTGGCATTATCTCAAGTTTTCCTATATTCCGCGCTAATCCAGAAATCGGAGCTTCCTAATGCCCAAGGACACCGTTCCCGCGCTCAACTCGCTCGGCTTTGCCAAAGCGCCCGCTGATACGCGCGTGGTCGTTGCCATGTCGGGTGGCGTCGATTCTAGCGTTGTGGCGGCGAAGCTGGCCTCCGAAGGCTATGACGTGGTCGGCGTGACCTTGCAGCTTTATGATCATGGGGCGGCCTTGGCCAAGAAAGGCGCCTGCTGCGCCGGGCGCGACATCCATGATGCCCGCCGCGTGGCGGAAGAAATGGGCTTCCCGCATTACGTGCTCGATTACGAGAACACGTTTCGCGAGGCTGTTATTGATGAATTTGCCGACAGCTACCTGGCCGGGGCGACCCCTGTGCCCTGCATTCGGTGCAACGAGCGGGTGAAGTTCAAAGACCTGCTGCACACTGCGCGCGATCTGGAGGCCGACTGCATGGCAACCGGGCATTATATCCAGCGCAAAATGGGTCTGGAGGGTCCGGAACTGCACGTCGCTGGCGATCCCGCGCGAGATCAAAGCTACTTCTTGTTCTCGACCACGGCCGAGCAGCTGGACTACCTGCGCTTTCCGCTTGGTCACCTTAAGAACAAGTCAGAAACCCGTGATCTCGCGGCACAATTTGGCTTAGGCGTTGCGGACAAACCTGACAGTCAGGATATCTGCTTCGTGCCCAATGGCGACTATGCCGCCGTGATCGAAAAGCTGCGTCCGGGGGCCGGCAAACCCGGCGATATCGTGCATCTTGATGGCCGCGTTCTGGGCACCCATAGTGGTGTGATCAACTATACCATCGGGCAGCGTCGTGGGCTGGGAATCGGAGGACTGGACGAGCCCCTTTACGTGGTCAAACTGGACCCGGAAGCGCGCCATGTGATCGTCGGCCCCAAAGACGCGTTAACCACGCGCATCGTGCCCGTGCGCGAGATCAACTGGCTGGGCGATACGGCGTTTGACAGTGCCGAGGCCTGGACATTGGACGTCAAAATCCGCTCGACGCGTCCACCGCGCGAAGCTGTGATCCGGCCCCTATCCGCGACCGAGGCCACGGTCGAGCTGATTGTGGCCGAAGAAGGCGTAAGCCCCGGTCAGGCGTGTGTTTTTTATGGGCCAGACACCTCCCGCGTGTATGGCGGTGGGTGGATCTGGCGCGGAAACTAGCGACTTGTCGCTCAGGCAGACCGCTTTGCTGTCTGATCACGCAGATGTGGCGTTGCAAAGTGCTGCCTGCGACCTATTGTCATCGTTAAGTCCTTAACCCCCCGGAGAATTCGATGACACCACGCTACACTTTCGCCGCCCTCGCTGCAGCCGCCGCATTAACCTTTGGCGGCATTGCCCAAGCGCAGAATTACGACAACCAGATCGCCGCGCGCCAAGGCATGTTTCAGATGAACGGCGTCAGCTTGGGCATCTTGGCCGGCATGGTGCGCGGTCGTATCGATTATGATGCGGATCTTGCACAAGCCGCAGCGGATAACCTGGTCAATGTCTCGCAATTCAACATGGCCCCGCTCTGGCCAGAAGGCTCGGATTCGGACGCGATTGAAAGCACGGCAGCGCTGCCTGCGATCTGGGAAAACTACGATGATTTTCTGGCCAAGTTCGATGACTTTGGCGAGGCCGCCTTGGTGATGCAAACGGCCGCTGGCGAGGGCACTGACGCGATTGGCGCGGCATTGCGCGGCCTTGGCGGCACCTGTGGCGCGTGTCACGACTCGTACCAGAAATCGCGCTGATCCTGGCGCATAAGCGGGTGGCCTTGGCGGGCCACCCATCTTGCGAGGCGACATGAAGTTCATCACTCAAACCCTTGCGCTTATTATTCTTCTTGGTGCTGGCATTGCTTGGGCTGTCAGTGCGCCCAAGACCGACGACGGGGCTGATTTGGTCGGGCTTACCCCTGATCCTGAGAACGGAAAGATGGTTTTTCTGGCGTCTGGTTGTAGTTCCTGTCACGCCGCTCCCGGTAGTGACGACAAAGAAACGTTGCCGGGCGGCTACCGGATCGTGAGCCCGTTTGGGACATTTATCTCGCCCAACATTTCGCAGCATCCACAGATGGGGATTGGCGGCTGGACCCTGCCGGAATTTGCCACCGCCGTGCGTCTTGGTGTGTCGCCCGATGGCGCGCATTATTTCCCGGCTTTTCCCTATGCCAGCTACACTCATATGACCGATCAGGATGTGACGGATTTGTTCGCGTATATGCAGTCCCTACCGGCTGATGCCACGCCTTCTGCCGCGCATGAGGTCGGTTTTCCATTCTCGATCCGGCGTGCGGTCGGGATCTGGAAAGCGCGTTATGTTTCAAATGATTGGGTGGTTAACGCAGTTTCAACGCCCGAGCTTGAGCGCGGTCGGTATCTGGTCGAATCTTTGGGACACTGCGCCGAATGCCACACACCGCGCGATATCATCGGCGGGCTGGACCGGTCGGCTTGGATGCAAGGTGCTGCAAATCCGTCGGGCGATGGGCGCATCCCGAACATTCACCCCGCAACGCTTGGCTGGAGCGCGCTGGAAATTGAGGACTATCTCGACAGCGGATTTACACCGGAATTTGACGTGGCGGGTGGCACGATGAAAGCGGTCGTGGACAATTTCGCTCAACTGCCGCCACAGGATCGCTCCGCCGTAGCAGCCTACCTTCTATCCCTACCCTAAACTCCTGATAACCCGTCTAAAACAGCGTCAGCGGCCCGCAATCCCGGGGCCGGACCACCGCGACCGAGCCGCTTCATCGTTAAGGCCATCGCCGCACGTTGCGCATCGGGTGCACCCGAAACCTCGTTCAAGGAGGTTGCAATTGCGTCCGGCGTGCAATCCTTGCCTAAAAGTTCAGGCACTGTGCGCGTTTCGGAGACCAAATTTACCAAGGTTACCGTGTCGATGAGCAGTTTTGAGGCAATGATCCGGCGGCTGATCCAGTTCATGTCATAGGCGATAACCATCGGCGTATCGCTGGCCGCCAGTTCAAGCGATACCGTGCCCGACGCGGCCAAGGCAATATCCGCAGCGGCAAAGGCGGCGGCTTTTTCAGTCTTGAATTGGGCAATATCCCCCGTGGGAGCTAACACCAGCGGCGCTCCGGGCCAATTTACGGTCAAGCCGCGCACCCGATCGGCAAGTGGCGCTACAGTCGGTATGATAATCTTTGTCTGCGGGAATACTGAACAGTAAGTTTTAATTGCGTCGCCAAAAATGGGGGCCAGTCGGTCGACTTCTCCACGTCGCGACCCAGGTAAAACAAGCAAGATCTTCTGTTCGGCTTGTATACTATACGTTTCGCGAAAAATGGACATGTCATCATATATTGGACACGGCATTCCTGCGATCGGATGGCCAACAAAATCCGCACGCATCCCGACCTCTTCCATAAACGGCGGTTCAAACGGCAGTAAACACAGGACCTGATCTACGGTTGGGGACATTTTCGCTGCGCGCTCAGGCCTCCATGCCCATACCGAGGGGGCGACGTAATGGACGATACGCTGTGCAGGATTGGCAGCGCGCACCTTTCTGGCAACACGCAAACAAAAATCAGGGCTATCAATCGTGATCAAGGCGTCAGGCACAGAAGACACGACAGCCGCGGCAGTTTCGCGGATACGCCCCAGCAATCCCGGCAGTTTCGGCAGGACCTCGGCAATGCCCATAATCGAGAGCTCCTGCATCGGAAACAGGCTTGTCAGTCCTTCGGCTTGCATCAACGGCCCGCCGACACCGGCAAAGCGTGCATCCGGTGCGCGCGCCTTCAGCCCTGCCATTAAAGCTGCGCCCAAGGCGTCGCCTGAGGGCTCTCCTGCGATCAGAAAGAAGGTTAAGGGCTTGCCCATATCACCAACCCAGCCGCATTCGCCCGGCGAAACACCTCTTGACGATCCAATATCTGCACCTTCCCTGCCTGAACATGGATTCCAGCGAGACGCGCGGCAACGGCAGCGGCAACAGTTCCCGGACCAATGGTCGGCAAATCCACCCGTAAGTCCTGACCGTCTTTGGCCCGTTTGACGAAAACGCCTCCGGTGGAAGGATGTCGGGTATCGCGCCTTGCAGCGACGCTTTCTAACATCGCGTCGGTCCCATAAAGCGTTTCAAATCCAAGCACTTGATTTGCGCAAGTGACGCAGCCTTGCCCAATATCAAGCGCAGACATTGCATCTAAAACCGCGATGCCACGTGCGGCATCCGCAATCATGTTATGATCCGGGGCATGTGTGGTCAGAACACCCTCCCCGGCCAGTAAGTCGGGCAAGAATTCGTGGGGCGCACGCACGGTAAACCCAGCCTCTTCGAACACAGAAATAACACCGCTGAGCAATGCATCGTCCCCTTGCGCCAAGAGAGGGATGAGCCGTGGAAGCAGCGCAAGCGTTTCGGTGTCAAACAGGCTTTGGTCAAGCGCTGGTCGCCCCATCGCGCCCGCAAAGCACACTTGGGTCACACCTGCTTGGCGTAAAGATGAAAAAAGGCCTCCAAGCCGTTCAAATCGAGCCTCAATATCCGAATACTGAACAGCATCTTGAGAGACACCTTCCAATGTCACAGACCGGGCCTGTGTCGCCTCAAGCAACAGCTTGGGCAGCACGCCCCCACCGGCAATAACGGCTAGACTCATAGCTTAACTCGGCGTCAGAAAGTTGCGATCCGAAGCGGCCAATATGAACTGCGTGATCTCACGCACATACGCACTGTCCGTCTCACGATCGAGGCGTCTGGCGCGCTCGAGGAAGGTCCCTTCCCCTTGGGCCAATGCCTGATACGCCGCCCTCAGGGACGTTATGTCAGACCGATCAACACCGCGCCGCTTCAGACCAACAAGATTAAGCCCGTCCAGCGTGCCACGTTCAGCCTGCACCAACCCGTAAGGGATCACGTCATTCGCGACCATCGTTACAGCCCCAATAATCGCCCCACGTCCGATGCGCACAAACTGGTGAATGCCACTCAGACCACCGATCAGGACATTGTCTTCGATGATGCAATGCCCCGCAACTGCGGCGCTGTTCACCACGATGACGTTGTTGCCGACCTGCGCGTCATGGGCGATATGGCAACCTGCCATAAACAAGCCGTCATCCCCAACCTTGGTGATGCCACCGCCGCCTTCAGTGCCAGTGTTCATCGTCACATGCTCGCGGATACGGTTGCGTGCGCCTATGATGAGCCGGGTCCGCTCGCCGTTGAACTTCAAATCCTGCGGGATCTCGCCAATGCTCGAAAACGGGAAAATGACCGTCTGCGCGCCAATTTCGGTCCAGCCCGTGACAACGACATGACTGCGCAATTCAACGCCTGCGGCCAAAGTCACCTCGGGCCCTACAACGCAAAATGGGCCGATGACGCAATCGTCGCCAATCACCGCACCCTCTTCGATGACCGCGCTGGGATGGATGCGCGCCGAAGCCGACACGTTCATGCAGCGTCGCCCTTGGGCAGGTCCATCATCGCCGTGAAGTCACATTCGCAAGCCAATTCGCCGTCCACTGTGCCCGTTCCATGGAATTTCCAGACCTTGCCACCTGGCTTGCCGCGCGTCACATCAACCTTCATTTCAAGAACGTCACCCGGCACGACCTTGCGGCGGAATTTTGCCCCGTCGATGGCCATGAAATAGACCAGCAGGTTCTTGTCGGCCATGTCCATGGACACGCCAACCATCACGGCGGCCGTTTGGGCCATCGCTTCGATGATCGTCACGCCCGGCATAATTGGCGCGCCGGGAAAGTGGCCTTGGAAATGCGGCTCGTTGAACGTGACATTCTTAATGCCCACGGCCGATTTATGCGGATCGATATCGCGCACTTTATCAACGAGCAGAAACGGATAACGATGCGGAATGATCCGCTGGATCAGGTCGATATCGGCGGTTGTGGGGGTGGTCATCGCGCGTGCTCCGGCAGCCAGAAATATCGCCTCGTGGCTATCAAGCCCAAGCCCGCGAGACAAGGTCGCTACTGATCCGCCTCGCTTGGCGCAGGCTCAGGCAACGGAGAGGTTTCCAATGTCGGCTCAGCTCCCGTGCCAAGGGCGGCATCAATCGCCACGATCGCCTCGTCGGTGATGTCGATCCGTTCATCCGACAAGAACACCGCGCGCCTGTCAAAAAGTGCTGTTGCCCCAAGATCTTGCATGATTGTGCCCAGTATTGGGATCGCGGCGTTCAGAAAGCGCACACGCTCCTCTTCATCGCGCGTGCTCAGACTGCGAGCCTTGCGGTCTTGGGCGGCGCGAATGGCTGTAACCCGCGCGTCGAAGTCATCCGCAAGCGCACGAAACTCATCCGTAGAAATTGTTGGGCGCTGTTCGGTAATCGCGCGCTCTTCCTCGATCAACGCGTCCTCAATTCTGCGATTTTCCTCAGCAAGCGCTTGGGATTCGGCGCGCAGATCCGCGACCACGCGCTGACCAAAGGCTGAACTGGCATACAGCCTCTCTTGGTCGATCACCAGAAACCCCGACACAGCCGGGGTCTGCTGCGCCGCCACGCCGAAAGGTGTTAGGCCAAGGCAAATCCCGAACCAAGCCGAGATCAGGAGATGGCGCATCCGCCACATAGTCTAGAATTGCGTCGAAATGGTCAGATCAAACGCCGAGGTCCGGTCATAGGTTTCGGCCTTGAGGGGCGTTGTGAAGTTGAACCGCAAGGGCCCAAGGCCAGTGGTCCAATAGACCGCGAAGCCAAGCGTCGCGCGCAACAAGGCACTGTCATCAACAACACCGGCACTTCCGGCCTTATCATCCAGCCCCCAGACCGAGCCGACATCCATGAAAAAGCCGCCCGTCAGGTTGTACTCATCCGGCAATCCAAGCGGGAATTGCGTCTCAGCACGCGCCACAGCAAAATACTTACCGCCCAAGGCATCTTGGTTGCCGCCCAGATCGCGCGGGCCGATGCCATTCGCACGGAAGCCGCGGAATGTATTGTTATCAGGCGAGAATCTATCCGTCACACGGGTTTGCCCCCCGCTGATACCGCTGAGCATTCCGCCTTCGAGGTCGAGCCGCAATGTCACATCTTCGCCCCAGACCTTCGTCTCGGCAGACGCCAAAGCGGTCGTGCGCAAGATCTGGTTGGCAGAGCCGAGGCCCGTGATTTCCTGCCCAAACCGCAGCAAATAGCCGGTGTTTGGATCCAGTCCGGCGCGGCGGCTGTCATAGCTGTAGGTGTAGCCAATCGAATGCGTGTCACGCAGACCCGTTTCGCGTTGAATGATCGGGGACGCGGTCCCTGTATCGGACAGGTTCATAGTGCCGTAGCCGCCAAAGACCGCCAAACGGCCATTCGCACTCACCGGGAATTCAAACCCAAGTTTTGCAGTCGTCAGCTCGGTATCATAGGAGGCGTTGTCGTTGTTCGACGTTGCATATAGGGCGTCGAATGTCAGCCGGACATTGCGGTCCAGGAAGGCAGGTTCTGCAAAGCTGAACGAGGCATTGCGGTTGTCGGTGCCACCAGCATAGCTAAAGCTGACGAACTGGCCGCGCCCGAGGAAATTACGCTCCGACAGGCTAACCGATAGCCCAACACCGTCTTGCACCGAATAGGTGCCGCCGAAGGACAAGGCCCCGGTTGGCGCTTCTTCCACATCCACATCGACAATGACGCTGCCTGCGTCACGCCCTTGGCGGCTATTGACCTGCGCATCGGCAAAGAACCCGAGCGCGCGAATACGCTCAGCGGCTTGGCGGATTTCGCGTGGATTGAACGGATCGCCCTCGACAGCGCTGAACTGGCGGCGGATCACGCGATCAAGTGTTGTCGAATTGCCTTCGATATCAATCCGCTCGATGAAGACGCGCGGGCCGCGCTCGAGCAGGAAGTTCACGTCCAGCGTGCCTGCCGCATCGTTGCGGGTCACTTGTGGCACCACACGCATGAAGTTGATCTGCTTTTCGATCGCAAGACGCTCAAGCCGCGCGATGTTATTCTCGATCAAGGCGGGCGACCATGTCTGGCCCGGCTCGATCCGCAAAGCGGCTTCAAACTCGGCGGCGTCCACGCCTGCCAATGTCGTCGACGCGCTGACCGCCCCCACATCGAAAGACTGCCCTTCGCGGACATTGAAGGTCACAAACACACCATTGCGCTGGCGTGACAGTTGAGAGCTGACGGACAGCACTTCAAAATCGACATATCCGCGCGAGTTGTAGAAGTCGGTCAGAACTTGGCGGTCAAACGCAATGCGCTCTTCGATGAATGTGTCAGACTGGATGAAAGTGCGCAGGATGCCTGCTTGCGAGGTTTGCAGCGCGTTGCGCAACCGACGCTCGGAAAAGCTTTGGTTGCCGACAAAACTGATGCGTTGGATTTCTACAACACGCCCTTCGGTGACTTCGAACACCAAATCGACGCGATTATCCGAGCGTCGGATGATCCGAGGCTTGACCGTTGCGGCCAACCGACCGCGCAGCGCATAGGCTTCCGCAATCGCTTCTGCATCCGCTTCGGCTTGCGCTGGATTGTAGACGCGGCGCGACTGCGAGCTGAGGATTGGCGTGAGTTCTTCGTCATCAATACGGCGATTGCCTTCGATATTGATGCGGTTGATCGTGGGCCATTCTTGAACGACGATCTGCAAGGTGCTGCCGCGGGGCGTGATCTGAACGGATTCAAAAAGCCCAGAATTTACAATGCGTTGATATGCTTCGTTCAGCGCACCTGCGCTGATTGCCTGCCCGCGCTGGATGCCCGCAAAGGCCACAACACTTGCCGCATCAACCCGTTGGTTTCCCGTAACACTGACCTGGCTGAACCGAAATTCCTGCGCAGTGGCCGGAGCCGCCAGATAGACCACAGGCGTCGCCGCCAAGAGCCCCACGATCAGGGCAACGCGTGACGTTTCGCGCGCTAGTTTTGTGATGTTTCCTACACGACCGCTCATTTTGACTTATCCCGTGATCTGCCTGTTGGGTTTCTCCTACCCCGGTCGGCGAAACTTGTCAAAATCGAACAAGGGCTTGGCCTGTGGAAAACCCCTACCGAAAGCAGATGTGTTGTTACAGGGTCGCAGTCAGGAATGTTGCAAGCGAGATTGCGCCGGAAATGGCCGCAATGATCAAGGCAACCACCAGAACACTGTCGCCATAAAAGCGTGCGAGGGCCCGGATGCCGATAACGCCGTTGTGTACAAGTTGCATGTCGTCCAATCCTCGGTCTTTGCGGTTTGCTGTCAAAGACGTCTATCGCCCGAGAATGTGGCGCGATTTGGGCAGGTTTTGAGGCATTCTGCGGCGATGTGCCGATAAATGCATCAAATCCTCAGCAATCTCATACTTAAGGGCAGAAAATGTCGTTGCTCAGCGCGAACACCATCAATGACAAGATCAGCACAAGACCCGTCGTCATCAGCACCCGCAACGCCCGGTCGCTGGGCGGCTTGCCGGTCACCGCTTCATAGGCGTGAAACACCAGATGACCCCCATCGAGCACCGGAACCGGGAACAAATTCAAAAGACCCACAGCTGTGGATAACACCGCGATGAACCAGATGAAGCTTTCGATCCCCTGGCTCGCTGCCGCCCCCGAGACTTCGGCAATTCCGATGGGTCCGGACATGTTGCAGGTCGAGATCGCGCCCGTGATCATGTGATAGAGGCCCGACAGGGACGAGGTCACGATGAACCAGGTCTGATCGATCCCTGCGGTCAAGGCCGCCCATGGCGTTGGGGTGACGGTCAAAGGCTCGAAGAACATGCCGCCGGAGACACCCAGCAGCCAGCGCGTCTCAAACCCGCCTTCCGGCAGCGGCAAGTCCATGCGGCGCGGCGCAAGCGCCAGCTCTACCGTCTCGCCGCCCTCTGCCGTCGCGCGCCACACTGTCAGCAAAAGCACGCGGCCATCCGAGGCTGTTACGGCGGCGCGCAATTGCTCGAACGAATAGACAGGCTCTCCATCAATCGCTGTGACCACATCGCCCACTTTCATGTCGATATCCATCGCCGCCGAGCGCGGCTGAATACCCACCGCAACCGCTGGCATGACGTAGGGCCCGGTGACATCACGCAGATCGCCGTCCCGTTCGACCGTGTAGGTAAGGGTCTCGGCCGGGGGGATCACATCGCGCAAGGTGTTCAGGGTGCTGAAATCAGGCGTCTCGATCCCTTCGACGGCTGTGATCACATCGCCAACTTCCAGCTCCACGCCTTGGGTGGGCAGATCAAGCAGTGCGCCAACGGTCGGACGCTCGGTCGCGGTGCCCTGGGCGAAGATGATCGCGCCGAAAATCGCGATCGACAGGATGAAGTTGAAGATAGGTCCCGCCGCAACAGTCGCCGCCCGCTTCCACAAGGCGGCGCCATGCATGGTGCGCGCACGGTCCGCGTCAGACATCTGGCTCATCCCTTCGCCATCTTTGCCCGAGGCCGCATCCGCATCGCCCATGAACTTGACGTAGCCGCCGAACGGCAGAGCCGCGATCTGCCAGACCGTGCCGCGCTTGTCGGTGCGGTTGTAAAGGACAGGCCCGAAGCCCAGCGAGAACACCTCAGCATGGATGCCGCACCAGCGTCCAACGATATAATGACCGTATTCGTGGATCGCCACGATCACCGATAGCGCCACGATAAAGGCGATAATGGTGAAGAAAAATCCGCCGAATGACGGAATTAAGCTGGCGATATCCATGGGATGCGTCCTCTGCTCAGTCTTTTGCGCGCAATTTTACGCGGCGTTGTGCACTGCCTTACGCGCCATGTGGTCCGCTTGCGTGACGCAATCAAGGCCAATCAATGGCTTTGAGAGGGAATCCGCTGCATCGCAGGCCTCCAACGCTTGCTCGACCACGCGGGCCATGTCGAGAAACCCGATCTTTCCTGCGATAAACAGATCGAGAGCAGCCTCCTTAGCCCCGTTGAACGTCGCCCCTGCCCGACCGCCGATTTCCATCACCTCGCGGGCGAGCCTCAGGGCCGGGAAGCGCTGCGTATCCGGCGCGGTAAAGTTCAGCTGGCCAATGGCTGCCAGGTCAAGGCGCGCGACGGGAATGGTCTCGCGCTCGGGCCAGGTCAGCGCGTAGCCGATGGCATGGCGCATATCCGGCGGGCCGATATGGGCCATAAGCGCCCCGTCATTGAACCCGACCAGCGCGTGAACCAGCGATTCCGGGTGAACAACGGCTTCGATCTTGTCGGGGGCGATGCCGAAATACTCATGGGTTTCAATCAGTTCGAGTGCCTTGTTAAACATAGACGCCGAGTCAATGCTGATGCGTTGCCCCATGGACCAGTTGGGATGTGCAACGGCCTCGGCCAGCGTTGCTTTGGCAATCGCCTCAAGCGGCCAATCGCGGAACGGGCCGCCGGATGCGGTGATGATGATCCGCTCGACCGCCGCGATGTCCTCGCCCACCAGCGCTTGGTACACTGCAGAATGCTCGCTATCGACGGGCAGGATGCGGGCGTTGTGATTCTTTGCTTCGTCCAACAGCAAAGGACCGGCACAGACGAGAGATTCCTTATTCGCAAGTGCCAGCGTGCCGCCTTGGCGCAATGCCGCAAAACCCGGATAAAGCCCCGCCGCGCCGACAATCGCGCTCATGGTCCAGTCGCACGGACGGTCAGCCGCATCGCAAAGCGCTTGGGTGCCTGCCGCCACCTCGATACCCGTGCCCGCGAGGGCTGCACGCAGATCGTCGAGACAATCATCAAACGCTGTGACCGCGAGATCTGCCTTCAGCGCCACCGCCTGTTCGGCAAGGCGTTTGATGTTGCGCCCCCCGGTCAAGACGCCCACGTCGTAGCGCCCCGGCTCAGCGCGCATCAGAAGATCGACGGTGTTCTCCCCAATGGACCCGGTGGCCCCGAAAATGCTGACGCGCTTCATTAAGACAGCCCCGGAAGTGGTGGGAAATCCACGATTTGTTCGATCAAGAGCAGGATGATTGAGGCCCCGAGCATTCCGTCGAACCGATCCAGCAAGCCCCCATGGCCGGGGATCAGCGCCGAGCTGTCTTTGACGCCTGCTTTGCGTTTCACCGCCGATTCCGAGATGTCGCCCAGCTGTGCCGCCATGGCCAAGGCGATGGAAATCCCGATCAACTCAGCCGTCCCATCGGTGTATTTGACAAAGAACAAGGCAACGACAGCCGCCCCGACCCAGCCTGCCACAGTGCCCGACCATGTCTTCTTGGGGCTGACCTTCGGCCAGAATTTCGGCCCACCGATCAAGCGTCCGGCGAAGTAGCCCAGCACATCGCTGGCAATCACGACAAGGGCCAGCCAGATCATCCAGATCAGCCCGTAATCCATGCGCAGCGCATAAAGGCCCAACGCGGCGATGCAGATCATCACCGAATAGATCGCGAAGATGCGGCGATTGCCGTCCAATTGTCCAACCGCGATCAGCGCGGGCACGAACAAAAGCGGCAAGCCCAGATTGAACGGCAAAAGTGGCTGACCAAGCACCGCCACCGCGGCCACCCCGCCCAAGACGAGGGGCAATTTGCTGCGCTCTGGCGCGAGCATACTTGCCAGCTCCCAGATCATCAGCCCTGCGGCGGCGGCAAGGGCCACCAGAAACAGCGGACCGCCCATCCAGATCGTCACACCGGCCACGACGGCCATCACCGCCGCAGAGAGCACCCGGACCTTGAGGTCGTCAAATTTGGACGCAGCCCCGCTCACGCAGGCACAGCCCCAAAACGGCGCTCGCGGTGGCCATAGCGTCCAAGCACCTCGGCAAACTTGTCACGGGTGAAATCGGGCCAGAGCGTGTCGACAAATTCATATTCCGCATAGGCCGATTGCCAGAGCAGGAAGTTCGAAATACGAGCCTCGCCGCTGGTGCGGATCACGAGGTCTGGATCGGGCAGAACATGGGTGTCGAGAAAGCGTGCCAGCGTGGTTTCATCCACCGTATCGGGATCTAATTTCCCGTCGGCCACATCACGCGCCATGCGCTTGGTCGCGCGGGCAACTTCGTCGCGCGATCCATAGTTCAGCGCGATGGTCAGATGCACCTTGTCGTTGTCTTTTGTCAGCTGCTCTGTCTCGTCCATCAGCACTTGCAGCTTGGGATCAAGACGCATTCGATCCCCGATAAATCGAACGCAAACCTCTTCTTTTACAAAGGCCTGCATCTCTTTCTTAATGTATCGCTTGAAGAGGGTCATCAGCCCTGCAACCTCGACCTGTGTGCGCTTCCAGTTCTCTGTCGAGAAGGCAAAAATCGTCAGGTACTTCACGCCCAAGTCAGGGCAGGCCTCGACGATTTCGCGCACGCGCCGCGCCCCGGCCTGGTGGCCAAACAAGCGCGGGCGATGGCGTTGTTGTGCCCATCGCCCGTTCCCATCCATGATGATCGCAACATGCCCCGGGCCTGATGAGGCCGCAATTTTGCGTTCAGTCTCGCTTGATACAGCCTCGGGCATGTTCAGGTCCTTACATCGTCAAGCCGTTGTCAGACCTGCATAATCTCGGCTTGTTTGTTCTCCAGCGCATCATCGACATTTTTTATGAACGCGTTGGTAAGGTCTTGCACCTCACCCTCCCAAAGCTTCTGGTCGTCCTCGGACATCCCGTCTGCCTTGGCCTTCTTGATCTGGTCCATCCCGTCGCGGCGCACGTTGCGAATGGCGACGCGCGCGTGCTCTGCATATTGAGCGGCGACCTTGGTTAACTCGCGGCGACGCTCTTCGTTCAGCTCCGGGATCGGCAACATGATGATCGTGCCGTTTAGTTGAGGATTGATCCCCAAACCACTCTCGCGGATGGCTTTTTCGACTTTGCCAACCAGACCTTTATCCCACACATTGATCGTCACCATGCGCGATTCCGGCACGTTGACCGTGCCCACCTGGTTGATCGGGGTTTTGGATCCGTAAGCGTCGACCATGATCGGCTCAAGCATAGAGGCCGACGCCCGCCCCGTGCGCAAGGACGCAAATTCCGTGCGCAATGAGCTGATCGCACCGTCCATCCGGCGCTGAAGGTCGTCTAGGTCAATTTCAATATCGTCGGACATATGGGTGTCTCTCATTCGTGACGTTTTGCGGCGTCTATAGCGTTAATCGCGCACGATTGTATAGGTGCCTTCCCCGGCGAGGATCCCCTTGAAGCCACCGGGCTCGTCGAGAGAGAACACGATAATCGGCAAGGCGTTATCGCGCGCCAGGGCAATCGCCGAGGCATCCATCACGCCCAAATGCTGGGCCAGACAGTCATCATAGCTGACCGTCTCATAGCGCACCGCATCGTCATGCTTGGCGGGGTCTTTGTTATAAACGCCATCGACCTTGGTGCCTTTGAAGATCGCTTCGCAGCTCATCTCATTGGCGCGCAGGGTCGCGGCGGTATCGGTGGTAAAATAGGGATTTCCGGTGCCTGCTGCAAAAATACAGATCCGCTTTTTCTCAAGATGGCGCACCGCGCGGCGGCGGATATAGGGCTCGGCCACCTCGTCCATACGAATGGCGCTGATCACCCGGCAATGCAGGCCCAAAGCTTCCAGCGAGGACTGCATTGCCAGCGCGTTCATCACCGTCGCGAGCATCCCCATGTAATCGGCGGTCGTGCGCTCCATCCCCTGGGCGGAGCCTTGCAACCCCCGGAAAATATTGCCGCCACCGATGACCATGCAAATCTCGACGCCCATATCATGGACGGATTTGACCTCTGCCGCGATCCGCTCGACCGTGGGCGGGTGCAGCCCGTAGCCTTGTGTCCCCATCAAAGCCTCACCCGAAATTTTCAAAAGGACGCGTTTGTATTTGGCGGCTGAGTGTGGGGCGGCGCTCATCGGTGTCTCCGGGGTGGGTTCGTTCGGCGCACACTGCCCCGAGCGCGGGATTGACACAAGCGCTCAGACCGGGTGGAAGCGCCATATGCGACCTCATGCACCGCTCTTTTTCCGATGACCGCCGTCGACGCGTTGATTGCGACGATCGATCCGGCCCGCCCCGTCTTGCTGGCCGGCCCGACGGCGAGCGGAAAATCGGCCTTGGCGCTGGAGATTGCCGAGGCGCAGAACCGCGCCATCGTGAATGCGGACGCGCTACAGGTTTACGCGTGCTGGCAGGTCCTGTCCGCGCGCCCGGATGCGGATGATTTGGCGCGTGTGCCGCATTTTTTGTATGGGCATCAGGGGTTTGAGGCTGATTATTCCGTCGGCGTCTGGCTGCGCGAGGTGGCGGACCTTCTGAAACATGATCCCCGCCCGATCATTATTGGGGGAACCGGCCTCTATTTTTCGGCGCTGACAGACGGGTTAACCGACATCCCCGCAATCCCGGCGGATGTGCGGGCGCGCGGTGATGCGATGCGCCTGGCGGAGACGGGTGCGATGGTCCGCGACCTGAGCCTCCGTGATCCGCAAACGGCGGCCTTTATTGACATGGCCAATCCGATGCGCGTCCAAAGGGCCTGGGAGGTGCTTGAGGCGACCGGCAAAGGCCTGCGCGCCTGGCAGCTTGAGACGCGCGCGCCTGTCCTTGCGATCACAGAGGTCACCCCTTTGGTGATGCGCGGGCCTGCGGATGTGCTGGAAGACCGCCTGACCCAGCGCTTTGATCAGATGCTGGATCAGGGCGCGCTTGAGGAGGTGCGTGCGGTTCTGCCGATTTGGGATGCCAGCCGCCCTGCCGCCCGCGCGATTGGAGCGCCTGAATTGGTGTCCTATCTTAAAGGCGAGTGCGGTTTGAGCGAATCGCGCGACAGGGCGGTTATTTCCACGCGGCAATTTGCAAAGCGTCAGCGCACATGGTTTCGAAATCGCATGAAAGACTGGCAAGAGGTCCGATTTCCTATGGGAAATCCGCATATCTAGGGGTGGCGCGCGAATTAACCACCGCATATTGGGTTATCCACAGGTTTTCCACAGTGACAGGCAAAAACGCCATGTGGTAGCGTTCTTCAAAACACCTACAATAGATGGGGAAGAGCAGTGGAAATCGAGAGTCTGGACGTACGCATATCCTCACTACAGAATTTGCTTCAAGCGGGCGCATGGCGGGTTGAGACCCCCCATTCCAGCGAGCGCGCGCGCCTCTATTGGATTACCAAGGGTCAAGGGCGCATCACCGCATGCGGCGTCACCCGTGGCTTTGGCCAGCACACGGCGATCTATCTACCACCGCGCACGATGTATTCGTTTGAGTTCCCGTCCCATGTCTACGGCTCTCGCCTGTGTTTCCCCTACGATCTGACCACGCAATTGCCCGATGAGGCTTTGTATCTGCGCGTCACGGATTCACGCCATCAGGGTGAGTTGACGCAAGTGCTAGACCAGATCACGAACGAGGTGCGTTATCACAGTCAGGGCTGGCAAGCCGCCGCGCGCAGCTATGCCGCCTTGGTTGCCGTCCAGCTTGAGCGGTTCGAGGAGGCGTATGGCCGCCAGATCCGCCCCATCGGCAGCGCGCAGCGGATCGTCGAGGGCTATACAGGCTTGATTGAAGAGCATCTTTCCGAAGGCTTGACGGTCGCGGACTATGCCCAAAAGCTGGGCATCACGCCCACGCACCTGACCCGTGTGTGCCGCGAAGTGTGCGGCAAGACGGCGTCCAATCTGCTGCACGAGCGCGTTATCAATGAAGCGCGACGTCTGCTGGAGGACACCGATCATCCCATTCGCGATATCGCGCGTGATCTTGGCTTTGGCTCGGCTGCCTATTTCACACGCGCGTTCGGCCAACGTATCGGGTTGACCCCATCGGCTGCGCGGCGTCAGGGCCAGCATCGCAGGCGTGCAAGCTACGTGGCTTAGCCGCCAAATCGCTTAAAATCACGGCATTTTCTGCACTTGCACATGCAATTCTGACTAAAACAGTCGGAGGGGGCCTTGGCGACACATGTCGCATTCTGGCAAAGCTGATGTCGTTTTTTTGACTCTCCGCGCCGGATAACGCCATTGACCCGATGGGGAAAACCTGTTGCCCTGTGCGCGATGGAAGACACGCGGGGGGCGTTGTCAGCGATGTGAGCCAAGAAATTGGGTCGCTCTCCCCCTGCCCTTTCACCACAAAAAGAGTGTCACAGGGAGTTAACGATGACGCAATTTACCAAATCTGGCGACCGGCTGCATCCAGCGGCCACCATGTATGCCGACGAATATCGTGAAGGCCACATGGATCGCCGTGAGTTTCTGACCCGCGCCACAGCGCTTGGTCTGACCGCCGCAGGCGCGTACAGCCTGATCGGCGCGACCCCGGCGAAAGCTGCCGGTCACGCCGCGCAAGGCGGCAAGATCCGTATGCAGATGGAAGTTCGTGCCCTCAAGGATCCACGGACCTTTGACTGGACACAGATGTCCTATGTCGCATCCGGCTGGCTTGAGCACCTGATCGAATATAATTCAGACGGCTCGTTTGAAGGCCTGCTGATCGAAAGCTGGGACGTCAATGACGACGCCACCGTTTACACCATGAACGTCCGCAAGGGCGTGAAGTGGAACAACGGCGATGACTTCACCGCCGAGCATGTTGCCTACAACTTCAACCGCTGGGCCGAAGCCGACGCGGAAGGCAACTCGATGGCCGCGCGCGTGACCTCCATCGTTGATCCAGAGACCAACATGGCCAAAGAAGGCGCGATCGAGGTTGTCGACAGCCACACGCTGCGCCTGAACCTGATCCAGCCTGACATCACGCTGATCCCGGGCATCGCGGACTATCCCGCGCATGTTCTGCACCCTGATCAGGATCCATCCGATCTGCTGGGCAACCAGCTTGGCACCGGTCCATACCTCAATACCGAGCACACCGTTGGCGTGAAATCGGTTCTGACCCGCAACGAAGGTCACGAGTGGTGGGGCTATGCCGCTGGCAAAGGCGCGTTCCTCGACGAGATCGAGTATATCGACTACGGCACGGATCCGTCCTCGTGGTTGGCAGCCGCCGAATCCGAAGAGATCGATGCGCTTTATGAGAACGTGGGCGATTTCGTCGGCGTGTTCGACAGCATCGGTTGGGAAAAGTCGGAAATCGCAACGGGCTCGACCATCGTGATCCGCCCGAACCAAGCCGCAGAAGATGCCGATGGCAACAAAATCTTCGGCGACAAGCGCGTGCGTCAGGCCATCGCAATGGCCGTCGACAACGCGGTTTGCCTCGAGCTTGGCAATGCGGGCCAAGGCGTGCCTGCGGATAACTGCCACGTTGGCCCGGTTCACCCCGAGCATGACGCGTCCGTGACCCGCCTGCCCTATGATCCAGCCCGCGCGCTGGAGCTTCTGACCGAAGCGGGTATGCAGGACTTCGAGTTCGAGTTGCACTCCATCGATGATGACTGGCGCAAGAACACGACCGACTCGGTGGCGGCTCAGTTGCGCGATGCAGGCTTCAATGTGAAGCGGACCATCCTGCCCGGCTCCACCTTCTGGAACCAGTGGACGGAATACGCGTTCTCGTCGACCAACTGGAACCACCGTCCGCTTGGCACGCAGGTGCTGGGTCTGGCGTATAAGTCCGGCGTGGCATGGAACGAGTTCGCGTTCTCGAACGAAGAGTTCGACACGTTGCTCGGTCAGGCCAACTCCATCGCGGATGCCGATGCGCGCCGCGAGGTGATGAGCCGGATCCAGGAGATCGTGATCGACGAAGGCGTGACCATCCAGCCATACTGGCGGTCGCTCTATCGCCACTCCAAGCCGGGCTTTGTCGGCTTGGACCAGCACATCGCTTATCTGCCACAGGTCTATAAGTGGGCTGTGGCGGCCTAAGGCCAACATCAAAACATCTAGCCGCGCCTCAAAAGGGCGCGGCTTTTCTAACGACGCGGCACCTGAGACGTTGATCAAGACGCAGCCGTGATCTTTCACCTGACCAACAGGGACGCACATGGGACTGTTTATCTTACGGCGTGTGGGTGTGATGATTTTGACGGCGCTTTGCCTGACATTCATCGTGTTCTCACTGACCAACCTCTACCCAAACCTCGAAAAACTCGCGAAATCCGAAGGCAACTTCCGCATGTCTGACGAGCAAGTTGCAAGCTGGCTCGACAAAAATGGCTATCTGGCCCCCATGCCCGTGAAATTCGGACAATGGATCGGCGTCGTGCCAGGCTGGACGCGCACCGATGACGAGGGCGTCATAACCGGGCGTTGCATCGACAGCGGTATGAGCGCGGAGGAGACACCCACTTTCTGCGGCATCCTGCAAGGCGATTGGGGTGAATCCACAGTCTTTAAAGACGAGGTGTCTGAAATCATCTCCGTCCGCTTGGCCCAAACCGGCAAGCTGATGTTCTGGGTTATGCTGGTCATGGTGCCGGGCGCGCTGGTCATCGGTGTTCTGGCAGGCATGAAAGAAGGATCCAAGACCGACCGGACGCTCTCGACCGCCTCCATCATGACAACCGCGACGCCTGAATATGTGTCAGGTGTTATATTCATCGCCATTTTCGCGTCCTCGGCGGTGGGTCTCAAATGGTTCAAAGGCACCGCAACCTCCGCGATGGAGGATGCCAATTTCGAGAACTTCTTCCTTCCTGTGATTACGGTCGCCCTCTACGGGATGGGCTATATCGCGCGGATGACGCGGGCCTCCATGACGGAAGTCATGACGGCGCAATATATCCGCACCGCGCGCCTGAAAGGCGTCAGCTTCCCGAACATCGTGATGAAGCACGCGCTCAGAAACGCGCTGATCGCTCCGTTCACGGTGATCATGTTGCAATTCCCCTGGCTTCTGAACGGCGTCGTCATTGTGGAGACCTTGTTTAACTTCAAGGGCTTCGGTTGGACGCTGGTGCAGGCGGCAGGCAATAACGACATCGAGCTGCTGCTGGCAGTCTCCGTTGTCTCGGTCGTGGTGGTTCTGGTGACCCAGCTGATTTCAGATATCGGCTACGTCTACCTCAACCCACGTATCCGCATTTCTTAAGGGGATTTAACTGATGGAACTTCTTAGCTGGGGCGAGATTATCGTCCGTGTTCTATGGCAGTTTATGCCCGTCTGGATTGCGCTGGTCCTGACCTTTGTGGTCTCGATCATGTTCAAGCGGAAACTGGGGCTTTACGGCAAACTTTTCGACAGCCTCATCGGCATGATCGGCTTCGCGCTGGTGATGTTCTGGGTCTATACGGCGCTGTTCAACGGCCTGTTCGGGCTGATCGCGACCTTCGATCCGCTCAGCCAGGTCTCGGGCCTGAAAAACAAGGTGCCCGGCTCGCCGATGCCCAACCCCGAGGACGGCCAATATGGCTATTACCTCTTCGGCGGGGACAACTTGGCGCGCGATGTGTTCAGCCGCATGGTGTCGGGATCCGTGGTCGTGGTGCAGATCGCACCATTGGCGACGCTCTTTGCCTTTATGGTCGGCATCACGCTGGGTCTTCCCGCAGGCTATTACGGTGGCAAGCTGGACACATTCTTGTCGTTCCTGTCCAACCTGATCCTCGCCTTCCCGGTGATCTTGCTGTTCTACCTGCTGGTGACACCGGAAATCGTCGAGACAGGCATTCCGAACTTCATGGCAACGGTGCTGTTTATCTTCCCGATCGTGTTCATGGCCGTCTTGCTGAATTCGCGCTTTTACACGCGCCCGACATTCCGCACACCGCTGCTGATTGCGGTGCTGGGGGTGATGTTCTGGATCTATTTGTCGATGATCTCGACCAATGGCTATCTGGTGAACAATGACGATCTGACGATCCCCGCACTTCCAGCCATGCTCGACCTGTTCGATGTGCCGGGCGGTATCCTTGTGGTGTTCGTGTCGGTGGTGTTCGTGAACTCGCCCACAGTGTTTCGTATCGTCCGGGGCTTGGCGCTGGACATCAAGACACGCGACTATGTGGCAGCGGCTCAGACGCGCGGTGAGGGGCCTTGGTACATCATGCTCTGGGAGATCCTGCCGAACGTGCGTGGCCCGCTGATCGTCGATTTCTGTCTGCGCATCGGCTACACCACGATCCTGCTGGGGACCTTGGGCTTCTTTGGCCTCGGTCTGCCCCCAGAAAGCCCCGATTGGGGGTCCACGATCAACGAGGGCCGGAAACTCCTGTCGATCTTCCCGCACCCTGCCCTGCCACCAGCGCTTGCGTTGATGAGCCTTGTGTTGGGTCTGAACCTGCTGGCCGATGGCCTGCGCGAAGAAAGCTTGAAGGACTAAGATCATGGCAAAATGGGATTATGACGGCCCGATCCTCGAGATCGAAAACCTGTCCATCAGCTTCTTTACGCGTCTGCGGGAAATTCCTGCGGTGATGGACTTCTCCTGCGTCGTGCAACCCGGCGAGGCTATGGGCCTTGTCGGCGAGTCCGGTTGCGGCAAATCCACCGTTGCCCTCGGGGTCATGCAAGACCTCGGGGTGAACGGCAAAATCGTCGGCGGCACGATCAAATTCAAAGGGCGAGACCTGAATTTGATGAGCCCCGAAGAGCTGCGCGATATCCGCGGCTCGGAAATCGCGATGATTTATCAGGAACCCATGGCCTCGCTGAACCCGGCGATGAAGATCGGCAAGCAGCTGATGGAAGTCCCGATGATCCACGAGGGCGTGTCCGAACAAGACGCGTATGACCGTGCGTTGGAAGTTGTCACCGACGTGAAACTCCCTGATCCTAAACGGATTTTAGGAAGTTACCCACACCAGCTTTCCGGCGGCCAGCAACAGCGCATTGTGATCGCGATGGCGCTGATGTCCAAGCCCTCGCTGTTGATCCTCGACGAGCCGACCACCGCACTTGACGTGACCGTCGAGGCCGCCGTGGTCGAGTTGGTGAAGGATCTGGGCAAGAAATACGGCACCTCCATGCTGTTTATCTCGCACAATCTCGGCCTCGTGCTGGAGACCTGCGACCGTCTATGCGTGATGTATTCCGGCGAGGCTGTTGAGGCGGGCTCCATCGAAGATGTGTTCGACAAGATGCAGCACCCTTACACACAGGCGCTGTTCCGCTCGATCCCGCTGCCTGGGGCCGACAAAAACTCGCGTCCGCTGGTCGCGATCCCCGGCAACTTCCCCCTGCCCCACGAGCGCCCTCCGGGCTGTAACTTCGGGCCACGCTGCGATTATTTCGAGGCCGGGCGTTGTGATGCGACCGATATCAAGATGTCAAAGGTCGCCGGCAACGATCGCCACACCACCCGTTGTTTGAAATTCGAGGAAATCGACTGGCACGCGCCGCTGGAACTGGCCGATACAAAAGAAAAAGGTGAGATCGGCGATGTCGTTCTGCGCATGGATGATCTGAAGAAATACTACGAGGTCGCTGCGAGTGCGCTGTTCGGCGGGGCCAACAAGAAGGTTGTTAAGGCCAACGAGACCTTGTCATTCGAAGCACGCGAGTCGGAAACTCTAGCAATTGTTGGCGAATCCGGTTGCGGCAAGTCAACATTCGCAAAGGTTCTGATGGGGCTTGAGACGGCGACGGACGGCAAAATTCTGATCGACAACCGCGAAATTCAGGACACGCCGATTGAAAATCGCGACACCAAGACGGTGTCCGAGGTGCAGATGGTGTTCCAGAACCCCTTCGATACGCTTAATCCCTCGATGACGGTGGGACGCCAGATCATTCGCGCGCTGGAGATCTTCAAGATCGGCAATTCCGAGGAAGAGCGGAAGAACCGGATGCTCGAGCTTCTCGATCTGGTCAAACTACCCCGCACCTTCGCAGACCGGATGCCACGGCAGCTGTCTGGCGGTCAAAAGCAACGCGTCGGTATCGCCCGTGCCTTTGCTGGTGACGCCCGGATTGTTGTGGCGGACGAGCCAGTCTCGGCGCTTGATGTGTCGGTCCAGGCGGCGGTCACCGACCTGCTGATGGAGATCCAGCGCAAGAACAAAACCACGCTCCTGTTCATCAGCCATGACTTGAGCATCGTGCGCTATCTATCTGATCGCGTTATGGTTATGTATCTTGGACACGTGGTTGAGATGGGAACGACGGATCAGGTCTTCAGCCCGCCGTATCATCCTTACACCGAAGCGCTTCTATCGGCGGTGCCCATCGCCGACACCTCGATCACCAAGAAGCACATCGTGCTTGAGGGCGATATTCCATCGGCGATGAACCCACCTTCGGGCTGCCCGTTCCAGACGCGGTGCAACTGGAAGGACAAGGTCGCAGGCGGTCTGTGCGAGAAAGAAGTGCCGCCGGTGCGGATGCTCGCGGATGGCCATCAGGTCAAATGCCACCTGCCCGATGCCGAGTTCGACGGCATGGAGCCGGTTATCAAGCTGGCGGCCGCTGAATAGGCGCGCTGTCACGGTCAATTGTCGAAAGGGCGCGTTCTGCGGAGCGCGCCTTTTCTTTTGTCCAATTCACCGTTTCTGTGTCGCAAATGGCTGACCGACTGTGCCCCTCATGACTAAGATGAGCGCAACAGTTTCGGAGAATACACATGAAAACCACAACACGCGTATGCGTCATCGGCGGCGGTGTCGTCGGCTGCTCGGTCCTTTATCACCTGACAAAGCTCGGCTGGAGCGACGTCATGCTGCTGGAACGCTCGGAGTTGACCAGCGGGTCCACATGGCACGCGGCGGGTGGGTTTCATACCTTGAATGGCGACACCAATATGGCCGCGCTCCAGGGCTATACCATCAAGCTTTACAAGGAATTAGAAGAGCTTACGGGCCAAAGCTGCGGCTTGCACCATGTGGGCGGCATCACGCTCGCCGACACCGCCGAGCGGTTCGATATGCTCAAGGCCGAGCGCGCCAAGCACCGATATATGGGGCTGCATACGGAAGTTCTCAGCCCTGAGGAAATCACCAAGATGACCGATGGCGTGGTCAATGTCGAAGGGGTTCTCGGCGGGCTTTACGATCCGCTGGACGGGCATCTGGATCCGTCTGGCACCACCCACGCCTACGCCAAGGCCGCGCGCCAGAACGGCGCTGAAATTGTGTTGCAAACACGCGTGTTGGAAACCAATCCTCGCCCAGATGGCACATGGGATGTGGTGACCGAAAAAGGCACGATCCACGCAGAACATATCGTCAATGCGGGCGGGCTTTGGGCGCGCGAAGTGGCTGCGATGGCAGGGCTTTACCTGCCGCTCGTGCCGATGGCGCACCAATACATCGTCACCGATGAGGTTCCCGAAATCTATACACGGGATACAGAATTCCCCCATGTGATGGATCCGGGTGGCGAGAGTTATCTTCGACAAGAAGGTCGCGGTCTATGTATCGGGTTTTACGAGCAAACTTGCGAGCCTTGGGCTGTGGGTGGCACCCCTTGGGACTTCGGGCATGAGTTGCTGAATGACAACTTGGACAAGATTGAAGACAGTATCGCCTTCGCCTATGCGCGCTTTCCAGTACTAGAAAAAGCCGGGATCAAAAGCGTTGTCCACGGCCCCTTCACCTTTGCGCCGGATGGCAACCCCCTCGTCGGCCCCGTTCCCGGCATGCGCAATTATTGGAGCGCCTGTGCCGTCATGGCCGGCTTCAGCCAGGGCGGCGGCATGGGGCTTTCGCTGGCCCAATGGATGGTCGATGGGGCCCCCGATTGTGATCCGCGCGGGTTTGACGTGGCGCGCTTCGGGCGCTGGACGACGCCGGGCTACACCGTGCCAAAAGTGATCGAGAATTACCAAAAACGCTTCTCTGTCGCCTATCCCAACGAAGAACTGCCCGCCGCGCGCAAGTTCCGCACCACCCCGATGTATGACGAATGGGACAAGATGGGGGCTGTCTGGGGCGCGCAATACGGGCTGGAGGTCGTCAACTACTTCGCACTGCCCGGCGAGCCGCGGTTCGAGACACCGTCATTCAAACGCTCGAACGCGTGGGAGGCGACGAAAGCCGAAGTGCTGGCAGTCCGCAACACCGCAGGCATCAACGAGGTGCATAACTTCGGCAAGTTTCTCGTGAAAGGCCCCGGTGCCCGAGATTGGCTTGATCGGGTGATGGCTGGAAGGATGCCAAAAGAGGGCCGACTGAGCCTAACCCCAATGCTATCGCCGACGGGCAAGATTTTCGGCGACTTTACAGTGTCTTGCCTCGGTGCAGAAGAGTTTCAGCTGACCGCCTCCTATGGCAGCCAAGACTACCATATGCGGTGGTTTGAAGCCCAAGGTGCGAATACGGGACAGGGTGTACAAGTTTCAAACGTCTCGGATCAGCGCACAGGCTTCCAGATCGTCGGTCCAAGAGCCCGCGAAATCCTTGCGGCCTGCACTGATGCGGATGTCTCGGGCGAGGCGTTCAAGTTCCTCGATGTCAAACGCATGACTGTCGGTATGGCGGACTGCATCGTCCAACGCGTCAGCTATACCGGCGATCTGGGCTATGAGATCTACACAGATCCGATGAGCCAACGCGCCTTGTTTGCAACGCTCTGGGCCGCGGGCGCGCCGCTTGGCATGCGCCCCTTCGGGATGCGCGCGATGATGAGCCTGCGTCTGGATAAGTTCTTCGGCTCTTGGGCGCGCGAGTTCAGCCCGGATTACACCTGCGCCGAAACCGGCCTTGATCGCTTCATTTCCTTCAAGAAAAACAGCGACTTCATCGGTCGTGCGGCCGCAGAGGCCGAGCGTGCAACAGGCCCCGCACGCACGCTATGTGTCTTCGAGGTCGATGCGGAGGACGCCGATGTCGTGGCCTACGAGCCGATCTTTGTCGACGACGAGGTTGTCGGGTTCTGCACCTCCGGCGGCTATTCGCACTATGCTGAAAAGAGCATCGCAATGGGGTTCTTGCCGACCGACATGGCCGTGACAGGTGCCCAGGTCGAGATCGAAATCCTCGGCCAACGTCGCAAAGCCGCCCGGATCGAGACCCCGCTTTTTGATCCCGATGGCATGAGGATGCGCGGCTAAGCCCAGAACC
Organism: Dinoroseobacter sp.; assembly: GCA_965279125.1. Classification (GTDB taxonomy): domain Bacteria; phylum Pseudomonadota; class Alphaproteobacteria; order Rhodobacterales; family Rhodobacteraceae; genus Dinoroseobacter. Next base: position 58,124 of record CBDIHL010000034.1, read on the forward strand.
GCAAACGAAAATCGGGGCGGCCTGCGAAGGCCACCCCAATCTTGCCCCCACCACGGGACACTCGTGTAATGCGCAGACCGCGTTAGATAACCAATTTCGCCTCAAACCCACGCAAGGACCGGCGGGCCGAAGTGTAATCCTCGCGCCCTGCACGACTGCGCAGCTCGGGGAACAGGGCGAAAATCTCTTCGCGCTGCTCGCCATCGATCCCCTTCAAGGAGTGATCGCCCGGCTGGAAGCTTTCGGACCAAGCACCGTCGCCCATGACGACCTCGTGACGCTCGCACATAAAGTGCACATAGGTTGTGCTGAGCATGTCGATGCGGTGGATGCCGTCCATTCCGACCATATGCTTGGCCGCGACCAGAACCTCTGGCTGCTCGAAATAGAGCGAAACATCGGGCGTATTCAGCAACATACGGTGGTTTGGCGAGACGATCATGTCGCGCTCAGGCAGACCATTGCCCAATGCGCCTTGGCGCACCAAGACCGGCTTCAGCTCGGGCATTTCCGCAAAACTGCGCGGTGTGACCTGCTTATGACCGACCCAAAGGATCTCCTGGAACCCATTGTCACGCGTGATGACCTTGTCGCCAACCTTGACGCTTTCCACGGGCACCTCTCCGCGCGGTGTTGCCACCAATGTGCCGGGGGTGAAGCAGGGAATGATGTTCTCGATTTCCGAGAAATCAACGCTTGAGCCATCGGCGTTGAACACAATCGTCCCGGAGGTCGAGTCGCCATCGGCATCCACCGTCTCGTTCACGATGGTGAAGCCGCCTGCCACACCAGACAGATCAAGCGTGTCGAAGTCACCGCCGGGCACACCGCCATCGTCGGTGCCCCCATCGATGGTATCGCCGTCGAAATCCGCGGGATCGGTGCCGAGGAAGGTATCTTGGCCGGCGCCACCGCTCATCTGGTCGGCACCTTGGCCGCCCACAAGCGTGTCGTTGCCATCGCCGCCCTCAAGGACGTCGTTGTCTTTGCCGCCATCAAGGAAGTCGTCACCAGTGCCACCGATCAGAACGTCATCGTCGTCCTCACCGAAGATCGTGTCATCGCCAGCGCCGCCATCGATGATGTCGATGCCATTATTTGGCACCTGATCCGCCCCAAAGGGAGGGCCGTCTGAGCCATCGTCGGCGATATTGATCGTATCGGGGAAATCCGGGCCGAGGCCACCGAAGATCGTATCGTCGCCGTCACCGCCCTGGATGTCGTCATTGCCCTCGCCGCCCGTGATCGTGTCATCGCCGTCGCCACCAATCACAGTGTCATCGTCGATACCCGCATCGATCACATCATCACCGGTGCCACCATCAATGAAGTCGGCATCGTCGCCCGTGGTGATGGTGTCATCGCCAGCACCTCCGAACACGACGTCCTTGTCGTTGTCGGGATCGGTATCGGCAGGGTACAGGCCTGGATAACCGATATCCGGCAAGGGGTTAGAGGACAAAGGTGCGCTGGTATCGATGACGTCATCGCCGTCGCCGCCATCTACCGTATCGGAGCCATCACCGCCCTCAACATCGTCATCGCCATCGCCAGCATCGATCGTATCGTCGCCGTTGCCACCATCGATGGTGTCATCCCCGTTGCCGCCTTCAATGGCGTCATCGTCCTCACCCCCGTCAATGGTATCGTCCCCATTGCCCCCGATGAGCGTGTCATCACCGTCGCCGCCATTGAGGATGTCGTCGGAATTGCCGGTCTCGTCCACCGGCAGATCGCCTTCCAGATCGAGGCCCGGAACGGTGAAGCTTGTGCCCGAGGTGCCCAGATCGATGGACAAAAGCGGGTCATCATAATCCTGATCGCCCAACCCATCGAGGTCTTCGAACCCAAATGTCCCCTCGCCAATGGCCGCACCTTGGACGCGCACAAAGCCTTCGGGGTTCAGCACTGTTGGGTTGGTGGAGTGGAAGATATTGCCGGTCAGCGTCGTCTCGGTCCCGTCAGGGGCGACATGCACCAGAAGCGGCGTCGGATCATTGATCGTTGCCGGATCACCCGCCGCATTCACGAACTTGTACGTGCCCGGTCCAAGCGCGCCAAAATCGTTCTGGGTGTTCCCCTCTTGGATCAGGAACGACACCACAGCCGTTCCGGGCTGCGCGGTATAGGAATAGGTGCTGACACCGGGGATCAAATCGCCGCCGGAGCCTTGCTGGCTGGCATTCTCGAACGCGATTTCCACGTCGAGGATCTCGCCCGTAACCGGATCAACGGTATAGAGGCCGACGGAGTTCTGAAACCCGGCCTCTTCGCCCTCAAAGGTCAGCGTGACATCGTTGACGGTATTGCCGTTCGGGCCATCGCCCACGAGCACATCATCGCCTGCGCCGCCATTCAGCTCGTCCGTGCCGTCACCGCCAAAGAGGATATCGTCACCGTCTTCGCCGTTCAACACATCATCACCGGCTCCGCCATAGACGTCGTCATCGCCCGCGCCCGCAAACACGGTGTCATCACCGTCCCCGGCCAGAATGATGTCATCATCAGGCGCTTCGCCGGGCAGAACAGCATCACCCCCATCAACCACATCGCCATCGGGATCATCATCATAGGCGGCATCGATAAGATCATCGCCTGCACTGCCTTCGACAAGACCGTCGCCACCTGCCGGGGGCGGTCCGCTATAGACGGCCACATATTTCATCTCGCCCGCGAACTCGCGGTCATACTGGCCATCGTTTTGCTCACGCGCACCAAAGACGAAACGCTCGTCATCATTGTCGCCGATATCGAAGGTCAGGCCGGTTTGCGGATCGGAGGTTTCGAACTCGGTCCCCGCGGTCAGGTTGAGCACTTTGAGCGTGACGCCAACCAGCTCGTCCCAGTTATAGGTGACGCGCACATCATCGCCGGGCACGTAGAACCCGTTTGGCGTGCTGAGCTGCGTATTTTCGCCAGAACCGGAGAAATGCTGAATGCGCACGGCCCCGTTGGCGGTCGTATCCATGCCGAAATAGCCTTCGGAGGTGCGATCCGCCCATTCGCCGCGCGAGACGAGGTTGTCAGGGTTGCCACCGATCTGCGTGGATTTGTTGAACTCCACCTCGATGGTGCCTTGGGCCAGATCGAAGGGCGCATCGGCCCCCTCGACATCGATCCAGTCGTTATTGCCGTCAAACACCGCAGCTCCGCCCGCAGCCGTGGCATTGCCGTCATAAACGCCGTTCTGCGCCTGCCCATCGGTCAGGCCGGTATCCGTCGCTTGCGTTGCGGAGTTGAATTCCCAAAGGCCAACGAGGGTCTGGGTGGGTCCGGTAAAATCATTCGGCATAATCTATACTCCTAGAACTGGCGCGTATGCGACGTGGGCTGGTGCGCGCGCGAACCGGCTGTGAGATCGAATTTTGGTTGCGGGATGTCCGAGCGAGACGACAACGGTGCCCGGCGCGGTGCCGCAGCAAAGCGGTCAAGCAGCGCAGACATTTTGCGCATGATCGACATGCGTAGCGTTGCGAAAGACTGTTTGGTCATCTCTGTCATCCCGTTGGCAAACATGACCGGGATCCCGGCCAAAAAACGCCCGAGGGGATGCTGACGCGAGCGTCTATATAAGTGTCATATCGTCTTGAGAGATCGCGGTGTGTGTCGCGCCTTCTCAAAACGGTCTTCCCCCAAAGACCGACAAGCAGCACCTTCCCAGGCCCGTTATGTTTACGCCCCAGCGGCCGCTGCGAATACGAGAACTTGCCCCAGAGTTACCTTAATTGGACCGCGTAAGCCCTTGTTTGGACGCAATCTGGCCAAGCCCGTGTCCGGATTTACGACGGGTTTGTTGCAGATTTGAAAACAGTCTGAGACGGCGCATTTCGCGCAAGCACGCTCCATAGCCTTCGCGCATTGGGCCTTGGCGCAAGGCGCGCGACCCAGATGAAAATCTCGGTCGCCCCTATTGTTTCGCAACGCGCGCCAATGGCCCGCGCGGCCCTGTCGTTAACTATGGCCGCGGAAAGGCACATGAGACGGCAGTCTGGCTGTTTGAGGTTTCGCGCCAATCAAGGCGGATTGATCCCGATTGCACACAAAATGAGGAACAGTGGGGTCCGCCCCGCGATTCGAATCACGGGTGCCAAGCGGCTCAGACACGCGCTCTTAGTCCCCCAAAAAAGGTTAACAAGGCGTTCATGATCTGTGAGATAAGGGCTGGTACCCGAGGTCGGACTCGAACCGACAAGATGTTTCCATCGGGGGATTTTGAATCCCCTGCGTCTACCAATTCCGCCACTCGGGCCCTTGAGCCACGCATTAGCCAAGCCAGCGGGGCGCGTCCAGAGGAAATCTGCCCCAAATCTGCACGCAGTATCACACACAGCCTCGCCCCCCTTGCACAAACGCGAAAACCTGCGATCACACTGCGACACGCACTCCACGGGGCGCGTCGAAATCTAGCGGTCCCCAGCCACCCCGGCTCAACTCATAAGGACAGGTTTCATGAACGCGAACCCAGACCGCGTCTTGTCCACATCCGAGCGTCTTGCCCAACTGAGCGCAGACGCACCGGATGAAGGCGTCACACTCGACTGGGTTTTGTCGCAGCTGCATGAGCGTGCCTTTGGCCTGTTTCTGCTGATCCTCGCCCTGCCATGCTGCATACCTTTTTTGTATGGCGTGCCGCAGATCGTCTCGCTGCCCCTGATGTTCATCGCAGCCCAACTCGTTATGGGACGCAAAGCACCGTGGTTGCCCGCGCGATTGGGACGTCGACAAATATCGCGTGAAAGCTTGGCCAGTTTGTCCATGCGTGCCAGTCCATGGCTGCAACGGATCGAGGCGGTCAGCCATCCCCGTCTCGTGTGGCTGACACATCGTCCTGCGGATCGCATTATCGGCGCAGCCCTGGTCATTTTCTGCGGTTCTATCTTGTTGCCAATACCATTGACCAACACCGTCCCAGCCGTGGGCGTTGTTCTGATTTCGATGGGCTTTTTGCAGCGCGACGGTCTGCTGGTATTGCTCGGCACGATCACCGGAACCGCTTGGATCGCCTCATTGGTTTTTGCCGGAGCCACGCTGATTACCGTTCTGCGGGACTTGGTCGGGCTTTAAGATCATCCCCCAACGCCATCGTGGCTTGCACTTGAGGCCGGACCGCGTAGACCTAGCCCAAGACGAGGCATGAGGCATTCCATGGCAGTGAACCAGCGCAATTTGGTGGGCTTGGCGGTCCTTGGCTCAGTGGCATTGCTGCTGGGCGCATATCTGTTCCAAGCGCTCGGCTATGCCCCGTGCAAAATGTGTATCTGGCAGCGCTGGCCCCATGGCGTAGCAATTGCGATCGGCGCGGTTTGGGCCTTTATGCCGATGACCGCTCTGATCTGGCTCGGGGCCGTTTCGGCACTGACCACAGCCGGGATCGGGGGCTACCATACGGGGGTCGAGCGCGGCTGGTGGGAAGGCCCCGCGTCCTGCTCGGGCGGGGGTGGCCTTGATTTGGGCGCGATGACCGGCACGGATTTGCTGTCGACCGAGATCGCAGAGACGGTGATCATGTGCGATGAGGTCGCGTGGGAATTGTTTGGTCTGTCGATGGCCAGCTGGAACATGCTGGCCTCGCTGGCGCTGGCGGCGATCTGGCTCATGGCGGCGCGGCGCGGCGCGTAACGCGTCAGTGGAGTGTAAATTCCCCGGTCACATTGCGCCATTCTCCCGGGGCGATCAGCTTGCGGTGGGTGAAGCGCACTGAATGCAGCGGGCCTTGGATCTGATCTTGCCAGAATTCGATGAAATCGAACATTTTCGGGTGATCCGGGGCAATGTCGTAGTCCTGCCAGACATAGCTGTTCAGCACGTTTTGATAGTCGGGCATCCGGTAGAAAAACTCTGCGGTGGTCAGCCCGTATCCGCGCATCATTAACTCTGTTTCTGTCATCATATACCTCCGTTTGGCGCCTGGGTAAGATCAGTAAAAACATGAATTCGTTAATTTTCAACAAAAACAATGTGTTGGCACTCGCCCCTCATGGCTGCTCGCAAGGACAGCACCTCGCTTGCACGCAACATAAAGGTCAGGATATACTGGTCTTAGCTAAATCTAGTGCAGCGCACGGAACCCGGAGCATCACTTGACCGATACCCCCGAAGGCCCTGAAAACGAAGACGAAAACCAGCCCGAGAAGGCGGTTTTTGATGGTCCCAGCATCTCCATCACTGAGGAGATGAAAACCTCGTTCATCGACTATGCGATGAGCGTCATTATCAGCCGTGCGATCCCGGACCTGCGCGACGGTCTCAAGCCGGTTCACCGCCGTATCCTCTATGCGATGCACGAAACCGGCAACAGCCACGACAAATCCTACCGCAAATCCGCGCGCCCTGTGGGCGATGTCATGGGTAAATATCACCCGCACGGCGATAGCGCGATCTATGACGCGCTTGTCCGCATGGCGCAGGATTTTTCCATGTCGCTGCCGCTGCTGGATGGCCAAGGCAATTTCGGGTCGATGGATGGCGATAACCCGGCTGCAATGCGCTACACCGAAGTGCGCATGGACAAGCCTGCCGCCAGCCTTCTGGCGGATATCGAAAAGGATACGGTCGATTTTCAGGACAATTACGACGGCAAGGACCTTGAGCCGACCGTCCTGCCCGCGCGCTTTCCCAATATGCTGGTCAATGGGGCCGGAGGGATCGCGGTTGGGATGGCCACGAACATTCCGCCGCATAATTTGGGCGAAGTCATCGACGCGACCCTCGCATTGATCGAAGCGCCTGATCTGTCGAGCGAGGATTTGATGCAATACGTCCCCGCCCCGGATTTTCCGACGGGCGGTCTGATCCTTGGCCGCTCGGGGGCGCGCAAAGCCTATATGGAAGGGCGTGGCAGCGTCATTATTCGCGCCAAGACCCGGATCGAAGAAATTCGCAAAGACCGCTTTGCCATCGTGCTCGACGAGATCCCCTATCAGGTGAATAAGGCAACGCTGATCCAGCGCATTGCCGATCTGGTGCGCGAAAAGAAGGTCGAGGGCATCAGCCATGTGCAAGACGAATCCGACCGCGTTGGCGTGCGGGTCGTGATCGAGCTGAAGCGCGATGCGACGGCTGATGTGGTGCTGAACCAGCTTTACCGTTTCACGCCGATGCAAACCTCGTTTGCCTGTAACATGCTGGCCTTGAATGGTGGGCGGCCTGAGCAGTTAACCTTGCGCGATTTCCTGACCGCCTTCGTGTCGTTCCGCGAAGAAGTTGTCGCGCGCCGCACCGCGTTCGAGCTGCGCAAGGCCCGCGAACGCTCGCATATCTTGTGCGGTCTGGCAGTTGCGGTGTCCAATGTCGATGAAGTGGTGGCGACGATCCGCTCCTCGCAAGATGCGGCAGAGGCGCGCGAAAAGCTGATGACCCGCGCATGGCCTGCGGGCGATATCGCGGGCTATATCCAGCTGATCGACGATCCGAGCCATAAGGTGAACGAGGATGGCACTTATTTCCTGTCGGAAACCCAAGCCCGCGCGATCCTGGAGCTGCGTTTGCAACGCCTTACCCAGCTTGGCGTGAAGGAAGTCACGGACGAGTTGGAAAGCCTGGCTGCGAAGATCACCGATTACCTCGATATTCTGCGGTCGCGCGCCCGGATCATGGCGATTATCTCGGACGAGCTTGCCGAGGTGCGCGAAAGCTTTGCCGTGCCGCGCCGCACTGAGATTGTCGAGCATTTTGGCGATCTCGACGACGAAGACCTGATCGAAAAAGAAGACATGGTCGTCACGATCACCCAGTCCGGTTATATCAAACGCACGCCCCTGGCCGATTTTCGGGCGCAGAAACGCGGTGGCAAAGGCCTGTCTGGCGGGGCGTTGAAGGAAGACGATGTCGTCACCTCCCTGTTTGTCGCCAACACCCACACGCCGCTGTTGTTCTTCACCGCTGATGGCATGGTCTATAAGATGAAGACCTGGCGCTTGCCCTTGGGCGGGCGCAGCGCGCGCGGCAAGGCAATCGTGAACATCCTTCCCATCAAGATGGGTGTCGGGATCGCCGCCGTGATGCCCGTGGACCGCGACGAGGAAGACTGGGCGTCCTTGCAGGTGGTCTTTGCGACCTCCGCAGGGGATGTGCGCCGCAACGCGCTGTCTGATTTCGCCAATGTGATGCGCAACGGCAAGATTGCGATGAAGCTGCCCGAAGGCGTGGATTTGGTGAAAGCGCGCATTTGCGAGGACAGTGATGACGTGATGTTGGTCACCGCCCTCGGGCGCGCGATCCGGTTCCGCACGACGGATGTGCGCGTTTTCCAAAGCCGCGAGTCGACCGGGGTGCGCGGGATCAAGCTGGCATCAGGCGACCGTGTGGTGTCGATGGCGGTGATCCGTCACTTCGAGGCGAGCTCGGAAGAACGCGCGGCCTATCTCAAGATGCGCCGCGCGATGGCGGGTCTGGCCGACGATGCGGAAGGGGATGGCGAGGATGACGCGGTGGCGGATCCGAACTTCTCCAACGAGCGGTATGTCGAAATGTCAGCGTCCGAAGATCTGATCCTGACCATCACCAAATCTGGCACGGGGAAACTGAGCTCCAGCCATGACTATCCGGTGCGCGGGCGCGGCGGCCAGGGTGTCGCTGCGATGGATAAAGCCATGCGCGGGGGCGATCTGGTGGCCTGCTTCCCGGTTGAGATGGACGACCAGATCATGCTGGCCACATCGACAGGACAATCGATCCGCTGCCCGGTGGACGGGATAAGCTTCCGCTCGCGAGGGGCCGGAGGCGTAAAAGTCTTCAACACTGCGTCGGGCGAAGAAGTGGTGTCGGTGGCATGGATTGCGGATCAGGGCGATGGTCAGTCTGACGAGACGGCTGCCGGGGATCAAAGCCCCGAATAGCTATATTTTTAAGGGTTCCGCAATTCGCGAAACGTGAACGGGGCATCCAGTATTCGGACGCCTCGGTTGTTTTTGCAGCGAAATTCCCCCTCGATTGCGGCGAAATGGCCTTAATCATTCCTTAAGTCGAACACCGAGCAGCAAAAGCCCCGCCGCAATTATCTTGCTTACTTAGAGTGCGAAGACCGGATGAGCGGCTTCGCTGCAAAGTCTTTAACCGAAGCGAGGTCTACGATGCATACTCTGACCGACTGGTTCCGCCTGGCGTTCCGCATCTGTTTGTCCTGTACCCTGATGATCGAGGCGTTTGTGGGGCTGTTGCCCCATCTCGATGTGAATTTCATCCCAACAGTAGCCTCCGGCTTCGACGCGTTCTTCTACCACAATGTGGCCTTTGGCGTCCTGTATTTCGTGATCTCCGTCTGGCTGCTGTTTGGCATAAAGACCAACGTGGTTGCTGCGTTGGGTGGCATACTGCTGGTGCTGCCAGCGATGGTTATGCCGGAAATTGGCGGATCGTCTTTGGCCATTAAACTGGCACTCGCGACCGTTTTCGCCTTGCCCCTCGCGATCTTTGGCGGTGGACGGTACGCGATCAATGACCGCTGCAATTGGCGCGAAGCCTTCTAAGCGCATTCGCATACAAATTCTGGGCAGCGTGAGGTTTCCCTTGCGCTGCCCTTGGCCTATCTAAGCGCCATGACAGATAGATTACACATTGTTGGCGGCGGCATGGCCGGATCAGAGGCCGCTTGGCAGGCTGCGCAAATGGGCGTGCCGGTCACCATTCACGAGATGCGCCCAAAGGTGGAAACCTTCGCGCATCGCACCGGGCATCTGGCGGAAATGGTGTGCTCTAACTCGTTCCGCTCGGATGATGATGAACAAAACGCTGTGGGCCTGCTGCATTGGGAAATGCGCGCCGCAAATGGCTTGATCATGGAAATGGCCGACAAGCACGCGCTGCCCGCAGGCGGCGCTTTGGCCGTGGATCGTGACCCCTTTGCAGCCTCTGTGACCGAGCGGTTGGCAGCACATCCACTTATTGACATAAGCTACCAAGAAATATCGGAAATTCCGAATACTGGACACTGGATCATCGCAACAGGGCCACTGACTTCGGGCAATCTGGCCAATGCTGTACAGGCCGAAACCGGGGCCGAGGCTTTGGCGTTTTTCGACGCCATCGCCCCGATCATATATTTTGACAGCATCGATATGTCGAAGGCCTGGATGCAGTCACGCTATGATAAGGGCGAGACTGAAGAAGATCGCACCGCCTATCTGAACTGCCCGATGGATCGCGCGCAATACGAGGCCTTCATCGACGCCTTACTCGCGGCAGATAAGACCGAGTTCAAGGAAGGTGAGACCGCAGGGTATTTTGACGGATGCCTCCCAATCGAGGTCATGGCCGAGCGCGGGCGCGAAACCTTGCGGTTTGGACCTATGAAACCTGTCGGCCTGACAAACCCGCACCAGCCAGAGGTCAAACCCTATGCCGTCGTGCAGCTGCGACGCGATAATGCTTTGGGAACGCTCTATAATATTGTCGGCTTCCAGACGAAGATGAAATACGGTGCACAAACCGAGGTGTTACGCATGATCCCCGGACTGGAGAGCGCGAAATTTGCCCGGCTTGGCGGGATCCACCGCAATACGTTCCTCAACTCCCCGACATTGCTCGGGGCAGATCTGAAATGGCGCGCCCATCCGCATATTCGCTTCGCAGGCCAAATCACTGGCGTCGAAGGCTATGTGGAAAGCGCTGCGATGGGGCTGCTTGCAGGGCGGATGGCCGCCTCTGAAATACGCGGCACGCCGATAGCGCCGCCGCCACCTGAGACAGCAATGGGCGCACTTGTTAACCATATTACGGGCGGGGCCGACGCGAAGACATTTCAACCGATGAACGTCAATTTCGGGCTATTCCCACCGATTGATGCCAAAGGCGGGCGACGCAACCGGATGACGCGCTACAAAGCATACACGGATCGCGCAAAACTGGCATGGACCGATTGGCTGGGACTGGCGCGCGCGGCGTAAGCGATGCTAGGCTGATGTCATGACGGACAAAGCCTATCTCTCGAAAGTCTACAACCTGAAATCGCCGGACGCTGTGCGTGATTATTATGACGCTTGGTCAGACAGTTATGACCACGAGTTGATGTCGCAAGGATATGCAACACCATCGCGCTGTGCCGCAGCACTTCTGGCGCTTGACACGCCGCCTGATGCTTCGATCCTGGATTTCGGCTGTGGCACAGGCGTGTCAGGCGAAGCATTCGGTGCTGCTGGATTTACAAATTTACATGGCTGCGATCTATCCGCAGAAATGCTTGCCAAGGCCAAGGCCAAGGCGATCTACCAAAAGACCTTTGTCGTGCCCGCTGGAGCCGATTTGCCGAAAGGGTATGATGTGGTTGCCGCCGTTGGCGTGATCGGCGCAGGCAGTGCGCCGCCCGAGGCTTTCGATGCAGCCATTTCGGCTGTGAAACCGGGCGGCCTCTTTGTGTGGTCCTACAACGATCACGCGCTGGAAGATCCACGCTTTCCCGCAAAAACCACCGAGCATATGGCAAATGGCGCTGATCTTGTCTTCGAAGAGCATGGCCCCCACATCCCTGGTATCGGGCTGAGTTCTACAGTTTACGTGCTAAAGGTCTGACCTGCACAGCATGTATGTGACCCGTTTCGCCCCTTCACCAACTGGTCCCCTGCATCTGGGCCATGTCTTTTCGGCCGCAACAGGATATATGCGCGCCAAAGCCGAGGGCGGCCGCTTCTTGCTGAGGATCGAAGATATTGACCAATCAAGAAGCCGAAAAGATTGGGAAAATCGAATTTATGACGATCTGTCTTGGATTGGATTGCACTGGGATAACTCGGTATTAAGGCAATCAGAGCGCTTGCGTGACTACCAAAATGCCCTCGACACTCTCACCGATCTAGGCGTGCTCTATCCGTGCCGCTGTTCACGCGCAGACATCAACGCGGCGCTATCAGCCCCGCAGGAAGGTGCGCAAATATACGGGCCGGACGGTGTAATCTACCCCGGAACATGCCGAAATCGGCGCATGTCCGACGCCACTGCGACCGATGCAATCCGCTTGAACATAAGAATGGTGCTTGATGTGCTAAGGTCATCTAACAGCCTGAGATACATAGACTTTCTCGAAACTGGTCCAATATATGACGGGCGTCATACTTTCCAACGCGCACATTTCGTGGACGCGATCGGCGACGTCGTCCTGGCCCGTCGAGATATGGGCACGTCCTATCACCTGTCGGTCGTCATCGATGATGCAGCACAAGGCATCACGGAGATCGTGCGCGGCGCTGATCTTTGGGAGGCCACACCGATCCACCGCTTGCTGCAACTGTTGCTCGATTTGCCGGAACCACGCTGGCATCACCACGCCCTGATCCGAGATCACGCAGGCAAACGCTTAGCGAAGCGAGACGATGCACGTGCCGTCGCAACCTACCGCGCAGCTGGCGAAACCGCGCAGGATGTGTTGCGGCGCGTTGGTCTAGGAGCGCTTTCGTAACCGAGTTTCAACCCCTTGACGCACAAGGGTTTCACAGGCTTTGGCAAGTGCTTTTCGATCTGTGAAGTGAGCCACAGGTTGCTCGGGGTGAAATATAATCTCAACCCGTCCTTGCGGCGATTGCGCCAGAACGCGCAGCATGTGAGGCAGAAATTCCATCTCGGCCCACCATCCGTAGAAGCGTGGCTCAGCATTGGCGGGCGCATGGTAAACCAATGACACTGGCTGAATATGGAGAATGTCGCGCAGCTCCGGCTCGAAGAATGCCGCGAAAAGCGTTGATTTGAACGGTAAAACACGCTGACCGTCTGAGCTTGTTCCTTCGGGAAAGAAGACAAGATGATGCCCGGCGCGCAAGCGATCCTCGAAGACCTTTTTCTGGGCGGCGGCTTCCGACGACTTGCGCGCGATGAACACCGTTCCCGTGGCCCGCGCGAGCCACCCAATTCCAGGCCAACCCGCAACCTCGGATTTCGCGACGAAATAGACGTTTTGTTGCGAGTTCAGCGCGAAAATATCCATCCAAGACAGATGGTTGGCAACGATTGCGCCCCGGTGGGTCATCGGCTTGCCATGAACGGTCACTGGCAAACCCATCCCGAAAAACGCGAACCGACACACCGCTTGGGTGATCCATGGCGTCACCGGCCGGCGCATCCCAAAGAGGGGCCATTCAATCAGCCGCACCAACAACAGCAGGACCAAACATCCATACGTCACGCCCCCGACCAGAATACCGCGCAGCACGATCCGAAGATACCCCATCAGGCTTGTCTTTGTTGCCTGCAATGGTGGCTCGTCCATGCCCCACAACATCGATTAACCCCCGCGCCGTGTATAGATCGCCCGGTGCGCAGCACTCATCCGTTCGGTATCCATAACAAGGCATACATCGGTGGTGTTAAAAGCGTGATCGACGAATGCGCCCTCGCCCACACAACCGCCGAGCCGCAGGTAAGCCTTTATCAAGGCAGGCGTCTCGCGCAGAGCCGCAATGCGGTCAAGTTTGTCTTCAGGCACCAAATCCATTGCCTGCATCACGCGCGACCGCACGCGCAAAACCTCAGGCGCGAGATGGCGGTGATACAACAGCGATAACGGCCCCGAGAGCGCATCGATATCCGTCCCATGAAAGCTGGCGACACCAAACAGAACCTCGATCTCATGGGCCTGTACATACTCTGCAAGCCCTTGCCAAAGTTGCAACATTCCCGTGCCCCCGCGATAATCGCGATGCAGGCAAGAGCGGCCCAATTCCAACAGCTTACGTCCAGAGGTCTGCAATGTACTGAGGTCATACTCGGCATCAGAGTAAAAGCTCCCCGCCGCCTGCGCACCCGCTTGGGTCATAAGGCGATAGACCCCGACGACATCTTCAAGCGCCTCAGCGTCACGACGGGTGTCGATCAAGAGCAAATGCGCGCAATGGGCATCAAATGCGTCGCGTTCCAATCGAGCGTCATGATCAACAAGCGCGCCGGTCCCCCCCAACTCTTCTATGAAAACGCTGTACCGCAGGCGCTGTGCACTGAGCATGTCGCGCTCGGTCTTAGCGAAGCGGACTTGCAAATACGCGTCCTCAGTCTGCATCCATCACTCCAGCTTTGCATTTGGGTGTGCGGCCTTCGCGACACGTGTGGCTCAGGACGTCCTAATCAAAGCTGTCAAGCGCCGCAATCTGAAAGCCGCGAGCGAATTTCAGCGCAAAAAACACCCTAAGGTTGTGTGTTTTGCTTTTTCATGTTATGAAGTCGTTAATACTTTCGTGGTTTGGCTTAGGATATGATCAGTTGGCGTCAAACACCATCTCCAGAGTAATCCGCGTTCCGTCTAGCACTTGCTTGCCGGTCTCCATGAAGTTGACAGTCACACGCCCGTTGATGTTCGACTGTACTTGGCCCACGCCCCAATCAGGCTGGTCCGGGTGGCGCACACGCATTCCGGGCGCAAGCACCGCGTTCAGATCTGAAATCTCATCCATTTGTCCCGTCCCTTATGAAAGCTGATCCATGCCAGATATCCAGCGCAACGAGCTCACCGCCCTTGTGGGGTCGCGCATTTGCCATGACCTGATCAGCCCTTTGGGCGCGATTGGCAATGGTCTAGAGCTTCTACAAATGTCTGGCCAAGCCCAAAGTCCGGAAATGGCGCTGATCGCCGAAAGCGTCGAAAGCGCAAATGCGCGCATTCGTTTCTTCCGCATCGCCTATGGTCACGCCGATGAAGCGCAGGTCGTGCGCGGCTCTGAAATGCGCGCTGTATTGAAAGCGATGTTCCATACGGGGCGCGTCACGGTCGCTTGGCTGCCAGATGATCAACCACGGTCGGAGGCCAAATTGGCGTTCCTGATCTTGCAGTGCCTAGAGGCCGCCCTGCCCTATGGTGGCACAATTACTGTCACAGATGGTCATGCCGGGCGCGAGATTTTGGCGAAGGCTGACCGCATGGTCATTGACGAAGCGCTTTGGGCAAAGTTGTCGGATCCCGCGGACACAACCGCCTTGCGGCCTGCACAAGTGCAGTTTGGACTGTTGGCAGATCAGATCCAAACCTCGCGCCGTCGGTTACAGATCGATCTGCGCGAAGGTGAAATTCGTGTTTTGATATAACGGCCTGTGGGACGTCATGGACGTAGCGTCCCGTCCCCTCTGACGCAGTATTTGTAGCTGGTCAATTGCACGGCGCCCACGGGTCCACGCGCATGCAGCTTACCCGTCGCGATGCCGATCTCGGCCCCCATCCCGAACTCGCCACCATCGGCAAATTGGGTGGAGGCGTTATGCATCAAGATCGCACTGTCGAGCTCGTTGAAGAACCGGGCCGCTGCATGAGCGTCTTCGGTCAAGATCGCCTCGGTATGGCTGGAGCCATAGCGCCGGATATGCGCCATCGCCGCCTCCTGATCTTCAACAACCCGCGCGGCAATAATCATGTCGAGATATTCGGTTCCCCAATCCTCGGGCGTGGCCGCAACCGTTCCGTTCACCCCCTCGGCCCGCACCTCGACACCTGCCTCTTTCAGATCATCCACGATCTGCTGACCCAACGTCTCAGCAATATCACGGTGGATCAGCAAGCATTCGGCAGCCCCGCAAATCCCCGTGCGCCGCGTCTTTGCATTCAGCACGACCGCACGCGCTTTCTCGGCATCCGCGTCCTTGTCAACATAGATGTGACAAATGCCTTCCAGATGGGCAAAAACCGGCACCCGCGCATCGGCTTGGACCCGGCCCACAAGGCCCTTGCCCCCCCGTGGCACGATCACGTCAATCGTATCAGTCATGGTTAACATCTCCCCAACAGCTGCGCGGTCGCGGGTTGGCACCAGTTGGATCGCGGCCTCGGGCAGACCGGCCGCCTGAAGGCCTTTCAGCAACCCCGCATGGATCGCGGTGGCGGAATGGAAGCTTTCGGATCCGCCGCGCAGGATCACGCAATTGCCAGCCTTTAAGCACAAGGCACCCGCATCGGCGGTCACATTGGGACGCGATTCGTAGATCACCCCGATGACGCCAAGCGGCGTGCGCACCCGGTCGATATGCAAGCCGGAGGGCATATCCCAGCCGTCAATCACCGCACCAACGGGATCATCCTGCGCCGCAATCGCGCGCAATCCATCGGTGATGCCTTGAATGCGCGCCTCGTCCAGCTCAAGCCGGTCCATCATCGCAGCACTCAGGCCCTTGTCGCGGCCATAGGCCATATCCAGAGCATTCGCCGCAAGGATCGCGGCACGGTCGGTCCAGATCGCATCTGCAGCCGCGGTCAGCGCCAGCGCTTTGGCCTCAGCGCTTGCAAACGCCATCTG
The DNA here is from genome assembly GCA_965279125.1 of Dinoroseobacter sp. Taxonomy (GTDB): domain Bacteria; phylum Pseudomonadota; class Alphaproteobacteria; order Rhodobacterales; family Rhodobacteraceae; genus Dinoroseobacter. The sequence goes on from CBDIHL010000034.1 coordinate 74,320, forward strand.
TGCTGCGGCGGCTTTTGCATTCGCCCCGATCTCGGCCATTACGGCGGGAATGTCGGTCTCGTGGTCTTTCATGGGTAATCCCCTCGCCTAGCTCAGCACCATATCATCGCGGTGGATCAGCACCGCGCGGCCTTCATAGCCTAAAATCTCTGCAATATCATCGCTGTGATGGCCCGCAATCGCGCGCGCCTCGTCGCCCGTATAGCGGGTCAGACCCAGCCCGAGGGCGGCATCCGGCCCAATAAGCGCCACCGGATCACCACGCCCAAAACGGCCACTGACCGACACGATCCCGGCAGGCAGCAAGGATTTGCCCCGTTCCAACGCGCGCACTGCACCGGCATCGATGGTGATCTCGCCGCGCGGTTTCATCGCGCCGATCCACTGTTTGCGGGCGGCTTGGGGGTCGTGTTTCGGGGTGAACCACGTCGCGGGTGCGCCGTTGATCATCGCCTGCACGGGCCGCATCCCGCGCCCTTCGGCGATTGCCAGCGCACATCCGGCAGCGGTCGCCGTGCGCGCGGCCAGCACTTTGGTGCGCATCCCGCCTTTCGACAGGCCAGACCCGGCATCGCCAGCCATCGCCTCGATCTCGGGCGTGATCGTATCGATCAGATCGTAGCGGCGGGCCGTGGGATCGAGCTTGGGATTGGCGCTGTAGAACCCGTCGACATCCGACAACAGCACGCATGTATCGGCCCCGGTCAGCGCCGCAACCTGGGCCGCGAGCCGGTCATTGTCACCATACCGGATCTCATCCGTGGCCACGGTGTCGTTTTCATTCACAATCGGAACAACGCCGAAGGACAACAAGGCGGCAAGCGTTGCGCGCACATTCAAGTAGCGGCGGCGGTCTTCGGTGTCTTCAAGCGTGACCAGCACTTGCGCGGCCTTGACCCCGTGCGGCGCAAGCCCCTCTTGATAAGCTTGTGCGAGACGGATCTGGCCGACAGCGGCGGCGGCTTGCGATTGCTCAAGCGGTAAGGCCGTGCGCGGCAACCCCAGAAGTCCGCGCCCAAGCGCGATAGATCCCGACGACACAAGGATAACATCCGTGCCGCGCGCCCGGGCCTCCGCCACATCCTCGGCCAACCCTTTGAGCCAATTTTCCCGCAAAGCGCCTGTCTCAGCATCAACCAGCAAGGCCGAGCCGATCTTGATCACTGTGCGCTTGGATGCCTCAAGAGCGGGCCGTAACGCATTGGGCGCAAACGTATCCATGTTAGGGTGTCCAGCTTTCAACCGCCTGCTCTGAAGCAGCTTCAGCTTGGCGCGCGCCCAATATCCGGCGACGCACCATGCGCAACACCTCATCAACACCTTCGCGGCTGACACCGGACATGGCAAAAACCGGACCACCGGAGGCCGCCTCCAGCTCAGCCAAACGCGCAGCCCGCTCTTCATCATCAAGCGCGTCGATCTTGTTGAGCGCCGTCACCCGCGGCTTATCGGCCAGATCATCGCCATAGGCTTCCAGTTCGTGAATGATCGTTGCGTAATCCCCCGCCACATCCTCGGAAGTGCCATCGACGAGATGCAACAGGACCGCACACCGCTCCACATGGCCCAGAAAGCGGTCGCCGAGCCCGTGCCCCTCATGCGCGCCCGCGATCAGGCCCGGGATATCGGCGATGACAAATTCCGCTCCATCGATGCCCACCACGCCCAAATTCGGGTGCAAAGTGGTAAAGGGATAATCCGCAATCTTCGGGCGCGCATTGGAGGTCGCCGCAAGAAAGGTCGATTTTCCGGCATTGGGGAGGCCCAGAAGCCCAGCGTCCGCAATCAGTTTCAGGCGCAGCCAGATCGTACGCTCCACCCCCGGTTGTCCGGGATTGGCCCGGCGCGGGGCTTGGTTGGTGGCGGATTTGAAGTGCAGGTTGCCAAAGCCACCATTGCCGCCCTTGGCGATGCGCACGCGTTGGCCAAGTTCGGTCATATCCGCGATGACCGTCTCTTCATCCTCGTCCAGCACCTCCGTCCCGACGGGCACTTTCAGCACGATATCATCGCCGTCTTTGCCCGTGCGCTGGCGTCCCATGCCGCCTTGGCCGCTTTTGGCAAAGAAGTGCTGCTGGTAGCGAAAGTCGATCAGTGTGTTCAGACCATCGACGGCCTCAACCCAAACCGACCCGCCGCCGCCGCCATCGCCGCCATCGGGGCCACCATATTCAATATACTTTTCCCGCCGGAAGCTGACCGCGCCACCGCCGCCCGCACCAGAGCGGATATAGACTTTGCAGAGATCCAGAAACTTCATGACAGGGTGTCCCAGTATTCGTTTATTGTAATTCAAAGCAGGTGCTTATCGATACTTCTTAAGGTAAGTCCAGGTGGGCACCTTTGCGACACGCGCCACAGAGAAGGCCTCTGCATCACCAAGATACTCAAAGCCCGCATTGGTCAGCACCCGTGCGGAATTCGGATTGTCCTGAAAGACTGACCCGAACATCGTTGCGTTATCCAGCGGGTTTGCCTCGACCAACGCGCTGACCGCCTCGCTGGCAAAACCGGTGTTCCAGAATGCGGGGGCAACCCAATAGGCGATCTCGGACTGATTGCGATCCATGCGATCAAGCGAAATCACCCCCAGCAATTCCGACCCACCATGCCCTGTCGCATCCAAAACCCAAGACACCTCGGTGCTGCCGGCGGCTGTGACCGCCTCGATAAACGCTTCGGACGAGCCTGGTGGCAAGGGATGCGGGATCGAACGGGTCATCTCGGCCACACGCCGATCCCCTGCATAAAACGCCATCAACCCCGCATCCGAGCTGCGCACCGGGCGCAGCACAAATCGTGCGCACTCAATGATCTTCGCGGCATTGGCCTCAAGCTGGGCGGCTGCATGGGTATCCAGCGTCATGATGATGTCTCCTGCGCTTGTAACATGGGGGTTGTACCTCCGGCCCACAAGCTTGCCCCGCCAGTGCGAGGCGGCTGAAACGAAAGAAGGGACCGGATTGCGCCGGTCCCTTCTCAAAGGCGATATGCTCTGAGCGCGGAACGGGCTATTCAGCCGCTTTCGCTGCCGGGAGCACGGAAATAAAGGTGCGGCCTTTGAAGCCTTTGCGGAAGGTGACGTGACCTTCGGCTGTTGCGAAGAGCGTGTGATCTTTGCCCTCGCCCACATTCTCACCGGGCCACCACTTGTTGCCGCGCTGACGCACGATGATGTTGCCGGGGATAGCGTGCTCGCCACCATAGAGTTTTACACCCAAGCGACGTCCAGCGGAGTCGCGACCGTTGCGGGAGGAACCGCCAGCTTTTTTATGTGCCATCTCGTGTTGCTCCTTTAACCTTTGGCCAGCTCGGCAGCTTGCGCCACCCAGCCTTCACGCTCGATACGGCCCTTGAACGACAGTTTCTCGTCGAACTCGGCAATATCGGCTTCACCCCATGCTGCGATCTGCGCGAAGGTTGTGACCCCGTTCGCCAGCAGCTTCTTCTCAAGTGCAGGACCGACGCCCGACAGCTTTTTCAGGTCATCGCCGCCCTCAGCCGCTTTGGCGGGGGCTGCTTTGGCCTTCTCAGCCGCAGGGGCCGCAGCTTTTGGCGCGGCCTTCTTGGCGGTCTCGGCTTTCTTCGGGCAGCGGCCTTCTTAGGCGCTGCTTCAACAGCCGCAGGGGCCGTCGTGCCACCAAGGGCAGCTTTCACACCGGAGGCACCTGCGCCCGCGGCGAGGATCTCGGTGATCTTGACCATGGTCAGCTTTTGACGATGACCCTTGGTGCGCTTGGACGAGTGCTTCCGGCGACGGCGCACATAGTTGATCGTCTTTACGCCCTTGATCTGGTCAAGAACCTCGGCCTGCACGCCCGCATCGGCGACCAGAGGCGCGCCAACAACCGGGGCGTCGCCACCAAGCATCAGAATATCGTTGAATTGGACCGTCTCGCCAGCATCAGCTGCCAGCTTCTCGACTTGCAATACGTCGCCGGAGCGAACTTTGTACTGCTTGCCGCCGGTCTTGAGGACCGCGAACATAGGCGTCTTCCTTATTAATCCGCGCCCTACGGCCCCCTTAACGGGTGTTGCGCCAATCGGCACCTCGGGCAGCGCGCCCTCGGATCAGGGCGTCATGACAAAAAAGCCGCGTGTCCGTAAAGATCGCGCGGTGGCCGCTATATGCAGAGGATGCGCTGGACCCTGTCAAGCAAACCCGCGCCCGCTTTTCACTAGGCATCTTCGGCAGTCATAAAGCGCGCCGCCGCCAAGCCAAGTTCATAGGATGTGCGGTTAAACAGGACGTCAAACGCTTCGAACACAGCGCGCGGTTAAACGCCCCGCCCGCACCGGTGTCCGAGATGTCGATATAAGCCTCAAGTTCAGCATCGCTTAACGCCGAATAGGCCAGCCCCAGATAGCTGAGAAGCCATTCTTCGCTGCTGACACGCAACTCTGCTTCTTGCTCCCACACTTCGGCGAGCATCTGAGTTTCAGTGATATCGCCTTCGAAAGCGCCACCATCTACCAAGCCGCGATAGAATGCCAAGTTGGAGTTCAAACCGCCCACCACATTCGACTCGATCAGATCATTCACTTCGATAAAGCGACGCAGCATATCGATGCGCGGATCGTTTTCGGCCAATTTCTCGGCCAACACTTCGGACGCAATCGCATCCACATCATCGTCGAGCATCGCTTCACGCGCACTGATCTCCGCCGCGACGATCTTCTGGCCAAGTTCAGACGCAAAGAAGTCAATCGCTGGGTCTATCGTGTCCTCGACAAGACTGCCCTCAAGCGCGCCGCGCATGTCCGCTATCGAGCGATCGAGCGCGTGAATGCGATCTGCCTCGCCCATCCAAGCGCGCCCACCTTGGCCTGGAAACAAGTCTGCTTCCAACCCTTCGGCATAGGACAGCCCTTCTGCACGCATGACTCCCAATACGTCCGTCAGCCGTGTTGCTTCGATCAAGCGATCGACCCGCGCGGCATCCGCAAAGGCTTGGAAAGGCAAGGCAATGGCCAAGGTGGCTGCTAGGATAACTGCTCGCATGGGATCGGCTCCGGGAGGTCTGATTTCGGCGACGCATTAAAACATGCATGGACTTGATAAAGGGGTAATGCGTAGCGCGCCGCTTTCCAAGGGCGGGCGCAGTAAATTCCCCTCAAGAGCTATTGATCCCCTCGCCCCTACCCGCTAGAGACCGCGCACCACACCGATGCGGAGAGGTGCCGGAGTGGTCGAACGGGGCGGTCTCGAAAACCGTTGAGCCTTCACGGGTTCCCAGGGTTCGAATCCCTGTCTCTCCGCCACCGAGGTCTTCCTCGCAGTAAATCCTGCCGCTCTGGACGCCCAAGACAAGATGTGCCGTGTCGCAGTTTTGCGCACCCGCCAGCCCCACTCTCCCCCAATCCGAAACAGTATGTTTCTGGCAGAACTGTGGCCGCATCATGCCATTTATGTCATGGTTAATAGGGGTCTATAGTGGGATACGAGTACAGTCATGCCTGACGGAAGTAGTGGATATGACTTTGGGCACAGCGATGCCGACACACAGTTTAGCAACCTGATATCAGACATCGGGCCAAAGGGCTTTTTCGTCCGGCTTGGTCCAGATCACTGCGCCCAATTCACCGAAGGCACAGGCGCGCTTCTTGTTAGTTTCGAGCAACTCGACACGCGCGAAGCCCCGCACCGCGATGGTTTGAGCTTGGCACGCCACGTGCAAGCCCGCACGGGCATTCCCCAACTGACGCTATTCACAACGCATGCGCACGGATTCCGCGACGCTGCCGTCATCGATTTTTTCGACAGGCTCGTCGATGACAGCTTCTTCGAGGAGTTCGAGCGCGTTGTCTTCTTCGGAGCTGGTGCCACTGCTCATGCGGCAGCTTGCTATTCGGTGGTCGCTTTGGGGGCGGAGTTGGTGTTGATCCAGCCCAAATCAACGGCAGGCCCAAGCATATCGCCGCGTATCGACCACCTTATGACGACGCCACCAAGTGATCTGACACATCGCTATACCAATGCACCCCAGATGGTACGAAGCGCCGCGCGGGCGTTGATCCTACTGGATCCGAACCTGCGATCCAATGTCGTCCATGCCAGTCGCTTCGAAGGGGATCAAACGACCCATGTGGCCTTGCCACATCTGGGGGAAGACGGTTCCGGCGGTTTGGAGGCCGCGGGTGTGCTTGGCCCCCTGCTGGATGCGATCGTCACGGCTCAGCCGACCACCACCGAGATTGTGCAAGTGCTCAGGCGGCGTCGCCAAACATCTGAATATATGCGCCGCGTCATAGATACGCTGGATGTCACGAAGAAGCCCTTTCTCGTTAGTATGGCCGCGCGTTATGCCGAAGAGCGTTTCAAGGGGGCCGGCTTTGCCGCGGATGTCGAGGCCGCACGTATGGAATTGGAGCGTCGCCAACATCAAGACATTGTTGTGGACGCAGACTGCGATGCACGGCGCGACAAGACACTGGCGGAGACCGATTTGGAAACACCCGCTGGTACAACCGATGCCGATCATGAAGACGCGCAAGACCTAGATCCTTCCGATCCTACGCCCGCACCAGACAGCAGCGGCACACCAGATCCCATGCTGCCTGAACCGGCGATTTTGGCGCAGACAGAAACGCACGAAACGCCCCTCATAATCGCCCCCAGCAAGCCGCCTCAAACCCCCGACAGCACCACCCAAAGAGCCCCCGCCGCAACACGCACCCGCACAAAACGGCGCGTTATACGTCCGCTCGCGCTCTTGCTTGCGCTGATTAAAGCACCGATCCATGCACTCGTGGTCGCGACGTTGCTCGTGGTCTTTGGATTTGGCCGCGAGATCCCCAACGAAAATATTCTGGTCAGCTACACGCCCGCCCTCACCACCCGCGTTGTTGCCGATACAGGCAAGGCGCTTGATAGCTTTGAGGTTGTGCGTCGCGACTACGTCCCGCTTGAGGATATCCCACCTCTCGTCCAGCAGGCGTTTATTTCCGCCGAAGACAAGAATTTCTTTATCCATAAGGGCATCGATCCAAGGGCCATCGCCATTGCAGCATTCGAGGCCATCTCAAGCCTTGGCGAAGACACGCGAGGGGCGTCTACCATCACCCAACAGGTCCTGAAGAATCTGATCCTCGAAGATGCGCCGCTCCTTGAGCGCAAAGTCTTGGAACTTGCCCTTGCCTCCCGCGTCGAAGAGCGCATCGGCAAGGATAAGGTGCTTGAGATCTATCTGAACGAGATTTTTCTGGGTCAGAACGCATACGGCGTCGCCGCAGCCTCTGAGGCATATTTCAACAAACCGCTGGCCGAGCTTAGCCCGCATGAAGCGGCCGTGCTCGCAGCCCTTGCGCAAAGCCCATCGCGCCTGCATCCCGTGCGCAATTCCGAGCGCTTGATGGCGCGGCGTAATTATGTGCTACGCGAGATGTACCAAAACGGTTATCTCGCCCGCCCCGCCCTAGAGGCCGAAGCCAGCCTACCCATTGCGACGGTCCAAACCGGCGACCGACCCGACCCGGATCTTGACCTGCCTGAGCGCACCTACTTGACCGACGGCATCCGTCGCGAATTGTCGCAAACCCTTGGTGCAGAAGCATTTCTCAGCGGTGGTCTCCGGGTCCAGGCCAGTTTCGAGCCACGCCTCCAAGCCATCGCAGAGCGCGCCTTGCGCCGTGAGCTAGAGCGTCATGACCGTAGCAAACGGGTCTGGCGGCCCACTGGCCTGACCATCGACGAAGCGGCCCTGAGCGATGAAGCCGCGTGGCGCGCAGCCCTGGCCCGCACCAATATTGCCCGCGATATCACCCTCGGCTCCGAATGGCGTCCGGCGGTTGTCTTGTCGCTGAGCACACGTAATGCGCGGATCGGGATCGAAGGGGTTGCGGAAGATGCCGATGGGCATTGGCTCCCCTACAGCCAGACGCGCTGGCGCTGGCGCGCACAACCTGATGGGCGCAAAGGGCCTTGGGCGAGCCGGATGCGCCATTTGCTAAAGGTTGGCGAGGTCGTGCATGTTCGCGCCATCGAGGACCGTAACGGTCGCTTCATCCGTTGGTCCTTGCGCCAAATCCCCGAATTGCAAGGCGGGTTCACCGCGATGGAGGTCGACACAGGCCGTGTCGTTGCCATGCAGGGTGGGTTTTCCTACCAGCATTCGCCGTTCAACCGCGCCACGCAAGCCCAGCGGCAACCCGGATCAACCTTCAAGGCCGTTGTTTATGCCGCGGCGCTCAACGAAGGATACCGCCCGGACAGTCGTGTGCTTGACACGCAGATCACCATCCAGACTGAAACTGGCCCGTGGCGACCTGAAAACTACGACCACCGCTCCATTGGCAGAGCTCCGATGCGTGTGGGGCTGGAACAATCGCGCAACCTGATGACCGTGCGCCTCGCAGATGACATTGGCCTCGCGCCCATCGGCGCATTGGCTGAAAACCTACAAATCTATGACGAGATGTTGCCAAACATGGCAAATGTGCTTGGTGCGCAAGAAACCACGCTGACGCAAATGGTCGCCGCCTATGCCAGCTTTGCCAATGGCGGGTTTCCCGTGCGCCCCACGCTGGTCGAGCAAGTGCTTGATCGTAGCGGCCAGCCTCTGGACGGGATCGGCAGTCTGCACCCGCCCGCCCAGCAAGCCCCGCGCGTGCTGGAGCCAGAAATCGCCTATGAGATCACCCAAATGCTGCGCGGTGTGATCCGACGCGGGACAGCGCGCAATCATGTGTCGTTGAACGTGCCCGTGGCAGGCAAAACTGGCACGACGGATGACGCCAAAGACGTCTGGTTTATCGGCTATACGACCACCCTCGCGGCGGGCTGCTACATTGGCTACGATCTGCCGCGCCCCATCGGGCCGGGAGCCACGGGAGCCTCCATTTGCGCGCCGGTGTTCGAGGAATTCATGCGCGAAGCCATCAAAGAGTACGGCGGCAGCAGTTTCGCGATCATGCAATAGCCAATCTGGCTGGGACGAGACCTTGAAGGGCGTGTCGGGAAATGCACGGCTAGATCAATGCAGCCCATAGCAATGGCAGATTGTCAGGACTGACTGCGCGCGCGCAACGACGGCTTGCAGAGGCGCTGCAAGACAACTCCGCGAAATCTGAGGTCAGGTCAGTACATCCGCCTGATCCTAATCCTTTGGATCGGATGACAATCCATAGCGTCGCATCTTGTCGTTCAAGGTGCGGCGCGGGATGCCCAGCGTCTCGGCCGCGCGCAGCGTGTTGTTGGCATGGGCATCGAGCACCGCCGCAATCTCGCGGGCCTCGAACTCGGACACGCGCTCGGCCAGGGTCATCGGGCCGAGGGATGCGGCGGTCGGGCTATCCCACTCCACGAGACCCAGCGCATAAGCCTCGGCGCTGGTCTTTAACTCGCGGATATTGCCGGGCCAACCCTGCCGTTTCAGCTTTTGAGAGATCGCCCAAGGCACCTCAGGGTCCGCGCGACCATAGCGGCGCGCGGCCAGTTGCGCGTAATGGGCAAAGATCAGTGGAATATCCTCGCCTGCTTCGTGCAAGGTCGGGGTCGATAGCTCCGTTCCGGCAAGACGGAAGAACAAATCGGGGCGAAAGCTGTCGAGCAGCCTGAGATTGGCTTTGCTGGTTGCAATCACCCGCACATCGAGGGGCCGCGCAGAGGTCTCGCCAATCCGTTCGGTCATGCGTTCTTGCAACACGCGCAACAACTTGGCCTGAATGGCGGCGGGCATGGTTTCAACCTCGTCGAGCATCAAGGTGCCGCCATGGGCCGCCTCCAGCTTGCCCGCGCGCCCCTCGGCATCATGGGCAAACACGCCTGCGCCATGGCCAAACAGGATCGTCTCGGCCATCGCTTCGGGCAAGGCCGCACAGTTAAGGGCCACGAAAGGCCCATCGGCGCGCGCGCTGCCCGTATGGATCGCACGCGCGGCCAGTTCCTTGCCCGTCCCGGTCTCGCCTGTGATCACCACGTCCAAATCAACCGACGCCAGCGCCGCAATCCGCTTGCGAAAGGCGCGCATAGCGCGGGATTTGCCCAAAATGCGGGTATCGGCGCGCTCGGCCAGCACCTGTTGCAGCCGCGCGACCTCGGTTCGGGCGGCCTGCGCCTCAAGCGTGCGGCGCACCACCGCCAACAGATGCGTCGCGTCATAGGGTTTTTCCAGGAAATCTTCAGCCCCCGCGCGGATCGCCTCCACCGCATGGGTGACATCCCCGTGGCCGGTCAGCAGGACGACAGGGGCGGCGATGGCGCGGGCTTTGAGCGCTTTGAGAAAGGCGATCCCGTCCATGCCCGGCATTCTGAGATCACTGAGGATCAGATCGGGGGCCGCGCTATGGGCCTCAAGCCCCTCAAGCGCCGCATGCGCCGACGCAAACCCGGCCACCCCATAGCCCGAGGTCGCGACCAGATCGCACAGCGCGGATAAATGATCGGCGTCGTCATCGACGATATGGATCATGGCGGTCACGCGGTCTTGTCCGCTGATGGGCGCGCCAGCGGCAAGGTGACGGTCACGCATGTCCCCTCCCCTTGGGTCGAGGCAATGTCGAGGGTGCCGCCAAAATCCGCAAGGATCGCTTTGCAGATCGCCAGGCCGAGGCCCAGGCTCTCGCCGGTGACTTTGGTCGAATAGAACGGCTCGGTCACGCGGCTCAGATCCTCTTCGGCGATCCCGGCGCCCGTATCCGTGACGCGCAAGATGGCTGTGTCGCCGCTGGCTTTGAGGCCCACGCAGACCTGCGCGCCTTGCACCTGATCCACCGCATCCAATGCGTTCAGCAACAGGTTCACCAAGACCTGCTCGACCCGCACCGCCCCGGCCATGACCTGCACCGCCCCCTCGGGCATATCGCGCTGCGGCGTCACGCCGACAACGCGGATGCGCGGGGCCACGACTTCCAGCGCCGAGGTGATCGGCACCCGCATATCAATCAACGACAGCGCACCCGTTTCCTTGCGCGCAAAACTCTTGAGGTGCTGGGTCGTGCGCTGCATCCGGCGGATCAGGCCGCGCGCCTTGCCCAGCCGTGTGATCGTTGCGCCGTCTTGGGGGGACGCGCCCAGTTCTGCCGCCGAAAGCGTGGCTTCCATCGCGGCCAGCGGTTGGCTGATCTCATGCACAATTGCCGTCGACATCCGTCCGAGTGCGGCCATCTTTTCCGTATGGACGAGCGCTTCTTGCGTCGCGCGCAAACCCGCTTCCGCTTGCGTGCGCGCCTCGACCTCGCGGGCCAGATCAGCGGTGCGGGCAATCACCATCGTCTCCAGCTTTTCGGATTGCGACAGGCGCAGCGCGATGATCTGGCGACGCTGCTCCCAGGCTTTGACCCCGGCAGCAATCGCCAGACTGACCAGTGCTGCCAGCACCGCCCAGCCCGCCGCCAGCAAACTCAGCGGTGTGGTGGCGCGGGCGGCAATCACTTGCCAGCCGGTTTCCGGCACCGGAGCCAAACGCGCGATCCAGCCGGCCCCCGTGGCATTGCCGGTCTCGGAAGGCCGGGTCAGCAAGGGGGCGGTGTCCGACAGGCCGACGCCTTCATAGGCGCGGGTGGTGACCAACCGCGCCAGCACCGCGGGGGCAAGCCGCTCGAGCGGGCGATACTGCCAATCCGGGCGCGCCGACAGAAACACCACGCCGTTCTCATCGGCCAGGGCCACATAGGCATCCGCCGCGCGCCATGTGGCTTGCAACGGTTGCAGATCGACCTTGACCACCAGAACGCCCACCGTATTGCCGACATCGATGCGGGTGGACAGAAAATACCCCGGCACACCGGTTGTGACCCCAATCGCATAGAATTGGCCATGCCCGGCGGCGATGGCTTCCTGGAAATAGGGCCGGAACGCGTAGTTCTGCCCGACAAAACTGCCGGAGGTGTTCCAGTTTGACGCCGCGATTGTGTCGCCCTGAGCATCGATCAGAAACAGCGCATCAGCGCCCGCATGGAAGGCCACGGTTTCGAGATAGGCATTGGCCGCCTCAAGCGCGCTTGTGCCGTCCAAAGCGCCGCGAATGCGCGCATCCTGAGCGGCAATATCGGGCAGCGCGCGGTAGCGATCCACCTCAGCCTCGACCGCGCGCGTGGTCAAAAGCAACGTCTGATCAAGGCTTTGACGCGCCGCGTTGGTTGCAAAGTTATGCGCAATCGCCCAGACCGCCGCCGCGGCCAGCACAGCCAACAGGACCGGGCGCGCAAGGCTCATGAAGCGCCCGGCCTCCGGGGCAGCGCCGCCAGCACCCGTAGCACCCCCAGCACGCGGGGCGTCAAGCCTTCTGCTGACCGACATGCTCCGCCTCGTCATCGCGCCCACTTCCGGCACCGCTGCCACGCGATTGCAGCCAGTTGAGCCCCAGCAACACCACGATCAACACGGCCCCGGCAATCTCTACGCTCAGGTCTGGCCAGAACAACGCGATCACGCCCGGCACGATCAAAACACGCATCCAAAGCCGCATCGGAGCCCATAGATACCCTTCAAGTGCGCCTGCAAAGGCCACAAGGCCGAGGATGGCAATCGCGCCACTCCACAGGACCAGGGGCAAAGGACCGCCCAGAATGATCTCTTCATTGAACACCATGAACAGCGGGATCAGATAGAGACCCTTGGCATATTTCCATGCCTGAAAGCTCGTCTCCATCGGTTTGGAGCCCGCAATCGCCGCGCCCGCAAATCCTGCGAGGGCCACAGGCGGCGTGACATTGCTGTCTTGGCTGTACCAGAACACCACCAGATGCGCGATCAGGATCGGCATGCCGAACTGCTCGGTCAGGGCCGGGCCCACGAGGATGATCAGCACGATATACGCAGCCGTCACCGGCAGCCCCATCCCGAGGATCAGGCTGGCGATCAGCACGAGGATCAACGCCAGCACGATATTGCCGCCAGAGAATGCGATCATCATGGCCGAGAATTTCAGGCCCAGACCCGTCAAACCGACCACGCCGACGATGATACCGGCCACCGCACAGGCCATCGAGACCGCAACCGCGTTGCGCGCGCCCAACTCAAGCGCCTGCAAGGTCAGCATCACACCGCGCAGGCACAGCTGGACAAAGCCGTCCAGCGTCGGGCCGGAGCGCGCGTAGCTCCAGAGCGCACGGGCGGATGCCGCTGCCATGATCGACAAGATCGCATAGAACCCGACGCGCATCGGCGAGTAGCCCGCGATCAGCAAGAACACCAGCGCCACCAGTGGCAGCAGGAAATGCCAGCCATCCGCCAGCACTTTGCGCACGCTTGGCAAGTCCGACGCCTCCAACCCCGACATGCCCTGTTTGACCGCCGCGATATGGACCAGCAGATAGACGACCCCAAAATAGAGAACGGCCGGGAAGATCGAGACGAGCACGATATCCACGTATGGCATCCGGGTAAATTCGCTCATCAGGAAGGCACCTGCCCCCATCAGGGGCGGCATGATCTGCCCGCCGGTCGAGGCCGCAGCCTCGATCCCGCCGGCTTGCGCGGGCCTGTAGCCCAGCTTCTTCATCAGCGGAATGGTAAACGCACCCGTCGTCACCACATTGGCAATCGCCGAGCCGGAGATGGAGCCCATGCCCGCGCTCGCAATCACCGCCGCCTTGGCCGGACCGCCACGCTGCCGGCCGGTTGCTGCATAAGCAAGATCGATGAAGAACTTACCCGCGCCGGTCACTTCAAGAAAGGCCCCGAACAGCACGAAAACAAACACAAAAGTGGCCGCGACACCCAGCGGAATGCCAAATATGCCTTCGGCCCCAAGCGTCATCTGGCTTGCCAACCGCTCCAACGAATAGCCGCGGTGGTTGAGGATCCCCGGCATCCAATCGGCGAGAAACGGCAACTCGCCCCGGCTGCCCGCAAAGGCATAGGCGATGAAGATCGCGCCGATAATGGTCATGCCCAGACCGACCGCCCGGCGCGCGCCCTCCAGCACCACCAGCATCGTCAGAACTCCCATCCACACGTCGATATCACGCGGGAAGATCTGGTTGGCGATGGTGTCGATATTCAGCGGCACCCAAGCGCCCGCCGCGATACCGCAAAGGATCAGCGTGCCATCAATGGCCCAACCGAGCGCGCCGCGCGGTTTGTGGCGACCAAAGACCGGGTAGATCAGAAAGCACAGAACGAGGATGAAGCCCAAATGGATCGGGCGCTGGAAGAACAGCCCCAGAGGCTGCAATCCGGCTGCGTAAAGCTGAAACAGCGACAGCGAGATACCGATAACGGCAATCGCGCGTAACACGAGCGGCGATTGCTGGCCCTCGGTCGGGGCTGTGAGGGTATCTGCACTCATCCGTCTTCGTTCCTTACCAAAGCGATCCGCACCCGTTCGCGAGGGGCGACCGCTGACAGGGAAACGACCGTGTCGCCCACCTGCAATCTATGATCCACGGGCCCCAATCCGGGGCGCAACACATAGGCGTCCCCTGGCACAGGCTCGTCGATATCGAGAATGAAATACCCGCCCTGACCGTCTGTCACTTGCCGACCACGGCCCGGGATATGATCGAGACCCGCTGCGAAATCCGGCAGATGCGCCTGCACCAAAACCATACGCCCGCCTCGGTTCTCGTAGCAGTCTTCGACGTCAAAGCCTTTGACGGAGTGGCGCCACAACACACACCAGCCCGTGCCATCTGGCACACTCAGCCGGGTGATCTCGGTGCCATCTTCTTTGGTGGCAACAAGATCGGCCGCAAAGACATGTCCGGGGGTCACAAGTAAGAGGAGGGCAAAAAGCCCTCCCCTCAGATTTGGTCTCACGGACGCAGGTCGTCCGAAACGGTTGCGCCGATCTCTTCGTAGTAACGGATCGCACCGGGGTGCAGAGGTACAGGCGTTGCAGACAAGGTGAAATCAACCGTGGTCTGGTTTGCTGCGGGGTGGACCGCTTGCAGCTCGGCAATGTTCTCGAACATCGCGCTGGCGATGGCATAGGCCAGATCGTCCGACATTTCCGAAGACACGGCCAGAACGTTCGGGATACCCAGAACGGTCACGTCCTCATCGACGCCATTATACGTGCCACCAGCGAGGGTCGTCTTCGCGAAGGTCGGGTTGCCGGCCATGGCCGCTTCGATCTCGGCATCGCTCAGCTCGATCACGACGATGTCTTGCGTGGTGGCGAGGTTGAGGATCGACGAGGTGGGCGCGCCCACGGACCAGAAGCCCGCATCGATGTCGCCGTTGCCCAGCGCATCTGCGGTCTCGTTGAAGTTCAGACGCTGCTCTTCGATATCATCGTAGCTCAGGCCATTGGCCTCAAGGATCGCGGCGGCGTTGACTTCTGTGCCCGAACCGGGCGCGCCAACGGACACGCGCTTGCCTGCGAGATCAGCCAGGCTGGTGATGCCGCTGCCCTCGAGCGTTACGATATGAACCATGTTGGCATACATCGACGCCAGACCCCGGATCATCGGCAGCTGCTGGCCGTCAAAACGACCGGTGCCGGTATAGGCCTGCACAACGGTGTCGGCCAGAGCGAGTGCGAGATCCGCGTCGCCCGTGGCAACCAACCCCATGTTTTCAACGGATGCGCCTGTCACCTCTGCGGTGGCGGAGAAGCCGTCGACATGGTTGTTGATGATTTCGGCCAGACCACCGCCCACGGGGAAGTAGACCCCACCGGTGCCACCGGTTGCGACCGAAAGCTGCTCTTGCGCCACGGCAGGCGCGCCAAGGCTCAGTGCGACCAGTGCCGCCACCCCAAATTGGCCAACTGGCCCCGGAATTACTCGGTTAAACATATCATCCTCCCATGACGGGCATTTAGCCCAAAACCATCCCGCGTTTTTCCCGGGACCTGCGCTAATGTATCGCATGTGCGGGGGAAGGAAATGACGATTCAGCCAAAAAGCGCAACTTCATGGCAACCGCTCGCCGTCCCGGGCGCAGGTTTTCGCCATTTGAGCGCACGGGCCCCGTTGGCGCAGCCCAAGACCGCTGAGGACCTGGCCTGTGCGAGGTTTCGTGACCCAGCGCCGTTTTGTGCTATGTCTTTAGGAATGGTTAGGTCGATCCTTCTCGTGCTCACACTCGCCGTTGTCGCGGCCCCGGCCCCTGCGCGCGATCTGGACATCGTGATAAGCCGCAATGACACCACCGCCACGCTCTATATTCGCAGCACGCTTTCTCTGCTCCCCCCTGTCTTTGGCGTTGATTTGTTGGCAGATGGCACACCGACGAGCACAACCGCGCTTCCTGCGCAGGCGCTTCTGGCCAACACTGCCATCCAGACCACACAAGGCCCGATCCACTTCGAGCAGATGAGCGCGATGGCCCATCCTTCCGATGATCTGCTGCCGTTTGAAACACCCTGGGACGCGTCAACCGCAACCTCCGTATGCTCAGAAGCGGATGCGAGACGCGCGATCACAGCGCCGACCCATGACGTTTATGCAGGCTATGTGGCGCGCGACATCGCGGGGTTGGACGAAATTCAGCTGACCTTCGCGGGCAGTGCGGCAGCGACGCTGACCCTTTATGATTTCGCCAAAGGCGCTGCGCCGCGCGAGACGGTGGTGGATCTGAGCCAAACGCGCGTGATTACCTTGCCCAGCGCGGCCCCAACATTTCCAGGGGTCGGCCTTCTGTCGGCACTTGGGGGGATCACCTTCTTGGGGATCGCTTTTACCGGTTTGCGCCGCAAGTTGCGACCCGCCTAAATCGGACGCACGTCCAGCGGCCCGGCAAACAGACGCTCCAGCCCGGTATTGCCCGCCACCAGATCCGCAAGCGTCACGCCGTCCAATTCGCCGTAAAATGCAGCCAAAGCTCTGCTGAGCGCTGGTTTGAGTTTGCAGACCTGGACGATCGGGCAGGTGTTGCCCTCGGCGTGGAAGCATTCGGTAAAGGGCGTTTCCGCCTCCAGCATCCGCATCACTTGCCCGACGCTGATCACCTCTGGCCCCTGCGCCAGACGCAAACCGCCCCCGCGCCCACGGACGGTTTGGACATAGCCTGCATGGCTCAGGGTGTTGATAACCTGGCCCAGATGGTTTTCGGAGGCGTTGCAGCGCGCGGCAACTTCCGATGTGCGCACAGTGCGGTCTTGATTGACGGCGCAAAACATCAAGGCGCGCATTGCGAGGTTGGTTCGGGTCGTCAGGCGCATCAGGGGATCTTTGGCAAGGGGCATAGCCGTTTCTTGGGGCACCCTAGCAGGCTCGCCTCCAGAAGGCTAAAAATATCTTTAGGTTGTATTTTTGGTCGCACTCAACCCGAAGCTAGATACTTAAGAAGGCTGGACCGATCACGCGTCTTCGGCCAAACGCCCCTTGAAGCCTGTTGCCACCACGAACTTCTCCGAACTGTCAGAACGCGACGCAGGCGGCTTCATATGAAACACCTTCTCGAACCGCTTTTTCAGCAACGCTTGCAAACTGCCCTCAGCCCCCCCGGCGAGAACCTTGGCGACAAAGGTGCCCCCCGGCTCCAGCACATCGAAGGCGAAATGCGCGGCGGTCTCACATAGGGCTACGATCCGCAGGTGATCGGTCTGCTTATGGCCCGAGGAGGACGCGGCCATATCGCTCATCACCACATCGGCGGGCCCGCCCAGCCATTCCTTCACTTTGTCATCTGCCCCGTCTTCCATGAAGTCGAGCACATGCAACTCTGCCCCCGGGATCGCATCCATCTCTTGCAGATCTACGCCGATGATCCGACCCACGGATTTGTTCTTCTTTTCGCCCAGCGCATTGATCCGCTCGACGGCGACCTGACACCACCCACCGGGGGCCGCGCCCAAATCCACCACCCGCGCGCCAGGCACGAGGAAGCGGTATTTGTCGTCAATTTCCAGAATTTTGTAAGCCGCGCGCCCGCGCATGCCTTCAGCCTTAGCGCGCTGCACATAAGGATCGTTCAATTGCCGCTCCAGCCACAGGGTCGACGACAGCTTGCGCCCGCGCGCCGATTTCACCTTCACGCGTAGATCGCGCATCCCGCGTCCGCTATTCTTACCCGGTGTCCGTGCCATAATGCGCCGCCCTACCCCTTTTTCTTGCCTAAAATACTCAAATCCCCCGGCCTGCAAGGGGCGAGGCGCTAGAAAGGGCCGTCTTCGAGCACACCATCGGCACTCATCTGCGCATAGAGCAGCCCCTCGCGCAGGCCCCGATCCGCGACACTCAAGCGATCCGTGGGCCAGACCCGCAACAAAGCCTGCAAGATCGCCGCCCCCGACATGATCAAGGCCTGACGATCCCGCCCGAT
This sequence comes from Dinoroseobacter sp., assembly GCA_965279125.1. Lineage (GTDB taxonomy): Bacteria > Pseudomonadota > Alphaproteobacteria > Rhodobacterales > Rhodobacteraceae > Dinoroseobacter. Next base: position 92,474 of record CBDIHL010000034.1, read on the forward strand.
CCGAGGATCCTCGCGCCGCCCCACCGGCCCCAGCGCCAGATAGTTCTGGATCACGCTGTCGATCTGGTCCGAGGTCATCCGCAACCCGTCGACCTTGTTACGGTCATAGCGCTTCAGACCCAAATGAGACGCCGCCACAGTCGTGACGGTCCCGCTGGTCCCGATGATCTGGAAGCCCTCGCGGACTTGGTTGGGTTCTTTATAGGGCGAGAACTCGGCGAGGTTTTCCTCAAAGAACCAGCTCATCAAAGCAAACCGCGCGGGATCGTCCTGCACATCGTCAAACTGGTCCTTCAACGTCGCCACCCCAAGCGGCACGCTGATCCAGTCCACGACCTTGGCGGCGGGCAAATCGCTCAGCCCCGCCTCGAACCCCGAATGCAGCCGCATGATTGCGCGGGGTCGGTCAAGGCGCGGCACACGGCTGAGGTCAATCCACACCAGCTCGGTCGATCCGCCCCCGATATCGACCACCAAGAGCTGTTCGGTCTTCGTGGACACCAAAGGCGCGCAGCTGACGACGGCAAGGCGCGCTTCCTCTTCCGGCTCGATAATCTCGAGGGCCAGTTTCGTGTCCCGCTCCACCAGCTTGATGAAATCGCGCGCATTGGTGGCGCGGCGGCAGGCTTCTGTCGCGACAAGCCGCATCCGTTTGACGCCGTGGCGCGACAGTTTCTTTTGGCAAATCTTTAACGCGCCCACGGTCCGGGCCATGGACGCGCGCGACAGCGATCCGGTGGCCTCGAGCCCTTGGCCCAGTTGCACGGATTTTGAGAAGCTATCGACCACATGGAACTGGCTGCCCTTGGGCTGCGCCGATCAGCATCCGGCAGGAATTGGTTCCGAGGTCGAGTGCGGCATAGAGGTCGGCTGGATCAGGACGATCAGAGGCCTGTCCGGCAGCGGGCGGCTCCACCGGATTGAGGTGGCGGCCGATATGAGGGGGACGCGACTGCGCCATGCAGGGTCCTCCTTCGGACATGTGGGATTGTCACTCAATGCTACGCGGCGGCTGCGAAGCTGGCAAGCGTTGTGGCGCGCGCTCATGATCTACATGAGTCGTTTTCCAAGCCCTCGCACTGGCGAGCCGGGCGGGGCCTCGCTAGATGTAGCTCGCGTCGCGGATTTGCGCCAAGATGTCGAGAACACGCGTTTCTTTGGGATCAACTCTGCGCACACTGCCTGCCAAAGACCCTGTTTTGAAAGACCTCGCCTCATGCCCCTCGTCACCATCGTTTACTGGCGCGACATCCCAGCCCAAGTCATTGTCGGCAAGGGTCGTCGCGGCGCGAAAATACAGCTCTCTGAGCGGTTCGAGCAGGCCATCGACCGCGCCGCCATGAAAGTGGGCGCAAAAGATGCCGATGCCTACCTGTCGGAATGGCGCAAAGCCGACCCGGTGGAGGTCGCTGGTGAGGCGCAAGATGTCGTAAGTTCCGAAGCCGCACGCCTGGAGGCCGAATACGACCAAGACAGGCTTAAGGCGCTGATCGACAACGACGGCTGGGCCTGAATGCGCACCCCGCGCGCCACGTCTTTTTGGGAGACCGCCATGGCCCTTTTGCCGTTCCGCACCAAAGCTGCCCCTGCCCCCACGGGTGATCTGCGTCCAATGCTGGAGCATGCCTCCATCGAGGTGATGCCGCGCACCGCCGAGAAGGTCGAGGATTTCAGCGCCATTCTGCCAACGGGTACGCGGGTCTATATCGCCCATATCGACGGCACCCCCATCGAGGACATGGTTGCAACCGCCAAACGCATCAAGGCCGAAGGCTTTGACGTCATGCCCCACTTCCCGGCCCGGATCATTGCCGATGAGGCGATGCTGGGCGACTGGATCGCGCGTTACCAAGGCGAAGCTGACGTGAAGCAGGCGCTGTTGCTGGCAGGCGGTGTGGACCAGCCGAAGGGCGATTTTCATTGCTCCATGCAGCTGATGGAGACGGGGCTGTTCGACAAAGCGGGCTTTGAGCGTTTGCATGTCGCGGGCCATCCAGAGGGCAACAAGGATATCGACCCCAAGGGCGGCGACGATGCCGTGATGGAGGCGCTTCGCTGGAAGCAGGCGTTTTCCGAGCGGACCGATGCGCAGATGGCCTTGGCCACGCAGTTTGCGTTCGAGGCCGATCCGATCATCGCGTGGGCGACGCGGCTTGCTGACGAGGGCTTCACCCTCCCGATCCATCTGGGCATCGCTGGCCCGGCCAAACTGCAAACCATGATCAAATTCGCCATTGCCTGCGGTGTTGGCCCCTCCTTGCGGGTTCTGCAACGTCGCGCGCGGGATGTGACGAAACTGGTCATGCCGTTTGAGCCGACCGAGCTTGTTGCCGGGATAGCGGCCCATAAAGCGGCCAATCCCACCAGCCTGATCGAGCAGCTGCATATCTTCCCCCTCGGCGGGATCAAGACCTCTGCCACATGGCTCGCCACACATCGCGGTGACAGCACTTCTGCTGCCGCAACAGCCTGATTTTGTCTGAAAGACCACGCGCATGACCCGTACTATTGTCGAATCTAAAACCAAGACCGTTGTTATCGGCTTTGACGAGCCGTTCTGCGTCATTGGCGAGCGCATCAACCCCACGGGCCGTAAGGTGCTGAACGAAGAGCTGGAGCGCGGCGATTTCAGCCGGGTTGAGGCGGATGCGATTGCTCAGGTGATGGCTGGGGCAAATGTGCTCGACGTGAACTCGGGCGCTGTGTTTTCCAACAAGATGGCCGAAGATCCGCGCTATGCGGACAACAACTTCGTCGAGCCGACCTTGATGAAAGAGCTGATCGAGCGCGTTCAGGCCGTGGTCGATGTCCCTCTTTGTATCGACAGCTCGGTTCCTGGTGCCCTCGAAAATGGTCTTGCCGCCTGCGAAGGCCGCCCGCTTCTGAACTCCGTCACCGGCGAGGAAGAACGGATGGAGCTCGTCCTGCCGCTGGTGAAGAAATACAACGTGCCTGTGGTGGCCATTTCCAATGACGACACAGGCATTTCCGAAGACCCTGATGTGCGCTTTGCAGTGGCGAAAAAGATCGTCGAGCGCGCAGCTGATTTTGGCATTCCGGCCCATGATATTGTCGTCGATCCGCTGGTTATGCCAGTCGGTGCGATGGGCAGCGCCGGCTTGCAGGTGTTCACCTTGGTGCGCCGGTTGCGCGAAGAGCTTGGGGTGAACACGACCTGTGGGGCGTCCAATATCTCGTTCGGGTTGCCAAACCGCCACGGCATCAACAACGCGTTCTTGCCCATGGCCATGCAGGCCGGGATGACCAGCGCGATCATGAACCCGGTGGCGTTGCCGGTTGGTCCTTTGAAAATTGCTGAGAAAAAAGCCGCCGTCGAAGCCGCAGGAATCGTGTTACCCGAGGGCATGGATGACGAGACCTTCGTGAAGCTGTTTGGCATGGGCTCGACCAAACCGCGGGCGGGCAAGGAAATGGAAGCCATTCGCGCGGCCAATTTCCTGTCGGACCAAGATCCGTCCGGTGGTGCATGGATCGTGTTCAACAAGGACCCCGATGCAGCCCTGCAAGGCGGGCGTGCAGGCGGGCGGCGGCGGCGGCGCGGCTAGGGGGATTGGTGCTTGGTAAGACTGTCTTAACCGAATCTGGGTCATGGTTACTGCATGACCCAAATGACATCCCCCCTTCTCAGCCGTGGGACCGACCCAGCCCCATGGATTGCCCACCTCTTTTCCGCAAAAGCCGCCATGAATGGCGGCGTGATCCGACGCAGTATCGGCTGGGTAGAGGCCGAAGTCGGCCGACGCGCACTGACCGAGGAGGTGCAACGGCGCGGCTTTCATATGATCGAATGCGGCGGCCAATTTGTAATTATTTGCAATCGGGGCGGTTTGCGCGTCGTTTGTTAATCAATTCTTCGCAGAAGAATTGCTACGATTTTTCTGCGAAAAATCGCATATCCCCAAACGGCATCTGTCAATCTAGATGCCCTCCTACGACCCAGCTTTCGCTTTTCGGGTCGCTCAGTCAGACGGCCACAGTCTTGTTGGCTATAAGGTTCTGTGCGTCAAAATGCACCCTACACAACGACGCCGCGTCGGACACGTCCGCAACGCGCCATATGCCTATTCCCCTTCGTCTTTGCCACATCAGCCCTAGCATCTTAACATGTCAGACTGTCATGTTTCGGCTTTCCATTTTGAGGCTTCTATGACCGACACCGCCCCCCTCGTCATTTTCACCCCATCCGGCAAGCGCGGCAACTTTCCCGTCGGGACGCCCATCCTAACCGCCGCGCGCCAGCTCGGCGTCGACCTCGACAGCGTCTGTGGCGGACGCGGGATTTGCTCGAAATGCCAAATCGCCCCGGCATATGGTGAATTCTCAAAACACGGTGTCACCTCGACCGCCGAGGCTCTGTCCGAATGGAACGCGGTCGAGCAGCGCTATAAAGACAAGCGCGGCCTCCTCGATGGCAGGCGCCTCGGCTGCCAAGCCACCGTTCAAGGCGATATCGTTGTGGACGTGCCACCTGAAAGCCAAGTCCACAAGCAGGTCGTGCGCAAGGCCGCGGCCGTACGTGCGATCACGATGGATCCGGCCACCAAGCTCTACTATGTCGAGGTCCAAGAGCCCGATATGCACGAGCCTTCTGGCGATCTGGAGCGTGTCGCGAAAGCCCTAACCAGCAGCTTCGGCCTCCCCCCTGTCGACATCAGCCTCAAGACACTGGCCCGCCTGCAACCCGTTCTGCGCAAAGGCAATTGGGCGATCACCGTCGCCGTGCACCAAGCCGCAAGCACTGACAAGGCAAAGATCATCGATCTGTGGCCCGGTTTCTACGAGGGCAGTCTTTATGGCCTCGCCGTCGATCTCGGCTCGACCACCATTGCGGCCCATCTTTGCGATCTGACCACGGGCGATGTTCTGGCCTCGGCAGGGGTGATGAACCCGCAGATCCGCTTTGGCGAGGATCTGATGAGCCGCGTGTCGTATGTGATGATGAACCCCGGCGGCGATGTGGAGATGACGCGCGCGGTGCGCGACGCGCTCAACACCCTGACGCGTGAGGTGGCAGAGGAGGCCGCGATTGACCCGACCCAAGTGGTCGAAGCCGTCTTTGTCTGTAACCCGGTCATGCACCACTTGCTGCTCGGGATCGATCCGGTCGAGCTGGGCCAAGCCCCTTTCGCGCTCGCAACATCGGACGCGATGGCGCTCAGCGCGCAAGACCTCAACCTCAGCGCGATGAATGCGTCAGGCCAGGTTTATGTGCTGCCCTGTATCGCGGGCCATGTGGGTGCAGATGCTGCCGCCGTTGCCTTGAGTGAAGAACCGAACAAATCCGAAGATCTCGTCCTCGTTGTCGATGTGGGCACCAATGCCGAAATCCTGCTCGGCAACACCTCCAAGGTGCTCGCCTGCTCCAGCCCCACGGGGCCCGCGTTCGAGGGCGCGCAGATCAGTTCAGGCCAGCGCGCAGCCCCCGGCGCGATAGAGCGGATCGAGATTAATCCCGAGACCAAAGAACCGCGCTACCGGGTGATCGGCAGCGATCTGTGGTCCGATGAGGATGGCTTTGCCGAGGCCGTTGGCGAGGGTGGCATTACCGGCATTTGCGGATCGGGCATTATCGAAGCCGTGGCCGAGATGCGCATGGCGGGCCTGCTCGATCCGTCGGGCCTGATCGGATCGGCTGAGCAGACAGGCACATCGCGCAGCATTCCCGAAGGCCGCACCCATTCTTACGTCATCCATGATGGGCGCGCCACGGACGGCCCCTTGATCAGCGTCACCCAAGGGGACATCCGCGCTATTCAACTCGCGAAATCAGCGCTCTATGCAGGTGCACGGCTTCTGATGGATGAAATGGACGTCGAAAAAGTGGATCGCGTGACCCTCGCAGGAGCCTTTGGCGCGCATATCTCTCCCAAACACGCGATGGTGCTCGGCATGATCCCAGATGTGCCGCTTGATAAGGTCACAAGTGCCGGCAACGCCGCAGGCACCGGCGCACGGATTGCACTTTGCAATGTCGCAGCGCGTCGGCGAATAGAGGACACGGTGCATAGTATTCACAAAGTCGAGACGGCAATCGAGCCGAAGTTCCAAGAGCATTTCGTGAACGCCAATGCGATCCCAAACGCGGTGGAGCCGTTTCCAGAGTTGGCCAAGGTCGTCACCTTGCCGCAGGTCTCGTTCAACAGCGGCGGTGGAGAGCAATCTGGAAGACGCCGCCGCAAACGCGGCTAGCGGATCAGCACAGCCCTGAAATCATTGACGTTTGTGTGGGTGGGACCGGTTTTGACCAGACCGCCTGCAGCCTCAAAAAAGCTGTAGCTGTCATGCCCGGCGAGGAAATGCGCCGCATCCAGATCCATCGCGGCGCTGGCAACGTCCTTGGTCCACAAGGCCCCCGCCGCGTCGGATTTGCCGTCGATCCCATCGGTATCACACGCAATCGCCGACACCCCGCGCGGCGCTTTCATCGCGAAGGATAACAGAAATTCGGTGTTGCGCCCGCCCTGCCCCGCAGCGCCAGTCACGGTGACGGTCGTCTCACCGCCTGAGATCAAAGCAACCGGCCCCCGCGCCGGCATCCCGTGGCGCACGCAGCTGGCGGCGATCCCGGCCATCATCGTTCCCAGTTCGCGCGCCTCGCCTTCAAGCGCGTCGCCTAACACCATCGGTGTGACCCCGTTTGCGCGGGCCACCTCTGCTGCCGCCTCAAGCGAGGCTTGCGGCGCGGCGACCAAATGCGTCTCGGCCAATGCGAAAACCGGGTGGTTGGCTTTCGGCGTCTCTGCCCCTTCGGTCTCGAGGAATGTCGCCACGGTCGGTGGCAAGCTGAGGTTGTAGCGCGAGATAATCGCGCGCGCGTCATCCACGGTCGAGGCATCCGGCACCGTTGGCCCAGATGCAATGATCGACAGATCGTCGCCCGGCACATCCGAGATCGTCATCGTCATCACAAGCGCCGGATAAGCCGCCGCCGCAAGCCGTCCGCCTTTGACCGCCGAAAGGTGCTTGCGCACGACATTCATCTCGCCAATCGGCGCACCCGAGGCCAACAGCGCGGCGTTGATGGCCTGTTTATCAGCCAAAGATAGCCCCAATCCGGGTGCCGCCATCAGGGACGAACCACCGCCCGAGATCAGGCAAAGCGCCATATCGCCCTCGCCCAAGCTTTCGACCATTGCGAGCATGCGTTGCGCGGCTTCCGCACCAGCCGCGTCGGGCACAGGATGTGCAGCCTCAACGATTTCAATGCCTTGCGTGGGCAGTTTCGCGCCATGCGGCACGATCACGAGGCCCTCGCATGGGCCCCATTTTTCCTCGACCGCTTGCGCCATCCGCGCACTGGCCTTACCGCCGCCAACAACGACAACACGTCCGGGCGGCTTGGCGGGCAACACGCGCGGCACCGCAAGTCCTGGATCAGCCGCGCCGACGGCAGCCTCAAACATCGCGCGCAGCAGATCAGCGTCGCTAAGCCCAGCCATCAGATATCGCCTTGCAGCTTGCGCAACCGCTGGATCAGGGACGAGGTGTCCCAGCGCCCGCCGCCCATGGCCTGCACATCCGCATAGAACTGATCGACGAGGGCCGTGACGGGCAACGAGACCTGCATGGATTTGGCCTGCGCCAGCGCGATGCCCATGTCCTTGCGCATCCAATCGACGGCAAATCCATGGTTAAATTCGCCCGCGATCATTGTCTCGTGGCGGTTGGCCAATTGCCACGACCCGCCTGCGCCCTGTGCCACGAGTTTTGCCACCGCGCCCGCATCAAGCCCGGCTTTTTCGGCAAAGTTGATGCCTTCGGAGATGCCTTGAACGAGGCCCGCAATACAGATCTGGTTCACCATTTTCGTCAGTTGTCCGGCTCCGACATCCCCGAACCGCGAACAGGCCTTGGCATAAGCGCTCATGATCGGTTCGGCTTTCGCGTAATCCGCGTCCGAACCGCCGCACATAATCGCCAGCTGCCCATTCTCGGCCCCCGCTTGGCCGCCAGAGACGGGCGCATCCACAAAGCCAACCCCCTTTTCAGCCGCAATTTCAGCCAGTTCGCGCGCCACATCGGCGCTTGCGGTGGTGTGATCCACGATCACCGCACCAGCGGAAAGCCCAGCCAACGCACCGTCTTTACCCAGCACAACCGAGCGGAGATCATCGTCATTGCCGACGCAGATCATCACGAATTCAGCACCTTCGGCAGCTTCGCGCGGGGTTGCTCCCAATCCTCCCCCGTGTTCGCCAACCCAAGCCTCTGCCTTCGCTGTTGTGCGGTTGAACACCCGCACCTGATGCCCGGCCTTGCCCAGGTATCCCGCCATCGGGGCCCCCATGACGCCCAAGCCCAAAAATGCAGTTTTTGCCATGATTTCGCTCCCTCATATTGCGTCACAACTTAGCGACACGGGTCAGGTCCGCAAGGCACCCGGAGCATACTGTGCGCAATACTCTTGGATAACCTGCTCAATCCCGGTATTGACAGGAAACCCGAGCGCCTCTGCGCGGGCGGTCTCAAACGCTTGTGGCCAAGATGTGACGATCCGGGCGACAGCCTCGTCCGGCTTTGCGCGCACCAAGGCGCGCGCCTCCGGCCCCGCGAGCCGTTCCAGCGCCGACAGCATATCTGCAACGGTCACTGAAATACCTCGTAGATTCAATGGGTTTAGATCATAGACTTGATCCCAAGAGAGACGTGCCGCATGCACCAACCCCTCAACCGTCACATCTGGCGAGCCAATCCAAACGGGTGTGTCTTCGTGCACGGGCAAGCGCGCAGGTTTCCCGTGAAGCGGCTCGCGCAGGATACCAGACAAGAACCCTGACGCCGCCGCATTCGGCAGACCCGGACGGATCGAAACGGTCGGCAATCGCAGCGATTGTGCGCGCAAAAATCCTTTGCGCGTGTAGTCAGCAAGCATCAATTCGGCCATCGCCTTTTGGGTGCCATAGCTGGAGGCAGGTGTCGGGCGAAAATCCTCCGGCACGGGTGTCGGAAACGGAGGGCCGTAAACTGCAAGCGAGGATGAGAATATCAGGCGCGGATTTGTGCCTAGACCGCGCAAGGCCTCTGCCAGCGCGCGGGTCATGTCCAGATTAGCGCTATACCCGGTGTCAAACTCGGCTTCGGCCTGCCCCGAAACGACCGCCGCAAGATGGTAAACGAGGTCCGGCTGCAAGCTTGCAACGGTCCTGCATCGCGTCCGGGGCAACAAGATCCAATTCGATTTTCTGAGCATCGTCAGGGCCTTGCGGCGCGACCCGGTCTATCAAGATCAGCTCCACCGCCCCGAGTGCGCCTTGATCAAGCCGATGCGCAAGCTTTGCGCCAAGCATCCCTCCGGCCCCAAGTATCGCAATTTTCATGTGACGCCCCCTATTGGTTTGCTTCACATAGGCCGCCCTCGCCCCGCTTGTCGAGGTCGCTTGACGGGGCTGCAGACGCGCGGTAGCAAAGCGACGCGGCGGGCGTAGTTCAGTGGTAGAACGTCAGCTTCCCAAGCTGAATGTCGTCGGTTCGATCCCGATCGCCCGCTCCAATCTTTTCGCTAGAGGTTACCATGCCATTGCCCTACCTGACCCCGCTTAGCCCGGATCAGATAGCGCAATCCGGTGTGCCCGGACGGTGGAGCTATGGTCTTCGGGATCGCGTGCGGTTTGCCGAGATTGACCAGCTCAACCACGTCAACAACGTTGCCTATTTGCAGTGGTTCGAGATGATCCGGGTGCGCTATTTCGTTGAATGGGGCATGACAAGTTACGGACCCGGTGATCCACAAGTTGTGATGCGCGCCCAAACCGCTGAATATCTGGCCCCGATGCATTTGGGCGATGACTATCTGGTGGCTTGCCGCACGGCGAGCTTCCGAAGAACGAGCTTTACGATGGAGTATGTGTGCTTCTCGGATGGCGTGAAGGTCACCGGACAATCTGTTATTGTGATGGTCGAGCCAGATGGCAAGACCAAACACCTGTTGCCCGATGACCTGCTGTCTCGTTTTCGCGAAATTGACGGAGCGGCAAAGACTTAGAGCCCACTCTTAACGATTTTCCTGAACAAATCGCAGCAGAGCTCGAGTCGATCCGTCTTTACCGCTCGTGTCTTCACCTTTGACAAGCGGCTGCAACGCAACGGCCAGTTCCTTGCCAAGCTCGACCCCCCATTGGTCGTACGAATTAATGCCCAAGATGACCCCTTCCACGAAAACGCGATGCTCATAGAGCGCGATGATTTGGCCCAAAACGAAGGGCGTCAGCTTGGGGTAAATCAAGGTGGTCGATGGACGATTGCCGCTAAACACACGGTGGCGCGCTTGGCGATCACGCTCATCGCCTGACAGGCACTTCTGAGCCATCATGGCTTGGGCGGTCGGAAAATCGCGGCCGCGCATCAAGGCTTCGGATTGCGCAAAACAATTGGCCAGAAGGAGGTCATGCTGATGCGCCAGATGCGGCTCATGCCCTTGGGCGGCAACAATAAACTCGCAAGGCACGATTTGACGGCCTTGGTGGATCAGCTGGTAAAACGCGTGCTGCCCGTTTGTTCCGGGCTCCCCCCAAACAATTGGGCCAACCGTGTGGGACACTTGGCTGCCATCTATCGCGACGCTTTTGCCGTTACTCTCCATCTCAAGCTGCTGAAGATAGGCGGGCAAGCGTGACAGACGTTGGTCATAAGGCAGAACGGCGCGCGTTGGATAACCACACACTTGATGGTGCCACATACCAACAAGTGCCAGCAACACGGGCATGTTGTCTGGAAGCGGCGCGTCCCGAAAATGCCGGTCCATGGCAGCGGCTCCGGAGAGGAATTCGTCAAATCGCGCGGGCCCAATCGCAAGCATCAACGACAACCCAATAGGTCCCCACAGCGAATACCGCCCGCCGACCCAATCTTCGAACCCGAACACCCGGGACGGATCAATGCCAAAATCCGTTGTTTTATCCAGTGCGGTGGAAAGCGCTGCGAATTGTGCCGCCGGATCGGTGACCTTTTCCGACATCCAATCTCGCGCCGTGGCGGCGTTGGTCATTGTCTCAATCGTGGTGAAAGTCTTCGAGGCGACCAAGATCAGCGTCGTCGTTGGATCAAGTGCACCAAGCGTTTCTGCAATCTGCGCGCCATCTATATTGGACACGAAATGTGTGCGCGGCCCATCTGCATAGGGCGACAAAGCGATACATGCCATCGCAGGGCCAAGGTCGGACCCGCCGATACCGATATTGACCACATCCGTGATCTTGCCTCCTTGACCAACAAAACGGCCCCGTCGGACGGCCTCTGCAAATTCAGCCATCCGCGCACGGGTTGCGCGGACCTCTGGCATCACATCGGTGCCGTCTACGAATATATGATCCCCGTCATATCGCAGAGCGGTGTGCAAGACCGCTCGATTTTCCGTCTCGTTGATCTTTTCTCCGGCGAACATGGCATCGCGACGCTCGGCCACATCAGCCGCGTCCGCCAAATCAAGCAAAGCATCCCGCGCCTCGGCATCCAACGCGGTCTTCGAGTAGTCAAAAAGCATCCCGTCTTGCTGTATCGAAAACTGTGCAGCACGTTCAGGATTGGTAAAAAGGTCTAGAAGAGAAGTCTCAGCCAAGCGGCCACGCTGCGCTTCGAGGTTCTCCCACTTGCGATCAATCATGCTAAGCGTCTTTCCTTCGGTTAAGGGGCCCAATGGACCGTCGCACCATCTAGCACAACGCGAATGGGTGCCTCTTTTGGGTCGCGCAAGGACTCTGCCTTACGCAAGGCCTCCAACTTCTCTGCACCCGTGATCAGCACATGTGTTTCCATTGCTGCGCGCAGAACTGGGGCCGTCAACGTAACCCGAGGCTCGGGCGCGCCCGGCGCACGCATCGCCATAAGCGCCGGTGCATCCGCTGCAAGCCCCGCGTCCAATTGGTCTGCACCGGGAAAGAGGGATGCGGTGTGCATATCTGCTCCCATCCCAAGCAGCAATACGTCTAAAGGCAAGGCCGATGACACCGCACCCATCAAGTCTTCCAACCCCTCTTCGGGCGTAGCCGCATCAGATCGCAGCGGGATGAGCTTTGCATCCGCAGCCTTGTCGACGATCAAGCGCCTGCGTAGCAGTGCGGTATTGGAGCGTTCGGATGTCTCAGGCACCCAGCGCTCGTCGTTGAGGATCACATCAACACGCCCCCAATCCAGATCAACCGCGGCTAACATATCAAAGACAGGACCAGGCGTTGTCCCCCCCGGCACCGAAAACGAGACACGCTGTTTAATATTCAAATCGCGTCGCAAAGATCCGGCCAGCTTATCTGCCAGGCCCAGCATGAGCATGTCGCGGTCAGGATATTCGATAATATCGGTCATGTTTCCAAATCTCTCCACCGACGACCATCACGGTGCAGCAAGATCGACGCGTCCTCCGGCCCGGACCCGCCGGGCTTATAGGCCTTGGGCTTATCTTCGCGCGCTTCCCAGCCCTGGATCAAGGGATCAGTCCAGCGCCATGCAGCTTCGACCTCGTCCCCGCGCATGAACAATGTCTGGTTGCCGCGGATCACATCCATGATCAAACGCTCATAAGCATCTGGCATTTCTGCATTTTCTGCGCCGAGCGCTTCGGCAAAGCTCATATCCAGTGGCACATCGATCAAGCGCATCCCGCCCGGGCCCGGCTCTTTGATTGTCACCGACAAGGTCATACCTTCGTCAGGTTGCAATCGGATCGTCAGCACATTGCAACTGCCGCCCGCATCTTTGCCAAAGATCGAATGGGGCGGTTCCTTAAAGTGCACCACAATCTCGGACAGGCGTTTGCCAAGGCGCTTTCCGGTGCGCAGATAAAACGGCGTGCCGTTCCAGCGCCAGTTCGAGATATGGGTCTTCAGCGCGATAAAGCTTTCGGTGCGGCTGGCCGGATCACCCACTTCGTCGAGATAGCCGGGCGCGTCACCCTCGGCCTTATACTGTCCGCGCACGATATCATCCGGCTCTACCGGGTCGAGCGCGCGGATCACCTTGAGCTTTTCATCGCGCACCGCATCGGGGTCAAAATGATTGGGCGGCTCCATCGCGATCAGGCACAACAGCTGCATCAGGTGGTTTTGCACCATGTCGCGCATCGCACCGGATTTATCGTAATAACCCCCGCGCCCGCCGACACCGACCGTTTCGGCGACCGTGATCTGGATGTGATCGACAAATTGGGCGTTCCAGAGCGGCTCGAACAAGACATTGCCGAACCGCACAGCCATCAGATTCTGCACGGTTTCTTTGCCCAGATAATGGTCGATACGGTAAATTTGATCTTCCGAGAACGCACCGACCAGATCCGCGTTCAACGCCTGAGCGGAGGACAAATCGCGCCCGAACGGCTTTTCGACCACGATCCGAGTGTCGCGCGTCGCCATGCCGTGCAGATGCAAGCGCTCGGCCAGATCCGCAAACAGCCCCGGCCCAACGGAGAAGTAGAATGCCTGAACCACATCGCCGCGCATCTGCGCTTTCAGGTCAGGCCACCCGCCCTCGCCGCGCGCATCCAGCGTCACATACCCGACCTGCGCCAGGAAGGCATCGATCATATCGGCTTCGCGCAAGCCTTCGGACACGTAGCGTTCGATGGCAGCGCGGACCAAATCGCGGTAGCCATCAGTGTCCATGTCACTGCGCGCCGCCCCGATGATCCGCGCCTCGGGGGGCATTTGTCCTGCATGAAAGCGGCGATAGAGGCCAGGCAAAATCTTGCGTTGAGCCAGATCGCCCGTGCCGCCAAAGATAACGAGGTCAAACACCTCAACCGGGATGACGCGTGTTGCCATTTCATGTCCTTCAGGTCACAGCGGCCCTTGCCGCAACAGCATATTCGTTAGCGCTAACGCTCCCGCAATACGCCTCGGTTTTCTGCAAGTCCAGCCTCGTTTGAGCGCCAAATCGTAGCGGCCCCCGGTCACGAGTGTGTTAGGCGCGCGCAGATGGGTTTTCGTTTCGGACGTGGCGCGTTAGGGCTGTGACCGTATCGTTAAGAAGGTCGGGTTCCGATGAAAGATGTTGCATTTTCCGAGGCTCCGGCCAAGTTTTCCGACCCAGAGACGACCGCCAAGGGCGAGCCTCGCGCAAAAGTTGCGCTGACGAATCCTGAGACGCTTTGGTTCAACACCGGGACGCTCTGCAATATCGAGTGTGAGAATTGCTATATCGCCTCCAGCCCGACCAATGACCGGCTGGTCTATATCACCACAGCTGAGGTCGAGGGTTATCTCGACCAGCTGGAGACCCGCAACTGGGGGGTGCGCGAAATCGCCTTCACCGGCGGCGAGCCGTTCATGAACCCCGAGATGATCGAGATCACGGAAGCCTCTTTGAAGCGCGGCTATGACGTGCTGATCCTGACCAATGCCATGCGTCCGATGATGCGCAAATCCATGCGCGAAGGGCTGGAGCGGCTTTATGAAACTTACGGTGCGAAGCTGACTTTGCGCATTAGCGTCGATCACTATTCACAAGCGCTACATGATAAAGAACGCGGTGCGGGCAGCTTTGAGAAGACGCTCGTTGGTATGCGCTGGCTGCGGGATCTGGGCATCAAGATGACCGTTGCCGGCCGCACCGTTTGGGGCGACACGGATGCGGCGTCCCGTGCGGGCTATGCCAGCCTTTATGCGCGCGAAGGCTTTGCGATTGATGCCGACCATCCCGGCGAAACGGTGCTGTTTCCCGAGATGGATGAAAGCGTCGATGTTCCTGAAATTACAACGGCTTGCTGGGGAATCTTAAACAAGAAACCGACCGAAGTGATGTGTTCATCCTCGCGCATGGTGGTCAAGCGCAAAGGGGCTAAGAAGCCTGCGGTTCTAGCCTGCACGCTTTTGCCCTACAGCCCTGAATTTGAGCTTGGCACATCGCTGGAAGAGGCGGAAGGCGCTGTGCCATTGAACCATCCGCATTGTTCAAAGTTCTGCGTCTTGGGCGGGGCGAGCTGTTCGGCGTGACGTAAATTCTCGCGTGAGAATTTGTAAAACTCCACGTGGAGTTTTGACGCCGCTCACGCATCCAACTCCGCATCCCAATACAAGAAGTCCAACCAGCTTTCATGCAGGTAGTTCGGAGGAAACTTCCGCCCGGTATTGCGCAACGCCTCAGCCGCCGGCTGCACGGGCGGTTTGCGCAATCGCATCCCGGCTTGTTGCAGCATTTTCGACCCCTTGCGCAGATTGCATGGCGAGCACGCGGCCACGACATTCTCCCAACTGGTCACTCCGCCCCGCGCGCGCGGCACCACATGGTCGAAGGTCAGATCACCCTTGCCGCCGCAATATTGGCACATGAACTGGTCGCGCAAAAACAGGTTGAACCGGGTGAAAGCCACGCGCTTTTGCGGCTTTACATAGTCCTTCAAGACCACCACCGACGGGATCGCGATTTCCATGGTCGGGCTGCGCACAACCCGGTCATATTCCGCCAGGATCGTCACGCGGTCGAGAAACGCCGCCTTCACCGCTTCCTGCCATGGCCAAAGCGACAGCGGATAATAGGATAAGGGGCGGTAATCGGCGTTCAAGACCAAGGCCGGGTGGTCCTTGAGCCCTTGCGGCTCGCGGACAAATTGCGTCCTGAAATCTGCGTCCATCAACGACTCCGTCTCCGCCCTGCGTGCCTCGGTCTGGCATCAGAGCGGGGGAACCCGCCCCTACCTGCAATCACTATATATCGCGTTTAGAACCTGACAACCCCCATGATGTATCAACCCTCGCCCCAGGGATCCCATGCCTAAAGGACAGGCAAATGCCGCAGAAATAGCGTTAATCGAGGCCGAACCGGTCGCGTAAGAACGCCAAAGCCACTTGCAACCCATCGGGTGCGATCCCGTGGCCGGTCCCTTTGGAGATATGGGCAAACACCTCGAACCCGGCAGCCGTCAGCGCATTCCCGGCCTCCGGCAGGGACGCGACCGGCACCACTTCGTCGGCGTCGCCGTGAATCAACAGCACCGGCGGCTTTTGTTGGACCTCATCGGCCAATAACTCCGGTGCCAGCAAGCGGCCCGAAAACCCGACGACCGCCGCCACTGACGCATCGCGCCGCGGGGCCACATGCAGTGCCATCATCGTGCCTTGCGAAAACCCGATCAGTGCAGTTTGCGCAGGCTCCACCCCCTCTTCGGCCATGACCGCATCAAGATAAGCGTTCAGGTCTTGCGCCGCAGAGCGCATCCCAGCCTCGGATTCCTCTTCCGAGCTGCCATCGATCCAGGGGATCGGAAACCACTGAAATCCCATCGGATTTCCCGTGCAGCGTTCCGGCGCATTCGGTGCCACAAAGGCCGTGTCGGGCAAATGCGGGCCAAGCGGGTCGGCAAGACCCAGCAGGTCGGCCCCATCTGCCCCGTAGCCGTGCAAAAACACCACCAGGCGCTTGGCCGAGCCTTGGGCCACGCCCGTGCGCTTGCTGTCGAGTATCCGTGTCATCGTAGTCCTTCCCGGTCCTTGGCGACGTGGTAATAGGCAAAAAACAATCGAGCGGCCACCCCGCGCCACGGCGACCAATCTTCGGACATCTTGCGCAATGCGGCCTCTTTCGGGCGCTCGGGCAGATCAAACAGGATCCGCGCGCTTTCCTGCAAAGCGAGATCGGCTGGCGCGAATACATCCGCCCGGCCCAACGAGAACATGGCGTAAATCTCAGCCGTCCAGCGCCCGATGCCCGGCACTTCCGTCAGCGTGCGGATCACCTCATCATTCGGCAGGGTGCGCAAACTGGGATAATCAATCTCGGCAGCGGCCAAGGCACTGGCATACCGTATCTTTTGGCGCGAGAGGCCACAGGCGCGCAGATCCTCCTCGGTCGCGACCTTGACACGCGCGGGATCGGTCATGCCCGCCGCTTTCATCCGCCCGAAAATGGCATTGGCCGAGGCCACGCTGACCTGTTGGCTGACAATCGCCCCAAGCAGCGTCTCAAACCCATCTTCGCGCAGGCGCAGAGGCAGTTTTCCCGTTGCCTCAAGGGCGGCTTCAAATCGCGGATCAAGCCGCGCCAGCCAAGCGGCCCCCTCTGCGACGCACGCGTCCGATGTGATAATGCGTCCCACGTCCATGGCCGCACCCTAGGGCGTGATCCGAGCGGCGAAAAGGGCGCATTCCATATGGCGCATATTGGGTCTACAGATCGTGCTATGAGTGTGAGCACCCCCCAAACCATATCCGACACCGGCCCCGTTGATGACCGCGTGGCCAAGCGCAATGTGGCCGTGCTGGTGGCCGCCCAAGCCTTTCTTGGCAGCCAGATCACCATGATCTTCGTGATCGGCGGTTTGGCCGGGCAAATGCTGGCTCCGACGCCCCTTTTGGCGACCTTGCCGATCTCGTTGATCGTATTTGGGTCAATGACAACAGCACCTTGGCTGTCGATGCTCATGCAATCACATGGGCGGCGCTTTGGCTTTTTGGTCGGGGCCATCGGAGGGGCCATCGGGTCCGTGATCGGCGCATATGGTCTGGCAACGGCGAGCTTCCCGATCTTTCTGATCGGCAGCTACATGACCGGCATCTACATGAGCGCGCAGGGCTTTTACCGCTTTGCAGCCGCAGACACAGCCTCCGATGCATTCCGCCCCAAGGCGATTTCATACGTGATGGCGGGGGGGCTGATTTCGGCGCTGATCGGCCCGCAATTGGTCAAGGTGACCGACGACCTCTTTGCCGTGCCATTCCTGGGCACATATATTGCGGCCTTCTCCATCAACATCATCGGGATGGGGGTTTTCTTTTTTCTCAGCATCCCCAAACCCCCAAAACCCATTGAAACAGACCGCCCCGTACGCCCCCGGATCGAGATTCTGAAAGACCCCGCGATCCTCGTCGCCGTCATCTGCGCCATGGTCGCTTACGCCTTGATGAACCTGGTGATGACCTCGACCCCCTTGGCCGTGGTCGGCTGCGGTTTCACCACCGGAAATGCCGCCGATATCGTGTCGGCCCATGTCTTGGCGATGTTTGGCCCCTCCTTCATCACCGGGCATCTGATTACACGGTTCGGAACCGAAAAGATTGTCGCCTTGGGCCTTGTTATCTTGGCTGTGGGCGGCGGTGTTGCGATGATGGGGGTGGAGTTGTGGAACTTCTTTGGCGCGCTGATCCTGCTCGGGATCGGCTGGAATTTCGGCTTCATCGGGGCCACTACAATGCTGGCCGCAAATACAAGGCCCGAAGAAAAGGGCGTCGTGCAGGGGATGAATGATCTGCTGGTGTTTGGGTGTGTGACCGTCGCCTCCCTTGCTTCGGGCGGGTTGATCCATTCCGGGCCGGACGTAGTGGCAGGTTGGACCTTCGTGAATATGGCGATGGTGCCGTTCCTGACCTTGGCCGGGGGCGCGCTGATCTGGCTGGTGCTGCGCCCGCGAGAGGCCGCTTAGTACCCGCCGATCAGACTGAACCGCGCAAGGCGTAAAGTAATCGACAAATCGCTCACCTGTAGCGTGTCATTCGTCACCCGGGACGGGTCTTTTACCACTTGCGCAAGGATCGCATCCGCCGTGACTGAGGGCCACAACGCAGGATGGATCGCCTTTGGCAATTTCGCCCGCCGCGCCGTATCTATGTTGGTGCGTGCAGTATTGGCGAGAGCGGAAATCGCCTCCGCACCGCCATCGACAAGGGGCTTGCGTCCACGCCCTTCGAGGTCGGGCACCGCTTGCAGAACAGCCGCAATGCCCGTGGCCTGCCCCAAAGCGCGCACGGCGGTTTCATGATCAGGGCTCGCCCCAAGCGCCAAGGCCGCCGCCCACATTAAGCCTCCACTGGTGTCGCCCAGATACGCCGCGAACGCGTCTACATCTTCATGGGGGTCTTTGTAGATATCCCAGCGCCGAGCGGCGACGATCCCGTCGAGAAGATCGCCCGGTAAGCCTTTGGTTTGGATCAGATGTGTCAGCGGAGCGGCAACCTCATGCGCGCGCGCGGGCTTGCACTCAGCCGCCTCTTCGACCACATCGCGCCAGAACTGAAGCCGCATTTCGGCAATCATCGGCTCTTCGGTCAGCCAAGGCGCGCGGGCGACTTCGAGGTTGAACGCATAAAGCGGCAGCAAAGCTTCTCGCGCGGCCAAAGGCGCTGCCATCGTGGCGCGAAATCGCAGCGGATCTCCGCGCGCAACCAGCTCGGCACAGGCCTGTAGCGTCATTGCGCCTGCGCCTTGTCGCGGATCAATTTCCAGCGAATGGAATCGACGAGTGCTTCGAAACTGGCATCCACGATATTGGCGCTGACCCCCACGGTGGACCACCGCCGCCCCTGCCCGTCTTCGCTGTCGATCAGCACCCGCGTGACCGCTTCGGTGCCGCCATTGGTGATGCGCACTTTGAAGTCCACGAGGCGCATATCATCAAGCAGTTTGGTATAGGGTCCGAGGTCTTTGACCAACGCTTTCGACAAGGCATTGACCGGCCCGCGATCGGTGCCGGTTTCATCCATCGACTCGCTGACCGACAGCTTTTTCTCATCCCCAATCTTCAGGACAACCACTGCTTCCGACAGGCTGACCATCCGGTTTTGCTTGTTCTTGCGCCGCTCGACCGTGACGCGGTAGCGCTTGATCTCGAAGAATGCCGGGCTGAGGCCGAGCGCATCACGCGCGATCAACTCGAAACTGGCTTGCGCGCTGTCGAACGCATAGCCCTTATCCTCGCGCGCTTTGATCTCGTCGAGGATCGCGCCAAGACGCGGATCGCCCTTCTCCACCTGAAGGCCCGCATCGGCAAGGCGTTGGCGCAAATTGGACTGGCCCGCCTGATTGGACATTGGAATTATGCGTTCGTTTCCAACGGTTTCCGGTTCGATATGCTCGTAAGTTGTCGGGTCTTTCAGGATCGCGCTGGCATGCAGCCCGGCTTTATGGGCAAACGCACTGGCCCCCACATATGGGGCGGCACGGCTTGGCACGCGGTTGAGAACATCGTCGAGAATCCGGCTGGCCCGGGTCAGCGTTTTCAGCGCCTCGGGGCTGACGCCGATCTGGTAGGCGCTTGCATAGGGTTCTTTCAGCAGCAGCGTTGGGATCAGCGTGGTCAGATTGGCATTGCCACACCGCTCGCCCAACCCGTTGAGCGTCCCTTGGATCTGGCGCGCGCCTGCATCAACCGCGGCCAAGGTGCAGGCCACCGCGTTTCCGGTGTCGTCATGGGTGTGAATGCCAAGCCGGTCGCCGGGAATCCCGGCCGCGATCACTGCTGAGGTGATGGCATGGATGTCGGCCGGAAGCGTGCCGCCATTGGTGTCGCACAGCACGATCCAACGCGCGCCCGCGCTGAGGGCCGCGTGCAAACAGTCCAAAGCATAGGCAGGGTTGGCTTTATAGCCGTCGAAGAAATGCTCGGCGTCAAACAGGGCTTCGCGGCCGTTTGCGATCAAATGCGCAACAGATTTTGCAATGTTTTTAATATTTTCCGAATTTTGTATGCCGAGTGCAGTTTTCACATGAAAGTCATGGGTCTTGCCGACAAGGCACACGGCAGGCGTGTTCGCGTTCAAAACCGCCGCCAGCACATCGTCATTTTCCGCAGACATACCTGCGCGTTTGGTCATGCCGAACGCGGTGAATGTAGCCGCGTTCAAACTTGGGCGGCTGTCGAAGAAATCGCTATCGGTGGGGTTCGCACCGGGCCAGCCGCCTTCGATATAATCGAGGCCCAGATCGTCGAGCACGCCCGCAATGCGCTGCTTTTCCGCCAGCGAAAACTGCACGCCTTGGGTTTGCTGGCCGTCGCGCAGGGTGGTGTCGTAGAGGTAGAGGCGCTCGCGCGTCATCGCCCAAACCCCGCTTTTTCGCTGTCAGTTTTACGTCGGTATAACGTCGGTATTGCGTCGGTATTTTCCGGCATCCTCACAGCCCCTCCAATTTGGCCGGATCGAAGCTTGCCCCCGGCACCAGCTCGACGCTTGTCTTTGTCATCCGCACATCGACGCCGGCCGCGACCAGCGCAGCTTTCATCGCATCCAGCGCGCCGAAGTCCTTGGTTTCCATCGCGCGTGCGCGAAGCTGCGACAGGTGCTCTGCGAGGGCGGACATATCGACAGCATCCTCCCATCCACCAAGCATGTCCGTCAGCAATCCCATGAACCGCGCGGATGCCACAAATTCCGGCACGGCATCGGCGCGCTTTGCGAGCGCATGAAGATGCGCCAAAGCCCCTGCGGTGTTCAAATCATCCGACAGCGCTGCCAAGACCTCCGGCGCGACCTCGCCAGCCTCAACGCCCACGACCAAGCCGCGCCACTTGCGCAATGTCGCTTCCGCCTCGGCCCGCTTCTTCTCCGTCCAATCCATCGGCTTGCGGTAATGCGTGCTGAGAAACACGAACCGGATCACCTCCCCCGGCACGCCTTGATCCAGAAGATCGCGTACGGTGAAGAAATTGCCCAAAGACTTGGACATTTTCTTCCCCTCGACCTGCAACATCTCGTTATGCAGCCAGACCTTGGCAAATCCCGCGCCCGGATCGGCGCAGCAGCTTTGCGCGATCTCGTTCTCGTGATGCGGGAAGGTCAGGTCATTGCCACCCCCGTGAATGTCGAAGGACGTGCCCAGCAGCGCCTTGGACATGGCCGAGCATTCGATATGCCAGCCCGGACGCCCCCGACCCCATGGGCTATTCCAACCAGGCGTCGCATCATCTGACGGCTTCCAGAGCACAAAATCCATCGGATTGCGCTTGTAGGGGGCGACCTCGACCCGCGCGCCTGCGATCATGTCCTCGACCGCGCGGCCTGACAAACGGCCATAGGCCTCGTAGCTGTCGACGGCGAACAGAACGTGCCCCTCGGCGGCATAGGCGTGCCCATCCGCGATCAGCCCTTCGATCATCGCCACCATTTCCGTGATATATTCGGTCGCGCGTGGCATATGGGTCGGCTCCAGCGTGCCTAGCGCTGCCATATCGTCGAGATACCAGCGAATGGTCTCGTCCGAACGCTCGCGCACGAGCTCTTGCAGCGTGCCTTCGGCACCGGCCTGCTGTCGCTCCAGAGCGGTTGCGTTGATTTTGTCGTCCACATCCGTGAAGTTTCGCACGTAAGTCACGGAATTCGCGCCATAAACATGCCGTAGCAACCGCGTGAGAACATCAAACACAATCACGGGCCGCGCGTTGCCAAGATGCGCGCGATCATACACGGTCGGCCCGCACAGATAGAGGCGCACATTGTTAGCCTCAATCGGCGTGAACACCTCTTTGCGGCGGCTCAGGGTGTTGTGAAGTTTGATCTCGGTCATCAGGGCAAGCCTTTGGAAAACGCAGATGCGCGCAGCGGGCTTAGCAGGGATGATTGGTAAGGAAAACCAGACGACTGCGCCCACCGCGAGGGGTTAGCGGATAATGCAGCAACAAATTGGGCAGGTCTTGGTCATGGCAACTCGATTAAGCCAAGTTGCACCACGGGGCAAGAGGTGACAACCTGCCCGAATGACCAGAGACGAGGTAAATGCGGCTTGCGCCAAATTTCCGGGTGCCACCTTGGAAGACCCTTGGGGCGGCGGGCATGACGCGTGGAAGATCGGCGGCAAGATGTTCGCGACGATTGGTGTGGCCAATGATGGCGTGTCGGTGAAGACCGAAAGCATCGAACAGGCGCAATTTCTGATCGAGATGGGGCTCGGTGACAAAGCCCCCTATTTCCACCGCTCTTGGATCCGGCTGCGGTTTGACAGCGATGTCGGACCGGATGAGCTACATGACAGATTGGCCACGTCCTACGGGCTGGTCCGCGGCAGCCTGACCAAGACGCTGCAAGCGAGCTTGCCCGCTTGGCCCTGACCCATTCCGATCGCTGATCGCCGGACTCAGGAACCGGAAATTGACTTTGCCCCCGGCTCATGGCCCTGTCCGCGCAAACGGAGGGCAGGCCTATGCGACTTTCAAACCGAGTGACCGGGATCACCGCAGGCGGCGCGGATGGCTGGGGTGTGTTCTATGCCGCCCGCGCGCGCGAGGCCAAGGGCGAGAGGGTCGCGAACCTGACGATAGGCGAGCATGACATCCGCACCGATCCCGCGATCCTGGACGCCATGCATGCCTCGGCGGTGGGCGGGCATACCGGATATGCCTCGGTCCCCGGCACGCCAGAATTGCGCGCAGCAGTGGCGCGCCGGGTTCAGGCGCGCACCGATGTTCAGACGGGCCCTGAGAATGTCTTGATCACCCCCGGCGGCCAATCGGCGCTGTTTGCCGCCCATATCGCAGCGCTCGATCCCGGCGAGACGGCGCTGTTTGTCGATCCCTATTATGTGACTTATCCCGGCACGATCCGCGGGGCTGGCGGGGTGCCGAAGTCGGTTGCCGCGGCCAGCGAGGATGGGTTTCAACCGCAGCAAGCCACTTTAATGTCGGCGGCTAAAGGTGCCAAATCCCTGCTGATTAACTCGCCCAACAACCCGACAGGGGTAGTTTACACGCCTCAGACCATGGTCGGCATCGCCGAGGTTTGCACCGCCCAAGACCTCTGGCTGATCTCCGACGAGGTGTACGACACTCAAGTCTGGGAGGGCACCGCTCTGAGCCCGCGCGCCTTGCCTAGCATGGCCGCGCGCACATTGGTCGTCGGATCGCTGTCAAAAAGCCACGCCATGACCGGGTCGCGCTTGGGCTGGGTGGTCGGACCGTCGCAAGCCATCGCGCATCTGGCGAATTTGGCGACCCATACGACCTATGGTGTGCCCGGCTTCATTCAGGATGCGGGCCTGTTTGCACTATCGCAAGGCGACGGGCTTGAGCAACAGATCGCAGCCCCCTTCCAGCGGCGACGCCAGATCGTATTGGCCGCCCTTGAGGGGCAACAGGTTGTGCGCGCAACCCCGCCACAAGGGGCGATGTATGTGATGCTGGATATTCGCGCGACGCGGATGAGCGGGCTGACCTTTGCCGAGACACTTCTGGCCGAGAAAGACATCGCCGTTATGCCCGGCGAAAGCTTCGGCGAGGCGGCAGCGGGTCATGTGCGCGTGGCGATGACCCTGCCGGATACGGAGTTTGACAACGCAATCAAGACCCTGATCGCGTTCGCCAATACCTGCGCCGCCTAGGCTTTTTCTTGCCAAAAATACTCAAATGCGCCGCTAGACGACCTGCATTTACGCGTCTTCCGGCTCGAACTTCAGGGCGACCCCGTTGATGCAATACCGCAAGCCCGTCGGCTGCGGGCCGTCGGGAAACACGTGGCCCAGATGCGCGTCACAGCGATTGCAATGCACCTCGGTGCGGGTCATGAACCACGACTTATCGACGCTCTCGCCGACCATGTCCGCATCGGCCGGGGCATAAAAGGACGGCCAGCCGGTGCCGCTGTCGAACTTCGTTTCGGCATCAAAGACAGGCGCGTCGCAGCACACGCAATGAAACATTCCGGATGCTTTGGGGAAATCATCATGGCTGAACGCACGCTCGGTGCCATGCTTGCGGGCCACTTTGAAGGCGAGATCGCTGAGTTGCGCGCGCCATTCCTCATCGCTTTTGACAACTTTATCCATCGGAACCCTCTTTCTTGTCTCGGAAACGTCATACCCCTGTGACAGAGCTTGATCGCAGATGTAAGACTGAACGCAGCACTGCCAAGATGCAGCGCACGGCCCTGTGAAGAAGGACGCGGCGAGGTGAGATTGCGGCGAGGACGATATGAAGCGCGCGCAGCGGTCGGGGTGACGGATCTGCGGGCCTGTCAAAAGCTGCGCTACCGGGCGTTTCAGTCGGGCGAAGAGGGCCTCGATGCCGATGCGTTTGATGCAATCTGCACCCATGTGATGATCGAAGAGGTAAAGACCGGCGCGCTGGTGGCCTGCTTTCGCTTGCTGCCGCTGCGCAACGGGTCCGAGATCTCGCGCAGTTATTCCGCACAGTTCTATGAGCTTTCCGCGCTGGAAGCCTTCGAAGGCAAAATGGTCGAAATGGGCCGATTTTGCATCGCCCCCAACCTGAATGATGCCGATATCCTGCGCGTCGCATGGGGGGCGATGACGCGCTATGTTGATGAGAACGAAGTTGAAATGCTGTTTGGTTGCTCGTCGTTCAAGGGCACGGAAGCCGGTAGCTATGAAGACGCTTTCGCCCTTCTCAATGCCAAGCATCTCGCGCCCAAACGCTGGCTGCCGCGCGTCAAAGCACCGGCCATTTTCCCGTTTTCGACCCGTCTTGGCTTGCGCAAACCTGATCTGAAGCGCGCGATGCAGACCCTGCCGCCGCTTTTGCGCACCTATCTGGTGATGGGCGGGTGGGTCAGCGATCATGCGGTCGTCGACCGCGACATGAACACGCTGCATGTGTTCACGGGCCTCGAGATAGGAGCGATCCCGCCCGCGCGCGCGCGACTGCTGCGGGCGGTGGCGGGCTAAACCTCCACGTGGAGATTTGCAAATTCTCGCGTGAGAATTTCGTGCTTTTCTGCACCCCCCGCTTGCGCTAGCTCACCCGCATGGCCAGACCTCCTCTTCTCCAACTCTCCGACATCTCGCTGACCTTCGGCGGTGATCCTGTATTTTCCGAACTGGGCCTCGTCGTCCAACCCGGCGACCGCGTCGCCCTTGTGGGGCGCAATGGATCGGGCAAATCCACGCTGATGAAGGTCATGGCAGGCCTTGTGGAGGCCGATCGCGGGTCCGTTGTGGCCGCCCCCGGCACCCAAGTCGGCTATATGGATCAGGATCCCAGCCTTGAAGGCTTCACCACCTTGGGCGATTTCGCCGCCGAGGTGCTGGATCCAGCCGAGATGTATAAGATCGACATGGCCGCAGAAGGGCTGAAACTGAACCTCGATACCGAGGTCTCCAGTGCGTCCGGCGGCGAGCGTCGCCGCGCGGCCCTTGCCCGCCTGCTCGCCCAGGACCCCGAGCTGATGTTGCTCGACGAGCCGACAAACCACCTCGATATCGAGGCGATTGCCTGGCTCGAAGATCACCTGAAATCCACCCGCACCGCCTTTGTGCTGATCAGCCACGACCGCGCGTTCCTGAACGCCCTTGCCCGCGCGACCCTGTGGATTGACCGAGGCGCTGTGCGTCGTCGCGAGAAGGGTTTTGAGGATTTCGAAGGCTGGCGCGACAAGGTCTGGGACGAGGAAGACACCCAACGCCACAAGCTCGACCGCAAGATCAAGGCCGAAGCCCGCTGGGCCGTCGAAGGCATCTCGGCGCGCCGCAAACGCAACCAAGGCCGGGTGCGCGCGCTGGGCGATCTGCGCCAGCAACGCTCGGACATGATCCGGCGTCAGGGTGTGGCGGCGATGGCGCTTGAGGACGGACCAACATCCGGCAAGCGCGTGATCGAGGCGAAAGGCATCGCCAAATCCTTCGGCGAGCGCGTGATCCTGCGCCCCTTCGATCTGCGCGTGCAGCGTGGCGAAAGGATCGCCTTTGTCGGCCCAAATGGAGCCGGAAAAACCACGCTTCTCAAGATGTTGACGGGCGAACTTGAACCAGATTCCGGAACCATGACCCATGGCACCGGTCTGGAAATGGCGGTATTCGATCAGACGCGCTCGGCGCTTGATCCCGATATGACGCTTTGGGAAAGCCTGACCGGAGATGCCGAGATGCGGGTCTCAGGCCAAGCCGATCAGGTGATGGTGCGCGGTACGCCAAAGCACGTCGTTGGCTATCTTAAAGAGTTTTTGTTCTCTGACGCGCAAGCCCGCGCGCCGGTGCGCTCGCTATCAGGTGGCGAGAAGGCACGGCTGCTGCTGGCGCGAATCATGGCGCGAAACTCGAACCTTTTGGTCCTCGACGAGCCGACCAATGATCTCGACATCGAGACGCTCGATCTGCTGCAAGAACTGCTCAGCGATTTTCCCGGTACCGTGCTGCTGGTCAGCCATGACCGCGACTTTCTTGACCGTGTGGCCACCACCACCATCGCCATGGAAGGCGATGGCAGCGCGCAGGCCTTTCCCGGTGGCTGGTCCGATTACCGACGCCAGCGCGGCGAGGTGGAGGCCCCGACGCCGGGCAAAGCCTTCAAGGCGAAAGGCTCCGGCGCATCGCCCAAGGCCAAGCCGACCAAATCGGCGCTCAGCTTTACCGAAAGCCACCGCCTCGAAAGCCTGCCCGGCGAGATCGCCAAGCTGGAAGGCGAGATTGCGAAGCTGGCAAACCTGCTGTCAGACCCTGAGCTTTACACCAAAGCCCCCGACAAATTTGCCAAAGCCACCGAAGCGCTCGGCCAACGCCAAGCCGCACTCGACAAGGCGGAAGAGGACTGGCTGACGCTGGCGGAAAAAGCGGAAAGCTAAGCCACTGTATTGGCCTTTGCATTTGCGCTAGGATGGCGAAAAAGAAGGGCAGTTTCATGATCGGGCGCAAACCAGACCTCGTGTGCATTGGCGCGCAAAAGGCCGCAACCAGTTGGTTCTACCGCGTGATGGGCGCGCGCGATGACATGTGGGTGCCGCCGTTCAAAGAGGTGCATTTCTTCGATTTCAAATACTGCCCCGAGAATCGCAAATGGGCGCGCAAGGCTTTGGCGAAAGGTCTGACGAAGGCCGAAAACCGTCACCGCAAGAACCAGAAGGTCGTCGATGAGGCGTATCTGAGCTATCTCGCCTCCTTGGGCGAGCCGCCTTATTTCAACGGCACATGGTACAAGAAAATCTTTGCCCGCGCCCCGATGCGGATGCAAACCCTTGATGTAACACCCGAATATAGCACCCTGCCCGAAGATGGCGTGGCGTTCGTGGCCAAGTTTCTGCGCGATGCGCGCTTTGTGTATATCATCCGCGATCCGGTCAAACGTGCGATGTCACAATTGCGGATGAACCTGACGCGGCGCGATTTCACCCCCAAGAACGACAAGGCTTGGTTGCGCATCGCGCGCGATCCGGTTTTCGACAATCGGGGCGATTACCTCAGCTATATCCCGCGCTGGGATTCGCATTTCGATGATCGCCGGATGCTCTATCTGCCCTATGGCGATGTCGGCAGCGACCCCAAAGGGGTGATGCGCAAGGTCGAGGCCTTTGCCAATCTCGACAAGGAAAATCCCTGGGGGTTGAACGCGGTCGTCCATAAGACGCCAGCGCTTGAGGTGCCTGATATCGTGCGCGACGAGTTCGAGACGCGGTTTGCCCCCCAACGGGCCTACCTGACGGAACGGTTCGGCGCGGAGTTTGTGGCGCGGACTTAACTCACGTAGGTCTTCTTGTCCGCCAGACAACTGACGGGCAGGTCACCGCTTAGTCGATCAGCTGACCCGCATCGATCCGACCCAAGCTGCCAAGAAGCTGGCGCAGGAAGGACACACCTTCGATATTGCTGTCGGTCACGCGACGGTTGAGCGCGATCACTTCGCCATCCTCAAGCCCAAAGCGTTCGATATTGCGCACGCGTCCGTTGGAGCTGAACGAGATCGCCACAACCTGACGCTCGATCACCTCGGGTGCGGAATAGGCATAAGTCTCGACCCGGCTTTGCACGTAATACCAAGCGGTATCGTTCAGCACACCCGCAGCGCCCGGCTGGCCGACCTTTTCGGTCACGGTGGCCTTGGTATCGCGCCCGACAGAAATCTCGGCAAGCTCTGCCTCGGTCGGCACATAGCCATGATTACGATACGTTGCTGAACACGCGGCGAGGCCTGCCACAAGAACCATCCCGAGGAGGATGCGCAGAACGGTGCCGAAAAAGCCCGATTGTGCCTGTCGCGAGTGTTGTGCCTGTGCCATGAACACGCCTGCCTCTTTTCCTTGCCGCTTCCGGCCTTTAGCTTGCGATATCGAAACTTGGGCCATGGTTCAAGAAGAACGCGCATGACGGCAGCTCAGATCGCCCACAGCGCGGCATCACGTGAAAGGAGCAAATGATGACAGATCCGGCCCAGAGCGACGTGCCCGAAGGCCTTAGGCAGGTCTTGCGCCTTTCAGAGCTGCGCCAACGCAAGCCGACACGGTTCAACATCACGCCCGAGCCCTCTGTTTGCGACGCGCTCGCACGGATGCTGGAGCTGAGCGCGCTGCGCAAATTGCGCTTTGTCGGCGCGCTGACACCGCTGCCAGGTAAGGACTGGCTGTTAGACGCCGAACTGGGGGCCACACTGGTGCAGCCGTGCAGTGTCACCCTCACCCCGGTAACGACCCGGATCGAGGAAGACGTGCGGCGCCATTATTCCGACCAGCTAGAGCCGCCAGACTTGGACGATGGTGCCGAGATCGAGATGCCGGAGGACGACACACTTGAGCCGCTGCCAAGCCGCATTGACCTGGGCGAGGTTCTTGTCGAAGCCCTTGTGCTGGCCATCCCTCCTTTTCCGCGTGCTGAAGGCGTTGATCTGGGCGAAATACGCGCGGCCCCGGATGGCATTGACCCGATGGATGACAGCGCCCTGAAACCGTTTGCCGGCCTTGCTGGACTGCGCGAAAAGCTGGAAGGCAACGACGAATAACACTTGGTTTGCCCAAGTTTACGCAGCACTCGCAGCCACGCAGGAATAGCCCTTGCGCCGCGCAAGAATCGCAGTATGTTCCCGGCCTCGTCCACACGCCTCCGGCCTTGGGGTTTTGTAGCGGCATCCGGCCCTATGAAATGTCTGTGTCTCGGCTTATAGGGCACCCTGGGCGATTGCCCGTCATAGCTATAGAAAACCGAGGTCCGTCCGATGGCAGTCCCACAGAATAAAATCTCGAAGTCCCGCCGCAACAACCGCCGCTCGCATGACGCGCTGGTTGCTGGCAACCCGAACGAGTGTCCAAACTGCGGCGAGCTGAAGCGCCCGCATCACGTTTGCGCCTCGTGCGGCCATTACGCCGACCGCGAAGTGGTTGCGCAGGCGGATGAGGTCGAGCTGGACGAAGACGCGGCGTAAGCCGGTCAGTCCTTCTGACATGAAAACGCAGGAGAAAGCGGATGGCCTTGGCCATCGGCCCTCTTGCCGTATCGGCCCACGCCGGGCTAAGTGTCATATGGCATGAACGAACAGGCCCCCTCCAGCACCGCGCAGGATCCGCGCACCGTGATCTCGGTTGACGCTATGGGCGGTGACCGGGGACCGTCTGCTGTCGTGGACGGGCTTGCCGCATCTGCTTCCAAGAACCCCGACATCCATTTTCTGCTGCATGGACCCGAGGACGAGTTAACGAGGTTGATCGCGCGCAAACGCGGGTTGTCCCCGCGCGTCACCATCCGCGATGCCACGGGTGTCGTGCGGATGGACGACAAGCCCAGCCATATCCTGCGCACCGGCAAAGACACCTCGATGTGGAGCACGATTGAGGCCGTCAAGAACGGCGAGGCCCATGCAGCGGTCAGTTGCGGCAATACCGGCGCGCTGATGCTGCTTTCCATGATGCGCTTGCGCAAATTGCCCGGCGTGAACCGCCCCGCGATTGCCTGCCTGTGGCCCTCGCGCAATCCGCAGGGCTTCAACGTGATGCTGGATGTGGGCGCGGATATCAAAGCCGATGCCGATGATTTGCTGCGCTACGCCCAGATGGGGGCCTCCTATGCGCGCAATGGTCTGGGACTGACCCGCCCGCGCATCGGCCTGCTGAATGTCGGGACCGAAGAACACAAAGGCCGCAACGAGCTTAAGCAGGCCAATGATCTGATCGCCGAGGCCGCTGATGCCAATAATTTCGACTATAAGGGCTTTGTCGAGGGCGGCGATATCCCCTCCGACAGCGTCGATGTGATCGTCACCGACGGCTTTACCGGCAATATCGCGCTGAAAACCGGCGAAGGCACCGCCAAGCTGATCGGGGATCTGCTGCGCGAAGCGTTCAAGCACACGCCGTTGTCGCGGATTGCCGCCGTGCTCGCCTATACCTCCATGCGGCGTCTGTCGAAGCGGATTGATCCGCGCCGGGTCAATGGGGGCGTGTTTTTGGGGCTTAACGGCACCGTGGTGAAGTCGCACGGATCGGCGGATGGCACGGGCGTGTCCTCGGCCATCAAGCTTGCGGCGACCCTCGCGCAGTCCGGGTTTACCGAACGCCTCGCAGCACGGGTTGCATCTGGGGCGACGCAACGTCAGGATAGCGAAAATTCTGAGCAGAAAACGAACGCCGAAGATGAATAAACGTGCTGTTGTCACTGGTGTGGGTCATTACTTGCCCGACCGCGTTGTTCCCAACAGCCATTTTGAGACGTTCCTCGACACAACCGACCAATGGATCAAGTCGCGCTCGGGGATCGAGCGGCGGCATTTTGCAGCCGAAGGCCAAGGCACCGCCGATCTGGCAACCCGTGCCGCCAAAGCCGCCCTCGCCCATGCCGGGCTGGAGGCTGATGATCTGGACGCCATCGTCGTTGCGACCTCCACCGCCGATCTGACATTTCCCTCCGCCGCCACCATGGTGCAGGCCGAACTTGGCATGAGCCGGGGCTTTGCCTTCGATATCCAGGCGGTCTGCGCGGGCTTTGTCTATGCGTTGTCGAATGCCAATGCGCTGATCCTGTCAGGCCAAGCCAGCCGCGTGATGGTGATCGGGGCCGAGACGTTCAGCCGGATCATGGACTGGACCGATCGCGGCACATGTGTGCTGTTCGGGGATGGGGCCGGCGCCTTGATCCTTGAGGCCCAGGACGGCGACGGCACCAAGGCGGATCGCGGGATCCTGTCAGTCGATCTGAATTCGGACGGGCGGCACAAAGACATCCTCTATGTGGATGGCGGGGTGTCGACCCAAAGCACCGGGCATTTGCGGATGCAGGGCAAAGAGGTGTTCCGCCACGCGGTCGAGAAGCTTGCCGCAACCGCCGAGACAGCGCTTGAGAAGGCCGATCTGAGCGCGTCGGACGTGGATTGGATCGTGCCGCACCAAGCCAATTTGCGCATCATCAAAGCAACGGCCACGAAGATGGGCCTGCCGATGGAGAAGGTCGTTGTGACGGTGCAGGATCATGGCAATACCTCCGCCGCCTCCATCCCGCTGGCGCTGTCGGTGGGCGTGGCACGCGGGCAGCTCAAGCGCGGCGATCTGATCGTCACCGAGGCCATCGGAGGTGGCCTGGCCTGGGGGGCTGTTGCCCTGCGCTGGTAAGGCGATTGAATTGCGGTTTCCAAGCCCTTGATATTGACTCTGAAATCGGGCGCTGCATACTGCTTCACGCTTCAGTGAGGATAAAGCATGGCCGATAAGACCCTGACACGCATGGACCTAAGCGAAGCGGTATTCCGCGAAGTAGGTCTCAGCCGCAACGAATCTTCCGCTCTGGTCGAGAGCATTTTGGGCCACATGTCGGATGCACTCGTGCAAGGCGACAGCGTGAAAATCTCCAGCTTCGGCACCTTCAGCGTGCGTGACAAGGCCGCGCGCATCGGGCGCAACCCCAAAACTGGCGAAGAAGTCCCAATCCATCCCCGGCGTGTGTTGACCTTCCGCCCGTCGCACTTGATGAAAGATCGCGTGGCTGACGGGAATCGCTCGGCCTAACGTCTATCTTTGGGGGCCAGCGCCGTATGTCGAAATCTGCCGACGCATTCCGCACCATCAGCGAAGTCGCTGATTGGCTTGATACCCCCACGCATGTTTTGCGCTTTTGGGAAAGCAAGTTCCCGCAAGTAAAGCCGGTAAAGCGTGCCGGCGGTCGTCGCTATTACCGTCCTTCGGATATGGAATTGTTGGCCGGCATCAAGAAATTGCTGCATGAAGATGGCGTCACTATTCGAGGCGTGCAAAAAATCCTGCGCGAACAAGGTGTTTTGCATGTGGTCGAGGTTGGCTACCAGCTGAACGCCGGACAAGGGGCGGCCCCTGTGCAGGCGGCCCCGGCTGAGCCTGCAAAGGTTGTCCCCTTGCGCCCTGCCCCGGATGTGCCTGAGGTGCCGAAAATGGCCCCTCCCCCACCGGACACAGATACCGTCACCAATATCTTCGCCAATCTCGAAGATGACGAAGCGCCGATGCTGTTTGCCAACCTTCCCGAGGGCGGCAGCAACACGCCCGTCACCTCCGAGCCGCGCAAGCCACTGCCCGGGGCCTCGCCGAGTTTCCTGAGCACCCTGCCCAGCCTGTCGACGGATCTGCGCCGCATCCCCACATCGGACTTGAGCGAAAAGGCGGATAAACTGCGCGCACCCGTGGGCCAATTGCGCAGCCTGCGCGACCGGATTGCCGCCAGCCTGTCGCCGCGATCCGCTGCATCCAGCGACTAGAGACGATGCCGCAAACTTTCCGCGCTTGGACAGGTATTTTGCCCCGGAAAATCACGGAAATACGCTTGCTCTTCGCGGTCAAACCGCTATGCATGCCCAGCGTCGGGCTATGGCGCAGCTTGGTAGCGCGTCCGTCTGGGGGACGGAAGGTCGTAGGTTCGAATCCTGCTAGCCCGACCAATTTCACACATCATATGAAGACCTTAGGCACATCTCATGGCTGAGCCCCTGATCTTTGACGCCCCCGGTGTGCTGCCCGATACGGGCCTGCGCCGCTTGATCGCTGCAGGCGCTTTGACCGGTGCGCCCGCGATCACGCCAGACCAAATCCAACCCGCGAGCCTTGATCTGCGCCTTGGGCACACCGCCTACCGCGTGCGCGCCTCGTTTCTGGCGGGGGCGGGCAACCGGGTCGAGGACCGCTTGGCCGAGTTTGAGATGCACCGCATATCCCTCGACGGCGGTGCGGTTCTGGAAAAGGGCTGCGTCTATCTGGTCCCGCTGATGGAGGCGCTCGATCTTCCCGAAGGGCTGACGGCGGTGGCCAATGCCAAATCCTCCACCGGGCGGCTGGACCTGCTGACACGTCTGATCACCGATGACGGCGAAGAGTTTGACCGCATCCCGAAAGGCTATAAAGGCCCGCTTTTTGCGGAAATATGCCCGCGTTCGTTCTCGGTGTTGGTGCGTCCAGGGCAGCGCTTGAACCAAATTCGCTTTCGCGCGGGCCAATCTGTGCTGGACGATGCCGCCCTGACCGCCTTGCATGACGCGGTGCATCTGGTCTCAGGCCCGGCCCATATCGACGAGGGCCTCGGCTTTTCCGTTGATCTGGATCCGGCTAAGGGCGATCTTCTGGGCTACCGCGCCAAACCGCATACCGGCGTGATCGATCTGGACCGGATCGGGGCCTATGATCCGGCCGAGTTCTGGGAAGACGTGCGCAGCACCGACCGCCGTATCATTCTGGATCCCGGCGCGTTCTACATCCTTGTCAGCCGCGAGGCCGTGCATATCCCGCCCGATTATGCCGCTGAAATGGCCCCGTATCTGGCGCTTGTCGGGGAATTTCGCGTCCATTACGCGGGCTTCTTTGATCCGGGTTTCGGACATGGTCCCGCAGGCGGCACCGGTGCGCGCGGGGTGCTGGAAGTGCGCTGCCACGAGGCCCCGTTTGTGCTGGAGCACGGCCAAATCGTCGGGCGTTTGATCTACGAGCGCATGTCCGCGCCACCCGACCACCTATACGGGGCCGATCTGGCCTCGAATTACCAAGGTCAGGGCCTGAAATTGTCCAAGCATTTCAAAGTCTAGCATCTGAGATCGGGATCAGTCCTCGAACAGCTCGTCCTGATCATCAGTACTC